>NZ_BSTN01000027.1 GCF_030269545.1 Actinomadura sp. NBRC 104425 | reverse complement strand
GCGGCCATCGCGTTGTCTCCTTCTTCTTGATCATCCATCTCGAAGGATCTACGCGGTGGCCGTCTCACGTCACGACGCCACGCTCTTCACCTGCGGAAACTCGTACACCACCTCCGTGGACGCAACCGGGGCACTTCCGCTCGGTTCGGTGGTGCGGTGGTCGGCTGTGGTGTCGTGGCGACCTGCCCCGGCCGGCATCGGGGCTGGAGCGCCTCGGCCTGGGGCTGCGGGCTCGCTTGTGTGGCGTGGGGGTGGCCGGTTGGAGCTGCTGCCTGGTGGGGGGTGGCTTCTGGTTCGCTGTCGAGGGCTGCCGGGCGGCCGGGTTGGTGGTGTCGTGGGGCACTCTCGCCTGGTGTGGTGGGGGTGTGGTGGTCGGTTGTGGTGCCGTGGCGACCTGGCCTGCGGTGTGGGGTGGCAGGTCAGCTCATCGTAGGAGTGGGACGTGCCGAAGCGGCCATTGGGTGAAGTGGCGTAGGTCCTATCTGACAGGGGTGAGTAAGAGAAACCCCAGCTCACTTTGCAGAAGTGGTCAACGAAGTTCAAATCTCAATCCAATGACCGTATTCGGTCAAAACTCCCGGTTGTGTGCGGGCGGGTCGGCTTCCTAGTGTCAAGGAGGCGGACCGATCCGTGGCAGGAACTGTCACGCGGACCGCCGTCGCTCCTTCATGGCGGCGACATCCCCGGCCACAAATCGGGATGTCGCCGCACCGGGCGCCGCAGACCGCGGCAGGCGGATTCCAGGGAGTTTCCACATGTGCGTGCGGAAGACGCTGGCCGTCATCGGGGGAATGGTTGCGATTTCGTGGGCGGCACCGGCCGCCGCCGAGGCGATGGAGCCGGTCGGTGGCTACCGGCTGACCGTCGCCCCGGTGCAGGGGACGGGCCGGGTCGCGAGCGTCAGCTTGCGATGCGGACCGGACGGAGGCTCTCACCCTGCCCCGCAGCGAGCCTGTGACCAGCTACGACGCGTCAGCGGCAACGTGGCGCGCCTGCCGGAGCAGCCCGGTCGGTGCACGCTGGAGTACGCGCCCGTGCGGGTGCGTGCGTACGGGACCTGGCAGGGCAGGCCGCGCGACTACTCCCGGACCTTCGCCAACCGGTGCGCGGCCATCCGGGCCACCGGCGGCGTGCTGTTCAAATTCTGAGGCTTCCCTGGAAGACCCACCGGGGTGGCTGGGTCGGCGAGTCGTCGGCGTGGAAGGTGTGCGGGGTTCCATGCCGACGACTCGCCATGAAATGTGCGAGGTATTGTCAATGATGTTCACATATATTGCCGTCGTGGGTGTCGCGGCGCTTTCTCTGACGTCTCCGGCGTCCTCCGAAATGCTCGTCTCGTACACGCGGAGCGGCGGATTCGCCGGTATCAGCGAAACGGTCGTCGTCCACCGCGACGGAACGGTCACCACCGGCCGAGGACGTGCCGCCGAATTCACGCTGGGCAAGGCGCGGATCCGCGACCTGCGCCAGGCGCTGGACGGCGTCACCACCCGAACGTCCTCGCGCCGCTGGTGCAACATCCCCGACCACTTCGCCTACACGCTCGCCTACCGCGGCTGGCGCGCGACCCGCTGCCACCAACTCCCCGAGGACTGGCGCCCGGCCGTCACCCGCCTTGAGGCCCTGATCCGTTCCTCGGCGGACTCCCGGTGAGCCGCCGGAGCAGCCGCCCCGCCTGAACGAACCGCCTGCGGGCCGCGTCCTGCTCATGCCGTTGGCGCGAGTGGCCCGACCGTGGGTGCACTGTGGCCTGGTGTGTCTGGGGCGGGGGCTGGAGTCATGGACCGGAAGGTTTCGGGCGGGTGTGAGTAGAGGCGGCATGTCTCCGGCGGGCTCGCGATGAGCTGTTGGAGGGGGCGCCGCTTAAGCGAACTACCTGTGGGCTGCGCCTCCATATCACGCCGTTGGCTGGAGTACTTCGACCGTGGGTGCGCTGGGGCGTGGGGGCGGGGCGGGGTGCTGGAGTTGTAGGGCGGGAGGGTTCGAGCGGGTGGCTAGGGGTGTTGCGAGTTTCCGGTGAGTTGTTGGAGGGGGCGCCTCGTTTGATCGAGCCGTCTGTGGGGTGCGCCCGTATCACACCGTTGGCTGGAGTGGCCCGACCTGTGTCTGGAGTGTGGGGAACCCGGGGCCGGGGGGCGGAGTCGTAGACCGGGAGAATCCGGACGGGCGTGAGAAGGGGCGGCATGACCAGGACGTGGCATGAGGAGCAGGCGTGCCGGGTGGCCGCGGAGACCGGGGACGTCGAGGCGCAGGCGCAGCTCGGGCTGATGTGCGAGCGGGACGGCCGCGCGGAGGAGGCCGAACGCTGGTATGCCGCCGCGGCCGAGTCCGGTCATGTGATGGCCATGAAGTACCTCGGCACGCTGCTCGGCGGCGCGGGGCGCACGGGTGAGGCCGAGCGGTGGCTGCGGGCCGCGGCCGACGCGGGCGAGGTGCAGGCGATCGTCAATCTCGGGGCGCTGCTGGTGCGCGATCCGCAGCGGGCGGGCGAGGCCGAGGAGCTGTTCCGCCGGGCGGCGCAGCTGGGCGTCGTCCACGGGATGGTCAATCTGGCGATCATGTGCGCCGATTCCGGGCGGGACGCCGAGGCGCGCGAGTGGTTCGAGCGGGCGGCCGACGCCGGGGACACCGAGTCGATGCTGCACCTCGGACGCACGGCGCAGGGGGAGGGCCGGACGGAGGAGGCCGAACGCTGGTACACGCGGGCGGCCGAGGCCGGCGACCCCGTGGCCATGACGGAACTGGCCCGGTGGTGCGCGTCCGGGCGGCGCATGGAGGAGGCCGAGCGCTGGCACCGGGCCGCGGCCGAGACGGGCCGGGCGCTGTCGGTGACGAACCTGGGCGTCTTCCTGGCGCAGTCGGGACGGCTGGAGGAGGCGGAGCGCTGGCTCCGGCAGGCCGCCGACGCCGGGGAGCCGCAGGCCATGTTCAACCTGGGCGTCCTGCTCGACGAGGCGGGGCGGGCTGCGGAGAGCCGCGACTGGTACGGGCGGGCCGCCGAGCACGGCCACCTGGACGCCATGTTCAACCTCGGCAACAACCTGGCTGAGATCGACCCGGAGCAGGCCGAGTCGTGGCTGCGGCGGGCGGCCGAGGCCGGGCATGTCCCGGCGATGTACGGGCTGTGCGTGGTGCTGAACGGGCAGGGCCGCTACCGCGAAGGCGTCCCCTACCTGATGAAGGCGGCCGACGCCGGATATCCGCCCGCGATGAACGCCGCCGCCCGCGACCTGCTCGACCAGAGGCGTTACGACGAGGCCGAGCCGCTGCTGCGCCGCGCCGTGGAAGCGGGCCTCCCGGCGGCCTTCCGCAATCTGGGCGGGCTGCTGAAGGAGACCGGCCGGCTCGACGAGGCCGAAACGTGGCTGCGCCGCGCCGCCGACGCCGAGGACGTGCAGGCGATCACCCTGCTGATGGATTTGCTGGTCCAGTCGGGCCGCAACGAGGAGGCCACCCGGTGGCTGCAGTGGCTCGTCCAGCACGGCCACGCCCGGCCGGCCTGACCAGGCGGGACGGGCCGGGCCGCCCGGACGAGGAGTCCGGGCGGCCCGGCGGTGGTCAGCGACCGCGCTGCAGCCGGCGGTTCGGCAGCCGGCGGGTGTTGCGGCGCTGCTGCGCGAACACGGCCGCCTTCGGATCGCGGTTCTTGTTGTGCTTCTTGCTGTTCTTTCCGGCCTTGGAAAAGGAATCGCCGGACTCGGGGGAGGGGTGAACGGCACGCATGAAGAAATACCTCCGGGCAGGCTCGGAAAACGGCCGCATAGGGACGGCGCACGTCGGCGCAGGCGAAGAAAGGGCCCGTGCGGACACGCATCGGACGGCCGTGCAGATGACTGGATGAAGACGCGCCGGGCAGACGTCAGCGCTGGTGACAGGCTCGACCCGGCGACCGGTGAGATGAGGGAAAGGGAGCGGGGCGGCGCGTGCGCCGCGGTCGGCTCAACCCGGAAGGAATCACAGCTCCATGCGCTGAATACTAGCCTGATAGAGCCGTTCGCTGTCAACTACATTTTGTGCTTTTTCGGAGGGTGCCCCGCCGCGCTTCACCGGGCCGCACTCAGGAGCGGGCCGCCTCGACGTCTTTGAGAATCTGCTTGCGCACGCGGGCCGGCAGGCGGTCGATGTAGAGCTTGCCGTTCAGGTGGTCGGTCTCGTGCTGCAGGCAGCGGGCCAGCAGGCCGGTGCCCTCGACGGTGACGGGGGCGCCGTTGACGTCGAAGCCGTGGCAGGTGGCCCGATCGGGGCGGGCCACGGGGGCGTGCGCACCCGGCACCGACAGGCAGCCCTCCTCCCCGTCGTCCAGGCGCCGGTCGGGGCCGTCGGGCAGGACGAGCGTGGGATTGACCACGACGCCCTTCTGCGGCTGGTCGTTCTCGTCTGGGCAGTCGTAGACGAACACGCGCAGGTCCACACCGATCTGGTTGGCGGCCAAGCCCACCCCGTCGGCGGCGTACATGCTGGCGAACATGTCGTCCACCAGGCGCGCCAGCTCGTCGTCGAAGTGCTTGACGGTACGGCATGGGCGGTGCAGCACGGGCTTGCCCACCAGCGTGATCGGTTTCGCCTGTCCGGCCATCTGACGCCCTCCCTCGCTCCGCTTGCATCGTAGGCGCACGCGGGTGCGGCCGCCGCCCGGCGGACGGGTCACCCGGGTGAGACGGCCGTGCGCGGGTACGGCGTTCTGGAAGGACAGGCCGTAGGAGAGCACGGGGAGCAGCGATGATCACCACCGGTGTCACGGTCGCGCTCCCGGACGCGGCACTGGACGGCGACCTCGTGGTGCCCGACCGGGCCGACGGGGTGGTGCTGTTCGCGCACGGCAGCGGAAGCTCGCGGTTCAGCCCGCGCAACCGCGCCGTGGCGTCCGGGTTGAACACCGCCGGGTTCGGCACGCTGCTGCTGGACCTGCTCACCGCCGACGAGGAGCGGGTGGACGCCGAGACGGCCGCGCTGCGCTTCGACATCGACTTGTTGGCGCGGCGGCTGGTGGGCGCCGTCGACTGGCTGGGGGAGCAGCCCCAGACCGAGGGCCTGCCCATCGGCCTGTTCGGCGCCAGCACCGGCGCGGCGGGTGCGCTGGCCGCCGCCGCAGACCGGCCCGACGCGGTCGGGGCCGTCGTGTCGCGGGGCGGCCGTCCCGACCTGGCGGGCGACGCGCTGGGGCGGGTGCGGGCGCCCGCCCTGCTGATCGTGGGCGGCGCCGACCCGCGGGTGCTGGAGCTGAACGACCTGGCCAGGCACCGGCTGCGCGCCACCCACAAGCTGAAGATCATCGCGGGGGCGGGCCACCTGTTCGAGGAGCCGGGCGCGCTGGAGCAGGTCACCGAGCTGGCCACCCGGTGGTTCGCGGTGCATCTGACGCCATGAGGCTGCTGGAGGACGGGCCTTACCGGTACCGGATCGAGCCCACCGGCGGGATGCGCGTCCCCGGGGTGGTGTTCGCCTCCCGGGCGCTGCTGCACGGCGCGGACCAGGCGCTGGATCAGGTCGCGAACGTGGCGCAGCTGCCCGGCGTGGTGGAGGCGTCCTACGCGATGCCGGACGTCCACTGGGGCTACGGCTTCGCGATCGGCGGGGTGGCCGCCACCGACCCGGCCGACGGCGGGGTCGTCTCACCGGGCGGCGTCGGGTTCGACATCTCCTGCGGGGTGCGGCTGCTGGCCGCCGACATCGACGAGGGCGGGCTGCGGCCCGTGCTGGCGGACGTCATGGACGCGCTCGACGTCGCCGTGCCGCGCGGCATGGGCAAGGGCGCCGTCTGGAAGCTGCACGACGCCGAGGAGCTGGACGGCGTCCTCACCGGCGGGGCGCGGTTCGCCGTCGAACGCGGCCACGGCGTCCAGCGCGACCTGGACCGCTGCGAGGACGGCGGCACCGTCGCCGGCGCCGATCCCGGGCAGGTCGGGACCCGCGCCGTCGAACGCGGCCTCGGGCAGGTCGGCAGCCTCGGCTCCGGCAACCACTTCCTGGAGGTGCAGCGGGTCGCCGAGGTGTACGACGAAGCCGTGGCCGCGGCGTTCGGGCTGCGCCGCGGCCAGATCTGCGTGATGATCCACAGCGGGTCGCGCGGGCTCGGCCACCAGATCTGCACCGACCACGTGCGGGTCATGGAACGGGAGATGCCCCGGCACGGCATCCGCGTGCCGGACCGCCAGCTCGCCTGCGCGCCCGTCGAGTCGCCCGCCGGACGCGCGTATCTCGGCGCGATGGCGGCGGCGGCCAACTACGGGCGCGTCAACCGGCAGCTGCTCGCCCAGGCCGCGCGGCGGGTGTTCCAGCGGGTCGCGGGCGTGCGGCTCGACCTGGTGTATGACGTGTCGCACAACCTCGCCAAGCTGGAGGAACACCGGATCGGCGGGCGGCGGTGCCGGGTGTGCGTGCACCGCAAGGGCGCCACGCGGGCGTTTCCTCCGGGCCACCCCGAACTTCCCGCGGACCTGCGGGACGTCGGCCAGCCGGTCCTGGTCCCCGGGACGATGGGCACCGCGTCCTACGTGCTCACCGGCGTCCCGGACGGGCGCGCGTTCCATTCCGCCTGCCACGGCGCCGGGCGCGTGCAGAGCCGTCACCAGGCCGCGCGCGGTGTCAGCGGCCGCGACCTGCGGGCCCGGCTGGAGGGCGGCGGCATCGCGGTGCGCGCCGCGTCCTGGCGCGGCCTCGCCGAGGAGGCGCCCGCCGCGTACAAGGACATCACGGCCGTCATCGAGGCGAGCGAGGGCGCCGGACTGTGCCGCAAGGTCGCCCGGCTGGTGCCGGTGGGCGTCGTCAAGGGCTGAACCCGCGGGCACCGGGCTCAGACGTCGACCGTCACCAAGCACGCCCATGTGCCGTTCTCCTCGGCCAAACGCAGGCTGTGCAGGGAGACCGCTTTCGGGACCGCGCCGGTCGCCTCGGCCCGGCGTGCGTCCCCGACCGTCAGCCGCAGCCGGAGCCGGTCGCCGTCGTTGGCCGTGACGTCGGCGGCGAGGACGAGTTCGCCGGCGGCGTCGAGCCGGTAGATCACCTCGTCGAGCGCGGCGACCAGCAGGTCCGCGTCCGCGGCGGGGCCGATCTCGGTTTCGCGCACGCCCAGCGGGGGGACGCCCGCGCGGTCGGCGAATGCGTCCACCAGCCCGGCCACGGCCTCGGCGACGCAGCCCTCGCGGGTCGGCGCCCACGCCTCGATCCGCAGGTCGGCGGTGTGCGGCGCCGTCCGGTGACCGGACGCCGCGTTCGTCTCACCGGCCATGCGTCCACCACTACCCCGGCTCCCTTCGTTCAGCCGCGCGGCCGGGCCCGCGACTGGCCGGGACCGGTTCGCGTCGCCGCCCCGGACGCCTTGCGGGGATCCGGCGGAGACGACGACAATCGCGGAATGCCGACCTCTACCACCACCCGTCACGCTCTCGCGCTGGACTCCCTCACCGGTTTGTCGGTGGGCGACGCCTTCGGCGAGCGGGGCTTCGAGCCCCACCTGCGGGTCAAGTCGCCCACGTGCGCGGACGGCCGGTGGCCCTGGACCGACGACACCCAGATGGCGTGCTCGGTGCTGGACGTCCTGACGCGGTTCGGCGCGATCGACCAGACCGTCCTGGCCCGCGCGTTCGCCGAACGCGCCGAGCCCTGCCGCAACTACGGCTACGGCGCCATCCAGCTGATCGACGGGCTCCGGCGCGGCGGCGAGTGGCGCGCCCTGAGCCGGGGGCTGTTCAAGGGGGCCGGGTCGTGGGGCAACGGCGGCGCGATGCGGATCGCCCCGCTCGGCGCGTGGTTCCACGACGACCTGGACCGGGCCGCCGCGCAGGCCGCCGCCGCGTCCGAGGTCACCCACGCCCATCCGGAAGGCGTCGCCGGCGCGGTCGCCGTCGCCGTGGCCGCCGCCCACGCGGCCGCGACGCGCGGCGGGACGCTGGCCGGGCCGGAACTCATCGACACGGCGCTGGCCCACGTCACCGAGGGCTACGTGCACGACGGCCTGCGCAGGGCCAAGGAACTGCTGGACCGCCCCGCCGCCGAGGTCGCCGCCGAACTCGGCAACGGCTCGCAGATCAGCGCCCCCGACACGGTGCCGTTCGCGCTGTGGACGGTCGCCACCCGGCTGGACGACTACCCGGCGGCGCTGCGGACCTGCGTCGAGGTGGGCGGCGACATGGACACCATGGCCGCCATCGTCGGCGGTGTCATCGCCGCCCACCACGGCACGTCCTGCATTCCCAAGGAGTGGTTGGACGCCCGCGAGCCGCTGCCCGGCTGGCTCTGGAGCTGATCCGCCCCCGCCGAGGCGGGCGCGCGCCGTCGCGTGCGGGGGCGGCCCGGTCGGTCGCCCGCGCCCGCATATCTGAAGATCATTCCGAATTGAGCGGCGCCGGGGAAGTGATTGAGGAATCAACCGCCTCTCGCGGGTTGATGTGAGCTGTTGCACAATCCGCCTCGTTCGTCAATCGGAACGAAGTGGTCGAGATGGCCTCACGTGGCCACGCCCGATCCTCGGACACCTGGCTGACCACTGGTTTTATGTCGAGTTTACCGGTCACGCCATGGCGTTAATCAGCAGATCGTCTTGACTTGCGATCGGCGGGTGGTTTTAGCTGCTATCCATGAGTTCGTGACAAACTGGTAGTTTGTAATAGTAGGTGAGTCCGCCTCGGGGGGGTCCGGGGTGCCGGTGGACCGCGGCGTTCGGCGCGTGGATCGTCAGGCGGCGTGCACGTCCGCCGGCCGCGGGATCGCCACCCCACCACCTCCGCCGTTCCCGGCGCCGCCCCACGGGACGCCTTCCGGTCCCATTCGGGATCACTCCAGTCAGCCCTCCGAGCCTGCCAGGGATGTTTGTTGACGCTGCTCTTAGTCCTGTGTCCGCGGAAGCGAACGGGCGATGACCGGCCCGTCGACGAAGTCTCCGACGCGATATACCACTGATCTCTCTCGGCGCGTCGTGCCCGCGTCCCGATGACAACCAGCGCATAGCACTGCGATGCGGCGTGCCCGGCGGACGGCGCCGTCCGCCAGGCCGGTGAGCAGTGCCCGGAAAATCGTGGGCCAGGCCCATTCCAGCAGGTCGTGTCCACGTCCATCCGAAAGGGAACGGTCGAATGGCGGGAAGAATGGTGTGCGCCGCGCGGGGGTGCGAGCGGACGGCCGGGCCGCGTTCGCGGGGGCAGGCGCCCCCGGTCGCCCCGCGGTTGTGCGTGCGGTGCCGCCGACGCGTCGAGGCGGACCTGAGGCGGCTGCCCGTGCTGTACGCCGAGTGCGAGCAGGCGCTCGTACCGTCCTCGTGGATGCTGACCGAGCGGGTCACCGGCGGCCGGCGGACGGGACCGGCGCCCGACGAGGCCGTGATGGCGGCCCGCTCCGACATGCTCGCCGTGCTGGCCGGCTGGGCGGGACTGGTCGCCGAGCAGCGGCGGGTGGCGCGGCCGGCCCGGCGAGAGGTCGGCGACCTGTGCCGGTACCTGGTGCGGCATCTGGACTGGCTGCTGGCCCACGACGGCGGCGCCGAGTTCGCCGCCGAGATCGTGGCCGTGGCCGACCAGGCGCGCCGGGCGCTGCACGGCCCGAAGGCGGTCCGCCGCGTCCTCGGCACGTGCGTGCACACCGGCTGCGACGGCGAGATGTACGCGATGAGCGGGAGCGGAAAGGAGGTGCGGCCCACCGATGTCCGATGCGACCGGGGCCATACGTGGCCACCGAGCCGGCGGCTGGAGCTGTTCGCCCGGATGAACCAGGATCAGGTTTCGCGACGCGTCAAGGAGAGCCGATGATTGCCAGGTCGCAACCGCGCCGCGCGGTTCCCACCGAGCTCGCCGCACTTGCCGCGGGAGTCTCCGAAGCGACCATCCGCAAATGGGCGAGCCGGGGGAAGCTGACCCGCTACGGAACCCCCGGCCGTGCGCTGTACGACCTTGACGAGCTGGCCGCGATAATGGCCTCTCCCCGCCGGTCGCCGGCCTCGTCCCGCGTTCGATCCGCCGAAATCTGAGACCCGCTCGGTGCGCTGACCGGCGTGCCCGGTGAGCGCACCGATCCCCCTCGGATCACGGGTGCGAAAACGCAGGAGAAGGGGGCGTCGCCCGACCGCCACGCGCGGCCGGGCGGCGCCCCCTTCGTGTTGCGGGCGGCGCCCCCCGAGCCGTCGCCTCCCCGCACCGAAACGGTGAACGTGCAGGTCAGAGCAGTTCAGGCGGCGGGGGTTGACAGTCGAGCGGGGCGGATGTCACGCTCTTGCTGCCGGGCGAGGGCTGTCCAAAACCTCCCGGCACGATCGTCGGCGGCGCATTTTTCCGCCGCCCCTCCCGCCGTTACCGCTCCGCTTTCCGCGGGTGAGTGCCAGCGCTTTCTCGATCTCACGACCGACTTTTCCCGCCATCGGCCGGACCGTGTCCGCAAACGGTCCGGCCGTCGTCATGTCCGGGCACCGTCCCGTCTCGCACGAAAGGGAACCCACGATGGCGACTGCGATCACCATTGACGACCTCGGGCGCATTCTGCGCGAGGCGGCGGGCATCGAACTGGGGCCCGACGCCGCCGACCAGCCCTTCGCCGACCTCGGCTACGACTCGCTGGCACTGCTGGAGACCGGCAGCCGCATCGAGCGCGAGTACGGCGTCCGGCTGGAGGACGACACGCTCACCGAGGCCGAGACGCCGACCGCGCTGCTGGACGTGGTGAACCGGCATCTCGCGGCGGCCGGCGCCGCCTGACCCCCGCGGCGACCACGCGCATCCATCCGCACCGAATCCCCAGGCCACCGGCACCCGGAGCACCGGTACTCCGGGCCGGGCATTGGCGCTTGGGGTGCAGGCGCCTGGTGCGCCGGCGTCCGCAGTATTGGCGCCTGGGTCGTCGGCGCTCGGGGCGCTGGTACTCCGGGCCGGGTATTGGCGCTTGGGGTGCAGGCGCCTGGTGCGCCGGCGTCCGCAGTATTGGCGCCTGGGTCGTCGGCGCTCGGGGCGCTGGTACTCCGGGCCGGGCATTGGCACCTGGGGCGCAGGCGCCCGGACCGCCGGCGTCCGGGGCACGGGCACCCCGGGCCTGGGTACTGGCGCCCGGGGCACTGGCAGCCGGGGTGGAGGCGCTCGGAACACCGGTATCCAGGGTGCCGGCGGTCGAGACGCGGGCATCCGGGGGGACCGGCATTCGAGGCGCCGGTGCCGGGACCGGCGCGCAGGCACTGAGCAGGGCACCGACACCACCAGGGAGAGAGCATGCCGAACCAAGCAGACCTCGTCGCGATCGTCACCGGCGGCACCAGCGGAATCGGGCTGGCGGTGACCCGGCTGCTGGCCGAGCGGGGACACCGCGTGTACCTCTGCGCGCGGTCCGCTGACAGCGTGCGGGACACGGTCAAGCAGCTGCGCGGCGAAGGGCTGGAGGTGGACGGAACCGCGTGCGACGTCCGCGACGCCGCGCAGATCCGCGCGTTCGTCCAGGCCGCCGTGGACCGCTACGGCACGATCGACGTGCTGGTCAACAACGCGGGCCGCAGCGGCGGCGGGGTCACCGCCGACATCGCCGACGAACTGTGGTTCGACGTCATCAACACCAACCTCAACAGCGTCTTCCTCATGACGCGCGAGGTGCTGAACGCCGGCGGGATGCGCCGCAAGTCGCGCGGCCGCATCATCAACATCGCCTCGACGGCGGGCAAGCAGGGCGTGGTGCTGGGCGCCCCCTACTCCGCCTCCAAGCACGGCGTCGTCGGCTTCACCAAGGCGCTCGGCAACGAGCTGGCGCCGACCGGGATCACGGTCAACGCGGTCTGCCCCGGCTACGTCGAGACCCCGATGGCCCAGCGGGTCCGGGAGGGCTACGCGGCGGCCTGGGACACCAGCGAGGAGGCCGTCCTGGAGAAGTTCCAGGCCAAGATTCCGCTGGGCCGCTACTCCACCCCGGAGGAGGTCGCCGGCCTGGTCGGCTACCTGGTCTCCGACACCGCGGCGTCGATCACCTCCCAGGCGCTCAACGTCTGCGGCGGCCTGGGCAACTTCTGAGCCCGCCGCCCGGACCGCCCCCCTGTCCCGACCACGCCCAGAACACGGCCCGCCAACCCCGAAGGAGAACCAGATGGCGACCGACGGCGTCCGCGAGGTGGAGCACGAGATCACCGTGGCCGCCCCCGCGGCCCAGGTGTACGACCTGATCGCCCAGGTGGAGAACTGGCCCCGGCTGTTCCCGCCGACCGTGTACGTCGACCACGTCGACAAGGGCGACACCTTGGAGCGCATCCGCATCTGGGCCACCGCCAACGGCGAGATCAAGAACTGGACGTCGCGGCGGCGGCTCGACCGCGAGCGGCTGCGCATCGAGTTCCGCCAGGAGGTGTCCAGCCCGCCGGTGGCGGCCATGGGCGGCACCTGGATCATCGAGCCCCTGACGGCGGACACGTCCCGGGTCCGGCTGCTGCACGACTACCGGGCGGTGGACGACGATCCCGAGAAGCTGGCCTGGATCGACCGGGCCGTCGACCGCAACAGCACCGCCGAGCTGGCCGCCCTGAAGGCCAACGCCGAGCTGGTCACCGGAGCGCAGGACGTCCTGCTGTCGTTCGAGGACACCGTCGAGATCAACGGGTCCGCCAAGGACGTGTACGACTTCCTCAACGAGGCGAACCTGTGGAAGGAGCGGCTGCCGCACGTCGCCGAGGTCCGCCTGACCGAGGAGACGCCGGGCCTGCAGGTGCTGCGGATGGACACCCGCACCAAGGACGGCTCCACCCACACCACCGAGTCGGTGCGGGTGTGCTTCCCACACCACAAGATCGTCTACAAGCAGCTGGTGCTGCCCGCGCTGATGAACCTGCACACCGGCTACTGGCTGCTGACCGAGCACGACGGCGGTGTCACCGCGACGTCCCAGCACACGGTGATCATCAACACCGACAACATCACCAAGGTGCTCGGCGAGGACGCCGACCTGGACCGGGCCCGCACGTTCGTGCGGACCGCGCTCAGCGGCAACAGCTCTGCGACCCTCGGCCACGCCAAGGAGTACGCCGAGAGCCGCCGCTGACCCCGTCGGCCCCGCCCGTCGATCCCGCTCCGTTCACCCACCCCGTTCACCCGCCCCGTTCACCCGCCCCGCCGCCCGCGGCCCCGCCGGGGCGGCATCCGACGCAAGAGGAGGACGATGGACACCCAGGTCATCATCGTGGGCGCGGGCCCGGTCGGGCTCATGCTCGCCGGCGAGCTGCGGCTCGGCGGGGCGGAGGCGGTGGTGCTGGAGCGGCTGCCCGCGCTCACCGCCGAGTCGCGCGCCTCCACCCTGCACGCCCGCACGATGGAGATCTTCGCCCAGCGCGGGCTGCTGGAGCGGCTCGACGGGACGCCGCCGAACGACCTGCGGGGCCACTTCGGCGGCATCCCGCTCGACTTCTCCGGGCTGCGCACGCCCTACCCGGGGCAGTGGAAGGTCCCGCAGACCCGCACCGAGGAACTGCTCGGCGGATGGGCCGCCGAGCTGGGCGCGGACGTGCGGCGCGGGTACCAGGTGCGGGCGCTGGCCCAGACCGCCGACCACGTCGAGGTGGCGGCCGACGGGCCGGACGGCCCCGTCCGGCTGCGCGCCGGGTTCGTCGTCGGCTGCGACGGCGAGGAGAGCACCGTGCGGCGGCTGGGCGGCTTCGCGTTCCCCGGCGAGGACGCCCGCCGGGAGCTGCTGCGGGCCGACGTGGCCGGGATCGAGATCCGGGACCGGCGCTTCGAGCGGCTGCCGGACGGCCTGGCGATCGCGGCGCGGCGGCGCGACGGCGTGACCCGGGTGATGGTGCACGAGTTCGGCCGCCCCGCCGCAGACCGCGCCGCCGCCCCCGACTTCGCCGAGGTCGTCAAGGTGTGGGAGCGGGTCACCGGCGAGGACATCGGGCACGGCAGGCCGATCTGGGTGAACGCGTTCGGCGACGCCGCCCGCCAGGCGAGCGAGTACCGGCGCGGCCGGGTGCTGCTGGCAGGCGACGCCGCGCACCGGCAGCTTCCGGCCGGCGGGCAGGCGCTCAACCTGGGGCTGCAGGACGCGGTGAACCTCGGCTGGAAGCTGGCCGCCGTGGCCGCCGGCCGCGCGCCCGACCCGCTGCTGGACACCTACCACGAGGAACGGCACGCGGTCGGCCGCCGGGTCCTCGCCAATATCCGCGCGCAGGCGCGGATCCTGCTCGGTGGGCCCGAGGTCGAGCCGCTGCGTGCGGTGCTCGCCGAGCTGATCGCCTACCCCCGGGTGCGGGACCGGCTGGCCGCGGCGATCAGCGGCCTGGACGTGCGGTACGCGGCGGGCCCCGGCGACCATCCGCTGCTGGGCGTGCGCGTCCCGCCCGACGAGCTGGGGGCGGGAGGCCGAGCGCTGCGGGCCGCGCGCGGCCTGCTCATGCATCCCGAACCGCCGGACGGCACCGGACCGCACGACCGCGTGGACGTGGTGCGCGCCATCGGCCGCTCCGAGGCCGTGCTGGTGCGTCCGGACGGCCACGTCGCCTGGGTCGCCGGCTCCGGTGCCGGCCTGGACGCGGCGGTCCGCCGCTGGTTCGGCGGCGCCCGGTGAGCCGGCGCGGCCTCCTCGTACCGGCCGTACTGGCCGCGCTGGCGCTGACGCTGTCGGCGGCCGGGTGCGGTGCCCGGCAGGCGGCGGCCGACACGCTCGTGTTCGCCGTCGACGACGAGCCGCTCGTGCTCGACCCGCATGCCAGCCCGCAGGACTCGGCGGCGCTGTTCACCCGGCCCGTCCTGGACTCCCTGGTCTCGCTCGGCCCGGACGGGCGCATCGAACCGTGGCTCGCCACCGCCTGGTCGATCTCCCCCGACCGGCGCACCTACACCTTCACGCTGCGCGAGGATGTGAAGTTCAGCGACGGCACCCGCTTCGACGCGGCGGCGGTGAAGGCCAACCTCGACCACATCGCCGACCCGAAGACGCAGTCGCGGCTCGCCGCCCACTACATGGAGCCGTACACCGGCAGCACGGTGGTGGACGCGCGGACCGTCAAGGTGCACTTCGCCAAGCCGCACGCGCCGTTCCTCGCCGCGCTGTCGGAGGCGTTCTTCGGGATGCAGTCGCCCGCGTCGCTGCGGCGCGGCCCCGACGTGCTGGCCCGCCATGTCGTCGGGTCGGGGCCGTTCGTCATCGAGCGGTACGTCCCGCACCAGGAGATCGTGTACCGGCGCAACCCCGACTACCGCTGGGGGCCGGCCACCGCCCGGCACACCGGCCCCGCCCGGCTGGCCAGGCTGAAGTTCACGATCCTCACCGAGGACTCGGTGCGGCTCGGCGCGCTCACCAGCGGCCAGGCCGACGCGATCGCGAGCGTCCCGCCGGTCACCGTGCGCCGCGTGCGCGCGAACCCGCGGCTGCGGGTGGAGACGCGTCCCGCGCCAGGCGGCGTGTACATGTACCTGCCGAACGTCACGCGGGGCGTGTTCGCCGACCGGCGGGTCCGCGAGGCGTTCCGCATCGGCATCGACTACCCGACCATCGTGCGGCGGCTGTACTTCGGGCTGTTCGACCCGGCGTTCAGTCCGCTCAGCACCAGCACTCCGAGCTACGACCCGGCCACCAGGGAGCGGTGGCGGCTGGACCGGGCGGCCGCCGGGCGGCTCCTGGACGAGGCCGGGTGGACCGGCCGCGACCGGCAGGGCTACCGCACCAGGAACGGGCGGCGGCTGGTCGTCCGGTGGCCGTTCCAGCGCAGCGTCGCCCGCGAGCAGCGCGCCGAACTCGCCGAGCTGGTGCAGGCGGAGGCCCGCAGGCTCGGCATCGACCTGCGAATCGGCAACGTGTCGCAGGCCGAGTACTTCCCCCGGTACGCCGCGGGCGACTACGACCTGGTCGACTACGTCGGCCGCCGCATCGACGGCGACATGCTGCGCAACCTCTTCGCCACCTCGTTCATCTCAACGCCCGACAGGTTCGGCCAGAACGGCGCGCGCTACTCCGACCGGCGGGTGGACGGATGGCTCGCCGCCGCCCTGGCCACCGACGACCAGGCCGAACGCGCCGACCTGTACGCCCGGGTGCAGCGCAGGGTGATGGACGAGTCCGCGGCCTTCCCGGTGTACGTGCCCGCCTACGTGCTGGGCGTGTCGAAGACGGTGCACGGCATCGGCTGGTCCCCGCTGGCGTATCCGACCTTCTACGAGGCGTGGGTGAGCGACCGGTGAAGACGCTGTGGAGACACTGGACGAGCCCCCGGTTCCGGGTGCCGCGGGCGGTGCTGGTCAGGTTGGGCACCTCGCTGCTGGTGCTGTGGGGCGCGGTGACGGTCGCGTTCGCCGCGCTGCACCTCACCCCCGGGTCGGTCGAGCAGGCGCTCGTCGGCCCCAACACGATCACCCCGCAGGCGCGTGCCGAGCTGGTCACCGAATACGGCCTGGACGAGCCGCTGCCGGTCCAGTACGGGCGGCTCGTCGGCCGGATGGCGCGCGGCGACCTCGGCGAGTCCTACCAGCTGCACCAGCCGGTCGCCGAGGCGCTCGGCTCGCAGCTGGGCCCGTCGCTCCAGCTGGCCGGGGCCGCGATGGCGCTGGCCGTCGCCGCCTCGCTGACGCTGGCGCTGCTCACCGCCGGGCGCGGGCGCCTGGTCCGCGGGCTGTCGTCGGGCATCGAGCTGGTCGGGGTGTCGATCCCGACGTTCTGGACCGCGATCGTGCTGCTGACGGTGCTGTCGTTCCAGCGCGGCTGGTTCCCGGCGGCGGGCGCGGACGGCGTCACGGCGCTGGTGCTGCCCGCGGTCGCGGTGGCCGTGCCGCTGACGGCGCTGCTGACCCAGCTGCTGCGCGACAGCCTGGAACTGGCGCTGGACGAGCCGTTCGTGCTGACCGCGCGGGCGCGCGGGCTGTCGGACCTTGCGGTGCGGCTGCGGCACGCGCTGCGGCACGCCCTGCTGCCGGCGCTGACCCTGGCCGGATGGATGTTCGGTGCGCTGGTCGGTGCGCTGGTCGTGGTGGAGGAGATCTTCGCGCGGCCGGGGCTGGGCCGCCTGGTGCTCACCGCCGTCGAAGGAAAGGACCTGCCCGTGGTGATGGGGGCGGTGCTGGTCACCGCGGCGCTGTACGTCGCGGTCAACATCGTGCTCGACCTGCTGTATCTCGTGGTCGACCCGCGGCTGCGGGGTGCCCGGTGACCGCCGCGGTCACCGCCGGGGCGGTCCGGGCGCGGCGCGCGCCGGCGCGGCCCGGCCTGTGGGCGGCGGCGCTGTTCCTCGGGCTGGTCGTGCTGGCGGCGCTCGCGCCGGGGCTGTTCACCGACGGTTCGGCCGTCGACGGGGACCCGGCGGCGGCGCTGACGCCGCCCGGCGCCGACCACGTGTTCGGCACCGATGCCAACGGCCGCGACGTGTTCACCCGCATCGTGCACGGAGCGCGGCCGTCGCTGCTGGTGGGGCTGGGCGCGACCGCGCTGGCGGTGGCGGGCGGCACGGTGCTGGGACTGGTCGCGGCGCTCGGCGGGCGCTGGCTGGACGAGCTGGTCATGCGGCTGGTCGACGTGGTGCTGTCGCTGCCCAGCCTGCTGCTGGCGCTGGTGGTGCTGGTGGTGGCCGGGCCCGGAACGCTCAACTCGGTCTGCGCGGTCGGGGTGGCCGCCGTCCCGGTGTACGCGCGGCTGGTGCGGGTGCGGGCGATGGTCGTGCGCGGCTCCGGCTACGTCGAGGCCGCGACCGCGCTGGGCCTGCCGCGCGCGGTCGTCGTCGTGCGGCACGTGCTGCCGAACGTGCTGGCGCCGCTGCTGGTGCTGGCCACCATCGAGGTCGGCACCGCGCTGGTCGCGGTGGCGTCGCTGGGGTTCCTCGGGTTCGGTCCGCAGCCGCCCGCGCCCGAGTGGGGCGCGATGCTGGCCGCCGGGCGCGACTACACGGCGGTCGCCTGGTGGGTGGCGGTCTTCCCCGGGCTGGCGATCACTTTGACGGTGCTGTCGATCACGGTCGTCGGGCGCGCGCTGCGGCGGCGGGGCGAAGGGAGGGACGTATGAGCGGTCCCCTGGTGGAGGTCGCCGGGCTGTCGGTCGCGTTCGACGCGACACGGGCCGTGCGGGAGGTGTCGTTCGCCGTCCACCCCGGCGAGTGCGTGGCGATCGTGGGGGAGTCCGGGTCCGGCAAGAGCGTCACCGCCCGCTCGCTCATCGGCCTGGCGGGTGAGGGCGCCGCCGTGCGCGCGGCCGCGCTGCGCGTCGACGGCCGGGACGCGCGGGCGTTCGGCGACCGGCAGTGGCGCGCGGTGCGCGGCGCGCGGATCGGCTTCGTGCTGCAGGACGCGCTGGTGTCGCTGGACCCGCTGCGCCCGGTCGGCCGCGAGATCGCCGAGGCGCTGCGGCTGCACCGGACCGTGCCCCGCACCGAGGTCGGCGCGCGGGTGGTCGAGCTGCTGCGCGACGTCGGCGTGCCCGAACCGGAGCTGCGGGCCCGGCAGCGTCCGCACGAGCTGTCCGGGGGGCTGCGCCAGCGGGCCCTCATCGCCTCGGCGATCGCGTGCCGGCCCGCCCTGCTCATCGCCGACGAGCCCACCACCGCGCTCGACGTCACCGTCCAGGCGCAGATCCTGGACCTGCTGGCCGCCCGCAAGCGGGACGGGATGGCGCTGCTGCTCATCAGCCACGACCTCGGGGTGGTGGCGCGGATCGCCGACCGCGTCCTGGTGATGAAGGACGGCCGGATCGTCGAGGAGGGGCCCGCCGAGCGGGTGCTGACCCGGCCGGAGCACCCCTACACCGCCATGCTGCGCGAGGCGGCCGACCCGCGGCCCGCGCGTCCCGCCGTGCGGATCGGCGCGCCGGTCGTGTGGGCGCGCGGCCTGGTGAAGGCGTACGGGGCGCGCCGGGCGGCCGACGACGTCTCCTTCGAGCTGCGCGAGGGCGAGACGCTCGGGGTGGTGGGCGAGTCGGGTTCCGGCAAGACCACCCTGGGCCGCCTGGTGCTCGGGTTGCTGCGCCCCGACGAGGGCGAGGTGCTGATCGAGGGGCGGCCGTGGCGGGACATGTCCGCGCGGGAGCGCCGCGCCGTCCGCCGCCGCGTCCAGGTCGTCTACCAGGACCCGCTCGGCTCCTTCGATCCGCGGTTCGACGTCCGCCGCATCCTGGAGGAGGCGATCGCGGTGAGCGGGCTGCCGCGTCCGGCCCGCCGCGACCGCGCCGTGGAGCTGCTGGAGCAGGTCGGCCTGGACGCCGGGCTGCTGGACCGCCGTCCGGCGCGGCTGTCGGGCGGGCAGCGGCAGCGGGTGGCGATCGCGCGGGCGCTGGCCACCCGCCCGAAGGTCATCGTGTGCGACGAGCCGGTGTCCGCGCTGGACGTGTCGGTGCAGGCGCAGGTGCTGGACCTGCTGGCCCGGCTGCGCGCCGAGCTGGGCCTGTCCTACCTGTTCATCTCCCACCACCTCGGTGTCGTCCGGCAGGTCAGCGACCGGGTGGCGGTGCTGAAGGACGGGCGGATCGTCGAGGTCGGCGACGTGGAGCAGGTGTTCACCGCGCCCCGCACGGACTACACCAGGCGGCTGCTCGCCGCGATACCGCGCCTGCCGGAGCAGCAGGGAGGAGACCATGGCACCCACCACGACGGCGGCCGCGTCCGTTCGGCCGATCACGGTTGACGCCGGGGCGGTGCGGCTGTCCGGGCTGCTCGCCGCGCCGCCGCGGCGACCGCCGCGCGCGGTCCTCGTCGCGCTGCACGGCGGCGGGATGCGCGCCCGGTACTTCCACGGCGAGGTCGAGCCGGGCCAGTCGCTGCTGGAGCACGCCGCCGCACACGGGTACCTGGCGGTCGCGCTGGACCGTCCCGGGTACGGCCTGTCCGCCGGCGCGCTGCCCGATGGCACCGGCCTGGCCGAGCAGGTTCGGCTGGTGCGCGCCGCGCTGACCGGCCTGGCCGGCCGGCACGGCACCGGCGCGGGCTTCGTCCTGCTCGGCCACTCGCTCGGCGGGAAGGTCGCGCTGCTGGTCGCGGCCGAGGACGACCGCGTGCGCGCGGTGGACGTGTCGGGGGTCGGCCACCGGTGGGCGGCCGACCCGGAGCGGACCCGGGACGCCGGAGGGTTCGGCGCGCACCGGCTGCACTGGGGGCCGCTCGGCCTGTACCCGCCGGGCACCTTCCAGTTCGCGCGGGACCTGGCCGGGCCGCTCCCGTCGCGCGAGGCGGCGGATGTGCCGAGCTGGCCCTGCCGGTTCGACGCGCTGGCGGGCCGCATCCGGGTGCCGGTGCGGTTCACCTTCGCCGAGCACGAGCGCTGGTGGCGGCACGACGAGGACACGTTGCGGGACATGACCGCGCGCCTGTCCTCGCCGGTGGTGCGGGTCGAACGCCTGGCGGGCACCGGCCACAACATCAGCCTCAGCCGGGTCGCCCGCACCTACCACGCCCGCGTGCTGGCGTTCTTCGACGCGTGCCTGGGCGCGTCGCGGGAGACGCAAGACGCGGACCAGGCCGACGGGACGGGCTCTTAGAGGAAGTCGGCCCGGTGCTCGCGGGCCCACTCCAGGAAGGAGCGCGGCGGGCGGCCCGTGACGTCCAGCACCGTGGACCGCGGCTTCCAGATCTCCCTCAGCTCTTCGGGGCTGAAACCGGGGATCGGCTCGCCCTCCGAGTACGGCGCCAGGCCGAGCAGGAACGGGGCCATCTGCGCGACCCAGCCGCCCTGCGCGGTCAGGAGGCGCAGCGTCTCCTCCGGCGGGGTCGGCTCGAACCGGACCGGGACGCCGATGGCCTCGCCGATCAGCTCCGCCTGCCGCCGCTGGGTGAGGATCTCCGGCCCGGTCACCTCGTGCACCGCCGGGGGCGCGCCGTCGGCCAGCAGCGCGGCGGCGGCCACGGCGGCGATGTCCCGCTCGTGCACCGGGTTGCTGATCTCGTCGGGGTCGGGGAACCGCACCGTCCGGTCCTCGCGGATCATCGGGCCCCACAGGTCGGTCTTGTTGGCGGCGAAGTCGTTGGGCCGGATGAACGCGTACTCCAGCCCGGACGCCTCGACCGCCTGCTCGACCGGCAGGTGCCGGTCGGTGTCGGTGCCGAGGGACACCGCACGCGACGACAGCACGACGACCCTGCGCACACCCGACTCGCGGGCCAGCTTGACCACCTCGTCCGCGGTCGGGGCGTACGGATACAGGTAGAGGCGCTCGACCCCGGCGAGGGCCTCGAGCAGCGACCCGGGGTGCGCCAGGTCGGCCCGGTACACCCGCAGGTCGTCCGGCAGGCCCGGGGCCTCGGGGCTGCGGCTGATCGCCCGCACGTCCTCGCCCGCGGCACGCAGCTCCGCGACGACGTGCCGGCCGACCTTGCCCGTGGCCCCGGTCACCAATGTGGTCATCAGGTGTGGTCCTTCCGCTCTCGGCGCCCGTCAGCCCTGCCGCAGCCCGGCGTGGTGCACGTACCGCTGGCCCAGCGCGCTCTTGACCTTCGACAGGCCCCCGGCCCGGCGCAGCACGTCCTGCCGCAGGTCGCTCTCCAGGAACTCCTCGTGCGCGGCGGGCGACGCCCACTGGGCGTACTGGAACACCCGCCGCCCCTCCAGGCTGAGGAAGTGGTGGCTGGAGATCCAGCCGGGCAGCACCCCCTTGCGGACGACCGCCTCCTCCAGTGCGTCGTACACCGCATCCGACCACAGCTGGGCCGACTCGGTGTCGGCCATCTCGAACTCGGCGATGAAGATGCAGCCGGGCTCGGCGTCGGCGCCGCCGGCGGGCTCCTGGGTCGGCACCGAGGTGGGCAGGTCGCGGCGGAATGTTCCCCGGTAGAGCCGGTGCACGACGGGCTCGGGGCGCCGCACGCCCGGGAAGTCGGGCGGTTGCGGCGCGGTGGCCGCCAAGCGCTCGTAGTCCTCGGCGGACCGCCACTGCGTCACCGCGACGACCGCGCTGTCCTCGGTGTTCAGCTTCTCCTCGCCCTGGGGTTTTTCAGTGGTGCTGGTGAAGGTGTCGGCCGACAGCAGCCCGTCCGGCAGCGGTCCGGCCTCCCAGGCGGCGAACAGCGCGTCGGCCACCTCGCGCTGGCGGTCGGGGTCGGGGACGGCCCAGTGGCTCACCACGGTGACACCGGTCGCGGCGAGCATGACATCGAACGGACGGGGTGCGGCGAGCCGCATGTCGCCTCCAAAATGAATTCGCAACGAGTCCGACCTATCACGAAATTTTTCTTCGACTGGACAAAATAGGGCGTGCAGGTACGAGAGACAAGGCGCCTACCTGCCGGTAAGCTCCAAACCCATAAGAAAGAATTGAGGTGGGTGAGATGGAGGCCGAGTTGGAACGTGTGGCGCCTCGCGGCCGGCAGGGCCCGTTCGTCGACGACTGTCCCAGCCGCGTGGTGCTCAACCACGTGGCGAACCGGTGGGGGACGCTGATCGTCACCTCGCTGCACCAGGGCCCGATGCGCTTCCACCAGCTCCGCGACAACATCGGCGGCATCAGCGAGAAGATGCTGTCGCAGAACCTGCGGCTGCTCATCCGCGACGGCCTGATCGACCGGACCGTGGAGTCCAGCACGCCGCCGCGCGTCTCCTACGCGCTGACCCCGCTCGGCCGCGAACTGGCCTCGCTGCTGCGCACGCTGATCGACTGGATCACCTGCCGCACCGACGACATCGTCGCCGCCCAGCAGCGCTACGACCGCGCCGCGGGCGAGTCCGCCTGAACGTCCGCCGAAGCGCAGGCGGCGACCCCCCGGTCCGGCCCGGAGCCGGACCGGGGGCCGGTGCCGGATGCGCGCGGCGGCCGCACCGCCGCGGCGTGGTCAGCTCGCCGGGCGGAACGCGTCGGCGTGGTCGGCGACCCATTCGGCGAACGTGCGGGCGGGCCGCCCGGTGACGCGTTCGACCGTGTCCGCGTGCACCTTCAGGTCGGCGCCGACCGACTCGCGCATGTAGCCGAGCACGCCCTCCAGCAGGTCGGCGGGCACGTGCGGGCTCATCAGCTCGCGCGCCTGCTCGTGCGTGAGCTCGACGAACCCCAGCTCGCGGCCGGTCACCTCGGAGATGATCCGCAGCTGGTCGAGCTGCGTGAGCACCTGCGGGCCGGTGATCTCGTACGCCTTCCCCGCGTGCCCGTCCTCCAGCAGCGCGGCGACCGCGACCGCGGCGATGTCGTCCTCGTGGACCGGCACCCGCCGCGACTCGCCGTAGGGGGCCCGGGCCACGCCCTCGGCGCGGATCGCCGGCCCCCACCGCCACAGCACGTTGCCCGCGAACTCGCCGGGCCGCACGTGCGTCCACTCGAAGCCCCCGGCCTCCACGGCGCGCTCCACCGCGCGGTGGTGGTCCTTGGTGGCGTTGGCCTGCACCTCGTCGCCGGCGGTCAGCGAGGAGAGCACCGCCACCCGGCGCACCCCGGCCTTCTCGGCGATCCGCACGATCTCCTCGACGGTCTCGGGCACCGGAAACAAATAGAGCCCGTCGGCGCCCTCGACGGCCGGGCGCACCGTGTCGGGCCGGGTCAGGTCGCCGGCGAACACCTCGACCGCCTCCGGCAGCCGCGCCCGGGCCGGGGCGCGGGTGAGCGCCCGGACGGTGACGCCGCGCGCCAGCAGGCGGTCGACGACGTGCCGCCCGACCGAACCGGTGGCGCCGGTCACCAGGACCGTGGTGATGGTCGACATCTCAGTCCTCTTCCGCGTCGGTTGCTCGGGCGGTCGGTCAGCGGCGGTAGGGGCGCCGTTGCTTGGCCTCCCGCAGCGCCAGCGCCCACCAGACGAGCTGGTCGAGCAGGATCTTGGCGGCCTGCTCGCAGCCCTCCGGCTCCACCGGCCGCCCGTCGGCGCCGAACCGCTCGCGGTGGTTGTGGAAGCTGACCGTCTCGCGGACGGTCACCGCGTGCAGCTCGGCGAAGACCAGGCGGAGCGCCTCCACCGCGCGCAGGCCGCCGGCCATGCCGCCGTAGGAGACGAAGCCGACCGGCTTGGCCTGCCACTCCTCCATGAACCAGTCGATGAAGTGCTTCAGGGAGGCCGGGAAGCTGTGGTTGTACTCGGGTGTGATGACGATGTAGCCGTCCGCGGCGGTGAGCCGCTCGGCGAGCGCGTCCGCCTCCGGCGGCCGGTCCCGCATGTCGAACTCGGGCAGCCGCGCCGGCAGGGTGACGTCCGCCAGGTCGATCGGCTCGACGGTGACGTCCGGGCAGGCCTCGGCCTGCTCCAGGAACCAGCGGGCCACGGTCGGGCCGAACCGCCCGTTCCGGACGCTGCCGGTGATGACGGCGAGGTGGACGGGGCGTTGCGCCATGACCGTCACTTCCGTTCCAGCCGCGGGCCGGTCAGCCCAGCAGCGTGCCGCCGGTCGCGTCGATGAACGCGCCGGTGGTCCAGCCGCCGTCGGGACCGGCGAGGAAGGCCACCACGCCCGCGATCTCCTCGGCGGTGCCGACCCGCTTGAACGCCGACAACCGGCCCATCTGCTCGCGCGCCTCGGGGATGGAGAACACCGGGCTGCCGTTGTCGGTGATGCCCGGCGCGACGGTGTTGATGGTGATCCCGCGCGGCGCCAGGTGCCGGGCGTAGTGCAGCGTGATCTGCTCCAGCGCGCCCTTGGTCGTCGCGTACGCCAGCTGCTCGGGCACGGCGAACCGGGTCAGGCCCGAGGAGATGTTGATGATCCGGCCGCCCTCCGGCACGATCGTCAGCGCCCGCTGGGTGATGAACAGCGGCGCCTTGGCGTTGACCGCGAACAGCCGGTCGTACGCCTCGGGCGTGATGTCCTCCGGGGCCAGCCCGGCGGCGGTCTGCTCGCCCGCGTTGTTGACCAGGATGTCCAGCTCGTACCGGTCGGTGTGCTCGGCCAGCCCGGCGCGCAGCCGGTCGAACAGCGTGTCCACGTCACCGGGGACGCCCAGCTCCGCCTGCACGGCGAAGGCCGAGCCGCCCGACTCGACGATGCCCGCCACGGTCTTCTCGGCGGCCCCGGAATTGCCGGCGTAGTGCACGGCGACCAGCGCGCCGTCGCGGGCCAGCCGCTCGGCGATCGCCTTGCCGATGCCGCGGCTCGCCCCGGTGACCAGTGCGATCTTGTTGTCGAGAACTCCCATGTCTGCCTCCTGCCATCGAGTGCCATCGAGTGCCATCGGGTGCCATCGGGTGCCGAACGGGACCGGCGCAAGCCGGCGAGGGGGTGGCGCGGCGGGCGTCGAGACGCCGCCGCGTGCGGCCGGGCGTCCGCGCGCACGGCGGCAGGACCCCGAGCGAGGGGCCTGACGGAAGCCGGGCACGGCGGACGTGAGAACGGTGCGAAGGCGCACGTCGCGGGCCGCCTCGGCGCGCGTGCCGGGGGCCGGAACGTGACGGTGCGAAGGGACGCGGGCGGGCGCCCGGTGGAACGGCGGGCGGACCACCGCCGGGGTCGTCATCGGCGGTGTCGCGATCGGCGGTGCCGTGGGCACACCTCGCCCGCGCTCGAAAGCGTGACACGCTCGCGCGGGCGCCGTCAACAGCGGTCGGGCGGCACCGTCCGGACCTCCGCGGGAAGACCGCGCCTACCCCTAGGAAAGGCACTAACTAAAAGGTATGTTCTTACATTGAGTGTGCTCGTTTCCTAGAGTGGGGCCATGAGAATCGAAGTCTTCTCGGACATGGTCTGCCCCTGGTGCTACATCGGAAAGCGCCGGCTGTCGATCGCGCTCGACCAGGTCGGCGTCAAGCCCGAACTGGTCTGGCGGGCCTTCCAGCTCGACCCGTCCTACCCGTCCGACGTCACCTGGACGCTGTCCCAGGCGCACGCCAACCGCTACGGCATCCACGGAGAGGAGGACAGGCGCCGGCAGAAGCTCGTCACCGACCTGGCGGCCCAGGTCGGCATCGGCTACCGGCTGGACCGCGCCATCATGGCCAACACCGCCGACGCGCACCGGCTGGTCAAGCACGGCCACGCGCACGGCAAGGGCACCGAGACGGCGGAGGCGCTGATGCGCGCGTTCGCCGTCGAGGGCCGCAACATCGGCGACGCCGGCACGCTCGACGAGATCGCCGCCGAGCAGGGGCTGCCCCCGCTGGCGCCGGGCGCCTACACCGACGAGGTCAACGCCGACCTCGCCCGGGCGTCCCGGTACGGCGTCGTCGGCGTGCCCACCCTCATCATCGACGAGAAGTACATGCTGGTCTCGCCCGAAATCCAGGACCTGTCCCGCTTCCTGCAGCAGCACACCGGGTGAGACCGGTCCGGCCGCAGTTCCGCACGGAGAGGAACGCCTCGTGACCTTCAAGGACATCATCGTCACCCGCGGCCCCCGTCCCGGGGTCGGCCGCCGGAACGGCCAGGACTACGTCATCGAGAAGCACTCGGCGCTGGCCATGTCGGTGCCGGCCGTCCGCGACCTGTTCACCGGATACGTGATGAACCGGGTGCTCACGGCCGCGGACGGCGTGGCCGCGGGCACGCTCCACCGGCGCGCCGACGACCTGCTCGTGGTGGTCGAGCACAGCTGCGACGACCGGGCGGGGTTCGAGGCGACCCTGCAGGATGCCGAGTACCTCGCCACGGTGCGGCCCGACGAGATCTACATGGGCACCGAGATCTTCTCCGAACCGGCCACGGTGTACGAGGTCGCCGAGGAGACCGTGCTGGACGACGCCGGCGACGGCACGTCCGGCGGCGACGGCGCCCTGGTGGCCATCGAGTTCCTGCGCCGCCGCCCCGGCATGGACGTCGCCGCGTTCCGCGCCGCGCTCGCCGCGGAGGCCGAGTGGCTGGGCGCCGACGCGGACTACCGCGCCGTCGTCCGGCGGCGGGTGCACAACCTGGTTCAGGGCGGCGAGGGCTCGCTGAACCCGAACGCGGCCGACCTGCACGACGCCATCGTCACCACCGTCGTGACCGACTTCACCGGGCTCGCCGCGGTGTACGACCGGCTGCGGGCCAGGCAGGCCGACTACGTGGAGGCGGGCTCCAGCTTCTCCGCGCTCGCCCGGCGCAAGGTCGTCGTGTGACCGTCTGACCTGCGCCGAAGGCCGGGACCCGGGCTCGGGGCCCGGCCTTCGGCATGCCGGGGCGTTTCACCGCCGCCTTGACTGCCGCGCGGCGGCGATGTCACACTTTTCCTCGCGGTTGAGCCATGCCCGAAAACGGGCGCTCCCGCTGATTCCGCAAGGATTTCCGCCTACCGCAACCGGGCCTACCGCTACCCCTGTCTCGGCGCCGCGTCGCCGCCGCACGCGCTCCGCCGCCCAACCGGCCTCCCGAGCCCTTCCACCGGACGCCCCCGGGGCGCTTCCGGTCTTCGGCGTGCCTCGGGCCGGCCTCCGCCCGCTCCTGGAAGGAACAGCAGGTGACCGAGCAGAAGGAAACCGTCCCCGTCGTCGTGGTCGGCGCAGGGCCCGCGGGGCTCATGCTCGCCGGCGAACTGCGGCTGGCGGGCGTGGACGTCGTCGTCCTGGAACGCCTGACCGAGCCCACCGGCGAGTCCCGCGGCCTGGGCTTCACCGCCCGCACCATGGAGTCCTTCGACCAGCGCGGCCTGCTGCCCCGGCTGGGCGAGGTCGAGACCAGCAACGTCGGGCACTTCGCCGGCATCCCGCTGGACTTCGGCGTGCTGGAGGGCGCGCATTTCGGCGGCAAGAGCATCCCGCAGAGCCGCACCGAGGCGATGCTCGCCGGGTGGGTGGACGACCTCGGCGGCGACGTGCGCCGCGGCCACGAGGTGGTCGGGCTGTCCGACGACGGCGACGGTGTGGACGTCGAGGTCGCAAGCCCGGCCGGCCCCCGGCGGCTGCGCGCCTGCTACCTGGTGGGCTGCGACGGCGGCCGCAGCACGGTGCGCAAACTCGCCGGGTTCGACTTCCCCGGCACCGCCGCGACCGTGGAGATGTTCATCGCCGACGTCAAGGACGTCGACATCAGGCCGCGCTGGGCGGGCGAGCCCGTCCCCGGCGGCATGGTCCTGGCCGGACCGCTCGGCGACGGCGTGACCCGCATCGTGGTGTGCGAACGGGGGCGCCCGCCGCGCAGGCGCACCGAGCCGCCGCCGTTCGCGGAGGTCGCCGCGGGCTGGCGGCGCCTCACCGGCGAGGACATCAGCGGCGGCACCGCCGTGTGGACCACCGCGTTCGGCGACGCCGCCCGGCAGGTGACCGAGTACCGGCGCGGCCGGGTGCTGCTGGCGGGCGACGCCGCGCACATCCACCTGCCCGCCGGCGGGCAGGGCATGAACGTCGGCATCCAGGACTCGGTCAACCTCGGCTGGAAACTGGCCGCGGTGGTGCGCGGCCGGATCTCCGACGGGCTGCTGGACACCTACCACTCCGAACGGCACCCGGTGGGCGCGCGGCTGCTGATGAACACCCAGGCGCAGGGCCTGCTGTTCCTCACCGGCGAGAACACCGGCCCGCTGCGCGAGCTGCTCACCGAGCTGGCCGAGTACCCCGAGGTCGCGCGCCACCTGGTCGGCATGGTCAGCGGGCTGGAGATCCGCTACGACGTCGGTCCCGGCGACCACCCGCTGCTCGGCCGCCGGATGCCGCCCCAGGAGCTGGCCACCGGGTCCGGCAAGACCAGTACAACCGCGCTGCTGCACGCGGGCCGCGGCGTGCTGCTCGACCTGTCCGACGACGCCGGTCTGCGGCGCGCCGCCGCGGGCTGGACCGACCGGGTGGACGTGGTCACCGCCGAGCCCGCCGGCACCGACCTCGACCCGCCCGCCGACTCCGTCCTGATACGCCCCGACGGCTACGTCGCCTGGACCTCCCCCGGCGCCGGCGACCTGGCCGACACGCTCACCCGCTGGTTCGGCCCCGCCGCCCGCTGACCGCCGCCCGGACTCGCCGTCCACCGTCCCCCCCGCTACCGGTCCCACCGCCACCGATTCCTCCGCCACCGATTCCTCCGCCACCGGCAAGGAGCACCCATGCACAGCACGTTGATCGTCGCGCGTATCCGCCCCGGCACCAGCGACGACGTCGCCAAGCTGTTCGCCGAGTTCGACCAGACCGAGATGCCGCACCGGATGGGCACCCGGCGGCGGCAGCTGTTCACCTTCCATGACCTGTACTTCCACCTGCAGGACTTCGACGACGAGCACGGCGGCGCGGCCATCGAGGAGGCCAGGACGCACCCCCTGTTCATCGGCATCAGCGAGAACCTCAAGCCGTTCATCCAGGCCTACGACCCGCAGACCTGGCGGTCGCCGAAGGACGCGATGGCGCAGCGCTTCTACCACTGGGAGGCACGATGACGAGGCGGGTAGCGATCACCGGGATCGGTGTCACCGCCCCCGGCGGGATCGGTGTCAAGGACTTCTGGAACCTGCTCAGCGAGGGCCGCACCGCGACCCGGGGCATCACCTTCTTCGACCCGTCCCAGTTCCGCTCGCGGGTCGCGGCGGAGATCGACTTCGATCCGCAGGCGCACGGCCTCACTCCGCAGGAGATCCGCCGCATGGACCGGGCCGCGCAGCTCGCCGTGGTGACCGCGCGCGAGGCGGTGGCCGACAGCGGCCTGGAACCGGCCGAGCTCGACCCCTACCGCACCGGTGTCACCATCGGCAGCGCGGTCGGTGCCACCATGGGCCTGGACCGCGAGTACAACGTCGTCAGCGACGGCGGCCGCCTCGACCTGGTGGACCACCGGTACGCGGTGCCGCACCTGTACGACTACTTCGTGCCCAGCTCGTTCGCCGCCGAGGTCGCCTGGGCGGTCGGCGCCGAGGGCCCGACCACGGTGGTGTCCACCGGCTGCACGTCCGGACTCGACTCGGTCGGCTACGCCACCGAGCTGATCCGGGAGGGCGCCGCCGATGTGATGGTCGCCGGCGCGACCGACGCGCCGATCTCGCCCATCACGGTGGCCTGCTTCGACGCGATCAAGGCGACCACGCCGCGCAACGACGACGCCGAGCACGCCTCCCGCCCCTTCGACGGCACCCGCAACGGCTTCGTCCTCGGCGAGGGCTCGGCGGTGTTCGTGCTGGAGGAGCTGGACCACGCGAAGGCCCGCCGGGCGCACGTCTACGCCGAGATCGCCGGGTTCGCCACCCGCTGCAACGCCTTCCACATGACCGGGCTGCGGCCCGACGGCCGGGAGATGGCCGAGGCCATCCGCGTGGCGCTGGCCGAGGCGCGGATGAACCCCGAGGACGTGGACTACATCAACGCGCACGGCTCGGGCACCAAGCAGAACGACCGGCACGAGACCGCCGCGTTCAAGCGCAGCCTGGGCGAGCACGCCTACGCGACCCCGGTCAGCTCCATCAAGTCGATGATCGGGCACTCGCTGGGCGCGATCGGCTCGATCGAGATCGCCGCGTCCGTGCTGGCGATCGAGAACGACGTCGTTCCGCCGACCGCCAACCTGCACACCCCCGACCCCGAATGCGACCTGGACTACGTGCCGATCACCGCCCGCGAGTGGAAGACCGACACGGTGCTCACCGTGGGCAGCGGATTCGGTGGCTTCCAGAGCGCGATGGTGCTGACCGCGAAGGAGAGGAAGGCGGCGTGACCGGCGCGTGCGTGGTGGTGACCGGCATCGGGGTGACGGCCCCCAACGGCCTGGGCACCGAGGCGTTCTGGGACGCGACGCGCGCCGGACGCGGCGGCATCGGCCGCGTCCGGCGGTTCGACCCGCAGCGGTATCCGGCGCGGCTGGCGGGGGAGGTGCCCGGCTTCGTCGCCGAGGACCTGCTGCCCGCGCGGCTGCTGCCGCAGACCGACCATATGACCCGGCTCGCACTGGTCGCGGCGGACTGGGCGCTGGAGGACGCCGGGGTGCGCCCCGGCGACGTGCCCGAGTTCGACATGGGCGTGACCACGGCCAGCTCCGCGGGCGGGTTCGAGTTCGGGCAGCGCGAGCTGCGGAACCTGTGGAGCAAGGGCGGCCGGTACGTCAGCGCCTTCCAGTCGTTCGCCTGGTTCTACGCGGTCAACACCGGACAGATCTCCATCCGGCACGGGATGCGCGGCCCGAGCGGCGTGGTCGTCAGCGACCAGGCGGGCGGCCTGGACGCGATCGCGCAGGCCCGCCGGCAGATCCGCAAGGGCAGCAGGCTCATCATGTCCGGCGGGGTCGACGGGTCGATCTGCCCGTGGGGCTGGGTGGCCCAGCTCGCCGGCGGGCGGCTCAGCCTCCGCGACGACCCGGACCGCGCCTACCTGCCGTTCGACGCCGAGGCGTGCGGGCACGTCGCGGGGGAGGGCGGGGCGCTGCTCGTGCTGGAGGACGCCGACGCGGCACGCGAACGCGGCGCCGCGAAGGTCTACGGGGAGATCGCCGGGTACGGCGCCACGTTCGACCCGGCGCCGGGCAGCGGACGCCCGCCCGGGCTGGAGCGCGCCATCCGGCTCGCCCTGGCCGACGCCGGCGCCGACCCGGGCGAGGTCGACGTGGTGTTCGCCGACGCCGCGGCCGTCCCCGAGCTCGACCGGATCGAGGCGGACGCGATCAACGCGGTCTTCGGCCCGGGCGGGGTGCCGGTCACCGCGCCCAAGACGATGACGGGCCGGCTCTACTCCGGGGCCGCGTCGCTGGACGTGGCGGCCGCGCTGCTGTCCATCCGCGACGGGCTGATCCCGCCCACCACCAACGTCTCGCCCGCCGCCGAGTACGAACTCGACCTGGTGACCGGCCGCCCGCGCGCCGCCGAGGTGCGGGTGGCGCTGGTGCTGGCCCGCGGCCAGGGCGGGTTCAACTCGGCCGCGGTGGTGCGCGCGCCCTCGGCCGCCGCCCGGACGGCGGCCGCCGTCTGACGACCCGACCAGTACTCGAAAGGTGTGAGCCAGGTGACCATCTCAGTGACCGACAGCACCGCGACACAACGCCTTCCGCAGACCGCCTCCCCGCCGCCCGCAGAGCAGGCCGAACCGCGGATGCGCAACCGGGTCGCCGAGCTGGCCCGGCTGAAGGCCGAGGCGGCCAAGGGACCGAGCGAGCGGGCCACCGAGGCGCAGCGCGCCAAGGGCAAGCTCACCGTCCGCGAGCGCATCGGGCTGCTGCTGGACGAGGGGTCGTTCAACGAGGTCGAGCCGTTGCGGCGGCACCAGGCGACCGGCTTCGGACTGGAGGACAAAAGGCCCTTCACCGACGGGGTGGTCACCGGCTGGGGCACCGTGCACGGCCGGCAGGTGTTCGTCTACGCGCACGACTTTCGCATCTTCGGCGGGGCGCTCGGCGAGGCGCACGCCCGCAAGATTCACAAGATCATGGACATGGCGATCGCCGCCGGGGCGCCGCTGGTGTCGCTGAACGACGGCGCCGGGGCGCGCATCCAGGAGGGAGTCACGGCGCTGGCCGGGTACGGCGGCATCTTCCAGCGCAACACCCGGGCGTCCGGGGTGATCCCGCAGATCAGCGTGATGCTCGGGCCGTGCGCCGGGGGCGCCGCCTACTCCCCGGCGCTGACCGACTTCGTGTTCATGGTGCGGGGCACCGCGCAAATGTTCATTACCGGCCCGGATGTCGTCCAGGCGGTGACCGGGGAGGAGATCACCCACAACGGACTCGGCGGCGCGGACGTGCACGCCGAGACCTCCGGGGTGTGCCACTTCGTCTACGAGGACGAGGAGACCTGCCTGGCGGAGGTGCGGTACCTACTGTCGCTGCTGCCGAGCAACAACCGGGAGAGCCCGCCGCCGCGTCCCACGTCCGACCCGGTGGACCGGGACGGCGCGGCGCTGCTGGACCTGGTGCCGGTGGACGGCAACCGCCCGTACGACATGCGCGCGGTCATCGAGGAGATCGTCGACGACGGCGAGCACCTGGAGGTGCACGAACGCTGGGCGACCAACGTCATCTGCACGCTGGCGCACCTGGGCGGCCGGCTCGTCGGCGTCATCGCCAACCAGCCGATGACACTGGCGGGCGTACTGGACATCCACGCCTCGGAGAAGGCGGCGCGGTTCGTCCAGATGTGCGACGCGTTCAACATCCCGCTGGTGACGCTGCTGGACGTGCCGGGGTTCCTGCCCGGCGTGGACCAGGAGCACGGCGGCATCATCCGGCACGGGGCCAAGCTGCTGTACGCCTACTGCAACGCCACCGTGCCGCGCGTGTCGGTCGTGCTGCGCAAGGCGTACGGCGGCGCGTACATCGTGATGGACTCGCAGTCCATCGGCGCCGACCTCACCTACGCCTGGCCGACCAACGAAATCGCGGTGATGGGCGCGGAGGGCGCGGCCAACGTGATCTTCCGTAAGCAGATCGCCGCCGCCGACGACCCCGACGCCATGCGCGCCCGGATGGTCAAGGAGTACAGGGCCGCGCTGATGCACCCCTACTACGCCGCCGAGCGCGGCCTGGTGGACGACGTCATCGACCCGGCCGACACCCGCAGGACCCTGATCCGGGCGCTGGAGATGCTTAGCGCCAAATACGCCCAGCTGCCCAGCCGCAAGCACGGGAACCAGCCGCAGTGACCGTCCTGAAGGTGGTGCGCGGCCACCCGGACGAGGAGGAGCTGGCGGCCGTCGTCGCCGTGCTGCTCACCCTGGCGGGCCGTACCGCCCCCGGCCCGCCGCCGCGGCCCGAGCCCGCCGCGTGGTGCCGGGGCCGGGACGAGGTGACGTGGGTCGGCCGGTCCCAGGTGGGATGGCGGCCAGGCCTGTAGACACCCGTCGCCCTAGCAACGGCGGCCTCACCTGCACCGTTGGAACACACAATCACCTCGGCGTGACACGTTCGTTAGCGGACGGCAGCGCAATGTCACCGTCACCGCCCCTTACGCGTCTGGTCACAGAGTGCGCACGTGCCAATACTTGAGGCGAATCACTGGTCCGGCGGCCCCGAATCGGCAGGGATGTGGCGATGAGCGTGTTCCAGACGACCTCAGGTGAGGAGACGGCGGTCCGGAACGGCCGGCCGGCGGGGCCGACCGGGCTGGGCACCTCCGCCGCGCGCCTCGCCGCGCGGGGGCGGGAGGCGGGCACGAGCGAGCCCGCCGGCGGCAAGCCGTTCGAACTGCCGGACTTCTACATGCCGTACCCGGCCCGGCTGAACCCGCATGTCGACGCCGCACGCGTCCACGCCCGCCGGTGGGCCCGCGACATGCAGATGCTGGAGGGCTCGGGTGTCTGGACCGACCAGGACCTGGAAGACCACGACTACGCGCTGCTGTGCGCCTACACCCACCCCGACTGCGACGCCGACGAACTGAGTCTCATCACCGACTGGTACGTATGGGTGTTCTTCTTCGACGACCACTTCCTGGAGAAGTACAAACGCACCCGCGACCGCGAGGGCGGCAAGGCCCACCTCGACCGGCTGCCGCTGTTCATGCCGCCGGACGGCGGGCCGACGCCCGAGCCGCGCAACCCCGTCGAGGCGGGCTTGGCCGACCTGTGGGCGCGCACCATCCCCGCCATGTCCCGCGCCTGGCGGGTGCGGTTCCGCGAGCACACCGACCACCTGCTCAACGAGTCGCTGTGGGAGCTGGCCAACATCGACCAGAACCGGGTGCCGAACCCGGTCGAGTACATCGAGATGCGCCGCCGCGTCGGCGGGGCGCCCTGGTCGGCGTGCCTGGTGGAGCACGCCGCCAACGCCGAGGTCCCCGCGCTGGTGGCGTACTCGCGGCCGCTGCGGGTGCTGCGCGACACCTTCTCCGACGGCGTGCACCTGCGCAACGACCTGTTCTCCTACCAGCGCGAGACCGAGCAGGAGGGCGAGCTCAACAACGGCGTGCTGGTGCTGGAGACCTTCTTCGGATGCTCGACGCAGGAGGCCGCCGACGCCGTCAACGACGTACTGACGTCGCGGTTGCAGCAGTTCGAGCACACCGCCGCCACCGAACTGCCGCCGCTGTTCGCCGACACCGGGCTCGACCCGGAGGGCTGCGCGCGCGTCCTGGCCTACGCCAAGGGCCTGCAGGACTGGCAGGCGGGCGGGCACGAGTGGCACATGCGCTCCAGCCGCTACATGAACAAGGACCTGGACGTCGGCCGTCCCGGGGCGCTGCGCGGCCTCGGCACGTCGGGGCTCAACCTCAAAACGCTGCTGCGCCGCGCCCGCACATACACCTTCGCCCCGCGGAAGGCGGGGCCGTCGCTGGTCCCCGACATCGACATCCCGTTCCCCCTCACGCTGAGCCCCCACCTGGAGCGGTCGCGCGAAGAGGTCGTGGAGTGGGCGGAACGCATGGGCATACTGCGGGCCCAGCCGGGCGTCCCGTTCTCCGACATCTGGAGCGAGGGCGACCTGCGCGACTTCGACCTCCCGCTGTGCGCGGCCGGTCTGCATCCCCGGGCCACCCCGCAGGAGCTGACCCTGGCGTCCTGCTGGCTCACCTGGGGCACCTACGGCGACGACTACTACCCCGTGGTGTTCGGCCGGTTCCGCGACCTGGCGGGGGCCAAGGCCTGCAACGAGCGCCTGCGCCTGTTCATGCCGGTGGAGGACCCCGAGGCCGTGCCGCATGCGGTGAACGCATTGGAGCGGTCGCTGGCCGACCTGTGGAAGCGCACCGCGGGCCCGATGGCCGTCGAAGCCCGCCGGCGGCTCCGTACCGCCGTCGAATACATGATCGACAGTTGGCTGTGGGAGCTGGACAACCAGGCGCACAACCGCGTCCCCGACCCGGTCGACTACATCGAGATGCGGCGCCGCACCTTCGGCTCCGACCTGACCATCTCGCTGTGCAGGCTGAGCCGCTGGTACCACGTGCCCCCGGAGATCTACGACACCAGCCCCATGCGGTCGCTGGAGAACGCCGCCATGGACGTCGCGTGCCTGCTCAACGACCTGTTCTCCTACCAGAAGGAGATCGAGTTCGAGGGCGACCTGCACAACGCCGGCCTGGTGGTGGAGAACTTCTTCGGCTGCGACTACCCGACCGCCGTGCTCATCGTCCACGACCTGCTGAACGCGCGTCTGCGGCAGTTCCAGCGCGCCGCCAACTTCGAACTGCCGGTGCTCTACGACGACTTCGACCTCGACGCAGAGGCGCGCGCCCTCCTCGACGGCTACGTCCTGGACCTGCAGAACTGGCTCGCCGGAATCCTCAACTGGCACCAGAAGTGCCGCCGCTACACCGAATCCGACCTGCGCCGCCGCTACCCCGACCGCCGGTAGCAGGCGGCGGCCCCGGCGGCCCGGATCACTGGGCGCCGAGGGAGAACGCGGCCACCAGCAGCAGGAGCGTCGCCGAGACGGCGGTCATGCGCCGGGACGCCCTGGCGTCGGCGGTGAGCGCGGCGCCGGCGCGTCCCGCCGCGACGGCTACCGCCCCGTAGACGCAGGCGCACTGCGCGACGTGCAGGCAGCCGAGCGTGGCGAACTGCACGCTGATCGGGACGGCCGCGTCCGGCGAGACGAACTGCGGCATCAGCGACAGGTACAGCAGCAGTCCCTTGGGGTTGAGCAGGGCGATGACCAGGCTCTGCCGCAGCACGACGCGCGTCGGCTCCGCCAGCGGGTGCCGTGGGTCGGCGGTCGCGGAGCCGTCCGCCTCACCGGGGGCGTGGCGGCGCAGTGCCAGCAGCGTGCGCACGGCGAGCACGACCAGGTAGGCGGCGCCCGCGTAGCGCAGCACCGGCAGCGCGGCCGGAACGCTCCGCAGCGCGGAGGCCAGCCCGGCGGCGGCGACCGCAGTGTGGACGGTATAGCCCGCGCAGATGCCCGCGACGGCGGCCAGACCCGTCCGCTTCCCCTGCCTGAGGCTCCGGGCGATGACGTAGAGCCAGTCGGGGCCCGGAGTGCAGACCAGCAGCAGGTCCACACCGAGGAACAGCAGCAGCTCGCGCGTGTCCATGCCCCCCGAAGCTAACCGGGAACGCTTGGCACGCGATGACCGATCATGCCGCCGTCGGCCGCGTCGATGGCAGGAAATTGCGCAGAAACGCAAAACGCGCCGCAGGTTCCGTCACGTGATCGGCAGGCCGCGGTCGGACTTGACCACCTTCATCGCCAGATGCGAGGTCAGCTGGGCGATGCCGGGCAGGCCGGAGAGCACGTCGGTGTAGAAGCGCTCGTAGGCGGCGATGTCGGCCACGGCGACGCGCAGCAGGTAGTCCGGATCGCCGAACAGCCGGTGCGCCTCCACCACCTCGGGCAGTTCGGCGACCCTGCGTTCGAACTCGGCCACCGTGGCCTGGTCCTCCTGCCGCATCACGATGGTGACGAACGACTGGAAGCCGCGCCCCAGCGCCGCGCCGTCCAGCAGCGCCCGGTAACCGCGGATCACCCCGTCGCGTTCGAGCTGCCGCACGCGCCGCAGGCACGGCGACGGAGTCAACCCCACTTTGTCGGCCAGTTCGGTGTTGCTGAGCCGCCCGTCATCCTGCAGCTCACGGAGGATCTTGCGATCGATCCGGTCCATGTGGCCATGCTGCCAGGCTTCGACCGTCGCCCACCGTGCGAGGCGGCCGCACCGGCAAGGCAGAGCCGCTGGGCCGATCCAGCGGTCTCCGAGACCCGCCATCCGAGGTCGCCCCTGCACCGAACTGAGCCCGCCCCACGTCCCGCGGGGCCTGACGCTGCCGAACGCGTCGCCGCTGCGGGCTGCCCGCGCTGTGGACGACGTACCCACGCCGCCGCGCAAACCGCCGCCGCCCGTGGGTGCGCTGCGGAAGCCGCCCGCCGCATGGCGCTGCGGCGATCGGGGCCGCACATGCCGCTGGAAGCGTGCGGCGCTGCAGGCCGGCCGGTACGGGTGCGGCTCTGTTCTGGTTCGGCCGGGGACAGGGTGGCGGCATGTGTGACGTGTTCGCTTGCGCTGCTTGCGTCTTGGCTGGGTTGATGTGCTTGGGGATTGGGCGCTTGTGCCCCTCCCGGGGGCGGACCGGAAGGGGCGCGCTCATGCGGGGTCAGCCGTCGCAGCCGATGCCGTCGCCGTCGTTGTCCAGGTCGTAGATGTCGGTGTCGATGACGCGGACGGGACCTCGCACGTAAGCGGGGCCGTTGCCCCCGCCGCCCGCGCAGTCGACGTCGCTGGCGATCGGCACGCAGGGGCTGTAGTTAGGGTCGCAGCGCGCGGACTGCCTGGTGCCGACGGCGATGATCCGGGTGACCGGTGCCCTGGTGACCACCTGGCGGATCAGCTTCTTACGCGTCCTCTTGCCATTGGTGAAGGTGAGCTCGTAGGTGAGCTTCTTGATGCCCTTGCGGCCCCGGCTCCTCACCTTGGTGGTGCCCTTCGCCAGGTTCGGGTCCTTCACCCGCCGGGTCTTGTAGGGGATCACCTCGGTCTCGGTGACGGTGCGCTTGTCGACCTTCGGCGACGCCGTGCTCGCGGTGGTGGAAGGCTCGGCGCCCGCCGCCTTCGCCGACGCGGTCGCCGACGCCGTGGGCGACGGGGCCGCGGTCGGCTCGCATGTGGCGCCGAGGCTGAGCAGGGCACCGGACACCACGACGGCCGTGACGGTACGTCTCATCGATTTCCCTCCGTAGAGCGAAATCACGGTACGCGGGGGCCTAGTCGGGGCGACAGGGACATCTGTCCCGTAGAGCCCTGGGACAGATCCGCGCGCTTTGCGGCGCGGTGCGGGGCGTCCCGGGAGGCGCGGGCGCGGCGAGCGCCGGATGTGGTTCGCGGGGTTGGTTGGCAAGGGCTATGACCGTGATTTGTTCCAAGGTTTGATATGTCCGGATTGGGACGAAAAAAGTTCCGCGGAGCCTGCAACCGGCCGCCCGCCGCGCGCATCAGAGAAGGCGAAAAACGAGTGAAGCGGTACCGAGCGCGCTCTACGGTAGTACCGCCCACTCAAACCCCCTATCTCCGAGCATGGAGGAGAAACGCATGCGGCGTGTTGCCACGCTGACGATCGTCTCCGGCGCCCTCACCGCCGGACTCCTGGCCGTGGGTCCGGCCGCACAGGCCGCCACTCAGGACAACCCCGGTAAGGAGGTGACCGCCACGACCCAGGGGTCGATCTCCAAGGGGCAGCTCCTGGCCGAGGCCAAGCGCGCCGGGCAGCCGTACAGCGCCAAGGAGACCGCGGCCATCAAGGCCGCCCAGCGGTGCGGGTACTACGAACGCACCCGCGGCTACAAGAACTCCAAGAAGACCCACTGGCTGTTCTACGTCAAGAACCGCCTGTACTGGTGCTGGGACGGCCGCTACGTCCGCTCCTACAAGGCGACCTTCACCGCCTACACCGCCAACAAGAAGGTGTACGTGTGGCGCGGCTGGGCCAAGAAGTCGGTGACCCACCCCAAGAACTGGAGCTACGCGACGTCCACCGTGCAGGGCAAGTTCTACTACACGGGGAACCGCAAGACCTACAAGCCGTACGTCATCATCCGCGGCTACAAGAACGGCGCCTACAGGTGGAAGGCCGGCGGCTGATCCGACCTGACGTCAAGGTGAACTGACGGTTCGCGAGTCCGGGGATTGGCGTCCCCGGACTCGCGCACGTCGAAAGCCGTCAGGCGAAGGCGTTCTGGCCGGTCAGGGCGCGGCCGACGACCAGGGAATGGATCTCGGACGTGCCCTCGTAGGTCAGCACCGACTCCAGGTTGGCCGCGTGCCGGATCACCGGGTATTCGAGCGTCACGCCGTTTGCGCCGAGCAGGGTCCGGCAGGTGCGGGCGATCTGCAAAGCCTCGCGGACGTTGTTCAGCTTGCCGACGCTGACCTGCTGGGGCGTCAGCGTGCCCGCCTCCTTGAGCCGGCCGAGATGGATCGCCAGCAGCAGGCCCTTGCCCAGCTCCAGCGCCATGTCCGCGAGCTTCTGCTGGGTGAGCTGGAAGGACGACAGCGGGCGGGCGAACACCTCCCGGTCGGCCGCGTAGGCGATCGCGGTCTCCAGGCAGTCCAGCGCGGCGCCCATCGCCCCGAAGACGATGCCGAAGCGGGCCTCGTTCAGGCAGCCCAGCGGGCCCGACAGGCCGCGCGCGCCGGGCAGCAGCGCGCTTTCGGGCAGCCGCACCCCGTCCAGCACCAGTTCGCTGGTGACGCTGGCGCGCAGGGACAGCTTGCGCCCGATGTCCCGGGTGGAGAACCCCGGCGTCCCGGCCGGGACGAGGAAGCCGCGGATGCCCTCATCGGTCTGCGCCCACACCACGGCGACGTCGGCGACGCTCCCGTTGGTGATCCACATCTTGGTGCCGTCGAGCACCCAGTCGGCGCCGTCGCGGCGGGCGCGGGTGCGCATCCGCGCCGGGTCGGAGCCGAAGTCGGGCTCGGTCAGGCCGAAGCAGCCGATGCGCTCGCCCGCCGCCATCGCGGGCAGCCATTCGTTCTTCTGCTCCTGCGTGCCGTACTTCCAGATCGCGTACATGGCCAGCGAGCCCTGCACCGACACCAGGCTGCGCAGGCCCGAGTCGGCGGCCTCCAGCTCCAGGCAGGCCAGCCCGTAGGAGACGGCGCCGAGCCCCGCGCAGCCGTACCCCGTCAGGTGCATGCCGAGGACGCCGAGCGAGCCGAACCGGAGGGCCAACTCGCGCGCGGGGATCCGGCCGTCCTCGAACCAGTCGGCCAGGTGCGGGCGCAGCTCCTTGTCGCACAGCTTCCGCACGGTCGCCCTGATCTGGCGTTCCTCGTCGGTCAGCAGGCCATCGACGGCGAACAGCGCCTCGGGATGAATCGGTGTCTTCGTCACGGTTTCCCACTTCATCACAGGTTCCGCCGCACCCGCACGATCGCCCTCCCCGTGGGACGCCGCTGAGATCCACGACGGCGGCGACCGCGACCGGCCGCGCCCGCGCCGTCAGCCCCCTCGAAAACCCCCCATGCCGTGCTGAGACACGCCGTCATGGGAACCGCGCCCCGCCTTGACAGGCCGGTTTTCCGAACGTGGGCATGCAGCTCCTTCCCCCTCCCAGAAGGCAGCACGATGACCGGGAGCTCCCGCGGCGCCGACCGGCTGCGCGGGCACGTCAACGAGATCGGCGTTGCCGTATGACCGGGACGGTCATACGGCCCGTGCGCCCGACCGAGATCCTCGGGCGCTTCATCCGGGCGCTGGGGCTCCCCGACGAGCGGATCCCGTCCGGGCTGGCCGAGCGCGCCGCCCTCTACCGGTCGCCGGCCGCCGGACGCGTCATCGCCGCCTACCGGAGCCTGCCCGATCCCGGCTTATCCGACCCGGAACCACCCGCCTTCGCGCCTGGTCGTCCGCGGCACCACCGCCGCGCCCCGGGGCTAACCCCGGCGCCCGTCCGGCGGCGGGCCGGTGGTGCCCCGCACGACGAGCTTGGGTTCGAGGAGGATCTCGCGGGGCGGGACGGTGCCGTCCTCGAGCCGGTCGACGGCGCAGCGGACCGCGTGCTGGGCGAGGCCGTCGGCGTTCTGCCGGACGGTGGTCAGGTCGAACGGCCACAGGTGCGCCAGGTGGACGTCGTCGTAGCCGACCACCGACAGGTCGCGCGGGATCTCGACGTTCGAGCTGCGCAGGGCGTGCATCAGGCCCATGGCGCAGCGGTCGTTGCCGGCGAGCACGGCGGTGGGCATCCGGCCCTCGGCGAGGAGGGTCTTGCCGGCGGCGATCCCGGCCTCGTCGGTGTGGTCGCCCGGGATGATCCGCAGCGCGTCGCCGAGGCCGTGGCGGCGCATCGCGGCGCGGTAGGCGCGGCGGCGTTCGGCGGCGCCGGGGGCCCGGCCGCCGTCGATGTGGACGATGTCGCGGTGCCCGAGTTCGACCAGGTAGTCGACGACCTGCCGGATGCCCTTGGCATCGGCGGTGCGCACGGTGTCGACGTGGGCGCCGGGCGCCCGGCGGCCGATGACCACGGTGACCGTGCGGCGCCCGAGCTCGTCGAGGTGCTCGGCCGGCGCGCTCGGGCCGAGCAGGATCAACGCCTCGCAGCGGTGGCCGAGCAGCGCCTCGACGGCCTTGCGCTCGTCGCGCCCCGGCCCGGTGGCCGACAGCAGCACGTCGTAGCCGAGCCGTTCGGCCTCGGGGTAGATGCCCTCGACCAGGTCGCCGTGGAACGGCTGGTGCACGGTCAGCATGACGCCGAGGGTGCGGCTGCGGTCGCTGGCCAGCAGGCGCGCGGCGTTGTCGGGACGGTAGCCCAGTTCGTCGGCGGCGCGCAGAACGCGCTCACGGGTCGCCGCGCTGGCGCCGGGCTTGCCGCGGAACACCAGCGACACCAGCGCCCGCGACACCCCGGCCCGTGCGGCGACGTCTTCCATCGTGGGGCGCCGGCCTCTGCTCTTGTCCGGCTCGGCCCCCTCCGCGTCGCGCACTGCTCTCTCCCGCTGTTACGAATCGCCGAACTGGATGTTTCCGACTCTTGACATCACCGAGTGACCAGGCTCATAGTACCGGTCCTAGAGCGCTCTAGTAGATCGCGACAGTTCCCAGCCGCAGGCCAACGCCAGGGGAGGCATTACGTGAACCGGGTCGAACCACCGCCGTCCGAGGAGACCGGGGCGTTCGACGTCCTGACGATGGGGCGCGTCGGCGTGGACCTGTACCCCCTGCGGTCCGGGGTGCCGCTCCAGGACGTCGACGCGTTCGGCAGGTTCCTGGGCGGCAGCCCGACCAACGTGGCGGTGGCCGCGGCCCGGTACGGCCGGCGTTCGGCCGTGATCACCAAGACCGGGGCGGACCCGTTCGGCGTCTTCGTCCGCCAGACCCTGGCGGGCTACGGCGTCGACGCCCGGTTCGTCGGCGAGTCGGCCGGGCTGGCGACGCCGCTGACGTTCTGCGAGATCTTCCCGCCGGACGACTTCCCGCTGTACTTCTACCGGGCGCCCAAGGCCCCGGACCTGGACATCACGCCGGACGAACTCGACTTCGACGCGATCAGGGCGGCCCGGATCTTCTGGGTGACGGTGACCGGCCTGTGCGAGGAGCCCAGCCGGTCGGCCACCCTGGCCGCGCTGGAGGCCCGGGGACGGCGCGGCATCACCGTGCTCGACCTGGACTACCGGCCGATGTTCTGGGACTCGCGCGAGCAGGCGGGCTCCTGGGTGCGCAAGGCGCTGGAGCACGTGACGGTCGCCGTCGGCAACCTCGACGAGTGCGCGACGGCCGTGGGCGTGCGCGATCCGGACGGGGCCGCCGCGGCGCTGCGCGACCACGGCGTCTCCCTGGCCGTGGTGAAACAGGGGCCGCGCGGTGTGCTGGCGGTCGACGACGCCGGATCGGTGCGGGTCCCGCCCGTGCCGGTGGAGGTGGTCAACGGGCTGGGCGCGGGCGACGCGTTCGGGGGCGCGCTGTGCCACGGCCTGCTGGCGGGCTGGGACCTGCGGCGGACGATCTCGTTCGCCAACGCCGCCGGGGCGCACGTCGCCGGCGAGCTTGCCTGCTCGGCCGCCATGCCGACCGAGGAACAGGTCCTGGCGCGGCTCGGCGCCTGGCAAGAGGCCCGGCGAGACGAGCGAGTCGGCGCGTGCCCCGACGCGCGCCCGGGCGACGTGCACGGAAAGGCGAACGACGAGGTGAACCATGCGTGACCGGCTGCGGGAGATCATCGAGACCCGGGCGAACGACCCCGGCGCGATCAGGCGGGCGGCCGAGCGCCGGGTGAAGGCGGCCGCCCCGCTCGGCGGCGGCGGCCGCGCCATGATCATCGCGGCGGACCATCCGGCGCGCGGCGCCCTGGCGGTCGGCGGCAACCCGATGGCGATGGCCGACCGGGCCGAGCTGCTGGAGCGGCTGTGCGTCGCGCTGGCCCGCCCGGGCGTCACCGGCGTGCTGGGCACCGCCGACATCCTTGAGGACCTGCTGCTGCTCGGCGCGCTGGACGGCAAGGCCGTGTTCGGCTCCATGAACCGCGGCGGCCTGGCCGGGTCCTGCTTCGAGATCGACGACCGGTTCACCGGCTACGACGCCGCCACCATCGCCGAGATGGGCTTCGACGGCGGCAAGATGCTCACCCGGATCGCGCCGGCCGACCCCGCCACCCCGTCGATCCTGGAGAACTCGGCGCGCGCGGTGAACGAGCTGACCGAGCGGGGGCTGGTGGCCATGGTGGAGCCGTTCCTGTCGGCCTGGCAGGACGGGCGGCTGCGCAACGACCTGACCCCGGACGCGGTGATCAAGTCGATCGCGATCGCCTCCGGGCTGGGCGCCACCTCCGCTCGCACCTGGCTGAAGCTGCCCGTCGTCCCGGAGATGGAGCGGGTGCTGGCCGCCACGACGCTGCCGGTGCTGCTGCTCGGCGGCGAGGTCAAGGACGCCGACGCCGCCTTCGCGTCCTGGAAGGAGGCCCTGGCATTGCCGGTCGTGCGCGGCCTGGTGGTGGGCCGCTCGCTGCTGTACCCGGCGGACGACGACGTGGCGGGCGCCGTGGACCGGGCGGTGAGCCTGCTGTGAGCGCCGACGTCGAGCTGCATGTGAAGGCCGGGCGGTCCGCCGACGGGCCGTTCCCGACGGTGATCACGCCGGAGTCGGCGGGCTGGGGCTTCTCCGGGCTGCGCGTGCTGGAGCTGCCCCCGGGCGGCTCGCACACGATCACCACCGGGGACGCCGAACATCTGGTGCTGCCGCTGTCGGGCGGCTGCCGGGTGGAGTGCGACGGCGAGTCGCTGGAGCTGGTCGGCCGACGATGCGTCTTCACCCGCGTCACCGACTTCGCCTACCTGCCGCGCGACGCCGAGGCCGTGATCAGCAGCCGGGACGGCGGCCGGTTCGCGCTGCCGTCGGCGCGCTGCGAGCGGCGGCTGCCGGTGCGCTACGGCGCGGCCGAGGACGTGCCCGTCGAGCCGCGCGGCTCGGGCGACTGCAGCCGCCAGGTAAGTAACTACTGCCTTCCGGACACCTTTCCGGCCGACCGGCTGCTGGTGTGCGAGGTGCTGACGCCCGGCGGCAACTGGTCGTCCTACCCGCCGCACAAGCACGACGAGGCACGCGAGGGCGAGAGCCGCCTGGAGGAGATCTACTACTTCGAGGTCGCGGGCGGCCCCGCCGGGCCGGGCTTCGGCTACCAGCGGGTCTACGGGACGCCCGACCGCCCCATCGACGTGCTCGCGGAAGTGCGCAGCGGGGACGTGGTGCTGATCCCGCACGGCTGGCACGGCCCCTCCATGGCCGCCCCCGGCTACGACCTGTACTACCTCAACGTGATGGCCGGCCCCGACCCCGAACGGGCCTGGCTCATCTGCGACGACCCGGCGCACGCCTGGGTGCGGAGCACGTGGGACCCCGCCGCGCTCGACCCGCGGGTGCCGCTGACCTCCGCCGCCGGGCCCACCCGGAAGGACGGCTGAACCGATGGAAACGATCAGGCTGACCACCGCGCAGGCGCTCGTCCGCTTCCTGGCCGGCCAGTGGAGCGCGCGCGACGGCGTCACGCAGCGGCTCATCCCCGGCGTGTGGGGGATCTTCGGGCACGGCAACGTGGCGGGGCTCGGCCAGGCGCTGCTGCAGTCGGTGCACACCAAGGACGCCGACCTTCCCTACTACCTGGCGCGCAACGAGCAGGGCATGGTGCACGCCGCCAGCGCGTTCGCCAAAATGCGCAACCGCATGGCCGCCTTCGCGTGCACCGCGTCGACCGGCCCCGGCTCCACCAACATGATCACCGGCGCGGCGCTGGCGACCACCAACCGGCTGCCGGTGCTGCTGCTGCCCAGCGACATGTTCGCCACCCGCGCCCCGGATCCGGTGCTGCAGCAGCTGGAGGACGCCCGGGCCGGGGACGTGTCGGTGAACGACGCGTTCCGCCCGGTGTCGAAGTACTTCGACCGGATCAGCCGTCCCGAGCAGCTCATCCCGGCCGCGCTGGCGGCCATGCGGGTGCTGACCGACCCGGCGGAGACCGGCGCGGTCACGCTGTGCCTGCCGCAGGACGTGCAGGCCGAGGCCCACGACTGGCCGGTCGACTTCTTCCGCCGCCGGGTGTGGGAGGTGCCCCGCCCGGCGCCCGAGCCCGAGACGGTCCGGCGGGCGGCCGCGCTGCTGCGCTCCGCGCGGCGGCCGCTGATCGTGGCGGGCGGCGGGGTGGTGTACTCCGAGGCGGCCGAGGAGCTGCGCCGCTTCACCGAGGCGACGGGGATCCCGGTCGCCGACACCCACGCCGGCAAGGGCGCCGTCCCCTGGGACCACCCCTGCGCGGTCGGCGGCATCGGCGCGACCGGGACCGCCGCGGCCAACGCGCTGGCGGCCGAGGCGGACGTGGTGCTCGGCATCGGCACCCGCTACAGCGACTTCACCACCGCCAGCCACACGGTGTTCGCCAACCCGGACGTCACGTTCGTCAACCTCAACGTGGCGCGGCTGGACGCGGTGAAGCATTCGGCGCTGCCGCTGGTCGCCGACGCCCGCCGCGGCCTGGAGGCGCTGGCCGCCGAGCTGTCCGGCTGGCGCACCGACCCCGCGCACACCGAGCGCGCCCGGCGCCTGGCCGAGGACTGGCGGCGCACGACCGACGAGTGCTACCACCGGGGCCACGGCCCGCTCCCCGCGCAGACCGAGATCCTCGGCGCGCTCAACGAGCTGGCCGACGACCGGGACGTGGTGATCAACGCGGCCGGGAGCATGCCCGGCGACCTGCAGATGCTGTGGCGGGCCCGCGACCCCAAGGCCTACCACGTCGAGTACGCCTACTCCTGCATGGGCTACGAGGTCGCCGCGGGCCTGGGCGCCAAGATGGCCGACCCGAGCCGCGAGGTGTTCGTGCTGGTCGGCGACGGGTCCTACCTGATGATGGCGCAGGAGATCGTCACCATGGTCTCCGAGGGCGTCAAGGTGATCGTCATCGTGGTGCAGAACCACGGGTTCGCCTCGATCGGGTCGCTGTCGGAGTCCCTGGGATCCCAGCGCTTCGGCACGCAGTACCGCTACCGCGACCCGGACAGCGGCCTGCTCGACGGCGGCGTGCTGCCCGTGGACCTTGCGGCCAACGCCGCAAGCCTGGGCGCCGACGTCATCCGCGCCAACGGCGTCGAGGAGTTCCGCGCCGCGATCACCAAGGCCAAGGCCGCCGACCGCACCACCGTGGTGCACGTGGAGACCGACCCGCTCGGCCCGAACCCGCCGGGCACCGGCTGGTGGGACGTGCCGGTCAGCCAGGTGTCCGAGCTGGACAGCACCCGCACGGCCTACGAGACCTACGCCGCCGCCAAGCAGGCCCAGCGGCACTACCTGACAGCGCCACCGGAGGAGACGCCGTGACGACCATCGACCACTGGATCAACGGAGCGCCCACGCAGGGCGCCTCCACCCGCACCGCCCCGGTGTGGAACCCGGCCACCGGGCGGGAGCGGGCGCGGGTGCCGCTGGCCTCCCCGGCCGACGTGGACGCCGCCGTGGCCGCCGCGAGCACGGCGCTGGAGACCTGGAGGGAGTCCTCGCTGTCGCAGCGGACGCGGATCATGTTCGCGTTCCGCGAGCTGCTGGTGAAGCACGAGGACGAACTGGCGAAGATCGTCTCCGCCGAGCACGGCAAGCTGATCGACGACGCCCGCGGCGAGATCGTCCGCGGCCGGGAGGTCGTCGAGTACGCCTGCGGCATCGCCGAGGTGCTCAAGGGCGGCCACTCCGACCAGGTGTCACGCGGTGTGGACGTGCACACCATCCGGCAGCCGCTGGGGGTGTGCGCGGGCATCACCCCGTTCAACTTCCCGGTCATGGTGCCGCTGTGGATGCACCCGATCGCGATCGCCACCGGCAACACCTTCGTGCTCAAGCCGAGCGAGCGCGACCCGTCGGCGTCCTCGCTGATCGCCTGCCTGTACGCCGAGGCGGGCCTGCCCGACGGGGTGTTCAACGTCGTGCACGGCGACAAGGAGGCGGTGGACGCCGTCCTCGACCACCCGGGGATCGCCGCGGTGTCGTTCGTGGGGTCCACCCCGATCGCCCGGTACGTCCACGAGCGCGCCACCGCGGGCGGCAAGCGGGTGCAGGCGCTGGGCGGCGCCAAGAACCACGCCGTCGTGCTGCCCGACGCCGACCTGGACTTCGTCGCCGACCAGCTCACCTCCGCCGCGTTCGGCTCGGCCGGGGAGCGCTGCATGGCGATCTCGGTCGCGGTGGCCGTCGGGGACGCCGCCGACGCGCTGGTCGCCGTCCTGGAGCAGCGGGCCCGCGCGGTCCGCGTCGGCCCGGGCGACGCCCCGGAGACCGACATGGGCCCGCTGATCACGCAGGCGGCGCGGGAGCGCATCGAGGCCGCGGTCGGGAAGGCCGCCGCGCAGGGCGCCACCGTGGTCGTCGACGGGCGCGGGCTCAAGGTGGACGGCTACGAGGAGGGCTTCTTCGTCGGCCCCTCGGTGCTGGACAACGTCACCCCCGCCATGGACGCCTACCGCGAGGAGCTGTTCGGCCCCGTGCTGGCCGTCGTCCGCGTGCGGACGCTGGACGAGGCCATCGAGCTGATCAACGCCAACCCGTACGGCAACGGCACCGCGATCTTCACCGCGGACGGCGGCGCGGCCCGCCGGTTCCAGCGCGCGGTGAACGTCGGGATGGTCGGCGTGAACGTGCCGATCCCGGTGCCGATGTCCTACTACTCCTTCGGCGGCTGGAAGGACTCGCTGATCGGCGACAGCCCGATCCACGGCCCCGAGGGCGTGCGGTTCTACACCCGCCCCAAGGTCATCACCTCCAGGTGGCCGCAGCGCCACACCTCCGCGTCCCCCGCCGCGTTCAGCTTCCCGACCGCCGGCTGAACGCTCCCACCCCCGGAAAGGACAAGGACGATGACGACGATCTCCGGCCCCGTCGCGGGCAACCTGTGTCTCGGCTCCGCCCCGGACTCCTGGGGCGTGTGGTTCCCCGAGGACGAACGCCAGGTCCACTTCACCCGCTTCCTGGACGAGCTCGCGCAGGCCGGGTACAAGTGGCTCGAGCTCGGCCCGTACGGCTACCTGCCCACCGACCCCGACCGGCTCGCCGAGGAGGTCGGCGCGCGCGGGCTGAGCGTGTCCGGCGGCACCACCTTCGGCGCCCTGCACCGGCCCGGCGAGTGGGACGCGATGCTCGCCCAGGTCGGCCGCGTCGCCGCGCTGACCGCCGCGGCCGGCGCCCACCACCTGGTCTTCATCCCACCGATGTTCCGCGACGAGAAGACCGGCGAGTTCACCGAGGAGCCCACCCTCACCGCCGAGCAGTGGCGCACCCTCACCGCCGCGGCCGACAGACTCGGCAAGATCCTCCTGGAGGAGCACGACGTGCGGCTGGTCGTCCACCCGCACGCCGACAGCCACATCCAGACCCAGCCGGAGATCGAACGCCTCCTGGACGGCACCGACTCCCGCTACGTCAACCTGTGCCTGGACACCGGGCACGTCGCCTACGGCGGCGGCGACGCCGTCGACCTCATCCGCCGGTACGGCGAGCGCATAGGCTACGTCCACATCAAACAGATGGACCCGGATGTGCTGGTCCAGGTCCGCGCCGAGAACCTCGGGTTCGGCGAGGCCGTCCGGCGCGGCGTGTGCGTCGCGCCCCCGGCGGGCGTGCCCGACCCCGCCGAGGTGGTCGCCGAGCTGTCCAAGCTGGACGCCGAGCTGTTCGTGATCGTGGAGCAGGACCTGTACCCGTGCGAGCCGGACGTCCCGCTTCCCATCGCCGTCCGCACCCGTGAATACCTGGCCGGGCAGGGCCTGTCCGGCAGCCGCCGTCCCGCGATCCGGTAGCGAGGTCCGTCCCCATGTCCCATGTCCAGAGCGGCGCCCCCGGGGCGCCACCCATCCCGCTCGACATCACCGGGCCTCACTCCCGCCGGCTGAAGCTGATCACGGTGATCGCCACCTTCGGCGGCCTGCTGTTCGGCTACGACACCGGCGTCATCAACGGCGCCCTGCCGTACATGAAGGACGACCTGGGCCTCAGCTCGTTCACCGAGGGCCTGGTCACCAGCTCGCTGCTGCTGGGCGCGGCGTTCGGCGCGGTCTCCGGCGGGCGGCTGTCGGACGCCCGCGGCCGCCGCCGCAACATCCTGATGCTGGCCGTGATCTTCCTGGTCGGTGCGCTGGGCTGCGCCCTGGCGCCGACCACGCAGATCATGGTGGTGGCGCGGTTCGTGCTCGGCCTGGCCGTCGGCGGCGCCTCGGTGACGGTGCCGGTCTACCTGGCCGAGGTCTCCCCCGCCGAACGGCGCGGACGGCTGGTCACCCAGAACGAGCTGATGATCGTCAGCGGCCAGCTGCTGGCGTTCACCACCAACGCCGTCATCGGCAACGCGTTCGGCGAGGCCGGGCACGTGTGGCGGTACATGCTCGCGATCGCGTCGATCCCCGCGGTCGTGCTGTGGTTCGGCATGCTCGTCATGCCCGAGAGCCCCCGCTGGCTGGCCTCCAGGGAGCGCTTCTCCGAGGCGCTGGAGGTGCTGCGGCAGGTGCGCGGCGCCGAACGCGCCGCGGCCGAGCTGGACGAGGTCAAGCGGCTCGCCCTGGAGGACAAGACCGCCCGCAGCGGCCGCTGGTCCGACCTGGCCACGCCGTGGATCCGCCGGCTCGTCCTGGTGGGGCTGGGCATCGCCGTCGTCCAGCAGATCACCGGCGTGAACTCGATCATGTACTACGGCACCAGCATCCTCACCGAGGCCGGGCTGGACACCGACAGCGCGCTCACCGCCAACATCGCCAACGGCGTGATCTCCGTGCTGGCCACCGTCGTCGGCATCTACCTGCTGGGCAGGGTGAACCGGCGGCCCATGCTGCTGGCCGGGCAGATCGGCACGACCGGCAGCCTGTTTCTGATCGGCGTCATCTCCCTCGCCATGCCCGAGGGGCCGGGACGCGCGTACGTCGTGCTGGCCATGACCGTCACGTTCCTGGCCTTCCAGCAGGGCGCCATCTCCCCGGTGACCTGGCTGATGCTCGCGGAGATCTTCCCTCTGAAGCTGCGCGGCCTGGGCCTGGGGCTGGCCGGCCTCACCCTGTGGATCACCAACTTCCTGGTCGGGCTGACCTTCCCGGTGCTGGTCGACAAGATCACGATTTCGACCACGTTCTTCCTGTTCGGAGCGCTGGGCATCGCCGCGATCCTGTTCGTCGCCCGGTACGTGCCCGAGACCCGGGGGCGCTCCCTGGAGGCGCTGGAGACCGAACTGCGCGCCAGGTACTCGCGATGACCGCCGCGGCCGCGGGCACCGGCTCCGGCGCGGGCGCGGCCGGTCCGCTCCCGCCGCCGCGCCGCCGCCCGCGGCCGCCCGAGACACACCCAGACCACTGCGAACAGGAGGACTCGCGATGCCACTGCGCGTCGGAGTGATCGGGGCCGGAATGATCGGCCAGGAGCACGCCCGCAGGCTGTCCGGTGTCGTCACCGGCGCCGAGGTGGTCGCCGTCACCGATCTGGCGGCCGACCGGGCCGAGGCGATCGCCGCCGAGACCGGCGCCCGGGTGTACGACTCGGGCAGCGAGGTGATCGCCAGTGCCGAGGTGGACGCCGTGCTGGTGACCTCGTGGGGGCCCACCCACGCCGAGCACGTGCTGAACGCCATCGCGGCCGGCAAGCCGGTGTTCTGCGAGAAGCCCCTCGCCACCGACGCGGCCGACTGCCGGCGCATCATGTCGGCCGAGGCCGAGCACGGCAAGCGGCTGGTCCAGGTCGGGTTCATGCGCCGCTACGACGACGCCTACCGGCAGTTGAAGCAGCTCGTCGACGCCGGGCGGATCGGCACCCCGCTGATGGTGCACTGCGCCCACCGCAACCCCGGCGTGCCGGACTCCTACACCTCCGAGATGGCCATGCTGGACACCGCCGTCCACGAGGTGGACGTGCTGCGCTGGCTGCTGGACGAGGAGATCGTCTCGGCGCAGGTGCTCACCCCGCGGCCCACCCGCCACCGGTTCGACCACCTGCAGGACCCGCAGATCATGCTGTTCGAGACCTCCGGCGGCGCCCGCATCGACGTGGAGGTCTTCGTCAACTGCCGGTACGGCTACGACATCCGCTGCGAGATCGTCGGGGAGACCGGCGCCGCCCGGCTGGCCGACCCCGCCCGCCCCGCGGTGCGCCAGGACGGGCGGGAGAGCACCGCCGTCACCGCGGACTGGCGGGAGCGGTTCGGCGCCGCGTTCGACGCCGAGTTCCAGGCATGGGTGGACGCCGCGTCCGAGGGCACGGCCACCGGCCCCTCCGCCTGGGACGGCTACGCGGCCACCGCGGTCGGCGACGCGGCCGTGGAGGCGCTCAAGACCGGAGGGGTCGTCCCCGTCGACATGGTCTCCCGTCCCGCGTTCTACACCGGAGAGCAGCGATGAAGATCGCCCTGGACCCGTTCATGCTGCGGCACGTGCCGCTGACCGAGCTGCCCGGCGTCGTGGCCGAGCTGGGCTACGAGTACATCGAACTGTCGCCCCGCGAGGACTTCATCCCCTTCTACCTGCACCCGCGCGCCGACAAGGCCGCCGTGCGCGCCTTCCGCAAGGCCTTGGACGCGGCCGGCGTGCAGGTGTCCTCGGTGCTGCCGGTGTACGAGTGGTCCTGCCCGGACGAGGAGAACCGCCAGGCGGCCGTGCGGTACTGGAAGCGCGCCATCGAGCTGACGGTGGAGCTGGGCTGCCCGGTGATGAACTCGGAGTTCAACGGCCGGGCGGTGGCGTCGTCCGAGAGCGAACGGCAGTTCTGGCGGTCGCTGGAGGAGCTGCTGCCCATCTTCGAGCGGGAGGGGCTGGAACTGCGGCTGGAGCCGCACCCCTACGACTTCGTCGAGGACGGGCACGCCGCCGTCGACCTGGTGCGGGCCATCGACGCCGAGTTCGTGTCGTTCGTGTACTGCGCGCCGCACACCTTCCACCAGGGCGGCGACATCGCCGGGATCATGCGGCGCGCCGGGTCGCTGCTGACGCACGTGCACGTGGCCGACTCCTTCGACCACCGCGCGTCCTCGGGCAACCGGTACATCGTCAACCCGCCGAGCCTGGCCGACCAGATCCGCGTCCACCAGCACCTGGACATCGGGCAGGGCGAGGTCGACTGGGACCTGACCTTCCAGAGCCTGGCGGAGATCGGTTTCGACGGCATCCTCACGGTGTGCGTGTTCGCCTGGGAGGAACGCGCCCGCGAGTCGGCGGTCTACAACCGCGAGCAGGTCGAGCAGTACATCGCCAAGTACTTCGCGAAGTGAGCAAATGAACCGGGAGGGCTCCCTCGGGTGAGGGGGCCCTCTTCCGTTTTTACGCACCCTGCCGGGTGTTCGGGCGGTTTCCGCGGCCGGTTCCGGTCCGGTGGAAAGCTTGCGCCGGGCGACGTCGGCGAACCTACGATGCCCGTGCCGCCGCCCACGGGGAAGGGTGCTCGATGCGCGTTTTCGACACGCTCGGCCGCCGCAAGGTCGTCCTGGGGATGGTCCACCTGAGGCCGCTGCCCGGGACGCCGCTGTACGAGGAGGGCAGCTTCCCGGAGATCCTCGACACGGCGGTGGAGTCGGCGCGGGCCCTGGACGAGGGTGGGGCGGACGGGTGCCTGGTGCAGACGGTGGACCGCGTCTACGGCACCGGCGAGGACTCCGACCCCGCACGCACGACGGCGATCGGGCTGATCACCTCGGCCATCGCGTCCGCCACCCGCCCGGACTTCCAGATCGGCGTGCAGCTGATGCGCAACGCGCTGAAGGCGTCGCTGGCGGTGGCGAAGGTGGCGGGCGGCTCCTACATCCGCGCCGGCGCGCTGGTGGGCGCGACGCTGACCGCGCACGGCCTGGTGCAGGCCGACCCGCTGGCGGTGGCCGAATACCGGCGGAAGATCAACGCCCGGCAGGTCAAGGTCATCGCCGACGTGGACTCGATGCACTTCACATGGTTCGGCGAGCCCAAACCGACCGGGGAGGTGGCGCGCGCGGCCATGCAGGTGGGCGCGGACGCGGTGGCGGTCGGCCACCCCGACGAGGCCACCGCCCTGGACATGGTCGCCTCGGTCCGCCGGGCGGCGCCGGGCCTGCCGGTCATCCTGGCCGGGTACACCGACCACGGCAACGCCGCGCGGCTGCTGGCGGCGGCCGACGGGGCGTTCGTCGGCACCTGCCTGGAGGTCGGCGGCTGGGGCGGCCGGATCGACGTGGAGCGGGTCAAGGCGTACATGGACATCGTCCGCTCCCTGGAGCCCTGAGCCGCGAGTCCCCAGGCTGCCGAGATGGGAGGGTGCGGGTGGAGGCCGAGGTGATGGTCCGGCAGGTCGAAGCGCTGGCGGAGGACATCCGCGCGTCGGCCGGACGGTTCGGCGAACGGGCCTGCGGCCTGCTGGACCCGGCGCAGTGGGCCCAGGTCGAGCGGGTGTTCCTGACCGGGGACGGCGACTCCTACCATGCCGCCTGCGCCGCCGAAATGGCCTTCGAATCGATCGGCGGGGTCGCCTGCGAGCCGCTGAGCGCCATGCGGTTCGCGCATTACGCGGCCGAGTGGATGCGGCCCGCCGCGCCGGGACGGGTACTGGTGGTCGCGATCTCCGCCTCGGGCGGGACGCAACGCGTCATCGAGGCCCTGCACGCCGCCCGCCGGTACGGTGCGCTGACCGTGGCGGTGACCGGGACGCCCGGCAGCCCGGTGACGCAGGTCGCCGACCGCACGCTGCTGGTCGATCTGCCCGACGGCGAGCCGTCCCCCGGAATCCGGACCTACCAGGCGAGCCTGCTGGGCCTGCTGTCGATCGCGCCGCGGCTGGGCCGGGACGCCGGCGTCGCGCACGAGGAACCGGCCGTGCTCGCCGACCAGGTGGACGCCACCGCCAAGACGCTGAAGGAGGAGTGCCGGCGGGTGGCGGGCCTGGTCGCCGACGCCCCGGCCATGGTGATGCTGGGCAGCGGCCCCTCCTACGGCACCGCGCTGTTCGCCGCCGCCAAGATGGTGGAGGGAGCGAGCGTCTTCGCCGTCGGCCAGGACCTGGAGGAGTGGAGCCATGTCGAACGGTTCGCCTACCCCGACGACATGCCCGTGTTCGTCATCGCCCCGCCGGGCCGCTCGCACGACCTGGCCGCCGGAGTCGCCGCCCGGGCACGCGGCCTGGGCCGCCGGGTCATCGCCGTCACCGGCCGCGGCGACACCGCCGTCGCCCGCCATGCCCTTGCCGCGCTGCCCGTGCACGGGCAGGTCCGCGAGGAGTTCTCCCCGCTGCTGTACCACCTGTTCGCCGGGTACGTGGCGTGCTTCGTGGCCCAGCGGCTGGGGCGGCTGCCGTTCCAGACACACCGCTCTTGAGCCCGGGCAGGGTCAGTGGCGGGAGGTCAACTGCTTCCGCCGCCGCTCGCCGGGGGCCGCCTTCGCGATGGTTCGTCGCGCTGACGGACTGGCTCGCCCACCCGCCGTCGGTGCCATCGCGTCGGGGGCGGGGCTGGTGGCGCGGGTCACAGGAAGCGGGAGCTGGGGACGGGGCCGGGGGAGCCGACGCGGTGGCGGGGGCCGGTCAGCCACTGGTCGCGGACGGAGGCGACGAGGTGGGCGAGCGCCTCGTCGGTGTCGGGGGGCGCGCCGTCTTCACCCTCGTGTGTGAGGGGCGCGGCGTGGACGATCTCGGCGGCCAGTTCCTCCACGGGCCGCTCGTCGGGCGGGAGCCGCCGCACCGAGCCGTCCGGGTCCGCGTGCAGCCGTTCGCCCCACGGGGGCGTCACCGTCTGGTGCAGGAAGCCGCTGACGTCCGCGCTGACCTGCGGCGGGTCGGTCCAGCAGGTGGCGTGCTCGAACAGCACCTGGCCCGGGGCGCGGTCCCACAGCTGGCCCGCGTCGATCTCGTTGAGGTCGTAGGCCACGACGAGGGCGTCGGGGCGGGCCGGGTCGAACGGCTCGGCGGGCAGCCCGAGCAGTCCCGCGGCCGCGAGGCCGAGGATGTGGCTGGAACGGTCGGGGAGCAGCGCGACGATTTCGGGCCGGCGCCCGGCCGCGTCCAGGATCAGGCGGAGCCGGTCCAGGGAGCGGCGGCAGCCGCCGAACGCGTCGCCCGTGTAGGCGTACCGGCCGGTCATGCCCTCGTCGAACCCGAACGGGGACAGGGTGGCCAGCACGCCGCCGGTCAGCGCGAAGTGCCAGCCGCGCAGGTCGCGCCGGTCGAGCGGGCTGACGGCGCGGACGGCGTGGGCGCGGTCGAGCATGCGGTTGAGCCGGTCGCGGGCGGGCAGCCAGTCGCGGTCCTCGGGGTCGGGCAGCCGCCGGGCCTCCGCCGTGGCGCGGTCCAGGTCCCCGGCCATGAGCGCGTTGTACGCCAGCAGGTAGCGGCCGGGCCAGGGCTGCAGGGCGGCGGCGTTCTCGTCCAGCACGGCGACGGCCTCGGCGTGCCGGGCCTCGTCCTCCAGCGCGGCGACCAGTTCGGTCAGCAGCGCCGGCGCCCCGGGCGCCAGGGCGAGGGCCCTGCGCAGCGCCGGAACGGCGAGGTAGGACACCCCTCGCTCGACGCACGCGTACCCGTAGTCGTAAAGCTTCCTCGGGTCGTCCGGATCGGTGGCGACGGCGGCGGCCGCCTGCCTGAGGTCGTCGAACCCGGACCGGGCGGCGGCCTCTCCGATGAGCCGCGCCACCTCGGCCTGCTGCATGTCCTCGGCATTGAACCGCAGGTGCCGCAGCAGCCCGGGGATGTCGCCGGCCCGCAGGAGTTCCCGTGCATCGTCGCTCATGGTGCGGCACCGTACAGGTCGCCCGTAATCGGGACATCCCATTTTCGCTGCGCTTGTGGTTCGTCGCTGGTCGTGTTCATTGCGGGCTGGCTATGCTTGCCTCCTCCCCGAAGCGCACCTCGGTCAAGGGACGGTGGTCTGTGGGCTATTACCCGCCCGGCAACGAACAGGTTCTGCTGACCATCGGAGATATGGCGATCACCCAGACCCACGTGATAGTCCCGCATGGCCGTTACCCGCTGCACGGGACGGTCTGGGCCGTGCAGGACTCCACCCAGGTGCACGAGGGAATTCCACCGGTCGCGATCGTGCTGACCATCATCTTCGTGTGGTTCTGCCTGCTGGGGCTGCTGTTTCTGCTGATGAAGCAGCGCCGCTACACCGGTTTCGTAACGATCTCGGTCACCGGTCAGGGGCTGTACCACGCCGTCCAGCTGCCGCCCGGACCGGAGTCCGGTGCGTGGGCGGCGCAGGTGGTCTCGCAGGCCCGCTCGCTGGCGGCCTCCGCTCCCCCGGCCATCGCCTGACCGGCCCTTCGCACGACGGCACGTCACAGGACCCGCGCAAACCCGGCGGGTCTTGTTGTGCGCCCGCGTGCGCGGATATTGCGCTGAACGCATCGGCCGACCGCGTGGGATCTCCGCAATCTTTGACCTGCCGGGCGAGCCGTGCCCCTTCTCCGCCTCGGTATTCACCGGTCATTTCCCGTTCGCGGTGACACGTCGTTGTTGATGGTGACTGTTCGTGATTAGGGGCAGGTCGGCGGGGTAGTGAGCCGCCGGGAGACCGGTTCCGCGCACGCGGGCGCAGCACGCATTTCCGTGGCCGGTCGCCCGATTCTCTGACGGTGTTCGCAACGAGCAGCAGGGAGAAGGGCACATGAGCACGAGCGAGCAGGCCGTTCCGTCCGCCTACCGCGCCGATTCCGGCGCCCGCTACCGCGTCCTGTTCTTCATGCGGGTCGATCCCGCTGAGCAGGAGGCGTTCCGCCGCGCCTACGAGCAGATCCGGTGGCGGGTCGCCGAGGTTCCCGGGCACGTGCGCGACCAGCTCTGCCAGTCCACCCGCGACCCGTCGGAGTGGCTGATCACCAGTGAGTGGGCCAGCGAGGAGCTTTTCCTGGCCTGGGAGGGCGACCCCGCGCACCGGCGGATGGTCGCACCCATGATCAGGCACACCGCCGAACGCGAGTCGCTGCGCTTCGCGGTGCACGCCACCACCGAGACGCCGCGCTGACCGCCGACCGCCGCGCATACGCCGCGGGGACCGTCCGCAACGTCCCGTCTTGTGGAGGCATGCAATGACCATTGACTGCCATGCGCACATCAGCCCGCCGGACATGGTGCGCCGCTTCCCGATGCCGCCGGGCCTCGGCGACGTCGAAGGCATGATCGAGGACAAGCTGACGAGGGGCGTGCGGATGTCGATCGTCGGCAGCCCGGTCGGCGCGGGTGTGATGGCGCCGATCCCGGGCGTCGACAACTACGCGCAGACCGTCGACCAGCTGGCGGCCTTCCACGACTGGCTCGGCGGCACCGTCGCCGACCACCCCGAGCACCTGCGCGCGCTGGTCTACGTCAACCCGTTCGGCGACGACGCGCACCTGGCGGCCGCCGCCCGCACGCTGGCGAACCCGGAGTTCGTCGGGTTCATCATCAACACCAGCGTCGCCGGGCGCTACCTGGACGACCCGCGCTGCGACGGCTTCTTCGCCATGGCCGCCGAGCACGACGTGCCCGTGATGCTGCACGCCCCGGCCTGGCCCGCCGCCGGGGCGGGGCTGACGGACCCGCTGCTGCTGGAGGGGATCGGCCGGTTCGACGACGTGTCCACCGGCACCGCCTGCGTCATCTTCGGCGGCTGGCTGGAGAAGTACCCCGGGCTGCGGCTGATCGCCACCGCCGCCGGCGGCGCGCTGGCCCTGCTGGTGGAACGGCTGGACCGCGCCTACCACGCGCCGCACTGGGGCGGCGGCCGCCCGCGCGGCGAGGGCGGCTGGCCGATCAGCCGCCCGCCGAGCACCTTCCTGCGGCAGATCTGGGTCGACACGGCCACCCCCAGCCGCGTGGCGCTGCGCGCCGCCCTGGCGGTCTTCGGCTCCGACCGCATCCTGTTCGGCACCGACTCGCCGCCGCTGCCAGACGTCGTCGGCGACGGCCTGCGCGCCCTGGAGGAGGTGTCCCCCAGCGCCGAGCAATTGCGGGCCATGTGCCACGAGAACGCAGCCAGGCTTTTCGGCCTCCCCGTCCACACCACGACGATGTGACACCCGACCGCCACCAGCCCCCGCCCCCCTCTCGACGCAGCAGCGGTTTCTTTCGCTGGTGTCTCGGGGGCGCGGGCTGGTGCGGTTTCGGGCGGTGGTTGCGGTCAGTCGATGGTGAGGCGGCCGGTGCCGTGGATCGAAGGGATGCCCTGGCGGGTGAAGCAGCGGGCCACCCGGCCCCTCGGGCGGACGCTGCCGTAGAAGGAGTGGCCTGCCAGGTAGCCCGCGGTGACGCGGCCGTTGAGCTGGGCGTCGGTGCGGGCGCGGTTGCTCTGGGCGCCGCCGGTGCGCAGGACCGACCGGGCGAGCGGACGGCCGTAGGCGTCGTACCAGGTGACGGTGGCGCGGCCGCGCAGGTCGCTGACACCGAGGCAGTTGGCATAGGCGGTGCCGGTCAGTGTCATGACTCCGGAGGCGATGCGGGACCGGCGGGGATCGGCCGAGGTGCAGTCGCGCAGGACCAGCCTGGCGCGGGTGGTGACGTGCTGGCGCCGCAGCCGGATCGGCGGGCGGAACCTCATCGGCCTGCCGGGCGTGGTGGCGGCCGCGCAGGTCAGCGACCCGTACCGGGCGGGTGCCCGGTGCTGGGCGGGCGATGGCGGGGACGCGAGGGCGGAGTCGGCCGCAGGGGCCGGGACGGTGACGCCGGCGAAGACGAGCGGCCCGGCGAGACCGCACCGCACGAGACGTCCGGACAGAACAGACATGGCTCCCCCCACGATCAGCACATAAAGTGACTACATCGCTACTATTTGTAGCATCGCCCGATGTGCCGCGAGGAACCGGGCCGTCCGGGACGGCGAGCCGGGGGCGCCGCAAGCCGTCAGCCGCGGCGGGGCGGGCGGGGCAGGTGGCGGTTGACGTGGGGTGCCATCATCTGGGCGCGGAGGCGTTCCAGCTCGCGGCGGTCGCGCTTGGTGGGGCGGCCGGTGCCGGGGTCGCGGCGGACGACGGGCGCGAGCAGTTCGCGCGGCGGCGGGGGCGGGCTGTTGTCGATGAGGCATTCCGCCGCGACGGATGCGCCGACGCGGCGGCGGATGATGCGCCGCACCACCACCACGCGTTCCCGGCCGTCGTGCCGCAGCCGCACCTCGTCGCCGGGCTTGACCAGGGCGGACGGCTTGGCGCGCTTGTCATTGAGGCGGACGTGCCCGGCCCGGCACGCGGTGGTGGCCATCGAACGGGTCTTCAGCAGCCGCACCGCCCAGATCCACACGTCGATCCGCACCGAATCGTCGTCCGCCATGGCGACGACACTAACGCACGACCCGCGCCGCCCGGGAGGGCCCGCCGCCCGGACGGCGGGCCCGGCCGGTGCGGCGATCAGGTGGCGAACAGCTGGTTCAGGTCGGCGAACGCTTTAAACTCCAGGGCGTTGCCCGCGGGGTCGAGAAGGAACATCGTCCACTGCTCGCCCGGCTCGCCCTCGAAACGGACATACGGCTCGATCACGAACTTGGTGCCGGCGGCCCGCAGCCGGTCGGCGAGCCGGTGGAACTCCTCGACCGGCAGGACGAGCCCGAAGTGCGGGACGGGCACCTGATGGCCGTCGACGGGATTGGTCCCGGCGATGCCGTCGCGGGGCTTGTCCGAGGGCCCGTCGCCGACCTGGTGGGTGACGACCTGGTGGCCCATGAAGTTCCAGTCGATCCACCTGGTGTCGGACCGGCCCTGGCCGAAGCCGAGCACCGTCCCGTAGAACTCGCGGGCGGCGTCGAGGTCGTCGACGGGGATGGCCAGATGGAACGGCGGCAGTTGCGTGCTCATTGCGGCTTTCTCCTTGTCGAGGTGCCGGCGCGCGCGGATGCGGCCGGCGTCGTCGCGCGGGCTCGGCGACCCGTGCACGGCGGGCAGGCGCCCGGCTCCCGCGGCGTCAGTTGACCGGGGTGGGGGGCTCCTTCCCGGCCAGCACGGCGGCCGCGTTCGCCACCGACAGGCGACACATGCGTTCCCGGGTCGCCACGCCGGCGCTGCCCAGGTGGGGTGTGAGCACGGTGTTGGGCAGTTCGGTCAGCCGGGGGTCGACGTTCGGCTCGTCCTCGAACACGTCGAGCCCGGCCGCGGCGATCGTCCCCGAGCGCAGCGCCTCGATCAGCGCGTCCTCGTCCACGATCCCGCCGCGCGCGGTGTTGACGAGGATCGCCGTCGGCTTCATCCGGCGCAGCGCGTCGGCGTCGATGAGGTGCCGGGTGCGCTCGGTCAGCGGGCAGTGCAGGGTGACGACGTCGCTGCGTTCCAGCAGGTCCGGCAGTTCGAGGAACTCCACGTCGTCGTCCGGCGGCGCCGACCGCGACGGCGTCGCCACGATCTTCATGTCGAACGCGCGGGCGCGCCGCGCCACGGCCCGCCCGATCCGGCCGTAGCCGACGATGCCGAGGGTGGCGCCCGCGCTGATGTCCATCCCCAGCAGCATGCGCGGCCCCCACACCCACGGCGTGCGGTCGCGCAGCAGCCGGTCGCCGTCGAGCACGCGCCGGGCCGCGGCCAGGATGAGCGCCATGGTCAGGTCGGCGGTCGCGCCGTCCAGCACGCCCGGGGTGTTGGTGACTCGGACGCCGCGTTCGGTGGCGGCGGCCACGTCGATGTTGTCGTAGCCGACCGCCGTGTTCGCCACCACCTTGAGCTGCGGGCCGGCCGCGTCGAGGAACTCGGCGTCGATCCGCTCGGTCAACGTGCACACGACGGCGGCGGCGCCCGCCGCGTCCCGCAGCAGCGTGGCCCGGTCCGGCGGGTCCTCCCCGCCCGCGACGACGGGGCGCCCGAGACTGCGCACCTCGCGCATCGCCGCGTCGGTCAGCAGCCGGGGGACGTAGACGTGCGGCTCCATACTCACCTTTCTCACGGGCATGATCATCGGACGGCCATGGGGGCGAGGCCGAGGCCGGCGAGCGCGGCGGCGCCGGCGGCGGCGTGCTCGCCTCCGGCCAGCAGCAGCGTGCGCGCCGACTGGTAGCGGCAGCCGGCCGCGTCGAACTTCTCGGCGGCGGCGAGCAGGCGCGGCACGTCGCCGTCGAGCACCGCCTCCGCCCGGTCCACCTGGGCGGACGCGACGGGGTTGCCGGCGACCACGGCGCGGGCGGCGGCGATGCGGCCGCGGGCGTCCGGGTGCCCGCCGAGCACGGCCGCCTCCGCGCGCAGCGCCGCGTACCAGTGCAGCCAGACCCAGCACACCCACTTCCACACCTGGTCGGGCGCCGGCGCGACGCGTTCCAACGCCGCGTCGGCGTCCCCGTGGTGGAGCAGGACCGTGGCGTCGAAGACCGCGCCGTAGCCGAGGCGGTGGTCGGTTTCGACGCCGGCCTCGTCGACGATCGCCAGCCAGCGGGCCCGCGCGTCGCGGTCGCCGCGCAGGCCGTGGATCATCGCGACGGCCGCGGCGGCGGGGCCGATGGAGCGCGACCGCAGGCGGCCGCTCTGCTCCCAGGCGTCGAGGAACCGCGTGCCGACGGCGAGCGCCTCGTCGGCGTCGCCGGTGAACGCGTCCGCGACCAGCAGCCAGGACGTGGCGTGGTGGCCCGCCTCGGCCAGCAGCGGATGGTCGGCGAGCCGCCTGCCCCACCGGCGGGCCTGCTGCAGTTCGCCGACGCCGACGGCGGTTCCGGCGGCCATGGCGAGCGCGTCGATCAGCTCATGCGTGGCGGCGGGCGCGGTCGGTGCGGAGGCCAGGATGTCGATGCGGCGGCGGGCTGCGGCCGCGGCGGCGAAGGAGTCTCCGGCCCAGCTCTGGGCCCCGGACAGCGCGTCGAGCGCGGCGGACTCCGCCACCGGGTCGCCCGTGCGCCGGGCCAGCTCGACGGCCCGTTCGGCGCGCGCGACCGTCTCTTTCGCGGTGTTGTCCGGGGCGCCCTGGACGGCGCCGAACGCGTCGGCCTCCACCGCCGCCTCGGCCAGCGCGACGGCGGCCTCGGCGGCCGGGTCGTCGCCGCGCAGCTCCCGGGCCTGCGCGAGCATGGCGGCCACCTCGTCCGCGCGGGGAGTCCGCGCGAACGAGGTGGAGAAGCGGTAGGCGACGGTGGCGGCGGCCGCCAGGTCGCGGGCGGCGCCGGCGGGGTCACCGGCCCGGCGGGCGGCGTCGGCGGCGGCGCGGTGCAGGCGGTACATGTCGCCGTCGAGGCTGCGGCACCCGGCCACCGCGGCGGCGTGCCGCAGCGCCTCGGCCGCCTCGGCCGCGTCGGCGAGCCGGGCCGCCTGCTCGAACCGCTGCTGGGCCTCGCCGAGCAGGGTGCGGGCGAAGGCCAGCTCGGCCATGGCCAGGGCGAGCCGGTGGGCGTCCGCGCGCCGCTCCGGCCGGTCGGCGGCCCAGGTGAGGGCGGCCCGCATGTCCTGCGCCGCGGCGTCGAACCGGACGCGCCAGTCCGCGCCCGCGGCCCCGTTGAGCGCGGCCGCAGCGGCCAGGCACCAGTCCAGGTGCCGGGCGCGGACGTCGGTCAGCTCACCGGCGTCGGCGAGCCGCTCCGTCCCGTACTGGCGGACGGTCTCCAGCGCGTGATAGCGGGTTCCGGTCTGCGACGGTGTGACGGCGAGCAGGCTCTGCTCGGCGAGCCGGCCGAGCCCGTCGACGACCGCGGCCGGATTCAGCGGGGCGAATCCGGCGACGTCGGCCGCGGCGTCGGGGGTGAACGGCGCGACGAACACCGACACCCGGCGCAGCAGCGCCTGGTCCCGCGGTTCCAGCAGGTCGTGGCTCCAGTCCAGCACCGCGCGCACCGAACGGTGCCGGTCGTCGGCGCGGGGGCCGCCGGTGAGGATCCGCAGCGGGTCGGCGAGGCCGGCCAGGAGGCCGTCCAGTCCGAGCGTGGCCCACCGGGCCGCCGCCAGCTCGATCGCCAGCGCCATGCCGCCGAGCCGTTCGCAGATGGCCACGACGCCGTCGCCGGCCGCCGGTCCCGGCGGGGAGCCGACCGCCGCCGCCCGGTCCATGAACAGGGCCACCGCCTCGGACCGGTCGCCGCCGTCCCGCGACAGCGGCGGGACGGGGAAGACCCGCTCGAACGGCACCATCAGTCGGGCGCGGCTCGTCACCAGCACCCGCAGCCGCGGGCAGGCGGCGAGCAGCCGCTCCAGGAACGGCGCCACCCCGTCGCGGACGTGCTCGCAGTTGTCCAGCACCAGCAGCGCCCGGCGATCGGCCAGCGCGGCCAGCACCGCGTCGTCGATGTCGCGGCCGGGCTGCTCGCCCACGCCCATGGCGGCCGCGACCGCCGCGCCCACCCGGCCCGGCTCGGTGACAGGCACCAGGTCGACGAACCACACCCCGTCGGGGTAGTCGCCCGCCACGTCCGCCGCCACCGCCAGCGCCAGGCGCGTCTTGCCCACCCCGCCGGGCCCGACGACGGTGACCTGCCGGTGAGCCTTCACCGCGTCGGCCAGTTCGGCGCGCTCCCGCACCCGGCCGATGAACGTCGTCAGCGGTGCGGGCAGGGCGGGTGCCGGCTCGGCGCGCATGAACTCGGCCGCGTACCGGGCGAGCGCCCGCCGGTCGGGGAGTTGGAGCTTGCGCAGGAGCGAGGAGACGTGCGACTCGACGGTGCGCACGGAGATGACCAGCCGTGCGGCGATCTCCGCATTGCTGAGGTGCTCCCCGAGCAGCGCCAGAACGTCGGCCTCCCGGGCCGAGATCGCTGGCCTGGACACCGACTCATTATCCGTGGTGTTCTCCGTGGTCGGCACGGATGCGTCCGGCATATCGGACGGGCGAGGCTGTGATTCCGGCGATCGGGCCCGGCGGGACGGACCGGGGCGATCGCGGCACGACGACCACAGGAGTGATGATGACGACCGCCCCCGAGTGCCCATCCGCGGGCGGCGCTCCCCGCCCCCGAACCCGGCGCCGCCGTGACACCGAGCACCGGCTCGCCCACGACACCGACGTCTGGGTGGCCAGCGCCGCCCCGGACGGCGCGCCGCATCTGGTGCCGCTGTCGTTCGACTGGGACGGCGAGACGCTGCTGATGGCCACGCCGGCCGGCAGCCCGACCGGCCGGAACCTCGCCGCGACCGGGGTCGTCCGGCTGGGGCTGGGCCACACCCGCGACGTGACGGTGATCGACGGCCGGGTCGAGGTGCTGGAGATCGGCGCGCTGCCGCCGGAGCGGGGCGACCGGTTCGCCGCGCGCGCCGGCTTCGACCCGCGCGGGCCGGACACGCCGTACCGGTGGTTCCGCGTCCGGCCGCGCCGCGTCCAGGCGTGACGCGAGGCCAACGAGCTGCCCGGCCGCGAGCTGATGCGCGGCGGCGTCTGGCTGGGCTGACGCCCCGGCCGGGCGCGCCGCCCGGCATGACCGCACGTCCCGGGGTCGGTCGGCCCACGCACAGGACCATAGGGTGCTCTATCAACGCCCAAAACACCAGGAAGAGGACATTTCATGAGCAGCGCCGACAGCGGCTACGAGGGTTTCACCGCCGAAGAGCGGGCCGCGATGAAGGAGCACGCCCAGGAGCGCAAGAAGGCGGCGCGCCGCGCCTCGCGCGAGGAGAAGGCGGCGGAGGCGCTGCGGGACGTGCTGCAGAAGATCTCCGAGATGCCCGACTCGGACCGGATCATGGCCGAGCGCGTCCACGCCGTCATCACCGCCACCGCCCCGGACCTCGCGCCGCGGCTGTGGTACGGGATGCCCGCCTACGCGCTGGACGGCAAGGTCGTCTGCTTCTTCCAGGCCGCGGCGAAGTTCAAGGCGCGCTACGCCACGCTCGGCTTCAACGACCCGGCCAAGCTCGACGACGGACCGATGTGGGCGACCGCGTTCGCCCTGACCGAGGTGACCCCGGAGGTGGAGGAGCGGATCGCCGCCCTCCTCAAGCGCGCGGTGGGCTGACGCGCCCGCTCGACGGACGATCCCCGTGCGAGGCGGTGAGGGGCGGCCGGGTCGGCCCCCCTCACCGCCGCGGAACATGCCGCGCCGCCACTGCCCGCCCCCGCGGGGCACGGCGCGGGGCCAGGGGCGTTCGTGGCCTGGGGGTCGTGTCGCTCAGCCGGGGGACGAGTTCAGAGCCCTGCCCGCGGGCCTGATCGCGGTCGCCGTCATGACCAGCAGGAGGCCGGCGAGGGTCAGCCGGTACCCGGCGTCCTGCGCGCTCGTCGGCAGGCCGGTCAGCAGTGCGTAGGCCATGTCCGGCAGGACGTAGACCGCCGCCGCCAGCGCCCAGCGCGGACTGCGCGCGACGGCCGTCGCCCACACCCCGGCCAGCAGGAGGACGCCTTCCGTGCCCGCCCTGACCAGCTGCCAGACCGTGCCGTACTCCCGCACACCGGGCATGTAGACGAGGACGAAAGCGGCCGCCGGGATCGCCAGCCACCACCATGGCCGGGTGCGCAGGCGCCCCGGCCGGGCGGCGGCGAGGACAACGGCCCCGACCGCCAGCAGGCCGTAGGGCGCCAGCGAGATCCAGTCGTGGTATGCCGGGCCGAAGAACGGCGCCCAGTGCGTCGCCTCGGCTCCGAAGACCATGGCCCGGCTCGTCGAGAACGCCACGGCCAGGGCCAACGGCAGCGCCGCCGACGCCCAGCCGCGCAGAAGCGCGATCACCAGCATCGCGGAAGCGGCCAGCCACCACGGTGACGCGTGGTCGCCGACGCCGTACGCCAGGTTCGCCAGGGCGAGCGTCAGCAGGCCGAGCTGCGTGCCGTCGGCCCACCACGGCGCAGGCCCCTCGGCGGCCGCGCGGGCCCGGGCGGCGAAGCCCGCCGTGACGAGCCCGGCGGTCTCCCGCAGGGACGGGACGCGGCGGGGCGCGTCGTGCATCAGCGTGCCGAGGATCTCGGCGCCGTACTCCTCGCGGTGGGCGCGCGGGAAGGCCCGCAGGAAGAGCCGGTACCAGCCCTCGGTGAACGTCCCGCTCATGCGCCCGCCGTGCCCGGCGCCATCCGGGCGGTGACGACCCGGGCGGCCTGCTCCATGCGTGCCGCCTCCCGGGCGAGCGCCAGGCGGCCGTCCTCGGTGAGCCGGTAGTAGCGGCGGGGACGGCCCTGCACGGTCTCCTCGCGGTCCACGGCGACCAGCCCGTCGCCCGCGAGCCGGTCGAGCGCGCCGTAGAGGGTGCCGACGGCGAGCCGCACCCGCCCGCCGGACTGCTCCCCAGCCCGCTTGATGATCCCGTACCCGTGCAGCGGGCCGTCGAGCAGCGCGGCCAGCACGAAGTACGTGGGCTCGCTCATCACTGTCGATCGTCTGACCATACCCGGGACGATATATCACTATTCGATACATCGTCCCGCGATATATGAGCGAGTGATCCGGATCACTTCGCAGTGGACGCCGCCTGCGTGCCCGGTGCCGCGGCCGGGCACGCAGGCGGAGGTCATCAAGGCTGGGGGATCTGCAGGTACTTGATGGCCTTCCGGTGGTGGGTGTAGGCGATGTGGAGCGTGCCGTCAGGGGTCTGCCGGATGGTCGGGTACGACAGTTCTCGGTTCAGCCCGTCGCGGGAATTGTTGGTCAGGCAGTACCCGTCGCCCACTTCCAGGTCGTGCCGGTCCGGCCAGGTGCGGCCGCCGTCCGACGAGAAGGCCAGCGTCATCGGGGCGCGGGGGGCGCCCCAGAAGGCCCGGGCCGGCGGCTGCGCGGCCGCATCGCCGCTGCCGTCGTCGATCTCGTCGTAGAGCGAGTCGCGGCGGCCGGTCGCCTCCGCCGCGCTGCTGTGGTTGTAGACGAGGGCGAGACGGCCGTCCCGCAGCGGGACGTACTGGATGGACGAGTTGTTGTTCGGCAGTTCCGTGGGGACGGGCGCGCTCCAGGTCTCCCCGTCGTCGCTCGACCAGGACGCGTGGATCCAGTCCGCCCAGCGGCTGCGAAACAGCGCCAGCAGACGGCCGTCCGGCAGCCGGTGGACGTTCATGTGCACCAGCCCCGTGCTGGACGGCACCGGCCGCTCGCGCCACGAACCGCCCCCGTCATCGCTGATCATCACGCTGCTGGTGTCGTGGTCGCCGACCCACTTGGCGCCCGGCGTGCGGGGGCAGCGGAAGATCGGCAGCAGCCAGCGGCCGGACGGCAGCACCTCCACCGGCTGCCGGATGAACACCCCGCCGGCCTCGCCCGCCGGGAACAGCGTGCGCGGCGGCGACCAGGTGGCGCCGCCGTCCGCGGAGACCCGCACTCGCACCTCCGCGGTGTCCTGGTCGCCGAAGCGCTGCGCCGTGTACAGCAGCCACAGGTCGCCGGACGGCGTGGGGAACAGCAGCGGATTCTGCTCCGAGCGCTCCGGGTCGTCCGACAGCCGGACGGGCTCGCTCCAGGTGGAGCCGGACAGCCGGGAGAACCAGACGGAGATGTCCGGAATGCCCTCCTGGGTGCCGCCGAACCACACGCACGCCACCTCGCCGGACGGCAGGACGGTCAGGTTGGCGGCGTGGTTCTGCACGGCCGGGGCGGGCAGGAACGTCTCCCACCGCTCGTCGAAGGTCATGGCTCAGCTCCGCAGGGACGAGACGATCGCGCGGGGCTTGCGGCCCTGCATCGTCGCCGGGTCGAGGGCGGCCCGGCGCAGCGCGCGGGTGTACGGGTGGGACGGGGCGGACAGCACGGCGTCGGTCGGTCCCTCCTCCACGATCCTTCCTTCCTTCATCACCACGACCCGCGAGCTGATCTCGCGGACGACGCCGAGGTTGTGCGAGATGACGATGTAGGTCAGGCCGGTCTCCGCCTGCAGGTCGCGCAGCAGGTCCAGCACCTGGGCCTGCACCGACACGTCCAGCGCGGAGGTGGCCTCGTCGCACACCAGCAGGTCGGGGCCGCCGGCCAGGGCGCGGGCGATGCCGATGCGCTGGCGCTGCCCGCCGGAGAACTCGGCGGGCCGCCGGTGCAGCGCGCTGGACGGCAGCCCCACCCGGTCGAGCAGCTCGGCGGCCCGCCGCGACCGCTCGGCCTTGTCGCGCACCCCGGCCAGCCGCAGCGGCTCGGCGACGATCTGCTCGGCGGTCAGATGCGGGTCCAGCGACCCGTACGGGTCCTGGAAGATCATCTGGACCCGGCGGCGCAGCGGCCGCAGCCGCTTCTCCGGCAGCGCCGCCAGGTCGACGCCGTCCAGCAGGATCCGCCCCGACGTCGGCTTGAGCAGCCGGACGATCGAGCGGGCGGTGGTCGACTTGCCGCAGCCGGACTCGCCCACGATCGCCAGCGACCCGCCGCGCGGCACGTCGAAGCCGACCCCGTCGACCGCGCGGAACGTCCCGCCGCGCACCGGGTACTCCACGACCAGGTCCTGGACGGACAGCAGCGGCTCCCCGCTCATGGGCCCTCCTCGGTGACGGTCTCGTCCCACGGCCCCAGCGCGGGCACGGCGGCCAGCAGGTCGCGGGTGTACTGCTCGGACGGGGCGTCCACGATCTGCTCCACCGGTCCGGACTCGACGAACCGGCCGCCGCGCATGACGTGGATGCGGTCGGACACCAGGCGGGCCACGCCCAGGTCGTGGGTGATCATCCAGATGCCGACGCCGGTGCGTTCCTGCAGTTCCAGCAGCAGGTCGAGGATGCCCGCCTGGACGGTGACGTCCAGCGCCGAGGTGGGCTCGTCGGCCACCAGCAGGCCCGGCTCGGCGGCCAGCGCGATCGCGATGAGGACGCGTTGCAGCATGCCGCCCGACATCTGGTGCGGGTAGGCCTTCCACCGCTTCTCGGGGTCGCGGATCCGCACCTGCCGCAGCAGCTCGACGCCGCGTTCGCGCACCTGCGCCTTGGACAGGCCGGGGTGGCGCAGCCGGATCGCCTCGCCGAGCTGGGCGGCGACGGTGTGCACGGGGCTGAGCGCGGTCATCGGGTCCTGCGGGATCAGCGAGACGCTGCGTCCGCGCACCTTCGCCGCGGCCTTCGGGTCGGCCACCACGTCCACGCCGGAGATCCGGGCGCTGCCGGACAGCACGGCCAGCCCCTCGGGCAGCAGCCGCAGGATGCCCATCGCGGTGGTGGACTTGCCCGACCCGGACTCCCCGATGAATCGTCACGGTCTCGCCGCGGTCGATGGTGAAGGAGACGCCGTCCACCGCGCGCACCACGCCGTGGTCGGTGATCAGCTCGACCCGCAGGTCCTCGACCTCCAGCAGTCTGCTCATCGGTCGGCCTCCGTCCGGGTGCGGCGGCGGGTGCGGTCGCGCAGGCCGTCGCCCACCAGGTTGACGCCGATGACCAGCAGCGCGATCACCAGGCCGGGCAGCGTGACCAGCCACCAGGAGGTGGTGATGTAGTCCTGGCCGTCGGAGATGATGCGCCCCCAGGTGGCGAAGGGCCGCTGTGGCCCGGCGCCCAGGTAGCTCAGCGCGCTCTCCAGCAGCACCGCCTGCGCGAGCAGCAGCAGCACCACGAGCGTGGCCTGCCGGACGATGTTGGGGATGATGTGCCGGATGAGGATGGCGAACTTGCGCAAACCGAGCACCTGGGCGGCCGCCACGTACGGTTTCTCCCGTTCGACCAGCACCAGGGAGCGGGTCAGCCGGGCCACCTCGGGCCACTGCGCGACCGCGATCACGCAGGTGATGACGGTGACCGACGGTCCGAACAGCGCGACCACGAGCAGCAGCATCATCAGCAGCGGCAGCGACAGCTGGGCCTCCAGCAGCCGGGAGACGACCGTGTCGACCCAGCGCCCGTAGTAGCCGGCCGCGGCGCCCGCGACGATCCCGATGATCCCCGACACCAGCACGGCCAGCAGCCCGATCGACAGCGACACCTGCCCGCCGTGCAGCACCCGCGACAGCAGGTCCCGGCCGAGCTGGTCGGTGCCGAACAGGTGCCCGTCGGTCAGCGGGGGCAGCCGCCGCTTCGACAGGTCCTGCTCGTTGGGGCCGGGCAGCGGCAGGACGCCGGCCAGGACGATCGGCACCACCACGACCAGCGTGCACGCCGAGCCGATCCACAGCTTCAGCCGGGCGGCGCGGCGCCGCCGGGTCGCGGTGGCCTTCGCCATCAGCCGGGGCGTGACGGCGCTGGGCCGCGGTTCGGGCCGGGCCCCGGCGCCCGGCGCGCCTTCAGCAGCGATGCTCATGGCTCAGGCCGCCTTTCCGAGTCGCACCCGCGGATCCAGCAGCGGGTAGCACAGGTCGATCAACAGCTGGACGAGGATCGCCAGGCTGGCGGTCACCAGCACGGTCGCCTGGATGAGCGGGTAGTCGCGGGTCTCCAGCGCCCGCACCACCAGCGACCCGACCCCGGGCCAGCCGAACACCACCTCGACGACGACCACGCCGTTCAGCAGCGCGGCGAACCGGGTGCCGAGCGCCGTGAGCACCGGGATGGCCGAATTGCGCATCGCATAGCGCCAGGTCAGCGCCCGTTCCGACACCCCGCGCGAGCGGGCCACGGTGACGTAGGGGGACGCCAGCGCCGCCGCCATCTCGCGCCGCACCAGCCGGGAGATCAGCGCCAGCTGCAGCGTCGCGACCGTCACCGTCGGCAGCACCAGCCCGCCCCAGGTGGTGAAGCCGGACGCGGGCAGCACCGGGACCACCACGGCGAACATCGTCAGCAGCATCACGCCGATCCAGAAGTCCGGCATGGACTGCCCGGCGATCGTCATGATGCTCGCGCCGAGCTCCCGCTTGGTGTCGGCGCGGCGGGCCATCCACACGCCGAGCGGCACCGCCAGCACCGTCGTCACCGCGATCGCCGAGATCGCCAGGGTGACGGTGTAGGGGACCCGGTCGAGCACCACGTCCAGCGCCGGCGCCCGGAACGCGTAGCTGGTGCCGAGGTCGCCGCCGAGCAGGTCCTTGATGAAGATCCAGTACTGGGCGGGCAGCGACTCGGTCAGCCCGAGCTGCTCGCGGATCCGGTTCAGGTCCTCGGTGGACGGATTGGGCCCGGCCATCGCCGCCGCCGGGTCGCCGGGCGCCATCCGGATCAGCACGAACACCGTGGAGACCGTCAGGAAGACGGTCAGCACGCTCTGCCCGACACGGCGCGCCAGATAACGCAGCATCGCTCAGCCCTCCAGCCGCACGGAGGCGAGGTCGTAGGAGTTGGTCGGCGCCAGCGCCAGGTCGCGCACCCGCACCCGCCGGGCCAGCACCGCCTTCGGCACGAACGCCCACAGGCACGGCCAGGTCGCCCAGATGGCCTTCTGCGCGTCGGCGAGTATCCGGTCGCGCTTGTGCGGATCGGTCTCGCTCGACGCCTCGGCCAGCTTCGCCGCGATCTCGGGGAAGACGTAGCCCTGGTAGGTGTCGCGGGTGCGCTCCTTCTCGGGCGTCCCGCCGAACATGCCCTGCAGCGACGTCAGCGCGAGCCCGGTCTGGTTGCCGAAGCCGTTGCCGAGCACGTCCCAGTCGCCCCGCCTGCCCTGCCGCCACTGCAGGATGTCGCCGCCGGGCTCGAACTGCCGCAGGCTCGGCCGGACGCCGACGTCGCGCAGCATCTCCACGACGGCCTCCATCACCGAGGTGTCGGCGGGGAACTCGCCCGACTCCCAAATGATCGTGATGGGCAGGTCGCGGACGCCCAGCGCGTCCAGCATCCGCCGGGCGCGCGCCGGGTCGTGGACGTACCGGCCGACCTTGACCGCCCCTTGCAGCGCGGGCGGCACGACGCCTTCGGCCTGCTCCACCGACCCGGTCATGACGTCGTCGGCCAGCGCCTTGCCGTCGATGGCGTAGGTGAGGGCCTCGCGCACCCGGGCGTCGGCCAGCGGGTGCCCGCGCGGCTTGCGGAAGTTGTAGAACAGCTGGTTGATGCGGGTGCCGGCGATCCGCTCGATGCGCACGCCGGGCAGGCCCGCCAGCTGCTCGGCCGAGTCGGGGGAGATCGAGTCGATGACGTCCAGCTCGCCCGACCGGATCGCCACGACCCGGCCGGCCTCCTCGGGCACGAACCGCACCCGCACCCGCTCGACGCGGGGCCGCGGCCCCCAGTACGCGCGGTTGGCGGCCAGCGAGTACTCCCCGGAACCGCCGTCCGCCGCGGTGACCAGGTACGGCCCCGTCCCGACCCCGCTGCTCAGCTCCTGCGGCCGGTTGGCCGCCGCCGGAGTGATCAGGATGTTGGCCATCAGGTAGTCCAGCGTGGCCACGGGCACCTTGGTGTGCAGCTTGAACGTCCGGTCGTCGATCTTCTCGACCGTCGGTACCTCGGGGAACAGCCCCATGATGTACGAGCCGTTGACCTGCTGGTACATCGTCAGCGCCGTGGCGACGTCCTCGACCGTGACCGGTGTGCCGTCCGAGTAGCGCACACCCTGCCGCAGCCGCACCGTCCACTCGGTGGGCCGGGTCAGCTCGAACCGGTCGGCCAGCACCAGCCGCGGCTTGAGATCGGTGCCGATGCTGGTCAGCGCCTGCCGGACGGCCCGCTGCACGGTGACCGCCGCGTCGAACTGGTTGAGCTTGTTGTCCAGGCTGACCAGCGACCGGTTCAGCCCGAGCGAGATGGTGCCCGGCCCGGGCGCCCCGGTCGGCCCCGCGCAGGCGGCGGTCAGCGGACCGAGGGCCAGGCCCGCGCCCGCACCGGCGCCGAGACGGAGCATCGCGCGGCGGCTGAGCACCGGGCTGGGAGGAAGTCGGCTCATCGAAGACCTCACGACGTCGAGGGCAGGCCGGTCGACGCTGTCCGGCACTGCCACCAGGCGTTTCACGCCCTAGGGGTGGGATGTGCTGTGGTGTCGGTCACCATGGCACGATTGCGCGATTCACGCAATACCCCTCGCGCGTTTCGCGCAGACTGATTTCACCCGTGAACACCGTCCACCTGCCCGCCCAGCTCATCCAGGGCCCCCGACTCGCCCCCCTCTGCGTCCCACCGGACACCCCCACCGCCCGCGCACAACACGCAACCTCACCGTCCAAACCACGCACCCAGCCGGACGTGTGCGGCGTCGCCATGATGCTTTTCGCGAGCGACCAGTCGACAGGGCAAGGGCGTGTTCGTCCGCGACCGGGTGGAAGCCGAGACCTACCTCGCGCCGACGCCGGGCGGCCACTGCTACGAAGTGGTGGAGGTCGCAGAGCGTTCGGGCTGGAGGCCGGCGAACCGGTCCTGTTGCGCCGCCGCCTGCTTCGGCACGGCGGCCGACCGGTGCAGCTCGACTGGTCGTACCACCCGCTCGACCTGGCGCGCGGCACCGATCTCGCCGCGCCGGGCAGGATCCGCGGCGGCGCCCCCGCGGGTGCCGGCGGAACTGGTGCCGCCGCAGCGCTACCACGTCGACGCCGTGTCGGCCCGCATGCCGACGACCGAGGAAGCGATCACAACCATTCGCACATGCCCCGGCACCTCCATCGGTGCCCCATATGGCAACACGATCGGCACGTAACCGTGCACAAGTAGCGATATAGAAGACAGTGGTGAGAAAGGTGCGAACCACCTTATGTCGTCTCGCTCCGCCTGGGAGCAGTTGCCCACGGGTGACCGGCCTGCCGCACTTGCTGGGAAGTGGGTGACGATTGCGGCAACCCCGGCCCGATCGCTGGTCTGAGGCTCGAGAATGAAGGATGCTGTCCTGATCGCGGAGGTTCTCTCGCCGAAGGAGTGCCGTGCCGATCCCCGACTTCCAGACCCTGATGCGACCTGTCCTGGAGCTTCATGCCGACGGTGCTGATCACGAGTCGGCGGCGGTGGTCGCGGCGATGGCCGATCACTTCGAGCTCAGTGCGGACGAGCGGGCGGAGATGCTGCCGTCGGGCGGGCAGAAGCTGTTCAACAACCGGATCGCCTGGTCCGTAACCCACATGGCACAGGCCGGGCTGTTGGAGCGGCCTCGCCGGGGCGTCACCCGCATCACCGTACGCGGGCAGAAGGTCTTGGCGGAGTACCCGGACCGGTTGGACATGAAAGTGCTGAACCAGTTCGCCGAGTACCGCGAGTTCCGAGTGCGACGCCGCAGGTCCGGCAAGCCGGCCAACGGGCAGACAGCCGAATCGGACATGTCCTCGGCCGACGCGCCACCATTGGAGCTCATTCCGCAACTCGTCGCCGAAGCCCACACCGCACTGGCCGACGAACTGGTGGAACGGCTCCGGCAAGCACCTCCGGACTTCTTGGAACACTGCGTTCTGAAGCTGCTGACCCGGATGGGCTACGGCGGCCCGGAAGGCGAGGTACGTCACCTCGGCGGTCCCGGCGACGAGGGCATGGACGGACTGATCCGCCAAGACCCCCTCGGCCTGGATGTCGTCTACGTCCAGGCCAAGCGCTACGCCGCCGACCGGACCGTCCACCGCCCCGACGTGCAGGCGTTCGCCGGCGCGCTCCAAGGAGCCCAAGCCTCCAGGGGCATCTTCATCGCCACCACGCGCTTCTCGCCGGGCGCCATCGACTTTGCCGAAAAGGTGCCATCCCGAATTATCCTGATCGACGGTCGCCGCCTCGGTGAGCTCATGGTCGCCTACGACTGCGGCGTCCAGGAAGCCCAGACTGTGACGATCAAGAAGATCGACGAAGACTTCTTCACCAACGGATGAGCCAGGCTACGAAAAGCCCGCGACCCGGCTGTTTCCCATCCGCCCGGCTGCGCCGGTCGCACCGTCTGATGTTTCGTCATTGTGCTGGTGGATCGTTGATCGAAAGCGCGGACCTGCTCGGTCGGCCGGCTGCCGGTGGCCAGTAGCCGAGCGTCGGTATCGCGGACGTGCGACCGGGTCGGGGAACGCCGGCAACGTGCACGGTGCCGCGTGTGGTCCCACGGATACACCGGCTGATGACGGATCGCGGCGACGCTCTTCGCGATGCTTGCGGCGGGGCGTCGCCGTGTCAGCGCAGTGCCGCCGCCTGACGGGCGAGCCCCGCCGCGCCGAGACGCTCGGCGCGGTCGGCGACCTCCTCTATGACTCATTCGGCTGCGGCATCCTCGTGCAGTGCTCGCAGAGACCGCGCCTGATCAGGGCGGAAGTACAGCACCCATACGGCGTGACGCACCTCGGCCGGCAGCCCGTCGAGTCCAGCCGTCAGCAGCTCGACCGCCTCTTTATCCGCCCAGGTACTGGTAGGCGAGCCCGTGCTGCATGGTGAGCATGTCGGGGTCGAAGAGGTGAATCCATGGCGGTTCGTCCTCAGGATGCGCGGCGGCCTGCGCGATCAGCTCACGCGCTTCGTCGAACCCGCGGTCGGTGCCGGCTGTGTCGCCGAGGATCGCCAGGCCACGTGCCTCCTCCTGCACCGCCAGTGCTTGCACACGCCGAGGATGCGTTGGGGCTGTGCACGGTCACACGTGGAAGATCAGCTTCAGTGTCGGCCGTTGGCGTGTCGGGGGCTTTTGGGCGAGGCCACCTTCGCGAGGGCGTCGCCTACCATGCGTCCGTGCGAACGCTTGTGCTCTGGGACATCGATCACACGCTCGTCAGCGTCAGGCAACTGAGCGGTGAGATCTATGGGGAGGTGTTCCGCGAGGTCACCGGCCACCCGTTGGAGCGGTTGGCGGACATGGCAGGCCGTACGGACCGCGCAATCATGGCGGACACGCTGCGACTGCACGGCCTCGAGCCGACAGCCGAGATCATGGCCCGGTTCGCGCGCATGCTGGCGGAGGCCTTTTCCGTGCGCCAGGAAGACATCAGGGCGCGCGGCCGTGTCCTGCCAGGGGCGCGGGCGGCGTTGCGGGCGCTCGCCGATCAATCGGACGTGATCCAGTCCGTGCTGACCGGCAACATGAAGGAAATCGCCTTGTACAAACTGGCCGCTTTCGAGCTGGCGCCCTTCATGGATTTCGACATCGGGTCGTATGGCCTGGATGATGCTGAGCGACCGCCGTTGGTGAAGCTCGCCCAGCAGCGCGCGGCCCGTAAGTACGGTGAGACGTTCGACGCCGCCACGACCGTCCTGATCGGAGACACCCCTAACGACGTGCGGGCCGGGCACGAGGGCGGCTCTCGGGTCGTGGCGGTAGCGACGGGCGCCAGCGACGAGGCGGCGCTGCGAGCAGCGGGGGCCGAACTGGTGCTGCCCGACCTGACCGACACCGACGCCGTCGTCCAGGTGGTCCTGACGATCAGCGACTCCTGACGCCGGAGCACCCCCGCTCGCGCAGGGGAAACCTGACCTTCTGCTCCAGCTCACTGACACGTTGCGGAGCACGGAACCCCCCGCTCGCGCAGGGAGGACGGCGACACCGTCCCGTCCGGGCCGACCGCCTGCCGAAACACCCCCGCTTGCTCGGGGAGGACGCTCGGCACGGAGGGCGAGCGGATCCACCTCAAGTGCCCGCTGTTCGGCTCACGGTTCAGGTGGGGAACGCGACTTCTACAAGGAGGCCGCCGTCGGGGAGGGCGTGGGCGGTGAGGGTGGCGTCGTGGGCCGTGGCTATGGCGCGGACGATCGACAGGCCGAGGCCGTGGTGGCCGTTGCCGTGCGAGGAGCGTCCACCGAGACGCTGGAAGGGCTCGAAAAGCCGGTCCACCTGGTCCGGCGGGATGACGGGACCGGTGTTGACGACGGAGACCGACGCCCGACCCGCCCTGGTCTCCGTGGCGACCTCCACGCGGCCGCCGGGCACGTTGTGGTGGACGGCGTTCTCGACGAGGTTGGCGACCAGGCGGGCGGCCAGCGCGAGGTGGCCCGTGGACGCCGCGGGCTCGATCCGGGTGTGGACGCGGATGCCGCGCCCGTCCGCCTCGGTGCGGGTCGCCTCGACGGCCCGGCGGGCGAGGTCGGCCAGGTCGAAGGGGTCCCGGCGGTCGAGGCCGCGTTCGCTGCCGGTCAGCGTGAGCAAAGCCTCCAGCAGCGACCCCTGGTCCCGGCTGATCTCCAGCAGCCGCTCCGAGGTCGCCCGGTACGAGTGCAGGGTCGCCTCCCGGTCGGTGAGGGTCTCCTCCAGCAGCGCGCGCTCCAGGGTGAGCGGCGTCCGCAGCTCGTGCGCGGCGTTGGCGACGAAGCGCTTGTGCGCGTCGAGGGCGGCCGCCAGCCGTTCGAGCAGGCCGTCGACGGTGTCGGCGAGGTCCTTCAACTCGTCACGGGGCCCGGCGAAGGCGAGCCGCTCGTGCACGTTGCTGGCGGAGATCCGCTGGATGGTGGCGGTCATCGTGCGCAGCGGGCGCAGCACGCGCCCGGCGACCAGCCACCCCAGCGCGATCGAGACCACCACCATGACCGCCAGGGCGGTGCCGGACTGGAGCAGAAGCTCCCGCAGCTGTGCGTCCCGGCCGGCCCGCAGCAGCTCGCGGAACTGCCGCGGGTTGCCGTGGTCGGTGATGACCACCAGTCCGACCTTGGAACGGCTGAACAGCCAGAAGTTGAGCGCCAGGAGCAACGTACCGGAGATCATGAACAGTCCGCCGTACAGGGCGGTGAGGCGCATCCGCACGGTGCGGAAGGCGTCAGGAAGGCGCACGGTCGTCACCGATCCGGTAGCCGCCCTGCGGGATGGTCTCGATCACCGGGGGCGGGCCGAGCTTGGCCCGCAGCCGGTTCACCGTCGCCTTGACGGTGGTGGTGAACGGGTCGGCGGCCTCGTCCCACACCCGTTCCAGCAGCTCCTCGGCGGGCACGGCACGCCCGTCCGCGCCGAGCAGGTACTCCAGGACCGCGAACTCCTTCGGGCTCAGCGCCAGCCGCATCCCCGCCCGGGTCGCGATCCGCTGAGCCGGGTCCAGCCGCAGGTCGCCGCGCTCCAGGACGGGCGGCAGCGCGGGCTGGGCGCGGCGTCCCAGGGCCCGGATCCGGGCCACCAGCTCGGCGTAGGCGAACGGTTTGGGCAGGTAGTCGTCGGCGCCCATGCTCAGCCCGGACACGCGGTCGGCGACCGTGCCGGACGCGGTCAGCATCAGCACGCGGGTGCGGCGGGTCCGGCTCACCAGCGACCGGCACACGTCGTCACCGTGGACGACGGGCAGGTCCCGGTCGAGCACGACGACGTCGTACTCCACCACGGACGTCCGCTCGAGCGCCGCCGTGCCGTCATGGGCGACGTCGACGGCCATCCCCTCCCGGCGCAGGACCCTCGCCACGGACGCCGCGAGTTCGGCGTGGTCCTCAACCACCAGCACTCTCATCGCAACCCCAAGGTAACCAACGGCGCGGTCACAGCCCGGTCACAGCCGCTCTGACCGCGGTGTGACCGCCCGCCGCGTAGAACTGGTCGCCATCAGCCGTCCACCGACGCGAAGGAGATCAGGTGATGTCCGCGACGAGACCGGGACGGGCTCTGGTGCTGCCGCTGGCGGCGCTGTCGATATTGCTGCCGGGGCTCGCGGCCTGCGGCGGGTCGGACGCCTCGTCCGGCGGGACTGGTACGGCGGCCAGCGGCGGCGGGCGGTCCACCGCCAAGGCCGACGACCGGTACCTGGCGTACGCCCGGTGCATGCGCCGCAACGGCGTCCCCGACTGGCCCGACCCCATCGACGGGACGAAGTTCCTCATGCCGAGGGGGAAGGTCAACCCCGAGACACCCGAGTTCAAGGCCGCGGAGAAGGCGTGTGAGTCGGTGCGTCCGCCGGGCTGGCATTCCGGCGGACGGCAGGACCCGGACGCGCAGGCCAAGATGCTCAAGTACGCCCAGTGCATGCGCCAGAACGGACTGTCGCAGTTCCCCGACCCCCAGAACGGCCGACTCGACATCGGTGACCTGGACCCCGAGTCGCCCCAGTTCAAGGCGGCCGAGCAGAAGTGCCGGTCGCTGCGGCCTGCGGGAGCCGGGGGATGAGCGCGATGGTCGATCGGACTCCGCACACCGCCGCCGGCACCGACCCCGCGCCGCCGGCCACGGAACGCCGTAGGCCGCGGGGGCGCAGACGGTGGATGGTCCTCGCCGGTGCGGGAGTCCTGGCGCTGCTGACCGCGGCGGGCGCCGCCGTCGCGGGCCCGTTCGGCGGCGAGGACACCCCGCCCGCAACCTCCACCGATGGCACCACCCTGGTCCCCGTCCGGGAGGCGCCGCTGTCCACGCGGGTGACGCGGAGCGGGACGCTCTCGTACGCGGCCCAGGGCGACGGCACCCCGTACACCGTCGTCAACCAGGCCAAGGGCGTCTACACCCGCCTCCCGGGCGAGGGCAAGGAGATCGGCTGCGGCAGGACCCTCTACCGGGTGGACGAGAAGCCGGTCGTACTGATCTGCGGCAAAACCCCCGTCTACCGCGCCCTGTCGGTGGGCGCCAAAGGGCGCGAGGTGCGCGATCTCAACGCCAACCTCGTGAGGCTCGGCTACGCCGAGAAGACCGAGATCGACCCCGACTCCGACTACTACGGGTGGGAGACGGCGGAGGCGGTCGCCGCACTCCAGGACGATCTGGGCGCCGCCGAGACCGGCGAACTGGCCCTGGGGGACGCGGTGTTCCTCCCCGGCCCGATTCGGGTGTCGAAGACGATGGCCAAGACCGGGGCGCCGGCGGCGCCGGGAGCCCAGGTCGCCCAGGCCACCTCGACCGGGCGCCAGGTGACGGTGGAACTGGACCCCGCTCAGCAGACCCACGTCAAGGCGGGGGACCGCGTCCAGATCACCCTCCCGGACAACAAAACGACCCCAGGCCGGGTGAGCCGCATCGGGACGGTCGCCAAGCCCGTCGACGAGGAGAAGGACTCCTCCGGCTCCACGATCCCGGTGTCCATCGAGCTCACCCGTCCCAAGGACGCGGGGACGCTGGACCAGGCACCGGTCAGGGTGGAGATCACCACCGACAAGGTCGCGAAGGCCCTGGTCGTCCCGGTCACCGCGCTGCTCGGCAGGGACGGCGGCGGCTACGCCGTCGAGGTGGCAGACCCGGCGGACGCCCGCAAGCGTCGCCTGGTCCCCGTGACGCTCGGCATGTTCGACAGCGGCGACGGCCTCGTGCAGGTGTCCGGGGCCCTGTCGGTGGGCGACCGAGTGGTGGTGCCCGCCTCATGAGCACGACGCACGACCTGCACGACCGGCCTCCGGCGCTCCAGCTCGACGCCGTCACCAAGACCTACGGGGGACAGTCGCCCGTGCCCGCGCTGCGCGGCGTGAGCCTCACCGTCCGGCACGGCGAGCTGGTCGCCGTCGTCGGGCCGTCGGGCTCGGGGAAGACGACCCTCCTGCACGTCATGGGCACGCTGGAGCGGCCCACGACCGGGCTGGTCCGGATCGACGGCGTCGACACGGCCGGGCTGGACGACCGCGGACTCGCGGCCCTGCGCGCCCGCCGCATCGGGTTCGTCTTCCAGCAGTTCTTCCTGGCCGCGCACTCCACGGCCCTGGAGAACGTCGCGGACGGTCTGCTGTACGCGGGCGTGGAGGCCGGTGAGCGGCGGCGCCGCGCCGCCGAGGCCCTCGACCGCGTGGGGCTCGCGCACCGCCGCGACTTCCGCCCCGGGGCCATGTCCGGAGGCGAACGCCAGCGGGTGGCGATCGCCCGCGCGCTGGTGGGCCGCCCGGCGATCGTCCTCGCCGACGAGCCGACCGGCAACCTCGACAGCGCCACCGGCGCCTCGATCCTCGACCTGCTGCGGGAGCTGAACGACGAGGGCGCCACCATCGTCATGATCACGCACGACGGCGACCTGGCCGCGCAGCTGCCCCGCCGGGTGCAGGTGCGCGACGGCCGGATCGTCGCCGACGACGGCCCCGCCGTCCCCGCCGGGGCCGCCGCGGCACCGGGAGAGGCGGACTGACATGCCGCATCACATGCCGGATCCGTCCCAACCCGTCCCCGCGCGGCTGAGCCTGCGGGACCAGCTCCGGGTGGCGGGCACCGGGCTGCGCGCCCGGCCGCTGCGCGCCCTGCTGTCCGCGCTCGGCATCGCCATCGGCACCACGGCGATCGTCGCGGTCCTCGGGCTGTCGGCGTCGTCGCAGGCCGGGCTGCTTGCCGAGATCGACCGGCTCGGCACGAACCTGCTGACCGCCAGCGCCGGCCAGAGCTTCACCCAGGAGCGGGCGGTCATGCCGGTCGCCGCGCCCGCCCGCGTCGCGCGGCTCGGCGCCGTGGAGGAGGTGGCGCACACCGGCACCGTCGAGAACGCCATGGTGTACCGCAGCCCGCTCATTCCCGCGATCAACACCAACGGGCTGAAGGTGCAGGCGGCGAGCCTGAACCTGCCGCAGGTCGCGGGGGCCTCGGTCGCTCACGGCCGCTGGCTGAACGAGGCCACTGCGACACAGCCCGCCGTCGTGCTCGGCGCGACGGCCGCGCGGCGGCTGGGCATCGACCGCGTCCGCCCGGGGCAGCGCGTGTGGCTGGGCGGGCAGTGGTTCTACGTCGCCGGGATCCTCACCCCGGCGACACTCGCACCGGACATCGACTCCAGCGCCCTGGTCGGATACCCGGCCGCACGGCGCTACCTCGGCCACATCGCCATGGTCCGCGGCGAACCCGTGGACGGCCCGCCCAGCACCCTCTACGTACGGTCCGAGACCGCCAAGGTGGAGGCAGTGCAGCGGGTGCTTGCGCAAACCGCGAACCCGGAGGCGCCGAACGAGGTCAACGTGAGCCAGCCCTCCGACGCGCTCACCGCCCGCGCCGCCGCGCAGGGGGCCTTCAACAGCCTGTTCCTGGGACTCGGCGTGGTCGCCCTGGTGGTGGGGGCGGTCGGCGTGGCCAACATCATGATCATCTCCGTCTTGGAGCGCCGCTCGGAAATCGGCCTGCGCCGCGCGCTCGGCGCCACCCGGAACCAGATCCGCACGCAGTTCCTGGCGGAGGCGATCCTGCTGTCGGTACTCGGCGGCGCCGCGGGCGTGGTGGCGGGTGCTGCCGCGACGGCGGTGTACGCCGGTCTGCGGGGCTGGACCATCGTCATTCCCGTCCAGGCGTGGGTGGGCGGCATAGGCTCGGCCGTCCTCATCGGCGCCGTCGCCGGTCTCCTGCCCGCCCTTCGCGCCGCCCGCCTCTCCCCAACCGAGGCCCTGCGCACGACCTGAAGGGTGGAGACGGGGCCGGTGTCGACGACGGACACCGATGCCCGTCCCGCCCTGGTCGTCATGGTGATCTCCACCCGGCCGCCGGGCGCGCCCCGCGCGCCCCGCGCCCTTTGCACGGATGTCGGGAGGCTGGACCAGGCACCGGTCCGGGTGGAGATCACCACCGACAGGGGGCGCAACGCATCTTCCGCGAGTTCCTCGGCCTCGAGGACTCCATCGAGAAGGGCCTGTTCGCCATCGCCGAGGGCCTGACCCGCGATGGCATCCCGTGCCCGTCCGCCCACGACCGCGCCCGCAACCCGC
>NZ_BSTN01000026.1 GCF_030269545.1 Actinomadura sp. NBRC 104425 | reverse complement strand
GATCAGGCCCAGCAGTATGTGCTCGGTGCCGATGTAGTTGTGGTTGAGCATCCTGGCCTCCTCCTGAGCCAGGACGACAACCCGCCGCGCGCGGTCGGTGAACCTCTCGAACATCTCGTCGCTCCTCACAGAGCGGTTGGGCAGCGTCCAGAATGTCCGGACCTGTCCTTCCGCATGCTAGCCCGCCCCGAGGAGGCCGCCCGGTGCAGTCCCACCAGGAGACGTTCCCCAGCTAAGCGCTGTTCATCCTCATCCAACTACCGCGACAGTGCGCGATGTTCCCGCTACGCCTCAAGCGAACGGGGCCTTTTCGCAGGTCGCCGCGGCCGTCCCAGAGACGCGCCGAATGCGCTGATTCCGCAGCGAAGGCGACCGCACGTCACCAAGCGCAATCACCCACCCGCGAACGCCCGACAAAGCGCATCCGAGTCGTCACTCTGCGAGACGCCAGAGACAGAAACGCAGACGCAAGCGAAGTTCGTCAAGCAGGACCACCCGCTACGCCACCGTAAAGTTCGTCGCACCGCGCCACCCCAGAGCCCCAGAGCCCCCCATCCCCCAAACGCCTAACACCCCCGAAAGGAACGCATCTCACGAACACACCCACACCTCTCTCCGCACCCCATCGCCCCAGCAATGCCGTCTCGGCGGACCAGGACCCCAGCAAAAACACAGGACGAGGACGGCTTCACATCTACGCAACGGCCGCCCTCCACGGCTCACCGCCATGCCCCCCGATCAAACTCCGCGGAGGCCAACGCTCCCCCACACCCGCGCGTCAGCCACCGACGCAAGCACACCCGACCTCGGGTCACATCGAGGGCCCGGCCGGGACCGCGCCCGACGGCCGGTCTCCCACAACGCCGACCGCCCGCACGTCTGCACAACGACCACCCTCTACGGGGCACCCCAGACAACCCCACGAAGACGGGCACCGCACCCGCGACCAGCACCCCGCACGAGCCTCAACTCAGGCCTGAGGCACCCACCAAGAAACCGACGCGACACATCCAGCGAAGGCACGTACGGTCGCGCATTCGACAGAGCCCCGGCACACCTTCCGCGTCAGCCTTCGACGCGAACAACATGTAGGCCTTGGGCGGCGACCAGACCACACGCGGCCGGCTCCTTGGCAACGAGACCGCCCACACGTCTGCGCAGCCAACACCCTCTACGGGGAAGAACAAGCGCCCCAGAGAGCCTCCCGAAGGCGGGCACCAACACACCCGCCATCGCGGCCTCTGACCAGCACCTCACAAAGCCACAGCTCGGCCTGGGACGCCCACCAAAGAACCGGACATCACCGAAGGCGCACACCCACACCTTGCGCATCGGGCGTTCAACAGTGGTCGCCCCGGCACACCTTCCGCGTCAGCCACCGACACACGCAACATCCACGCCTACTGAGCTTTTCGTTAGTTCTGTGGGTGTGGAGAGGTGGGGTTTGTCAGTATCGCGGCATGCCCCCCAACGCTGAGTCTGACAACCAGGAAGAGGTCGTCCCGCCGTTGACCCGGCCGCAGTTGGCCGAGGCGCGGCGGATGCGTGCGGCCGAACTGCTCGAGCAGGGCCGTGCCCAGGCCGAGGTCGCCCGGATGCCGGGGCGTGTCGGCTGAGAGCGTGCGGCGCTGGAAGCGGCGCATCCAGGCGGGTGGGGTGGCGGCGCTGCGGCGCCGCCCGGCCACCGGCCGCACCGGCCAAGCTCGATGACGCCCGGGTCGAGCAGGTGCGTGCCGCGTTGGAGCAGGGCGCCCGGGCCCACGGCTTCGAGGCCGACCTGTGGACCTTGGAGCGGGTGGGGCAGGTGGTCGAGCGCGTGTGCGGGGTGCGGCTGTCGCGGGCCTCGGTGTGGCGGCTGCTGACCGCCCGTCTGGGCTGGAGCCTGCCTGGCCCACACCGGACTGGAAATCCACCCTCCAACACCACACGACCAACGAAAAGCTCAGTACGCCTTAGGGTGGCGGGGCGCCCCACGATGAGGACCGCCCGCACGTCTGCGCAACGACCCCTCTTAGAGGTACCCAAGTGCCCCTAGAAGACCTGACAGTCGGGCCTGGAGCACCCATCAAGGAACCGAAGCGACAAATCAACGAAGGCGTTCCACCTCACGCCTATTGCATCGGACGTTCAACAAGTGCCGCCTCGACGCGCCTTCTGCGTCAGCCGTCGACGCGAGCGACATCCAGGCCCTGGGAGCACACGGCGGCGGGGTGCCCATTGACGGGCGTCGTTCGCGCGTCTGCGCAACGAGCGCTCTGTGCGGGCACTGTCGGGTGTCCCGACCGCACTCTTCGGGACGGGGAACGCTAACTGACCGGACCGGTCTCTGCACCCCTGCGGGGAGTATCCGGCGCGAGTCGTGTCTGGGTTTCAGAGGCTCTCTGGAAGGAAGCGAGCACAGGCCGTCGGGAAAGGTGGGCGTTGCCTGGCAGGCCCGTGTCTGCTGCGGGGAGCGACTCACGTGAGCCGCGGCGGGGGCTGAGGCCCCGGGCCTTCGGAGGTACGCGGACCGGCGGTGCAGGCGGACGCCGACTCACCGGGTGGGTTCGTCGCCCGGCGCCTGCCGCGGCGGGCGTGCCGCAGCGGTGGGCTCCCGTGGGTCGCTCCCCCGGAGGAAACCAAGGACGGGCCACCGGTGGAGGCGAGCGAAGCTCACCGAGCAGGGTGGCCCGCCCGGACGGACGGACTGGCTCAGTTGGCCGCCTCGTACTGCTCGATCACATTCTGCGGGATGCGGCCGCGCTCATTGACCTTGATGCCATTGCGCTTGGCCCACGCGCGGATCTCGGCGCTGCGCTCGCGGCTCGACGCGCCGCGCTGCCGACGGCCGCCCCGGCGGACACCGCCCGCCTTGCGGGACTTCTCGACGAACGGCTGCAGGGAATCCCGGAGCTTCTTAGCGTTGGCGCTACTGAGATCGATCTCGTACGAGGCGCCATCGATCGAGAACTGCACGGTCTCGTCCGCCTCGCCACCGTCGAGGTCGTCGACGAGAAGCACCTGAACCTTCTGTGCCATGGAGACAGACCTTTCAGCTGGAGCAAACTGCATTCGGTTGACAAACATATACCGCGATGCTTGCCGATGACAATTCAACACTCGCGATGAAGTACGCTTGCCCAACGGTAACTCTTAGTAATCGCCAGGGCCGAAACCGGGTGGAGGGGGCCTTAGCCGCAGCGCCGGCCGGGCCCGCGGGAGGTCCGGGGGTGGCGGAATTGTCCGACCCCTGGAGCCGGATCACGATTTCGGCGTGACCGAGATCACGCCGCCCGGGCGGCCCGGACGATCTTGCATTGGCCGAGGTTTCCGGGCCTGCGGCTTTCGGACCGCCCGCCGCGCCTGCGGAAATGAGGCTCCGGCCCACCTTAACGGGGCGGGCGGCGGCACCCCCCACGACCCCCATTAACCCCGACGTAACGGCACTAACCGCACCGGTGCGGGAATGCCGCGGCGGCCGCACCCCCTGTGACATCGGCGTTGACGCCTCTCGGGGCCGGCCGTGTCGATAGATTCCGGCCGGGAGCTCCGCCGCGAAATCCTTTGCCGACGCCGGGGCGGCGGCGCCGACTTCCGGCGCCCGACCGCCGGTCGACCGCCACCACACCACGTCGATAACAGCGGATAAGCAAGCAATCCCGTCACACCGCCGGGCGCTTCACCCGGGGAACGTACATCGTTACGGGTCTCCGCCTGCGCCACGTCGCCGTGCGCCTACACCTCGGCACGCGACCGGAGCATACGGCACCGGCCGCCCGGGAGGCAGGCCCGGTACCGCCGCCCCGCCCATATCGATCACGCTCTGTAATCGCCGAGGCGTCCGGGATCCGATCGCGCGTTGAGCCGTATGCAAGTCTTTACCCTTTGTCCTCGCCCTTGACGCAGGCCGCCGGTCCCAGGCGGCCCGGAAGGCGACACTCGGCGCACTCGATGTGCGCGTCCTGTGAGCGCGCCCCCGCGCGTTCCGGGCTCCCATCTTGTGTACGACGCACAGAGACCCGGGCGGCGCGTTCTGTCCTCTCTGCGCGACCCCGCCGACAATACGCCCCTCATGGACACCCCATGGCCGATCCCGCGCGGTTCTCATAGCTCCCAGGGCCGTATGGGCCCGCCCATCACCGTTAGGCCGTCGTCATAAGGCCATCGGCGAGGGCTCTGGGCATGGAAGGGGCGCCGTTGTAAGAGGCGTCTGGTGCAAGAGGCGCCGCCCGGAAGGGCCGACGGCGTAAGGCGCGGAGTAGGACTTGACCGCGCCGGGGAAGCGGGGCCGTTAGGGACCGGACGCCCGTATGGGTCATGGGTCCATGTAAGGGTGAGCACTTGGACCGGTGCATCGGACCAAGGCCGCTAAGCGCCCTATAGCCGTACCGGCCCCGCCTTCCATGAGGCCATAAGACGGGCATAGGCGAACAAGCCGGAAGTACGGCGCTAACCGGCGAAGCGGTCAGCTGTCCTGGGCGTCCGCCGCCGCGACGGCGGCGGGCCGCCTGACCACGACCGTCCCCGCGAAACGGTCGTGCAGGGCCCTGCGGCGGGCGGACTGCTCCAGCCGCGTCTCATAGATCGCCGCGGCGTTCGCCACCCAGAACAGCCCCGCCACAGCCCCGAACACCGGGACGGGACGCAGCGCGATGGGCAGGCAGTACGTCGCGGCCCGCACCAGCGAACGGAGCACGTCCGGACGCCTCCTGTCCACGGCGGGGCGGCCCGGGTCCTCACGGACGACCTCGATGCCCGCGACGCGCTTGCCCACGGTGCGCCCCCACAGCGTGAGCTGGATCCACTCGTAGACGAGCAGCAGCCCGGCCACGAGCGGCGGCGCGACCCTCTCGATGCTGAGGTCGGGGAAGCCTTCCCGGAGCACCATGACCACGGGAAGGCCCACCACGAGCGTGTCGACGATGCGCGCGACCAGCCGCTGCCCCGGTTCGGCGAGTTCCGGAGCGCCCTCCCCCTCGGCCGGGGGAAGGGGGTCGGCGCCGGATGCGGGAGGGGACGCCGCCACGGCGGGCTACCCCCCGTAGCCCGGGTGGCCGGGGTACTCCACCGTGCGGTCCGGGTATGCGACCGTCCGGTCGGCGTCGCCGCCCGCCTGGTCGGAGTACTCGGTGTAGTCCCCGCGCTCGTCGATGACGAGCGTGCCCGAGAAGCGGTCGTGCAGGGACTGGCGCAGCGGTTGGTCCCAGATGGCCCACAGGTAGGCCATGACGGTGCCGATCCAGACCAGCAGCATGCCGTAGGCGAAGTAGTCCCACACCATCACGGCGAGCACGAGGAAGAAGAAGACGCCGAGCTGGTAGCCGAGGTGCATGACGCCCGCGCGCCACACGGCCTGCGTCGTCGTCAGCGGCTCTCCCGCGGGCCGGGCCTGGACGACCCCCAGGCGCAGGACGCGCTTGCCCAGCGTCCGCCCCCACATGGCGAGCTGGATCGCCTCGTAGAGGAAGGGCAGCACCGCCAGTACCGCGAAAAGGGTGAAGATGATGGGCCAGTTCCAGATGCCGCCCTCGCTACCGGCCTTGCTCCCGGAGGTGTCCAGGCCGATGATGCCGACGCTGATGGGGACGATGAGCGCGAATCCGAAAACGGCCACCAGAGCGTTGTCGATGATGCGCGCCCCGGCCCTGCGGAGGATCGGCGCCAGGGGAAGGTCGGCGGCCGCGTCGTAGCCGTAGTCGTAGCCGCCGCCGTATCCCGGGGCGGGCGGCTGCTGCCATTGCTGCTGCGGGGCCGCCCCGCCCTGCCACAGGGAGCCGTGCTGCTGCGGCTGCTGCCACTGGGAGCCCTGCTGGTAGGACGGTCCGCCGTGGTAGGGCGGACCCGGGGGCTGCCGCGGATAGGGCCGTCCGCGGTGGGGGGAGTCGCTCATCGGTCAGTCCTCCAGGCGAAGCAACATCCGGGTATTCCCCAACGTATTCGGCTTGACCCGGTCGAGGTCCAGGAACTCTGCCACGCCTTCGTCGTAGGAACGGAGAAGCTCTTCGTACACCTCGCGCGACACCGGGGTTCCGAGGATCGGCTCGAAGCCGTGCCGTGCGAAGAAGTCCACCTCGAAGGTAAGGCAGAACACCCTCGCCACTCCCAGTTCCCGCGCGGTTTCCAGAAGCCGGTCGACAATCCGATGCCCTATGCCGTGCCCCGCGTACTCCTTGTCCACGGCCACCGAGCGCACCTCGGCCAGGTCCTCCCACATGACGTGGAGGGCCCCGCAGCCCACGACGCGCCCCCCGCGCCCCTGTGGGCGTCGCTCGTCCCCCGGCGCGGCGGCCTGCACGTCCTCGGCCACCCAGAACTCTTGAACGTCCTCATAGAGCGTCACCGTGGACCTGGCGAGCATCCGCGGCCCCGGGCCGGCGTAGGCGTCGATGAGCCGCCGGATGTGCCGCACGTCGGCGGTACGGGCACGCCTGATCACGACTTCCACAAACAAGCGACATTATCGGACCGCGGGCGCTCTCCCGTGGCCGGTCCATCACGCACGGCGGCCGACTGGGCGCCGCAGACGGCGCAGATGCCCCGAAAGACGCCGACGGCATCGTCCGCCGCCGGCCGCTATCCACAACTGGACGGTTAGTGAAATAGCGCACAGCGAAGTGGTCGCACAAGCCCGCGAGCACGTGAGTTGCCTCTGAGCACTTCTGGGCCACCTGCGATTTCGCATGTTCTGGTTGGCAGGCGACGAGCGCTCCGTTAGTCTCCTGCGCTGACATCGGCCCGCCGTGATCGGACGACCGTGACCGGGCGGCCGAACCGCCGAGTCCCGCGGGCCGCAGCCGGCGCCCCGCAGGAACCGGGAACCCTCGATCGGACGGTTCCGGGACCACTCCAGAGCCATGCCGACTGGGCTTCGATCCGCACGGTGCGGACGCTCCGCACGTCCGCGGTAGGGCAAGGCTCCGGCCCGAGCCCGTCAGCTCACCCGGTAGGCGGACGAGGAGAGGAGAGTTCTTGGAGCCCTCGCGCCCCGCATTCCCTTCACGCCCGCTGCGCGCCGTGCAGGCGGCCGCCGCATGCGCCGCCGCCCGCCCGGGCCGCAGGGCCGCCGCGGCGGCCGGTGCGCTCGCCGCCGTCTCCCTCGTCGTGGCCGCGCCCGCCCCCACCGCGCTGGCCGACCCCGAGCCGTCCACCAAGGAGCTGCGCGAGCAGGCGACCAAGCTCGCCGACCAGTTGGAGCAGCTCACCGAGCAGTACAACGGGCTGCGCGTCAAGCTGAAGCAGTCGCAGCGCGCCGCCAAGGTGGCGGGCGACAACGCCAAGCGCCAGCAGAAGGCGCTGGAGGAGGAGCGCGCCAAGGTCGGCACCCTGGCGGCCACCAGCTACATGCAGGGCGGCGCCGACCCGACGGTCTCGTTCCTGGCCTCGCAGAACCCGCAGGCGATGCTGGACCAGGCCGCCACGCTGCACTACTTCGCCACCCAGGACGGCACCAAGGTGCAGGGCCTGATGCAGGCCATGCAGGCGGCCGAGCGGGCCCGCAAGTCCGCCGAGGAGCGCGCCAAGCAAGTCGAGCAGCTGCGCACCCAGCTGCAGGACCAGCGCAAGAAGGTCACCGCGACCTATGAGAAGGTCCGCGGCAAGCTGGTCAAGCGCGACCCCACCCAGCTGACCAAGCTGCCCGTGGTGGGCACCGGGAAGGCCGCCCAGGCGCTGCGGTACGCGATGACCAAGATCGGTAAGCCGTATGTGTGGGGCGCGGAGGGGCCGAACGCCTTCGACTGCTCCGGCCTGGTGATGTGGGCCTACCGGCAGGTGGGCATCAGCCTGCCGCACTACACCGGAAGCCAGTGGAACGCCGGCACGCACATCTCCCGCGACCAGCTGCAGCCCGGCGACCTGGTGTTCTTCTACTCCGACCTGCACCACGTGGGGCTGTACGTCGGCAACGGCAAGATGCTGCACGCGCCGCAAACCGGCGACGTGGTGAAGATCGCGCCGATGGCGGGCCGCCCGTTCGCGGGCGCGGTCCGGGTCGCCTGAGGCCGCCGGCGGGTACGGCCCATGCCGCCTCGGGTTGACCGGCCTGCGCCGCGTGACCGGTCTGCGCCGCCGGAGGCGGTCGGCGCGCACGGGTACGCGGACGCGCCGCGTCGGGCCATGCCGTCGGACATGGCGTCGGACATGGCGTCGGACCACGTCCGCGGCGACGCCTCCCCGCGGGGGTGCACCCGAGGGGCCGCAGACGTCGCCGCGCGGGGCCGGACGGTGGTCCCCGATGCTCGGTCGGGTTGTTTCGCGCCGCCGCCCGCCGGGGGGCGGGGGCGGAGGCGCCCTCCCCTAGATGAGCTGGCGCCGGGCCGCCCAGACCACGGCCTCGATGGGCGTGTTGACCTCCAGCCGGTCGCAGATGGTCCGCAGCCGGCGGCGCAGGGTCCGGGCGCTCAGTTCCAGCTTTCGTGCCGCCACGTCCGCGGTGACACCGCTGGCGATCTGCGCGAGGAGCTTGATCTCCTCTTCGCTGAGGCGCATATCGTCGGTGCCACGACGTGCGATGGTGGCCTGTTCCACTCCGTCCTCCCTCGTCCGTGGTGATGACCGCGGGGATGCAGCCGTCCGCTGCACAGGCACGGGCGGGCCTCGATCTGTACGCGTCGGGTTGCCGGGTCCGGGGCGGGGAGCCGGACCGAGATCATCGGTGGGCCTTGCCGTCTAACGCGCTTGGCCGGAGGTGGCCGATGGGCCGATTGCTCGGCGCCGAACGGGAACCCCGGGCAACGATTCACTCGTTGGGCCGACCGGACGCGGATGCGCCTCGGCGCCTCGGGCGCGCGCACGATGATGTGGCGGGCCTCGGCGGAGCACGCCGTATCCGGGACGGGTCCCGATCGCCGATCACGTCAACCCATCCCTCCTCGTCCGATTCGCCCATACCATCGGGGGCGATGATCGTGAATCGTTTCAAGGCACGCTTCGGCTCGGAACGCTAGGCGGCCGGATCCGGCCCGTCAAGCGCGGATTGGGCACGTTGTGTGCTCTTGTTACTACGGTCCGCGACCGGGTTCGCGGGGGTTCGGTGCGGACAACTCGATAACCTGCGAAAACCAGTCCGGGGTCGACGAGGAGAGTCTTGCCTCCAAGCAGTATCCGGGAAGTCGCGAGGCGCGCCGGGGTCTCAGTTGGGACCGTTTCGAATGTCCTAAACCGGCCAGACCTCGTGGCCGAAGCCACCCGCGACCGCGTCCGCGCGGCCATCGAGGAGCTCGGCTTCGTACGCAACGAGTCCGCCCGGCGGCTGCGCCAGGGCGGGCGGCGCGCGGACGGCGATCCGCCCGGGGCGCGCCCGCGCCCCTTCGGCGTGGTCGTCGAGGACCTGACCAATCCGTACGCCACCGACGTGGCCCGCGGCGCCGAGCAGGCCCTCAACGCGGCGGGCCACGACGCGCTGTGGCTGACCAACGACCACTCCGCCGACAAGGAGCGCCGCTGCCTGGAGTTGTTGGAGCAGCAGCACGCCGCGGGAGTGCTGATCACGCCGGTGGGGCTGGGCCCGTTCGGCATCGTGCGGCTGCGCGCGGCGGGCATGGCCGTGGTGCTGCTCGACCACACCGGACCCGGCGTGTGCTCGGTGCGGGTCGATCACGTCGCGGGCGGGGCCGTCGCCGCCGCGCACCTGCTCGGCCTGGGCCGCGAACGGCTGGCGTTCGTGACCGGCGCCGCGCATCCGCAGCCCTGTCAGGAGCGGCTGGACGGCGCCGCGCACGCCCTCGCCCAGGCGGGGCGCGAACCCGCGGTCACGCTGGCGCAGGCGTCGCTGACGCCGACGGAGGGCGCGGCCGCGGCGCGCCGCCTGCTCGCGCTGGACCAGGTGCCGACCGGCGTGTTCTGCGCCAACGACCTGCTGGCCGTCGGGCTGGTGAACGAGCTGGTGCGGCAGGGCGTGCGGGTGCCCGAGGACGTTGCCGTGATCGGCTACGACGACATCGAGCTGGCGGCCACCGCGGCCGTCCCGCTGACCACGGTCCGCCAACCCCGGCACGAGCTGGGCCGGGCGGCCGCCGAGCTGGCCCTCACCGAGGCCGCCGAAGAGCCCCGGCACGAGCACCGCCAGATCGTGCTGACGCCCGAGCTGGTCGTGCGCGAATCCGCGTAGCGGCCGGACGGCGGCGAGACTGCGCGCCCGGCCGCCACCGGGCGCGTCACTCGGGCTTGACCAACGGGAACAGGATCGTCTCGCGGATGTTCTTGCCGGTGAACGCCATGATCATCCGGTCGATGCCGACGCCGACGCCGCCGGTGGGCGGCATCGCGTACTCCAGGGCGCGCAGGAAGTCCTCGTCCAGCTGCATGGCCTCCGGGTCGCCGCCGGCCGCCAGCAGCGACTGCTCGGTGAGCCGGCGCCGCTGCTCGACCGGGTCGATCAGCTCCGAGTAGGCGGTGCCCAGCTCGGTGCCGAACCCGATGAGGTCCCACTTCTCGGTGAGCAGCGGCTCCTGGCGGTGCTGCCGGGTGAGCGGCGAGGTCTCCAGCGGGTAGTCCATGACGAACGTCGGCTGGACGAGCGTGTGCTCGACCAGTTCCTCGAAGATCTCCTGGACGAGCTTGCCCTGCCCCCACTTGGGGTCCCAGGAGATGCCGCGCGCGTCGGCGTACTTGCGCACCTGCTCCAGCGGCGTGTGCGGGGTGACCTCCTCGCCGAGCGCCTGCGACACCGCCCCGTACAGTGTGATCCGCGGCCACTCGGGGAGACCGAGGTCGATCTCCTGGCCGTCGCGAACCACCACCGTCGTGCCCAGCGCGGCCTCGACGCAGCGCTGGTAGAGGCGCTGGGTGAGGTCGGCCATGTCGTTGTAGTCGAGGTAGGTGCCGTACGCCTCCAGCATCGTGAACTCGGGGTTGTGCGTGGAGTCCGCGCCCTCGTTGCGGAAGTTGCGGTTGATCTCGAAGACCTTCTCGATGCCGCCGACGACGAGCCGCTTGAGGTACAGCTCGATCGCGATCCGCAGGTAGAGGTCCATGCCGTAGGCGTTGATGTGCGTCACGAACGGCCGGGCCGCCGCACCGCCGTGGATCGGCTGCAGCATCGGGGTCTCGACTTCGAGGTACCCCTCCTCGTGCCAGAAGTCGCGCGCCGCCCGCACCGTGTCGCTGCGCAGCCGGGCCATCCGGCGCGCCTCGTCGTTGACGATCAGGTCGACGTAGCGCAGCCGCACCCGGGCCTCGGGGTCGGTGAGGCCGACGTGCTTCTCCGGCAGCGGCCGCAGGCACTTGGCGGTGATCTGGAACCGGTCGGCCATGACCGACAGCTCGCCGCGGCGGGAGGTGATGACCTCGCCCTCCACGCCGACATGGTCGCCGAGGTCGACCTCGCGCTTCCAGAAGTCGAGCTGCTCCTGCCCCACGTTGGCCAGCGACAGCATGATCTGCAGGTCGCCGGAGCCGTCGCGGATGGTGGCGAAGCACAGCTTGCCGGTGTTGCGGATGAGCATGACGCGCCCGGCGACGCCGACCTTCTCGCCGGTCTCGGTGCCCGGCTCGAGATCGGGGTATTTCGCCCGGATCTCGCCGATGGTCGCGGTGCGCGGGAAGCCGACCGGGTACGGGTCGATGCCGTTCTCGCGGAGCCGGTCCAGCTTCTCCCGGCGCACCCGCATCTGCTCCGGAAGCTCGTCGTAGGTCGCGTCACTCACGGGCTCAAGGCTATCGATCCACGTGAGCGGCTTGCGCACCGCTCGGCCTTCGCGAGCCGGCCGGCCCCGCCGGGCGACCGGCGGCCCGCAGCGGCGTCACGCGGTGTTGCGTTCGTAGATCAGGCGCAGGCCGATGAGGGTGAGCCACGGCTCGTAGACGTCGATGCAGCGGGCCTCCTCCAGCACCAGCGGGGCCAGGCCGCCCGTCGCGATGACCGTGACCTCGGCCGGGTCGGCGGCCAGCTCCTCGGCCATGCGCTCCACGAGCCCGTCCACCTGCCCGGCGAAGCCGAAGATGATGCCCGACTGCAGGGCCTCCACGGTGTTCTTGGCGATCACGTTGCGCGGCCGGACCAGCTCGATCTTGTGCAGCTGGGCGCCGCGCACCGACAGCGCGTCGATGGAGATCTCGATGCCGGGGGCGATGGCGCCGCCCACGTACTCGCCCTTGGCCGACACCGCGTCGAACGTGGTGGCGGTGCCGAAGTCGACCACGATCGCCGGGCCGCCGTGGGTGTGCACGGCGGCCAGCGCGTTGACGATCCGGTCGGCGCCGACCTCCTTGGGGTTGTCCATCCGGACCGGCACCCCGGTCTTCACCCCCGGCTCCACGATCACGGCGGGCACGTCGCCGTAGTAGCGGCGGCACATCTCCCGCATCTCGTGCAGCACGGACGGGACCGTCGAGCACAGGGCGATGCCGCTGATGTCGGTCTCCACCAGCAGCGGGCTCTGCTGGACCAGGCCCTGCAGGACCACGGCGATCTCGTCGGCGGTGCGCCGCGGATCGGTGTTGATCCTCCAGTGCTCGATCACCTCCGTGCCCTCGAACAGGCCGAGCACGGTGTGGGTGTTGCCGACGTCGATGGTGAGCAGCATCAGGTCCCCGCTGGTCAGGTGAAGTCAAGGCCGATGTCGAACACGCGCGCCGAGTGGGTCAGCGCACCAACGGAAAGGTAGTCCACACCGGTCACGGCGACATCTCGGGCCCGGTCCGCAGTGAGCCCGCCGCTGGCCTCCAGCTCGGCGCGGCCGTCCACCAGGCGGACCGCCTCGGCCATGTCGGCGGTGCTCATGTTGTCGAGCAGGATCGAGGTGGCGCCCGCCGCCAGCGCCTCGCGCACCTGGGCGAGGGTGTCGCACTCCACCTGGATGTGCAGGGACGGGTAGACGTCGCGGATCGCCCGGTACGCCTTGGTGATCGAGCCCGCGGCGGCGATGTGGTTGTCCTTGATCAGCGCGGAGTCGTGCAGGCCCATCCGGTGGTTGACGCCGCCGCCGCAGCGCACCGCGTACTTCTGCAGGGCGCGCAGTCCGGGCAGGGTCTTGCGGGTGTCGCGGACCCTGGCCTTGGTGCCGGCCACCGCGTCCGCCCACGCGCGCGTGGCGGTGGCGATGCCGGACAGGTGGCACAGCAGGTTGAGGGCGGTCCGTTCGGCGCGCAGCAGCGCCCTGGTGGGGCCGTGCGCGGACAGCAGCACCTGCCCGGCGGTCACCCGGTCGCCGTCGGCGGCCCTGGCCCGACAGGTCACGCCGAGCAGTTCGAGGACGACCTCGGCCACGGGGATGCCGGCGACCACGCCGTCCTCGCGGGCGGTGAAGTCCCCGGAGGCGGTGTCGTGCGGGGCGAAGACGGGTTCGCTGGTGACGTCGGCGTCCCCGTCCTCGGCCAGCGCGGTCCGCACGAGGTTTTCCACAGCCTGTGGATCGAGCCCGGCGTCGCACAGCCGGGTCTCCAGTTCCGGCGTCATCGGATCGCCATCCCTTCGTAGGTGGTGGTGAGCCCCCCGCCGGCGAGACGGGTGACGAGGTGACCGCGCCAGGCGTCGTCGTCGCGGTCGGGGTGGTCCTCGCGCCAGTGGCTGCCGCGCGTCTCGGTGCGCCGGCCGGCCGCGGCGACGATCGCGGACGCGACGGTGAGCAGGTTCGTCGCCTCCCACGCCGCCACGCCCGGTTCGGCGGCGCCGGCCGGTGCCGTTGCGGCGAGGCGGTCGAGTTCGCGGACCGCGGCGGCGAGGCCGTCGGCGTCACGGAGCACCCCGGCGTAGGCGGTCATGATCCGCTGGATCTCGGTGCACGCGTCCGGGTGGACGAGGCCCTGCGCGCCCTGCGGCGGTTCGGGCTCTCCGGCGGCCGGGCCGAGGTCGTCGGGCAGTGCCGCGGCGATGCGCTCGGCGAAGACCAGGCCCTCCAGCAGCGAGTTGGAGGCCAGCCGGTTGGCGCCGTGCACGCCGGTGCAGGCGACCTCTCCGCAGGCGTACAGACCGGGGATGGAGGTGCGTCCGAAAAGGTCCGTGCGCACACCTCCGCTCGCATAGTGGGCGGCCGGAACCACCGGTATCGGCTCGGTCACCGGGTCGATGCCGCGGTCCCGGCAGGCGGCCAGGATGGTGGGGAAGCGCCGTTCCCACAGGCGCGCGCCCAGATGCCGCCCGTCCAGCAGCATGTGCGGCGCCCCGGTCTCCCTCATCCTGATCATGATGCCCTTCGCCACGACGTCGCGGGGGGCGAGTTCGGCCAGCTCGTGCCGGCCGACCATGAACCGGGTGCCGGACGCGTCGACGAGGTGGGCACCCTCGCCGCGCACGGCTTCGGAGACCAGCGGCTGCTGCCCGCGCGCGCCGTCGCCCAGCCACAGCACGGTCGGGTGGAACTGGACGAACTCCAGGTCGGTGACCTCGGCTCCGGCGCGCAGCGCCAGCGCCACCCCGTCGCCCGTGGACACGTCGGGATTTGTGGTGGCCGAAAACACCTGGCCGAGCCCGCCGGTGGCGAGCACCACGGCCCGCGCCCGCACCGCGCCGACCCCGCCGGGCTGCCCCTCCCCCATGACGTGCAGGGTGACGCCGGCGGCGCGGCCGGCCGCGTCCTTGAGCAGGTCGAGGACGAGGGCGTGCTCGACCACCTCGATGTCGGCGTCCTTGAGCGCGGCCCGCAGCGCCCGGCTGATCTCCGCGCCGGTGGCGTCGCCGCCGGCGTGCGCGATGCGGCGCCTGCGGTGGCCGCCCTCCCTGGTCAGCGCGATGCTCCCGTCGGCGGCGCGGTCGAACTGGGCGCCCAGGTCGATCAGCCGCCGCACCGCGTCCGGCCCCTCGGTGACCAGGACGCGCACCGCCTCCTCGTCGCACAGTCCGACGCCCGCGGCGAGGGTGTCGGCCAGGTGCTCGCCGGGGTCGTCGTCGGCCGCCAGCGCGGCGGCGATACCGCCCTGCGCCCAGCGCGTCGAGCCGGCGTCCAGCAGCGCCTTGGTGACCAGCAGGACCCGCCCGTGCGGACGGCAGCGCAGCGCGGTGACCAGCCCGGCGATACCGGACCCGATCACCACCACGTCGGTGTCGGCCGTCCATCCGGGCGCCGGGGCGGCGAGCAGCCGAGGGATCATGCCCCCTCCTCTGGGATCGGTTCTCGTCATTGTGACATTAATCCGATCCGCCCCGAACGCCCGGGTATGACAATCGGTCGTCGGCGATCAGCCGTGGACGAGGTCGCCGCGGGTCTGCGTGCTGCCGGGGACGGGCTCGGCCGGGTCGCCCCCCAGCGAGATGATCTTGTTGTCGCGGTCGACGTGCACGACCGAGGGCTGGAACGACCGGGCCTCCTCGTCGGTCATGGCCGCGTAGCTGATGATGATGACCAGGTCGCCGGGCTGCACGAGCCGGGCCGCCGCGCCGTTGATCCCGATCACGCCCGAGCCGCGCTCCCCGGGGATCAGATAGGTCTCCAGGCGGGCGCCGTTGTCGATGTCGACGACCTGCACCTGCTCGCCGGGCAGCAGGTCGGCGGCGTCCATCAGGTCCTGGTCGACGGTGAGCGAGCCGACGTAGTGCAGGTCGGCCTGGGTCACGGTGGCACGGTGGATCTTCGACTTGAACATCGTCCGGAACATCAGGACTCCTTGCCGAACCGCAGGGGCACGTTGTCGATCAGATGGGTGGCGCCGACCCGGCCCGCCACGGCGAGCACGGCCGGACCGGTGTGGGCGTCGTCGACCTCGGTGAACGTGGCCGGATCGACCAGGACCAGGTAGTCGAGCGCGAGCGGGGGGTCGGCCGCGGCGGCCTTGTCCAGCACGGCGCGGGCGGCCTGCCGCACGGCGGACGGCCCGCCGGCGGCGGCGTCCGCCCCCGCCCGCAGCGCCTGCGACAGCGACAGCGCCGTGCGCCGCTCGTCCTCCGACAGGTAGCGGTTGCGGCTGGACAGCGCCAGCCCGTCGCTCTCCCGGACGGTCGGACCGGCCACGATCTCGACCGGCACGTCCAGGTCGGCCACCATCCGGCGGATGAGCGCCAGCTGCTGGGCGTCCTTCTCGCCGAACACCGCCAGATCGGGACGCACCAGGTTGAACAGCTTCAGCACGACCGTCAGGACCCCGTCGAAGTGGCCGGGCCGGGTGACGCCCTCCACGACGGCCCCCATCGGCCCGGAGTCGAGCCGCACCAGCGGCTCGGTCGGGTACATGACCTCGCGGGTCGGCGCGAAGACGATGTCGACGCCCTCGGCGGCGCACGCCTCGACGTCGGCCGCGAACGTGCGCGGATAGCGGTCGAAGTCCTCGTTCGGCCCGAACTGCAGCGGGTTGACGAAGATGCTGACCACGACCGTGTCGGCCAGCTCGCGGGCCCGGCGGATCAGCGACCGGTGCCCCTCGTGCAGCGCCCCCATGGTGGGGACGAGCGCGAGCCGCCCGGTCACGCCGCCGCGCACGGCGGCCAGTTCCTCGCGCGTCTTGGCGATGACGGGAGTCACGCCCTCTCCTTCACCTGATCGACACCGGTGGCACCGGTCATCTGGTCCTCCTTTTTCGATCCGCCCGGACGGCCGGCCGCCGGGAAGATCCGATCGGCCGGGACGGTCAGTCGGCCAGGACCCCGAGCAGCCGTTCGGCGTCCTCGGCCTTGAGCAGTCCGGCGGCCAGGGCGCGGTCGGCGGTGAGCCGGGCCAGCGCCACATAGGCGCTGCGGCTCTGCGGCGAGATGCGGCCCAGCTCGGCGACGTGCGCGGCGACCGTGCCCGCGTCGCCGCGGGCGACCGGCCCGGTGAGCCCGCCGATGCCCAGGCGCAGCCCGTTGTCCAGGGCGGCGCCCAGCAGCGGGCCGAGCATGCGGCCCGGCTCCGGCGCGCCCGCCGCGCGCAGCAGGTCCATCGCCTCGACCACGAGCGTGACCAAATGGTTGGCGCCGCCGGCGAGGGCGGCGTGGTAGAGCGGACGGCGCTCCTCGGGGATCCACACCGGCTCGCCGCCCATCTCCACCACCAGCGCCTCGGCGACGGGGCGCAGCGGCTCGGGCGCGGTGACGCCGAAGGAGATGCCGGTCAGCCGGTTGAGGTCGTCGGGCCGTCCGGTGAAGGTCATCACCGGGTGCAGCGCCAGCGGCAGGCCCCCGGCGCGGGCGAGGGGCGCCAGGACGTCGGCGCCGTACCGTCCGCTGGTGTGCGCCAGGAGCTTGCCCTCGATCGGGACGCCGGTGGCGGCCAGGCCCTCGGCCAGCTCGGGGAGCGCGTCGTCCGGGACGGTCAGCAGCACCAGGTCGGCGGCGGCCACGGTCTCCTGCGGGGTGGTGACGGCGGCTCCGGGCAGGCGTTCCTCGGCGCGCCGCCGGGACGCCTCCGACACGGCCGCCGCGGCGACGACGCGGTGCCCGGCGCGGGCGAGGGCGGCGCCCAGGGCGCTGCCGACCCGGCCGGCTCCCAGAACACCGACCGCCAGGCGGGCGGGACGGTCCTCGGGCCGCCCACCGGACCCTTCCGGCCCGTTCCCGGGCGCGGCGGAAGACGGCGTGACGTGTGAGTCCATGGGTTCGTTCCAGTCCTCGGCTAGGTACCGGACGTGCGCGACCCAGAGTACCCGCGCGGCGGGCGCGTTCCCCCCGCCGGGCCGGATGCGCGCCGCACCGGTTCGGCGACATGCCCGCGACGATATGCCGGGGACCGGATCCCCGCAGGCGGGACACGGGGCGAACACGGCTGTGCCCCGCCGTCCATGGGCGGACGGCGGGGCGGGCCTCCTGGTCCGGGCGTCAGTCGTGGGCGAGGGCCTCGACGACGGACGTCTTGGCGGCGCGGCGGGCGGGCAGCACGGCCGCCAGCGTTCCGGCGACCGCCGCCAGCGCCACGAACAGCGCGATCCGCGGGTACGGCAGCGAGACGACGATGTCCTCGGTCATCGCGGTGACCACCGCCCATCCGGACGCGACCCCGATCGCCACCCCGGTGACCGCGCCGATCAGCGCCATGACCAGCGCCTCCACCGACAGCATCCGGCGCAGCTGGCGCCGGGTGACGCCGAGCGCGCGCAGCAGCGCCGACTCGCGGGTGCGCTCGACCACCGACAGCGTCAGCGTGTTGGCGATGCCGAACAGCGCGATGAGGATGGCCAGCCCCAGCAGCGCCGCGAAGATCACCACCATCGTGTCGACGGTGTCGGTGTACTGCTTCTTCAGCTCCGCGACAGAGGTCACCCGCACCGTCGGATACGGCTTGAGGGCGGCCTCCACGGCGGCCCGCGCGCCCTCGCCGGCGGCGCCGTCGCGCGCGTTGACGTACAGCGCCGTCGCGTCCCGGACTCCGAAGTACCGGTCGAAGTCGGCCTCGGTGACCAGATACGGCGGGACCGGGCCGTCGATGGTCGTGCCGATGACCTTCAGCGTCAGCGGGCCCCGCGCGGTCTGCATCCGGACGGTCGAGCCGATCCGCAGCCCCTGGGAGCGCGCGGTCGTGGTCGTGACCGCCACCGTGCCCGGCCGCAGGTCCGCCAGCGCGCCGCTGGTGAACTCCGGCTTGACGACGGTGCCGAGGGAGGCCGTGGTGAGCGCGCCGACCCTCCCGTCCTCGGCGCGGCCCGCGGCCCCGGTGACGCGCACCTTCTGCTGGCGCATCTCGGTGACGGCGGCGATCTGCGGCAGCGCGCGCAGGCGGGCGGCCGCCTCGTGCGGGATGCGCTGCTCGTCGGTGCCGCCGAACTGGGGCACCAGCTGGAAGTCCACGGGGAACTCCTCGGCCAGCCGCTCGTCGACGGTGGCGGCCACGCTGGCGCCGAGCACCGTGAACATCGTCATCAGGCCGACGCCGATGGTCAGCGCGATCGTCGTGGTGGCGGTGCGCCGCGGGGAGCGCCGCGCGTTCTCCACGGCGAGCCGTCCCGGCACCCCGGCCAGGCGGGCGGGCAGCGCGCCCGCGACCCGTCCCAGCGGCCGCACCAGGGCGGGCATCAGCGCGGTCACCGCGACGAACGTCAGCGCGCCGCCGCCCGCCACGGTGAACATTGCGCTCTCGCCCTTGTCCATCACCGCCGCGCCGTACCAGAGGAGGACCAGGCCGGGCACCCCGCACAGCACCCCGACGGCCAGGCGCGGCAGGCCGATCCGGAACCGTTCCGTGCCCGGTTCGAGGTCGGTGCGCAGCGCGGCGACGGGGGCGACGCGGGTGGCGGCGCGGGCGGGCAGCACCGCGGACGCCATCGTCACGAGCACGCCGGTCAGCAGGCCCACGGCGACCGTCCGGGGCGCCAGCGTCAGCCCGTCGGCGGGGATGTCCAGGTCGGTGCGGCCCAGCAGCGCCACCGCTGCCGCGCCGAGGCCGAACCCCACGGCCAGGCCGAGCAGCGAACCGACGAGCCCGACGACCGCCGACTCGGCGAGCACGCCGCCGAACAGCTGCCGCCGGGTGGCGCCGACGCACCGCAGTAGCGCCATCTCGCGCATCCGCTGGGTGATGAGGATCGCGAAGGTGTTGTAGATGACCAGCGCCGACACCAGCATCGACACCAGCCCGAAGAGCAGCAGACCGGCCCTGATGAGCTTCATGTCGGCGCCGGCGAGGGCGGCGAGCCGCTCGCCCAACTGCTCGCTGTCCAGCACCTCGGCGCCGGGTCCCGCGACGGCGGCGACCGCGGCGCGGTCGGCGGTGCCCGCGATGTCGATCTCCTGGTAGACCCGCTTGCCGGTGACGCGCATGGCGGTGGCGGCGTCGAAGCCGACCGCGCCGCGCAAGCTCGCCTCCCGGTCGATGCCGAAGTCGGCCAGCCCGACGAGGGTGAAGCGGTGCGGGCGCCGCCGGTGGTCCAGCACGGTGATCGTCTGGCCGACGGTGAACCTCTCCCGGTCGGCGGTCTCGGTATCCAGCACGGCCTCGGTGGGGCCCGCGGGCGGCCTGCCGCGTTCGATGGCGTAGCGCAGCAGCCGTCCGGTCGGCACCGAGATCCCGACGGTGGGCATGTCGCCGACGGCCCTGCCGTCGCGGCCGATGAGCACGGCGTCGCCGCGCACGGTGCCCTGCGCGTCGGTCACGCCCGACAGGGCGCGGACGCGGTCCAGCAGCGCGGCGGGCAGCTGCCCGCCGTCCTTCTCGGGCAGCACCGCCAGGTCGACCTTGTCGGCGGATCGGGCGAACTTCTCGTCCACCCCCGCCTGCATGGTGTCGGTGAGGACGAAGGTCCCGGCGATGAACCCGACGCCGAGCATGATGGCCAGGCCGGTGAGCAGCAGCCGCAGCTTGCGGGCGCGCAGGCCCGCCAGTGTCATCTTCAGCACCGCTCAGCCCGCCAGGTTCTGCTCGTTCCCGGCGGACGGCTCCCCGGCGCCCCCGGTGATGCGGGCGAGCCGGTCGAGCACGGTGTCGGGGGTCGGCTGGAAGAGCTCCGAGACGATCTCGCCGTCGCGCAGGAACACCACGCGGTCGGCGTATGAGGCGGCCACCGGGTCGTGGGTGACCATCACGATCGTCTGCCCCATCTCCCGGACCGACGCCCGCAGGAAGCCGAGCACCTCGGCGCCCGCGCGGGAGTCCAGGTTGCCGGTGGGCTCGTCCGCGAAGATCACCTCGGGCCGTGCGACGAGGGCGCGGGCGCACGCGACCCGCTGCTGCTGGCCGCCCGACAGCTGATTGGGCCGGTGGCCGAGCCGGTCGCGCAGGCCGACCACGTCGACGACGCGGTCGAACCACGCCTGGTCGGCCTTGCGTCCGGCCAGTTCGAGGGGCAGCCGGATGTTCTGCTCGGCGGTGAGGGTCGGCAGCAGGTTGAACGCCTGGAAGATGAACCCGATGCGGTCGCGGCGCAGCAGCGTCAGCTGCCGGTCCTTCAGGCCGGTCAGCCGGGTGTCGCCGAGCATGACCCGGCCGCCGCTGACGGTGTCGAGCCCGGCCAGGCAGTGCATGAGGGTGGACTTGCCGGACCCGGACGGGCCCATGATCGCGGTGAACGCGCCGCGGGCGAACGCGACGCTGACCCCGCGCAGCGCGTGCACCGCGGCGTCGCCGCTGCCGTACACCTTGGACACCTCGACGGCGGTGACGGCGGGCGGCGCGGCGGCCCCGGCGGACGCGGCCGCCCCTTCGCCGGGGCTGGTGAACGTGCTGGTCACGCTGGCTCCTTCGTGGACGTGGACAACGTGCTCCACGCTAGGAATCCGGCGCCGCCTCGCCATCGACCGCGCGGCCACGATCGGTGTCGGCGCCTGGGCTACCGCGCGGCGCCGCATACGACCTGAGTCGTACGGCCCCGTCCCCCGGCGAGCCGACCTGACGCCCACCGCGCACACGACAGAGCGCCGGAGACCAGTTCGCGGTCTCCGGCGCTCTCATCGCCTGCCGTGCGCCGATCAGCGGCGGCGCCCCCGGGTCTGCGCCGTGCCGATCAGCGGCGGCGGATCAGTGGCGGCGGATCAGTAGCCGTGCCGCCGGGGGTAGACCACCGCGGCGCCGCCCTTGCACTTGGCGCCGGCGAAGCCGATGACGTTGATCACCTGCGTGGAGTTGCCGCAGACGTTGACCGGCACGTTGACCGTGACGGGGATCTGGTTGCCGGAGAGCACCCCGCCGGCGCCGCTGGTGACGATGTCGGCGTTGGCGGGCGCCGCGGCCATCAGGGCGGCACCGGAGACGGCGAAGCCGAGGACGCCGGTGGCGGCGAGCTTCTTGAGCACGTGAATCCTCCCGATTTGTCGGGGCCCGGACGGGCCCCGCCACTCGCATGGCGCGTCACCTCGGTGAGGTAACCATCGATAGTTACTCAGCTACTCACCGGTAATGAAAAGCGTTCGGCAACTTGGGGCACAAAAAGTCACCTCAGCGCAATGGTTTCATTACTCACCGTGAGTGTTCTGCCCGCTTTTGACCAGCCCCGTCTCGTACGCGAACACCACCGCCTGGACCCGGTCCCGCAGCCCCAGTTTGGTCAGGATCCGCCCCATATGCGTCTTGACGGTCGCCTCCGACACGTACAGCCGCCCGGCGATCTCGGCGTTGGACAGCCCGCGCGCCACCAGCAGCAGCACCTCGCGTTCGCGCTCGGTCAGCGCGTCCAGCGCCCCCACCGCCTTGCGCTCGGCGTCCGGCAGGTGCACGGCGAACCGGTCCAGCAGCCGCCGGGTCGTGCTGGGCGCCACCACCGCGTCGCCCGAGTGCACCGCCCGGATCGCCTCGACCAGCTGCGCCGGCCCGGCGTCCTTGAGCAGGAACCCCCCGGCCCCCGCCTTGATCGCGGCGAACGCGTACTCGTCGAGGTCGAACGTGGTCAGGATGATCACCTTGGGCGGGCCCGGATACGCGCCGGACACGATCCGACGGGTCGCCTCGATGCCGTCCATGCGCGGCATCCGCACGTCCATGAGCACCACGTCGGCGCGCGTGGACCGCAGCCGCTCCAGGGCCTGCGCGCCGTCCCCGGCCTCCCCGACGACCTCGATGTCGGGCTGGGCGTCCAGCACCATCGTGAAGCCTGCCCGCACCAGCTCCTGGTCGTCCACCAGCAGCACTCGCACCGGCCGCTCGCCGTCGGGCGCGCTGTCGGCCCACCGCGGCTCGCTCACGTCCTGACCTCCTCGCGCAACGGGATCTTCGCGACCACCTCGAAACCGCCGCCCGGCCGCGGACCGGCGCGCACGTGCCCCCCGTACACCGCAACGCGCTCGCGCATCCCGGCCAGGCCGTGCCCGCGGCCGTCGTCGGCCGCCGCGGCGCCGCGCCCGTCGTCGGTCACCTCGATCTCCAGCGCATCGGCGCCGTAGCGGAGCCGGACCCGGGCGGTGGCGTGCGGTCCGCCGTGCTTGAGGGTATTGGTCAGCGCCTCCTGGACGATCCGGAAGACGGTCAGCTCCCGCCCCTGCGACATCTCCGGTGGCGTCCCCTCGCTGTCGAACTCCACCGGCAGCCCGGCCGCGCGCACCTTCTCCACCAGGTCGCCGAGCTGGTCCACTCCGGGCTGCGGCGCGTACGCGCCCTCGGGCGGCTCCGGCGCGGCCGCCTGGGACGGCTCCGCCTCGCCGCCCTCGCGCAGCACGCCCAGCAGCCGCCGCATCTCGGTCAGCGCCTGCCGCCCCGTCGTCGAGATCGCCTCCAGCGCGCGCCGCGCCCGGGCCGGATCGCCCTCCATGGCGTACCAGGCGCCGTCCGCCTGCACGACGATCACGCTGACGTTGTGCGCCACCACGTCGTGCAGCTCGCGCGCGATGCGGGCCCGCTCGGCGGCCATGGCGATCCGCACCTCGGTCTCGCGCTCGCGTTCCAGCCGCTCGGCCCGCTCCTCCAGGGACCGCAGGTACTGGCGGCGCGTGCGCATGTGCAGCCCCAGCAGCCACACCCCCAGCGCCATGCCCGCCAGCATCAGGAAGGCGTACCTGAACTGGTCGCCGTCGCTGATGTACCGCGCCGCCGCCATCGCCGCGCCCACCACCGTCACGGCCAGCGCGGCCAGCCCCCACCGGAACGACGGCCCCGCCGCGACGGTGTACAGCCCCATCAGCACCGCGGCGTTCGCCGGGACGACGTTCAGGCCCGCCGCCCACTGCACGAACGACACCAGCGCCACCGCGGCGAACGTCGTGCGCGGAAGCGTGCGGCGCAGCGCCATCGGACCGAGCAGCCCCGCGATCAGCGCCGCGCCCTCCCAGGGGCCGATGCCGCCCCTCCCGCCGTAGATCCCGGGGACCGTCATCAGCAGTAACGGCGAGGCGAAGAAGCAGTCCACGAGGGGGCGTTTGCGCCGCACCCAATCCCAGGCTCCGCCGACCATGCCGTCCACCCTAGGCACGCGCACGTCACCCGGGATCAGCCTGCGGTCGGACCCGCCTACCCCTGGGGGAGGAACCTCGTCGGCGGGCGCGTCCGGCGGCCGCCGTCCTCCGCTCGCGGCGCGCCGCCAGCCGGTAACGTCAAGGTGTGGCGGCGGTGTGGGTGACGTGGCGCACGGCGATGGAGCAGGCGCTGTACGGGCGGGACGGGTTCTACCGGCGCGGGGAGAACCCCGGGGACCATTTCCGCACCTCCGTGCACGCCTCGCCCCGGTTCGCCGAGGCCATGGCCCGGCTGCTGGGCGAGGTGGACGCCGCGCTGGGCCATCCGCCCCGCGTCGACCTGGTCGACGTGGGCGCCGGATCCGGCCGGCTGCTGGCGGGCATCCTCGACGCCGTCGACCCCGGCCTCGGCGCGCGGCTGGCGCCCACCGCCGTGGAGATCGCGCCGCGCCCGCCCGGCCTGCCCGACCGGATCTGCTGGCGCGACGACCTGCCGGACGCCGTCACCGGCATGGTCATCGCCAACGAGTGGCTGGACAACGTGCCGCTCGACGTGGTCGAGCAGACCGCCGCCGGGCCGCGCACCGTGCTGGTGGACCCCGCCACCGGCGAGGAGCGCCCCGGCCCGGAGCCGTCCGCCGAGGACCGCCGCTGGCTGGCGCGGTGGTGGCCGCTGCGCGAGCCCGGCGACCGCGCGGAGGTGGGCCATCCGCGCTGCACCGCGTGGGCCTCGGTCATCGGACGGCTGCGCCGTGGCCTGGCCGTGGCCGTCGACTACTCCCACACCCGCGCGTCCCGTCCCGTCTACGGGACGCTGACCGGCTACCGCGACGGCGCGGCCGTCCCCGCCGTGCCCGACGGTTCGTGCGACATCACGGCCCACGTGGCGCTGGACGCGTGCACGACGGCCGGGGAGGAGGCCGGGGCGACCGCCTCGTTGCTGACCACCCAGCGCGAAGCCCTGCGCGCCCTCGGCCTGACCGGCGAGCGTCCCCCTGTGGAGATGGCGCGCAGCGCCCCCCGGGCGTACGTCGCGGCCCTGTGCGCGGCCGGCGAGGACGCCGAGCTGATCGACCCCGACGGGCTGGGGAGCTTCGGGTGGCTCGCGCAGACCGTGGGCATCGACATGCCGGCGTCCCTGGCCGCGCGGGCGGCCGTCTGAACCTCGACGCTTTTTAGATTTCCACGTTCAGCGCCCGCAGGCCGCGCAGGACGAACCCGGGCTTCCACTCGGGCTCGTCCACCAGCCGCATGCGCGGGGCGAGCCGCAGCAGCGCGCCGAACGACTCGGCCAGCTCGATGCGGCCCAGCGGGGCGCCCAGGCAGTAGTGGATGCCCAGTCCGAACGTGATGTGCGGATTGGGGGCGCGTCCCAGGTCGAGGCGGTCCGGCTCGGGGAACACGGCCTCGTCCCGGTTGGCGGAGGCGAACTGCAGCGCCACCTCCGCGCCGCGCGGAATGTCGACCCCCGCCACCTGGATGTCCTCCAGCACCCACCGCTCGAACATCGGCGCCGGGGTGTCGTAGCGCAGCAGTTCCTCGACGGCCGACGGCACCAGCGAGTGGTCGGCGCGCAGCCGCTCCAGCTCACCGGGGTTGCGGAACAGCGCCCACCAGGCGTTGCCGGTGGCGTTCACCGTCGCCTCGTGCCCGGCGTTGAGCAGCAGCACGCAGGTGCCGACCAGCTCGTCCTCGGTGAGCCGGTCGCCCTCGTCCACCACCTGGGCCAGCGCGCTGATCAGGTCGTCGCGGGGCGCGGCCCGCCGCCGGCGGGCCAGGCCGCGCAGGTAGTCGGAGAACTCCACGGCGGCGCGCACCGCCGTGCGCTGCGCCTCCGGCGACGGGTTCAGCTCGTACATCCCGCAGATGTCGGCCGACCAGGGCCGCAGCAGGCCGCGGTCGGACGCGGGCACGCCCAGCATCTCGGCGATCACGGTGACCGGCAGCGGCTCGGCGACCTCGGCCAGCAGGTCGCCGCCGCCCTCGGCGGCCAGCGCCCCGGCCAGCTCCTCGGCCAGCCCGCGGATCATGGGCCGCAGCCCCTCCACCATCCGCGCGGTGAACGCCTTGGACACCAGCCGCCGGAGCCTGGTGTGCACGGGCGGCTCCACGTCCAGCATCCCGGCGCGGATCAGGTCCCAGAACGGCTTGAGGAACTCCGGCTCGGGCTCGCGGCCGAACTCCTCGTGCGTGGCGACGTGCAGGTAGGACCGGCCGAGACGCCGGTCGCGCAGCAGCGCGTCCACGTCCGCGTGCCGGGTGACCACCCACTGGTCCGTGGGCTCGTGGTAGAAGACGGGCCGCTCGGCGCGCAGCCGCGCGTACACCGGATACGGGTCCGCCACGAACTCGGGCGACCACGGATCGTACTCCCGCTCCGCCGCGGAGGCTTCGCTCATACCCCGGAGGCTCATACACCGGACTCTAAGCCTCAATCTGCATAAACCCCACTGTCGCAGGGGACGCCACCGCCACCCGCGCGGCGCCCCGGGCGCGCTGCTCGGCCGACTGCGCCCGGCGCCGGGCAGGGTGGAGCCGGCCAAGCGCATCGAGGCCGGGCTGTACGCCGAGCACAAGCCGGCTCCTCAGCACCTGCGCGGGCCCGGCACCGGGTCAGCGGGCGGCCCAGCGGCCGGGGTCTCCGTCGACGGCCCGCGCGGCCTGGGCGCGCCGTGCCGTCGACTCGACGATGGCGCGGGCCTCGCCGAGGTCGCGGTCGGCCGCCGCGACCCGCACCGGGCCCGGCGGCGCGTCGATGTGGACGGTGGCCAGCCCCAGCAGGCGCTGCAGCGGATTCACCGTCAGCCGCACGCTCTGCGCCCGCGCGTGAGCGATCACGTCCGTGCGGCGGCAGAGGAAGCCGTGCCGGGTCACGAACACGTGGTCGTCGGTGCCGGCGCCGGCCGTTCCGCCCGCGAGGCCCTTGGACGAGGCGGGCAGCAACTGAACGGCGTCCACGTTCGCCCCCGGGAACACCTGCGCCACCAGGTGCACCGCCACCTGCCGGGGCGCCACGGGCAGCAGCACGGACGACAGCGCTTGGCGCTCCCCCGCGTACCCGGCCACGGTCACGTCGAGCCGCGCCCACCCGAAGGACCGCCAAAGGGACGGCTCCACGATGCTGATGGCCTGCACCCGCCCCGGAGGGACGGTCTGCATGCGGGTCTCCAGAAGGCCGTACCGCAGCCGTATCCCGTCCGGGGACGTCGCCACGGTGAAGGCGCTGTACATCACCAGGGGCGCGACCACGGCGCGCACCAGGCCGAGCAGCGCCGGAATGGCCACGGCCAGCATGCCCAGCTCCGCGTACAGCACAAGCAACACCAGCGACAGGAGCAGCAGCAGGGCCGTGCCCAGGACGGGCAGCCGCAACACCAGCGACCCGAACAGCGCCCCGCCGGAGACCCGCCACAACGGCCGTTCCGGCGCTTCGGGCGTGTGGCCGGGAAGACCCGCCGCGCGCGCCAGCAGTTCGGCGCGCAGCTGCTGCGCGGTGTTGCGCCCCAGGTAACGCAGGGCGATTTCGCTCTGCTCGCCCCCGGCCAACTCCACGCGTACTTCGGCCAAGGCGAACAGCCGCGTCACCAGGGGCCTCACCACGTCGATGGCCTGGACGCGCGACAGCGGGATGCGCCGCGTGCGTTTGCGCAGCAGCCCCGTCTCCACCACCAGGTCGTCGCCGTCTACGCGGAACCTCAGGGCCAGCCACGTCCACAGCCCCACGCCCACGGCGATGCCCGTCATGGGAATGGTGACGACGAGGAACCGCGCCACCGACTCGGGGGTGATGGCGAGGACGACGCCGTCGTCGTCCCGGGCCAGCAGCAACGGCAGGCCCAGCAGCACGAAGTAGACGGCGAGAATGACGAACGTCCGCAGCGGCCCGGTCGCCCAGTGCAGCCGGTGCACGCCCTCCGAGAACCGCACCGGCGGCGGAGCCTGCCCGTAGAACGGCCCGTGCGGGCCGGGCGCCGGCGGATACGGACGTCCGGCCGGGTACCCCGGCGGCATCTGGTACGGCCCCGGAGGCGCGGGAGGCCCGTAAGCACCCGGGGCGCGGTACGGCCCTCCGTACGGCGCCGGAGGCCGGGCGGGGCCGGTCAAAGGCCCATGCTCCGTTCCTCGCCCTTCTGCGCCAGACGGTCGCGCAGGGAGGCCGCCTCGGCGGCCGGCAGACCGGGGATCACCGCGTCCGTCGCGGCGGCCGCGGTGTGCATGCGGACGGTGGCGATGCCCATCCACTGCTCCAGCAGCCCCGCCGTCACGTCCACGAACTGCATCCGCCCGTACGGCACCACCACCAGGCGCTTGACGAACACGCCGTGCATGACGAGCAGGTCGTCGCCGCGTTCGGCGTACCCCCAGGACCGGTACGCCAGCTCGGCCACGATCCACGCCAGCATCAGCGAGATCAGCGCGGCCGCTCCCCACAGGGCCGCCCCCAGCGCCCCGCCGCCGCGCGACACCAGGAACGCCCCGAGCGCCGCGATCGGCACCGCCCACAGCGTCGCCGCGATCCGCCGGTGCCAGGTGTACCGCTTGGAGATCCCCGCCCACGCCAGCCCGCCCCCGGGCTCGAACGCCTGCCCCGCCGGATACTGCGGCGGGCCCGCGGGCGCACCGGGTGAGGGTGCCCCCGGGGTCGGCGCCCCTGGGCTCGGTGCGCTTGCGTTGGGGGCCGCACCGTACGCCGTGCCCGCGCCCTGCACCGGAGCCGCGTTCACGGGTGCGTTCACAGCGGGCGTGACGCCCGGCTGGGGGGAGCCCGAAGGCCGCCCCGGCGCCGCCTGCGGGGGCGGGTAGTGCTCATGGCTGGGATTCATTGCGTCCTAGTCAACCGGAAACCGCCGGAATACCGCGAGCCCGAAGCGTGGCACGATGTGCAGATGAGCATCGCACCCGCAGGTGAACGGTGGCGAAGCGGATGACCACGGAACGCATCGTCGGGATCGGCGCGGGGGCCAAGGAGCTGGCCACCGAGGACATGATCCTCAACATCGGCCCGCAGCACCCGTCCACGCACGGCGTGCTGCGGCTGCGGCTGACGCTCGACGGCGAGCGCATCACCGCCGCCGAGCCGATCATCGGCTACATGCACCGGGGCGCGGAGAAGCTGTTCGAGGTCCGCGACTTCCGGCAGATCATCGTACTGGCCAACCGGCACGACTGGCTGTCGGCGTTCGCCAACGAGCTGGGCGTGGTGCTGGCCGTCGAGCGGATGCTCGGCATGGAGGCGCCGCCGCGCGCGGTGTGGGCGCGCACCCTGCTGGCCGAGCTGAACCGGGTGCTCAACCACCTGATGTTCCTGGGCTCCTACCCGCTGGAGGTCGGCGCGATGACGCCGATCTTCTACGCCTTCCGCGAGCGCGAGCAGCTCCAGCGGGTCATGGAGGAGGTCTCCGGCGGCCGCATGCACTACATGTTCAACCGGGTGGGCGGGCTGAAGGAGGAGCTGCCCGCCGGCTGGACGGCCCGCACCCGGCGCGCCATCGCCGACGTGCGGGCGGGCATGTCCGACATCGCCGACCTGATCCTGGACAACGAGATCTTCCGGGCCCGCACCCGCGGCGTCGGCGTCCTGACCCGCGAGCAGATCCTGCAGTACGGGGTGTCCGGCCCCATCGCCCGCGCCAGCGGCGTCGACTTCGACCTGCGCCGCGACGAGCCGTACCTGGCCTACGGCGACCTGGACGTGCGCGTCGTCACCCGCACCGAGGGCGACTGCCTGGCCCGGTTCGAGTGCCTGCTCGACCAGGTGTACGCCTCGCTGGACCTGGCCGACGCCTGCCTGGACCGCCTGGCCGAACTGCCGCCCGGCCCGATCAACCAGCGCCTGCCGAAGGTGCTGAAGGTCCCCGAGGGCCACACCTACGCCTGGACGGAGAACCCCCTCGGCATCAACGGGTACTACCTCGTCTCGCGCGGCGAGAAGACCCCGTGGCGGCTGAAGCTGCGGTCCGCCTCGTACAACAACGTCCAGGTGCTGTCGGAACTGCTGCCCGGCAACCTGGTCGCCGACATGATCGCCATCCTGGGCTCGATGTTCTTCGTCGTCGGCGACATCGACAAATAGGCGGCGCAGGGCCCCCTCCCGCCGCCCGACGCGGCCGGGGCCCGCCTGGGCCCCGGCCGGCTCAGGCTCAGGCCCGGGCGGCGCCCCGGTCCTGCTGCTCCTCGTCCGGGCCCTTGGGGACGCGGCAGGCGTACTCCAGGAAGTACGCCGCGCCCACCAGGACCGCGGCGGCCACGAAGGTGGCGGCGCTGACGAAGAAGTCCGCGCGCGGAGTCGGCTTGTCCAGCGACCCCGACAGCGCGGCCGCGAACCCGGCGAACACGCCCGCCAGCACGGCCGCGGCGTGCGCGCTGGCCTTGCCCAGAACCGCCATCCGGGCGACCACCAGCGGCTCCACCGGCTTGGTCCCCGGCCGCCGGCGGATGCGGCGCAGGATGTTCACGCCCGTGGACGCCTCGCCCAACGCAAGCAGCAGCAGGGTCGGCACCGCCGTCCACGGCAGCGGTGGAAGCGACACGTACGCGGTCTCCAGCACTGCCCAGGTGATCAGTCCGATGACGACCACCAGGGCGAGCAGGAACGTCGGGCGGGAAGGTCTCATGCAGGCGGCTGCAGGCTCAGATCGTCACGGCGCCGCACGGCGGCGTCGGCCTCGGCCCGTTTGGCCGCGGCCAGATCACCGACGCGTCCGTGCCCGGGCAGCAGCACATCCGGTTCGATGTCCGCCCACGGCACCAGTACGAACGCCCGCTCGTGCGCGCGCGGGTGCGGCAGCGTCAGGTCGGGGTCGTCGGAGGTGATGTTGCCGAACATCACGATGTCGATGTCCAGCGTGCGCGGCCCCCAGCGGACCTCGCGGGTGCGCTGCATCGAGTTCTCGATGTTGAGGACCCGCTCCAGCAGGTTCTCCGGTGGCAGCCGGGTGTCGGCCACCAGCACGACGTTCAGGTAGTCGCCCTGCTCGGGGAGGGTCTCGCCGGGCGGGGCGTACGGGGCGGTCTCGTAAACCGGGGAGAGCGCTACGAAGTCCAGGCCGGGCGCGTCGAACAGCGCGTCGACGGCCTCCTGAATGTTGTCCAGCCGGTCGCCGAGATTGCTGCCCAGCGAGAACACGACGCGATGGGCGACCAGCATGTGGCCTCCGGTCGCGGTGCGGTCGGGCATACGCTCGGACGCTGTCATGGACGACTCCTCCTGATCCTCACGGCCACGTCCGTGAAGGGGTGCGGCACCGGGGCGTGCGGCTTGTGGACGGTGACCTCCACCTCGGACACCGCCCGTTCCTGCAGGCAGACCTCCGCCAGCCGGTCGGCCAGCGTCTCGATGAGGGCCACGGGCTCGCCCTCCACGACAGCGACCAGCCGGTCGGCGAGAGATCCGTAGTCGACGGTACGGGACAGGTCATCCTCGGCCGCCGCCGGGCGCGTGTCCAGACCCAGCGCGACGTCCACCACGAACTCCTGGCCCAGCTCGCGCTCGGCGGGCAGCACGCCGTGCCGCCCTCGGGCGCGCAGTCCGCGCAGCTCTATCCGATCCAGCTCATTGCTCCTCTGCGTTCAGAATCGGGGACCCGTGGTGGACCAGCAGCCGCCAACCCCCGCCGACGCGGACGAACACGTTCGTCGCGATGATGCTTCCCGCGGCCAGGGCCCCGCTCTCGCCGCCCTGCTCGGCGGTCAGGACGTTCTCCTTGCACGTCACCACGGCCTGCTCGCCGTAAACGTCGGCCTCGACATCGGTCAGGACGAACTGGATGTACTCGGTGTTCGCCATGATCAGCGCCCATGACCGCAGCACCTCGTCCCGTCCGCGCAGCCGGGTCCACCCCGGATGCACGCACATCACACCGGACGCGTACGGCCCGTCCGCCCACACCGCCGACATCCGGTCCAGGTCGCCCGCCTCGAATGCCGCGTAGAACTCGGCGTTGGCCTCGACCAGCTGGTCACGGTCCACAGCACGGCTCATCGCCTGCCACCCTGCACACCATCGCCGCCGCCCGACAACCCCCCGTCGTCGCCGGGCTGCGGGGTCCGGGTGGTGCGTGCCGAGGGCGGGAGAGGCGGCGCGGTCTCGCCCGCGCCGGTGCGCAGCGCGGCCGCCACCCGGACGGCATCGGCGTTGGGGCGCACGCGGTGGACCCGTACGCACCAGGCGCCCGCCGCCGCGACCAGGGAGGACACCGCCACGGTGGCGTCGTCGCAGTCGGCGAACGGACGCGGCGTTCCGTCCGGGCCGGCCAGGAGCCGTCCCAGGAAGCGTTTGCGGGAGGCGCCCACCAGCACCGGGTAGCCGGTGTCGTGCAGGACGTCCAGATGGGCCAGCAGCGACCAGTTGTGCTCGGCGTGCTTGGCGAACCCCAGCCCCGGATCCAGCACGATCATGGACGGGTCGACGCCCTCGTCCAGCACCGCGTCCACCCGGCTCAGCAGCTCGTCGCGGACCTCCCGGACCACGTCGCCGTACACGGCCCGCGTCTGCATGTCGTGGCTGTGCCCGCGCCAGTGCATCACCACGTACGGCACGCCCGCGGCCGCCACCGCGCGCGGCATGTCCGGGTCGGCGAGGCCGCCGCTGACGTCGTTGACCAGCCGGGCACCGGCCGCCACCGCGGCCTCGGCCACCTCGGCGCGCATGGTGTCGACGCTGACCGGGACCCCCTCGGCCGTCAGCGCCTCGATCACGGGGACGACCCGGCGCAGCTCCTCCTCGCGCGACACCCGCTGCGCCCCGGGACGGGTCGACTCGCCGCCCACGTCGATCAGGTCGGCGCCCTCGGCGACGAGGTCCAACCCGTGCCGGATGGCCTTGTCGGCGTCGAACCAGGCGCCGCCGTCGGAGAAGGAGTCGGGCGTCACGTTGACCACGCCCATGACGAGGCAGCGCCCTGGCGTGGGCAGCCCGGGGACGGCGGCGGCGCTCATGCTCCAACCCTATGCCTTGATCGCACCACCCCGATCCCCCGCCCCTGGCCGACACCGCCCCAGGACACCCACCCGCAACCAGGGTCCGATCACCGCGATGAAGGCCCCGCCAACAGCGCCGGATCAACCGCGGAGAACCAACCCCACAGCCCCAGCGGGCATCCCGAGACCGGCAGCCCACCACCGCGGCAAGCACCCGTCGACAGCATCGAATCAGCCATGAGGAATCAACCCCAACAGCCTCAACCCGTGTCTCAACGGGCCACCGGCGAACAAGACTCCACCGCCACGGCGAAGGCCCGTCGATGGCGCCGGGTCAGCCGCCGAGGATCAGTCCCATGGCCTCGGCGCGGGTCTCGGGACGGTCGCGGAACGCGCCGCGCACGGCCGAGGTCACCGTCTTGGCGCCCGGCTTGCGCACACCCCGCATGGTCATGCACAGGTGCTCGGCCTCGATCACCACGATCACCCCGCGCGGCTCCAGGATCCGCATGAGCGCGTCGGCGATCTGGCTGGTCAGCCGTTCCTGCACCTGCGGCCGCCGGGCGAACACGTCCACCAGCCGCGCCAGCTTCGACAGGCCGGTGATCTGCCCCTTCTCGTTGGGCGTGTAGCCGACGTGCGCCAGCCCGTGGAAAGGCGTGAGGTGGTGCTCGCACATCGAGTACACCTCGATGTCCTTGACCAGCACCATCTCGTCGTGGTCGGCCTCGAAGACCTTGTTCAGGGCGTCTTCGGGGTTCTGCCGGAGGCCGGCGAACTGCTCGGCGTAGGCGCGGGCGACGCGGGCGGGGGTCTCGCGCAGGCCGTCGCGGTCGGGGTCCTCGCCGATGGCGATGAGGATCTCGCGGACGGCGCGTTCGATGCGCGCGTGGTCGAAGACGCGTTGGCCGCCGCCCGGCACCACCAGGCCGGATTCGGCAGGGTCGCCGGAGGCCGGGACACCGCTCACACCGCCGGGCTCGGCACCGGCCTCGGCGGCGTGCTCGCGGCTGCCGGCGGGGTCACCGGAAAAGCCGGTGGACCCGGCGGCCAGGCCGGCCGCCGGGTCCCGAAAAGTGTCGTCGTCGTACCGTTCGGACAAATCGATCAGCTCTCGCCGGAGGACGGGTGGTCGGGAGTGGGCTCCGTCTGGCCCGACCCCTGGCCGTTGTTCTTGGTGAGGTCAGCGACGTCCTGCGGGCCGAGCAGGGCCAGCTCCTTGGGCGTCAGGACCGGGGGCCGGTCGGAGGGCAGCCGCTTGCCGTAGCCGGTGTAGGAGTTCTGGTGCGGCCGCTTGCGGATCGGCGCGAAGATTTCCAGCACCTGCTCCTTGGAGAGGGTCTCCTTCTCCATGAGCTGCAGCACCAACTCGTCGAGGACGTCGCGGTACTCGACCAGGATCTCCCAGGCGGTGTCGTGCGCGGCCTCGATGTAGCGGCGCACCTCGTCGTCGATCGCCGAGGCGATGTCCTCGGAGTAGTCGCGCTCGTGGCCGACGTCGCGGCCGAGGAACACCTCGCCCGCGCCGGTGCCGAACTTGCGGGCGCCCAGACGCTCGCTCATGCCGTACTCGGTCACCATGTTGCGGGCGATCGCGGTGGCCTTCTCGATGTCGTTGGCCGCGCCGGTGGTCGGCTCGTGGAACACCAGCTCCTCGGCGGTGCGGCCGCCCAGCAGCATGGCCAGCTGGTCGGTCATCTCCGACCGGGTGGTCAGGAACTTGTCCTCCATCGGGAGGGTCATGGTGTAGCCGAGGGCCCGGCCGCGCGGCAGGATCGTCACCTTGTGCACGGGGTCGGCGTTCGGCAGCGCGTGCGCCACCAGCGCGTGCCCGCCCTCGTGGTAGGCGATGATCTTCTTTTCCTTCTCCGACATGACCCTGGTCTTGCGCTCCGGGCCGGCCATGACCCGGTCGATGGCCTCCTCCAGGGTCTCCATGTCGATCAGCTTGCGGTCGAACCGCGCGGTCAGCAGCGCCGCCTCGTTGATCACGTTGGCCAGGTCGGCGCCGGTGAAGCCGGGGGTGCGCCGGGCGATGACGTCCAGGTCGACGTCGGGCGCGAACGGCTTGCCGCGGCCGTGCACCCGCAGGATGCCCTTGCGGCCCTCCAGGTCGGGACGGTCCACGGTGACCTGGCGGTCGAAGCGGCCGGGACGCAGCAGCGCCGGGTCGAGGATGTCGGGCCGGTTGGTGGCGGCGATCAGGATGACGCCGCCCTTGACGTCGAAGCCGTCCATCTCGACCAGCAGCTGGTTGAGGGTCTGCTCGCGCTCGTCGTGGCCGCCGCCCAGGCCCGCGCCGCGGTGCCGGCCGACGGCGTCGATCTCGTCGATGAAGATGATCGACGGGGCGTTGGCCTTGGCCTGCTCGAACAGGTCGCGCACCCGGGAGGCGCCGACGCCGACGAACATCTCGACGAAGTCGGAACCGGAGATCGAGTAGAAGGGCACGCCGGCCTCGCCGGCCACGGCGCGCGCCAGCAGGGTCTTGCCGGTGCCGGGCGGGCCGTACAGCAGCACGCCCTTGGGGATCTTGGCGCCGATCGACTGGAACTTGGCCGGGTTCTGCAGGAAGTCCTTGATCTCCTCAAGCTCCTCCAGGGCCTCGTCGGCCCCGGCCACGTCCGCGAACGTGGTCTTCGGCGTGTCCTTGGTGATCAGCTTGGCCTTGGACTTGCCGAAGTTCATCACCCGCGAGCCGCCGCCCTGCATCTGGTTCATGATGAACAGGAAGATCAGCACGATGACCACGATGGGCAGCAGGCTGAACAGCAGGTTGAGGAAGAAGCTCTGCTTGGGGACCTCGACGTTGTACCCCCCGGGCAGCTTGCCGGCCTGGGCCTGCTGCTGCAGCTGCTCCTGCAGCCTCAGTCCCTGGCCGTCCACCCAGCTGGCCTGCTGGTGCTTTCCGTTGTTGAGGGTGACCTCGATCCGCTGGTCCTTGTCAATGATCTTGGCGGAGCGGACCTGGCCGGCGGCGATCTCCTGGACCACCTTGGAGGTGTCGGTCTTCTCGTACGAGCGGCCGGGATTCATCCCCCACATGACCATGGCGACCAAGAGGCCCAACAGCAGGATCCACAGCAGCGGCCCGCGAAAGTAGCGTTTCACGTCCATTTATCCGGTAACCCCTCCGGGGCCCGTCCCTCCTATTGCGATCCTCGCCCGTCCCGCAGGACGGACGCCACTGTGATCCGGCTCCATGCGTGCGGCGGACCCTCGCCGGAGCCCCCGGCCCGCCGAGGCGACCGGCCCCGCCGGGCGGCTTCCCCGGTGCAGGCCCGGACATCGACCGTACACCGGGCGGAGCGGGAGGCGCAGCCTGCGCGGATCCCTGATCCTTCCGGTATACCCGTCAGCTTCCAATGCAACGATCCGCGCCGGTGTGATGTTCCCCGGCGGCCGTCCGCGGGGGCTCCGCGGCGCCGCGCGGGCGCTTCACCGACGCCGGTGCCGGGCTCCCTCAGGCGCTCTCACCTCCGTAGACGTGGGGCGCCAGCGTCCCCACAAAGGGAAGGTTCCGATACTTCTCGGCATAGTCCAGGCCATACCCGACGACGAACTCGTTCGGAATGTCGAAGCCGATGTAGCGGACGTCCACCTCGGTCCTGACCGCTTCCGGCTTGCGCAGCAGCGCGCAGATCTCCAGTGAGGCCGGGCCGCGCGAGCGCAGATTGCTGACCAGCCACGACAGCGTCAGGCCCGAGTCGATGATGTCCTCGACGATCAGGACGTGCCGGTTCATGATGTCCGCGTCCAGGTCCTTCAGGATACGCACGACGCCCGACGATTTGGTGCCCGAGCCGTACGAGGACACCGCCATCCAGTCCATGGAGACAGGTGTGTGCAGCGCCCGGGCAAGGTCCGCCATGATCATCACGGCGCCCTTGAGCACGCCGACCAGCAGCAGGTCCTTGCCGGCGTAGTCGGCGTCCACCTGCGCCGCCAGTTCCCGCACCTTGGCCTGGAGCTGGTCCTCGGGAATGAGCACCTTCGCCAGGTCGGCGCCCAGGTCCTTCTCGTCCACTACCCACCCTCCGGGAAACGCATAGTCATTCGGGCCGGGCCCGGGCCGAACAGCAGCCTTCCCTCTCGCCGGTACGCGCGCACGCCCCCGGGCAGATCGACGTGCCGCTGTCCATGCCAGGCGGTGACCAGCCGGTCCACGTGTTCCACGTGAACGGCCGCGAGCGTACCGGGTGGACTGCCCGCGGCTATCGCCGCCTTCCTCAGCACCCGCGTGCGCACGGCCTTGGCGAGCCCCGCCAGAACGTCCAGGGTCAGCGCCACGGAGTACGGTTCCGGCGCGGCGGTTTCGCACTCGGCGTAGGCGCGGTCGGCGATGCCGTCCAGGGCATCGGCGTCGTCGCGCAGCATGCGCGCGGTACGAGCCAGCGCCTCGGTGATTCCGGGGCCGAGCGCCTTCTCCAGGGCGGGCAACGCCTCGTGGCGCACGCGCACGCGCGTGTAGGCGGGATCGTCGTTGTGGGGGTCGTCCCAGGGTTCCAAGCCCATGGCCAGGCACGCCCTTCGCGTGGTGGCCCTGTCGATGTCCAGAAGCGGCCGCACGTAGCGGATCTCCCGCGCCTCACGGGTGCGGACGAACGAGGCGGGCATGCCCGCGAGCGAACGGGCTCCTGAGCCTCGGGCGAGCCCCATGAGGACGGTCTCGGCCTGGTCGTCCCTGGTGTGCCCCAACAGCACGGCGGCCGCCGCCAGGTTGGCGGCGGTCTCGTCGAGCGCGGAGTACCGGGCGTCCCTGGCGGCGTTCTCGGGCCCCCCGCGGTTCCCCACCGTGACGGTCACCGCCCCCGCCGGGTCGAGCCCGAGGTCCGCCATCGCCCTGACGACCTTCTCCGCGCGCACGGCCGAGCCCTCCTGCAGGCCGTGGTCAATTGTGACGCCCCCCGCCGGACGTCCCGCCCGGGGGGCCTCGAACGCCAGCGCCGCCGCCAGCGCGAGCGAGTCGGCGCCGCCGCTGCAGGCGACGAGCACCATGCGGTGGGGCGGCAGCGCATCGAGGGCGCGCCGCACCGCCACACGGACCGCCGCAACGGCCGGGTCAGGCCCCATCGCCCCTACCGCCCGCAGGTGGAGCGCCCGGGGCCGTACGAGATGGCCGCGCTCACGCCCTGTCGGCCTCGGGGGTCTGCGCATCGGGAGTCGTCGCCTCGATGGCTCTGGGGCCCAGCACCCGGTCCATCCACAGTGCCGGCTCCTTGATCTCCTCGTGGGTGGGCAGCGTCTCGGCCGATTCCCACACCCGGTTGAAGCCGTCCATGCCCACCTCGGCCACCACCCGGTGGACGAACCTCGCCCCTTCGGCGTACTGCCGCATCTTCAGGTCGATGCCGAGCAGCCGCCGGAGGGTCTTGTCCATGCGGGTGCCGCCCTCGCGGCGCCGCTGGAACTTGGCGCGGATCTGCTGCACGGACGGCACCACCTCGGGGCCGACCGCGTCCATGACGTAGTCGCCGTGCCCCTCGACCAGCGTCATCACGGCGGTGAGCCGGTCGAGGATCTCCCGCTGCTCGGGGCTCTGGATCGCGTCGATCAGGCTGGAGTCACCGCCGCGCACGGCGTCGGCGATCGCGTCGGCCGCGTCCCTCAGCCGCTCCAGCAGCGCCCCGGGGTCGAGGTCGGAGGCGAGCAGGAACTTGGTCATCTGGTCCTGGACGTACTCGCGCAGCCACGAAACCCCGGTGAACTGGGCGCGGTGCGTCTCCTCGTGCAGGCACACCCAGAGGCGGAAGTCCCGCGTGTCCACGCCGAGCTCCTGCTCCACCTGGACGATGTTGGGGGCGACGAGGGTGAGCCTTCCGCTGGGCGCACGGCCGGACGGGTCCGGAGGCAGGAACAGCTCGTACTGGCCCAGCACCCGGCTCGCCATGTACGCGAGTATCGCGCCGACCTGCATGCCGGTCACGCGGGAGCCCACGGCCTGCACCACGACGCCCGCGCTCCCGCTGCCGAGCAGCCCCGTCCCGCGGCGCTCGGCCATCTGCTCCATGAGGGGTTCGAGCACCACCCGGAAGCCGTCCACGTTCGCTCGGATCCAGCCGGGCCGGTCCACGATCGTCGCCGGGGCGGGCGCGGCCTCCGCCCGCATGCCGGTGAACTCGCCGACGTGCCCGTGCGCAACGCGGGACAGCTCGCGCAGTTCCGCGACCACCTCGCGCGCCTCGGCCTGCCCGACCTGCGGCCCCGGCCGGACGAGCCGCGTGCCGGTCTGCACCGCGAGGTTCCAATCGATCATTGAGGCGCTCATGTACTCCACCGTACGTTTCGACCCCGGCGCCTGAGCGCCCCTGCAGATCGTTCAACGAACAACCGATTCCGTTATCTCCCGTACGACCACATCCATACCCTCGGAGAACCGCGTACTCCACCCCCCGGCCGCCTCCAAGCGCGGGTGCATGCGGGCGGGCGTGCACCGGTGACGGCCCCAAGCGCGCGCGGGCGTGCCCCCGACACGGGTCAGGTGCAGGCGCAGGAGGCGACGACGGCGGCGAGGGCGTCCAAACGGGAGGGATCGACCTCGCCCGTCCCGTCCCCCGCCATGAACGCGAACGCCAGCAGGCGCCCGTCGGCGTCGTAGGCGTATCCGGCCAGGGTGCTGACGCCCGCGAGCGTCCCCGTCTTGGCCCGGACCAGGCCCGCGCCCGCCGCACTGGAGGGCGTCATGTAGCGGGGAGGGGACAGGGTTCCGGAGAACCCCGCCACCGGCATGCCGGTGATCGCCGCACGCAGCTGGGGATGGTCGTCCGATGCGGCGAGGGCGACCAGCCGCGCCAGCGCGATCGGCGTGATCCGGTTCTCCGTGGACAGCCCGCTTCCGTCGTTGACCTCCACCCCGGCGGACACGCCGAGTTCGCCGAGAACCTCCACGACGGCCTGGGCGCCCCCGGCGAAGGAGGGTGGATAGCCCCTGTTCATCGCCACCTGACGGGCCACCGCCTCGGCGACGTCGTTGTCGCTGTCGGTCATCAGATGCTCCACCAGCGCCGACAACGGCGGGGACTGCACGGCGCCGAGCTGGTCGGCGTCCTCGGGCGCCCTGCTGGGGCGCCCCCGGGTGGCGGCGACGCCGTAACGGGCGAGCAGCCGGGCGAACGCGGCGGCGGCTGCGGCGGGCGGGTCGCCCACACGGGTCTTGGTCTGCGTGCCGGGCGCGGCCCTGCCCTCGTCCACAGTGAGCGCGCTCACGGGGGCGATCTCGCCGTCCGGCAGGTAATTGGGCTTCCAGCCCGCGGCGGTGCGCGGGCCCTGGTAGGCGGTCGCGTCGTAGTCCACGCGCACACGACGCGTACCGGACGCCTTGAGGGCCGCGGCCGTCTGACGTGCGAGATCGGCCAGCGAAGCGAATGCCGGCCGCCCCCGCCCGGCGGGCGCGGAAAGCGCGGTCAATGTAGGATCCCCGCCGCCGACCAGCACGACCCCGCCGCCGCCTCGTACGACCTTGGTGGTGATCCGGTGCTCGGGTCCGAGCGCGGCCAGCGCCGCGACGGACGTGGCCAGCTTGGTGGTGGACGCGGGCGTGGCGGGTCGGTCGCCGTTCTGGTCGAACAGCTGCCGGCCGGTACGGGCGTCGATCACGACCGCGTTGGTGGGGGTCGGCGAGCCGTCGAGCAGCCCGGCGAGCCGTCGTCCCAGCACGGTGGCGTCCGCCGCGCCTGCGGCGGCCCCGGCCGGTCGGACGGTGGCGGACGTGCGCACCGGCTCGCGTTCGGCAACGCCGGGTGACTGGGGGGACAAGCGCCGGTCGGGTGTGAGTTTGGCCACTGCCATGCCCGCGCCCGCCGTCGAGACGTGTAGGAGGGAAAGTGTGACCATGACCAGGGCGCGCGTGCGTTTCGGCACGTGACCGCCCCCCTCTCCCCCTCAGCACCCACCAACGTGCGACATCCTTGTATAAGGGAACACCATCCCGTGCGGGCCGCCCTCGCCCGCCCGGGCTCCCGAAAGACTATTGACTGCGACGGCGCAGGGAGCGGAGGACATCGTGGACTTCGACGTCACCATTGAGATCCCGAAGGGTCAGCGGAACAAGTACGAGGTGGACCACGAGACCGGTCGTATCCGCCTGGACCGGATGCTGTTCACCTCGACGCAGTATCCGGCCGACTACGGGTTCATCGAGGACACCCTGGGCGAGGACGGCGACCCGCTGGACGCCCTGGTGCTGCTGCAGGAGCCGACGTTCCCCGGCTGTCTGATCCGCTGCCGCGCCGTCGGGATGTTCCGCATGACGGACGAGGCGGGGGGCGACGACAAGGTCCTGTGCGTCCCGGCCACCGATCCGCGCATGGAGCACCTGCGCGACATCCACCACGTGCCGGAGTTCGACCGCCTGGAGATCCAGCACTTCTTCGAGGTCTACAAGGACCTGGAGCCCGGCAAGTCCGTCGAGGGCGCCAGCTGGGTGGGCCGCGTCGAGGCCGAGGCCGAGATCGAACGCTCCCTCAAGCGCGCCGCCGCCCAGGGCGCCCACAAGGGCGGCCACTGACCGCCGTGCCCGGTCGCTGACCCGAGCCGTTGCCGGCTGGGCGGGGCAGGCCGGACGGCGCCGATCCGCTCCCGCCGCCTTCCGGCCGTGACCACGCCGTCGCCCCGCCCCCGCCGCCGTCGCCGGGGGCTCGCGGGGCGCTGCGGCTCACCCGCCTGGACGGGTGGCGCCGATGAGCCCCGGACGCCAGATGCTGGAGATGCGCACCCTGCCCCCCGTATAGGGGGCCTCCACCATGCGGCCCTTGCCGATGTACACCCCGACGTGGTGGATGGTGTCCGGGTCGGCGGTGTTGTACGCGTAGAACACCAGGTCACCGGGGCGAAGGCGGTTCAAGGGGATGTGCGGCCCCGAGGTCCACTGCGTGCCGGTCCAGTGGTCGAGCTGCACGCCCGCCTGGGCCCACGCGTACATCGCCAGCCCCGAGCAGTCGAATCCGTGGATGCGGGAGCCGTGCGCGATGCCGTAGCTGGGCCCGTGGACGGTGCCGCCGCCCCACGAGTACGGCGTGCCCAGCCAGCGAAGCGCGGCCCGGACCACGACCGACGCCCGTGCGCGGCTCCCGTGCAGGCCGGCCCCCGCGGCGTCGGCGGCCGCCAGCGCCTGGCGACGGCGGCGAGCCAGTTCGTCGGCGCGTTCCCGGGCGATGCCGAGTTCGCGTTCCAGGCGCCGTTTCTCCGCGCCGATCTCCCGGACTGCCTCCTGCTGCCGCTCCACGGCCTGTTCGGCCGCACGGCGGGCCTGCATCGCCCGCTGGGTCGCCGCGTTCTGCTCGGCCAGCGCCGACCGGGCCTGGGCACGGAACACTCCGGCGACGTTGCGGGCGGCCTCCAACGCCTGGAGGAGCCCCGCACGGCGGCGCGCGAGCATTTCCAGGAGGCCGGCGCGGTCCATGAAGCCCTGCGGCCCGCCGCCCCCGGCGACGACCGACGGCCAGGCGTTGTACCCGGTGTTGGCCTGGTACGCCTTGGCGGCGAACGCGGCCAGGTCGGAACGCGCCTGCGCGTACCTGCGTTCGGACTCGGCCAGGCGCGCCAGGGCGTCCCGGTGGGCCGCGACCGCCCTGGACAGTTCGACCTGCTCTCTGTTGTAGCGCTCCACGGCGAGCGCGGCTGCGGCGGAGAGCCGGTCGAGCTTCCCTGCGGCCTGCGCATACCGCACCTTGGTCCGGGCCACCTCGTCGGCGCGTTCTTCCGCGCGGCGCCTGGCCCCCTCCACGTCGCGGGCGTCCGGCACCGGATCGGCCATCGCCGCCCCGGGCGTGGTCGCGGCCGCCGCCGAAGCAGCCTCGACCCCGAGAACGGGCGGTGCACCCGTCACCGCGAGGACGGTGACGCCGCCCAGGGACATCAGGCGCTTGGCCGCACTCCACCGGCGCGCTGACGGCCGCCGCCCTGCACGCGTTCGCAGAAACACGGTCCCCCCCACCGTGATCATCGACGCGAGGACGCAACCCCCTGGGTGCGGGTCGGTCACTCAGGCCACAGAGATCACTACTCTAAGCGATCACTGTGCACACGCCATGACCTTTTGCCCCGCGTCGCCCCACCGGACACGAATCCCGGCCGAACGCGGCGCGGCACCTTCCTACCTGATCAGGTGCCGGAGCCCTGCGGTAGCGGTGTTCCTTCGGAAGGCGGCGGCGAGTCAGGCTCACGGGACGAGGGAGAAGACGGCGTGCTCGTCTCCGAGAGGGGAGAGGCCGGCGGAGTCCGATCCGAAGAGGGCGGCGCAGAAGGAGACGGCTGCGGCACCGACACCGTGGGATCGGCGCCGCCGGGCCCCGGAGGGTTCGTCGGGTCGGGCGGGGCCGGCGGACGCCATGTGACGCGCACCCCCACTCCGCCGGGTGCGAAGACGACGCCGCCTTCCCCTGCGGAGCCGCCGGACCTGGTGACGACCACGTCGAGCGTGATGGTGCGCCCAGCGGCGATGCGTCCGGAGGTCCGGCCGAGCCGTATGGGTCCCCATGGCTTCGCACGCCAGTCCACCGGACCGCCCTCAGCGGTCAGGTGCAGTGTGCCGCGCGCGGCCCCTGCCAGGTCGAGGTAGAGAGGCGCCACCGTCAGGCCGGCGGGTCGGCTGCGGGGGTCCTCGTAGTCCACCAAGCGCACCCCCGGCATGTTCACCAGTGCGGTGGGCGGGGCGGCGGAGACGCGCGCGCCAAGCGGGAAGGTCGCCGACACGGGTGCGCTTCCGACATCCGCCCCCGGCGACGGCCTGCCGATCGTGGGCAACGGCGACGCGGACGGCACCGACGGACGCGGGGAGCCCCCGGACGCCGCCGTCCCCGTATCGTCCTGTGCTGCGGTCAGCCGGTAGAAGACGAACCCGCCGCCTCCCAGCAGCACCGCGACCAGCGCCGCGGCCGCCGCTGCACGCCCCACCGCCGGCCGCCGCCCCACATACGGAATGCGCCCCGCGGCACGGCGCCACCACCGTGCTCTCCGCGGCGAAGAGGCGAAATGGCGCGACTGCTTGGGAAAGCCCGCCGGGCCGAACGCGCCGACGCGCGTCGCGACGAACAACCGGTACCCCACCAGCTCGGGGTCGTGGAAGCAGGCCATCACCCGTGCCCGTAGGGACGCAGGCGGGCGCACCCTTGGCAGCAGGCCGAACACCTTCACCGCCGACACCGTGCGAGGCCCCAGGGCCTGGCACGCGTCGCATTCGCGGGCGTGCCGCAAAAGCCGCTCGTTGAGATTCCCCGTGAAGGGTCCACGTCGCTGCCGCAGCAACGCCCCGCGTTCGGCGCAGCCATACGGGCCCTTGTGGGCGAGGATCTCAGCGGCCACAGCCGCCTCCAATTCGGCGTGGGCGCGTTGGAGACGGCCCTCTACCTCCTTGTTGGAGAGCCCGACCACCGCCGCCAAGGCGGACACCGGCAATTGGTGCCGCACCCGCAGGTCGAGCAACTCCCGGCTGAGCGGCTCCAGTGCCTGGACGGCCTGCCACGCCATCACACGCTGGTCGACGTCGTCCTGGTCATGGCTGGCAACGGGCAGGTCGGGCGGCTGGTCGCGGCCGGGCATACGGCGCGCGCACTCCAACCGGGCGATGGCGTAGAGCCAGGCGCAGAACCGGTCGGCGTCGCGCAGCCGCCCGATGTGCGCCTCGGCCACGATGAACGAGTCCTGCAACGCCGCCTGCGCGGCGTCCCGGTCGCGCAGGCGGGCCCAGCAGTATTCGTAAAGGCGTCCGGCGTAGGCGTCGTACACCGCCGCCAGTGCGGCCGGGTCCCGTACACGCAGGGCCTCGACCAATAGACGGTCGTCCATACCCTGCAAGGTAAGTGTTGCGCACCCCCTCCACCCCCGATTCCACAAGATCGGAATAGCCGAACCCAGGCACCCCGACCAATTTCCACCAGATCGCCACTACTAGTGCGCAATGCCAGCATTGACCGCCTCCACCCCACCCCCCACCACCTGCCAGGTGTAGCGAAGCGCAACTCCGCAAGCGCGCAAAGTAATAACGACATAGGGAGATCAAGAGCCCCCATAGTCAATTACTCGCGAACAGCACGAAGCGCCCTACATACTTTTCCTGAACGACACAGCCGACACTCAACCAAAAATCATCGAAATACCGTCATACGGCAACAATTCTGAGCCTGGCGGACCGCACGCGGACCGCCGACAACACGGCCGCCCGAACCGCCCATGATCCGAACCGAGACGATGTTGACAGTGTCACGATGACAGTGTCATCATCGGACCATGGCAGGCACCTGGACGATCAACGAACTGGCCGAGCGGGCCGCCGCCGCCCTGTCGGCGGGCGATCCGCTGCAGGTCAGCGGCCGGGTGCGCGACCTGCCCAACGAACGGCTGATCCGCTGGTACACCACGATCGGACTGGTCGACCCGCCACTCGGACGCCGCGGCCGCACCGCCCTGTACGGCCAGCGGCACCTGCTGCAGATCGTGGCCGTCAAGCGGCGCCAGGCGGCCGGCCGCACGATCGCCGAGATCCAACTCGAACTGGCGGGCGCCACCGACGACACCCTGCGCGCGATCGCCCAACTCCCCGAGGCGCCGACCGACACCGAGACGACGAAGGAAACCCCGCCGCCAAGCCGCTTCTGGGCCACCCGCCCGGCCGCCCCCGGCACTCCCGCGGACGTGGCCTGGAGAGCCGACATCCGCCACGCCCCGGATACGGGCGCCCCGCCCTCCCCACCGAGCCCGGCGCCCGCGGCCACGACCAGCCGCCGCGGCCACGTCGCCGCATCCGCGGCAACCGGGAGCGACCGCGCCGACTCGCCTGTCAAGCGGAAGGGCGCCCCGTCCCCAGGCATCGCCCGACCGCAGAGGGGTGCCGCGCCCGCAGGGGCACCAGGGGCTGCCCGGCCCACCGCCTCATCCCTCGACGTGCCCTCCTCGCCCGCCACAGGGCACGACTCACACCAAGACCGCACCGCCACGGCCGCAACGGTGCCGAGCGGTAACGCGGCACCGCTGGACGACACCGCCGCAGGCCCGGTCGGGCACGAACACGCCTCGCTCGTCCAGGGCGTGCGCCTGGCCCCCGGCCTCACCGTGTTGCTCGACGCCCCGACGCTCAGCCAGGACGACCTCGCCGCGATCGCGGACGCCTCCCGTCCGCTGCTCGACGAGTTGCGGCGCCGCGGGCTGCTCGCCCCCTTGGACACGCACATCGACCCCTCCGGGAGGCCTCAGTGACCGTGCACATCAGTCCCCTGCCCGACTCCTCGGCGCCACCGGATCCCGAGGGCGGGCTCGGCGCGCTGGCCACCGAACGGGGGAACCTGCCGCTCGACTCCGTCGACATCAAGGCCTCGATCACCGGGCTGGCCGCGGGAATCGAGCTGACGCAGGGGTTCCGCAACCCGTTCGACGTGCCGTTGGAGGCCACCTACGTCTTCCCGCTGCCGGACCGCGCCGCGGTCACCGCGCTGCGCATGGAGGCCGCCGACCGGGTCGTCGAGGGAGTGCTCAAGGAACGGGAGCAGGCGCGCCGCGACTACGACGCCGCCATCGCCGCGGGCCGGCGGGCCGCCATCGCCGAGGAGGACCGCCCCGACGTGTTCACCATGCGGGTGGGCAACATCCTGCCCGGCGAGCGCGTCACCATCCGGCTGGCCTTGAACCAGCCGCTCCCCTACGAGGACGGCCAGGCGACCTTCCGCTTCCCGCTCGTCGTCGCCCCCCGCTACATCCCCGGCACGCCGCTGGACGAGCCCCCGGTCGGAGACGGTGTGGCATCCGACACCGACGCGGTCCCCGACGCGTCCCGGATCAGCCCTCCGGTGCTGCTGCCCGGCTTCCCCAACCCGGTCCGCCTGTCGATCAGCGTGGACGTGGATCCGGCCGACCTGCCGCTCACCGAGATCCGGTCCGCCCTGCACGTGGTCGCCGAGGAGAGCGAAGGCGAGCGCACCACCATCCGGCTCCGCCCCGGCGAACGGCTCGACCGCGATTTCCTCCTGCGCCTCTCCTACGCACCGCAGGAGACCGCCTCGCTGACGCTGGTTCCGGACGAAGAGACCGACGAGGGCACGTTCACGCTGACCGTCCTGCCGACCGGACGGCACCGTCCCCGGCCGCGCGACGTCGTGCTCGTTCTGGACCGGTCCGGCAGCATGCACGGTTGGAAGATGGTCGCGGCCAGGCGCGCGGCCGCCCGGATCGTCGACACCCTCCGCAGCACCGACAACTTCGCCGTGCTGGCGTTCGACAACGTAGTGGAACGTCCCCCGCACCTGGGCCGGGGTCTGCTGCCGGGCACCGACCGCAACCGGTTCCGGGCGGTCGAGTTCCTCGCCACACTCGAGGCGCGCGGCGGCACCGAGATGATCGGCCCGCTCACGAACGCGTGCGACCTGCTGCGCGACTCTGGATCCGACGACCGGGTGCTGATTCTGATCACCGACGGCCAGGTCGGCAACGAAGACCAGATCCTCGCCCACCTGGGGCCCCGGCTGCACGGCATCCGGGTGCACACCGTCGGCATCGACCAGGCCGTCAACGCGGGCTTCCTGCACCGGCTCGCGCATGTCGGCCAGGGGCATTGCGAGCTGGTCGAGTCGGAGCGCCGGCTGGACGAGGCGATGGAACACATCCATCACCGCGTCGGCGCCCCGCTGGTGACAGATCTGCGTCTGGTCCCCGAGGGTTTGCGCCTCGTCCCCGACACCGTGACCCCGAGCCGCCTCGGCGCCCTGTACCCGGGCGTACCGCTGGTGATCTCGGGCCGGTTCCAAGGCCCGCCCCGAGGAAGCCTGACCGTGCACGGCGTGACGCCCGAGGGCGCAGCATGGCGGCTGCGCTCCACCGGCGTCGTCTCATCCGACGGCGCCGTCGTCTCCCTCTGGGCCCGCGCCCACCTGCGGGACCTCGAAGACCGCTACCTCGTCTCCGGCTCCGCCGACTTCGAACGCCAGATCGTTGACACTTCCCTTCGCTTCGGTGTCCTGTGCCGCTTCACCGCGTTCGTCGCGGTGGACAGCCGAGTCGTGGCCGAAGGGGGAGCCCCCCACCACGTGGTGCAGCCGGTCGAACTCCCGGCAGGCTGGTCCGCCCCCGCCGCCCCGATGGCCGCCTACAGCGCCGCGATCCCCGGCCCCGGAGGCCCCCTCCCACCCGCCGGCGCCCCACCTGCCGGACCCGCACCCGCAGGGGCCCCACCGGCACCCGCAGGGCCCCCACCCGCATACGCGGGCCCGCCTCCCGTCGCGCCGAGCAGCGCCTACATGCCGGCCAAGGCACGACCGAGGCGCGCGAGGTCCGCTCCCAACCCCGTCCCACGCCGACGCGCCGCCCGCACCGACACACCCGAACTTGACGAGACACGGGAACGGCTCGCCGACTACCTGCGGCGGCTGACCTCGGCCCCCCACGCCGACCAGGCCCTACTGGCCGAACTGCTGGCCTTTCTGGAGGCAGCCGTTCCACGCCTCGAATCCGGCGGCACCGACGTCAGCGCCCTGTCGGCACTGATCAACGACCTGCACGCCGTCCGCACCCCGCTCGACGCCCCCGGCCTCCAGCAACTCTGGAACCGGACCATCACGGTCCTGACCGACATCACCGGCCAGAAACCCCGCTCAAAGCGCCCCTTCTGGAAACGCACCCCCTGACCGACCGGCCCCACCCACCCAACACCGCCCCCAGCCGCTACGGCCGGACCGTGTTGCCCGTCGGCCCTCAGCCCCCAGGCCAACCCGCTGTATCCAGCCGAACTGGAACGGCGGCGCGGCATGCACATGGAGGTCACCTTCCGCCTTCGACCCGGCCGACCACCGGGGCCGCCATGCCCTGGAGTGCGGCCCCAGCCGCCCCGAGCGCCACCGAGCCGCACCCACCCGCCACCACAAGCCCGCTGTCCGCTCGGCCATCGGTCCCGATGGGCGGGCGGCCGGTTGCGGCGGTGCAGCGGAACGCACGCGTGCACGCGTGCGTTCCGCTGCACCGTGGCCCAGGAGAAAGCGGCGGGTGTTCGTGGTTCAGGCCTCCGGGCAGGCGAGGGCGCCTTCCAAAAAGATCTTCGTGACGGCCGCACTGGCCTCTTCGACACCGAGGCGACCCCGCAGGACGCGGATGACCGAGCCTTCCAGCAGGCCCGCGTAAACCTCGATCAGCGTCCTGGTCGACAGATCCGGGCGGAACGTTCCCTCGGCGGCGCCGCGTTCGAACAGCTCGCCGATGGGTGCGGTCAAGGCGTGATCGGCCTCCCGCGCCATGTCCGGTGGCTTGTTGAAGATCACCAGACCGCGGTATTTGGCGGCGGCGCCGACCATGGCGCGGGTCAGCCTGGCCACGGCCTCGGGCACCGGGACGGCGTCCAGCCGGGCGTCGGCGATGCGCTCGGCGAGCTCGCCCAGCGCCGCATCCGTCAGCGCCCGCAGCAGCGCGTCGCGGTTGGGGAAGTACCGGTAGAGCGTTGCCCGCGCCACACCGGCGGCCGCGGCGATGTCGATCATGCTGGCCTGTTCGCCGCGCTCGGCGAGCACCCTCGCGGCGACCTCGAGCAGGCCGGCCGCGACGTGGTCGCGCATTGCAGGGTTCCTCGCCATCGGCGCATAGCGTATCGGCGGGTGGGCGGGGTCACCGACCGACGTCGGCGTCGCGGACGAACTCCTCGACGAACTCGGCGGAGACGTCCCAGAGCCGTTCGGCCAGGACGGGATCGTCGGCTTGAGGGTTGGTCTTCCCGGGATGGAATCCATGGAAGTAGGTACCGTTCGGGGCCGGTACCTCGGGGGCGGACGCGAGCCAGACCAGTGGTTTCGCGCCGTCCTCTGAGGTGAGCCGGAACCGGCGCAGCAGCGGCATGTCGAACAGGGGACTCACCCGGGAGTCCTGGGCGAACCGGGGATAGGTCGTTTCCGGTCCGCGCGGGCCGCGGACGTCCGCGGCGGGGTGGAACGAGTAGGCCGCGACTTCCGGGTAGCGGCGGACCAGTTCGCGGGTGACATGATGTTCATCAGCTTGGTGGTGGATTGACGTCCTCCCCGCCTGAAGGGCGGGGATTCCTGCCGTGCCGCTCATGCGGCACCTCGGTGGGTTCCTGCTTCAGCGACCTGCGCCACTGCAAGCGGTGGTCTTACCCGGTCTCCACAGGCGTTTTGGCCTCTCCGCCCGCCCGGCGGCGAGGATGTTGCGTGCGGCGTTGACGTCCCGGTCGTGCACGGCGCTGCAGGCCGTGCACGTCCACGAGCGGACGTGCAGGGGTTTGGGGCCGTCGAGCACACCGCAGGTCGAGCAGACCTGCGAGGTGGGCTCGAAACGGCCGATCGTGACCAGCGTCCGGCCGTACCGGGCGGCCTTGTACTCCAGCATCGCCACAAACGCAGACCAGCCCGCGTCGTGCACGCTCTTGGCGAGCCGGGTACGCCCGAGACCGGACACCGCAAAATCCTCCACATACACCGCTTGGTTCTCGCGGATGATGCTCGTGGAGAGCTTGTGCGCAAAGTCCCGTCGCGCGTCCGCGACACGAGCGTGCGCCTTCGCAACGCGGGCGCGGGCCTTGGCCCGGTTCGCGCTGCCCTTCTGCTTGCGTGACAGGGCCTGCTGCGCCTTGCGCAACCGTCGTTCGGCGCGGCGCAGGAACCGCGGGTTGGCGATCTTCCGGCCGTCCGACAGCACCGCGAAATGCGTCAGCCCCAGGTCGATACCGGCCTCGGCGGTCGTTTCCGGTAGCGGCTGGCTGGGGGTTTGGACGACGAAGGAGGCGAAGTACCGCCCGGCCGCGTCCTTGACCACCGTCACGCTGGACGGTTCGGCGGGCAGATCCCGGGACCACTTCACCTTCAGGTCGCCGATCTTCGGCAGGCGCAGTTCGCCGCCCGCCGTGACCTGGAACCGGGCGTTGCGGGTGAACCGGATCGCCTGCCGGTTGTCCTTGCGGGACTTGAACCGAGGCGGAGCGACCTTCGGTCCTTTCCGCTTGCCGGTGACGGAGGCGAAAAAGTTCCGGTAGGCGGTGTTCAGATCGGCCAGCGCCTGCTGCAGCACCACCGCCGACACCTCGCCCAGCCAGGCGCGCTGCGGGATCTTCTTCGCCTCGGTGATGACCCTCGTGGACAGCTCGGCATCGGAGATGTACGGCAGCCCGGCCGCGAGGGCTTGCTGCCGTGCGCGCAGGGCGTCGTTGTACACCACCCGCGCGCACCCGAACGCCTTGGCCAGGGCTTGACGCTGGCCTGGTGTCGGGTAGAGGCGGTAGTTGTACCGGAGCTGCACGCCACAATTTTACCGATGCTTACCCTTGGTTTATGGCTGAACTGGGAGATATCAGAGCTGGTAGACACTGTATTTTCGCTCTGCACGCCCCTTTTGGTTTTCGTGACCAAGTTCCGGCATCCGGTGTTCACCGGAACGCATCTGAAGCGCATGGCATGCGCAACGTCTGCGCGGACTTCGAGTGCGAACTGGCCGAGTTCAACGGCGAGGCCAACCACGTGCACCTGCTGGTGCACTTCCCGCCGAAGGTCGCCCTGTCCCGGCTCGTCAACTCGCTGAAAGGGGGTGTCCTCCCGGCGGCTGCGACAGGAGTTCCCCGAGCCGACCCGCCACTACTACCGGGCGAACAAGCTGTGGTCGGGCTCCTACTTCGCCGGGAGCGTGGGCGGAGCGCCGATCAGCGTCCTGCGCCAGTACATCGAGCAGCACAACCGCCCGGTCTGAACCAGGCAGACACTGGACCGCCCGGAGCGATCCAGCTTTCCCTGCCCCGCTACGCCAGAGGGTCCGCTTCACCCCCGGCCTGAAAGCCGGAGCACTGCCGACGAACTGGGTAGCAGATCCACCCGCCGCCGTAGCGGCGCCGCCGCCACTCCAGGTCGTCGAGCTTGAGACGCCCGAACCGGTTGCCCAGGCTGGAGGTCGTCACCACGCGGGCCGGCGTCGCCCGGCCGCCTTCCCGAAGGCGCGGCAGGAGCAGCATCGTGAGCAGGAACGGCGCCAGATGATTGGCCTGGAAGGTGAGTTCGTGGCCGTCCCGGGTGTCCTGGCGCTGGGAGACCAGCCCGCCGGCGTTGTTGGCCAGGACGTCGATCCGCTCGCACCGGTCCAGCAGTTCGCCGGCGAGCCGCCGGACCTGCGTCAGATCGGCGAAGTCGGCGATGAGCGGCTCGGCTCCGATCTCGGCGGCGATCGCCGCGGTGCGCTCGGGTGAGCGTCCGCCGGGAAGCACGTTGGCTCCCTGCGCGGCCAACCGGCGGGCCGCGGCGGCGCCGATGCCGGAGCTGGCGCCGGTGATCACCACGGTCTTGCCGGTCATGTCGTGCTGCGTGTCAGACAGGGTCTTCTTCATGGCACTCCGTCCGGGCAGATACGGAACTTGCGGAGGTCGCGCACGGCGGACGCGCCTCAAACGGGGGTGGTGTGAGGTTGCCGCTGGTCGTCCGTGCGGCCGGCGGTGAGCCGGGCGCCTTCGACGTCGATGTCGGGCAGGATCCGGTCGAGCCCCGCGGGCAGCCACCAGGCGGTGCGGCCGAGCAGGTGCAGGACGGCCGGCATGACCGTCATCCGGACGACGAAGGCGTCGAACAGGGTCGCGGCGGCCAGGGCGAAGCCGATCGACTCGACCATTGGGTCCGGGGAGAGCATGAAGCCGGAGAAGACGGCCACCATGATGATCGCGGCAGCCGAGATCACCCGCGCTCCGTGCCCGACGCCCGTGCGGACGGCCGTGGACGGGTCCTCACCATGCGCGTGCCCTTCGCGGACTCTGCTGACGAGGAACACCTGGTAGTCCATGGCCAGCCCGAACACGACACCGACCAGGAAGATCGGTATAGCGCTGAGGATCGGGCCGTGGGCACCGAACTCGTCCCCCAGCCACCCCCACTGGAACACCGCGACCACCGCGCCGAACGTCGCCGCGACGCTGAGCAGGAACCCCAGCGCACCCGTCAACGGCACCAGAATCGACCGGAAGACCAGTGTGAGCAGCAGGAACGCCAGGCCGACGACGATGCCGAGATAGGGCGTGAACGCATCCCCGAGCTTGGCGGACATGTCGATATTGAGCGCCGTCTGACCGGTCACGGCGATGTCCGCACCGGTCTCGGCCCGGATCCGGACCGCCTGAGCGCGGATCTGCGAGACGAGCTCCTCGGTCGCCCGGCTGCTCGTCCCCCGTCCGGGATGACCGTGAGCAGCGCGGTGTCTCCAGCCCGGTTGAAGGTGGGCCGGGTGACGGTGGCGGTGTGACCGAGCCGGGACACCGCCCCGGACACCTGGCGCACCGCCCCGGCCCGGTCTCCGCTGGTGGCGACGTCCACCACCAGGATCAGCGGGCCGTTGAAGCCCTCCCCGAACCCGTCGGCGAGCAGGTCGTAGGCCTTGCGCTGGGTGGTGTCGGCGGGCGCGGTTCCGTCGTCGGGCAGGCCGAGCCGCAGATCGAGCGCCGGCACCGCGACGACGAGGAGACCGGCCGCCCCGGCGGCCAGAGCGAGCACCGGATGCCGGGTGACACCGCGCGCCCAGCGCGTCCCCATGCCGCCGGTGTCCGGACGGCGCCTCGGCAGCACCCGCTGTCCGGCGAAGCCCAGCAGTGCTGGGATCAGGGTCAGCGCGATGAGCACGGCCACGACCACGGTGACCGCGGCGGCCAGTCCCATCTGGGTGAGGACCGGGATGCCCACCACCGCCAGCGCGGCCAGCGCGATGACGACGGTGAGCCCGGCGAACACGACGGCCGATCCGGCGGTGCCGAGCGCCCGTCCGGCGGCCTCCGGGCCGTCGTGGCCGGACGCGCGTTCGTGGCGGTAGCGGGAGACGATGAACAGCGAGTAGTCAATGGCCACCGCCAGCCCGAGCATGAGCGCGAGGGTCGGGGTGGAGGCGTTGAGGTCGACGAACCCGGTGGCCGCCGTCACCCCGGTCACGCTGATGGCGATACCGAGGACCGCCGTCAGCAGCGGCAGCCCGGCGGCGACCATCGACCCGAACGTGACGACCAGGACGATCCCGGCCACGACCAGGCCGATCGCCTCGGTCAGGCTCTGCTCCGCAGACTCTTCGGCAGCCTCACCGCCCATCTCCACCGTCAGCCCGGCGGCCCGGGCGGGCTCCACCGCCCGCTTCAGCGCCTGACGGTCGGCGCCGGTGAGGTCGGGTGCCGCGACCTTGTAGGTGACCTGGGTGAAGGCGATGGTGCCGCTGGGGTTCACCGTGTGCGCGGCGACGTCCGCCACCCGGGGGACACTCCGCAGATCGCGAACCACACGCTCGATGGCGGCCCGCTCAGCGGCACCGTTCAGTGTCCGACCACCGGGCGCGGCGAACACGATGCGGGCGGTGGCGCCGTCCACAGCCGCCTCGGGGAAGCGCTCGGCAAGCCGATCCATCGCCCGCTGCGCCTCCGTGCCGGGGATCGAGAAGGTGTTGGTGGTGGTCCCGGACACCGTCGCAGCTCCGACACCGGTCACCCCCAGAAGGAGCAACCACAGCACGACGACCAGCCGACGACGACGAAACGCGAACCGACCGAGCCGGTGAAGAAGGACGGCCACGAGAGGACTCCCGTGCGGTAGACACTATGACTCGTTCACGAGACAGTATGTCTCACGATGAAGCGGCCGTGTCAATCGCACGGACGAGTGGGGCCCTCCAAAGGTGAGGGGCACCAGCGTGTCCGCCGGTCACCGCGGTGACCCGGCAGTTGCGGGCTGTGTCGAAAGGACATCGCGCTGCCCTGACAGTGCCGGGACGACCTCGTACCCGACCGGTCCGGGTAGGCGCCGACAAGGCCACTCCTGTCGCGCAAACCGGGTCCATCTGCCCTGCGCGGCATCAGCGCGACCATCCCGCACACCAGCCGACCAGACGCCACCGCGAACGGCCCGGCAGCAACGGCGGCCGGCCACCGGCATTCTGCGGACCGGTCTACCCGCTGTGAGAGACGAGACGGACCGGTGTTCTGATCAACGGCGTGTCATTTCGCACGGGTGCGGCACCTCAACGGGAATCATGGACTGCGACTCCGTCCGTACGGAATGCTGGTGGCGGCAATGTCGCGGTCGGTCTTCCAGGGACGGGTCTCAGTGGAGAACAAGGACGATCTCCCGGTGTGCGGCCACTGTGCCGGATCGGGCGAAGTCACCTACGAGCGGCCGCAGAAAGAGAACGACGGTTCGATCACATGGCGCACGAGCGTGGAGAACTGCCACGTCTGCCGGGGCACTGGAAAGTGCCGATGAAAACCAAGCGCGCACGTTGTGGGAACGTGCCATGCGAGTGGTGCGACAGCGACGACCGAGCATGCCGGTTCTGCCACGGGTCGGGGTGGTGGCGTCCGGAGCGCCCGCATCAGACGGCCGAAGGTGAGCTTTCGTGGGCGCGTGTGGACGAGCCCTGTCGCATGTGCGGCAACACCGGCAAGGAGCACAACGCCCTGAGCGCCCCTCCGACGTACTGAAACCCGGGGGATCTTCCGGGAGGCACGGCGCATGCGAAGCGCCGGCCCCGTCCGCCACGCACACGGCAGCCTGCCCGCCGCCCCGCACCAGCCTGTCCTGCTGAAGCGGTCACCGTCCGCTTGGGCGCGGTAGCGCACCGTCCATACCAGACGCACACCGCACCAACCGAGCCCGAAAGCAGCAGCCCCACTCCCCGAAGCAGCACCCGCTACCGGGCTTGTCCGCAGTGCTCCGGCCTTCAGGCCGGGGGTGAAGCGGACCCTCCCGCGTAGCGGGGCAGGGAAAGCCGATCCGCCAGGCGGATCGGCGTCTTGGCTGGTCAGACGGGGCGGTTCTGCTGCTCGATGTACTGGCGCAGGACGCTGATCGGAGCGCCGCCCACGCTCCCGGCGAAGTAGGAGCCCGACCACAGCTTGTTCGCCCGGTAGTAGTGGCGGGCCAGCTCGGGGAACTCCTGCCGCAGCCGCCGGGAGGATACCCCTTTCAGCGAGTTGACCAGCCGGGACAGGGCGACCTTCGGCGGGAAGTACACCAGCAGGTGGACGTGGTTGCTCTCGCCGTTGAACTCGGCCAGCTCGCACTCGAAGTCTGCGCACACGTCCCGCATGATCTGCTCCATGCGCTCCAGGTGAGTGCCGGTGAACACCGGATGCCGGAACTTGGTAACGAAAACCAAGTGGGCGTGCAGGGCGAAAACACAGTGCCTACCGGTTCTTATGTCTCCGTACTCGGCCATGAACCAATGGTAGGGTGATCGTCGTGCAGCTCCGGTACAACTTCCGCCTTTACCCGACTCCGGGCCAGCGTCAGGCGTTGGCCAAGGCGTTCGGGTGCGCCCGGGTGGTGTACAACGACGGACTGCGCACACGCGAGGAGGCCCGCACGGCCGGGCTGCCGTACATCTCCGACGGGGATCTGTCCAAGCGGGTCATCACGGAGGCGAAGAAGACCCCCGAACGCGCCTGGCTGGGCGAGGTGTCCGCTGTTGTGCTCCAGCAGGCGCTGGCCGACCTGAACACCGCCTACCGGAACTTCTTCGCCTCGATCACCGGCAAACGGAAAGGACCGACGGTCGCTGCGCCTCGGTTCAAGTCCCGCAAGGACAACCGGCAGGCGATCCGCTTCACCCGCAACGCCCGGTTCCAGGTCACGCCGGGCGGCGAACTGCGCCTGCCGAAGATCGGCGACCTGAAGGTGAAGTGGTCCCGCCGTCTGCCGTCCGAGCCGTCCAGTGTGACGGTGGTCAAGGACGCGGCGGGCCGGTACTTCGCCTCCTTCGTCGTCCAGGCCCCCAGCCAGCCGCTGCCGGAAACGGCCGCCCAGGTCGGTATCGACCTGGGGCTGACGCATTTCGCGGTGCTGTCGGACGGCCGGAAGATCGCCAACCCGCGGTTCCTGCGCCGCGCCGAACGACGGTTGCGCAAGGCGCAGCAGGCCCTGTCACGCAAGCAGAAGGGCAGCGCGAACCGGGCCAAGGCCCGCGCCCGCGTTGCGAAGGCGCACGCTCGTGTCGCGGACGCGCGACGGGACTTTGCGCACAAGCTCTCCACGAGCATCATCCGCGAGAACCAAGCGGTGATGGTGGAGGACCTGTGCGTGAAGGGCCTGGCCCGCACCCGGCTGGCGAAGTCGGTTCAAGACGCGGGCTGGTCGGCGTTGGTGAGCATGCTGGAGTACAAGGCCAACCGGTACGGCCGGACGCTCATCAAGATCGGCCGGTTCGAGCCCACCTCCCAAGTGTGCTCTGCCTGCGGCGTGCTCGACGGCCCCAAGCCGCTGCGCGTCCGCTCGTGGACGTGCGCGGCCTGCGGCACCCGGCACGACCGGGACGTCAACGCCGCACGCAACATCCTCGCCGCCGGGCGGGCGGAGAGGCTAAACGCCTGTGGAGCGCAGGTAAGACCGGGGCATGCCCCGGCACAGCGCGAGGAAGCAGGAACCCACCGAGGTGCCGCATGAGCGGCACGGCAGGAATCCCCACCCTTCAGGGCGGGGAGGACGTCAACGCACTGGCTGGGCCGCACCCCGGAGGCGGCGCCCTCACACGCGTATCCGGTCCACCCGCCACAGGCCACCGAACACGCCTGTCCCCCAACGTGAGCCGGCCCCCCTTTGGGATGCAGCGACTCATGCACGTCGGCACACCGATGATGGAGGACGCGGTGCAGCGGATCAGGCGGGCTCCGTGGGCCGTGCCCAAATGCAACGAGAACTGCAACTGTGCTTGCGTTCCGTCTCTCAGTCAGGGTCTCCGAACAGAGCTTTCAGGTGGGCGGCGTATTGCTGAAGTGCCCGCATCGTGGGGTGCCCCGTCCCGAGAGCAACCGATGCGATCTGTTCAGCCCGCTTGATCGCGTCGAGCGCTTCGGCGGCTCGGCCTAGAGCACGGTAGGAGGCGGCCAGGTTTCCCAGGATGATGGCGGCGTCCGGGTGGTCGGGGCCCGACGCCGCCTCGATGATGGCAACTGCGGTGGTGAGCATGGTGTGGGCGCGCTGGTACTCGCCCTGCGAGATCAGGAAGATGGCGGTCTTGTTGGGAGGTGGCTCCGAGTTGTCGGGGCCGTTGGCCGGTCCGGTAGTGGCGGCTGACTGCTTCGACATGTGGGGCCAGAAAACGCCAGAGGGGCCAGGCGTTCACCTCGGTGATGGGGTCACCTGAGGGCATGGCGTTCTAGAGCCAGGCGAGTGCGGTCCGGCGTGCTGTGTCGTTATCGGGTTGGTGCCGTAGGGCTAGGACGGCTGCTTGGGTGAGGCGGTGCATCCTCACCGTCCGGTCGGTTCGGCCCACCATGCGTGCAAGGCCGGCACCCCCCAACGCCTCGTCGGCCTCTTCATTGCCGCCGCAGAGGACGCTGCGGAGGGATGTCGTCGGGGGCGTAGTGGGCGAGGACCGCAGCCGGCTCCACCGCGTGGCGGGGCGTCGCGAGCCCGGGTGCCACCACGCTTCTCCTGGCGGGCGTCCCCGTCCACATCGTCGCGGCTCGGCTGGGGCATGCCGACCCGGCGATCACGCCGCGGGTCTACCGCACATCGTGGGGCCGTCGAGGAGCAGACGGCGGAGATCTTCGCGGACGCGCTGAAGAACGCGACGTGATCCGCTCCTGTTAGCGAGGGCGTTAGCACAAGGGGCCCCTTCCATGCTCGGAAGGGGCCCCTGACCTGGGAGCCGCCTGTCGGAATCGAACCGACGACCTGCTCATTACGAGTGAGCCGCTCTGCCGACTGAGCTAAGGCGGCGTGCCGTACCGGAGTCTACCGGTTTCTGGGGGCGATGCGTGCATCGGTTTTTCAGCGGCAGAGCGTGCCGTCCTTGGGAGGCTGTGCGGTGAGGAGGTAGCGGTCGGTCGCGGCGGTTATGCAGGAGTTGCCCTGGAGGTAGGCGGTGTGCCCGTCGCCGTCGAGGGTCAGCAGGACGCCGGAGGTCAGCTCGCTCGCGAGGTTCTTCGCCCAGGAGTAGGGGGTGGCGGGGTCGCGAAGGGTGCCGATGACCAGGATGGGGGCGGCGCCCTTGGCGGTCAGCGGCTGGGGCTGCTGCTTGGTCTGGGCGGGCCAGTAGACGCAGGGCAGGCCGCCCCAGACGACGAACTCGCCGAAGCGGGGGGCGACCTTCTCGGCCTCGTCCACCGCCTTGCGGTAGGCGGCGAGGTCGGGCGGGTTGGGCTTGTCGACGCAGTTGACGGCCATGTTGGCGTCGGTCTGGTTGCTGTAGGTGCCGTTCCGCTCGCGTTCGACCATCTGGTCGGCCAGCGCGATCAGCAGCGTGCCGTCGTTCTTCTCGATGGCCTGGGCGAGGGCCTGGCGCAGGATGGGCCAGTATTCCTTGGCGTACAGCGCGGTCGCCACGCCCATGGCCGCCCAGGACTCGGTGACCGGACGGGAGTCGCGGGTATTGGTCAGGGGTTTGGCGTCGGCTCGCTTCTGCAGGTCGGTGAGCCGGTCCACAGCGGCGTCGGGGTCGGTGCCGAGGGGGCAGCCGGGGCGCTCGGCGCAGTCGGCGGCGAACGCGCGCAGGGCGGTTTCGAAACCCTTGGCCTGCTCGATGAGGGTTTCGGTGGACGAGAGCTTGGGGTCGACGGCGCCGTCCAGGGCGAGGGCGCGGACCTTTCCGGGGAACTGGTCGGCGTAGGACGCTCCGAGGTAGGTGCCGTAGGAGGCGCCGTAGTAGGTGAGCTTGTCGTCGCCCACCGCGGCGCGCAGGACGTCCATGTCGCGGGCGGCGTTGGCGGTGCCGACGTACGGCAGGAGCTTGGCGGCCTTGGCGCGGCAGGTGGCGGCGTACTTGCGGCCCTCGGCTGCGAGGGCGTCCACTTCCTTCTGATCGTCGGGGGTGGTGTCGGCGGCGTAGAAGGCGTCCAGTTGCGGACCCGTCAGGCAGCGGAGCGCGGAGCTGGAGCCGACGCCGCGCGGGTCGAAGCCGATGATGTCGAAGCGTTTGCGCACGTCGGCGCCGAAGCTGCGGGCGGCCTGGCGGACGAACCGGATGCCCGAGCCGCCGGGGCCGCCGGGGTTGGTGAACAGCGATCCGATGCGGCGGGAGCGGTCCTCGGCGGGCAGCCGGGTGAGGGAGAGCCGCAGCCGTTCGCCGCCGGGTCTGGCGTAGTCGAGGGGGACCTCGGCGGTTGCGCACTGGAAGCCGTCCCCGCAGTCGGACCACTTGAGCCGCTGCTGGTAGTAGACGTCCATGCCCGCGGCGGCGCCGGCGGCCGGGCGCTGCCGGGAGGTCTGCTGTTGGGCGTCGCATCCGGCGACCATGGCCAGACTGAGCACGATGGCGGTGGCGATGAGCCTCACTGGGTCCCTCATCTCGTCGTCGCGGCCCGGCGTGCGCCACCCACGCTACGTGGTCGGACGGCGGGCTTGGCCCAGGCGGCACCGGCCGGGGCGGTATCCGGCCCGGCGCGGCCGCGGCGGAAGCCGCCGAATCCGGGCAAGGCGCACCGGACGGCGGCAGAGTCAGCTGCGGCCGAGGGAGCGTTCGATGCCGTCCAGCAGCCAGCGCAGCCCCTCCTCGAAGGACTCCTGCTGGGGGACGCCCTCGCGCATGGCGCGGCGCAGGTGCGGGAAGTCCCCCTCGTTGATCATCTGCTGGATGTAGGGCTCGGCGAGGTGGTCGGCCCGCTGGTCGCGCAGCAGCCGTTCGCGGATGACGTAGCCGGTCATGTAGTGGTCGACGGCCGTGACGATGCGGGCGGCGGTGGCGAGGTCGACGTCCAGGCCGGACAGGGCGCACAGGTTCTGCTCGCCGTGGCGCAGCCCGTTGGGCCCGACGCGGGGATGGCGGGCCACCAGGTCGATCACCCAGGAGTGGCGCAGGATGACCTCGTGCTCGCGCCGGGCGATCATCGTGATCGCCTCGCGCCAGTGGGACGGCAACTCGCCCTCGATGATCAGTTCCCGGTTGACCTCGTCGGCCATGAGGTCGAACAGGTCCTCCTTGCGCTCGATGTGCGTGTAGAGGCTCATCGGGCGCACGCCGAGCGCGGTGGCGACGCGGCGGATGGACACCGCCTCCAGGCCCTCGGCGTCGGCGATCTCGATCGCGGCGGCCACGATCGCCTCCCGGGTCAGCCGGGGACGGCGCCCGCCGCGCTGCCGCGCCCAGACGGGTTCGGAGGGCGAACTGCGGTCTCTGGCGGTTCCGGGCACGCCCCGATCCTACCGGTACGCCGTACCGGCAGACCGATACGGCGTACGGAAGAAGCCGTACGATGTATCGTCTCCGCCGATACGCTGTACGGAGAGAGGGGATGTGCGCATGTCCACCATTGACGCCCGGCTGCGGCGGCCGGCGGTCGTCGTGACGCTCGGGGTGATCATGACGGTGCTGGACACCACGATCGTCAACGTCGCCGTCACCACCCTGGGCACCGACCTCGACGCCTCGCTGTCGGCCGTCCAGTGGGTGCTCACCGGGTACACGCTGGCGCTGTCCATGGCGATCCCGCTGACCGGGTGGTCGGTGCGCCGGTTCGGCCAGCGCACCATGTGGCTGGTGTCACTGGCGCTGTTCATCGGCGGGTCGCTGCTGTCCGGGCTGGCCTGGTCGGTGCCCGCGCTGGTCGCCTTCCGGGTGGTGCAGGGCTTCGGCGGCGGGATGCTGATGCCGGTCGGCCAGATGATGCTCGCCCGGGAGGCGGGGCCGGACCGCGTGGGACGGGTGATGGCGATCATGTCGGTGCCCGCGATGCTCGCGCCCGTGCTGGGGCCGGTGGTGGGCGGGCTCATCGTCGACCACCTGTCGTGGCGCTGGATGTTCTACATCAACATCCCGTTCTGCGCGGTGGCGCTGGTGGCGGCGCTGCGGATGCTGCCCCGCGACACCGAACGCGACGCGGGCGCCCGGCTGGACGCACTGGGCCTGGCGCTGCTGTCGCCCGGCCTGGCGCTGCTGGTGTACGGGCTGTCGGAGGCCGGTGACGGGGCGGGGCCGGCCAGGTCGTCGGCCTTCGCCGGAGGCGGCGCCGTGCTGGTCGCCGCGTTCGCCGTGCACGCCCTGCGCAAGGGCGACGGCGCGCTGGTCGACCTGCGGCCGCTGCGTTCCCGCGCGTTCACCGCGGCGACCGGCGGTCTGTTCCTCTACAGCGGCGCGGCGTTCGGGCTGATGGTGCTGATCCCGCTGCTCGCGCAGGTGGCGCGGCAGGAGACGCCGGTGCGGGCCGGCCTGCTGCTGGCCCCGCTCGGGCTGGGCGCGATGATCACGATGCCGGTCGCGGGACGGCTGGCCGACCGGTACGGCGCCCGGTGGCCGGCGGTGGGCGGGATGCTGGTGGCGCTGTGCGGGATGCTGGGCCTGACCACGGTCGAGCCGGGCACGGGCGAGCCGCTGATCATGGCCGCGGTGCTGGTGGCCGGCGTGGGGCACGGCGCCATCACGCCGCCGCTGATGGCGGCCGCCTACCAGGGGCTGCCGCGGACGTCCGTCCCGGCGGCGACGACGGCCGCGAACATTTTGATCCGCGTCGGCAGCGCGTTCGGCACGGCCGCGCTGACGGTGATCCTGCAGAGGTCCCTGCAGGACGAGATCCCCGGGGCGAGCGGGACGCTGGAGGAGGTCGCCGCGCAGGCGTCCCGCCTGCCGGACGCGCCCGCGCTGCTCACCGACGCGTTCACGCACACTCTGTGGTGGGCGCCGGCCATCGTGGCCGTGGCGCTGGTGCCGGTCGCGGTCCTTCCGCGTAGGAAAGACGCCCCTCAGGCAAAGGTTGTCCCTGAAAAGCCGCACGCCCGGAAATAGCGGTGGGACGGCTCCTGTTGCCGCGATACATGAGCAGCAACAGGAGCCGCATCCGCGTCGAGCGGTCGGCCAAGCGCGTCAGGGCCTACCTCGGGGGGCAGGTCGTCGCCGACACGGTGCGGCCGACGCTCGTCTGGGAGGGCCCCCACTACCCGACCTACTACATCCCCTTGGAGGACGTGCGGGCGGAGCTGGTGCCCGACGGTTCCGGCAGGCACTCGCCGAGCAGGGGGGACGCGACGGCGTTCACCGTGAAGGCCGACGGGGCGCAGGCCCCGGGGGCGGCGCTGCGTTACGAGCAGTCGCCCATCGAGGAGCTGCGCGACCTGGTACGGCTCGACTGGAACGCGATGGACGCCTGGTTCGAGGAGGACGAGCAGGTCTTCGTCCACCCGCGCGACCCGTACCACCGGGTCGACGTGCTGGCCAGCTCGCGGCACGTGCGGATCGAGGTGGACGGGGTGACCGTGGCCGAGTCGAGCAGCCCGCGCCTGCTGTTCGAGACCGGGCTGCCCGTCCGCTACTACCTGCCGAAGACGCACGTGCGCATGGACCTGCTCGAACCGTCCGACACCGTCACCGGCTGCCCGTACAAGGGGGAGGCCGAGTACTGGTCGGTACGCGTCGGCGACCGGGTGCACATGGATCTGGCCTGGTCGTACCGCCACCCGCTGCCGGAGAGCCAGAAGATCGCCGGGCTTGTCTGCTTCTACGACGAGAAGGTGGACGTGTTCGTCGACGGCGTCCGGCAGGAGCGGCCGAAGACCAGGTTCTGAAGGATCCGCTCGGCGCCGTCAGTCCGCGGACGCGCCGCCGGGCGGGGTGCCGTAGGCGGCGTCGTGCTGGCGGCGCGGGGAGCAGACGGAGGCGGACGGGCACGAGCAGCGGCCGCCGCCGTTGAGGCGGACGGTCACGGTGTCGGACGGCACGTTGCGCCCCACCACCTGGCCGGGGCCCTCGGGCGTGTCGACGCGTTCGCCGAGCCTGGGCATCCGCTGGTGCGCCTGCACGTACAGCGGGTGCTCGTACTTCAGGCAGCACATCAGGCGCCCGCACGCCCCTGCGATGCGCAGCGGGTTGACGGGCAGGTCCTGGTCCTTGGCCATGCGGACCGACACCGGCTCGAAGTCCTTGAGGAACGTGGCGCAGCACAGGTCGCGGCCGCACGGCCCGATGCCGCCCTGCAGCCGGGCCTCGTCGCGGGGCCCAACCTGCCGCAGCTCCACCCGGGCGCGGATGTTGCGGGCCAGGTCGCGCACCAGGGCGCGGAAGTCCACCCGGTGCGGCGCCGAAAAGTAGATCTTGAAGATGTTGTCGGCGTCCAGGTAGTCGACGCCGATGACCTTCATGGGCAGCCCGTGCTTGCGGATCAGCCGCTTGGCGATCGAGCGCCCCTCGGCGCGGCGGCGGCGGTTGGCCTCGTCGCGGGCCAGGTGCTCGTCGGTGGCGAGACCGGCGCACACCGGCAGCCCCTCGATGTCCTCCGACACCCACTGCGGCGCCCACACGCACTCGGCGACCTCGGGGCCCGCGTCGGTCGGGACGAGCACCTTGTCGCCGACCTTGGGGGAGTGCGGGCCGGGGTCGAGGTAATAGAGCCGTCCGTAACGGGTGAAGCTGACAGCCATCACCATGCCCACGGTCTGCTCCGTTCGCCCGGTTCCGTGGGACCAACACTACGTGGTCCGGGCTTTCACCGGTATGGATGGGTTGGCGGGGCGACCGTGCGGCCGCCTCGCCGCCCGCGTCAGCGCACCGGACGCGTTCCGGACGACCGCATCACCGCGTCATCACCGCACCATCACCGCGTCACCAGGCGACGTCGATGAGGTCCGCCTCCCGCAGGGGCGGCGCGCCGTCGGCGTAGAGCCGTCCGTCGGCGCCGAACGCCAGCAGGTGCTTGCCGGTGTGGTCGCGGACGATCCGCACGAGGCGGGACGTCGCCCCGCTCTGCTCCCACAGCACCTTGCCGGGCTGCCTGGTCTGGACCGTGTACGTCTGCAGCGACAGCTGCCCTCGGGCGGTGAGGCCCGCCACGACCGTGCGCCCGTCGCGGCTGCTCAGCGCGGCCCCCGTACCGGAGGGCAGCTTCAGCACCGGCGTGCTGGCACGCAGGTCCCCGGATCGGCCCGTGGTGTCCAGCGCGCGCATCTGCGCGGCGGTCTTCGCGGCGCCCGGGCGCACCGGGGTGTACAGGAAGTTCAGGGTGTCGCCCGCCCACGACAGGCTCGAAACGCGCGCGGGCGAGGACGTCCGCCACATCTTGCGCTGCCCGGTCTTGGCGGACACGACCTGCACCTGGGGCGTCATGCCCTGGTAGGTGACGTAGGCGATGCGGTCGCCGTCCGGGTGCACCGCCATCTGCGACCACGCGGCCGACACGCCGGGCACGACCGCGCGCGGGATGTCCGCGAGCCCCTTGGGACGGCCTTCCTTGTCCAGGTCGAGCCGCTGGAAGGTGATCCTGTGCGAGGCGTAGGAGGCGACGACGTACTTCCCGGGGCCGCTCGGCGCGATCCGCTGGAACCGCCGTCCGGGCGGCGCCGCCACGGGCACCCCGATATCACCTCCGGTGCGCAGGTCCCGCACCACCAGCGCGGCGCCGTCGCGCTGCACCCCCACGAAGCGGCGCGGTTCGGTGCTCTGGCTCTCGGCGGCCGGCTTGGCGGCGCGCTCGTCGTCGTCGGCGTTCTGGCGCGCATGCACCAGGTCGACGAAGCCCGCGATGCCGAAGGCGATCATCGTGGCGACGCCGACCGGCACCATGCTCCGCCAGACGCCGCGCACCCGGGGTCCGGCACCCGCCTGCTTGTGCTTGCCGTCCATCGGGGAGCCCAGCCACCTCTCCGCGTTCCCGGGGATTAACGGACCCGTCGTTTCTATCTCATTCGCCGCATACGGAAGCCCATGATTGCGGAGTTACTCGGCAGACGCTAACGAGTCCGGCTTGCCGGCCGTGCCGCCGGGCACGTTCCGGCCGGGCCCCCCGCGTCCCGCCGCGCAGCCCGCACCGCCCAGCAGCGTAAGCCTTTCCGGCGGGGCGATCACCCGCGAGGCCGACCGGTTCAGGACGCCGCGGCCAACGCGACGTGGGCGGCTTCGACCATCGACGCCCGGTAGGAGGCGCCGAACAGGGCGACGTGGACGAGCAGCGGGTGCAACTGGTGCAGGGCGACCCGCCGCCGCCACCCGTCGGCGAGCGGCGCCGCCTCGTCGTAGGCCGCCAGGACGCGCTCCAGGTGCGGGGCGCCGAACAGCGCGAGCATGGCCAGGTCGGTCTCGCGGTGGCCGCCGTGCGCGGCCGGGTCGATCAGCATGGCGCGGCCGCCCGTCCACAGCACGTTGCCGGACCACAGGTCGCCGTGGATGCGGCTCGGCGGCTCCGGCGGCCCGGCCAGCTCCTCGATCCGGTCGATGACCCGTTCCACGAGCCGCACGTCGGACGCCGACAGATGCGGCCGGGCCCGGCGCAGGAACGGCGCCAGGCGCCGCTCGGCGTACCAGCGCGGCCAGCCGCCGCCGTCGAGGGTGTTGTCCAGCGGCAGGTCGGCGATGTAGCCGTCCCAGGGCGCCCCGTAGGCCTTGGGCGCGGACGCGGTGTGCAGGGCGGCCAGGTCGCGTCCGAAACGCTCGGCGGCGCGCGGCGTGGGCGGCTCGGCCGGCAGCCACGGCAGGACGAGCGTGCCCCCGTCGGCCGCCAGCACCTTGGGGACGGGCGCGTGCGGGCCCGCCTCGGCCAGCCAGCGCAGCCCCGCCGCCTCGGCCGCGAAGAACCCGCCGTCCGCGGCCGCGGCCTTGACGAACACCTCGCGGCCGTCGGCCAGCGACATGCGGTGCAGCGTCCACGAGTGGCTCGCGCCGAGGTCGGTGACGTGCTCGACGCGCGCGCCGAGCAGGCCGGAGACATGCTCGCGGGGCGCCGCCACGGTCACGCCTCCCGGGCGAGGGACATTTCGGCGCGCACGTGGTCCAGCAGCCCGGGCATCGCGGCCTCGACGAGCTTCAGCACGCGCTCGAAGTCGTCCTGCCCGCCGTAGTAGGGGTCGGGCACGTCCAGGTCGTCCCCGGCGTCGGGATCGAACTCGCGCAGCAGCCTGACCCGCCCGCGCGCCGCGTCGTCGGGGGCCATGGCCCACAGCTCCCGCAGATGCCCCTCGTCCAGCGCGAGGATCAGGTCGTACCTGTCGAACCACTCCGGCTCGAACTGCCGCGCGACGTGCGCCGACCGGTACCCGGCCCGCCGCAGCGCGCGCACCGTGCGGGGGTCGGCGTCCTCTCCCACATGCCACGGGCCGGTGCCCGAACTGTCGACCTCGACGTCGAGGCCCTCCTCCTCGACGTGGTGCCGGAACACCCACTCGGCCATGGGCGAACGGCAGATGTTCCCCGTGCAGACGAACGTGACGCGGTAGGACATGCCAACCATCCTGCCCGACCCGCCCCACCTCCCCCTCCACACGCTCGCCACGCCCCCCGACCCCGCGAATATTACCCTGCGCATCTGGACAGTGACCTATGGTGACGTGCAGGGTCTCTCACGGGAGGTAACCATGCAGAAGACCAAGATGGCGCTCGGCCTGACGATCGTCACGGCGCTGGGACTGGGGCTCGCCCAGCCGTCCACGGCGTCCACCTCGACGAGCACGACGGCCGCGGCGCCCGCGCCCGCCGCGGCCGCACCGGCCGCCCGGATCGCCGCGAACTGCACCGGCCGCCTCATCCACCGGTGGCCGCTGCGCCTCGCCAACACCAAGATCGGCGAGCTGGTGCTCTACCGGGACCGCACCAGGAAGACCGCCTGCGCGCGCATGAACCACGTCGGCCCGACCCGCAACGTGCGGCTGCGCACGGCGGTATGGCTCGCGGCGTGCCGTGAACGGCGCGGCACCACGTGCACCCCCGCCGCCGGGTCCCCGAAGGCCGACGACGGCGTCTACGCCTCCTACGCCGGCCCCGTCACGGTGCGGGCGGCGGGACGATGCGTGCACGCGGCCGGGGACATCTACTACCAGGGCGCCAAGCGCCACATCGACAGCAGCCCCTGGCTGGCCTATTGCAGCTAGCGTCCGGCAGCGCGGCCCCCGGCGGAATGCCCGCCGGGGGCCGCGTTCACTTGGCCCGCGTCAGCGCGTGACGGCGCGCTGAGCGTCGACGATGCCGTACCCGTAGAAGCCGTTGCGGCCCTTGCTGCCCTCGCACGTGTGCGTGGCGACGACCTTCTGGTAGGAGCCGTCGGCCTGCTGCACGTACCGGGTGTAGGTGTACGACCCGCCCGCCGGGCAGGCGGTCTTCGCCGCGGTGCCCGTCAGCACGGACCGCACGACGTCCGGGGCCAGGGTCAGGCCGCCGTGGACGCGGTCCCGCTTGCCGTACTTGCTGACGATCAGCGCGGCGACCCCGGCCACGTGCGGCGAGGCCATCGAGGTGCCCTGGATCGACTGGTAGTAGGCGCAGGTGCCGCCCTTGCAGTCGCGGATCACCCGCGGGGTGTTGGGCGTGCCGTCGGCGTTGAGCTCGCCGCGCTCACGCGCGATGGACTCGGGGTAGGCGGCCCAGATGCCCGCCTTGTCGTCGAGCTTGCCGTCGGCCGTGTCGTACTTGTCGCCGCCCGGCGCGGCCACCTGGACGTAGCCGTTGCCGAAGCTGGAGTAGTACGCCTTGCGCTTGCTGATCCCGGTCGAGGAGACGGGGATGACGTGGTCGCCCTCACCCGGCAGCGACAGGCAGCTCGGCGGGATCGTCCGCTCGTGGGGCTGCTCGCCGGGCTCGGACGCGAAGTCCGGGCTGGAGGTGTCGACATTGGTCTTGGTGTAGTCGATCGCCTCGTTGCCCGCGGCGGCGATCAACGTGACGCCGTGCCGGTGCGCGAAGTTCAGCGCCCGGTTGACCGCCTTGATGATGGTGCGCTGCTCGGCCTGGTCCTCGGGCGAGTCGGCCGGGTTCGACGCGCAGTTGAACAGCCACGGGTCGATGTAGTAGCTCATGTTGACCACGTCGATGCCGTTCTTGCCGGCGTAGGTCAGCGCGTCGACCGTCGGCTGCAGGAAGAAGTAGCCCGAGTCCTGCCCCGCGCGCAGGTTGACCAGCTGCACGTTCGGCGCGACGCCCGCCATGCCCAGGCCGTTGCGCGGCGAGGCGATGGTGGACGCCACGTGCGTGCCGTGCTCGTTCTCGTCCACGTCGACCGGGTCGTTGCAGGACTTGTCCGGCTCGTCCTCGCACGGCCCGTCGACCTCCACGCCGTTGGCGTCGGTGGGGATGTCGACGGTGAAGTTGCGGCTGAGCGCCCGGTTGAAGTTGGCCTTGATGTCGGGGTGGCTCCCGTCGATGCCGGTGTCGATGACGCCGACGAGCACGCCCCGGTCCCCCGGCTCGGTCTTATAGGAGCCGTCGGCCGTGGCGCGGATCTGCTTCATGTCCCACTGCAGGTCGGCCAGCGGCTCGCCCTTCTTGGCGGGCTTGACGGCGGTCCTGCCGGTGGTCTGGCCGCGCCCCTCCTGTTCCACGGCGAACCGCTTGGCGGCCTTCGCGACCTTGGGGGCGTGGCCGATCACGCGGTTGGATGCGGTGCCCTCCAGCGCGCCTTGCCGGGCGGCCGCGGCGGCGAAACCGGCGTCGGTCGTGCGGACGGTGGCCACGCCGACGTCGGCGTTCTCACTGACGATCGTGCCTCCGGCCGCCTGCACGGCGGCGCGGGCCTTGCTGAGGGAGACCCCCTCCTTGTAGAGGACGACGTACTCCGACGCCTTTCCCTGGGCCCCGGGTTGGGCCGGTACCGCCGACGCTGGCAGCGCGAGCGCCGTCGATGCGACGACGGCGCAGGCGGCGGTGATCGCGACGCGCCGCAAGGCAACCTCCTGGCGTATGGGGTTGTTGGCCCCGGTAGGCAGTTGATGGCCAGGAGAAGCTACGCGTGTGCCTATTGAGAGTCCGGTACGACTGTGTAACGAAACGGGACATGTCTTGTTATCCCGGCCGTGTCCATGAGACCCGCGAGCGCGTCCGGAACGGGCGGTCAGCCGGTGCGCAGGGCCAGGGTCAGCGCCTCGACGGCCAGTTGCGGATTGACGTTGGCGTCCAGCCGCCCCCGGCACTCCATGATCGCGTCCAGTCGGCGGATGGTGTCCTCGGGCCTGCTCTCCGCCGCGGCCGTGCGCAGCTCCGCGGCGATGTCGGCGTTGACCAGCTCGCTGCCCGCGCCCAGCTGCAGGACCAGCACGTCGCGGTAGTAGTACGCCAGATCCAGCAGCGCCCGGTCGAGCGCGTCGCGCTTGACCCGGGTGGCGCGGGACTTCTGCCGGTCCTCCAGCTCCTTGAGCACCCCCGCGGTGCCGCGCGGCATGCGCCCCTTGGCGTTCTCGCCCAGCGCCTGCCGCAGCGCCGCCGTCTCGCTCTCGTTCAGCTGCTCGGTGGTGGCCTTCGCCTCCTCCTCGGCCGCCTTGACCAGCGCCTCGGCCGCCGCCACCGCGGGCCCCACCGACGTCAGCCGGCGCGGCACGGCCAGCACCTGCTCCCGGCGCCGCCGGGCCTGCTCGTCGGTGGCCAGCCGCCGAGCCCGCTCGATGTGCCCCTGGGCCGCCCGCGCCGCCGCCTCCGCCGTCGCCGGGTCGATGCCGTCCCGCCGCACCAGCATCTCGGCGACGGCCGCGACCGGCGGGGTGCGCAGGGTGACCAGGCGGCACCGCGACCGGATCGTCATCACCAGGTCCTCCGGGGACGGCGCGCACAGCAGCCACACCGTCCGCGGCGGCGGCTCCTCGATCGCCTTCAGCAGGGCGTTGGCGGCCGCCTCGGTGGCCCGGTCGGCGTCCTCGAACAGCACGATCTGCCAGCGTCCCCCGCTGGGCGAGGACGAGGCGCGCAGCACCAGCTCGCGCGTCTCGCGCACGCCGTACGACAGCCCGGACGGACGCACCACCTCCACGTCGGCGTGCGTGCCCTGCAGCACCTGGTGGCAGGACGCGCAGTGCCCGCAGCCGCGCGGCGTCTGCGAGCATTGCAGGGCCGCGGCGAACGCCCGCGCCGCGGTGGAACGGCCCGCCCCCGGCGGCCCGGTGAACAGCCAGGCGTGCGCCATCTTGCCCGTGCCGCCGCCCGCGTCGCCCGCCGCCGACGCCTCGACGGCCGACCGCAGCTGCGCGACGACCGGGTCCTGCCCCACCAGGTCATCCCACACGCTCACGCCCTGCTCCCCCGCTCACCTCGGGACGCCCAAGGAGGCACCCTTTCCCTCCTCGGCCGTCAGTCCAGGCATCGCCGCGCCCCTCCAGCTCGCTCAACCCTGCTTGCCCGCTCGCCTCCGGGGCGCCAAGGAGGCGCCGCCTTCCCTCCTCGCTCGTCCCTCGCTCGTCAGTCCAGGCACCGCCGCGCCCCTCCGACTCGCCCAACCCTGCTAACCCGCCCACCTCCGGGGCGCCGAGAAGGCGCGGTCCTCGCCCGTCAAGGCTACGGCCCCGCGGGCGGTCAGACGTCGGTGATCGCGGGGAAGGTGCTGGTGATGTCCTCGGTGCCCGCCGGAACGGGGTCGGGGAGGATCTCCCGGATGCGGTCCTGCACCAGGCGGCTGATCTCGTTCTGCGGCAGGCTCGCGTCCACCACCAGGTAGCGGTCGGGGTGGGCCTCGGCGAGCGCACGGAACCCCTCGCGCACCCGCTCGTGGAACTCGCGCGGCTCGGACTCCATGCGGTCGGCCGGGGACGCCAGCCGCCCCAGGCCCGTGTCCGGCGGCACCTCCAGCAGGACGGTCAGGTCCGGCACCAGTCCCTCGGTCGCCCACGCGTTGACCCGGGCGATCTCGTCGACCGGCTGACGGCGCCCGTACCCCTGGTAGGCCAGAGACGAGTCGACGTACCGGTCGCTGACCACGATCGCGCCGCGCTCCAGCGCCGGCCGGATCACGTTGGCGACGTGGTCGGCGCGGTCGGCCGCGTACAGCAGCGTCTCGGCCCGCGCCGACAGCCCGGTGTTCTGCTTGTCCAGCAGCATCGCCCGCAGCCGCATGCCGATCTTGGTGGCGCCCGGCTCGTGCGTGGTGACCACGTCGTAGCCGTGGTCGCGCAGCCAGATCGCCGCCAGCCGGGCCTGGGTGGTCTTGCCCGCGCCCTCGCCGCCCTCGAAGGCGATGAACACGCCCCGGTTGCGCGGCGCGGCCGCCTGCTCGGCGGCGCGGCTGCGCGGCGTGTAGACCTCGCCGCGCAAGGCGGCCAGCAGGTCCGGCAGCAGCGGGATGCCGCGCCGGTCGTCCAGCCGCCGGTAGGCCAGCAGCCCGGCCAGCAGGGCGGGGACGGCGGCGATCAGCAGCGCCGCGCCCGTCCCGGCCAGCTCGTACGACCCGATCGCGTTGTCGCCCAGCGCCGCGGCCAGCGGCGGGAGCACCGCGACCGCCACCAGCCCGGTGACCAGCGCCACGGCCCGCAGCCGGGCCGGCGCGGCGGCCTGCTCGTCGGCCGGCTCCCCGGCCAGGCCGGCGGCGGTGGACCACGCCATCCCGGCGGCGACGCTCATGAACGACGTCACGAACACCACGACGACCAGGTCCCGCACCAGCGCGATCACGATCAGCAGCAGCGCGGCGGCCACCACCGCCAGGCCCAGCAGCCGGGCGCGGCTGAACGGGCCCAGCACGCGCGGCCCCAGGAAGATCCCGGCCGCCAGCCCGACCGTCAGGCCGATGAGGACCGAGCCGAACCCGGCGGCGCCACCGCCCATCTCGCGGGCGTGCCCGGCGGCGACCGCGACGATCGCGGCGGTCGTCAGCACGGCCGCCGCGGCCGCCAAGAACAGCCCGCGCGGCGCGGCGACACCGCGCACCACCAGCAGCAGCGGCCACGGCGCGGTGCCCGGCGCCCCGCCTCCGCGCAGGTCGCGCAGCAGGGCGACGGACGCCGCCGCGCCCAGGAACACCACGGCGCTCGCGTACAGCGGAAGGTCGGCCAGGTCGGCGGCGCGGGCGATCAGCGCCAGCACGGCGAACAGCACGGCCGCGACCGGCGCCGCACCGAAGGCGGCGCGCTGCACGGCCCGGCGCGCCTGCCCCTGCAGTTCTTCACCCTGCCGGTCGACCCCCTGCCGGTCGGCGCCGACCAGCGCGGGGACGGCCGCGTCCGGCACCGCCGTCCACGGCAGCGCCAGCAGCGCCACCAGGAACGCCGCGACCACCGTCCACGGCGCGGCCCCCACCAGCGGCACCGACAGCACCAGCGCGAACCGCAGCGCGTCCGCCGCCGTGAGCAGCACCCGCGCATCCAGCCGCGCCGCGACCGTCCCCGCCAGCGGCGCGAGGAGCACCGCGGGCAGCGCCATCACGGCCAGGACCAGCCCGGCCGACCGGGCCTGGGCGGCGGGCCCGCCGCCCGCCGCAGCGGCGGCCGACGCGGCCAGCGCCGGAACGCTCAGCCACAGGCCGAGGCCGGACAACGACACAGCGAGCCACAACCGGCGGAACGGCTTGCTCGACCACACACCGGTGGGCTCGGCGGCATGCGGCGGGAGGGCGCCCGTTCTGGTCATGTTGGTCAGCGTATCGGCGCCGCAATCACGGTGGGGGAACCTCTCGGCAGCGACTCGGCAGCGTTTCGAAGGCGCCTTCCGCACCCCTCCCCCGACCACCGGCGGACACCACGGTGCGCGCCCGCCCCGCCACGCTCAGGAGCCGGACTTGGCGGACGCGCGGCGCCGGGTGGTCGTCTTCGCCGCCTTCTTGGCGCCCGTCTTCTTCTTCGCCCCGCCGGACGCGGCGACCTTCTCGCGGCGCTCGGCCAGCAGCTCCGCCGCCCGCTGGATCGTGATCGACTGCGGGTCGTCGCCCTGCCGCAGGCTCGCGTTGGTCTCGCCGTCGGTGACGTACGGGCCGTACCGGCCCTTCTTCACCACGACCTTCTTGCCGCTGCCCGGGTCCTCGCCCAGCTCGCGCAGCGGCTCGGCGGACGCCGCGGCCCGGCCCCTGCCGCGCTGCTTGGGCTGGGCGAACAGCTCCTTGGCCTGCTCCAGCGTGACGGTGAACAGCTCCTCCTCCGAGCCGAGCGACCGGCTCTCGGAGCCCTTGCGCAGGTACGGGCCGTACCGGCCGTTCTGTGCGGTGACCGTCTCGCCGTCCAGCTCGCCCACCACGCGCGGCAGCGACAGCAGCCGCAGCGCGTCCTCCAGCGTGATCGTGTCCAGGCTCATGGACCGGAACAGCGACGCGGTGCGCGGTTTGGGCGCGTCGGACTTCTTGGCGCGCTTCTTCTTCTCGCCCTCGGCCGGGGCCGGCTCCTCCGGCAGCACCTCGGTGACGTACGGCCCGTACCGCCCGCTCTTGGCGACGATCGTGTGCCCCGTCTCCGGGTCCACCCCCAGCTCGCGGTCGCTGCTGGGCTGGGCGAACAGCTCTTCGGCCTTCTCGGCGGTCAGCTCGTCGGGCGCCATGTCCTCGGGGATGTTGACGCGCTCGCCGTCGCGGTCCAGGTACGGCCCGTACCGGCCGACCCGCACCACGATGTCGCTGCCCTTGATCGGGAACGAGCTGATGCCCTTGGCGTCGATGTCGTCGATGTGCTCGACCAGCGCCTTGAGGCCCTCGTCGCCGTTCTCGCCCTTGTAGAAGCGGCTCAGCCAGCGCACCCGCTCGGCCTCGCCGCGGGCGATCTCGTCGAGGCCGTCCTCCATGTGCGCGGTGAAGTCGTAGTCGACCAGGTTGCCGAAGTGCCGCTCCAGCAGGTTGACCACGGCGAACGCCAGGAACGACGGCACCAGCGCCGTGCCCTTTTTGAACACGTAGCCGCGGTCCAGGATCGTTCCGATGATCGAGGCGTAGGTGGACGGCCGCCCGATCTCCCGGTCCTCCAGCTCCTTGACCAGGCTGGCCTCGGTGTAGCGGGCGGGCGGACGCGTCGAGTGCCCCTCGGCGGTGACCGACCGCGCCGACAGCTCGTCGCCCCGCTCCAGCGTCGGCAGCCGCCGCTCCTGGTCGTCGCGGTCGGTGGACGGGTCGTCGGCGCTCTCCACATACGCCTTCAGGAACCCGTGGAACGTGATCGTCTTGCCGGTCGCGCCGAACTCGGCCGTCTCGCCCGCCGAGGACACGCCCGTGACCCGCACCGACACGGACTGGCCCTGCGCGTCCTTCATCTGGGACGCGATCGTGCGCTTCCAGATCAGCTCGTACAGCCGGAACTGGTCGCCGGTCAGGCCCGTCTCGGCCGGGGTGCGGAACACGTCCCCCGCCGGCCGGATCGCCTCGTGCGCCTCCTGGGCGTTCTTGACCTTGCTGCTGTAGACGCGCGGCTTGTCGGGCACGTACTGGCTGCCGAACAGCGTGGCCGCCTGCCGCCGAGCCGCCGTGATCGCGGTCTCCGACAGGGTGATCGAGTCGGTCCGCATGTAGGTGATGTAGCCGTTCTCGTACAGCTTCTGCGCCACCGACATCGTGTACTTGGCGGAGAACCCCAGCTTGCGGCTGGCCTCCTGCTGCAGCGTGGTGGTGCGGAACGGCGGGTACGGCTTGCGCGTGTACGGCTTCTGCTCGACCGACGTGACCTGGTAGGGGCGGCCCGCCAGCCGCTCGGCCAGGCCGCGCGCCGCCTCCTCGCCCAGGTGCAGCACGCCCTTGGTCTTCAGGGTGCCGTCGGCGGCGAAGTCGCGGCCCTGCGCCACGCGCTTGCCGTCCACGGAGATGATCCCGGCCTTGAAGCGGCGCGGCTCGTCGTCCCGGCCGGTGTCGAACTCGCCGGTGATGTCCCAGTAGTGGGCGGGGACGAACGCGATGCGCTCCCGCTCCCGCTCGACCACCAGCCGGGTCGCCACGGACTGCACCCGCCCGGCCGACAGGCCCTGCTTGACCTTCACCCACAGCACGGGGCTGACCTCGTAGCCGTACAGCCGGTCCAGGATGCGCCGGGTCTCCTGCGCGTCCACCAGCCGCAGGTCGAGGCTGCGCGGGTTGGCGGCGGCGCGGCGGATCGCCTCGGCGGTGATCTCGTTGAAGACCATCCGGTGCACCGGCACCTTGGGCTTGAGGACCTCCTGCAGGTGCCAGGCGATGGCCTCGCCCTCGCGGTCCTCGTCGGTGGCCAGGAAGAGCTCGTCGGCCTCCTTCAACAGCTTCTTGAGCTTGGCGACCTGCTGCTTCTTGTCGGAGTTGACCACGTACAGCGGGCGGAAGTCGCTCTCGACGTCCACACCGAGCTTGGCCCACGGCTTGTCCTTGTACTCCGGCGGCACCTCGGAGGCGCTTCCGGGAAGATCCCGGATGTGGCCGATACTGGACTCCACGACGTAGCCACGGCCCAGGTACCCGGCGATCGTCTTCGCCTTCGCCGGCGACTCGACGATCACCAGACGGGTACCGTTCCCCCCGCCCTGACCACGCTTCGCAGTGCCGTTCTTGGCTGGCACAGTCGCTCCAACCTCGCTGTCTGGTCTCGTTAACCCGGGTACCTACAACGTTGCACGACCCGAGGTTCATGCCCGTGGGTCCCCGCCGTGGCAAACCTCCGACAGGATGACACGTCGGGGCGCAAGCCGGGACACACGCCCTTCGCGACGGTTCGCGGCGGCGTCTGTTCTCCCGCCGTTCACCGGGTCATAATGGTGGCAATGGTGGAGTACACCTACCTCGTTCTGCAGCTGCCGCGCGGCACCACACGTGACGTCGCCCGGCAGATCATGACCGAGCACGCGGAGTACGGCGGCTGGGAACTCGACCGTTTGCGCCTCTACCCAGACGGAAGCCGCCGAATCCAACTACGTCGCAAGATCATCCGTCAGACCCGTACGTTCTGACGTCCTCCGCCCCCTGTCCCGCCGGAGGGTAGCACGACGTGCGAGCACCTTAACGTCCGGTAACCACATTCGGCCGCGGGGGGCATCGACGCACCTCCGAGACGGACACACGCCTGCATATCACCCCGCAGCACCCCCTTCCACACGCCTCCTTTTGACCTCTCCTTGACCTTTTCACCCCTCCAAAACCGCCCGACCTAGCCTTTCGGCCACACTTCCACCACCCCCAGCCTGTAGCCGCCGACCGGTCCCGCACCCCACGGCACCCGGCGATCAGGGTCTTCGGCCGGACCGCACCATGCGGAACGCCCGCGGCCTTGGGGGTTCATCGCCGCGCGACGGGGCCGATGCCGACGCATTCGACGCCGCCGACGAAACGCACGGTGCCACACTGGTGCGGGCCACCGCTCTACTTGTACCGCCCCGGGGACCAGTGGTCGCCCGGCACACGATGACGAGCGGGCCACCTTGGTGGCTGGCCGAGGACGATCTCGGGGTGTGGGTTGACGGTGCGTCGTGGTGCGACGGCATGAGTCGACCGATGCGGCCCGGCGGCGGCTCGAGCCGCTTCTGCCCGCCCAACCGGCCCGGGGCGGCCGGCGGGCCGATCACCGCACGGTACTGAACAGGATCCTGTGGAAGTCGGCCACCCGTGCGCCGTGGCGGGACCTGCCCGACCGGTACGGCACTGGAAAACAGTGTACGAGCGGTACCGGCGGTGGGCCGCCGACGGCATCCTCGACGCGATCTTGACCCGTGTGCAGGTCCACGACGACTCGGTGGGTCCGTCCACCGCCAGACGGATTCCGGTGGTCAGGCCGCCCCGTGACCGCCCGAGCGCCTGCCGGATGCCGGGTTCGTCTCGCCCGGCTCCCCTTTTGCGGGCCCCTGCGGCGTGCCGGTGCGCCCGCACGATCGTCGACACTGACGGTCCAGTCGATGCTGCGGGGCCTGCCGCCGGCGGTCGTGCTCACGCCCGGCAACGTCAACGACTACACCGCCTTCCCCCACGTCCTGACGGAGGTCGCCGTGCCGCGGACCGGACCGGGCCGCCCGCGGTGCCGCCCTGATCGGGTGACCGCCGACAAGGCCTGCAGCTCGGCCGCGAGCAGCAGGCCCGGCCGGTCGGCCGCCAGGTCCGGCTCGGCCTCGAGCATCGCGGCCACCACCTCCCGCTCGTCCAGTTCGGGGACTGGCAAGTGCCCAGGTGATCGGCATCCCAGCCGGGGTGCAGAGCAGATACAGCCGCAGCCCCCAAAACCACCGCGAGTGCGAGCGGCAGTACCCGTGGTCGGCCCAGCCGGCCATCTGCGAGAGCTGGATGGTGAAGCGGGACCGGCCGCATTCCACCGGTGTGGAGTCGGCGATCCAGACGGTGTCGTGCCAGAAGTCGGTGTCGGCCGCCAGGGTGCGGATGAGGCGTTTGATCTGCGGCAGAGCGGCCCGCAGCCGCTTGTTGCAGCCGGGTTGCTGCGGGACGAAGGGGAACAGGTGGCCCAGGTGGGCGCGGACGTGCCGCAGCCGGCGGGCCTGGGAGGTGAATGCGAGCATGGCCTGCATCACCGCCAGGCAGATCAGTTCGGCGTGGCTGAGATTGGGGGGTCGTCCGGGCAGCCGAACGATCCCGGCCGCGTCGTCCTCGATCTTGACGTACCGTGCGATCACGAGGGTGTCCGAGTCAGTGTCCACAACGCGATCTCGGACACCCTCTTCGCATGTCGTGGCAGGTCGACCACATCATGATCATTGAGTGTGTCCGGTGGATCATGATGGGCCCGCAGCAGTGCGGTGACCAGGGCAACCCCGACCACGTTGCTCCGTCGGTAGGGCGCCCGCCGCACCGGCCCGGTCGCACATGACAGCGGCGAAACCGCAGACTCTCAAGCACGCAGCGGACGACCCGGCCCCCACCCCGCACTCAAGAGCCGGATGCCGAGATCCACCGGACATGGCTTACTAGGGGCGGGGGTGGGCGCGAAGGGGACCGGGCCGGGTGGTCCGCCGGTCCGTGGGGTGGACGGCGGTCGCCCCGGCCCGGTCGGCTTGGCGGCTCGGTCAGCCGCGGTGCGAGCGGAAGCGGCGGGTCAGCGACAGCACGCCGGACATCGCCGCGAGCGCGGCCACCGCGCCGACAGTCCACCAGCCCTTGGCGGAGCCGTCCGACAGGGCCGTCTCGGCGGACACCGGCTTGATCGCCGCGGTCTTGAGCACCGCGCCCTCGGCGGCCGCCGCGTCGCGGCCGACCTTGCCGGCCACGTCGGTCACCTTGGGCGCGCCGATGACACCGGTCGCCGGCGGCTTGGGCAGCTTGACGGCGCCCGCCCCGGGAACCTGCGGTCCGGTGTGCTCGTCAGCGTGCGGCTGCAGCCGGTACTGCGCGGGCGCCACCGATGTGGCGGGCAGGGACACCGGGGCCGCCTGCGGCAGCTTCAGTCCCGGCACCAGCGAGCCCACCTCGGGCAGCTTCGGCTGGTCCGCCAGGCGCGCCGGCTTGGACGGCTTCTTCGTGCCGGACGGGGCGTGCCGGTGGATGAGCGGCGCCCGCTTCGGGTCGACGGGCAGCCCGCCGATCCCCTTGCTGATCGCGGGCAGGGTGTCCGGCCCGAGCGACACCGGCGCCGGGACGCCCCCGCCCGGCGCCACCCGCGCGTCCGGCCGCTGTACGGCCGGCAGCTTCCCGGTGGGCAGCTTCCCAACCGGCAGCTCACCGGCGGGCACCTTCCCGATCGGGAGCTTGGCGGCGGGCACCTTCCCGGCCGGGAGCTTGGCGGCGGGCACCTTCCCGGCCGGGAGCTTGGCGGCGGGCACCTTCCCGATCGGGAGCTTGGCGGTCGGCAGCTTGGGCACGTCCACCGGCAGCGCCGCCGTGGGCCCGTACCCGGCCGTCCCGTACCCCGGCGTGAGGAGGGAGAGCGGGGGCAGGGTGGACGGTGTCACCGGAACCGCCGAACCGCTGTCCGTGTGCAAACCGGTGCCGACCGGGGCCGGCAGGGTGCGGACAGGGGCGGTGGTCAGCGCCTTCTTCCCGGCGGCGACCGGCGACCCGTCGAGGAGGTTGCCGGGCACCTGGACGGGCAGGCGGTCGCCGCCGCGGGGGCCGTACCCGTACGGGTCGTCCTGGCAGACCGGTTCGGAGTGGCCGAGGACGGCGGCCGCGTTGCCGCACACCTCGGCGGGGACCTTCGCGGGCGTGTTGACCTGGTTGCCGTCCCCGGCGGGGCCGTTCCCGGAGGTGTTCCCGCCCGAGCCGTGCGGGTTGGTGACGGCGGCGGTGCCGTCGCAGGCAGCGGCCGCGACCCCCAAGAGCGCGGCGGCGTTGCCGCACGCGTTGGCCGGGATGCTGACCGGCGCGTTGGCCTGGTTCCCGGCGCCGACGCCGCCCGCGCCCGAGGTGTTCTGCCCGGCACCGCCGCCGTTGCGCGCGTGCGCACCGCCGCTGCAGAACGCGCCCGTGTGCCCGACGATCGCTGCGGCGTTGCCGCAGATGCTCACCGGGGCGGCCACGGGCGCGTTGGCCTGGTTGCCCGACAGCACCGCCCCCGCGCCGGACGTCGCCTGCCCGCCGTACCCGGAACCGCCGTCGCGGACCGACGCGCCGCCCTTGCAGCCGGCCAGCGCGTTCCCGACCGCGTTGCCGCAGACGTCGACGGGGACGCTGATCGGGGCGTTGACCTGGTTGCCGGACCCGACGCCGCCCGCACCGGAGGTGTTCTGCCCGGTGCTGCCGCCCCCGTTGGCCGCCGTGGCGCCGCCCTTGCAGCCCGCCTGGGCCACGCCCAGGACGGCGACCGCGTTGCCGCAGACGTCGATCGGCGCCGAGACGGGCGCGTTCACCTGGTTTCCACCCAGGACGCTGGACTTACCGGAGGTCTTCTGGCGCGAACCGGAGGTACCGCCCGCGGCCGTGGCACCCCCCTTGCAGGAAGCCTGCGCGCTCCCGAGGATCGCCACAGCGTTGCCGCAGACGTTGACCGGCACGGAGATCGGGGTGTTCACCTGGTTGCCGCCGCCGACACTGGACTTGCCGGACGTCGCCTGTCGGGAGCCGGTGCCGCCGGTGCCGCCGCTGGTGCGCGCGCCGCCCTTGGACGAGGCGGCCGAGGTGCCCGCCACGGCGGCGGCGTTGCCGCTCACGTCGATCGGCGCCGAGACGGGGGCGTTGACCTGGTTGCCGCCGAGGACGCTGGACGCGCCGCTGGTGGTGTCGGCGAGGGCGGCGGTGGGCAGCACGGGCCCGGCGCCGAGCGCGACGAAGCCCGCGGTGAGCAGCACGGCCCGGGCGGCGGTGCCTTTGGACAGCGTTCGCATGATGCTCCGTTCAGGGAGATGACTCGGGTTGATGGATGAGGCGAGATCCGCCGACGTCGCACCGGTTGCGCGTGACGTCCGTCCGGCGTCGCGGCCTCCCGGGTATGGCCCGCCGGACGACGTCGCGGACGCCGAAGTGTCGGATCTCGGTGGGGTTGACGTGCCTCCGCCTACCGGTCGCGGGCAGCGCGCTTGTGCGCGCACCGCGTCATGAACCGGGGGGCACGTCCCGGCCCGTCCGTCCGGCCCGGGCCTCGTCGCCTCACGGGGGCACGAGACGGCCGAACGCGGACCGGAGCCTGAGAACTGACTCAGTCAGGTGAGAAGAACGACTCGTCCACGGCCGTGCGGACGGCAACGGGGATCGAGCGGGGCGCGCGCAACGGCGCCCAATGCGACGGCGGCGCCGGCCAGGACCAGCGGCCGAGGTGACCGCCGAGTGCCCCGCCGCCGGACGGTACCGGTACGGCGGTGCCGGACAGCATCCCGCCTTCGTAGTCGGGAAGGGGAGCCGACGGCGCCGGGTCGGCAGGAATCACGGCGCGCCGGATCTCGGTGCCCGGCCGCGCCGCGCCGTCCCGCGGCATGCCCCTGATGCCGCGCACGGCGTCAGCCTTCCGCTTCGTTTTCGGCGCGGCCGAACGAGCAGCCGTTCCTGCGCGTCCTTCCCTCGCCCGCTCCGGCGCGGACACCGGACGACGGGACGGCTCGGCACCGACCGTCTTGTCGGCCTCTGGCGAGGACGTCGCCTCACCGACCGGCGGGATCTCGACGGGCGGCTCGTCGGCGGCCGGCGGCCGGGGCCTGGCGACCGCGCCGACCTTTCCGACGTGCTCGGACACCGCCGCGGCCATGTCGCGGACGACGCCGCGCAGCCGCGGTGCCTCACCGCCGGAAAGCACCGGGGCGGTGTCGGCGTGCGCCGCGTGCGGGGCCAGGCCGCCGAGCAGCCACCCGGCGACCACCAACCCCGTCACGATGAGCAGACGGCGCATCCCCCGGCTGAGGACGACACGGCGCAGCCGGACGGCGACCGTCCGATGCCACACCGGGCCGTACGCCACTGCGGTCCTCCTCAAACCGGGGTCACGAGCACGTCAGCTCACGGCCAGTGACACTAGCACCACGCAACGCGCCCGCGCCGGAATTCGGAGCATCCGCCAAGAAATCTCAGGCGTGATCAAGGAAATGGTCAAGGACGCGCACGCCGAAGCGCAGCCCGTCCACCGGCACCCTTTCGTCCACCCCGTGGAACATTCCGGAAAAGTCCAGATCCGGGGGAAGGCGCAGCGGCGCGAATCCGAAGCAGCGCATGCCCAGTCGGGCGAACGCCTTGGCGTCCGTGCCGCCGCTCAGGCAGTACGGGACGGGCAGCGCCCCGGGATCCTCCGAGGTCAGGGCGTTCTCCATGGCCGCCACCAGGGCGCCCTCGTAGACCGTCTCCAACGCCTGGTCGTGGTACACGAAATCGCGCTCGACGTCCGGTCCGAGCAATTCGTCCACGGTGGTGAAGAACTCGTCCTCGTACCCGGGCAGAAACCGCCCGTCCACCTCGGCCGTCGCCTTCTGCGGAATCACATTCGTCTTGTAGCCGGCGTCCAGCCGCGTCGGGTTCAGCGTGTTGCGCAGCGTCGCCCCGATCATCCGGGCCAGCGGGCCGATCTTCTCCAGGCTCCGCTCCGGCCGCTGCGGGTCGAACTCCACCCCGTAGGCCAGGCACGCCCGCTCCAGGAACGCCCGCACGGTGTCGGTCAGCCGGATCGGGAACTCGTGCGCCCCGAGCCGCCCGACCGCTTGCGCCAGCGCCGTCACCGCGTTGTCGGGATGCACCATCGACCCGTGCCCGGCCGTCCCCTTGGCGGTCAGCCGCATCCAGGCGATGCCCTTCTCGGCCGTCTCGATCAGGTACATCCGCCGGTCGCCCGGCACGGTCAGGCTGAACCCGCCGACCTCACCGACCGCCTCGGTGCACCCCTCGAACAGCTCGGGATGCTCCTTGACCAGCCACTGGGCACCCCACTTGCCGCCCGCCTCCTCGTCGGCGGTGAACGCCAGCACCAGATCCCGCTTCGGCCGGCGCCCCTCCCGGAGCCGCTGCCGGACGACCGCCAGGATCATCGCGTCCATGTCCTTCATGTCGACGGCACCGCGGCCCCACACGCACCCGTCCGCGATCTCCCCGCCGAACGGGTTGCGCGTCCAGTCGTCCTTCTGCGCGGGCACGACGTCGAGATGCCCGTGCAGCAGCAGCGCGTCCCGCCCGGGCTCCTCGCCCTCGACCCGCACGACGACACTGGTCCGTTTCGGATGCGACTCCAGCAGCCGCGGCTTCAGCCCCACCTCGGCCAGCAACTCCGCGACGTACTCCGCCGCCGCCCGCTCTCCGGGCCCCGAGTGGTCCCCGGGATTGCTCGTGTCGATCCGGATCAGCTCCTGGCAGAGCCGGACGACCTCGTCCTCCGCGGTCGGCTGGACAGCCACAATGATCACCTTCGCACCTGGGGTCCCGTTACCCGACCATGGTGCCGCGCGATCGACTTCGCCGCGAGTCGGGACCTTTGGTATCGTGAACGCGCCGCGGCGATGCACCGCGCGCATGTCCGGGTGGCGGAATAGGCAGACGCGCTAGCTTGAGGTGCTAGTGCCCTTCACGGGGCATGGGGGTTCAAGTCCCCCCTCGGACACCAACCGTTACCCCATGGTAGTGATCATGGGGCGCGGCGATCCGATCCGGGTCGAGGTTCGCCTCCACCCGGATCTCGTGTTTTCCGGGGTGGTACGTGAGCCGGATGCCGAGGCGGCGGTAGACCTCCCGGCGCTCCTCCGGTGTGGCCGCGCTGAGGGCCGAGACGAGCCCGCCCAACGCGCTGATCAGTTTCTCGATCTGCTCAGGGGTCAGGACGCGGTGCTGGGGCGCCTCGGCCCTGCGCAGCTCTGCCTCGGCGGCAGCCTTCTGGGCGTTGGT
>NZ_BSTN01000025.1 GCF_030269545.1 Actinomadura sp. NBRC 104425 | reverse complement strand
CGGCCATCGCGTTGTCTCCTTCTTCTTGATCATCCATCTCGAAGGATCTACGCGGTGGCCGTCTCACGTCACGACGCCACGCTCTTCACCTGCGGAAACTCGTACACCACCTCCGTGGACGCAACCCGCGTCGAGGAGTGCCCCATGCGGGTCATCAGTTCCTTGAGACTGGCACCGGTCGCCGCCGCCAGCGTGTTGCCCACGTGTCGCAGATCATGAAAGTGCAGGTCCGGAAGACCGACGTCCGCCCGTACCTTGTTCCACACTCGCCGGAAGCTTGAGCGGCGCAGCGGCCCGCCACGAGGCCCCACGAACACCCGCCCGTTCGCCCCCTCCTCCGCGAACTCCTCCAGGTGGGCCCGCAGATCAGCGATGATCTCCGCCGGAAGCGCCACGGTACGCCACCCGGCCCGGGACTTGGGTGTGTCCTCCAGGAGCTTCCCGCCGTCCAACTCGACGAGCGCAGCCGTCACGCGAACCACTCCGGCATCAAGGTCGAGGTGTTGCCGTCGCAGGGCAGCCAACTCGCCCCATCGCAGGCTTGCGAACGTCGCCAGCAGCACAAGCGCCCGATAGCGCGGTGGGATCTTGGTCGCGATCTCCAGCACTTTGGAGAGCGGAATCACCTCCCGCTCAGGGGTGTCCGGGACGCTGGCACCCTTGATCCGGCACGGGTTCCGGCGGATCAGCTCGTCGTCCACCGCCGTGTTCATGATCGATTTCAGGAGCTGGTACGCCTTCGCGACCGTGGACTGCCCGACGACCCCGAGCCGCTCCTTGCGCCACCGCCGTACGTCCGCCTCCCGGATGTCAGCGACGTTGAGACTGCCGAAAGTCGTAAGCAGGTGGTTGCGCAACAGACTGCGATACAGGCCCTCCGTTCGCGGCTTAAGCACGCGATCATCGATCCACTGCTTGGCGTAGACCTCGAAGGGCACCCGCCCCGCGTCCGGATCGATCCAGTCGCCCCGCTTGATCTCCGCCTCTTTGAGGATGAGCCACTGTTCGGCGTCGCGCTTGGTGGCGAAGGTGTGCGGCGCGGGACGGTCGATGCCGTCCGGCCCCCGGTACCGCGCTTGGAAGCGGCCGGAGGGGAGCTTGCGCACACGGCCGAATCGCCGCTTACCGGCCATCAGGCAGCCCTCCTTGTGCGCTGCCCACGAAGGGTGACCGGCTCGACGAGCCCGGCCGCGATGAACTCGCGAAGTGCGGATTCGGGGATGCGGACGAAGCGACCGACGTGCACGAAGCGGATGCGTCGTTCCTCTACCAGGCGTCGGGGGAACCGCGGACTGGTGTTGAGGATCTCGGCCGCCTGGTCGTAGGTGAGAAGACGGTCGTCCGAGTCGAGGGGAGCCACATTGTTGCGCTTGGGGCTCACGCTGCCTCCGTAGTTGCCGAAAGTTCGGTGAGTGCCTGGTTGAGTTGTTCGCGTCGTGTGACGCGTTCGTTGATGAGGTGCAGGATTCGATGGGTGACGGGTTTGACGTCGCCGTCGCCGGGTTTGGCGCGTTCCCACAGGTATCGGCGGTCGCCGGCGGCGGGGCCGGTTGCCGGAATCCCGGCCTCGGCCAGGCGGGCGAGCACCCAGGCGACGCGGTCGGCTTTGTGGTCGGCGAGGGTCTTGCCGGACCACTTGCGCGAGACCAGGACACGACGGCCGCCGTACCCGAGGTGTTCGCGTCGGTGCGCTTTGCCTTTGCAGAACCCCGGCACCAGGCCCCGCCGCGGATTCTTGGGCTGGACGCCGTAGCGCAGCCAGTTCGCGCACGTTGGGGAGCACGGCTCATAGCGCAGTTCCTCGGCCAGCCGTTCGACGTGCGCGCGCTGGCGGTCGGTCTCGGCCTGGTGGCATTCGCTGATGCTCTTGGTGAGGTACTTGGTGAGGTAGTGGCGGATGCGCCGCTTGGCTTCCGGGGTTCCGGCCATGACGCCCTGTGCGTCGATCTGCCGCCCGAACCGCACCACGTGCAGGGGTTGCGCGTCGTCGTCCTGGTCGAGGGCGTCTAGCGCCTCATCCCAGGTGGGGAGTACTTCACCGGTGCGGGGATCGACGTAGGCGCCGCCGGAGCCGTCCGGGGAGGCGTGCCAGACCGGCAGGTTCTCACCGGAGTAGACGACCCGATCGGTGGGAGGCCACCACACTTGGTGATAGGTCGCGGCCACGACCTGCCGCAGTTCGGCGCGGGAGATCGTCCCTCGTATCGCCATGTGCAGGTGGGGAGCGAGCCGCCGTTGCGGTTCGACGGTGGCGAAGTACTGCACGTCATAGCCGACGAACCGGCGCAGGTTCTGCACGAACCGGTCAAAGAGCTTGCCGAAGTGGATGGCGTCCCGCGCAGCCCGCCGGTAGTCGTACGTCGTGGGATCGACCGGCGTCCCGTCCGAGTGAACCTTGCCGTAGGAGTCGAGGGTGAGTGTCAGGAACAGCGAGGGCCGGAAGGTCTGCCCGTCGCGTCCGGTGTAGACCTTGCCGATCGTGCGGGCGTCCACCGGACGGCGAGGCAGGTCGGCCACGTCCTGACGCCGCCGTGTGGACCGGGTACGCCGCTTGGTGGGCTCACCGTCTTTGGCCGTCGTGAGGGTGCCGACGACACCGGCCCGCGCGATCTCGTGGTCGAGTTCGCCGATGAGTCCGTCCCAGAACTCCACGCCCTCCCCCATCACGGCGCCGTCGGTGGCCGCTTGGTCGCGGCGTGCCTGTGCTTGGGCGCGCAGTTCGATCAAGTGGCGTTGGAAGGCGTCCGGGTCGGCCCGCTCGATGACCGGTTCGTGTTCCAGGTGCCAGCCCTCGCGGCACTGCTGGGCGCGTAGTTGCCGCTTCTTCTCGGCGCAGGTGGGGCACACCGAGGCCAGGGTGTGACCGCAGGGGACCGACACGATCTGTGTCTCGCCGGTCTCCAGGTCAACCCGCCGCATCGGAACCGGCCGGATGCACACCCCGTGTTCCACCGCGACCGCTTCCACGACCTGAGACGCCAGCGGAGGCAGCGTCTTGACCGGCACCTCACCAGGGGCGTTCACCGGCACCTCACCGGAGGCGCTCTCTGAACCTTGACCGAACAGGGGGAGTGTCTCGGTCACGCCGCCTCCGATCCGCTCGCACCGGAGCCGAGGGCCAGGGCGACCATGGCGTCGATGTCGTCGTCGGAGACGTAGGCCGCGCGGACCCGTACCGGGTCGGGTGAGGTCTCCAGCCGGACGAATCCGACGCCCGCGCCGGTCCGGGGGACGGGGGAGATCTGGTCGGCGTAGGCGCCGCGGTCGCGGGACCCGTCGCCGAGCACCATGTCAACCTGCTCGTCCTCGTCCAGGCGCAGCGCGATGCGGGTGGGGAACAGGTTGCGCAGGTTGTTGACCTCTTTGCGGGCGTCCTGCTGGGCCCCGATCACGCAGTACCCGACCGACCGGCCCTGCGTGGTGAGGACGGCAAGCGCCGACTCGGCCCGCCGCCGCAGATCCTTGGAGGGGCAGTAGGCCGTCAGGAACGCCAGCTCGTCCACCACGATGATGCGGAACGGGTGCTCATGCGAGGGCACGAACGACCGGGTGACTCCGGCGAACTCGCGCGCACGGGCGTTCATGTCCTGCGCGGCCGCCTCCAGGAGTTCGACCATGCCGCCGTCCGGGTCGCAGGCGTACCGGCCGTAGCGTTCGAACAGCGCCCGCCCGTAGGACAGTTCCATGCGCTTGGGGTCGATCGCCCATACTTCGACCAGTCCGGCCAGCATCAGCGGCAGCACCGCCCGCACGATCGACCACAGCACCGACCCCTTGCCGGCCCCGGTCGCCCCGGCGATCAGAACGTGCGTGCCGAGCAGCCGCAGCCGCCACGGACTTCCGTCCTCGCACCGCCCGACCGCAACCCCGGACAGGTCGACGTCGGCCGCGTCCACCAGCGGCAGCGCAGGGATAGGGGTCGCGAGCGCATCCTTGCGGACGAACTCCAGCCACACGCGGCCCGGACGGTCCCCCTGGCGGACCCGGCACAGGTGCGCGCCGAACCCGTGCGCCAGGTTCGCCGTCACCGCTTCCCAGGCGTCGGGAGCCTGTCCTTTGAGCATCCGCACCAGCACCCGATCACTCGTCGGCCCGGACCGCACCTTGATGATCGCGGGCAGGTACTCGCGCCGACGGTGCGTGCGCGACAGGCCCGCCGTCACCATGACCGGCTGCCAGTGACGCCGGTACACGCGCACCAGGCGCCAGCGCGACAGCACCGGCCGGCCCACCCACCGCCGGAACGAGGCAGGGTCGGCCGCCCACCAGCCGCCCAGGCCCGCACCGGCCATGGCGACCAGCCCCACCGGCACCGGCCAGCCGTAGGAGCAGCCGAGCCAGACCAGGGCACCGGCCAGCGACAACGGGGCGATGTTGCGCACGCAGAAGACCAGCAGGGCCAGCACGCCCCGCAGCGCGTTGACCAGCAGCACCAGCCCTTCGGGCATGTGCCACACCGGCGGCGCCCACTTGGGCGGCGCGAACGGGTCGCCCGACGCCTCCACCGCGACGTTTTCACCGGGCCCGAGCTTGCGGAACTGCCATGCCATGATGGATCACCTCACTCTGATCGCAGGTCAGGGGGAGAACAGGGGCGGCCGGAGGTAGGGTCTCCAGCCGCCCCGCCTTGCCAGATCAGTCCGCCGACGACTCAGACTCCGCCGCCTGCTGCGCCACCGCGTGCAACCGCTCCACCTCGGCCGCATAGACGGCGAACGACTCAGCGAACTTGCGCGCGGCCCGCACGTCGCCGGCCGTGGGCACGGTCGGGTTCGTCGGAGTGATCACGACGTGGGCGTCGGCGTGCAAGATCGAAATTTGCGCCCGCTCGTGCCCCGCCGAGCACCACACGGCCATCTGTCCGTCCGGGCGCAGACTTACGGTGATGTGCGGCGCCTGCCCCGGCTCGACCGCGATCGTGGTGTAGCTGTAGGCGTCGCTCATGCCGCACGCCCCTTCCCCGACCGCGCCGACGACCGGGAGCCGGACCGGTACAGCCGTTCCACCTCGGCCGCGTACGCCGCCGCCTGGTCGGCCAGCCGCCGCGCGAACTCCACCTCACCCGCCGACAGCCGCTCCGGAAGCGTCAGCGTCACCAGGACCTGACCGGCCGCCACGGTGAACAGCGGCGTGCGAGCACGGAACGCCCGAAACTCACTGGTCGCCCGCGCGTCGATCGGCAGCGACAGCGCCGACTTGCGCGCCGCCATCAGGCCGCGTCCTTGCCCGCCGCGGCCGGACGTCCCTTGCCCGCACCCGCACCGGGCGCGCGGATGCCCGCCGCCTTCAGCGAGTACGCCAGCCGGTTGTTCTGGCTGTTGACGTACGGCGTGACGGTCAGCCCGTCGAACTCCACCGGCACGAACGGGAACCCCGCCGGAGCCTCCGGCAGCACCGGCCGAACCGGCGCGACGAGCTTGACCTTCACCGACCCCTTGGCGGCCGGGTCGGCGTCGATCACCTCCACTTGCCACACCAACTCCCCGGTCTCCCTGTCGCGCGCCTGCACGAAGTTGTCGCGCGAGGACCGGTCGAAGTCCCGGACCGGCTCCACACCGCCCTTGACGAACGCCCCGTGCGGGAACACGTCCCCGAACGAGACACGGAACGGACCCTGAATCGCCACTCGTGATCACTCCTATCGTCGCGTCTCTTGTCAGCAACTCGTCTTATCGAGTTGCTGACTTGAAAATACGTGACTGGGCGCGGATCGCAAGAGGGGTAGGCCAGTGTTTGCGAGTGATCTAGCTCACATCAGATTGGGTAGGTGTCGGTCAGCTCATGCAGCGTCCCCGGTAGCGCGACCTCCAGGACCAGGACCGTCCGGCCGGTCGAGTCCAACACCGACGCCACCACCGACAGCACCGGGTCACCCGGCGTCAGCTGCAGAAGCTTTGTCTCGTCGTCAGAGGCGCGACGCGCGCTGATCGTCTCGGTGACCCGGACGAGCCGACCCGGCGCCGCCATGGTCAGCAGCCGTCGGACCGGCACCGTCAACGGAGCCGACTGCCCCAAAGGCCCGCTGTTCGCGATGTCCAGCGGAGCCCACATCGACACAAGGTCACTGATCACGCCGTCATGAACGCCGAGACAGCGTCGCAACACGACGGGCGCATTTTCGGCCAGGCCCAGCCGCGTTGCCACCCACCCGGGAGCAGACCGCCGCCCCGCCTCCACCAGCCTGACCGAATCCGCGCTCTCCTGACGGTCCAGCACTGCCAGCCCCAGCCGGGGGCGATCCTCCGACTCTCCGGAAGGACGCGCCTTGACGAACGATCCGCGGCCATGCTCGCGTTCGATCCAGCCGAGCAATTCAAGATCATTCAGCGCCCGAACCACCGTGGGACGCGACACCGCGAACTCTTTGACGAGCGCGGTCTCCGAAGGCAGGCGCTCACCCACCGGATAGGTGCCGTCCTGGATGCGTTTTTGGAGCACCTCCAGGATCCGGACGTACTTAGGGGTGTAAGTGGCGTCATCTGCCATCTTGGCCTGCCAACAGGTCGATAACACGAGCAAGCCAAGGCTAGTCGTCCAGTCGGCGAGCTGTCACTCTCCAGGACACCCACCACCACCAGGACTACAACGACGAACCCCGAAGGGGAGCGGTCCCGCCCCAGCCACCCAGACCGCTACCTTCCGGGGTCCCCAAGGCACGACCTACGTTCTGTCGGCCACCTTCCAGTCATCCGGGTTGATCCCCGCGCGCAGAACCACCCGCCTGATGTCCGCCACGGTGCCGACGCCGATCCCGTGAATGTTGAGCAGGTCGCCACTTTGCAGCAGTCGCAGCAGGTCGCCGACGGTTCGGCAGGACTTGCGGTAGTAGTGCAGCCGGTTGACCGTGCGTCCCGGCAGGGCCAGGCACTCCAGCGGGCAGTCCAGGGAGACCACGCCGCGGGGATGCCGGTGGGCGACCAGCCCGGCCGGGTGCTCCTCGTCCGGGAGCCGGGCCAGGCGGCCGGCCTCTTCCAGCAGCCGCACCAAGTCACCCACGGTGCGCAGCCCCAGGCACGACACCGGACACGCCAACGTCACTCCGACATGCCCCGCGACGTGCGCCCCGGCATGCCCGGCGCCGTCTCCGGCAGCGCCACCCAGTTCCGCGGCCACGGCCAGCCCGCCGGATTCAGAATCGCCCCCCGCAGCTCCACCGGGTCGACCGCCTCCACCAGCCGCCACCGGGCCCCGATCGGCACCATCGCCCACCAAGAGCCCGTCGCCTTCCCGTACCACGCCGGTACCTCCGGAAACTCCCGTCTGATCCACGCCAGCGCCGCCCGCTGGCGCACCTCGGACGGCGGCATGCGGCACGGCCGCTCACCCGTCATCGCGCGGCCCGCCGTGTGACGCCGCGTCAGCGGCGAAGGGCACCTCCAGAACTTTCGCGATCCTGTCGGCCGCCTGTGCGGCATCGGTCGCCGGGCACAGCGGCTCCAAGTCCGGGGGAGACTGCCGCGTTGGCCCCGCCCACGCCCAGTACCACCACGGCGCCCCGCCGTCGTCGGGGTTGGGGAGGAACTGCACCTCCTGTCGCAGCCCCGGAGCCATTCGCGCGTGAGGGGTGCTGCCGTCGGGCTCTGCGGCGGGGTTGAGCACGCGCACCACACCACCCCGGTACACCGCGCCCACCAGACCCCGCGCCTGCAGCTCCTCCACCAGCGCCGAGACCAGCTGATGCCCCGTTGCATCGTTCACCGCTCCACCTCCCTGGATTGAAGGCGGGACCGGCGGCGCCGGGGCACGACCACCCACCCCGCGCAGCCCGGGGGATGAAGCTGCGCACTGGTCGCCCGCACCACGCCGCCGGCCCCGCAGCCCATCACGCCACCTCGGCCCGCGCGGCAGGGGCGCAGCGCTCGCAGGGAACCCGCCGTCGGTCCGGCCCGGGCCTCCCATCCGACGACCCGAACAGCAGGTACCGCCGGGGGGAAGCCCACTTCCACCCGCGCCCACCACAGGAGCCGCAAGGAGTCTTCGCCGTCTGCTGCGTCATGCAGTCCAAAATCTCGCGACTGGGTATGCCTCTCCCATTCCCCTATGGGATCCCCCGGCGGTATCCCCTCGGGGGATATAGGCTCAGCCTGACGGCACCGCACGAGCACAAAGGGGACCGGAGATGCCGGAACGGGCATCAGACCCGATCACAATCCCTGATGCGCTGTGGCAGCTGCCACAGATGATTGAAGCCCTGAAAAGCCGTGACATCGGTACTGTTTTTCGCTTGGTACGCCAGTATGGCGGCGCAAGTCAAACGCGGATCGCAGCCGCCGTCGGCATGACACAGGGCAAGGTCAGTGAGACCATGAAGCCGGGCGGACGTCAAATCCTTGCTCTGGAAGTTTTCGAGCGCATCGCCGACGGTCTCCAGATGCCAGACTCCGCGCGCATGGCCCTTGGCCTTGCTCCCCGTAATAGTAACGGCGTTGTTCGTGATCGCGAGGGAGTAGGTAGTGTGTGCAGGGGGCGGGCGCATCCGAACTCGGGGAGCGCGTCGTCTGACCCTCCGCTGCCAGAGGGCGATGCATCGGATCCGATGGAGCTGGTAAGCGCGAACGACATCTCAAACCTCGTGCAGTGGGTAACCGGCGGTGATGCCACCGACGAAAAGATTGCGCAACTCGCGCGATCAGCCCAGTCTTTTGCCGCTTCCCATACACGGGTCCCGGCAAAAAGGCTTCTTCCTGAAATACTTAAACTTCATCGCAGTACGCGGGAGCTCTTGGTCAATGGTCGTCACCGGCTCCGCCATATGCGTGAGCTGGTGCGAATCGATGCCGATCTGCTTGCACATGCGGCCGTGATCTTCGGTGATGTCAATCTTGACCACGTCGCCGAGAAGTATGCTTCCGCTGCGCTCATACTCGCGAAGGAGGCTGGAGCCAACGAATCGTATGCGTGGTATGCCCAAGCCAAAACGGCCCGTTGGCAAAATCGTTACATGGAAGCAGCCGACCTCGCCCGGCAAGGATTCGAGGCTAGTCCGCCCAGTCCGATGAAGGCGCAACTCGCGTGGTACGAGGCGAATGCTGCCGCTCTCCTCGGAGACAGGATCAGAGCACGCGAAGCCTTGACTCGTGCAGAGCAGTCTTCCGAAGCAATCCGCGGCGATGCCTCCGAACTTTCCGTCTGGTCCTTCCCGATCGAGCGTCAAGCCCTTTTCGCTCTGTCGGTAGCCACGCGAACCGGTGACCCAGACGGCGCCCTACGAGCTGCCCAGATGGCAGATCAAGCATGGGCCGCAGGCGCTCCCGTTGCCCTGGCGAACTGGGCGCAAATTCGCATCGGCACCGGTCTTGCACACCTACTCAAGGGCGACCTTGATGGCACTGCCGAACAACTGGCCGAAATATTCACGCTTTCTCCAGGGATGCGCCTGTCAACCGTCACCCGCTACCTTGCAGACCTGGATTCGCGTCTCAATCGTTCCCGTTTCCGGGGCAGTCGCCTCGCAGTTCAGCTCAGACAGCGGATTCAGGAGTTCAACGCTGCCGCCCTTGCCGATGACGCCGACACGGAGGAGCCATGAGCCCGCTGCCCACACAGATGGTCAACCGATGGCAGAACCGCAAAGAACCAGGACCGGGACAGGGTACGGTCTATTGGCACATCCTTGTAGGCGATCACCCGGAAGTGCGTGAACTCGCCCAAGCCGCCCAAAAGCGACTCGCCGAATTCCGCGGCCTGCACATGACGCCGGCCGAGTGGTTGCACATAACCGTCCTCGTCGCCGGACCCGACGATGAGATCACCGATGATCGGCAGCGGGAGATGCTTGCCGCCGCATCGAGCATCCTCGCCGATATCCCTCCAGTCACAATAACGCTCGGCCGAGTCTTCTATCACCCCGAGGCAATAGCCCTCATCGCCCATCCCGCGGACGCATTGGCGAAAGTTCGCGAAGCTGTCCAGGAAGTCACCCATAAGGTGACTGGACGAGGAGAATCCTCTAAGCAGTCCAGCTCGTGGAGCCCGCATGTCACGATCGCCTACAGCGAGGCTGAACAACCGGCCCAACCGCTCATTTCCGCTCTAGGTCGAGAGCTCCCGAGTCGGGAGGTCACGCTGAGTGCTGTGAGTCTGGTTGTTCAGCGCGGCAAGGAACGGCTCTGGGACTGGCACCCGGTAGGGCAAGCCCGCCTAGTCGGCGGCTGACGGCAACGACTCTTCCGGTATGAGCGCCGCACCGGCAAGGCACATCGTGACTGCCCAGCAGGCAGGACGTTGCCGAATTCCGCTTTTAGGGGTCAAGGGCGGCGGCGCGTCGCGCCGCCGCACCGGCCCCGCGCCCACGCCGCCCGGAGCGTGCGGCGTGGGCGCCGGTCTCCGGGCGACGGGGCGAAGGGGCCGCGCGCCGCACCACCGCCGCCCGTCACCCGGGTGCGGCCGGTCACGGGGGACGCGCCGCCGCCCGATCGGTCGTCTCTCCAGGCCGCGGGCCGCCGGCCAACGGGCGATGCCCGCCCCTACGGGGTGCCTACGGCATTGGCAGGCGGCCCGCTCCCGTGGTCGACGGCTCGGGCTCATCTGTGGCCGAGGCTGTTGCCGCCTGGTGTGGAATGGCGCGTGGCTCCCCCCGACCCCGAGCCGTCGAGGATGGCGGCGGCCGGAACCCGTCAAGGGCGCCCTTCGGGCGTCACTTCGTGATGGCCTACGGCCACCCTTGACGGAACCCGTCCGCCGCTAAGTGCAGGTTTCGTCGGGGTCGGGGGGAGGAAGGTGGGGGAAGAACAGCGGCTACGCCGCACGCCCCAGCGCGTCACGGAGACCGCTCACCACGCGACCGCAGGCCCAACGCCAGATGGTGAGCGTGCCCGATCGTGCCCGTTCGGTCGGTCGTCAACGGGGTTCAAGGGGTGTGAACAGATCAGGGGAGCCACACTCTGACCTGTGGCGGAGCAGGTCACAAGATCAGGGACCGTTGACTTCCAAACTGGCTACGCGGGTTCGATTCCCGTCGCCCGCTCCCACGACAAAGGCCCAGGTGAGAGCCGCAGCGCTCCACCTGGGCCTTATACGTTGCCCAAAGCCCGCGCACCCGACCGCCGCGACCTGACGCCTGCCCGACACGTCACCATCACCGGGCCCTCGAACGCGATGGCAGATGATCTCAGCTCGCCCCTAGCCGACGTGTCGGCAGACTTGCCGTCCATGCCCCCGCACTGCCCTCCCCTCCTCTGCGAACTCGTCTAGGCGTGCCCGCAGGGCATGGATGATCCCAACCGGGAGCTCCTACGGCATACCGGCGCCTGAAAAGGGGGAGACGCCCGCGCCACCGAGTTCCCAATCATGGGGTCGGCGGCTCTTGCCCGCGCCATTATGTGTCCCAGGGGCCGCGGACTTTGGTGGGAGAGGGGGCGATGCGCAGTCCAGAGGTGAAGGGAGGAGCCCTACCGTCCCGCGTCCGGCGAGGGGCGCCCAGGCAGGGCCCGCAGGCTTCAGGTGCGGAGGGACGAGGCCCAGACCGAACGGCGAGGTCCCTGTCAGAGCGAGCCCTGCTGGCTTCAGAACCTCCAGTGGCCATGAAAACGCGGGGAGGTCCTGAAGTAGGTATGGGGTGTTTTGCGGTGATTACCCGCGATCGTTTTCGAGGTGTGACGATTGCAGTCGGTAGTCACTGCACGTCAACCGCCGTGGCGCCCGCCCTCACCGGCGGGCGAGGATCGCAACCCCCCGGCTTGTGTGCCCGCCCTCGGCGGTGTCGCCCGCGTGGCGCCCGCCCTCACCGGGGGGTGAGGATCGCAACGCCAGCGGGCGAGGATTGCAACTTGGCCACTGGGGTGTACGAGGCGGAGGGTGGCGCCTGCCTTCACCTGCGGATGAGAAGCGCAACCTGTACGTCAACCTGCCGGGGCCCCGCACATTTCCGTGACCACCTGCCTTTGAGTCAGAGCCCGCAGGTTGGTGCGTGGGTTTGTCCTAACGGATCGCATGGCCCAGGAGGTGGCTTCCTGGGCCATGGCGGCTTCTCTCGCGGGAAATTCTGCTAACCAGGGAGAGTCGAGGCGAAATCCTGGGTGGGGCTCAGAAGGTGTCCCGCGATGTTCTTGTTTCGATCCGGGCTGGCGTGCTGGTAGATTTGCTGCTCGCGTCGAGGAGTGGCCCATGCGCGTCATCAGTTCCTTGATACCTCCGCGGCAGGGGGCACCAACGTGCCGCAGATCGCAAAAGTGCAGGTCCGGGGCGTCCGCCCGTACCTAGTTCCAAATCCGCAGGAAGCTTGAATGTCGTAGCAGCCTGCCCCAAGATTTCGCATATGTCCGATAGTTGACGTCGATGCGATCACTGTGCGGCAAAACCTGTCACGACGGTCGAGCGCACAGGCCCGAGTGCGTTCCAGCCCCAGTGCTCGGGCCGCGTCAGCAGTTAGCCGGGCGGTGCTGTTGGATGATGGGTAGCGGTGCGCCGCTGCAGGGCGCAGCCGAGTGCGACGGGGATCCGAGTGCCCGTTCATGGATGCTCGGGTTACGCGGCCGGTGGCGCCGCGGCGCGGGGTGTGCGCGGACCCGCCTTGCGGCTATTTGCTGACGTGGAGCTGGCGCCTTTGCGGAGGTGTGCGCCAGCGGGTGGATATCGGTCGCAGCGTTGGTGTCGCCATCGCCAGGCCGATACTTTGCTTTGCCTGCCACGTCGCGTGAGCCGTGGGCGCGCTTGTGCGTGATTGTGCTGTGCGCCGCCCGTGTGCATTGGCGTCGCCCTCTGTTGTTGGCGGGTCGTCGTTCTGCGGGACGGGGCATGGTGGAGGTCTGCCCCGCGTAAGAAGGGTCTGCCGTATTGCTGCGGTGGGCTAGGTGCGTGAGGTGAGGGCGCGCCAGCCGTGGTCGAGCAGGTCGAAGGCGCGGATCAGGGCTTCGCGGGCGTCGTCGTGAGCGCGGGCGACGCGGGGGGCTTCAAGGGCGAAGTGGGCCAAGGCGGTGCAAGCGGGGTCGTCCGCGGGCAGGCCGCTTTCCTCGGCGATGGCCTCGGCGAGGGCGGCGGTGTGGCGTAGCCACATGGCCTGGTGGTAGTCGCGCAGGGCGGGGGTGCTGTTCACCAGCTCGAGGAAGCTCGCGAAGCGGGGGTCGCTGTCGGCGTCCGCCCTTCGGTGGCGCAGGGCGTGCTCGCGCAGGGCGGCCGGAATGGACTGGCCCGGGGGCCGCTCGCGTACGGCGGCGAGCAGGCCGGCCTCCAGGTCGGCCTCCCGGTCGAAGACGAGGGCCTCCTTGACCGGGAAATGCTTGAACAGCGTGGTGGTCGAGACGTCCGCGGCATCTGCGATCTCGCGGATGCCCACGTTGTCGAAGCCGCGTTCCAGGAACAGGCGCAGCGCCGCGTCGGCGATGGCCTGGCGGGTGGCGGCCTTCTTGCGCTCACGGCGACTCATCGGCGCCGACGCGGTGGCGCCGCGGGACCCGGTCTCAGGCATGCTCGCACCCTACCCGATGGGTTGACCGACTTCAAAAGTGAAGCTGTTGCACTTTTCGCCGCGGTGTGGTCTCCTGTGATGGCGGCCGTGAGGCATCGTCCGGCCCTCCCGCCTTTCTCCTGCCCGAGAGGAGTGATCAGCCATGTCCGCGGCTGCCTCCCCTTGCGGTCGGGGCCAGCGCACCGTCGAAGATCGTGCGTCGGGTGCTGCTCGGTGTCATGCTCGTCGGCGCCGCGATGTCCACGCCTTCCGCAGGTCTTCGCGCTGGTCACCGCCGTCGCCAGGATGTGCGGGACGAGGGGGGACCGGCTGGGTGGGTGTCATCCTCGTGACCGTCTTCGGCATCGCGATCGACCTGGCCACTGCCTGGTGGGCGCCGCCTCAGCCTGGGATCAGGCAGGGTCCTCGGCCTTTGCGTTGCGGCCGTGACCGGGCCTGCTCTGTCCGGATGGAGAAGCGGGCACGGTCACTGTCTTTCGCACCCCGGGCGGCGGCGTTGCGTGTTCGAACCCCGCCTGCCGATGGGCTGCGCTCGACTCCGAGCGCCCTGCATGCCCTGTCCGGCGGTGTCAAGGACGCGCCTGTCTCGAGGTGGTCGCGATCGGTGCCGGCCATGCCTTCGGCACCGGGACGGTGTCGCTCTTATCGCCGCAGCCTTCGTTATCGGAGACTCGCTGCGCAAGGCTGGCCCGCTGCCCGTCCTGGCAAGAAGCAGAACGTCTCTGCGGCCACATCCCGCTGACCTCCACCCCACAACGCAACACAGGAATGCGGCACCGCCGCGTGACACGAACGGAGCACCACCATGGAAAGCACCCCTCGCATCGCCATCATCGGCGCCGGCCCCGGCGGCCTGACCTGCGCGCGCATCCTGCAGCGACGCGGTGTCGCCGTCACCGTCTACGAGCACGAGACCGGCCCCGACGTCCGCAACCAGGGCGGCACCCTCGACCTGCGCGAGGACTACGGCCAGATCGCCCTGCGCGAGGCCGGGCTGCTGGAGGAGTTCTTCCGCCTCTCCCGCCCCGAGGGGCAGGAAATGCGGCAACTGGACGCGAAGACGGGCGCGATCGCTTCCCACCACGTTCCCGACGAGGACGAGCGCTTCAAGCCCGAGATCGACCGCGGTCGGCTGCGCGACCTCCTGCTGAACTCGCTGGAGCCGAACACGGTGCGCTGGGGCCACACCCTGCGCTCCGTCGAGGGGCCCGCGGAAGGCCCCCGTCGGCTGCTCTTCGCCGACGGCACCACCGTGGAGGCCGACCTGGTTATCGGCGCCGACGGCGCCTGGTCCAAGGTCCGCCGCGCGATCTCCCCGGCCACCCCCCAGTACACCGGCATCAGCTTCCTCGAAGCCTGGTTCGACGACGTCGACGACCGGCACTCCGAGATCGCCGAACTCGTCGGCCCGGGCAGCGCCGCGGTAGCCGACGGAGAGCGCGGCCTGTTCGCCCAGCGCAACGGCGGCGACCACATCCGCGTCTACATCATCCAGCGCGCTCCCGCCGACTGGATCACCGCGGCCGGTCTCAGCGTCCAGGACACCGACGCCCTCCGCGCCCTCCTCCTGGACCGCTACCGCGACTGGGCGCCCAGCCTGCGCCGGCTGATCAGCGACAACGACGGCCGCTACATCGACCGCCCCATCTACGCCCTGCCCGTCCCCCACACCTGGGAGCACAACCCCACCGTCACCGTGCTGGGAGACGCCGCCCACCTCATGCCCCCGCTCGGTTTCGGCGTCAACCTCGCCATGCTCGACGCCTGCGAACTCGCCCTCGCCATCGCCGACCACGACACCATCGACGAGGCCGTCCAGGCCTACGAGAAGACCATGCTGCCCCGCTCCACCGAGATGCAGCACCTCCACGACGGCCGCGCCGGAGACCTGCTGTCCAACGAGCCGCACGGGCCCGCCAACGGTGACGACCACTGACGTCCACCGCTGACCGGCCGCCGTGCCGGGACCGTCCCGCACCAAGAACGGTCCCGGCACGGCTGCGCGGCGGACGAAAGCAGCGTCACACGAACCGATCAGCACCTTTCTGGACGAGGACGACTTGCGGGGGGACACAGGTCGTCGGTGGCCGCAGTCGTAGCAGCCGGGCACGTTGAAGTTGCGGTGCTTGAGCGGGGCGGGCCGGGGGCGGCTCCGTGTCGGCGGAGCCGCCCCCGGGCGCCTGCGGTCCGCGCCCGCCTGCGTCACCCGTCGCGGCGCTTGGCGACTCGGTCAGGTGGTCGTCGGCGGTCACGGCCCGCAGGGCAGGTCCATCTCCAGCACGGTCGGGCCGCCGGGCGGACTGGTCACGGCAAAGCGGCCGCCGTGCGCCTCGATCCGGCTGCGGATGCCGGCGAGGCCTGATCCTCCGCTCGCGTCCGCGCCGCCGATTCCGTCGTCCTCGATGCGCAGCGACAGCCGGTCGCCTCGCTGTCGTGCGATCAGGGCAGCGTTGCGCGCGCGGCTGTGCCGGGAGACGTTGGTCAGCGCCTCGGCGGCCACGAAGTACGCGGTGGCCTCGGCGGAGGCGGCGCACCGCTCGGGGATGTCGATGTCCGTGCGGCAGGGCACGCCGCAGTTCGCCGCGAGCCCGGCGAGCGCTTCGGCCAGCCCCCGGTCGGCCAGAACCGGCGGCAGGATGCCGCGCAGGACCGTGCGGAGCTCGGCCATGGCGGTCTCCGCGGCGTCCTGGGCCTGTTCCAGCAGCGCCTCCGCGGCGGCCGGGTCGCGCGCCAGCGCACGGCGGGTCGCGCCCAGCAGGACGTTCACGGCGACGAGGCGGTTCTGCGTCCCGTCGTGCAGGGTCCGCTCGATGCGTCGCAGCTCCTGCGCGTGCGCGTCCAAAGCCGCGGCCCGGGTCGCCGACAGCCGCGCGACCTGCAGCGACAGGTCGACGTCGGGCGGAGGTGCCAGCAGCCGCCGCCCCGGCCACGCCTGCAAGCGGGCCATCCCGGGGATGACGACCATGAAAACGGTGGCCAGTGCCAGGCCGAGGAACGCGACCGCGAGGGCGTCGAGGTCGTCGCGCACGCTCCAGAACACGAAGTTCGGGATGGTCTCTTCCCGCGGCGCCACCCGCCACCACAGCGGGTAGGTGATGTCCTGGGCGGCCTGCACGGCCAGTGTCGCCCCGACGCCCCCGATGGACAGGCCCAGCGTGCCGTGCACCGGCAGCCAGCGCAGTTCCCGCCGGACGACCGGATCGGCGAACGCGGCGCGCACCCCCGCGGGCACGGGCCCCATCGCGGGGATCTCGGTGCCCCACCGGGACAACCGAGCGCGCTCACGTTCGGCCAGGGCGCGGATGAGCCGGGGGAGGGTGGGGGCGAGCAGGAAGCCGACACCGACCGCGCACAGCAGCGCGACCGCGAGAAGCCATGTCAGGACGATGAACGCAGGCAGGGCCGTGCTGAGCCCGCTGACGAGATGTTCGAGCGCGTCCAAGACCGCGCGTGCACGCATGACGATGATTCGCCGCACAGTCCTTCGGGGAGCACTCGATTCCGCGCTGTCCACCACCACTTCCACCGGAGGACTCTAGGGGAGCGGTTCCCCCCATGGCAGGAGAATCGGCACGGGAGGTACAGCCAGCTGTACGAAATCTGGCCAGGTGGCTGGATTGTCCAGAACATCCTTCGTGGTGTTCGCGACGCGGAACGGCTTTTCGCACCTGCCCGCGCCGGCCGCCGCGAGAGGGGGCAAGCGCGCCGCCGTTTCGGGCCCCGATGTCGTGGTGTCGGCTGGCGCGCACCGCCGAGCAGCACTTGCGCGGCGAAGGGGGCGCATGGCGCGGTGGCCCGCCCCGCCCAATTGATCGAGGCACCGGCGCGGGCGCACGCCCCGTTCGAGGACGCCGCGGTGACGCTGGAAGCGGGGCGGCGGCCGGGGCGCTGCGCGATGGACGTCCGGCGAGGCCGTGTCGGCATCGGACTGGTAGCTGTGCGTGACGGTGATCGCGGTCGGTGACGAAAACGAGCGCGCGGTAGTGCCTGCACTACTTCGCATGGGCAACTGGCTGCATTGCTGGGGCGGCACGCGCTTTCTAGCGTCGAAAAGCCGTTGAAAACAGGCTCCTGAAAGGCAACCCGCATGTCAGTGCCCCTACCCGCCGACGTCGTCCGTCTCGAACGGGTCACCAAGACGTACGGAGGTGAGCAACCCGTCACGGCGCTGGCCGAGGTCGACGTCCGCTTCGCCCGCGGAACGATGACGGCGGTCATGGGGCCGTCCGGCTCCGGCAAGAGCACCCTGCTGCACTGCGCGGCCGGACTCGACCGCCCCACCTCCGGTCGCGTCCTGATCGGCACGACCGATCTGTCGACGATGTCCGAGAAGCGGCTGACCGAGCTGCGCCGCGACCGGATCGGCTTCATCTTCCAGGCGTTCAACCTGGTGGGCGCCCTGACGGTGGAGCAGAACATCCTGCTGCCGGCCCGGCTGGCGGGCAGGCGCCCGGACCCGGCGTGGGTCGCCGAGGTGATCGACCGGGTCGGACTGGGACACCGGCTCGGACACCGGCCGGCGCAGCTGTCCGGCGGGCAGCAGCAGCGGGTGGCGATCGCCCGGGCGCTGGTCACCCGGCCCGAGGTGATCTTCTGCGACGAGCCCACCGGCGCGCTCGACACGCAGACCGCGGCCGAGGTGCTGGGCCTGCTGCGGTCGGCGGTCGACCAGTTCGGACAGACGGTGATCATGGTGACGCACGACCCGGTCGCCGCGTCGTACGCCGACCGCGTCATGGTGCTGGCCGACGGCCATATCGTGCGGGACATGCCCCAGCCCGGCGTCCAGCGGATCGCCGAGCAGCTGGCGATGCTCGACCGCCGGCAGCGGCAGCCCGTCGCGAGCAGGGAGGGCTGAGCGGTGCTCGGACTCGCCGCACGGATGCTGCGCCACCGCAAGGGCACCTTCGTCGCGACCTTCCTGGCGCTCGCCGCCGGGGTCGCGGTCCTGACGGTGTGCGGGGTGCTCGTCGAATCGGGGCTGCGGTACAAGGGAGAGCCGCAGCGGTACGGCGCGGCGTTCGCCGTCATCGCCCGGCACCAGCTCACCGTGCAGGGGCCGGAGCGGTTCGGCGAGCGCGAGACCAGCACGGTGACGCTGCCCGAGCGCGGCAGCCTCCCGGAGTCGCTGGTCCGCAAGGTCGCCGCGGTGCCCGGCGTGGCGAACGCCGTGCCGGACCGGACGATCGCGGTCGCGGCGGCGGCCGCGCCGAAGGTGCCCGTCGCAGGCCACGGCTGGGGGAGCGCGGTGCTCACGCCGTACAAGGTGGTGTCCGGCACCGCGCCGCGGACCCAGGGCGAAGTCGCTGTGGACGAACGGCTCGCCGCGGCGGGGAAGCTGCGCCCCGGCAGCACCACGGCGATCCTCACCGGCGGGACCGTCCACCAAGTCCGGGTGAGCGGCGTCGTCAAGGCGTCCGGCGTGCGCGGGCCGCAGGCGGCGCTGTTCTTCACCGACGCGCAGGCGGCCCGGCTCTCCCCGCGGCCCGGCCGCGTCGACGCGATCGGCGTGATCCCCGCGAAGGGCGCCGACCGGGAGGCCGTCACCGCCGCGGTCGAGCGCATCGCGGACGGCGCGGGCGCGACCGCCTACACCGGTGACGAACTGGGCCTGGCCGAACAGCCCGAGGCGGTCGCCGCCAAGAGCTTCACCCTGGAGGCCGGCGGCGCGTTCGGCGGCTACGCCGCGCTGATCATCGGTTTCGTGGTCGCCGCGACGGTCGGCCTGTCGGTGCGGTACCGCCGCCGCGACTTCGCCCTGCTGCGGGCGATCGCGGCGACCCCGGGCCAGGTCCGGCTGCTGATCCTCGGCGAGGTGGGCATGCTCAGCCTGCTCGCGGCGGTGGTGGGCGTGCCGATCGGCCTGCTCGCCGGCCTGTGGATCGGGGACGAGCTGGTGACCCGCGGCTTCGTCCCGGAGAACTTCACCATGAGCGGCGGGATCGTGGCCGCGCCCGCGGTGACCGTGGCCGTGGCCGCCGTCGCGCTGCTGTCCGCCTGGATCGCCGCCCGGCGCACCACCCGCATCCGGCCCACCGAGGCGCTGGGTGAAGCGGCCGTCGAACCGGGCCTCGGCGGCCGGGTGCGGGTCGTCTCCGGCCTGGCGCTCCTGGGCTGCGCGGTCGCGCTGACCGGCCTGACCGGCATGACCAGCGGCCAGACCGCCATGGGCGCCGCGGTGGGCATGCTGTACATGTTCGTGCTGGCGATCGCGCTGCTCGCCCCGTGGATCAACCGGGCCACCGCGGTGGCGCTCGCCCCGGTCCTGCGGACCGTCTTCGGCAACAGCGGCTACCTGGCCGCAGCGAACCTGCGGGCGAACGCGCGTGGCATGGTCGCCGTGCTGACGGCGCTGGTGCTCTCCGTCGGGTTCGGCGGCACCGTCTGGTTCCTGCAGGACAACCTGGAGCGCCAGACGGTGGTGCAGAGCCGGGAGGGGACGCTCGCCCAGCACGCGCTGGTCGGCGGCGCCGGGCTGCCCGCGGCGGTGGCCGCGCAGGCCCGCCGGATCCCCGGCGTGCTCGCCGCGACCGGAGTCCGCCGCACCTCGGTGATCGTGCCGTTCATGGACGAGGCGATGACGGTGGTCGCGCAGGGCATCGATCCGCAGGGCGCGGACCGGACCATGGACCTGAAGGTGAGGTCGGGCAGCCTCGCCGCGCTGGGGGCCGGCACCGTGGCGGTGTCCTCGTCACAGGCCGACACGTCCGGGTGGAAGATCGGCGGCAAGGCCAAGCTGTGGCTCGGGGACGGCACGCCCGTCACCCTCAAGGTCGTCGCCATCTACGACCGGAACCTCGGCTTCGGCGACGTCACCCTGAGCAACGCGACGCTCGCCGGGCACACCGCCACCGATCTGAACGACCACGTGCTGGTCCGCAGCGCGCCGAACGCCGACGTGGTACCGGCCCTGACCAAGTTGGCGGACGCGTACCCGGCGAGCGCCGTCACCACCACCGACCGGTTCACCGGCGCACTGGCCCAGGACCTGGCGATCAGCTCGTGGCTGAACAAAATGCTGGTCGCCGTGCTGGTCGGGTACGCGGTGCTCGCGGCCGCCAACACGCTGATCATGGCCGCGCTGGCCCGGGCCCGGGAGCTGTCCCTGCTGCGCCTGGTCGGGGTGACCCGCCGTCAGGTGAAGCGGATGGCGAACGCCGAACAGGCCGCCCTGCTGGGCGTGGCGCTCACGATCGGCGTCGCGATCGCGGCGGTCACGCTGTCCTCGATCGTCAACGCCATCGCCGGGCAGCCCGTCCCGTACGTTCCGGCGCTGGGCTGGGTCGTGATCGTCGGTGGCACGGTGGCGTTGGCGCTGGTGTCCACGATCATCCCGATCGGCCGGCTCCTCCGTACCCCACCGGTCGAGGGCATGGGCATCCGCTATTGACGCGCCCCCCGGTGTGAAGGCCGGGGATTCAGACCGTGCCGCATCGTGCGGCACCTCTGCGGCTTCCTGTTCCACCGGGACCGTGAGCCCCCCGCCAGGCGGCGGGGCTCACGGTCCCTCCAGGCGTTTAGCCTCTCCGCCCGCCCGGCGGCGAAAATGTCGGCGGCGGAGTTGACGTCCCGGTGGTGCCGGGCACCGCACGCCGCGCACGCCCAGAAGCGGACGTGCAGGGGTATGGGGCCATCGAGCACACCGCAGGCCGAACACCGCTGCGAGGTGGGCTCGAACCGGCCGATCCTGATCAGCGTCCGGCGCCGTCCCCGGACGCAAGGGCCACCCGAATGAACCGCGCCGACCCACGGCAAAGGGGCGGTGGCGTCAGGAATTGCGGCGGGGGACGGTGGAATAGTCCTGGCCGTCAAGTTGGGCGATGTCGTCGGCGGTGACGTGGGCGGTGCGGCCCTTCCACGATTCGCCCTCCATCTCGATCCAGGCGATGCGGGCGCCCCAGGCGCCGTCGGGCATCCGCTCCCAGGCCAGCAGGTACGCCGGGCCCGCCGCGGTGGCGGAGTGGATCATCGGTGGAACGTGAGGCATGGGATCGTTTTATCCGGTTCCTCTGACAATCGCGTTCACCTTCCGACTTTACGCCCCGCGGAAATGGGAGTTCGGCCCGGATTTCCGTAGGGTCGGCGCCATGGCGTACGAGTACGTCGGGCCGGAGGAGATCGCGCGGCGGGTCGACGGGGTGGTGGGACGGCCCGTCCGCTCCCCGGCCGACCTGGACCAATGGCTCGCCGAGCGGCGAGACGAGCCGTTCACCTTCGTCGTGGACGCCGGCGGCACCCTGCTGCTCGCGCCGCGCCGCAGCGAGCACGTGGCGTGCGCGGGCGCCCGCCCCGTCCTGGCCGCCGGAGAGATCGCCTTCGCCGCCGACGGCGGACGCTGGGCCGCCAACGAGATCACCAACCAGTCCACCGGGTACTGTCCGGATGCCGGCCCGCCGTGGCCGCTGCGCTCGACCGGGCGCAGGTGTCGCACCCCGGCGGTTTCACAGAGGTGTTCGTCTTCCGGCACTGCCCGCCCTGCGGGGAGCTCAACCTGGTGAAGGACGCCCACTACGTGTGCGTGTTCTGCGACGCCGCCCTTCCCTCGTGAAGGGCGGCCCCCTGGGTCAGCGGACGGCCAGGGCGGCTTCCTCCCGCGCGCGGGCGTCATAGCGGGCGCGGGACTCGATGACCTCCTCCAGGTGGGTCTCCACCCAGGTGACGAGGGTGCCGACGGCGTCCAGCAGGGTGCGGCCGAGCGGGGTGAGGGCGTAGTCGACGCGCGGCGGCATCACCGGATAGACGGTGCGGGAGACCAGCCCGTCGCGTTCGAGGCCGCGCAGGGTGACGGTGAGCATCCGCTGGCTGATGCCCTCGATCTCCTTCTTGAGCTCGGTGAACCGCTTGGTCTCCGTGCCCAGGTGCGCGATCACGTACAGCGACCACTTGTCGCCCACCCGGCCGAGGATCTCCCGCGCGTGGACCGCGACCGGACCGTTGCACGCCCCGACATCGGGCTTGACCTCCATGGTTCCCTCCCTGTGACCACGGCAGAAAAAAGTGCCTTCTTGTGCGTCCGCTGCTGCTTTTCGCAGGATGGCGGCAGTTCCCTTCCGTAAGTGAGGAATGGAGGGGAACCCGCTTACCAGCCAGAACTCAAGGAGACACGATGACGGCCGACCTTGTCGAGATCCCCGGCTACGTCGCCGGGAAGTGGACCGTGGACCCGGTGCACTCCAGCGTGTCGTTCTCGGTCCGGCACCTGATGGTCGCCAAGGTCCGCGGGCGCTTCGCCGACTTCACCGCCGACATCGTCACCGCGGACGACCCGCTGGCGTCCTCGGTGACCGCCACCATCCAGGTGGCCTCGGTGGACACCGGCAACGCCGACCGCCACGCGCACCTGCGCACCGCCGACTTCTTCGAGGCCGACCGGTATCCGACGATCACCTACCGGTCCACCGGCCTGCGGCCCGACGGGGACGCGTTCGCGCTGGACGGCGAGCTGACCGTCAAGGGCGTGACCAAGCCGGTGCCGCTGCGCCTGGAGCTGGGCGGCTTCGGCCCCGACTACTTCCTGGAGGACCCGTCCAAGGGCGCCCGCGCCGGTTTCACCGCCACCGGGAAGATCAACCGGCTCGACTTCGGGGTCGGTGACGAGGGCACCGTTCCCGGCGGTGCCGTGGTGGTGGCCCATTCGATCGACATCAGCCTGGACATCGAAGCCGTGCTCAAAACCGACTGAACGAGTCGGAGTACTGGGCAATGCGGGTCCGCCGGTGTCCGGTCGACCACCTGGCAGCGCGCCCGGCGTGTACGGGGGGCGGCGCCGGGCAGGGACCGCACGCCGCGCCGCCCCGTCGTGGTCCCGTCAGACGCACGGCCGGGCAGTCCGCCGAGGCCAGGCCGCCGCCCGGCGCGACGCCGACGGTGCGCTCCGGCGGTTCCACGGTGAGCCGTGCGAACAGCGAGGGGGCGCCCCGGACCTGAGGGGACCGCGTCCGACGCCGCAGCGAGCCCGCGCGGGCCACCGGTGCAGAAGGCCGGCCGCACTGCGGGCGCGCACAGCGGGCCCGCACATGGAAGGGCCCCTGACGGCCGATCGCGCAGCCGTCAGGGGCCCTGCGTCCCGCCGGGTGGTCGCTCGAGGCGCCTGCGTGGCGGTCACCCGGCGGGCGGTCCGGCGGATGTCAGCCGAGGCCGTTGCGGATGGCGGTGATGAGCTCGCCGTTGCTGGTGTCGCCGCTCAGTTCCCAGAAGAACGAGCCCGCCAGCCCCTGGTTCTTGGCGTAGGTCATCTTGCCGCCGATCGTGGCGGGCGTGTCGTAGCTCCACCACTGGTTGCCGCAGTAGGCGTAGGCGGTGCCGCCCACGGTGCCGGTGGCCGGGCAGCTGTTCTTGAGCACCTTGTAGTCCTCGATGCCCTGCTCGTAGGTGCCGGGCGCGGGGCCGGTGGCCGAGCCGCCCGGGGCGCTCTGCGTGACGCCCGTCCAGCCGCGTCCGTAGAACCCGATGCCCAGCAGCAGCTTGCTCGCCGGGATGCCCTTGGACTTCAGCTTCTGGATGGCCGCGTCGGAGTTGAAGCCCTCCCGGGGGATGCCCGCGTAGGAGGTCAGCGGCGAGTGCGGGGCGGTCGGGCCCGCGGCGTCCCAGGCGCCGAAGAAGTCGTAGGTCATCGGCAGGAACCAGTCGACGTACTGGGCTGCGCCCGCGTAGTCGGCCGCGTCGATCTTGCCGCCCGACGAGGCGTCCGCGGTGATCGCGGCGGTGACCAGGTTGCCGGAGCCGAACCGCTGCCGCAGCGCCGCCATCAGGTTGCGGAACCCGTCCGGGCCGCTGGTGTCGCAGGTCTGCCCGCAGGCGTTCGGGTACTCCCAGTCGATGTCGATGCCGTCGAACACGTCCGCCCAGCGCGGGTCCTCGACCAGCTTGTAGCAGGAGTCGGCGAACGCGGCCGGGTTGGCGGCGGCCTGTGCGAAGCCGCTCGACCATGTCCAGCCGCCGAACGACCACAGCACCTTCAGGTGCGGGTACTTCTTCTTGAGCTTGCGCAGCTGGTTGAAGCTGCCGCGCAGCGCGCCGGTGTCCCAGGAGTCGGCCTGGCCGTCGACGCTTTCGGCGGCGCTGTAGTACCGGTCGTAGTCGGCGTAGGAGTCGCCGACCGTGCACTGGCCGTTCTGCACGTTGCCGAAGGCGTAGTTGATGTGCGTGAGCTTGGCGGCCGACCCGCTGGTGTCGATGTTCTTGACGTGGTAGCCGCGCTGGTAGACGCCCCACTCGGCGAAGTAGCCGACCACCTTGCCGCCGGACGTGCCGGGGTCGTCGCCGCCGGCGGCGTCGGTGGTGACCGACACGGCGTTGGACGCGGGGGAGGTGTTGCCGGCCGCGTCCCGGGCCCTCACCGTGAACGTGTAGGAGGTGCTGGGCGACAGGCCCGATACCGTGGCCGTGGTACCGGTGACGGTGTCGGCCTTGGTGTCACCCCGGTACACGTCATAGGCGGTGACGCCCACGTTGTCGGTTGCCGCGTTCCACGCCAGCGTGACGCTGGTGGAGGTCTTGCCGGTGGCGCGCAGGCCGCTCGGCGCGGACGGGGCCTGGGTGTCGCCGCCCGGCTGCCCGCTGCCGTCGCATGCGCCGCCGTTCACCGTGCAGCCGGAGATCCACCCGGAGCCGGTCCCGACGAAGCCGAAGGAGGCGGTGCCGCCCGGGTTGACGGTGGCGTTCCAGCCGGCGTCGGTGAAGGTGTAGTGGTTGCCCGAGACGGTCTTGGTGGCGTCCCAGGTGGACCCGATGGACGTGCCGGACGGCAGGTCGAACTCCAGCTTCCAGCCGGAGAGCGCCGTGGCCGTCCCGTTGGTGATGGTGCACTTGCCTTCGAAGCCGGTGCCCCAGTCGGAGGTCTTGGTACAGGTCGCGGTGACCGCGGCCGCCGCGGTCGCGGCCACGGGTGCGGCGACCGCGGCTGCGGCCGCCGCGAGCGTGAGTGCGCCGGCGAGGGCGATCGCCCGCCGTCCGCCCGATCTGGACATGCTTCTCCGTTCGCTCGTCCCCCGAAACCAGTCGGTAACCCCGATCGGCCGAGGAGCACGGGGCCCGTGCCGCCGTGCCCGGGGGTGCGCGCTTCGAGCGGCGCGGTGTGCGGGTGTGCGGAGTGGACGGTGGTCGGGTCACAGCGGGGGGCCACGGCGTCCGTTCGGCGCCACTCTTAGGAAAGTTTCCTAAGAATTAGCTCGGATGGTAGCCCGGGCCGCCCGCCCCATCAAGGGCTTTCGGCCACTCGGCCCGCGGCGCCTCGCTGGTCTGTGCGGCTGCCTGGAGACGTACGGCCGCCACCCGCAGCGGCCGCGCGCGGGACGCGGGCCCCGCCGCCCGCCGCGCTCTGAGCACGGCGGTGGAATCTGCCCGACACCTGGGCCCGGCTGCCCGGAGGCGCGGCCAGGCGGCGTGTCCGGCGGGGGCTGCCGCGCCTTGGCATGCGCGTCCGCTGCGCCTTGCCGGGGCCGTGCGGGATGTGGGCTGTGCCGCCCGCCGCATTCTGGGGGTGGTGGGGTCCGGTCGGCGCCATGGGTACGGCTGTCCGGGGGCGTGGTCGGAGGGCGCGTCCGGTGCGGTGCGGGGGCGTGCGTTCGCCGTGCCCTGGTGCGCGCGTTGCCGCGCCCGGTTCACAGGTTCGCGAACCAGCCGGGGACGTCCAGCGGGAAGTGGCCGTCCGGCGTCATCGTGCGCAGCCCCTCTTCGACGGCCGCGAGCCGGTCGGCTCCGAGCGTCCGCTCCCAGCGCTCGCGGATGCGGTCGAAGCCCTGCGCCGAGCGCGCCAGCGCGTCCAGGCCCCGGTCGGTCAGCCGGACGACCTTGCGCCGCGCGTCGGCGGGGTCCCCGACCCTCGTCACGTACCCGAGCCGTTCCAAGTGCTCGACCGTCTTGCCCGCGGCCTGCTTGGACACGCCCAGGCGGCGGCCCAGCTCGGCGGCCGTCGTGCCGTCCGGTCCGATGGCTTGGAACACGAAGCCGTGCATGGGGCGTAGGTCCGGATGCCCTTGCGCGGCCAGCTCCGCGTGCAGCTCGTCGACGATCGCGCGGAAGCCCAGCAGCAGCCGCAGCGGCAGCTCGTACCCCGGAGTTGACATGAAAGACAACCTCATTGACTATATGGACAACCTCGTTGACCATCCTAGGAGTGAACCGACATGACCCTCGTACGCGGTGCCGACGCGCGCCGGACGCAGACGCCCAACGCCGTGATGACGACCCTCGCCACGCCCACGCAGGGCGGTACCGGCACGGTCGCCGTCTGGCGCGTCGACATGCCCGCCGGAGGACGCGGCCCGCTGCACGCCGCCGACGTCGAGCAGGTGTGGAGCCTGCTGGACGGCGACGCGACGATCGAGCTGGGCGACGGCGTCCTGGAGGCGGCCGCGGGCGACACCGTGGTGATGGCCGCCGACGTGCCCCGCCGGGTGACCACCGAAGGCGGTTTCGCCGCCGTGGTGGCCGCGGCGGCGGGCGGCCACGTCTACAACCCCGACGGCGTCGGCGACGGATGCGCGATGGGCCCCAAGGGCGCCGACCGCATCGTCCCGCCGTGGGCCGCCTGAACCCGGCCGGCGCCGCCGGTCAGACGCCGAGGTAGGCCAGGACGGCCAGCACGCGGCGGTTGTCGTCCTCCGACGGCGCCAGGCCGAGCTTGGTGAAGATGCTGTTGGTGTGCTTGCTGATCGCCTTCTCCGTCACGAACAGGCGGGCGGCGATCGCCGCGTTCGACCGTCCCTCGGCCATCAGGCCCAGCACCTCGCGTTCGCGCGGCGTCAGCGCCTGCAGCGGCTCCTCCCGGGCCCGCTTGGTCAGCAGCTGGGCCACCACGTCCGGGTCCAGGGCCGTGCCGCCCCCCGCCACCCGGCGCACCGCGTCGACGAACTGGCCGACGTCCGACACCCGGTCCTTGAGCAGGTAGCCGACGCCGCCGGAGCTGTCGGACAGCAGCTCCCGCGCGTACAGCTGCTCCACGTGCTGCGACAGCACCAGCACCGGAAGCCCCGGGATCTGCCGGCGCGCCTCCAGCGCCGCCTTCAGCCCCTCGTCGGTGAACGTCGGCGGCAGCCGCACGTCCACCACCGCGACATCGGGACGGTGGGTGGTCAGCGCCCGCACCAGGGACGGCCCGTTGTCGACCGCCTCGACCACCGTGAACCCGAACGCCTCCAACAGCCTGATCAGGCCGTCCCTCAGGAGGGCGAGGTCCTCGGCGATGACAACGCGCACGGCAGCTCCATGGTCACTACGGTGGGTCCGCCCGGGGGGCTGGTCACGGCCATCGTGCCATCGAAAGCGGCCAACCGCCGCTCGATGCCGCGCATGCCGCTGCCCTGGCCCGGGTCGGCGCCGCCGGTCCCGTCGTCCCCGACGATCATCAGCAGCCGGTCGCCGTCGTGCTCGATCTGCACCCAGGCGCGCCGGGCGCCGCTGTGCTTGACCACGTTGGCCAGCATCTCGGCCACGGCGAAGTAGGCCGCCGACTCCACCGGCGCCTCGGCCCGTCCCGGCACGTCGATCCGCACGTCGACGGGCAGCGGCAGGGACAGCGCCAGCGCCCGCACGGCGCCGTCCAGGCCGCGTTCGGCCAGCACCGGCGGGTGGATGCCGCGCACCAGGTCGCGCAGCTCGGTCAGGGCCTGCCCGCTGGCCGCCCGGGCCTCGGCCAGCAGCTCCTGCGCGGCCTCGGGGTTCTGCTTCATCAGCTCCTCGGCCAGGCCGATGTTCATGCTGAGCGCCACCAGCCGGGCCTGCGCCCCGTCGTGCAGGTCGCGTTCGATGCGGCGCAGTTCGGCGGCCGAGGCGTCCACGGTCTGCGCGCGCGTCTCGGTGAGCCGACGCACCCGCTCCTGCAGGGCGCCGCGGGTGGGCGCGAGCAGCGACTGGACGAACAGCGCGTGCCCCTTGAGGATGTGCGGCCCCCACCGTAGCCCGGCCAGCGCGAGCGGAGCGCCGAGCAGGACGCATCCGGCGGCGCCGACGAAGCCCCAGTCGCTCAGCGGCCAGAACGGGCCCCACCCGTACCAGCCGAAGTGCCCCAGCCACGACGCCAGGGCGACGCCCTCCAGCCCGTAGACGACCATCGCCGCGGGCAGCAGGTTCAGCACCAGCCCGATGGGCGCGTTCAGCAGCGTCCACAAAAGGTCGCGCCACGTCGCGGGGTCGGCCAGCATGGCGAACAGCCGCCGCACCGGCCCGCCTTCGGGCAGAGCCCGGTACGGGCGGGCGACCGTCACGCCCGACCATTCGGCCGCCCACACCCGCTGCAGATCGGCGAACAGGCGCACGCCGTTGAGCGCCAGCGGGGCCAGGAGCAACCCCACCCCCACGGGGATCAACGCGATGGACACCACGCTCAGGACGAACAACGGGATGCCAGCCGCGGGCGACAAGACCGTCTGGACGAGCCCCCGCAGGCAGGACAGCAGCCCCCGTTGCGCTGTTTTCCAGAAGCGGTCGCCGGACGTCTGGTTCACCGCTTCCCCTCTCTATGTGACGCGACCCGCCCATTGTGTTCGGCCACCGGCGGCCGCGGCAGGGGCCTAACCCCACCTGCGGGCACCGGAAGGGGTAGGACAAACCCCACCATCCGCGCGCCGGGCGATCGACGTGCGGCCCCGCCGATCTGCGCGGCCCGCGCGAGTCGATCTGCGCGGCCCGCGCGAGTCGATCTGCGCGGCCCGCGCGAGTCGATCTGCGCGGCCCGCGCGACAAGCGGCCCGATTCCCAGGACAATGCACAGGCGAACCCAGCGGAGAAAGCGAATCCAAGAACGTGACAGCGTCCAACACGCAGACAGCGAACCCCGCCCAGGCGGCCGACGGCCGCGCCGTCCCCGGCGCCGTGCCGGTCGCCCAGCGCATCGCCGAGGAGCTCGGCGTGCGCGAAGGGCAGGTCCGCGTCGCCATCGAGCTGCTCGACGGCGGCGCCACCGTGCCGTTCATCGCCCGCTACCGCAAGGAGGCCACCGGCGCTCTCGACGACGGGCAGCTGCGCGCCCTGGAAGAGCGCCTGCGCTACCTGCGGGAGCTGGACGAGCGGCGCGCCGCGATCCTGGAGTCCGTCGAGTCGCAGGGCAAGCTCACCGACGAGCTGCGCGCGCAGATCATGGCCGCCGACTCCAAGGCGCGGCTGGAGGACATCTACCTGCCCTACAAGCCCAAGCGCCGCACCAAGGCGCAGATCGCCCGCGAGGCCGGCCTGGAGCCGCTGGCCGACCTGCTGCTCGGCGACCCGTCCAACGCCCCGCAGGAGGCGGCCGCCGGCTACGTCGACCCGGACAAGGGCGTCGCCGACACCGCCGCGGCGCTGGAGGGGGCCCGCGCGATCCTCGTCGAGCGGTTCGCCGAGGACGCCGACCTGATCGGCGAGCTGCGCGAGCGCATGTGGTCGCGCGGCCGCCTGGTGTCGAAGGTGCGCGAGGGCAAGGAGGAGAGCGGCGCCAAGTTCGCCGACTACTTCGACTTCGCCGAGCCGCTGGACGAGCTGCCCTCGCACCGCGTCCTGGCGCTGTTCCGCGGCGAGAAGGAGGAGGTCCTCGACCTCGACCTGGAGCCGGAGGAGCCCGCCGAGGAGCCGGCCGCCCGCAGCTCCTATGAAGCGGAGATCGCCCGGCGCTTCGGCATCGCCGACCAGGGCCGGCCCGCCGACCGCTGGCTGGGCGACGTGGTGCGCTGGGCCTGGCGCACCCGCATCCAGGTCCACCTGGGCATCGACCTGCGCACCCGGCTGCGCCAGCAGGCCGAGGACGAGGCGGTGCGGGTGTTCGCCGCCAACCTGCGCGACCTGCTGCTGGCCGCGCCCGCCGGCACCCGCGCCACCATGGGCCTGGACCCGGGCCTGCGCACCGGCGTGAAGGTCGCCGTCGTGGACGCCACCGGCAAGGTCGTCGCCACCGACACCATCTACCCGCACGAGCCGCGCCGCCGCTGGGACGAGTCGATCGAGACCCTGGCCCGGCTCGCCCGCGCGCACCGGGTCGAGCTGGTGGCGATCGGCAACGGCACCGCGTCCCGCGAGACCGACAAGCTCGCCGCCGACCTCATCGCCCGCCACCCCGACCTGAAGCTCACCAAGATCATGGTGTCGGAGGCGGGCGCGTCGGTGTACTCGGCGTCCGCCTACGCCGCGCGCGAGCTGCCCGACCTGGACGTGTCGCTGCGCGGCGCGGTGTCGATCGCCCGCCGGCTGCAGGACCCGCTGGCCGAGCTCGTCAAGATCGACCCCAAGTCGATCGGGGTCGGGCAGTACCAGCACGACGTGTCCGAGGTGAAGCTGTCGCGCTCGCTGGACGCCGTCGTCGAGGACTGCGTGAACGCCGTCGGCGTCGACGTCAACACCGCCTCGGTGCCGCTGCTGACCCGCGTGTCCGGCATCGGCGAGACGCTGGCGGAGAACATCGTCGCCCACCGCGACGCCCACGGGCCCTTCCGCACCCGCGCCGGGCTCAAGGAGGTGCCCCGGCTCGGCCCCAAGGCGTTCGAGCAGTGCGCGGGCTTCCTGCGCATCCCCGGCGGCGACGACCCGCTCGACGCGTCCAGCGTGCACCCGGAGGCCTACCCGGTGGTGCGCCGCATCCTCGACGCCGCCGGCACCGACATCAAGGGACTCATCGGCAACACCGCCCTGCTGCGCTCGCTCAAGCCCGAGAAGTTCGTCGACGACACCTTCGGCCTGCCGACCGTCACCGACATCCTCGCCGAGCTGGAGAAGCCCGGCCGCGACCCGCGTCCGGCGTTCCGCATGGCCGAGTTCAAGGAGGGCGTCGACACCCTCGACGACCTCAAGCCGGGCATGGTCCTGGAGGGCGTGGTCACCAACGTCGCGGCGTTCGGGGCGTTCGTCGACGTCGGCGTGCACCAGGACGGCCTCGTGCACATCTCCGCCATGTCCGACAGGTATGTGGAGGACCCGCGCGACGTCGTCAAGCCCGGCGACATCGTCCGCGTCAAGGTGCTGGACGTCGACCTGCAGCGCAAGCGGATCTCGCTGACCCTGCGCCTGGACGATGAGCTCCCCGGCCCCGGGGGCGGCGCGGGCGGCCGGCGCGGCGGCCAGGGGGACCGCCAGCGCCGCCAGGGCGGCCGCGGCAACGGCCAGGGGCGCGGCGGCCGCCGGGGCGGCCCCTCGGTCGGCGGCGGCGCCATGGCCGACGCGCTGCGCCGCGCCGGTCTCGACAAGGGGCTCCCCGGCATGGGAGGCCAAGGCAAAGGTCGCCGCTGACCGCCGTAAAAAGAACGCCCCGGTGCCGCGCGCGGTGCCGGGGCGTTCCCTAGCCCGAGTGCTCTTCTTCCGAGGGGCTCGGCCGGTCGGGGGCCTGCCCCGGGGGCTCGTCCGCGGAGGGGCCGCGCGCGGGCGGCGCCTCCTTGGGCGGCTGCTCCAGGTACGGCGCGGCGAGGTGGGCCTGGCCGAACGGGTCACGCGACAGCGGATCGCGCGACGGCGGGATCTGGCCGAACGGATCGCGCGCGGGCGGCTGCGGCTCCTCGTGCGCTGCGGCGGGCTCTGCGGCGGGATGGTGCCGGGGGAACTGCGCCACCGCGATCGCCGCCAGCGCCAGCGCCGCCAGCCGCATCGCCGAGTGACCCGTGTCCCGCGGCCACGGCTCCCCGTACAGCAGCGTGCCCATGAGCAGCAGGTAGGTCTTGGCGGCCACGGTCATCACCGTCGCCACGATCGACACCCGGCACCGCTGGAACGCCGCGACCATGATCCCGAAGCCGATCGCCGCCGCCACCACCGTCACATACGGGTACGGGGTCGCCAGCACCTGCGGGTCGGCGCCGCCCGCGTCGCTCCACCCCTTGATCGCCAGCTCGGCGGTGCCCACCGGGAACCCGGACGCCAGCCCGTAGGCGATGCCGGTCACCGGGCGCGCGTGCCGCCCGTCCGGCCGCACGTCCTCCAGCACCAGGATGACCACCGGCACCAGCAGCGGCGGGACGACGACCGCCGCCAGCCGCCACGGCGGCACGTCCGCCTCGCCGATCGGCGGGGCCTCGCGCATCGACAGCACCAGCAGCGCGACCGCGCCGCCGACCAGCAGCAGGCTCAGCCACTCGCGCGCGGTCAGCCGCTCGCCGAAGAACACCAGCGCGATGGCCAGCAGCGGAAGCAGCCCGGACATGAAGATCGGGATGGCCACGCCCAGCGCCAGCTCGCCCATGGCGATGATCTGCAGCACCAGCCCGCCCAGCGCCGGCACCAGCCCGGCCAGGAAGACCCAGTCGGTCAGCACCACCCACGCCATGCGCGGAATGCGGTTGCCGCGCAGGGGCTCAACCCGGGCAGCGGCCAGCCGGAACACGGCGAAGCTGACATAATAGAGCGCAGTCGCTCCAAAGGCCGCGGTTATCCCGTTCATCCCGCACGAGTATGGATGTTCGGGGTGCGCCATGTCACACCCCCCAGGTGATCGTCGACCGGTCCGGCCCTGCCGCGGGTATGCCATCCGGTATGCGACAAGTCGATGACCTCGGCGTACGCGCTCGGGGCGTCCGGCCGCCGAAAGTGGCCGTCCGATGTCGGCAGACGCCGCCGCGACCCCATAGACTTGGCGGCGCGAAGGCGCGGAGTCCTCTTCGGCGTGCCCGCGCCTGCCTGAGATACCGGCTGGCTGAGTACGCGTCGAACGCCGCGGCCGAGACAGCGCCCGATCAAGGAGACCAACCCCAGTGAAGACCGATGTCGAGGAGCTGACCCCGACCCGGGTCAAGCTCACCGTCGAGGTTCCGTTCGACGAGCTCAAGCCGAACCTCGACAAGGCGTACAAGGAGATCTCGCGCCAGGTGCGGATCAAGGGCTTCCGGCCCGGCAAGGTCCCCGCCCCGCTGATCGACAAGTACGTCGGCCGGGGCGCGGTCCTGCAGGAGGCGGTCAACGACGCGCTTCCGCAGCTGTACGGCCGCGCCGTCGAGGAGTCGGAGATCTTCGTTCTCGGCCAGCCCGACGTCGAGGTGACCGAGCTCGACGACGGCAAGCAGTTCGCCTTCACCGCCGAGGTCGACATCCGGCCCAAGTTCGAGGTGCCGGACTACGACGGCCTGGAGGTCGTGGTCGACGACGCGGTCGTCACCGACGAGCGCGTCGAGGAGACCATCGGCAACCTGCGCGAGCGGTTCGCCTCGCTGACCACCGTCGACCGCGCCGCCGAGGCGGGCGACTTCGCCGTCGTCGACCTCGTCGCCGAGATCGACGGCGAGCCCGTCGAGGACGCCTCCACCACCGGCCTGTCCTACGAGATCGGCAGCGGCTCGTCGGTGGAGGGCCTGGACGACGCCCTCACCGGCCTGAAGGCGGGCGAGAGCGCCACCTTCACCGCCCCGCTCAAGGGCGGCGAGCGCGCCGGCGAGGAGGCCGAGATCACGGCCACCGTGCAGAGCGTCAAGGTCAAGAACCTGCCCGACCTCGACGACGAGTTCGCCCAGCTCGCCAGCGAGTTCGACACGCTGGAGGAGCTGCGCGCCGACGTGCGCACCCGGCTGGAGCGGCAGCTGCGCGCCCAGCAGCTGTCCCAGGCCCGCGACCGCGCCCTGGAGGCCCTGCTCGAGAAGATCGACATCCCGCTGCCCGAGAAGGTGGTCGAGGAGGAGATCAACCGCCGCAACCAGCAGCTGGAGCAGCAGCTGCAGATGGCGGGCATGACCAAGGCCGACTACCTGGAGAGCGAGGAGAAGTCCGAGGAGGACTTCGACGCCGAGATCGCCGAGGCGGCCCGCCAGGCGGTCAAGGGCGGCTTCGTGCTCGACCAGCTCGCCGTGCAGGAGGAGCTGGGCGTCGAGAACGAGGAGCTCAGCGAGTACGTCGTCACGCAGGCCATGCAGATGGGCGTGCCGCCGCAGCAGCTCGCCCAGTACCTCACCGAGAACAACCAGCTGCCCGCGATCGTCGCCGAGGTGCTGCGCAACAAGGCCCTCAACCTGGTCGTCGAGCACGTCTCGCTCAAGGACGAGTCCGGCAACCAGCTCGACGTCGCGGCGATCCAGCGCGAACTGAGCGGCGAGACCGTCCAGGCCGAGTCCGAGGACGCGCAGGAGGACTCCGCGGCCGAGGAGCCCTCCGCCGAGACCGACAAGCCCGCCGAGTCCGACGAGCCAGCCGAGTCCGACGAGCCAGCCGAGTCCGACAAGAAGGACTCCTGACGGAGATGTGACGAGTCCGCCTGCCCGGCCCACCGGGCAGGCGGACTCGGCTGCGCGCCGCCGACCGCCCACAGCGGTCGCGGCGTCGCCTCACGCGCACCACGCGACCACCCGCACCAACGCCCGCCGACGCGCCACACGGGCGTCCCAGCCCCGGCCTGCCCAGACAGCGCCAGCCAACCGCGCTGCGCCTTCGAGAGCCTTGCGGGCGCGCCGCCCGCGGAGGACGCGTCGGCGAGGCGTACCCCGGCCGAAGGGGCTGGCCGAGGGCGTGCGGACGCTCAGCTGGACTTCGCATGCGCCGATTTAGACGTACCGCTGATGCTGCCCGCCCCGGCCCCCGGGATCACCCGACACCCGCCGGCCACCGCCCCTTTCAGGCCCTCACGTATGCCCTGCAGCGCCCCGCGTGCGCACCGATCGGGCCGGGACGGTGCTTTGGACGACGGCAATGGCGACCGGCCTTCGGCCCTGAGCGGGGTGAGGTACGCGCCGACGACGACGGTGGCGGCCGGCACGGCCAGGGCAACGGACGCGGCGCCGCGGCCGCAGCGCGTACACGTGCGTCCCGCCGCTCGGGCGGGCTGACCGGGGGTTGCGGCCACGCGGCGGATGCGTTGTGGCTTGTCAGAGCGCAACGGGGGAACCGGGAAGAGAGGGCCGCGCGCCCCGCGACATGCATGGGGTACCTGGCACCGGCAGAGCTACAGAGCGTGCCCGCAATGAGGTGGGGATGAAACATGCCTGTGCGTCCGGGCGCCGGGGGTACGCCCCCAGCGAAAAGGCAGCCCTCCCGGCGTGATCGGTCGCCGCCGCGCGTTAATGTCCAATCATCCGAACCGATAAAAGGACCGGAGGAACCCACCGGTGAGCATGCCTCCGACGAACGACCAGTCGCCGATCCAGTCGAGGGTCGCCGAAGCGCCCCTGCTGCCGCTCAGCGAGCAGCTGTTCCAGCGCCTGCTGCGGGAGCGCATCGTGGTCCTCGGCCAGCAGGTCGACGACGACATCGCCAACCGCATCTGCGCCGAGCTGCTGCTGCTGTCGGCCGAGGACGGGCGCCGCGACATCACCCTGTACATCAACTCGCCCGGCGGTTCGGTCACCGCGGGCATGGCGATCTACGACGTCATGCAGTACGTGCCGAACGACATCGTCACCGTCGCCATGGGCCTGGCCGCGTCGATGGGGCAGTTCCTGCTGTGCGCGGGCACCCGCGGCAAGCGCTACGCCCTGCCGCACGCGCGCATCATGATGCACCAGCCGTCCGGCGGCATCGGCGGTACCGCCTCGGACATCAAGATCCAGGCCGAGCAGATGCTCTACGTCAAGAAGACGCTGGCCGAGCGGATCGCCTCGCACACCGGCCAGACGGTCGAGCAGATCGAGAAGGACTCCGACCGCGACCGCTGGTTCACCGCCGAGGAGGCCCGCGACTACGGCTTCGTCGACCACGTGGTGCTCAGCGCCACCCAGGTGCCCTCCGAGGGCCCCGTCTCCTGACCACCCGCACGAAAAGCGGAGGCACTTTCGTGAGTGAGCTCATCCGGCCCGGCGCGTACGACCCGATCCAGGCGGGCCGTGCGCCGATGCCCGTGGACAACCGCTACATCATCCCCTCCTTCGTCGAGCGCACCACGTACGGGGTCAAGGAGATGAACCCGTACAACAAGCTCTTCGAGGAGCGGATCATCTTTCTCGGGGTGCAGATCGACGACGCGTCGGCCAACGACGTCATGGCCCAGCTGATCACCCTGGAGTCGATCGACCCGGACCGCGACATCAGCATCTACATCAACTCGCCCGGCGGCTCGTTCACGGCCATGACGGCGATCTACGACACGATGCAGTTCGTCAAGCCGGACATCCAGACGGTCTGCATCGGCCAGGCGGCCTCCGCCGCGGCGGTGCTGCTGGCGGCCGGCAGCCCGGGCAAGCGCGCCGCGCTGCCCAACTCCCGGATCTTCATCCACCAGCCGGCCACCGAGGGCACCTACGGCCAGGCCAGCGACATCGAGATCCAGGCCCGCGAGATCATGCGGATCCGCGAGCAGCTGGAGGAGATCCTGGCCCGGCACAGCGGCAAGAGCGTCGAAGAGGTCCGGCGGGACATCGAGCGGGACAAGATCCTTACCGCCGAGGAGGCCAAGGAGTACGGTCTGATCGACGACGTCTTCGTCAGCAGGAAGCGCAAGGCCGAGGTAGTGTCGTCCTGAGACGGCACCCGGACCTGGGAGACCCCCAGCCCGGTCGTCATTCTTCCGGGCGAGGGGCTTACCAAGTCCGTTGGAGACGGTAACGTCGAATCCAACGTCGAGAGCCTTCGGGACACGCAACCGAGCTGCGCCGCATCCTCCATGGGCGGGCGGCCCCACGAAAAGGAGACAGTTGGGTGGCACGCATCGGCGACGGTGGTGACCTGCTCAAGTGCTCGTTCTGCGGAAAGAGCCAAAAGCAGGTCAAGAAGCTCATCGCGGGTCCGGGCGTGTACATCTGCGACGAGTGCATCGATCTCTGCAACGAGATCATCGAGGAGGAGCTCGCCGAGACCTCCGACCTCAAGTGGGACAGCCTGCCCAAGCCGCGGGAGATCTACGAATTCTTGGACTCCTACGTCATCGGGCAGGAGGCGGCCAAGAAGGCGCTGTCGGTGGCCGTCTACAACCACTACAAGCGCATCCAGTCCGGCGACAGCGGGCGGGACGACGCGGTCGAGCTGGCCAAGTCGAACATCCTGCTGCTGGGGCCGACCGGGTCGGGCAAGACGCTGCTCGCGCAGACGCTCGCCAAGCTCCTGAACGTGCCGTTCGCGATCGCCGACGCGACGGCGCTGACGGAGGCCGGTTACGTCGGCGAGGACGTCGAGAACATCCTGCTCAAGCTGATCCAGGCGGCCGACTACGACGTCAAGAAGGCCGAGACCGGGATCATCTACATCGACGAGGTCGACAAGATCGCCCGCAAGAGCGAGAACCCGTCGATCACCCGCGACGTGTCCGGCGAGGGCGTCCAGCAGGCGCTGCTGAAGATCCTGGAGGGGACCACCGCGAGCGTCCCGCCGCAGGGCGGCCGCAAGCACCCGCACCAGGAGTTCATCCAGATCGACACCACCAACGTGCTGTTCATCTGCGGCGGCGCCTTCGCCGGGCTGGAGAAGATCGTCGAGTCCCGGGTGGGCAAGCAGGGCATGGGCTTCGGCGCGGTCATCCGCTCCAAGGACGACTTCGCCGAATCCAGCAACGTGCTGGCCGACGTGATGCCCGAGGATCTGCTGAAGTTCGGCATGATCCCCGAGTTCGTCGGCCGCCTCCCGATCATCACCAGCGTGCACAACCTGGACCGGGAGGCGCTGATCAACATCCTCACCGAGCCGAAGAACGCGCTGGTCAAGCAGTACCACCGGCTGTTCGAGCTGGACGGTGTGGACCTGGAGTTCACCTCCGACGCGCTGGAGGCCATCGCCGACCAGGCCATCCTGCGCGGCACCGGCGCCCGCGGCCTGCGCGCCATCATGGAGGAGGTCCTCCTGTCGGTGATGTACGAGGTCCCCAGCCGCCAGGACGTCGCCCGCGTCGTCATCACGCGCGAGGCCGTGCTGGAGCACGTCAACCCCACCCTCGTCCCGCGCGAACGCACCAAACGCGAACCCCGCGAAAAGTCCGCCTGAGAAGGGACGGGGCGGGTCCCCCGCTCGGTGACCCCCGCTCACCTCCGCCACGCCCCGCCCTCGGCGTCTCCCAGCGCGCCCCCGGACCTGGCTGCGTCCCGCGCAGAACGCCCACCACGTCGCCCCCCGCTCGGTGAGCCGCACTCACGGGGCTGGTCCTTGCGTTCACTGGGCAGTGCTCACCTTCCCCAGGCTTCGCCTTCGACGTCTTTCGGGGCCTCGGAGGCCTTCGGTTGCGTTGGGCCGTGGGATGCCTGTGGCGCGGTTCTTGCTTGCCGGGCAGCGTTCGTTTCCGCTGGTGGCTTGCGGAGGGCTCCGGTCGCCGCTGGTTGTGGGGTGCGTTGTGTTCGCGCGGTGTTGGGCGGTTTGTGGTGTACCCGGTCAGCGGGGGCCGGGGGGACGGGTGGGGTCGCCCAGGCCGGCTTCCCGGGCCAGGACGATGGCCTGGGCGCGGTCGGCGACGTGGAGCTTCAAAAAGATGTTCGAGACGTGGTTGCGGACGGTCTTCTGGCTGAGGAAGAGGGTGGCGGCGATCTCGGCGTTGCTGCGGCCCTGCGCGATCAGCTCGAGGACCTCGCGTTCGCGTTCGGTGAGCTGGGGGAAGGCGGCCTGGCGCGGGTCGGGCATCTCGGTGAAGTAGGCCAGCACCCGGCGGGCGATCTCGGGGCCGTAGATGGCCTCGCCGGCGGCGACCGCGCGGACGGCGCGGGCGATCTCCTCGGCGCCGGACTCCTTGAGCAGGTAGCCGCGGGCCCCGGCGCGCATGGCGGCGAACACCGAGTCGTCGTCGCGGAACATCGTCAGCACCAGCACGCCGATGCGGGGGCTGGTGCGGGTGATGGTGCGGGTGGCCTCGATGCCGTTGCCGCCGGGCATCTGCAGGTCCATCACGACGACGTCGGGCTGCAGTTCCGCGGCGAGCCGGACGGCCTTCGGGCCGCTCTCGGCCTCGCCGACCACCTCGACGCCGAGGGCCTGCAGCAGTCCGCGCAGGCCCTGCCGGTAGACGGGGTGGTCGTCGGTGATCAGGACCCGGATGGGCTCGCCGGTCCGCTCCGGCTCGGTCATGGTCGCGCTCCGCTCGCCTTCACTCGGGGCAAGCCCGATGGTAGTCCGGGACGGTCAGGGGCAACCGGGCCGAGACGATGGTGCCCGCGCCGGGCCGCGAGGTGATCAGGCAGGTGCCGCCGACCTCGGCGGCCCACTCGCGCATCGACTCCAGGCCGCCGCGGCGGCGGGGGCGGCGGCGGTCGTCGGCGGCGCCGCGGGCGGGGTCGGGGAGCCCCACGCCCGAGTCGGCGATCATGAGGTGCAGGGCGGCGTCCCGGTTCAGCAGCACCAGCACCGTGCCGGACCGGGAGTGGGCGCGGACGTTGGCCAGCGCCTCGCGCGCGATGCGGTACGCGGCGACCTCCACGGCCGCGGGCAGCTCCCCGGCGTCCTCGCCCAGGCCGCCGACGCGCACGTCGACGCGCTCGCAGCAGTCCGCCGCCATCGCCTCGATCGCCCCGGCCAGGCCCAGGTCGTCCAGGGCGGGCGGGCGCAGGCCGTGCGCCAGGTCGCGGATCTGCCCGACGGTGGTGGCCAGCCGGTCGCGCAGCTCCGACAGCAGCGGCGCGACCCGTTCGGGCTCGCCGGGGAGGGTGAGGCGGACGGCGTCCAGCGACATGGCCAGACTGGCGAGGGTGGGGCCGAGCCCGTCGTGCAGGTCGTGCCGCAGGCGGCGCCGCTCCTCCTCGCGGGCGGCCAGGATCCGCTGCCGCGAGTGCTGCAGGTCGTCGGTGAGCCGGTGCAGGCGGGGGATGCTCGCCAGGTGCGCGACGACCGCGCCGGCGGCGAACGCCGCGGCCAGACCGGCGACGCGCCCCACTACCGCCGCCATCGCACCTCCTGCCGTCGTGCCCGTCGTCGCGGCGCCCGCGGACCGCGGAGGGAGTACCTCCGCGGCCAGCCTTTCCGGTCGGACGGCCCGGCGTCAGGTGACCGGTGTCCCGTCCTCGGCGGGATTCCGGGGTCAGTTCTCGACGTCCTTGCGCAGGCGGCGCATCTGGTCGGCGACGACGCTGTAGGTGTAGGTGCGGGTGCTGCCCAGCGAGCCGCTCGTCTGCGGGGCGGGGGCGATCAGTCCGAAGGTCTTCTCCGTCATCCACACGCAGGTGGCCGTCTGGTACGACAGGCTGCTGCCGAGGACGCTGGCGCGGATGGACGCGCAGGCCGCCTCGCCGTCGCCGCCCGGGTCGGCCAGCGGGATCGTGACGACCGACAGACTGCTGCTGCTGGTGTTGTCCATGCTGCGCCGGAACTCGCTGTACAGCTGGTCGGGGTCGAAGTCGCCGGTGCCCCCGACGAACAGGTAGCGGTCGGAGCCCGAGCTGTAGACGGCGGTCTTGACGTCGTCGATGTCCGAGCCGCCCAGGTTGCGCAGCGTCGACTGCTGGCTGCTGAGCTGGGTGCCCAGCTCGCGTTCGGCGGAGTAGTCCCGGGTCAGCCCGCCCGCCGTCGCCGGGGTGTCGATGGAGCTGGGCCCGCCGCCGACCACCACGACGGCCACCACCAGCACGGCGACCACCGCCGCGGCCAGCACGGCGAGCAGGCCGATGATCAGCGGGGCGGACGAGGAGCGGCGCGGCGGCGGGGGGACGTAGCCGCCGCCCGGGCCGTACGGCCCCGGCGGGTAGCCCGGCGGTTGCGGACCGTGGCCGTAGGGGACGCCGCCGCCCGGAGGACCGCCGGGCGCAGAAGGGGGGTTCCAACCGCTCATCTCACTCCTCAGGGGGTCGGACGGGCGCCGCGGACGGCGGCGTCCGGCCGTGGGGGGTCTGATAGTCGGGACGTGTGCCCGGGGCCGCGCGTTCTACCGTCTCGGGGCCCGTAGAATCTGGGCCCGTGACAACGCCCAGCACTGAGCGCGGCCAGACGGCCGCCCACGTCGATCTGCCCACCAAGTACCAACCGGCTGACGTCGAGGGCAGGCTGTACGAGCGCTGGGTATCGGCAGGGTACTTCGCCGCCGATCCGGCGCGGAACCCCGGCGGACCGGCCTATTCGATCGTCATCCCGCCGCCCAACGTGACCGGCTCGCTGCACATGGGCCACGCGCTGGACCACTCGATCCAGGACGCACTCGTGCGGCGCCGCCGCATGCAGGGGTACGAGGCGGTGTGGGTGCCCGGTATGGACCACGCCGGGATCGCCACCCAGAACGTGGTGGAGCGGGAACTGGCCAAGGAGGGCAAGTCCCGCCACGACCTGGGCCGCGAGGCGTTCGTCGAGCGGGTCTGGGCCTGGAAGGCCGAGTCCGGCGGGCGCATCCTCGGCCAGATGCGCCGCCTGGGCGACAGCGTCGACTGGAGCCGCGAGGCGTTCACCATGGACGAGCGCCGCGCCCGCGCCGTCCGCACGATCTTCAAGCGGCTGTTCGACGACGGCCTGATCTACCGGGCCGAGCGCATCATCAACTGGTGCCCGCGCTGCCTGACCGCCCTGTCGGACATCGAGGTCGAGCACGCCGACCGCGAGGGCGAGCTGGTGTCGATCCGGTACGGGTCGGGCGACGACGAGATCGTCGTGGCGACCACCCGGGCCGAGACGATGCTCGGCGACACCGCCGTGGCCGTGCACCCCGACGACCCGCGCTACAAGCACATGGTGGGCCGGGAGGTCGAGCTGCCGCTGACCGGCCGGCGCATCCCGGTGGTGGCCGACGAGCACGTCGACCCCGAGTTCGGCACCGGCGCGGTGAAGGTCACCCCGGCGCACGACCCCAACGACTTCGAGATCGGGCGGCGGCACGACCTGCCCTCGCTGACGATCATGGACGAGCGCGGTGTGATCACCGCGCACGGGCCGTTCGAGGGCCTGGACCGGTTCGAGGCGCGTCCCGCGGTGGTCGCCGCGCTGCGCCAGCAGGGCCGGATCGTCAAGGAGGTCCGCCCCTACGCGCACTCGGTCGGGCACTGCCAGCGCTGCTCCACGGTCGTGGAGCCGCGGGTGTCGCTGCAGTGGTTCGTCAAGGTCGCGCCGCTGGCCAAGGCCGCGGGCGACGCCGTCCGCGACGGCCGCGTGCAAATCCACCCGCCGGAGTTGGCGGCCCGCTACTTCGAGTGGGTCGACAACATGCACGACTGGTGCATCAGCCGCCAGCTGTGGTGGGGGCACCGCATCCCGGTCTGGTACGGCCCGGACGGCCAGACGGTGTGCCCCGGCCCGGACGAGGAGCCGCCCGCCGGGTGGACTCAGGACACCGACGTCCTCGACACCTGGTTCTCCTCGGCGCTGTGGCCGTTCTCCACGTTCGGCTGGCCGGACGACACGCCCGACCTGCGGCGCTTCTACCCGACGTCGGTGCTGGTCACCGGCTACGACATCCTGTTCTTCTGGGTGGCCCGGATGATGATGTTCGGGCTGTACGCGATGGACGGGGTCGAGCCGTTCAAGGTGATCGCGCTGCACGGCATGGTGCGCGACCAGCACGGCAAGAAGATGTCCAAGTCGTTCGGCAACGTGGTCGACCCGCTGGACTGGATCGACCGCTACGGCGCCGACGCCACCCGGTTCACGCTGCTGCGCGGCGCCAACCCCGGCGGCGACGTGCCGGTGGCCGACGAGTGGGCGCAGGGCTCGCGCAACTTCTGCAACAAGCTGTGGAACGCGACCCGGTTCGCGCTGATGAACGGCGCGCACGTGCGCGGCGAGCTGCCGTCGGAGGGGCTGACGACCGTCGACCGCTGGGTCCTGTCGCGGCTCAACAAGGTGATCGCCGAAGTCGACGCGCACCTGGAGTCGTTCGAGTTCGCCAAGGCGTGCGAGACGCTCTACCACTTCGCGTGGGACGAGGTGTGCGACTGGTACGTCGAGCTGTCCAAGGTGCAGCTGGACGACCCCGCCGCCGCCGACACCACGCGCCGCGTCCTGGGCGAGGTGCTGGACCGCCTGCTGCGGCTGCTGCACCCGGTCATCCCGTTCGTCACCGAGGAGCTGTGGACGTCCCTGACGGGCGAGGAGACGCTGGTGCGGGCCGCCTGGCCGCAGGCGGATGCGGCCCGGCACGACGACGACGCCGAGGCGCTGGTGGCGTCGCTGCAGCGGCTGGTCACCGAGGTCCGGCGGTTCCGCGCCGACCAGGGCCTCAAGCCGGGGCAGCGGGTGGCCGCCGCCCTGGAGTGGGGCGGGTCGCCGCTGGCCGGCCACGAGAAGGGCGTGCGGATGCTGCTGCGCCTGGACGCGCCGGGCGAGGGCTTCTCGGCCACCGCGTCGCTGCCGGTGGAGGGCGTGACCGTCCGTCTGGACACCGCCGGGGCCATCGACGTGGCCGCCGAGCGCAAGCGCCTGGAGAAGGACCTGGCCAACGCCCGCAAGGAGGCCGAGCAGGCCCGGCGCAAGCTCGGCAACGAGTCGTTCGTGGCCAAGGCCCCGGAGGCCGTGGTCGCCAAGACCCGCGACCGGCTGAGCCAGGCCGAGGCCGACATCGCCCGTCTGGAGTCCCAGCTGGCCGCCCTGCCCGCGGCCTGATCGCGTCCTGCCGCGCCCCGCCGTCCGCGGCGGGGCGCGGCGTTGCCGTCAGGTGTGCGGAACGCGCGGCATGCCCGGCTTTGCGGCGTTACCATCCCGTGTGATCATTCCGGTGATCCGCGTGCTTCGGGGCTGGATGTAGATGTCGGGAGGCTCGTTGGCTGATTCGCCCCATCGCTCCGATGTGCCGGACGAGGCGGGTGACCGCGCGGTCCCCGCGTCCGCGCCTCCCGCCCCCGCGGCGTCCACTGCGCCCACCACGGCCGTCGACGTCGAGATGCCGTCTCTGGACGGCGGTGCGGCGGGCCAGGACGGGCCCCCGGCGGAGCTTCCCGCGCAGCCGTGGTGGATGCAGGCCCCCGCCGACCTGACCTCCGGGCCGCAGCGCATCCCCGACCTGGCCGGGACGCCCGGGGACGTCTCGACCGGCCCGCACGCCCTCCCCACGGCCAACGGGACGCTGACGTCCGGCGGCCACCCCGTGGTGACCTCCGGCGGGCACCCGGTGGTCACGTCGGGCGGGCACCCGGTGGTCACGTCGGGCGGGCACCCGGTGGTGACGTCGGGCGGGCACCCGGTGGTGACGTCCGGAGCGCACCCGGTGGTGTCCACGGGTCCGCAGCGCGCCGTCGGCGCCGCGCAGGCCCGGTCCGTGCAGATCGCATCCGGGCAGACCCCGTCCGGGCAGGCGTCCGGCGAACCTGCGGTGAAGCGGCGCACCACCCGCCGCATCGTCGTGATCATGGCGTTGGCCGCATCCGTCGGGCTGGTCGCGGCGCTGGCCGTGGGCGCGCCGGCGCTGCGGCAGGGCGGCTCCGGCGACGGCGGCACGAAGGCGGCCCGGCACCGCATCACGGCGGCGGCGGTCGCGGGCGGCCTGCAGCGCACCCCCGGCATGCCCGCCGCCACCGCCGCCTACCCGTTCATCGCGTCGGCGGTGCGGGCGGGCGGCGCCGAACGGGCCGGCAACGTGGCCGCCGTGTACGCCGACCTGCCGCAGCGCTCCCAGAACGTGGTGTTCCTGGGCGGCACCGGCAAGATCGGCGACCCGGCCGCGTTCCTGCGCCGGGCGCGCCCCAGCACGGTGCTGACCGCGCGCAACGTCAAGCCGGGCAAGGGCGGCGGCCGCGGCGTGTGCGGGACCTTCGCCGTCCTGTCCGACGTGCACGTCTACTGCTCGTGGGCGACGGAGACCTCGTTCGGGTTCGTGGCGTCCAACCTGCCCACCGTGGGCGACGACACCGCCGCCATGGCCGATCTGATGCGCCGCATGCGCGCCGACCTGGAGAAGTGACCTAGACGGTGAACAGCCGGCCGGTGTCGGCGTCCACCAGGTCCAGCACGAGCCCGACGAAGTAGACGGTGCCGAGGGCGACCACGCGCCGTCCCAGCCCGGCGACGCCCTCGCGGGTCAGGTCGGCCGCGTCGATCACCGACCAGTGCGGCGGCAGCGGACGGGTGAAGCGCAGATGCCCGTACGGCAGCCGCACGAACGTGACGGGCAGCGCCCCCAGCGCCGCCACGGCGCCGTCCAGGTCCTTGTGGTCGGGCAGGCACACCAAGGCGTGGTCGACGGCGCCCCAGCGGGCGTGCGCGGCGTCCAGCGCCGCGGCGACACCGGTCGCGTCGATCGCCGAGTCCGCCAGGACCTGCGTCGCCGTACCCGGCAGCCGGTGCCACGACAGGCGGCCCGGCAGCCGCACCGACTCCAGCACGGACCGCAGCCGCGCCGCCCCCGGCCCCGCCGCCCCGCACGCCCGCAGCAGCCGCAGCCCGGCGGTGACGCCCACCGCGGCGCTGACGCGGCCCAGCCCCGGCGGCAGCGCCCCCGCGGGCACCTCGCCGCCGTCGCCGGTCACGTACTCGACCGCGGCGGCGCCGCCGGTGCGGTCGGCGACCACGCCGGCCAGCGTCGCGGCGACCGCCTGCTCCTGCGGCGCCGACACCACCGCCCGCGTGCCCCGGGCCGCCACCCCCGCCTTCTCCGCGGCGATCGCCTCGACGGTGCCGCCGAGCACGCCCAGATGCTCACCGAAGATCGGCGTGACGGCGACGACGTCCGGGGCGAACAGCGACACCTCGTCCGACCGGCCGCCCATGCCCGCCTCCAGCACCAGCGCGTCGGCGCCGACACCGGCCCCGTGCGCGGCCCCCGCGACGGTGAACAGCCCCGCGGGCGACAGGTAGCCGGCCCCGGAAGGCGGCAACCGGCGCAGCGCGTCCTCGATCCGGCGGCCCAGCGCGCGCAGGCCGTCCTCCCCGATGGCGCGGCCGTCCACCCGGATCCGGTCGGTGTTGCCGCGCAGTCCGGGGCTGGTCACCGTGCAGACCCGCCACCCGGCCGCGGCCAGGCAGGCGGACGCGTACGTGGCCGCCGTGCCCTTGCCCTTGGACCCCACCACCGTCAGCACCGGGATCCGCAGGCCGCCCAGGCCCAGCAGGCCGGCGACGCGGCGCGCCCGGCCCAGGTCGCGCGTCTGGCCGCGCCGCCGGGCGTGCCACTCGCGGAAGAACACCTCGTCGGCGTCCATCGCACCCCCCGATCACACCCCGGCCATCCATGCTCGCAGGCCGGGAGTCCGGGCGGATGCGCGGGCGGGCGGCGATAGGCTGCAAAGGTCGGTCGACGCAGCATGGAGCATCGTGAACCAGGTGGAAGAGCCGTCGGACTACCCCGCAGCCGTCCGGGAGATCATGAGCCGCGGGGTCGAGTGGGAGATCGAACCGTCTCTCGACCGCATCCGCGACCTGGTGGACGTGCTGGGCGAGCCGCAGCGCGCCTACCCGGTGATCCACATCACCGGCACCAACGGCAAGTCCAGCACCGCGCGGATGGTCGAGACGCTGCTGCGCGAACGCGGCCTGCGCACCGGCCTGTACACCAGCCCGGAGCTGACCGCGCTGCACGAACGGATCGCCGTGGACGGCGAGCCGATCGGCGAGCGCCGCTTCGTCGAGGTGCTGCGCGACATCCTGCCCTACGTGCGCCTGGTGGACGACAAGCACGGCGTGCGGGTGTCGTTCTTCGAGGTGCTGACCGCGATGGCGTACGCGGCGTTCGCCGACGCGCCGGTCGACGTGGCGGTGGTCGAGGTCGGCATGGGCGGCGCATGGGACGCCACCAACGTCGCCGACGGGGACGTCGCCGTCGTCACCCCCGTCGCGCTCGACCACACCCGCCACCTCGGCGACACCATCGAGAAGATCGCCGCGGAGAAGGCGGGGATCATCAAGCCGGGCGCGGTGGCGGTGCTGGCGCAGCAGCCGCTGCCCGCCGCCGAGGTGCTGCTGCGCCGGGTGGCCGAGACCGGCGCGGTGGCCGCCCGCGAGGGCATCGAGTTCGGCGTGCTGCACCGGGACGTGGCGGTCGGCGGCCAGCAGCTCACCCTGCGCGGCCTGCACGGCACCTACGACGAGATCTTCCTGCCGCTGTTCGGCCACCACCAGGCGGCGAACGCGGCCGTCGCGCTGGCCGCCGTCGAGGCGTTCGCGTCCGGCGCGCCCACCCGCGCCCAGCCGAGCCTGGAGGCGGCCACCCGCATCGCCGCAGGCGACGACTACGCCGGCGGCGAGGAGGGGCAGCTCGACCCGGCGCTGGTGCGCAGCGGGTTCGCCAAGGCCACCTCGCCCGGCCGCCTGGAGGTGGCGCGCACCGGCCCGACCGTGCTGCTGGACGCGGCGCACAACCCGGCGGGCATGGCCGCGACGGTGGAGGCGATCCACGAGTCGTTCGGGTTCAGCCGCCTGGTCGGGCTCGTCGCCGTGGCCGCCGACAAGGACGTGGCCGGCGTGCTGGACCAGCTGGAGCCGGTGCTGGCCGAGGTGGTCGTCACCCGCAACTCCTCGCCGCGCTCCATGGACCCCGGCGAGCTGGCGGAGCTGGCCGAGGGCGTGTTCGGCGCCGAGCGGGTGCACCTGGTGCCGCGCATGGACGACGCCATCGACCGCGCCATCGGCCTGGCCGAGGAGACGGGCGAGTACGCGGGCGCCGGCGTGCTGATCACCGGATCGGTGGTCACCGTCGGCGACGCCCGCACCCTGCTGCGCGTCGGCGCTCCGTCGGCGGAGTGAGGGCGGGCGACCTGAGGGCGGGGACGACCGGGTGATGAGCGGAGCGAGGCGATGAGACGGCTGCTGGCGACGGTGCTGGTCTGCGAGGCGATCGTGATCGCGTTGGCGATCCCGGTGGCCGTCGCGGTGCTGGGCGTGGACGGGGCCACGGCCGGGGGCGTGTGCGGCGGGCTGGCCATGCTGTGCGTGGTGCTGGCCGGGCTGCTGCGGTTCGGCTGGGCGGTGCCCGCGGGCGGCGTGCTGCAGGTCCTCATCATCGCCACCGGATTCATGGTGCCGACCATGTTCTTCCTCGGCGCGCTGTTCGGCGCGTTGTGGGTCACCGCCATTTGGCTCGGACGCAAGGCGGAGAACGCCGGGGCGCGTTAAATTCGGAGACGACGGCACATCAATCATCCGCCGAATTCCCGCCATTTCGACTTAACGCCCAATTCAGGCGCCCGGCCGCGGGGAAAGGCGTCGGCGGACGACCATCTCCCAAAGGAGCAAGGCCGTGTCCTCCGAACCCTCACGCGAACCCTCACGCGAACCGGCGCGCGGAGCCGCACGCGGCCGCTCCGCCGACCCGACCCGGACCGTGGAGTTCGGCGTGCCCGCACCCGTCCCCAACGGCGCCGCGCCCGCCCGGCAGCCGCCGCCCGCCCACCGGCGCGAACGCGAGCGCGACCACGAGCGCGAACGCGGGCCCGGCCGGGCCCGGACGGCGGCCGTGATCGCGGTGACCGTCACCGCGCTGCCCGCCGTGGCGCTCACGCTGCCGGGCTGCGGCCCCGGCGCCCTCGACGCCGCACGCGACGAGCTGCGGCTGGACGACGCCGCGGCCGCCGACCTGGTGCGCGCCGCCGGCGCCGCACTGCCGGCCCTGCTGGTCGCCGTGCCGCCGGCCGCCGTGGCCGTCCGCCGCCTGCCCGCGCGGCACGTGCTGGCGGCCGGGCTGCTGTGCCTGCTGGGCGGGCTGGTCGCCGCCCGGTACGCCGGCTCGGTCCCGCTCATCGCCGCGGCCCGGGCTGCGCAGGGCCTCGGCGCGGGCATCGCGTTGCCCGCCACCCTCGCGCTGACACTGGAACCGGCGCTGGAACGCCGCCGCGCCCTGCCGGTCGCGCTGTGGGCGGGCACGCTGGCGGGGGCGCTGCTGGCCGCGATGCCGATGACGCTGCACGCCGCGCCGCGCCCCGACCCCGCCACCGGCGCCGTCGACTGGCGCCTGGCGCTCGCCCCGTACCCGCAGGTCGCCGCCATGGCGCTGGGCGCCGCGCTGCTGTGCCTCCTGCTGCTGCGCGGCACCCCGCCGGCGCACGCGCCGCCCGCCGCCCGCGGCGCGGCGCGCAGCGCCGAGCGCGCGCAGCTGCTGCTGGCCGCCGTCCCCGCCGCCGCGCTCGCCTTCCTGGCGGTGGTCGCCACCTACGGGTGGTCGCCGGGGGCGCGCCTGGTCGTCGCGGGCGTCGGCGTGGTGACGCTCCTCGGACTCGCCCTGACCGGCGGCCGCGACGACGGCCCCGCCGACGCGCGCACGACGCCCGCCGCCCGGGCCTTTCCGCTCGTCATGGCCGCCGCGGGGCTGCTGGCGTACCCGGTGACCGGCCCGCTGGCCGGGCTGGTGCAGACCGCGGCGGGGGAGGGCGGCGGGGTGTCGCCGCTGCCGTTCGCGGCCGCCGCCTGCGCCGCCGTGGCCGGGGCGCTCGCCACCGCCCGCGTACCGCCGGAGGGCACGCGGGCGCCGGTCCTCGGCGGCTTCGGGCTGGTGGCGGCCGCCGTCCTGCTCATCCTCGCCGCGGACGGCCCGGCGGGCCGCTGGACGCTCACCGCGTGCCTGGTCCCGCTGGGCGCGGGCCTGGGCGGGGCGCTGGCCGCGTCCCTGCGCGGAATCGGCGCCGGCGCGGCGCTGTACGGGCTGTCGCTGTGCCCGCCCGCGATCCTCACCGGACAGCTCATCGTGCTGTCGCTGCAGGCGGGGCAGTGGCAGCGGACGCTGCCGGACACCGCGGCGCAGCAGTTGGCCGCGCTCGCCGCCGGCTACCGCCTCTGGCTCGTCACCGCGGGCGTCCTCACCGCCGCCCTGGCCGTCGCCGCGGGCCGCAGGATGCCGTCCGGACCGGGGAGCCGGGCGGTTCCAGGCGGCGGGGAGCGGTAAGCTTCGCGCGAGAGGCAGTGGTGTGCAGGCCCTCCAGGGCCCGGCCCCCTTCGCCGCGGGCGCCCGCGATCGGCGCGTCCCGACCTCCAATCCGTACGCATGAGGAGTGAACCACCCGTGTCCGAGCGCACTCTTGTCCTGGTCAAGCCCGACGGCGTCCGCCGCGGCGTCGTCGGCGAGGTCATCTCGCGCATCGAGCGCAAGGGCCTGAAGATCGTGGCGCTGGAACTGCGCACGCTGTCGCGGGAGACCGCCGAGGCGCACTACGAGGAGCACGCCGAGAAGCCGTTCTTCGGCGAGCTGGTGGAGTTCATCACCGGCGGGCCGCTGGTGGCGATGGTGGTCGAGGGCCCGCGCGCCGTCGAGGCCTTCCGCGCCCTGGCCGGCGCCACCGACCCGGTGAACGCCGCGCCCGGCACCATCCGCGGCGACTTCGGGCTGGAGATCGGCGCCAACATCGTGCACGGCTCCGACTCGACCTACTCCGCCGAGCGGGAGATCAAGCTGTTCTTCCCCGACCTGGGCTGAGCACTCCGGGAAGGGCGATCGGGACGACGCCGACACACGCGGGCCGGATCATCCGGCCCGCGTGCGCTTTAACGACAACTGCCTGCTCGACGCCGGTTTTTTGATCGACTCGCGGCGCCGGGGTGCCTGCCTGGCCCCGCTTCGTCGCGTTACGATGGGGACGCCGCTCTAGACGCCCGCCGACATCGAAGGGCTCCCTTTCTTCATGGGTAACAAGCTGTCGTTTCTCGGCCGTGACATGGCGGTCGACCTCGGAACCGCCAATACGCTGGTTTACGTGCGCGGGCGCGGCATCGTTCTGAACGAACCGTCCGTCGTCGCGATCAACACCAATACCGGCAAGATCGTCGCGGTGGGCATCGAGGCGAAACGGATGATCGGCCGCACCCCGGGCAACATCGTCGCGGTACGCCCGCTGAAGGACGGCGTGATCGCCGACTTCGACGTGACCGAGCGGATGCTGCGCTACTTCATCCAGAAGGTGCACAAGCGCCGGCACTTCGCCAAGCCGCGCATCGTGGTGGCGGTGCCGAGCGGCATCACCGGGGTGGAGCAGCGCGCCGTGAAGGAGGCCGGGTACCAGGCCGGCGCCCGCCGGGTCTACATCATCGAGGAGCCGATGGCCGCGGCCATCGGCGCGGGCCTGCCGGTGTACGAGCCGACCGGCAACATGGTGGTCGACATCGGCGGCGGCACCACCGAGGTGGCGATCATCTCGCTGGGCGGCATCGTGACCAGCCAGTCGGTCCGCGTCGGCGGCGACGAGCTGGACCAGGCGATCATCTCCTTCTCCAAGAAGGAGTACTCGCTGATGCTCGGCGAGCGCACCGCCGAGGAGATCAAGATGGCGATAGGGTCGGCGCACCCGGGCGGCGAGGACGAGCCGCACGCCGAGATCCGCGGCCGCGACCTGGTCAGCGGGCTGCCCAAGACCGTGGTGATCTCCGCCGAGGAGGTGCGGCGGGCCATCGAGGAGCCGGTCAACGCCATCGTCGACGCGGTCAAGACCACCCTGGACAAGTGCCCGCCCGAGCTGTCGGGCGACATCATGGACCGCGGCATCGCCCTCACCGGCGGCGGCGCCCTGCTCAAACAGCTCGACGAGCGGCTGCGCGAGGAGACCGGGATGCCCATCCACCTGGTGGACAACCCGCTCGACTCGGTGGTCCTGGGCACCGGCAAGTGCGTGGAGGACTTCGAGTCGCTGCGCCAGGTGCTGGTCCCCGAACCGCGTCACTGAGCCGCGTCACTGAGCCGGGCGCGCGAGTTCTCTCCTTGCGGGGGACGGCCCCCACGCCCCCGCGAGACGGAAAACGGGAGGTCGGTGGGTGAAGGACACCCGGCGGACCCGTTGGGTCCTCGGCGTGCTGCTCGCGGTGGCGCTGACCATCATCACGGTGGACTACCGCGGCGGGCAGCACTCCCCGCTGGCGGGTCTGCGCGGCCTGGGCGCGGCCGTGTTCGGCCCGGTCGAGCGGGCCTCGGCGGCGGTGGTGCGGCCGGTCGGCAACACCGTCGACGCGATCACCGACGCGCCCGGCGAACGCCGCCGCGCCGACCGGCTGGAGCGGGAGAACCAGCGGCTGCGCGAGCAGCTGCGCGCCGGCCGCATCGACGCCTCCCGCTACGAGCAGCTGCACCGGCTGCTGGGCTCGGCGGGCATCGGCGGCTACAAGATCGTGGCGGCGCAGGTGATCTCGGCCGGGCAGGGCTTCGAGGAGACCGTCACCATCGACGTCGGCAGCCGCAGCGGCGTGCGCCGCGACATGACGGTGATGAACGCCGACGGCCTGGTCGGGCGGGTCACCCGGGTCGGCCCGGCGACCGCCACCGTGCTGCTGGCCACCGATGTGGCGTCCTCGGTCGGCGCCCGCCTGGAGGACTCCCGCGAGATCGGGATCGTCCAGGGGCGCGGCCGCCGCGGCCTCAGCGCGGGCAACGACGCGCCGCTGAAGTTCCAGATGCTCAACGCCAACGCCCCGCTGCGGCCGGGACAGCGGCTGGTGACGCTCGGGTCGCAGGGTGAGCGGCCCTACGTGCCGGGCGTGCCGATCGGCACGGTCGAACGCATCGAAAAGCCCGAGGGCGGCCTCACCCGCACCGCCTACCTGCGGCCGTTCGTGCGGTTCAGCAGCCTGGACGTGGTCGCGGTGGTGGTCGCGCCGCCCAAGAGCGACCCGCGCGACGCGGTGCTGCCGCCCAAGCCGACGCCCACGCCGACACCGACGCCCACGCCGTCCGCGTCGTCCACCGCGACGCCGTTCGCCACGGGCGTCCCCGGCCGCACGCCGTCGTCCCCGCTCACCTCGCCCGGCGCCACGCCGCTGGAGAGCGCAACCACCGGCGGACGCGGCGACCGCAAGCCGTCCACGGGCACGCCCACCACACCGGACTCGGAGGGCTGACGTGCTGCGCGCGCCCATGACCAACCCGCCCGAACCGTCCACGGCCGGACGCGGCCTGACCGCCGCCCTGGTGATCGCGGTGGCGCTGATCCTGCAGGTGTCGGTGGCCAACCGGCTGCCGCTGCCCGGTGACGTCACACCGGACCTGGTGCTGCTGGCGGTGGTGGCGCTGGCCCTGGTCAACGGCTCGCTGACCGGCGTGGTCACCGGGTTCTGCGCCGGGCTGGCCGCCGACATCATCCCGCCCGCCGACCACACCCTCGGCCGCTACGCCCTGGTGTACTGCCTGATCGGCTACGTGTGCGGAATGGCCGCCGCGGAGCTGGACCGGCAGACGTTCGTGCCGTTCATGGCGGTGGCCGTCGGCGCGCTGGCCGGGACGGTGCTGTACGCGCTGACCGGCATGCTGCTGGCCGACCCGCGCGCCGCCTGGGACGTGGTGTCGCGGATGGTGCCGCTGCAGGTGCTCTACGACGTGCTGGCCAGCCCCTTCGTGGTGTGGGCGGTGCTGCGGGTGACGCGCCGCTACGACCGGGGCGACAAGGCCCGCGACCGGTACGCGGTGCCCACGGCCCGCTACCGCGCGATGTCCGGGCGGAGCGGCGGGCTGTGAACGCGCGCACGCACTTCCGGCTGGTGGTCCTGTACGTGCTGGTCGGCGCCCTGCTGCTGGTGCTGATGGGCCGCCTGTGGACGATGCAGGTGCTCGACGGCGAGCACTACCGGCAGGTCGCCGCGCAGAACCGCACCCGCGACATCGTGGTGCCCGCCATCCGCGGCATGATCCTGGACGACAAGGGCCGTCCGCTGGTGCGCAACCGCACCGCCCTGGTGGTGTCGGTGGACCGCACCACGCTGATGCGGCAGAAGGACCGCGGCGAGGCCGTGCTCAAGCGCCTGGCCGGGGTGCTCGGCATCGGCTACGACGAGCTGCAAAAGCGCATCCGGCTGTGCGCGCCCGGCATCAAGCGCCCGTGCTGGCCGGGCTCGCCGTTCCAGCCGATCCCCGTCGACGACCGCGTCGACCCCAAGCGCGCGCTGCAGATCATGGAGCGGCAGGAGGAGTTCCCCGGTGTGACGGCGCAGTTCCAGGCCGTCCGCGAGTACCCCGAGCCCGAGGGCGCCAACGCCGCGCAGACGCTCGGCTACCTGCAGCCCATCACCCAGGAGGAGCTCGACAAGCGCAAGGGCATCCGGGTCACCGGCTACAGCGGCGTCGACCTGGTCGGCCGGGACGGGCTGGAGGCCGCCTACGACGCCGACCTGCGCGGCAGCCCCGGGGTGCGGCGGGTGCTGGTCGACAGCCAGGGCCGCGTCACCGGCACCGCGTCCGAGCAGGCCGCCGAGCCCGGCGGCCACCTGGTCACCAGCATCGACGCCAAGGTGCAGGGCGCGGCCGAGCGGGCGCTGCGCAACGCGATGAAGAGTGCCCGTTCGCAGGGCCACCCCGCCGACGCGGCGGCCGCCGTGGTGCTGGACGTGCAGACCGGCAAGGTGGTGGCGCTGGCCAGCCTGCCCACCTACGACCCGTCGGTGTGGACCGGCGGCATCTCCCAGGAGAAGTACGACGCGCTGCTCGGCAAGAAGCAGGGCGAGCCGCTGATCTCCCGCGCCACCCAGGGCCAGTTCGCGCCGGGCTCCACCTTCAAGATCTCCTCGACGGCCGCGGCGGTGGCCGACGGCTACCCGCTCAACGGCATCTACCCCTGCCCCGGCTCCTACAACGTGGGCAGCCGCGCCTTCCGCAACTTCGAGGGTCAGGCGCACGGCGACATGGACCTGCACAGGGCGCTGGTGGTGTCCTGCGACACGATCTTCTACAAGTTCGCCTACGAGGAGTGGCTGCGCGACGGCGGCACCAAACCGCGCGCCAACCCCAAGGACCCGATGGTGGCGATGGCCCGCAAGTGGGGCTTCGGCAGCCGCACCGGCATCGACCTGCCCGGCGAGAGCACCGGCCGCATCCCCGACCGGGGGTGGAAGCGCCGCTACTGGGAGGCCACCCGCGACGCCGACTGCAAGGCCGCCAAGCAGGGCTACCCGAACCTGGAGCGCACCGACCCCGGGCGCGCCGCGTACCTGAAGGCGATCGCCGCCGAGAACTGCACCGAGGGCTACGTGTGGCGGGCCGGTGACGCCGCGAACTTCTCCGTCGGGCAGGGCGACGTGCTGGTGACGCCGCTGCAGCTGGCCCGCGCGTACGCCGCGGTGGCCAACGGCGGGCGGCTGGTCACGCCGCATCTGGGCGTGGCCGTGGTCCGCTCGGACGGTTCGGTGGTGCGCCGCATCCCGACGCCGCCGGCCAAGAAGCTGGACGTCGACACCAAGGTGCTGGACTACATGCGCAAGGCGCTCGCCGACGTCACCAAGGAGGGCACCGCGGCCGGCGCGTTCAGCGGCTTCGACCTCAAGAAGCTGCCCGTGGCGGGCAAGACCGGCACCGCCGAGGTCTACGGCAAGGACGACACCTCCTGGTTCGCCTCGTTCGCCCCGGCGGACAAGCCGAGGTTCGCGGTGGTGGCGATGATCTCGCAGGGCGGCACCGGCGCCTCGGCCGCCGCGCCCGCCGTCCGCGAGATCTACGAGGCGATCTACGGGCTGGGCAAGGACGGCAAGCCCGCGCTGGACAACGGCGAGCTGCCCAAGGACCTGCCCAAGCCCCCGGCCGGATCGGGCGGGGTGATCGGCGCCGGCACCGACACGACGACGGAAGAGTCCTCGAACGCGTCGCCCAGCGCGTCCCCGGGCGGCGCGCCGAACACCGTGCTGACCCAAGGGCCGGGCATGCCGCCCAGCACCGCGCCGCGCCAGGAGTCCGACGCCCCGACGAGGACGACGCGGTGATCGGCGGCGGGCTGGGCTCCGGCGGCGCCGGGGCGGGCGTGGGCGCGGTCGACGGCTACGGCGACCGGACCGTGTGGCGGCGCCGCCTGGCGGGCATGCGCCGCCTGGACTGGACGCTGGTGCTGGCCGCGCTGGCGCTGTCGGTGGTGGGCACCCTGCTGGTGCGCTCGGCCACGGTGCCGCTGCTGACCGAGCAGGGCAAGGACCCCGAGACCTTCGTCCAGCGGCACCTGCTGAACCTGGTCATCGGGTTCGTGCTGGGCGCCGTGGTGGCGCTGCTGGACTACCGGCTGCTGCGCGCCTACGCGCCGATCCTGTACGGGCTGGCCTGCGCGGGACTGGTGGCGGTGCTCACCCCGCTCGGCGAGACGATCAACGGGTCGCACTCGTGGATCGTGCTCGGCGGCGGATTCCAGGTGCAGCCGTCGGAGTTCGCCAAGGTCGGGCTGGTGGTGCTGCTGGCGATGCTGCTCGGCGAGCCGCGCGACGGCGAGGTCGGCCCGAGCAACAAGGACATCCTGTGGGCGCTGGCGCTGGCCGGGCTGCCCGCGGCGCTGGTCATGGGCCAGCCCGACCTGGGCACGACGCTGGTGTTCGGCGCGGTGGTGCTGGGCATGCTGGCGATCAGCGGGGTGCGCAAGCGCTGGCTGGCCGGGCTGGTCGGCGGCGGCGTGCTGGCCGGGTTCCTGGTGTTCTTCTTCGGGCTGCTCAAGCCGTACCAGATCGCCCGGTTCACCGCGTTCCTCGACCCCTCGCACGACCCGCGCGGCGCCGGCTACAACGCCCAGCAGGCCAAGATCGCCGTGGGGTCGGGCGGCGTGTTCGGCAAGGGCCTGTTCAACGGCGAGCAGACCGGCGGCCACTTCGTCCCCGAGCAGCAGACCGACTTCATCTTCACCGTCGCCGGCGAGGAGCTCGGCTTCATCGGGGCGGCCGCGATCGTGCTGCTGCTCGGCGTGGTGCTGTGGCGGGGCCTGCGCATCGCCACCCAGGCCGCCGACCTGTTCGGCACGCTGGTGGCCAGCGGCGTGGTGTGCTGGCTGGCGTTCCAGATGTTCGAGAACATCGGCATGACGCTGGGCATCATGCCGATCACGGGGCTGCCGCTGCCGTTCGTGTCCTACGGCGGCTCGGCGACGTTCGCCAACATGATCGCCCTCGGTCTGCTGCAGGCCGTCCATCTGAGACGCAACCCCTTCGACTGACCGGGTTCGCTCGATGGGGGCGCGGGCCCGCCGGCGCCTGCGGCTCGACGGAACCGCACCCGGTCGTGGGCGCCGGTAGGCTGAAAAGCCCTGAGCGAGCATTGCATCCGCGTCCACATCATCGGAGGCACCGTCATGCCGGTCGAGTCGATCTTCCCGCGCCTGGAGCCGCTGCTCCCGCGCGTGCAGAAGCCGATTCAGTACGTCGGCGGCGAGCTGAACTCCCAGGTCAAGGACTGGGACGACGCCGAGGTGCGCTGGGCGCTGATGTATCCGGACGCCTACGAGGTGGGGCTGCCCAACCAGGGCGTGCAGATCCTCTACGAGATCCTCAACGAACGCGAGGGCGTGCTGGCCGAGCGCACCTACTCGGTCTGGCCGGACCTGGAGAAGCTGATGCGCGAGCACGGCGTCCCGCAGTTCACCGTCGACGCGCACCGCCCGGTCGGCGCGTTCGACCTGCTGGGCGTGAGCTTCGCGACCGAGCTGGGCTACACCAACCTGCTCACCGCGCTCGACCTGGCGGGCATCCCGCTGTCCGCGGCCGACCGCGGCGACGAGCACCCGATCGTGATCGCCGGCGGACACGCCGCGTTCAACCCCGAGCCGATCGCCGAGTTCCTGGACGCGGCGGTGCTCGGCGACGGCGAGGAGATCGTGCTGGCGATCACCGAGGTGGTCCGGGAGTGGAAGGCCGAGGGCCGCCCCGGCGGCCGCGACGAGCTGCTGCTGCGGCTGGCCTCCTCCGGCGGGGTGTACGTGCCGAAGTTCTACGACGTGACCTACCTGCCGGACGGCCGCATCCAGCGGGTGGCGCCCAACCGGCCGGGCGTGCCGTGGCGGATCACCAAGCACACCGTCATGGACCTGGACGACTGGCCGTACCCGCGCAAGCCGCTGGTCCCGCTGGCCGAGACCGTCCACGAGCGCTACAGCGTGGAGATCTTCCGGGGCTGCACCCGCGGCTGCCGCTTCTGCCAGGCCGGGATGATCACCCGTCCGGTGCGCGAGCGGTCGATCACCACCATCGGCGACATGGTGGAGACCGGCCTGCGCGAAAGCGGCTTCCCCGAGGTGGGGCTGCTCAGCCTGTCCAGCGCCGACCACAGCGAGATCGGCGACATCGCCAAGGGGCTGGCCGACCGGTACGAGGGCACCAACACCTCGCTGTCGCTGCCGTCCACCCGGGTGGACGCCTTCAACATCACGCTGGCCAACGAGCTGTCGCGCAACGGCCGCCGGTCCGGGCTGACGTTCGCGCCCGAGGGCGGCTCCGAGCGGATGCGCAAGGTGATCAACAAGATGGTCACCGAGGAGGACCTGATCCGCACCGTGACCACCGCCTACGAGAACGGCTGGCGGCAGGTCAAGCTGTACTTCATGTGCGGGCTGCCCACCGAGGAGGACGAGGACGTCCTGGCCATCGCCGACATGGCCCGCCGGGTGATCCAGGCCGGCCGGGAGGCCACCGGCCGCCGCGACATCCGCTGCACCGTGTCCATCGGCGGGTTCGTGCCCAAGCCGCACACCCCGTTCCAGTGGGCCGCGCAGTGCGACCACGAGACCGTCGACCGGCGGCTGCGCGCCCTGCGCGACACGCTGCGCCAGGACAAGGAGTACGGCCGCGCCATCGGCCTGCGCTACCACGAGGGCAAGCCGTCGATCATCGAGGGCCTGCTGTCGCGCGGCGACCGCCGGGTCGGCGCGATCATCCGCGCGGTGTGGGAGGACGGCGGCCGCTTCGACGGCTGGAGCGAGCACTTCTCCTACGACCGCTGGGTGGCCTGCGCCGACAAGGTGCTGGCCGACGAGCCGGTCGACCTGGACTGGTACACCACCCGCGAGCGCGACGAGGTCGAGGTGCTGCCCTGGGACCACCTGGACGCCGGTCTCGACCGCGAGTGGCTCTGGCAGGACTGGCAGGACGCCCTCGACGAGACCGAGGTGGAGGACTGCCGCTGGACGCCCTGCTACGACTGCGGCGTCTGCCCGACCATGGGCACCGAGATCCAGATCGGCCCCACCGGCCGCAAACTCCTTCCCCTTTCGGTCGTCTGACCCGACCCCGGCCGCCTGTGCCGGCGTGTCCGATGGCGCGGGCGCAGGCGGCCGGGGCCGGTCCCGCCCGCCGTTCACCAGGGGCGGAGCACGGCCTGTCCTGGCCGATGCGAAGGTGTCCAGGGCCGGGCGTGGGCGAAAGGGGGGCCGGGGGCCCGTACTCTATAGGGAGACGTTTTCGACTCGATGCGAGTAGGAAGGACTGGAGCCCTGGCACCCCAGCCGGAGGGTCCCGCGCCGGCCCCCGTGATCCAGCGCCTGCGCGTTCGGTACGCCAAGCGCGGCAGGATGCGGTTCACCAGCCACCGCGACATCTCCCGGGCCGTGGAACGCGCCGTGCGGCGCGCCGGGATCCCTGTCGCGTTCAGCGCGGGATTCACCCCGCACCCGAAGATCTCGTACGCGGGTGCGGCGGCGACCGGGGTCGCCAGCGAGGCCGAATACCTCGAACTCGGGCTGACCGAGACCCGCGACCCTGCGCGGGTCCGCGACGATCTCGACGCCGCCCTGCCCGCCGGCCTGGACGTCCTCGACGTGGTGGAGGCCCGGCCGCCGGCCCGCACGGGAGAGGCGCAGGCCGCACGGCCCGCGGCGCTGGCCGACCGGCTGGAGGCGTCGCTGTGGCAGGTGCGGCTGGACGGCGTGGACGCCGAGGCCGCCGCGAAGGCCGTCGACGCCTTCGTCGCCGCCGACCGGATCGAGGTGGAACGCCTCACCAAGAAGGGACGGCGCCGGTTCGACGTGCGCGCCGCCGTGTCCGCCTGTGAGCTGGACCGGCGCGCCTCGGCGGCGGCGGATGCCCCTTGTGCGATACTTCGAATGGTTGTTCGGCATACCACACCCGCCGTACGACCCGACGACATCCTCGCCGGACTGGGTCAGGTCGCCGACCTCGCGCCGCCGTCGCCGCCGCTGGTGACCAGGCTGGCGCAGGGCCCCGTGGACGCAGCCACCGGTGAGCTTGCGGATCCGCTGGATCCCGACCGGGAGACTGTGGCCCCGTCCGGCGACGACGCCGCGGCGGGCCATGGCCCTGCGCGCCCGCAGAGCGCGGAGCCCGCGAGCGCGGATGCCGTCAGCGCCCGCCCGTAAGGGCCGAAGCCGTGCCGGACGCACGGAACCGGTCTTCAGGGGAACGGCGAGCGCGCCCCCGACGACTTCGTCGTCGCTGCCGGACCTGCGGTCCGGACGCGACGGCGCCGACTGACTGACGGAGAGAGCTCCCGTGCGGCGCACCGCACCGCACCGCCCCCGGGGCGGAGCGCGTGGTCGCGCCCGGGAGCCTGACGGGAGTTGCCCGCATGTTGGAGAACGAGGCCGATCCGGCCACTGCCGAAGGCACAGATAACTCGACCGTTTCTACGGACCCCGCCGCGAGCGCCACGCGCCGCCCGCGCCGCCGGGTCGCCAGCCGCCCCGCCGGCCCGCCCCCCGAGGTGGACGACGCCCCCGCCGTGATCACGGTGTCGCCCAAGGCGTCCGGCACCGCGGCACGCGACGCCGAGGAGCCCCCGAACGCGGCCGCCCGGGCCGCGGCGCCCGCCGCACCGCCCGCCGAGACCTCCGGTGAGACCCCCGGTGACGCGACCGGAGCGGAGTCCGCCGGGATCGCACAGACTACCCAGCCGGCGGCCGAACCGAGCGCGGAATCGGCCGACGAGGCGAGCATTGAGACGAGCATCGCACCGGCCGCCGGGACGGGCACTGAAACGAGCACCGAGACGGGCGCTGAGACGAGCGCCGAATCGGCCGGGCAGCCGGCCGCCGAGGAGCCCGCGCCCCGCAGGAGGGCCACGCGGTCGCGCGCCAAGACCGCCGGCGAGGAGGCGGCCCCGCGCCGTACCCGCCGCCGCGCCACGGCCGCCGCGCCCCCGCCCGAACCTGAGCCGGAGCCGCAGCCCGAACCCGCACCGGAGACCGGGGCCGAGACCGGGGCCGAGACCGGGGCCGAGGTGGGGCAGGCCGCGCAGGCCCCGGCCGTGCCGGTGGTCCCGCAGGTGCCCCCGGTGCCGGTCGTGCAGCAGCCCGAGGCGGGCGCCGAGACCCAGTCCGCCTCCGAGCCCGCCCCCGCGTTCGGCGTCCCCTCGGTGACCTTCCAGCCGCCCATGGTCGTCTTCCAGCCGCCGCAGCCGGTGGCCCCCGCCCCCGCGCCCGCCGAGTCGGCCGGCGACGCCGGCGCCCCGCACGACGAGGACGCCGGGCCGTCCGACCGCGACGAGGACGACGACTCCGACCGTCCCTCGCGGCGGCGCCGCCGCCGGGGCGGCCGCGGCCGCGGCCGCGGCAAGGACGCCGCCGAGGACGACACCACCGCCGAGGACGGCGCCGAGGCCCCCGAGCAGCCAAGGGACGCGGGCGAGGAGTCCGGCGGCGCCAAGGAGGCCAAGGACGCCAAGGCCCCCGCCGCCGAGCAGGGCGAGGCCGAGAAGGCCGAGGACGGCGGCGCCGAGCCCGCCGCGTCCACCGGCACCAGCCGCCGCAGGCGGCGCCGCCGTCGCCGCTCCGGGTCCGCCGACGGCGAGCCCGCGGTGTCGCCCGACGACCCGCCCAACACCGTGGTGCACGTGCGCGACTCGCGGCCCGCCGCCGAGGCCCGCGCGGCCGTCGAGGACGAGGTGCAGGCGGTGCGCGGCTCGACCCGGCTGGAGGCCAAGAAGCAGCGCCGCCGCGAGGGCCGCGAGCAGGGCCGCCGCCGCCCGCCGGTCATCACCGAGGCCGAGTTCCTGGCCCGCCGCGAGTCGGTGGAGCGGGTCATGGTGATCCGCCAGGAGGGCGAGCGCACCCAGATCGCCATCCTCGAGGACAACGTCCTGGTCGAGCACTACGTCAACCGCGCCACGCACCAGTCGTACGTGGGCAACGTCTACCTCGGCAAGGTGCAGAACGTGCTGCCGTCGATGGAGGCGGCGTTCGTCGACATCGGCAAGGGCCGCAACGCGGTGCTGTACGCCGGCGAGGTCAACTGGGACGTGGCGGGCCTGGAGGGCCAGCCGCGCCGCATCGAGTCGGCGCTCAAGTCCGGCCAGTCGGTGCTCGTGCAGGTCACCAAGGACCCGGTGGGCCACAAGGGCGCCCGGCTGACCAGCCAGATCTCGCTGCCCGGCCGCTACCTGGTGTATGTGCCGGACGGCTCGATGACCGGCATCAGCCGCAAGCTCCCCGACAAGGAGCGCAGCCGCCTCAAGCAGATCCTCAAGAAGATCATGCCGGACAACGCCGGGGTGATCGTCCGCACCGCCGCCGAGGGCGCCACCGAGGAGGAGCTGGCGCGCGACGTGTCGCGGCTGGCCGCCCAGTGGGAGAACATCCAGAAGCAGGTCAAGACGGCCACGGCGCCGTCGCTGCTGTACGGGGAGCCGGATCTGACCATCCGGGTCGTCCGCGACATCTTCAACGAGGACTTCAGCAAGCTGGTGGTGTCCGGCGACGAGGCGTGGCAGACCGTCTCGGAGTACGTGCAGTACGTGGCGCCGCACCTGGCCGACCGGCTGGAGCGCTGGAACGGCGGCCCGGACGTGTCGTCGGTGTTCCGCATCGACGAGCAGATCGCCAAGGCGCTGGACCGCAAGGTGTGGCTGCCCAGCGGCGGTTCGCTGGTCATCGACCGCACCGAGGCGATGACCGTGATCGACGTCAACACCGGCAAGTTCACCGGCCAGGGCGGCAATCTGGAGGAGACGGTCACCCGCAACAACCTGGAGGCGGCCGAGGAGATCGTGCGCCAGCTGCGGCTGCGCGACATCGGCGGCATCGTGGTGATCGACTTCATCGACATGGTGCTGGAGAGCAACCGCGACCTGGTGCTGCGCCGCCTGGTGGAGTGCCTGTCGCGGGACCGTACCAAGCACCAGGTCGCCGAGGTGACGTCGCTGGGCCTGGTGCAGATGACCCGCAAGCGGGTCGGGCAGGGCCTGCTGGAGGCGTTCTCGGAGCCCTGCGAGTGCTGCAACGGCCGCGGCATCCACGTCCAGCTCACCCCCGTGGAGCCCAAGTCGGACAAGTCGGGCTCAGGTGGTGGCCGCCGCCGCAAGCGCAAGGGCGAGGTCGAGCGGGCCGTCGAGGAGAAGCTTGCGCAGCACGAGTCCGCCAAGGCCGAGGCGGCCAAGGCGGAAGCGGCCAAGGGCGAGGCGGCCAAGGCGGACGTCGAGGACAAGCCCGCTGAGGACAGGCCCGCCGAGGAGCCGGCGGCCGCGCCGGTCGCCGAGCCCGCCGAGCGGCCCGCCCGGCGGCGCCGCTCCAGCCGGAGCAAGAGCGCGGCGGCCAAGGCCGAGGCGGATGCCGCGCCTGAGGCCGCGTCAGAGGCCGCGCCGGAAGCGAAGGCCGCGCCCGGTGAGCAGCAGCCTGCGGAGGCGGCGGTGGAGACCGTCGGCGCCGCGGCCGAGAACGCCGAGGCCGGCGAGGCCGGCGAGGCCGGCGAGGCCGTCCAGGGCGTGCTGGACGCCGTGCAGCCCGCCGCCGACGGCGAGCAGGCCGCGGCGGCCGAGGACGGCGAGGAGGCGCCCACCGGAGTCAACGGGCGGCGCCGCCGCACCCGCCGGACCCGGGCGAAGGCCGAGGTCGGCGCGGGCGACGCCGGGGAGGCCGACGGCGAGTAGCGGGACGGGCCGGATGCCCGGACCGGACCGGCGTGGTTCGCGCTCCGGTCCGGGCATCCGGTACCCTTGGACTTCGGCGCGTGCGAGCGCGTCGTTCGGCTTCGCACCCCGAACCCGAGGGGTCGGGACGTGCGTCCCCCGCTCGTCCGGCGGGGTCCAAGCACAGAGCACCGGGTCCATGCCCCGGTGTGCCGCCTCCGGTTCCGGCCGGGGGTAGGCCCTCATCCGAGGGCTGGTGGAAGACCACGTGTGGGACCGGTTCATTCCGGAAGCGCGCGCTAACGAAGGGTTTCCGCGGTGTACGCGATTGTCCGCGCAGGCGGCAGGCAGGAGAAGGTGGCCACGGGCGACGTGCTCACCGTCGACAAGCTGGCCGGCGAGGTCGGCTCGACGGTCACGTTCCCGGCCGTGCTGGTGGTCGACGGCGACAACGTCGTCAGCTCCAAGGCCGATCTGGCCAACTACGAGGTGACCGCCGAGATTCTCGGCGCGGTCAAGGGCCCCAAGATCAACATCATGCACTACCGGAGCAAGACCGGGTACAAGCGGCGGATGGGGCACCGCCAGCCGTACACCCAGGTCAAGATCACCGGTATCAAGGCCGGGAAGTAAGGAGCGGTCACATGGCACACAAGAAGGGCGCGTCGTCCAGCCGCAACGGTCGCGACTCGACCTCCAAGCGCCTGGGTGTCAAGCGCTTCGGCGGCCAGGTGGTGAACGCCGGCGAGATCCTGGTCCGCCAGCGCGGCACCCACTTCCACCCCGGGCCCGGCGTCGGGCGCGGCGGTGACGACACGCTGTTCGCGCTCGTCGCGGGCACCGTGCAGTTCCGGCGCTACCGCGGCCGCAAAGCGGTGAGCGTCGTCCCGTCGGCGGAGTAGTCCGCCGCACAGCGACGTTGGTGAAAGGGGCGGACCGAACGCGGTCCGCCCCTTCCTTTCGTTACCGGGGATCTTCCGCACCGGGCACGCCGTCCCCGGGCACCCGTCCAGCCGCAGCCGTCCCAGCCGTAGGAGAGACACCATGGCCGCAGCCCCCCAGCAGGGCGCGCAGTTCGTCGACCGTGTGGTGCTGCATGTCGTCGCGGGGCACGGCGGCCACGGCTGCGCCTCGATCCACCGGGAGAAGTTCAAGCCGCTCGGCGGCCCCGACGGCGGCAACGGCGGCCGCGGCGGCAACGTGATACTGCGCGTGGACAGCGGCACCGCCAGCCTGCTGGAGTACCACCGCCGCCCCTACCGCAAGGCGCCCAACGGGCGGCCCGGGCAGGGCGGGCACCGCACCGGCGCCAACGGCGACGACGTGGAGCTGAGCGTGCCGGACGGCACGGTCGTCAAGGACCGCGACGGCAACGTGCTGGCCGACCTGGTGGGGGAGGGCACCCGCTTCGTCGTCGCGCGGGGCGGGCACGGCGGCCTCGGCAACGCCGCGCTGGCCTCGGCCAAGCGCAAGGCGCCCGGATTCGCGCTGCTCGGCGAGCCCGGCGAGGAGCGCGAGGTGGTGCTCGAGCTCAAGAGCGTCGCGGACGTGGCGCTGGTCGGATTCCCCAGCGCGGGCAAGTCGTCGCTGATCGCCGCGATGTCCGCGGCCCGCCCCAAGATCGCCGACTATCCGTTCACCACGCTGGTGCCGAACCTGGGCGTGGTCGAGGCGGGCGACACCACGTTCACCGTCGCGGACGTGCCCGGGCTGATCGAGGGCGCCAGCGAGGGCCGCGGCCTGGGCCATGCGTTCCTGCGGCACATCGAGCGCTGCTCCACCCTGGCGCACGTGCTGGACTGCGCGACGCCCGAGCCGGGCCGCGACCCGGTCAGCGACTTCGAGGTGATCGAACGGGAGCTGGCCGCCTACGACCGGGAGCTGGGCGACACCCCGCTGGCGGACCGGCCCCGCCTGGTCGTGCTGAACAAGGTGGACGTGCCGGACGCCCGCGACCTGGCCGAACTGGTGCGGCCCGAGTTCGAAAAGCGCGGCCTGAAGGTGTTCGAGGTGTCGGCGGCCAGCCGCGAGGGGCTGCGCGAGCTGACGTTCGCGCTGGCGGAGATGGTGAAGGCGTACCGGGCGGCGCTGCCCCCGGCCGAACCGACCCGCCTGGTGATCCGGCCGCGCCCGGTCGGCGGCGCCGACTTCGAGATCAAGGACATGGGCGGCAACACCTACCTGATCACCGGGGAGAAGCCGGTGCGCTGGCTGCGCCAGACCGACTTCACCAACGACGAGGCGGTGGGCTACCTGGCCGACCGGCTGGCCCGGCTGGGCGTGGAGGAGGCGCTGGCCGAGGCGGGCGCGGCCGCGGGCGCCACCGTGCTGATCGGCACCCCGGAGGACTCGGTCGTCTTCGACTGGGAGCCGGACGTGCCCGCCGGCGGCGGCCCCGGGCACGGCCCGCGCGGCACCGACAGCCGCCTCGACGGCCGCTGAACCGCACGGCTGAACCGCAGACCTGAACCGCAGACCTGAACCGCAGACCTGGACGACGAGACCCCATCGGCAAGGGAGAGCATGAGCAGCGAGCGCAGCGCCGTGATGACGGCCGGCGACCAGCTCGCGCGGGCGCGTGAGGCGTTCGCCGGGGCCCGGCGGATCGTGGTGAAGGCGGGGTCGTCCTCGCTGACCACCCCGCTCGGCACCATCGACGCCGACCGGGTGGACGCGCTGGTCGACGTGCTGGCCGCCCGGCGCGCCGCGGGCGGGGAGATCGTGTTCGTCTCGTCCGGCGCGATCGCCGCCGGCCTCGGCCCGCTCGGCCTGGCGCGCCGCCCGTCCGACCTGGCGCTGCAGCAGGCCGCGGCCAGCGTCGGCCAGGGCCTGCTGATCGCCCGCTACACCTCCTCGTTCGCCCGGTACGGGCTGACGGTCGGGCAGGTGCTGCTGACCCCCACCGACATGATCCGCCGGGCCCAGCACCGCAACGCCCAGCGCACCCTGGACCAGCTGCTCGCCCTGGGCATCGTGCCGATCGTCAACGAGAACGACACGGTGGCCACCGACGAGATCCGGTTCGGCGACAACGACCGGCTGGCCGCGCTGGTCGCGCACCTGACCCGCGCGGACGCCCTGCTGCTGCTGTCGGACGTGGACGCCCTCTACACCGGCGACCCGCGCCGCCCCGGCGCCCGCCGCGTCGAGCAGGTCCGCGAACCCGCCGACCTGGAGGGCATCCGCCTCGGCGGGCCGAACCAGGCGCGCAAGGTCGGCACCGGCGGCATGATCACCAAGATCGAGGCGGCGCGGATCGCGGGCGTGCCGGTGGTGCTGACCAACGCCGCGTCCGCCGCGCACGCCCTGGCCGGAGAGCCCGTCGGGACGTTCTTCCACCCGTCCCGGGAGAGCCGCATGTCCACCCGGCACCTGTGGCTGGCGCACGCCACCACCGGGCAGGGCCGCATCATCCTCGACGCGGGCGCGGTCGAGGCCGTCGTCAAGCGCCGCAAGTCGCTGCTGCCCGCCGGGGTGACCGGCGTGCAGGGCGACTTCGCCGCGGGCGACCCGGTGGACCTGTGCGGCGTGGACGGCCGCGTGGTGGCGCGCGGGCTGGTGAACTACGACGCGGGGGAGATCCCCGACCTCATGGGCCGCTCCACCCGGTGGCTGGCCCGCGAGCTGGGCCCCGAATACCAACGCGAGATCATCCACCGCGACGATCTCGTGATCCTGGACGTGTGACGAACCTGGACAGTGAGGAGCCGGTGATGGGTGAGCAGGACCGGGAGCGCGAGGAGTTCCTGCGCGTGGCGCGGCTGGCCAAGGACGCCACGGCGACGCTGGCGCCGCTGCCGCGCGCGGCCAAGGACGCGGCCCTGCACGCGATCGCCGACGGGCTGACCGCCGCCGCGCCCGAAATCGTCAAGGCCAACGCCGGCGACGTGGCGCGGGCCCGGGAGGCGGGCACCTCCGAGTACATGATCGACCGGCTGAGCCTGTCGGCCGAGCGGATCGCCGCGATCGCCGAGGCGGTCCGCAAGGTCGCCGCGCTGCCCGACCCGGTCGGCGCGACCGTGCGCGGGAACGTCCTGCCCAACGGGCTGGAGCTGCGGCAGATCCGGGTGCCGCTGGGCGTGGTCGGCATCATCTACGAGGGCCGCCCCAACGTCACCGTGGACGCCGCCGCGCTGTGCCTCAAGAGCGGCAACGCGGTGATGCTGCGCGGCTCGTCGTCGGCGGTCGAGTCCAACACGGTGCTGGTGCGGGTGATGCAGGACGCGCTGGCCGGCACGGCGGTGCCGCCGGAGGCGGTCCAGCTCGTGCCCGGCACCAGCCGCGAGTCGGTCCGGCACCTGATGCGGGCGCGCGGTCTGGTGGACGTGCTGATCCCGCGCGGCGGCGCGTCCCTGATCAACTCGGTGGTGGAGGAGTCGACCGTCCCGGTGATCGAGACGGGGGTCGGCAACTGCGCGGTGTACGTGGACGCCTGGGCCGACCTCGACATGGCCGTGGAGATCGCCGTCAACGCCAAGACGCAGCGGCCGTCGGTGTGCAACGCCGCCGAGACGCTGCTGGTGCACGCGGGCATCGCCGAGGCGTTCCTGCCGCGGGTGCTGGACGCGCTGCGCGCCAAGGGCGTGACCGTGCACGGCGACGAGCGGGTCCGCGACTGCGCGGCCCGCCACGGCCACGACGACGTCGTCCCGGCCACCGAGGACGACTGGTACGCCGAGTACCTGTCGCTGGACCTCGCCGTCCGCGTCGTCGACTCCCTGGACGAGGCGGTCGCGCACATCCGCAAGTACGGCTCCGGGCACACCGAGGCGATCGTCACCGGCTCCCAGCAGCAGGCCCGCCGGTTCGTGGCGACGGTCGACTCGGCCGCGGTCATGGTCAACGCCTCCACCCGCTTCACCGACGGGGAGGAGTTCGGCTTCGGCGCCGAGATCGGCATCTCGACCCAGAAGCTGCACGCCCGCGGCCCCATGGGGCTGCCGGAGCTGACCTCCACCAAGTACGTGGTGGTCGGCGAGGGCCACCTGAAGGGGCAGACCCCGCCCGCCTCCTGAGGCCGCCGCTCGGCGCCCCGTCCGGCGCGCGGCGTCCCGCCGACGCTGCGCGCCCACCCCGGTCATGCCGGCCGGCCCGAACCCCGCGGGCCGGCCTCCGCCGCCACGTCAGCCCCGCGTACGTGCCCCCGGCAGCGGCGCGCCCACCGCGTCCAGCGGCCGCCGCCCGGAATCGATCAGTGCGTGCGTGACCGCCGCGGCGTCCGGGACGCCCGCGAGCGGCGCGTCCCGGACGAAGCGGTTCTTCTTCGGCGCGTCGAGCAGCACGCCGCCGCTCCTGGCGCGTCGCCGCGGGCCGCGGTGGCGCGGGTCGGTCAGGAACCGCCGCCGGCCCGGCGGGTGACGCGCTCGAACAGGCCGCCGGCCGCGGACGCGGCGCCTTCGGCGATGTCGCGGACCTTGCCGATGAACGGGTCGGCGCTCTGCGACCACGACTCGCGGTAGGCGTTGGCCGCGTTGCGGATCTCCTCGGAGATCGAGGCGCTGCCGTCGTCCTCGCGGCGCGGGTAGTCGCCGCCCAGGATCCGCTCGTACTCGCCGCTCGCCGCCCACCGGTCGATCTCGGCGAACCGGATGACCGGGTAGGGGTGGGTGAGGTTCAGCAGGTTCAAAAACTTCAGGAACCCGTCGCGGATGTCGCCGGCGGCGTCGTACTCGCGGGCCTGCGCCAGGAACGCCTCGGTGTTCATCTCCGCCAGGCGGGTGCCGCCGGCCATCTTCATCATCGTGCGCTTGACCGCGTCGAGGTCCTGCCCGGCCAGCAGCCCCGCCCGGTCGGCCGACAGCTCGGCCTTGCGGAACCACTCCTGCAGGCCCATGACGATCGCCGCGATGCCGATGTTGCCCAGCGGCAGCCACGCCAGCCGCGCGCCCAGCCGGGTCAGGATGACCATCATGGTCTGGTAGACCGCGTGGCCGGACAGGATGTGCCCGACCTCGTGCCCGATGACGAACCGCAGCTCCTCGTCGTCGTGCAGGTCCAGCAGCCCGGTGTTGACCACGATGAACGGGTGGTCGGACCCGATCGCCGTGGCGTTGGGCTCCGGCGACTGCTTGACGTAGACCTCGGGAACCTCCGGCAGGTCCAGGATGTAGGCGGCGTCGCGCGCCATGTCGTGCAGGTGGCGGAACTGGTTGTCGCCCGCCCGCACCGCCCCGCCGAGGAACTCCAGGCGGAGCGCCCGCTCATTGATCAGCCCCGACAGCCGCCGCAGAACGACGTCGAACCCGGTCAGCGAGCGCAGCGCCACCAGCGCCGAACGGTCCGCCGGGTGTTCGTAGGCACGAGAACTGATCCCCGGAAAGCGTGTGCGCGCTCGGTCCGGTGTCTTCGTCGTCATATCCGGCATGGTACGTCCGACGAACGCCGCCGCCCCGAGGTTCCCTCGCAGACCGCCGGTCGGCCGCGTCCGGCAGTGGCCGCGAACCTTTCCGGCGTGTCCGGCGTCCGCCCGCCCGGAGCCGCGTCCGGACCCGGCCGGGCAGAACGCGATCACGCTTCGGGGGTTGCGCGCCGGACGGGCTGCGGTTGGAATGCGGATCACAGGCGGCGCGGCGCGAGGAGGCGCGATGTTCGATCCGAAGGCCGAAGCCATGTCCCCGGACGAGCGGGCCGCGCTGCAGCAACACCGCCTGCAGGGCCTGATCGATCGGCTCCTGGCGGCCGACGGCGTGCAGGGCCGGCGGCTCCGCGAGGCCGGGGTCGAACGCGGCGCCGACGTCGCCCTCGCCGACCTGCCGCGGCTGCCCCGCACCACCAAACAGGATCTGTGGGACGCCTACCCGTTCGGCATGGTGACCGTGCCCCGCGACCAGATCGCGGCCGTGCACGGGTCCAGCGGCACCCGCGGACGGCCCACCCTCGTCTCCTACACGCGCGCCGACCTGGACCTGTGGGCGGCGATGTGCGCCCGGGCGCTGGCGTGCGCGGGCGCCGGACCCGGCAGCCTGGTCCACAACGCCTACGGATACGGCCTGTTCACCGGAGGCATCGGCATCCACCAGGGCGCGGTCGCGCTCGGCGCCGCCGTGGTGCCCATGTCGGGCGGGATGACCGAGCGGCAGATCCGCATGATCGCCGACCTGCGTCCCGACATCCTGACCTGCACGCCCGCCTACGCGCTGCGGCTCGGCGAGGCGGCCGCCGAGGTCGGCGCGGACCTGTCCTCGCTGCGCGCCGGGGTGTTCGGCGCCGAGCCGTGGTCGGAGGAGATGCGCACCGCCATCGAGGCCGTCCTACCGGTCAAGGCCCTGGACATCTACGGGCTGTCGGAGGTCATCGGGCCCGGCGTGGCCGCCGAATGCCTGGAGCAGAACGGCCTGCACGTCAACGAGGACCACTTCATCGTCGAGACGATCGACCCGCAGACCGGCGAACCGTGCGCCGAGGGGCAGCCCGGCGAACTGGTGTTCACCACCCCCACCAAGCAGGCGCTTCCGCTGCTGCGCTACCGCACCGGCGACATCGCCTCCCTCACCGGCGGCCCGTGCGGCTGCGGCCGGACGCTGGTGCGGATGAGCAAGGTCACCGGCCGCGTCGACGACATGCTGGTGATCCGCGGTGTCAACGTCTACCCCAGCGAGGTGGAACGGGTGCTGCTGGCGTCCGGCCTGGTCGGCCCGCACTACCAGCTCGTCGTCGACCGCCGCGAACCCGGCACCCGGCTGATCGTGGCGTGCGAGCCGCACGCGGGCGAGGCGGCGTCCGCCGAGCTGGCCCGGCTGCTGCGCGCCGAGATCGGCCTGACCGCCGAGGTGCGCGCCCTGCCCGCGGGCGCCGTCCCGCGCGTGGAGATCGGCAAGGCGGTACGGGTCGTCACATGGGACTCCGGCGAACCCCCCATCCCGGGCCTCGACCGGCCACTGACGGCCACCTGACCGACCCCCGGGGGATTCGATCATCCCCATCGCTGGCTATTCTCGTCGCCATGACGCAAAAGCGGCGACTGGGGATCATGGGCGGCACGTTCGACCCCATCCACCACGGCCACCTGGTGGCCGCCAGCGAGGTCGCCCACGTGTTCTCGCTCGACGAGGTGGTGTTCGTACCCACCGGCCGCTCCGCGCACAAGGAGGGGCGCCTCATCACCCCCGCCGAGGACCGCTACCTCATGGCCGTGATCGCCACCGCGTCCAACCCCCGCTTCTCGGTCAGCCGGATCGACATCGACCGCCCCGGCCCCACCTACACCGTCGACACCCTGCGGGACATGCGCCGCCTGCACGGCCCCGACACCGAACTGTTCTTCATCACCGGAGCCGACGCCCTCAGCAAGATGCTCACCTGGCACAACGCCGAGGAACTGTTCGAGCTGGCGCACTTCATCGGCTGCACCCGCCCCGGGCACAAGCTGGCCGACCCGGGGCTGCCCAACGGCCGGGTCAGCCTCATGGAGGTGCCCGCCCTGGCGATCTCCTCCACCGAATGCCGGGACCGGGTCCGCGCCGGCGAGCCGATCTGGTACCTGGTGCCGGACGGGATCGTCCAGTACATCAACAAGCGCGCCCTGTACCACGACCAGGCCGCCTGACCCGGCCGCCACCGCCCTGACCTGCCCGGACATCACCCGATATTGGTTTCCCCGCGACGCGGCCCGGGCCATACCCTGGAAAGGGACCGCCCGGTGCCGGAGGACCTGGCCGCACCGGGACACGACAACGACTGGGGCCCGTTCCCACCGTCCGTGAGAGGCTGTACCCGGGAACCGTCCCCGACAGGGAGGATCGCGAGCGCATCGTGACCGCATCCGACAGGGCCGTGCAGCTGGTCCGGGTCGCCGCTGAGGCGGCGAGCGACAAGCTGGCCGACGACATCCTTGCCTACGACGTCAGCGAGCAGCTGGTCATCACCGACGCCTTCGTGCTGTGCTCGGCGCCCAACGACCGGCAGGTCCGCGCCATCGTCGACGAGATCGAAAAGCGCCTGCGCGAGGACGCCGACGCCAAGCCCGTCCGCCGCGAGGGCGAACGCGAGGGCCGCTGGGTGCTGCTCGACTACATCGACGTCATCGTGCACATCCAGCACGAGGAGGACCGCGTCTACTACAGCCTGGAACGGCTGTGGAAGGACTGCCCCCTCATCGAACTGCCCGAGAGCATCAACGCCCACGCCGCCCAGCGCCCCCGCGCCGTGGGGAGCCCGCGTGACTGAACCCCGCAGGACCCCCGGCAAACGCACCCTCGTCCTCTGGCGCCACGGCCAGACCCGCTGGAACGTCGAGAACCGCTTCCAGGGCCGCACCGACATCCCCCTCGACGAGACCGGCGTCCGGCAGGCCGAACGCGCGGCCAGGCTGCTGGCGGCGCTGCGCCCCACCGCCATCCTGGCCTCGCCCCTGCAACGCGCCGCCCGCACCGCCGAGGCCCTGGCCGCCCTCACCGGCCTGCCCGTCCGGCACGACCCCGATCTGGTCGAACGCCACGGCGGCGCCTGGGAGGGCCTCACCGGCCAAGAGATCAGAGAACGCTACCCGGCCGAACGCGCCGCCTGGCAGCCCCCCGGCGGCGAGACCGCCGCCCAGGTCGGCAAGCGCGTCAGCGCCGCCCTCGACCGCGCCGTGGACGACCTGCCCCCCGACGGGCTGCTCGTCGTCGCCTCCCACGGCGCCGCCATCCGCCTCGGCATATGCCAGATGCTCGGCCTTCCGGAAGAGGTATGGGACGGCATCGGCGGCCTGTCCAACTGCTGCTGGTCCGTCCTCGCCGAACGGCGCAACGGCGGCTGGCGCCTGGCCGAGCACAACGCCGGAACCCTCCCCGAACCCGTCCTCAGCGACGACCGCACCGACAACGGCACCTGAATCGATTCGAGTCCACCGCCTCTGTTCCTATACACTGGCGGAGCGCTGCGGGATGCAAGTCCACGCAGTGGCGGGGCTATGGCGCAGTTGGTAGCGCGCCTCCATGGCATGGAGGAGGTCTGGGGTTCGAATCCCCATAGCTCCACTCGGAAGTGGGAGAGGGGCCCGCATAAAGCGCGGGCCCCTCTCCCTCGTCGTTTCTCCCGGGGGCGACCCCCGGCCCCCCGAGTGCGGCTCGCGTAGAACGCTCGCCGCGGCCCACCGTTCGGGTGTGCGTTTTTGGGGCTTCGCCCCTTGCCCCCATCCTCATGGCTGTTTGTGAGTTGCGTGCGGGTTGGTGAGGGGCTGGTGAGCTTCGCTCGCCTTGTGGTTGAGGCTTCGCCCTTTGCCCCCGTCGTTGGCGAAGAGCTGCCAGGCGTGATGTAGGAACGCGTCGGCGTCCGATGTGGCGCGCGCGGCCTGTCGCGGTGGTCGGCCTTTGTCCAGGGCGCAGCGGGCGGCCCGGGTTTGGGCAGCGGGGCGTTGCGGTGGGGCACGGGGGCTGCTCTGGGACGGCGGGGGGATATATGTGGCGCGAGTGGTGTCCCGAGTGCACTAAGCTTTTCGTTGGTCGGTCGGACCGACGTCTGGGGCTATGGCGCAGTTGGTAGCGCGCCTCCATGGCATGGAGGAGGTCTGGGGTTCGAATCCCCATAGCTCCACCCGTAGCGGAACGCCCTCGCCTCGGTTGAGGCGGGGGCGTTCGCGTGTCCGGGGGCTGGGTCGGCCGCGCCGAGCCTGCACGTGTGCGGACGGCACGGCCGGGTCGAGCCGACAGGGCGCCCACCGAACACGGGCAACTCGATGTGGCTGTGCGTCGCCGCCCGCCCCCTGGAGTCCGTCGGCGCCTCCGACGACCGGCCGCACTGACACCGAGACGACGCCGCGCCCAACCGCAGCGCGAACCCGAACCCGCTGCGTCGCAGTTGCCCGCACTCCGGAAGCGGTGGTTGGCCGTCGCGGTCGATGGTGAAGTCGAGCTTCTGGCCGCGGCGCCGAAGGATCCGGTCGGTGTCGCGGCGCGGCCTGTCGGGGCCGGCGCCGGGCCGGTTCTTCCGGCGCACCGCGTCATCAGGCGTAATCGATGAGCCCGTCCGCCGGTGTGTAGACGGCTTCGAGCGTCTGGAGATCGTCGCTCAGGAACGCCCGCCACCGCCCCTCGTCCACGACGGCGTGAAAGATGTCCCGTGCGATCTCCATCTGACGACCGTAGTTCTTGTCCAGGTCGCGGACCTCGAACCAGTAGGGATGCGCCTCGTAGGACGGGAAGTCATCGTCGTCCTCGGGGTCATCTGTGAAGATGTGCCGGCTCAGGTTCACCGCCACGGCCCCACCGCGCATCACCAACAGGAGCGTCCCGTCACCGTCCGGAACGAAGGACCCTTCCAGAACCCGCTCGCCGAGCGCCACCAGGTCATCCAAGGTGACGTCCGCCCCTCCGACGAACACGAACGCATGTCGTGACATGGCCTCATTGTCCCTGCGAACCCACGACGCGACTCAGCTGGTCGGCTCGCCTGGTGGCGAGGGCAGCGGGCGTTCGGCGTCTGCCGGGGGCGCCGGTGCGGGAGTGTGCGCGGGCGGAGCGTGAGATCTGTCTGCCGGGGGGCAATGAGGTCCTGAGCAGGGGAGACGCGGCGGTCCGGGGTGAGTGGGCGGAACCGAGCGGTTCGCGTGATGCAGATCACGCAAGTTGGCAGTCAGTGAAGTTTTGCAGGTTGTGCAAGTTCGTCGTACGGTTGGGGCATGACGGTGGAAATGGGCCTGCGCGAGCGCAAGAAGGCCGCGACCCGGGAGGCGTTGATCCGGGCGGCGGTGCGGCTGGTGCTGGCGCGGGGCGTGGAGGGTGTCACGGTCGAGGCGATCGCCGACGAGGCGGGGGTCTCGCCGCGGACGTTCCACAACTATTTCCCCGGCAAGGAGGAGGCGATCGTTGGGCCGATGGTGGACGGGGTGCGGGAGCTGATCGACGCGGTGCGGGCCCGGCCGGCCGACGAGCCGGTCTGGGAGTCGCTGCGGCATGCCGTCGTGGAGCTGCTGCAGTCCGTCGGCCACCTGGAGGAGACCATCCCGCTGCTGCGCGTCATCAAGGACGAACCCGCGCTGCTCGCCTGGCACATGCGCGGCTTCGCGGAGCTGCAGGAGGAGCTCTGCGCAACCATCGCCGAACGCACCGGAACCGACGCGAAGCGCGACCCGTACCCCCGTCTCATGGCGGGGACCGTCGGCCTGGCGATCCGCGTCGTGCTGGACCTGTGGACGGAAGGAAGGACCGACACGGACATCACCGAGTTGTTCGAGGACGCCTTCGCCCGGCTGCGCGCCGGGCTTCCGACCCCCTGAGCCCTGCGGCGCCGGCCCCGCCGTCAGGTCGGCCGCCGTACCCCCGCCGACGGCAATCCCACCCTCTCCCCGCTCGCGTCTGACGGGCCCCAGCCCTCCGTCAGGCGATTCCGCCACCCGCCCGTAGGTGGTGCGCTGCCGTCGCAGGGGACACGCCCTCCGGCAGCTGATCGTGACCGATTAGTCATCGATTGGGATTCGCATGGCCACGTTCCTGTATAGGCTCGCCCGGTTCTCATACCGGCGGCGAAGGCTCGTCGCCCTGCTCTGGGTGGGGCTGCTGGTGCTGTTCGGCGTCGGCGCCGCCACGCTGAGCGGACCGACCACCAGCGACTTCTCCATGCCCGGCACCGAGTCGCAGCGCACGATCGACATCCTGAAAAAGCGCATGCCGCAGGTGTCGGCGGACGCGGCGACCGCGCGCGTGGTGTTCGCCGCCCCCGAGGGCGGCACGCTGACCGGCGGCGCGAACCGGGCCGCCGTCCAGCAGGTGATCGCCAAGCTGAAGACCGCCCCGCAGGTGGCGAACGTCGTCGACCCGTACCAGGCCAAAGCCGTCTCCCCGGACGGCAAGATCGCCTACGCCCAGGTCACCTACCGGGTGACGGCCATCGACGTCACCGAGGAGGCGCGCGACGCGCTCATAAAGGCCGCCGAGCCGGGACGCGCCGCCGGGCTGACCGTCGAGATGGGCGGCCCCGCCACCGAGGGCATGCCCGAGCAGAGCGCCACCGAGGTCATCGGACTGATCGTCGCCGCCGTGGTGCTGGTGATCACGTTCGGGTCGCTGATCGCGGCCGGGCTGCCGCTGCTCAACGCGATCCTCGGCGTCGGCATCGCCATGGCGGGCATCACCGCCGCGACCGGCCTGGTCGACATGAGCTCCACCACGCCCACGCTCGCCCTGATGCTGGGCCTGGCCGTGGCGATCGACTACGCCCTGTTCATCGTGTCCCGCTACCGGCACGAGCTGCGGGAGGGACGCGACGGCGAGGAGGCCGCCGGGCGCGCCGTGGGCACCGCGGGCTCGGCGGTGGTGTTCGCCGGCCTGACGGTCATCATCGCGCTGGTCGGGCTGGCCGTGGTGAACATCCCGATCCTCACCGAGATGGGGATCGCCGCCGGGTTCGCCGTCGCGGTGGCCGTGCTCATCGCGCTGAGCCTGCTGCCCGCGCTGCTCGGCTTCGCCGGGAACCGCGTGCTGGGCGGCCGCATCCCCGGCCTGCGCGGCGGCGACGGCGCCAAGGCGCCGATGGGCGAGCGGTGGGCCCGGTTCATCGTCCGGCGCCCCCTGCCGGTGCTGCTGCTCGCCATCGTCGGCATGGGTGTGGTGGCCGCGCCGGCGCTGGACCTGCGGCTCGGCCTGCCCGGTGACGAGATCAAGCCGTCGCACACCACCCAGCGCAAGGCCTACGACCTGCTCAGCAAGGGTTTCGGACCCGGCTTCAACGGGCCGCTCATGGTCGTGGTGGACGGACGCAACGCCCAGGCCGCCGCGCAGCGGTTCGCCGGCCGCATCAGGGGCCTCGGCGACGTGGCGGCGGTGACGCCCCCGACCGCCAACCCCGCCGGTGACACCGCCGTGCTGACCGTGGTGCCCAAGAGCGGGCCGAGCGACAAGGCGACCGAGGACCTCGTCGCGCGCATCCGCGACCTGCCGTCCATCGGCGGCGCCGACGCCCTGGTCACCGGATCGACCGCCATGGCCATCGACGTGTCGGCCAAGCTGTCGGACGCGCTGCTGCCCTACCTGGCGGTCGTCGTCGGGCTGGCGTTCATCCTGCTGATGCTGGTGTTCCGGTCGATCGTGGTGCCGCTGAAGGCCACCCTGGGGTTCCTGCTGTCGGTCGCGGCGACGTTCGGCGCCGTGGTGGCGGTGTTCCAGTGGGGCTGGCTGGCCGACCTGCTGGGCGTCGACCAGACCGGCCCGATCATCAGCATCATGCCGATCTTCCTGATCGGGGTGGTGTTCGGGCTGGCCATGGACTACCAGGTGTTCCTGGTCACCCGGATGCGCGAGGAGTTCGTGCACGGCGCCGCACCCAAGGAGGCGGTGGTCATCGGGTTCCGGCACGGCGCCCGGGTCGTCACCGCCGCCGCGATCATCATGATCGCGGTGTTCGCCGGGTTCATCACGGCCGAGGAATCCATGATCAAGATGATGGGCTTCGCGCTGGCGGCCGGGGTGGCCTTCGACGCCTTCGTGGTCCGGATGATGATCGTCCCGGCGGTGATGGCGCTGCTCGGACGCGCCGCCTGGTGGCTGCCCTCCTGGCTGGACCGCATCCTGCCGGACGTCGACGTCGAAGGCGAGAAGCTGCGGCTGCTGCTGGGCGACGGGACCGCCGACGCGCCGGACCGGCGCGAGCCGCAGCCCGCCGGCCGCGGCTGACCAGGCAGGCGCCGACCCGGGGGCGCGCGCCCCCGGTCGCCGCGGCGCCGATCCAGACGTCGCCTGGGCGTTCACCCGCCGCCCGAACGCCCAGGCGACCACCCGTCTACGAGAACCCGGCCGGTCAGGCGGCGATGGTGTAGCGCAGCACCGCCCCCACGCCGAGGCCCGCGTACGGGTCGTCCGGCGGCACGATGAACAGCTCGGCGTCAGAGCACGCGGCGGCGCGGATCAGCGCGGCGTCGGCACGTTCCTGCACGGGCTCCTCGACGCCCGCGTCGCACAGTTCCCCGGCGGTCATCGCCACCTCCCCGGGCTCGCGCCCCACCCACAGCCGGGAGGGGGAGTCGGGGTCGTCCTCCAGCAGCAGGCTCTCCACCTGGCCGAGGCGCAGCGCCCGCACGGTGGAGGGCAGGCCCGCCACGGCGCGCTGACCGTTGGCCAGCTCCCGTTCGAACCGCTCGGCGACCGCGCCGATCCGCTCGGCCCGCTTGATCTCCAGAATGCGGGCGATCTCGGCGTCCAGCCCGGCCCCGTCGGCGCCGTCGGCGCGCGAACCGCGGTCGGTCTCGACGGTGCGGTCGCGCAGCCCCTCGGAGATCTCCTCCAGCAGCGCGCCGCGCGCCTGGACGTCCCCGGCGACCACCACGGCCTCGGCGCCGCACCGCCGGGCGGCCTGGTCGACCTCCCGTCCCACCTTCCTGGCGTTGGCCTTCCACACCATCTCGGCCGCGCGCTGGAACCGCGACTGGTTCCAGTCGCTCGCCTTGGTCTTGCGGATCGGATACTCCTCGTCGCCATCGACCTCGAACACGCGGCGCCCGCCGTCCGCGGTCACACAGCAGATCTCCGCGCCGCGGCGGTCCACGAGCACCCGCACGTACGGCAGCGGCTCCCCGCGCGCCGCCAGATAGGGCAGGACGTGCGGCAGCGGCGACACCCGGGCCGGCACGGCGGGCGGCGGACCGGGCAGCCGGTCGGAGTGCACCACCTCGCCGTCCGCCGCGAACAGCACCAGCCCGGCGGAACGGCGCTCGCGCAGTTCCGCCAGCACGGCCTCCTCGACGGCGCCCAGCGTGCCGCGGGGCGCCCCCTGCTCCTCCAGGTCCGCGCGCAGCGCCCGCCACCGCAGCTCGGCGGCCTTGGGCGCGTCCTCGGCGGTACGGGTCAGATCCACGTACACGGACGCATACGGTCCCGGCCGACGGTACAGCGGTTTGAGGAAAGTGAGATCCATGGACCCGCCGTACCCGCGACGACCAAGTCAAACGCGAAAAAGGGCCCAGCACGGGGCAACACGGCGGGCCGCCTGCAAGGCGCGCCGCCGCCAGTCCCTCACCCGCGCACCGAGACGAATCATGTACGCCCCTTGGGGTAACGCTCGGGGAATCGAAAGGGGGACGTCATGACCGAGAACGACCCGGGCGGAGACCCGGAACGGCGATACACCTCAGGTCCCGAGGACCAGGGCATCCCCGACCTGCAGGACGGCACCCCCGGACAGCAGCGCGCCCAGGACCCGCAGGAGGCCCCCCTCCCCGGCGACAGCCCCATGGCGCTGGACGAGTACGGGACGACCGAAGAGGAGATGCACGAGGGCGAACCCCTCGACATACGGCTGGCCCGCGAGGAGCCCGACGTCACCGAATTCCCCGACGAGCCCTACCGGCCCGCCGGGCGCCTCGTGGAAGAGGACGAGGGCGCCCACACCGACACCGAGAAGGACGCCGTGGCCCGCGACGTCGGCGACGACGGCGGCGGCTACAGCGCCGAGGAACGCGCCATGCGCATCGAAGACGAGTGACCACGAGCGCGACGGCGCGTACCGTCGCGCGGTCCCCCGGGTGCTGTCACACGCCCCCCGCCGCGCACCGTAGGCAACACCGGCACGGTTCGCGGTTCGCGGCGCATGACAGCACAATTTCAGAAACCGGTTCGTCCGAGGACAATGGCGACCGGAAGGGGGACCGCGTGCGCATCGGCATTCTCGGCCCGCTCGACGTGCGGGACGACGCCACGGGGCAGGCCGTGACGCTGAACGGCCCCCGGTTGCGCGCCCTGCTGGTCCGCCTGGCCGTGAACCCCGGACGCTGGGTACCGGTCGAACGGCTCCTGGACGACCTGTGGGACGGGGCCCCTCCCAACGGAGGCGCGGGCGCGCTCCAGGCGCTGGTGTCCCGGCTGCGCGCCGTCGTCGGACGCGACCTCGTCGAGCACGGACCGCCCGGTTACCGGCTGACCGTCGCCCCGGGCGACGTCGACGCCGTCGAGTTCGAACGCCGCGTCGCCGCCGCACGCGCCCACACCGACCCGGCCGCACGCGCCGCGGCACTGCGACAAGCCCTGGAGCTGTGGCGCGGCCCGGCGCTCGCCGACGTCGTCGACGCCGACTTCGCCGCCGCGCCCATCGCCCGCCTGGAGGGCCTGCGCCTGGCGGCGATCGAAGACCGGATCGAGGCCGACCTGGCCGTCGGCGACCCGGCCGCCCTCGTCCCCGAACTCCAGGCGCTCACCGTCGCGCACCCGCTGCGCGAACGCCTGCGCGGGCAGCTGATGCGCGCGCTGTACGCCGCGGGACGGCAGGCCGACGCCCTCACCGTTTACGAGGAGACGCGGCGGGTCCTCGCCGACCGGCTCGGCATCGACCCGTCACCGGAACTGGCGGAACTGCACCTGGCCATCCTGCGCCGCGATCCCGCCCTCGCCGAACCCGAAACCGCGGAACGCTCCGAAACCGCGGACCGGCCCGCGGGCGGCTCCCCGGCGCAGACGACCGCGGCGCCGCACCCGCGCCGCACCAACCTGCCCGCCCAGCTCACCAGCTTCGTCGGACGCGAAGCGGAGTCGCGGCGGGTCGGCGAGCTGCTGCGCGAATCGCGACTGGTCACGCTGACCGGCCCCGGCGGTGCGGGCAAGACCCGCCTGGCCTGCGAGGCCGCGGCCCCGCTGGTCGACACCGCGGCCGACGGGGTCTGGTTCGTCCCGCTGGCCTCGGTGAGCGACGCCGCCGACGTGGCACCCGCCGTGCTCGCCGCCCTCGGCCTGACCGACCCCGTCCGGCCCAGCCCCGAGACGCGGTCCGCCGCACGCCCCCTGGACCGGCTCGCCGACGCCCTGACGACCTGGGACACCATCCTGATCCTGGACAACTGCGAACACCTCGTCGACGCGGTGGCCGCCCTGGCGGACCGCGTCCTGGCCGCCGCCCCCCGGACGCGGATCCTCGCCACCAGCCGCGAGCCGCTCGGCATCACCGGCGAGTCGCTGTGCCCCGTGCCGTCCCTGCCGCTGCCGCCGCCCGACGCCGACGCGAAGGAGGCCATGCGGCACGCCTCCGTCCGCCTCCTCGCCGACCGGGCCGCCGCCGTCCGTCCCGGCTTCACCGTCGACGACACCACCGCCGCACCCGTCGTCGCGATCTGCCGCGCCCTCGACGGCATCCCGCTGGCGATCGAACTGGCCGCCGCCCGCATGCGCGCCCTGACCTCCGCCCAGGTCGCCGACCGCCTCGGCGACCGGTTCCGGCTGCTGACCGCCGGCAACCGCGCCGCCCTGCCCCGCCACCGCACCCTGCGCGCCGTCGTCGACTGGAGCTGGGACCTGCTGGACCGCGACGAGCGCGCCGTCCTGCGCCGCCTGTCGGTGTTCGCCGGCGGTGCCGCCCCCGACGCCGCCGTCCGCGTGTGCACGGCGGGCGGCCCGGACGGCCCCGACGCCGACGACGTGCTCGACACCATCGCTTCGCTCGTGGAGAAGTCGCTGGTCATCGCGGACGGCGCCGCAAAGGTCCGCTACCGGCTGCTGGAGACCGTCCGCGTGTACGCCGCCGAACGCCTCGCCGAGTCCGGCGAGGCCGACCGCGTCCGCGACGCGCACGCCGCCTACTTCATGGAACTGGCCGAACGCGCCGAACCCGAACTGCGCGGCCACGACCAGCTGACCTGGATCGCCCGCCTCGTCGCCGAGCACGACAACTGCACCGCCGCGCTGCGCCACATCGTCGACACCCGCGACGTGCGCACCGGACTGCGGCTGGTGGCCGCGATGACCTGGTTCTGGTTCATCCGCGACATGGAGATGGAGGTCGGCGGCTGGCCGCTTGCGATCTGCGACATGGTCGGCGACGCCGTCCCGCCCGACCTGCGGGAAGAGTACGCCATCTGCATGTTCCTCGCCGTCACGGCGAACGAGATGAAGGACGGGCCCGGCTTCACACAGGAGGCCATGCGCAACATCGTCGAGCGGCTCCTCCCGCTCGTGCCGCCCAACACCCGCCACCCCCTGCTCAGCCTGGCCGAACCCCTCTCCCACCTCGTCGCGGGACGGTTCGACCTCGCCGCCGAGGCCCTCGCCGAGATCGAACGCCACCCCCAACCCTGGGCCCGCGCCATGGGACTGGTCGTGCGCGGCGAACTGGGCCTGTACTCCGGGGAGATCGACGCCGCCTTCGCCGACATCACCGCCGGATACCGCGGCTTCCGCGACCTCGGCGACCGCCTGGGCATGCAGATCGGACTCGGCGGCCTGATCCAGGTCGCCCTCGCCCGCGGGCAGGCCGAAACCGCCCTGCGGCTCGTTGAGGAGGCCCTCGGCTACACCATTCAGGGAGTGAACCCCGACCAGGGCGCCTCCTTCCGCGTGCACCTGGGCCGCATCCGCGCGCAGATAGGGGACGTCCAAGGCGGCCGAGAAGAGATCGAGCGGGCCATCCGCACCCTGGAGAGGATCGGCGAACACGCCGACGCGGCGGGCGGCTACCTGACCCTGTGCGAACTGAGCAGAAGCACCGGGGACACTGCCACCGCCCGCAGGATGCTGGACGCGGCCTACGCACTGGTCGAACCGCGCATGGTCCGCGCGGACTTCGTCCAGGTGGCAGCCCTGACGCTCAGCAAACTCGGCTGCCTGGCCGCCCAGGAGGGAGACCTGTCGGCCGCGGCGCACTGGCACGGACGCGCCATGGACGTGGCACGCGACGCCGTCTGGCTGAGCAACCAGTCGATCGCGACCCTCGTCGAAGGCCTGGCCGCCCTCGCCTCCGCCCGGGGCGACCACCGGCGCGCCGCCGAACTGCTCGGCACTGCGCGCACCCTGCACGGCTACCACGACCAGGCGAGCTTCGACGTCCGCCGAACCGAGGCCGCCGCCACCGCCGCCCTCGGCGAGACCGAGTACGCGTCCGCAAACGACAAGGGCCGCCGCGTCACCCGTGAAGCCGCCCTCACCCTGACCCCCGACCCCTGAACCGACCGCGAAAAGACCGGGCCTCGCCGCACGCACACGGCGAGGCCCCGCTGTCTACGACACAGACCGGGAGGCGGCCGGTCACACGCGACGCGAGTACACGCCTATCGCCAGGGGGCACGTCACCACGACGATCCCGGCCGCCCACGCCAGCGTGTACCACACCGAGTTCCCGACCGAGCCGCCCAGCATCAGCGCGCGCAGGGCGTCCGCCAGATGCGTCACCGGGTTCACCTTTGCCCATGCCTGCAGCCACCCCGGCATCGTGGAGGTGTCGGCGATGAGCACACTGCTGCCGAACGTCAACGGCATGACGAAGATGAACACCATTCCCTGCACGGTCTCGGGCGACGGGGCGAACAGCCCCACCAGCACCGAGATCCAGCACACCGCCAGGTAGAACACGTACGCCAGTCCGAACGCCGCGAGCACCGACAGCGGATCGTTGCCGAACCGGAACCCCAGCAGCGTCCCGGTCAGCACCAGCATCACCATCATGATGCAAAAGCGCACCGTCTCCCCGAGCACGGCCCCCGTCAACGGCGCGGACCGGGAGATCGGCAGACTGCGGAACCGGTCGAACACGCCCTTCTTGATGTCCTCGTTCAGCGCGATGCCCAGCCCCATCATGGCGAACATCGTCATCTGCGCCACCAGCCCCGGCAGCAGCTGCTGCAGGTAGGAGTGCGTGTCACCGGCCACCGCACCGCCGAACACGTACAGGAACAGCAGCAGGAACACCACCGGCAGCAGCGTCGAGTCCAGCAGCTTGTCCGGCGAATGTCGCAACTGGGCCACATTGCGCCAGGCCAGCGTGAGCGAGTGCCGCAGCGTCCGGCGCGCGCTGATCCTCCGGGGCGGCTCCGTGCGCACGCCCCCGGAAACCGTCGTCATCGCGGTCATGCCACGCTCCCTTCCGTGATGCGCTCGACGTCGTCGCCGGCGACGTGACCGGTCAGGGTGAGGAACACCTCGTCCAGGCTCGGCATCCGCAGCGCCAGCTCCGCCACCGCGATCTGCGCCTCGTCCAGCCGCCGGACCAGGGCCGGCAGCACATCCGGATCCGCGACGGGTGCGGTGACCAGCCCCGTCGTCTCGTCGGCCGTGGGCTCGTCACCGACCAGCGCACCGACGATCGCGGCCAGCTGCCCCACCCGGTGCCGCGCCGCCGCCCGCACCGTCAGCGTCTGCCGCCCGATGCGCGTCTTCAGCTCGGCGGACGTGCCCTCGGCGATCACCCGCCCGTGGTCGAACACCGCGATCCGGTCCGCCAACTCGTCGGCCTCCTCCAGGTACTGCGTGGTGAGCAGCACGGTCGCGCCGTCGTTCACCAGGGAGCGGACGGTGTCCCACACCTCGTTGCGGGCCCGCGGGTCCAGCCCCGTCGTGGGCTCGTCCAGGTAGATCACCTGGGGCCGGTTGACCAGGCTCGCCGCCAGGTCCAGACGGCGCCGCATGCCGCCCGAGTACGTCTTGACCGCCCGTCCGGCGGCCTCCTCGAGCCGGAACCCGGCGAGCAGCTCCCGCGCCCGGGCCCGCGCCTCGGCCCGTCCGAAGTCCAGCAGCCGGCTGATCATCACCAGGTTCTCCATCCCGGTCAGCTCCTCGTCCAGCGAGGCGTACTGGCCGGTCAGCCCGATCGACGCGCGCACCTGCGCCGCGTCCCTCACCACGTCGAAACCGCACACCTCGGCGCGTCCCGCATCCGGCTTGAGCAGGGTTGCCAGCACCCGAACCGCAGTGGTCTTGCCCGCCCCGTTCGGGCCGAGCACCCCGAGCACGGTGCCCCTGCGCGCCGCCAGATCGACGCCGTCCAGGGCCTGCGTCTCCCCGAATCTCTTGCGCAGCCCCTCGGCGCGTATCACGTACGAGTCCTGTGCCATGTCCCGCCTTCCGGTCGGTCATCGTCGTTCGTCCGTTGGCGGAACCACCCTCGACCGGGCCGCTGACACGGCACCGACACGGCGCCGGCCCACGCTTACACGGCACTGACGCGCGCCGGACGCCGCCGACGGCCCGACCCGGTGAATGGGCGGTGACCAGGGGGTTTGCGGCGGGGGTCGGCAGGCCGGACGACTTGATTTGACGGGGGTCGCGGCACTGCCTAATCTTCTTGCTGCCCCGAGGGGATGCGGGACGCCGGACAGCACGGCGGACGGCCCCGGGGAACCTCTTCCCAGCGGGAAAACGATTCGGAGTCTGGTTCGGGTCGTTGTAGTCTGGGAGGACCAGTCTGGACGGGATGCGGGACATCGCGTGTGCGGTGGCCGGCCCGCGGGACTCCTCCGTAAGTGATCTTTTGGGCGATCTTGGTCGTCCGGGTGGTCGGTGTGCGGAGGCCGGGCTGGGTCT
>NZ_BSTN01000024.1 GCF_030269545.1 Actinomadura sp. NBRC 104425 | reverse complement strand
TGGACATGAGCGAGTTCATGGAGAAGCACACCGTCTCGCGGCTGTTCGGCTCCCCGCCCGGCTACGTCGGGTACGAGGAGGGCGGCCAGCTCACCGAGAAGGTGCGGCGCAAGCCGTTCTCGGTGGTGCTGTTCGACGAGATCGAGAAGGCGCACCCGGACATCTTCAACAGCCTGCTGCAGATCCTGGAGGACGGCCGACTGACCGATGCCCAGGGCCGCATGGTGGACTTCAAGAACACCGTCATCATCATGACGACGAACCTGGGCACCCGGGACATCTCCAAGGGCGTGTCGATGGGCTTCGCGCGTCAGGGTGACGAGCAGGGGTCCTACAACCGGATGAAGGCGAAGGTGCAGGAGGAGCTCAAGCAGCACTTCCGGCCGGAGTTCCTCAACCGGGTCGACGACATCGTGGTGTTCCACCAGCTGACCCGCAAGGAGATCATCCAGATCGTGGATCTGATGATCGCCAAGGTGGACGAGCGGCTGCGCGACCGCGATATGGGCATCGAGCTGCGGCCCGAGGCCAAGCAGCTGCTGGCCGAGCGCGGCTACGACCCGGTGCTCGGTGCGCGTCCGCTGCGCCGCACGATCCAGCGGGAGATCGAGGACGCGCTGTCGGAGAAGATCCTGTACGGCGAGCTGCGGGCCGGGCAGATCGTGATCGTCGGTACCGAGGGCGAGGGCGAGGACGCCACGTTCACCTTCCGGGGTGTGCCCAAGCCGACCGGCGTGCCCGACAGCCCGCCGCCGATCGAGGGCGCGGTCAACTTCAACAAGGACTGACGTCCGCCACGCGAGCCGGTCAAGGGCCCGTGCCGACAACGGCGCGGGCCCTTTCGCGTTCGGCGGGCCCTAGGCGGGCAGGGCGTAGCGGCCGTCGTCCAGGGGGTCCACCAGGCCGTCGGCCACGAGGCCGTCCAGGGCGCGCTCGCGTTGGACGGGGTCGGACCACACCACGTCCAGCGCCGACTTCTCCACGGGGCCGTCTGCGTCGCGCAGGACGGCCAGCAGGCGGCCCCGGCACTGCCGGTCGGTGCCCGCATACGTCTGGCCGCGCCGGGGCGGGCCGTCGTAGGCGGGACGGCCGGCGGCGTGCCAGGCGCAGGACGACAGCACCGGGCAGTCCACGCAGCGGGGCGTACGGGCCGTGCATACCAGGGCGCCCAGCTCCATTACGGCCACGGACCAGCGGGCCGCGGTCGGCGGATCGGCGGGCAGCAGCGACTCGGCCAGTCGGACCTCGGCGGCGGTCTGCGAGCGCGGCGGGAACTCCTCGCCGGAGACCAGGCGCGCCAGCACCCGCCGGACGTTGGTGTCGAGCACGGCATGCCGCTGCCGGAACGCGAAGCTGGCCACCGCGGCGGCGGTGTAGGCGCCGATGCCGGGCAGCGCCAGCAGATCCGCATGCGACTCGGGGACCCGCCCGCCGTGCCGTTCCACGATCGCGCGGGCGCTCTCGTGCAGGCGCAGCGCCCGGCGCGGGTAGCCGAGGCGGCCCCACGCGCGCACCGCCTCGCCGGACGGCTCGGCGGCCAGCGCCGCCGGCTCCGGCCAGCGCGCCATCCACTCCCGCCAGACCGGCAGCACGCGGGCCACGGGGGTCTGCTGCAGCATGATCTCGCTGACCAGGACGCCCCACGGGGTGGCGTCCGGCGCGCGCCACGGCAGGTCCCGGGCGTTGGCGGCATACCAGTCGAGGATCGGCTCGGTGTAGGCGGTGTTCATGACGACTCGCCATTGTGGCACGGCGGGTCGCCGGTCCGGCCCGGGTGCGGCTCCCGCGAGCGGACGCTGCGCCGCGGCATCCCGCACGTCGAGACGGTGACCTGGGACCGCAGGCGTTCGACCGGCGACTGCCGGGCCACAGGGCTGACCGCCCGGCCCGGCACCTACGTCGCCACGGTGCGGGCGGACGGCCTGCGGCCCGCCAGGCGGGTGTTCCACCTGCGTTGAGGGTACGGCGGCCCGGCCGTCTCGGGGACGGCCGGGACGTCACACGTAGCGTTCCAGGATCGAGGACTCGGCGAGGCGGGACAGGCCCTCGCGGACGCTGCGGGCCCGGGACTCGCCGACGCCGCCGACCGCCTGCAGGTCCTCGATCCCGGCGGCCAGGAGCTTCTGCAGGCCGCCGAAATGCTCGACCAGCCGTTCGACCACCATGCCGGGCAGCCGCGGCACCTTGGCCAGCAGGCGGTACCCCTTGGGGCTGACCGGCAGGTCGAGGGCGTCGGGGCCGGAGAAGCCCATCACCTCGGCGACCGTGGACAGGTCGAGCAGCTCGTTGGCCGACAGCCCGTCCAGCGCCTCCAGCACCGCGGCCACGCCGCGGGTGCGGGCGTCCTCGGACGGGTAGTCGCGCACGATCAGCTCGCGGTCGACGTCCACCCCGGACACCAGCTCGTCCAGCTGCAGCGACAGCAGCCGGCCGTCGGTGCCGAGCTCGACCACATAGCCCTCGATCTCGTCGGCGATGCGGCGGACCATCTCCAGGCGCTGGACGACCGCGCTGACGTCCCGCACCGTGACCAGGTCCTCGATCTCCAGCGCCGACAGCGTGCCGGACACCTCGTCCAGCCGCAGCTTGTAGCGTTCGAGCGTGGCGAGCGCCTGGTTGGCCTTGGACAAGATCGCGGCCGAGTCCTCCAGCACGTAGCGGGTGCCGTCGAGGTACAGCGCGATGATGTGCATCGACTGGCTCACCGAGATCACCGGATGGCCGGTCTGCCGGGCGACCCGCTCGGCGGTGCGGTGCCGGGTGCCGGACTCCTCGGTGGGGATCGTCGAGTCCGGGACCAGGTGCACCGCGGCGCGCACGATCCGCGTGTGCGTGTCGTCCAGGACGATGGCCCCGTCCATCTTGGCCAGCTCGCGCAGGCGGGTGGCGGAGAACTGCACGTCCAGTTCGAATCCGCCGGTGCACAGGTCCTCGACGAGCTTGTCGTAGCCGAGGACGATAAGGGCTCCGGTGTGCCCCCGCAGGATGCGCTCCAGTCCGTCGCGAATCGCGGTGCCCGGGGCTACCGCGGCGAGCGTGGCGCGGCGTCGTTCGTCATGACCCTTGTCGTGTGTTGGCACCTGGCCCCCGGAGGTCTCTGGTCGGCGTCAGTTTATCGAGGAGCCCGCGGACGGGTTTCTCCCGTGGTTGGTTGTCCCCCTTCCGGCCGAGAGGGATGCCGCCCGTCACGCCGTACTGGCGGCCGCGGGCGGGTCCTGCTTCGCCGACTCCGGGCCGCCGCGTGCGGTCCTGCGTGGTCTCCACAGGCCGGCGCCGCCGCTTCGGCGGCCCTGGAGATATTACGCGGGTCCCTCCGTCCCGGTCATGTGACCCGAACCGGTCGCCGGGGGCGGTCAGGGGGCGGTGAAGGCGACCTGCAGCGCCTGGGTGAGGCTGTCGACCTCCATGACCTTCATGCCCTCGTAGCTGGTCAGCAGCGGGTCGGCGCGCTTGAGCGGCGTGCCGTCGCCGAGGTCGAGGGAGCCGCAGGGCACCACCGCGTACTTGAACCCCAGCCGGGCGGCCTCGGCCAGCCGGCGCTGGACGCCCGGCACGACCCGCACCTCGCCGGCCAGGCCGACCTCGCCGAGCGCGATGAGCTGGGCCGACAGCGGCTGGTCGACGGTGGACCCGGCGACGGCCAGGGCCAGCGCCAGGTCGACGGAGGTCTCGGTAAGCCGGACGCCGCCGACCGTGGAGACGTACACGTCCTGCTCGTGCATGGAGATCTTGCAGCGCTGGGCCAGCACCGCCAGGACCATGGCGACCCGGGAGGAGTCCAGGCCGGAGGACGCGCGGCGCGGGGACGGCAGGTAGGACTTGGCGACCAGCGCCTGCACCTCGGCGACCAGCGGGCGGCGGCCCTCCAGCGTCACCGTCACGCAGGTGCCCGGGACGGGTTCGTCGCGGCGGGTCAGAAACAGCCCGCTGGGGTCGGCCACCCCGACGATGCCGACCTCGGACAGGTCGAAGCAGCCGAGCTCGTCGGTGGGGCCGTAGCGGTTCTTCACCGCGCGGATCATGCGCAGCCGGCTGTGCCGGTCGCCCTCGAAGTACAGCACGACGTCGACCAGGTGCTCCAGCAGCCGCGGCCCGGCGATCGCGCCCTCCTTGGTGACGTGGCCGACGAGCACCGCGGTCATGCCGCGCTCCTTGGCCACGCGGATCAGGTTGGCGGTGACCTCGCGGATCTGGGTGACGCCGCCGGGCGCGCCGTCGACCTCGGCGCTGCCGATGGTCTGGATGGAGTCGACGACCAGCAGCGCGGGGTCGACGGCTTCGATGTGGCCGAGCACCGCCGACAGCTCGGTCTCGGCGGCCAGGTACAGGTCGTCGGTGATGGCGCCGACCCGGTCGGCGCGCAGCCGCACCTGCTCGGCCGACTCCTCGCCCGTCACGTACAGCACGGGCGTGCGGCCGCCCCCGGGTGCGTCGGCCGGGCCGCCCTGCCGGGGGACGGCGCCGCCGCCCGTCTGCGCGCCGGGGGCACGCCCCGCACGGCCGCCGCCGGACGCCTCCCCGGCGCCGGTGGAGGCGAGCGCGGCGACCTCCAGCAGCAGCGTGGACTTGCCGATGCCCGGCTCCCCGGCGAGCAGCAGCACGGCTCCGGGCACCATGCCGCCGCCGAGCACGCGGTCGAGTTCGTCCAGGCCGGTGGGGCGGGTCTGCGCCGCCCGCACGTCCACCTGGCCGATGGGGCGGGCGGGTGCGCTGACGGGCCCGGCGGACACCACCCGGGGCGGTGCGGCCGCGCCCGCCTCGCCGACCGAGCCCCAGGTCTGGCACTCGCCGCAACGGCCCACCCACTTGGAGGTCTGCCAGCCGCACTCCGAGCAGCGGTAGGTGGCCTTCGCCGTCTTCGCCTTCGCCATGGCCCGAACAGTACGGGCCGCGGCCGACACTCCGCGCGTCCGATGCCCTCGCCGGCCTTGCCCGGCGGTAAAGGATTGCATCACTGTCGGTAATCGACTGATGACGTCGCGTGTGTCGATCACGTATGGTCGGTCCGGTCGTGTGCTTCTGGTGGGAGGCCGCGTGGTCGTCCGCGGCCCGATCGAGAGGACCGGTGATCATGCGGGGGAGACGGGTACTCGGCGTCGGCGCGGTCACGGCGGTGCTGCTGGCGGGCATGCCGGCGGCGGCCGGGCACGCCCGGACGGCGGCGGGCGAGCGGTACGTGGCGCTCGGCGACTCCTTCACCGCCGGGCCGCTCATCCCGCGCCAGACCGGCACACCGGTCGGCTGCCTGCGTTCCAATCGCAACTACCCGTCGCTGGTCGCCGCGCGGCTGCGGCTGCGGCTCACCGACGTCAGCTGCACCAGCGCCCGCATCCGCAACCTGACGGCGCCGCAGCGCACCCCGCTGGGCATCAACCCCCCGCAGCTGAACGCGCTGACGCGCAACACCGCCCTGGTCACCGTGGGCATCGGCGGCAACGACGCGGGGTTCGCCGAGATTCTGGCCGCCTGCGGCCTGGCCAGCACCACCAACCCGCTCGGCGCGCCGTGCGCCCAGCGGTACGCCGACGTCTACAGCGAGCGTCCCGACAAGGTCCGTCCGCTGCTCGACGGCGCGCTGCGCCGGATCCGCGCCCGGGCGCCGCGCGCCCGCATCATGGTCGTCGGCTACCTGCGGCTGCTGCCCGACGCGCCGGGCTGCTGGCCGGCGGTCCCGGTGGCGCGGGGCGACCTGGCGTTCCTCAACCGCCTGCACCGCGACCTCAACCGGGTGCTGGCCGAGCGGGCCCGCGCCCACGGCGCCGACTTCGTCGACGCCTACGAGGGCGGCGAGGGCCACGACATGTGCGCCCCGGCCGGACGCAGGTGGGTCGAGGGCATCCTGCCGTCGAACGCGGCCGCGCCTGTGCACCCCAACGCCGCCGGCATGCGTGAGGTCGCCGACCGCGTGGTGGACGTCCTGGCCAGAAGCCGCCTGGACAGCAGCCGCCTGGCCTGAGCCGGGCCGGCCACCCGGCCCAGGCCGCGGCGCGCGAGGCGGCGACGCGCGGGTCAGGCCGCGGCGGAGGACTTGCGGACGCGCTCGATGAGGTCGCCCAGGTGGCCGGTGACGACGTCCGGACGTTCCAGCATGGCCATGTGACCGGTCGTCGAGATGACCTCGAGGCGCGCCGACGGCACACACTCGGCGATCTTGATGCTGTGCTCGACCGGGGTGAGGCGGTCGTTCTCCGCGCCGATGACCAGCGTGTCGGCGGGGGCCAGGGTGGCGCACTCGCTGATCACCTCGGTGCTGATCATCGAGTGCAGGAAGTCGAACAGCGCGTCCATGCGGGTCTCGGCGAGCATCTGCTCGCTGAACTCCAGCGCGGCCGGGCTGGCGTCCGGGCCGAACGCGATGAGGTCTTCGACCAGTAGCGAGCCGCCGCGGCCCAGGTGGCGCACCTTCTCGATGAGGGCCGCGCCCGCGCCGGCCGCGCGCAGCGCCGGGGGGACCACCCGCTGCGTGGTGCGCGCCAGGAAGGCGGGCAGGCCCAGCGGGGCCTGGCCGAGCCCGCCGGACGACGTGCACACCAGGGCCGCGCCCACCACCTTGCCGCCGATCCGGTCGGCGTACTCGTCGGCGTAACGCATGATCGTCATGCCGCCCATGGAGTGGCCGACCAGCACGACCGGGGTCTCGGCGGGGACGGTCTGGTCGATCACGGCGGCCAGGTCGTGCGCCAGGCGGGGCAGCCCGTAGCCGGCGCGGTCGCCGCCGTCGGAGCGGCCGTGGCCGCGCTGGTCCCAGAACACCAGGCGGGCGCGGCCGCGCAGGGCCTTGCGCTGGAAGTGCCAGGAGTCCTGGTTGAGCGTCCAGCCGTGGCAGAACACGACCGCCAGGTCGGTGCGGTCCTCGCCGTCGATCTCGGCGTACAGCCGGGTGCCGTCGTCGGCGCGCACCGGCACGGGGCGGCCGCGCAGGGAGCCGAACGGCTCCGCGGCGTAGGGGTCGGGGCGCATGCGCAGGCGGCGTACGGCGCGGCGCTGGGCGGCCAGTCCGGCGCCGGCGGCGCCCGCGCCCAGCGCGGTGGCGGTGAGGATGGCTCGGCTCGTCCGTGCGGTACGGCCCATGTCGGGTCCCCTCCCGTCGAGGTGGCGATGGCGGTTGGATTGTTGTACAGCGCGTCCACTGGCGGCCAGACCTGACGAACGGGTGTGACCAACCAGTCAGTAACCGTCGGGTGACCTCGGCGCCGTCTCCGCGCCGCCCGCCGGTGCGGCGCCGTGCGCGGACCCGGCGCCGGGCGCCGGGCAGGGCGCCTCGGGCGGCGCGCGCTGGGCAAGGCGCGTCAGGCAGGGGACGTCGGGTGCGGCAGCCGGGCGGGGCGCGTCAGGTGCGGCGCCACCAGAGGTTGACGGCGTAGTCCACCTCGCAGCCCTCGTGCTCGCGCAGGAACTCCTCGGCCAGCTCGGCGGGGAACTCGATGCGCAGCACGGCGGCCAGGTCGTCCCGGTCGGCGAACGACCAGCGGATCATCAGCGGCTCACGGGCGAAGCCCTGCCGGGACCAGAACCGCTCGACCGCGGCCGGGTCGTAGGAGGGCAGCCAGCGCCGGAACCAGCGGCCGAACGTCGAGCGGGTGGCGTCGTTGTCGATGATGAAGATCGCGCCGCCGCGCCGCACCACCCGGGACAGCTCGGCCAGCCCCGGTTCGCAGCCGGGGCCGAAGAAGTACGCCCACCGCGCGTGCGCGACGTCCACCGAAGCGTCCGGAAGCGGGATGGACTGGGCGGCGCCGACGCGGACCGCGACGTTCGGCAGGTCGCGCACCCGCCGCCGGGCCGCGGCGGCCAGCGCCGAATGCGGCTCCACGCCGACCACCCGCGCCGCCTCGCGGGCGAACCGCGGCAGGTGGAAGCCGGTGCCGCAGCCGAGGTCGAGCACCGTCGCCCCGGCCCAGGGACGAAGCTGCCACATCGCCGACTCCAGCGCGCCGTCGGGGTCCACGGCACGGTTCTCGATCTCGTAGACCTGGGGGAAGTTCCAGATGTTGGGGCTGGGCACGGCGCCCGCAGCGATCTCGGCCACGAGGACAGAGCGTAGTCATCCGGCGCCGCGCCAAATAAGATCACCTGGGTCGGAGGGTAACTTCGGACGTCCGGGCGCATAGGCTTTGCGTTGCGTGAGCGCCGTCGGCGGAGCGGAGCCCCGGACCGGGGCCGGGGGCCGCCGAAGCCGGTCCGGCCCCAAAGAGCGATCCGAGGGGCGGGACCGCGGACGGACCCCGGGACGGGTCGGCCCGCTGCTCCGGTCCGTGCGGCGGAGCGCACGACGGACACCCGAGCGACAAACTGCCGAGCGACATTATGGCGAGGGAGCCTTGACCCCGCAGCACAACGGCGCCGTTCCGCCCGCGATCCGCGTGCCGGACGCGCCGATCACGCTGTCCACCGCGTCGGTCTATCCGGAGAAGGTGCCGAGCGCCTTCGAGATCGCGGCGCTGCTGGGGTACGACGGCGTGGAGATCATGGTGTCCACGGACGCGTCCTCGCAGGACCTCAACGTTCTGCGCCGCCTGTCGGACTACCACCAGGTGCCCATCCGCTCGATCCACGCCCCGTGCCTGCTGCTCACGCAGCGGGTGTGGGGCCGCGAGCCGTGGGGCAAGCTGGTGCGGTCCAAGGAGGTCGCCGAGGCCCTGGGCGCCGATGTGGTCGTCGTCCACCCGCCGTTCCGCTGGCAGCGCGAGTACGCGCGCGAGTTCGTCCAGGGCCTGGCCCGCATGCAGGACGAGACGGACGTCCTGTTCGCGGTGGAGAACATGTTCCCGCTCAAGGCCCGGGGCGCCGAGGCGGGCATGTACGCCCCGGACTGGAACCCCGTCAACCAGGACTACCCGTACGTCACGCTGGACCTGTCGCACACCGCGGTGTCCGGCTCGGACGCGATGGACATGGCCGGGCGGCTCGGCGAGCGGCTGCGCCACGTCCACCTGGCCGACGGCGTCGGCGTCACCAACAAGGACGAGCACCTGGTGCCGGGGCGCGGCAACCAGCCGTGCGGGCCGTTCCTGGAGCGGCTGGCCGCCGACGGCTACCGCGGCCACATCGTGCTGGAGGTCAACACGCGCCGCGCCAACAGCCGCGCCGAGCGCATGGAGGACCTGGCCGAGGCGCTGGCGTTCGCCCGTCTGCATCTGGCGGCGGCCGCCCCGGACGAGCAGGCGCGCACCTGGGAGGTCACCCCGGGCGGTGAGATCTCCCCGCGGGGAGCGTGATGATCGAGGTTGCGCGCCCCGAACGCGACCGGGGTGACGCGGGCGACGCGGGGGAGCGGCCGCGCGGGCGCGCGCGGCGGGGCCCGGGGCGGCGGCCCGGGCCGTCCGAGACCCGCGACCAGATCCTCGACGCGGCCCGCGCGCTGTTCGCCGAGAAGGGGTACGACGCCACGTCGCTGCGGTCGATCGCCCGGGCGGCGGGGGTCGATCCGGCGCTGGTGCACCACTACTTCGGCAACAAGGAGGGGGTCTTCACCGCGGCCATGCGCTTCCCGGTGGACCCCGGCGAGTTCCTGCCGCGCATCATGGCGACGCCCCGCGAACGGCTCGGCGAGGCGATGGTCCGCACGTTCCTGACGGTCTGGGAGGACGACGCGCGGCGGGCCCCGATCCTGGCGATGCTGCGCTCGGCCATGACCAACGAGCGGGCCGCGGTGGCGGTGCGCGAGTTCCTGGCCTCGGCCCTGTTCGGCCGGGTGGCGGAAGCGGGCCAGATCCCCAGGCTTCGGCTCAACGCGGCGGCCGGCCAGTTGATCGGCGTGATGTTCCTGCGGTACGTGCTGCGCGTCGAGCCGATCGCCTCGGCCGGCCGCGAGGAGCTGGTGGCGCTGCTGGCCCCCGTCATCCAGCGCTACCTCGACGAACCCTCCTGACCTGCCCGCGATTCCTTGACTCGGGACATGCACGGACTTAATTTCAACACATGATGAATTCTACTGCTCCGGCGGTGCGCGTCGCCGGCCTGCGGGTGCGGCGGGGCGGCCGGGAAGTGCTGCACGAGGTGACGTTCGAGGTGCCGCGCGGCTCGATCGTCGGCCTGCTGGGCCCCAGCGGATGCGGTAAGACGACGCTGATCAGGTCCATCGTCGGGGTGCAGATCGTCACCAGCGGCACCGTGACCGTGCTCGGTGAGCCCGCGGGCGCTCCCTCGCTGCGGCGCCGTGTCGGCTACGCCACCCAGCAGCCCGCCGTCTACGCCGACCTCAGCGTCACCGAGAACCTGCGCTACTTCGCCTCCGTACTGGGCGCCCCGCGGTCGGACGTGGACCGCGTGGTCGCCGAGGTCGGGCTCGAACGCCAGCGCGACCAGCTCGTCGCCACCCTGTCGGGCGGGCAGCTCGGCCGCGCCAACCTGGCCGTCGCGCTGCTCGGCGCGCCCGAGCTGGTGGTGCTGGACGAGCCGACCGTCGGTCTCGACCCGGTGCTGCGCCAGGAGCTGTGGGCGCTGTTCCGGCGGCTGGCCGACCGCGGCGTCACGCTGATCGTCTCCAGCCACGTCATGGACGAGGCGGGCCGCACCGACCGGCTGCTGCTGATGCGCGAGGGCCGGATCCTGGCCGACGGCACCCCCGCCGAGCTGCGCGCCGCCTCCGGCACCGACGACCTGGAGCAGACGTTCTTGAACCTGATCAGCGAGCGGACGGAGGCCCGGACGTCATGAGCATGGTGATCACCCTGGCCACCACCCGGCGGATCCTGGCGCAGCTGCGGCACGACTACGGCACGATCGGGCTGATGGTGGGCGTGCCGAGCGTGCTGATGATCCTGCTGCGGTACGTGTTCGACCAGCCGACGCTGTTCGACCGGATCGGGCCGATGCTGCTCGGCATGTTCCCGTTCGTGATTATGTTCATCGTGACCAGCGTGGGCACGCTGCGCGAACGCGCCGGCGGTACCTTGGAACGGCTGATGACCATGCCGATGGGCCGCCTGGACCTGCTGGTCGGCTACGCGCTGGCGTTCGGCGTGCTGGCGCTGGCGCAGGTCGGCGTGGTGCTGGCGATCTCGCTGACCTGGCTCGGCCTGGACCTGGCCGGGTCCGGGTGGGCACTGCTGCTCGTGGCGGTGCTGGACGCGCTGCTGGGCATGGCGCTGGGTCTGTTCGCCAGCGCGTTCGCCCGCAGCGAGTTCCAGGCGGTGCAGTTCATGCCCGCGTTCGTGCTGCCGCAGGCGCTGCTGTGCGGGCTGATCATGCCGCGCGACCAGATGGCGTCCTGGCTGGAGGCGATCTCGGACGTGCTGCCGCTGACGTACGCGGTGGATGCCATGCAGCAGGTCAGCCGGGAGCCGGACGTCGGCGGCGAACTGGTGCGCGACATCGTGGTCGTCGCCGGGTGCACGCTGCTGGCCCTGCTGCTGGGCGCGGCCACCCTGCGCCGCCGCACGCCCTGACGCCCCGGGCGGAGCACGCCGTGACGTCCCGCCGACGCGGGCCGTAACCAACGTCACGCGCGCTGACCGCCACCGGACGTCATACGAGGTAAACCTGCCTGTCTGGGGTGACTCGGCTGATAATCTCCGGCGCCATGACCCCCGAAGACCACCCCGGCTCCCAGGCGTACAGGCAGCACGGCGACGACCCGTTCACGCCCTCCGCCCCCACGGGCCAGGGAGGGGCGGCGGCCGGGCACGCGGCCTCCTCGCACGAGCCGCGCGGCCCGCACAACCCGGGCGGTCCGAGCGGCCCAGACGGGTCCAAGGCCCCGGACGACGAGTTCCTCCTGGGCGAGGGGAGCGGCCGGCACGCAGAGGGGCGGCGGCGCAAGAAGCGCTGGCCGCGGGTGCTGGCGGGCGTCGTGGTCTTCGTCCTGCTCGCCGTGGCCGGGGTCGCCGGGCTGGTCTGGCAGCGGCAGTCGTCCTACAACGGCAACATCGACCGGCTGCCCGGGACCATGCCCACCGGCGACCGGCCCGGCCCCAACGTGACCGGCACCGAGAACTGGCTGCTGGTCGGCTCGGACTCCCGCGCCGAGATGGGCACCACCGGCGAGGGCCGCGGGGTGTGGAAGCCGGGGCAGCAGCGGTCCGACACGATCATGCTGCTGCACCTGCCCGCCGACCGCAGCAAGGCCTACATCATCTCCTTCCCCCGCGACCTGTGGGTGGACATCGCCGACTACGGCAACCAGAAGATCAACGCGGCGTTCTCGTTCGGCGGCCCGCCGCTTTTGATCCAGACCGTGGAGAACCTCACCGGCATCCGCATCGACCACTTCGGCGCCATCGACTTCGAGGGGTTCAAGGCGATGACCGACGCGCTCGGCGGCGTGGAGGTCGACATCGCGCAGAGCGTCTACGACCCGGCGCGCAAGGTGTACTGGAAGGCCGGACGGCAGAAGCTGGACGGCGAGAAGGCCCTGCTGTTCGTCCGGCAGCGCTACAACCTGCCCAACGGCGACTTCGACCGGATCAAGCGGCAGCAGGCGTTCCTGCGCGCGCTCGCCCAGAAGGCCGCCGACAGCGGGACGATCACCAACCCGCTCAAGCTCGACCGCTTCCTCACCGCGTTCACCAAGTCGATCAGCGTGGACGACAAGGTGTCCGCGGGCGACCTGCGGTCGCTGGCGCTGAGCCTGCGCAACGTGCGCGCCTCGGACGTGGTGTTCATGACCGTCCCCAACAAGGGCAGCGCCATGCGCGGCAAGCAGAGCGTGGTGCTGCTGGACCAGACCAAGGGCAAGGCGCTGTTCGAGGCGGTGCGCACCGCCAAGATGGCCGAGTACGTCCAGCGGTACGGAGGGGTCAACAAGACCGGAACCGTCTCGTGATCGCGAGCCCTTCTCCGAGAGTTAACCTGGAGGCGCCGGGACAGCGGACAGGGTCGTCCCACCGGAGAAGGGGTCGCCAGTGCTTCGTCAGGCTCTCCTGGCCGCCTCCCGCAGCGGCGGCGTACGCAGGCTCGTCGAGACCGCTCCGTTCACCCGCGACGCGGTGCGCCGCTTCATCGCGGGCGAGACCATCGACGACGCCCTGCACGTCACCCGCGAGCTGACCGGCGAGGGGCTGGCGGTCACCCTGGACGTGCTCGGCGAGGACGTCCACGACAAGGCCCAGGCCGACGCGACCGTCAAGCACTACGTCGAGCTGCTGGGCCGGCTGGCCGACGCCGGGCTGGGCGCCCGCGCCGAGGTGTCGCTGAAGCTGACCGCCGTGGGCCAGGCCCTGGAGGAGGACCTGGCGCTGGAGAACGCCCGGCGGGTGTGCGCCGCCGCCCGCGCGGCCGGCACCTCGGTGACCCTCGACATGGAGGACCACACCACCGTCGAGTCCACCCTGCGCATCCTGCAGGAGCTGCGGCGCGAGCACCCCGACACCGGGGCGGTGATCCAGTCGTACCTGCGCCGCGCCGAGGAGTACTGCGCCGAGCTGGCCTACGAGGGGTCGCGGGTGCGGCTGTGCAAGGGCGCCTACGCCGCGCCCGAGCACGTCGCGTTCACCGACAAGGCCGAGATCGACCGGTCGTACGTGCGGTGCATGCGGATCCTGATGAACGGCAAGGGCTACCCGATGCTGGCCACGCACGACCCGCGGCTGATCAGCATCGCCGGCACGTTCGCGCTGGTCAACGACCGCGCCCCGGGCAGCTACGAGTACCAGATGCTGTACGGCATCCGGCCCCAGGAGCAGCGGCGGCTCGCCGCCGCGGGCGAGCGGGTGCGCGTGTACGTCGCCTACGGCGGCCAGTGGTACGGCTACTTCATGCGGCGGCTCGCCGAGAAGCCCGCCAACCTGCGCTTCTTCCTGCGCTCGGTGGCCACGCGCGCCTAGCCGCGCGGCCCCTCGATAGGCTGGCGTGGTCAGGAGAAACCCCACGTCAAGGTGCATAGATGATCGCGATTCTGGGTGCCGGGAAGATGGGCGAGGCGCTGCTGTCCGGCGTGCTGCGGGCCGGCCGCCGCCCCGCCGAGCTGATGGCCACCGTCCGCCGCGAGGAGCGCGGGGCGCTGCTGCGCGAACGGTACGGCGTCCAGATCGTCACCAACGTGGAGGCCGCCCGGACGGCGAGCACGCTGGTGCTGGCCGTCAAGCCGCAGGACATGGGGACCCTGCTGGACGAGATCGCCCCGCATGTCCCGGCCGGAGCGCTGGTGATCTCCATGGCGGCCGGCATCACCACTTCGTTCGTGCAGGAGCGGCTGCCCGCCGACCTGCCGGTGGTGCGGGTGATGTCCAACACGCCGGTGCTGGTGGACCAGGCGATGAGCGTGATCTCGGCGGGCTCGCATGCCGGCGAGGAGCACCTGAAGATGGCCGAGGAGCTGCTCAGCCCCGTCGGCAAGGTGGTGCGCATCCCCGAGTCGCTGCAGGACGCCGCCACCGCGCTGTCCGGCAGCGGCCCGGCGTACTTCTACTACCTGGTCGAGGCCATGGTGGACGCGGGCATCCTGCTGGGCATGCCGCGCGCGGCCGCGTTGGAGCTGGTGATCCAGTCGGCCGTCGGGGCGGCGGTCATGCTGCGCGACTCCGGCGAGCACCCGGTGCTGCTGCGCGAGGCGGTGACCTCGCCGGGCGGGACGACGATCGCCGCCATCCGCGAGCTGGAGAAGCACGGGGTGCGCGCCGCCGTCCTGGAGGCGATCGAGGCCGCCCGCGACCGGGGCCGCGAGCTCGCCGGCGGCTGACCGCCGGAGCGGTCCGCGCCGTGCCGCTCCGGAAATGTCGCTTCGCGATTGAGCCGATGCGCCGCGCGGACCGTGTTAGGGACATGGACATCCCGCTTCGCCTGCTCGTGGCCGCCGGACTGGCGGTCGACGCCGTCGTGCACTGGCGGTTCGCACCCGACATGAAGTTCGTGGAGGGTGGCAGCATCGGCGGTGACGTGCTGTTCCGGGTCCAGGCCGTGGCCGCCGCGCTGGCGGCGGTGCTGGTCCTGGTGCGGTCGCGCCGCTGGACGTATGCGGTCGCGTTCCTGGTGGCGGGCAGCGCGGTCGGTGCGCTGCTGCTCTACTACACCGTCGACGTGGGCGCGCTCGGCCCGCTGCCGAACATGTACGAGCCGGTCTGGTACGGCGAGAAGACCGCCAGCCTCGTCGGCGAGGGCATCGCCACGCTGGCCGCGCTGGTCGGGTTCTTCACCGTGGGGCGGTCGCCGCAAGGGCGGGGCGGACGGCCCGAGCCGGTCGCGGAGGACGGACGCGGCATCTGACGGGGGAGAGGCCTTCCCGCAGGGGGCGCCGTAGGGGCGTCGTTGGCCGAGGTTGGCGAGGCGCCTCCGCACTCCCCGCGGCCTTGTGCGCCAGGCGGGTGTGCGGAGGCGGCCTCAAGTCCTGTGGCCGGGCGGCCGTCCGCGGGCCCTCATGCGACGGCCTCGGTACCGGACGGGCCCCCGTCGCCGCCGCGGCCTCCGTTCGGGCGGCGGCCTCGCCTTGCCGCACGTCCTTTGCCCGCCGTGCGGCTGCGGGTGCGCGCCGTGCGACCTCCTCGGGCGGCGGGCGCGGCGAGGACCGAGCGGACGAAGCGGGCGGTCTCGTGCATCGCCGCGTCCGCCTCGGGCAGCACCCGGTTGAGCATCTGGAACACGTGCATCTGGCCGTTCCACACCTGCAGCAGGCAGTCGCCGCCGCCCTCGCTGATCGCTCCGGCCAGCGCCTCGGCCTCGGGCCGCAGCACCTCCCGGCTGCCGACCTGGATGAGCACCGGCGGCGTGTCGGTCCAGCGGCAGGACAGCAGGGCCAGCCTGGGGTCCCGCGGGTCCGCGGTGCCGACCACGAGCCGGGCGACGCGCCGGGCGGTGGACGCGCTGATGTACGGGTCGCGGGCGAGCCGCTGCTCGCGCGTCGACAGTTCGCAGGTCAGGTCCACCCAGGGCGAGAACAGCACCACCCCGGCGGGGCGCGGCAGGCCGGTGCGGCACAGCTCGCCGGTGAGGGAGGCGGCCAGGTGCCCGCCCGCCGAGTCGCCCGCGATGACGACGCGTTCGGCCGGGACGCCGTGGTCCAGCAGCAGCCGGTAGGCGGCCAGTGCGTCCTCCAGCGCGGCCGGGAACGGGTGCTCGGGCGCGAGCCGGTACCGGGGGACCAGGACGGGCAGGCCGGTGTCGGCGGCCAGGCGGGCGGTGATCGGCCGGTGGGTGCGCGGGGAGCACACGACGTAGCCGCCGCCGTGCAGATAGAGGATGGCGCCGTCGGACGCCTCGCCGCCTGCGTCGCGGGGCTCCACCCACTCGCCGATGACGCGGCCGGTGTCGTCGGGCAGGTCGTCGGCCAGGCGCACCCGCACGCGCGGGTCGGCTCTCACCAGCCGGGAGGCGATGTCGACCGTCGCGCGGGCCGTCCGGATGATCACGGCATGGCCGGGGACGTGGTGCACGATCGGCCCGATCGTCAGCCGCAGCATGCCGGAGATGGCCCGGCTGAGGGGGCTGGGGCCGCCGTCATAAGGAACCGCTTGCTGATGAATCGCCTGCCGGGCGGACCCGCCGGGAAGCGCACCGTCCGACGCCCCGCCGGCCCCGGACCCGTCCGGCGGCTGGGGTACATCATCAGCAATGAGATGTTTGTCCATCCGCTTCCCAAACGTCAGATTTCGCCCATGCTACGTAAAGCCTCGGCCAATGTCAGGTAGGTCACAGGGAAGTTTTCGCAGGTGACGCCCGTCGAGGACGGTGCAGCCGCGACGGCGCGGGCGGATCCGCACGCATGTGATTCAGACCACACCGTCTGACCTGGGGCGGGGCGATACCGTGAACGTCATGAGCAGCCCCGCGCCGTCTGCTGCCTCCGACAGCTGCGGACTCCAGGTCTTCTGGGACGACAAGCTCGTCTCCTACGACTTCGGCGCCGGGCACCCTCTCAACCCCGTGCGCGTCGAGCTGACCATGGCGCTGGCCCGCGAGCTGAAGGTGCTGGACGCGCCCGGCGTGCGGCTGGAGAAGTTCGACCCCGCCGGCGACGACCTGCTCGGGCTGGTGCACGAGGCGTCCTACATCGCCGCCGTCCGGGAGGCCGGCGCCACCGGCCGCGCCGACCTGCGGCACGGCCTCGGCACCCCCGACAACCCGGTGTTCGCCGGCATGCACGAGGCGTCGTGCCTGGTCACGGGAGCCTCGGTGGCCGCCGCCCGCGCCGTGTGGACCGGCCGCAGCCCGCACGCCGCCAACATCGCCGGCGGCCTGCACCACGCCATGGCGGGCGCCGCCAGCGGCTTTTGCGTCTACAACGACCCGGCCGTCGCGATCGCCTGGCTGCTCGGCCAGGGCGCCGAACGGATCGCCTACGTGGACGTGGACGTCCACCACGGCGACGGCGTCCAGGCCGCCTTCTACGACGACCCCCGGGTGCTGACGATCAGCCTGCACGAGACGCCGCGCGCGCTGTTCCCCGGCACCGGCTACCCCACCGAGACCGGCGGCAGCGGCGCCGAGGGCTCGGCCGTCAACGTGGCGCTCCCGCCCGGCACCGGCGACGCCAACTGGCTGCGCGCCTTCGACGCCGTCGTGCCGCCGCTGCTGCGCGCGTTCCGCCCGCAGGTGCTGGTCACCCAGCACGGCTGCGACAGCCACGCGCTCGACCCGCTGGCCCACCTGATCCTCAGTGTGGACGGGCAGCGCACCGTCTACGCGATGCTGCACCGGCTGGCGCACGAGACCGCCGGCGGCCGGTGGATCGTCACCGGGGGCGGCGGCTACGAGCTGGTCCAGGTGGTGCCGCGCGCCTGGACGCACCTGCTGGCAGAGGCGTCCGGACGGCCGATCGACCCCGAGACGCCCACCCCCCGGGACTGGCGCGATTTCGTCCGGATGCGCACCGAGCAGATCGCGCCGCTGCGGATGACCGACGGCACCCCCGTGGTCGAGCTGCGCACCTGGGCCGAGGGCTACGACCCGGCGAACCCGGTCGACCAGGCGGTGCTGGCGACCCGGCGGGAGGTCTTCCCCGAGCACGGCTTGGATCCGCTGATGCACGTGTGACCGCCGCCGCGCGTCCGCCGCGGCTCCGCGCATCCCGCCCGCGTGACCTCGGCGGCCGTGCCCGTCCGCCGCGACCTCGCCCCGCACCCCTGTGACCGCCCCCCTTGAGTGAATCCGTGAGCGAGAACGTGAGTGAGAATCTGACGCCCCCGTCCCGCGCCGAGCTGCGCACCCATCTGGTCCGCACGATGATCGCCGGTGATGTGGCCACGCCCCGGCAGAACAACCTGCGGCACTACCGGCGGATGGCCGCGGGCGACCCGTACTACCAGTTCGGCCTGGAGTTCAAGCGGGCGTGGACCGAGGCCGACGTGCTGGCGCTCATGGTGGAGCGCTGCGGCGTCAACCCCGACCCGCAGCACGTCTACGGGGACGACACGATCGACCCCGACCTGACCATCGACGCCCTGGAGTCGATGGGCGACCGGATCGGCCAGGCGGCGCGGCGCCGCGAGCGGGTGGTGCTGGCCACCGGGCACCCGGCCACGCTCACCCCGATCTACCAGGCCGTGTCCGCGGCCCTGCGGAAGGCCGGCTGCACGGTGCTGACGCCCGCCGAGGGCTGGACCTACGAGATCGAGCAGGACTACGGCGGCACCGAGCGGCGGCGGCTCGTCTACGCGCCGGGCGGCGTGGCGATGCTGGAGGACGACGGCGGCAGCACCCAGCACACCCACGACGCCGCCCCCATGGAGGCGATGTTGAGCGAGCTCGCAGCCGAATCGGGTAATTGGCCGGATCTGGCCATCGCCGACCACGGCTGGGCCGGGGCGGCCGGCCAGGCGGGCATCGACGCCGTCGGGTTTGCGGACTGTAACGACCCCGCGCTGTTCGCCGGCGCCGCCGAAGGCAAGATCCACACCGTGGTGCCGCTGGACGACGGCATATCTTCCCAGCATTACGCGCCTTTGACCGCCTATTTGCTGCACCGCGCCGGCCTGCTCTGAGCCTCGGTCCCGCCTCCCGCTCCTGACTCCGCTGACTCCGCCTGTCACTGTTTGTTACTCAATGACGGTAGAGGGGCGAATGTTTCGTTCGCTGGTGTGCGTTGGTGTTCGGGACGCCGGTCGCCGCCCGGTCGAGGCTCACATCCGATGGTCGCGAAACCCCCCGTGCCACCGTGTGACCCGCGGGGTGAAACCAGACTGTGGCCATCAAGACAGGTCGGGATACGCAAATGGGTGGAACTCCCCTCTTGCGACTGTCGGTGCACGATTTACGCTGGGGGAAGTACACGTGCGTGATCAAAGTCACCCAAAGGGCCGGTGCGCGGCACGTGTGGAAGAGGGCGTCCGATGAGCTCAGGCGAGCGACCTCTCAGTGAGGTCAGGTTCCTGACTGTGGCCGAAGTGGCGGCGGTGATGCGGGTGTCCAAGATGACCGTCTACCGCCTCGTCCACTCAGGCGAGTTGCCCGCGATCCGGGTGGGCCGCTCGTTCCGGGTTCCCGAGCAGGCCGTTCACGACTATCTGCGCGACGCGTTCATCGAAGCCGGATAACGGGGTAGGGCGGGGTCATGACCAATGACCTCGCCGTTCACCCGGTAGCCGGCCGCGCAGAGGACGCCAGCACGGGGGCAGGAGAACCGAGGAGACAGGGCACGACACGACACCGACAGGCCGGCGGCCACCCGGCCGCCGGAACCGGTGGGCGTGGTCGCGGGGTCCGCGCCGACCTCGCCGTCGGCGGGCGCGGGCGCACTGACGCGTGCGCCGAGCGCGCCGTCGGCTGCAGGCGGGCATGCGCCGGGCCCGTGATTCGTCACGCCCGCATGCATGCAGGGTCCCATCACCCGAGCGCCGCATGCCGCCACGCCGGTGCGCCGCCATGCGCGGTGCGGCACTGCACGGAGGACCGAGCCCCGGGCCGGGCGAGCGCCAGGGCGTGCACGCACTCCCCTCCGCGGGCGGGCGGCCCGGCACGTCCGGGCGGGCGACGGGTCGGCGACAGCCCGGATACGGGCGCGCCGGAGGGCGGGGGACCGGGAGCGGGCGGCACAGCGGTACGCTTTGTCAGCGGACCGTGCGTGACCGCCGGGCGCCCATGGGACATGGGGCCGGGTGGCGGCACGGCCGTTCTTTCCTGTCACCCGATTCTCCGAGCGAGGTCCCGTGGGCTCCGTCATCAAGAAGCGCCGCAAGAGGATGGCCAAGAAGAAGCACCGCAAGCTGCTGAAGAAGACACGCATCCAGCGGCGCAACAAGAAGTAAACACGCCGGCCATTCAGCCGTAAGGGGTGGGGCGCACAGTGTCTTCCATGCCCACCGCCGCGGCCCGCGTGGTTCTGGTCACGGGTGTGTCCCGGTTCCTGGGAGCGCGGGTCGCCAGCACCCTCCAGGCCGATCCCGGCATCGAGCGGGTCATCGGCGTGGACACGGTCCCCCCCACGACGCCGCTCGGACGCACCGAGTTCGTGCGCGTCGACATCCGCACGCCGAGCATCGCGAAGGTCATCGCCTCGGCCAGGGTCGACACGGTGGTCCACCTGAGCCTGGTGACCGCCCAGTCGGTTCCGCGGTCGAAGGTGAAGGAGCTCAACGTCATCGGCACCATGCAGCTGCTGGCCGCCTGCCAGCGCTCGCCGGACATGCGCAAGCTCGTCGTGCGGTCCTCGGCCGCGGTGTACGGCTCCTCGCCGATGGACCCCGCGGTGTTCACCGAGCGCGACGAGCCGGTCGAGGCGCCCGCCCACGGGTACGCCAAGGACGCCGTCGAGGTCGAGGGCTATGTGCGCGGACTGCAGCGGCGCCGTTCGGACCTGACGGTGTCGGTGCTGCGCTTCGTCAACTTCCTCGGCCCGGGCGTGGATTCGCCGTTCACCCGGTACCTGCGGATGCCGGTGGTGCCGACGGTGCTCGGGTTCGACCCGCGCCTGCAGTTCGTGCACGAGGACGACGGCATCGAGGTGCTGCGCCGGATGACCGTGGAGGACCATCCCGGCACCTTCAACGTGGCGGGCGACGGCGTGCTGCTGCTGTCGCAGGCGCTGCGCCGCGCGGGGCGCCCCTTCCTGCCGATGCCCGCGCAGTCGCTGTCGGTGCTGGGCGACATGGGCCGCAGGTTCGCCGGGCAGACCGGGTTCTCCCCGGAGCTGCTGCGGCTGCTGATGTACGGGCGGGTGGTCGACACCTCCCGGCTGGTGGCCGAGCTGTCGTGGCGGCCGAAGCACTCGACGGAGGCGGCGTTCGCCGAGTTCCTGTCGGCCCACGGCATGGGGCAGCCGGGGCCGCTCGGCCTGCTCGAACGGCTCGGCTCCGCGCTGGTGCGGCACTGACCGGCGGGGCACCGCGCGGCGGTGCCGGTCGCGGCGTTCACAGGCGGGCGCCGAAGGGAACGATGGGCCACAGGCGCAGGTCCCGGCTCGTGCGGAGGGAGGTTCCCGACGAATGAACGCGCAGCACGACCAGGACGACCGACGCGTCCCCCCGGATGCGGTGGGCGACCGCGTCGAGGACGCGGCGGACGCCGCCGAGGGCGCGCGGGTGATCCGGCTCGACACGGCCCGGCGCGGCGCCGCCGGTCACGACGGCGAGCCGTCCGACGAGCGGTCCAAGGGGCCGTCGCTGGAGCGCCGGATCGCCTCCGGGCTGGCGTTCCTGCGCCACCGCCTGGCGGGCGAGTACGAGGTGGACGAGTTCGGCTTCGACCCCGAGCTCAACGCCACCGTGCTGCTGCCGGCCGCGCGGGCGCTGTTTCGGCACTGGTTCCGCACCGAGCTGCTCGGGCTGGAGCACGTCCCGTCCCAGGGGCCCGCGCTCGTCGTCGCCAACCACTCGGGCACGCTGCCCTTGGACGGGCTGATGCTCACCGTGGCGATGCACGACCACCTGGGCCGCGACCTGCGGCTGCTCGGCGCCGACCTGATCTACCAGGTGCCGCTGCTGGGGCATCTGTCGCGCAAGGCCGGGCACACGCTGGCCTGCCCGTCCGACGCGGCCCGGCTGCTGGACAAGGGCGAACTGGTCGGGGTGTTCCCGGAGGGCTTCAAGGGGGTCGGCAAGCCGTTCGCCGAGCGGTACCGGCTGCAGCGGTTCGGCCGCGGCGGGTTCGTGGAGACCGCACTGCGCACCGGCGCGCCGATCGTCCCGTGCGCGATCGTCGGGGCCGAGGAGATCTACCCCAAGATCGCCGACCTGCGGCCGCTGGCCCGGCTGCTCGGCCTGCCGTACTTTCCGATCACCCCGACCTGGCCGCTGCTCGGCCTGGCGGGGCTGGTGCCGCTGCCGTCCAAGTGGATGATCCAGTTCGGTGAGCCGATGACGCTGGCCGAGTACGGGCCGGAGGCCGCCGACGACCCGATGACGGTCTTCAACATCACCGACCACGTCCGCGAGACCATCCAGCAGATGGTGTACGACACGCTGCTGCGCCGCGGCCCCGCCTTCTTCTGACCGCGCCGCCCCCGGGGGGCTCGGTCGCGCGTGCTCGGGCGGGGGTCAGCCGCGGTAGTGCTTGCGCAGCGCGATGCCCGCCGCGACGCCCCCGGCCAGCGCGCCCGCACCGGCGGCCGCGGGCAGCGCCACCATGGTGACCTTGCGGCCGGTGCGGAAGTCGTGGATCGGCCAGCCGTGCTGCTTGGCGTGTGCGCGCAGGTCCGAGTCGGGGTTGACGGCGTTCGGATGGCCGACGGACGTCAGCATCGGCAGGTCGTTGATCGAGTCGCTGTAGGCGTGGCAGCGGGACAGGTCCAGGCCCTCGCGCTGGGCCAGCGCACGGATCGCCTCGGCCTTGGCCTCCCCGTGCAGCAGGTTGCCGACCAGCCGCCCGGTGTAGACGCCGTCGCGGGTCTCGGCGACGGTGCCGAGCGCCCCGGTCAGGCCCAGCCGGTGCGCGATGACGCGGGCCACCTCCACCGGGGTGGCGGTGACCAGCCACACCCGCCGTCCCGCGTCCAGGTGCTGCAGCGCCAGGCCGCGGGTGCCGTGCCAGATGCGGTCGGCCATCACCTCGTCGTAGATCTCTTCGCTCAGCGCCTCCAGGTCGCTGACCTTCTGCCCGGCCACGAACGCCAGCGCGGCCTCGCGGGCGGTGGAGATGTGCTCGGCGTTCTCGGTGCCGCGCAGCCGGAACGCGGCCTGCCCCCAGGCGAACATCGCCAGGTCGCGCATCGTGAACAGCTTGCGCGCGGCGAGGCCGCGGGCGAAGTAGTAGATCGACGCGCCGCGCATCATGGTGTTGTCGACGTCGAAGAACGCCGCCGACGCCGGGTCCGGCTCCGGCAGCGCACGCCCCGGACCGGCCGCCGCCGCGGCGGCCGCCTCGCCGGCGCTCACGTGGTCGGTGTCCTTGCCGCGCCGCCAGAAAAGCCGCATGGGCCCGAGCCTAGTCAACGGCGCCCGCGGCAGCCGCTCTTACCTCCAGAATTGGGACAGTCCTCACTTTGCGTAACCGCCGCGCGGAAAAGTCGGGGCCGCCCGGACGGACATGCGGTCAGGCGCGCAGGTCGTCGGGGAGCATCCGGGCCAGCGACCGCATCGCCCGGTGCTGCAACGCCTTGATCGCCCCCGGCTTCTTGCCCATCACCAGGGCGGTCTCGGCCACCGATAGGCCGTGCAGGAACCGCAGCACCACGCACTCCTGCTGTTCGGAGCCGAGCCGCCGCACCGCCTCCAGCAGCGTCCGGTTGGTCAGCGAGTCGAGCACGGCGCGCTCGGGGCCCTCCTGCGGCAGACCCGGCTCCAGCAGCTCGGCGGTGCAGATCTCCAGCCGGTAGCGGCCGGACTTGAAGTGGTCGGCGACCAGGTTGCGGGCGATGGTGACCAGCCAGGCCCCGAAGTCCCTGCCCTGCCAGGTGAAGTCGGCCATCCGCCGCATTGCGCGCAGGAACGTCTCGCTGGTGAGGTCCTCGGCGAGCGGATGCGCCTCGACCCGGTAGTAGACGTAGCGGTAGACCAGCCCGACGTAGTGGTCGTAGAGGGTGCCGAACGCCTCGACGTCGCCGTCGCGGGCGCGCAGCACGAGCGCCTTCACGGCATCGGCGCGGGTCGCCCCGTCGGCAGGGACGTCGGCCGGGGCGTCGCGCGGTCGGATGTCGTGCCCGCGCCGGGACGCGCCGGTGCGCGAGGAGAACCAGGGGATCGACGGGAACGCTGCCACTCGGGCGTCGAGGGTCAAGCTGCTCATGCAGTTCTCCTCGGGGCGTACGCGACCTCCGGCGTGGAAAGCCACTGTAGAGAGCGAGCCGTACGACAGGCAATGGTGCGCCCGGCCGGGGAGCGGTTACCCTTCATCGCTCCGCATCGGGCACCATGGGGCGCGATGGTGGATGCTCTTCTCGCGCTGCCGGCGACCCTGGGTGCCTTAGTGGCCACCGGGTTGCTGATCTCGCGCGCCTCCAAGGACCGGTCGCTGTACCTGATCGCATGGTCGGTGACCATGGTCGGGCTGAGCCTGGCGCTGGCCGCCATGGCGATCGGCTTCCTGCTCGGCTGGGCCGGTCCGCTGTTCCGGGTGAGCGAGCTCGGCGCGGCGCTGCTGGCGCCGGTCTGGTTGGCGCTGGGCATGATCGAGTTGATCGCCCGCGTGGTCCAGGTGCGGTTCGCGGCCTGGCTGTTCGCGGTGTCGTACTCGGTGGTGGCCACCGTCATCCTGCTGGTCGACCCGCTGCGCGGCTCGTTCAGCAAGGCGCTGCCCAAGCCCCGCGACACCTACGATGCGATCCCGCTGCTGCTGGTGGACGGCGCGCACGTGGTGGCGGTCGTCGCGCTGGTGGCGTGCGCGGCCTTCACCGCCGTCCTGGCGAGCAAGCAGGACCGCGAGGCGGGCGAGCTGCTGATCCCGGTCGCGCTGGTGGCCCTGGCCGGGGTGCTGGTCGTCAGCGGCAGCCGCGGGCTGCTGCCCGCCCCGCTGGCCGTCCTCGCCCTGGGCGCCGCCGCCGGGCTGGTCTGGTACGGCGCGACGCGCACCATCCCCGTCTACGCCGACGACGAGGCCTACGACGGCGAGGAGCCCGCCACCGGCTACGACGACGAGGGCTACGACGAGGAGGGCTACGGCGACCGCGGCTACGCCGACCAGCCGTACAGCGCGGCGGCGGCCGAGCAGGCCCCGGCCGCGGGGGCCGCGCCGCCCGCGGGCAAGCGCGGAGAGCTGCGCTTCCCCGAGCAGCAGGTCGAGGAGGTCCGCTTCCCCGAGCAGCCCTCCCCGTCGTCCACCGTGGACGACGCGGTGGCCGCCGCGGCCGCCGGAGCCGCCGGGGCCGCTTCCGGCCGGGAGGCGTCGACGGCGTGCGGCCAGATCACCGTCTACACGCTGCTGGACGGGCGCGAGGAGGCGTTCGACCGGCTGGCCGACGAGCTGGTGCAGGCGGCCATCGCCGCCGAGCCGGACACCGTGATCTTCGCCTGCCACCAGGTGGTGGGCGCCCCCACCCAGCGCATCTTCTACCAGCTGTTCCGCGACGAAGCGGCGTTCGCGGCGCACCGCGGCCAGCCGCACCTGCGGCGCTTCATGGCCGAGTCGCGCACCCACGTGCTGGCCACCAACGTGATCGAGGTACGGCTCGGCAGCGCCAAGCTGCCGCCGCTGCCCCAGTCCAGACCGCCGTCCGCGCACGGCGTGCCCGACTTCCCCTGACCCCGTACCCAGGCCCATGGACATCGTGATCACTCTGCTCGGCAAGCCGGGCTGCCATCTGTGCGACGACGCCCGCGCGGTGATCGAGCGGGTCGCCGCCGATACCGGGGTGCGCTGGGAGGAGCGCGACATCACCCGGTCCGAGGAGGACACCCGGCTGTACTGGGAACAGATCCCGGTCACGTTGATCAACGGGGTGCAGCACGATTTCTGGCGGGTGGACGAGAACCGGCTGCGCGCGGCGATCGAGGAATTGCGCGGCCGCTGACGGCGTTGTAGGCCGTTGTTCGATGATCGACGACGACGTCTGATCGGTCACAGCGTTTCGTCCGGCCTCATGAGGAACGCCCCACGTTAAAGGGGGTTTGCGGCACTTCGCGGAGAGGTGCCGTAGAACGCTCGGCCGGGGGGTGACTTCGTGCATGTATTCACAAAGGCTTAACCTGGGGGGCAGGGGCCAGCGGCCCCACCCGCAGAGTCGAGCCCCCGAAGAGCAGGCCGTGACATCACGACAGACTCGCAACCGCGACCGCGCCGACCGCGGCATCCCAGAGGCCACCGTGGCACGCCTGCCGGTCTACCTGCGGGCCCTGCACGCCCTGCAGGAGCGCGGAGTGTCCACCGTCTCGTCCGAGGAGCTCGCGGCGGCGGCGGGGGTGAACTCCGCCAAGCTGCGCAAGGACCTGTCGCATCTGGGGTCGTACGGCACCCGCGGGGTGGGCTACGAGGTGGAGTACCTCGTCTACCAGATCTCCCGTGAGCTGGGCCTCACCCAGGACTGGGTCGTGGCCATCATAGGCGTGGGTAACCTGGGGCGTGCGCTGGCCGGTTATGGCGGGTTCGCCTCCCGCGGGTTCCGTGTCGCGGGTCTGCTGGACGCCGACGAGGCCATCGTCGGGCAGGAGATCGCCGGGATGCCCGTGGAGCACATCGACCGGCTGGAGGACGTGATCGCCGAGCGCGGCGTGTCCATCGCCGTGATCGCCACGCCGGCGGCCGCCGCCCAGAGCGTGTGCGACCGGGTGGTCGCGGCCGGGGTGACGAGCGTCCTCAACTTCGCCCCCGTGGTGCTGTCGGTGCCCGACGGGGTCGACGTGCGCAAGGTCGACCTGTCGATCGAGCTGCAGATTTTGGCATTCCACGAGCAGCGCAAGGCCGGTGGGCCGGGCGGTTACGAGGCGGCGGGCGATGGCGATCGACCGTCGGAGACCGCCCAGTACGTAGAGGCGGTTGAGCTATGACAGTGCCGAGGGTCCGCGAAAGGGTGGAGTGCCGATGAGCGTGCTGGTGGTCGGGCTGAGTCACCGCAGCGCGCCGGTACCGCTGCTGGAGCGCGTGTCGGTGTCCGGTGACGACCTGGTCAAGCTGCTGCACGAGACGGGCGACTCCCCGCATGTGGCGGAGGCCGTGATCGTATCGACCTGCAACCGGGTCGAGGTCTACGCCGTGGTCGACAAGTTCCACGGCGGGGTGTCGCGCATCTCCGAGCTGCTGTCGCTGCACTCGGGGGTGCCGCTGGACGACCTGTCGCGGCACCTGTACGTCCACTACGAGGACCGCGCGATCCAGCACGTCTTCTCGGTGGCGTGCGGCCTTGAGTCCATGGTCGTGGGCGAGGGGCAGATCCTCGGGCAGCTGCGCCAGGCGTTCCGGCTCGCCCAGGACGAGGGCACCATCGGCCGCACCCTGCACGACGTGCTGCAGCGGGCGCTGCGCGTGGGCAAGCGCGCGCACCACGAGACGGGCATCGACAAGGTCGGCGCGTCGCTGGTCAGCGTGGGCCTGGAGGTCGCGTCCGCGCACCTGGGGCCGCTGGACGCCGTCCGCGCCCTGGTCGTCGGGGCCGGCTCGATGAGCGGGTTGGCCGTGGCGACGCTGGCCCGGGTCGGCGCCCGCGAGATCATCGTGGCCAACCGCACCTACGAGCGGGCCGTCCGGCTGGCCGAGTCGGCGCAGGTGCCCGCCCGCGCGGTGGAGCTGTCCCGGCTGGAGGAGGCGCTGGCCGAGGCCGACCTGGTGGTGTCCTGCACCGGCGCCACCGGGCTGGTGCTGACCGCCGACCAGCTGCAGGGCCTGGCCGGCGACGGGCGGCGCCGCTTCTTCCTCGACCTGGCGCTGCCGCACGACATCGACCCGGCCGCCGTGCGGGCGCTGCCCGATGCGGCCCTGGCCGGGCTGGACGACCTGCGCACCGCGCAGGAGGCCGCCGACGCGGTCGGGCCGGAGGCGATCGAGGCGGTGCGCCGCATCGTCGCCGACGAGGTGGCCGCCTTCCTCGGCGCCGCCCGCGCCGCCGCCGTGGCGCCCACCGTGGTGGCGCTGCGCAGCAAGGCCGCCGAGGTGGTCGACGCCGAGCTGGCCCGGCTCTGCGGCCGCCTGCCCGACCTGGACGAGCGTGCCCGCCGTGAGATCGCCCACACGGTGCGCCGGGTCGTGGACAAGCTGCTGCACGCCCCGACCGTGCGGGTCAAGGAACTGGCCTCGGCGCCGGGCGGGGACACCTACGCCGAGGCGCTCCGCCGGCTGTTCGACCTCGACCCCAAGGCGCCGGAGGCGGTCACGCGCGCCGACATCACCGAAGGAACCGAGTCGTGAACGAGCGAGCGCCGCTGCGCCTGGGAACGCGTCGCAGCCTGATGGCCATGACCCAGTCCGGACTCGTCGGCGATGCGTTGTCCCAGCGTACGGGGCATGCTGTCGAGCTGGTGGGGGTAACCACCGAGGGTGATGTGTCCAGGGCGCTGCTCGCGCAGATCGGCGGAACCGGGGTGTTCGTCAACGCCCTGCGCGACCGGCTGCTGGCCGGCGAGGTGGACTTCGCGGTGCACTCGCTGAAGGACCTGCCGACCGCGCCGGCGGAGGGGATCGCGCTGGCCGCCATACCGCGCCGCGACGACCCCCGCGACGCCCTGTGCGGTCCCGCCAAGCTGGCCGACCTGCCGCGCGGCGCCCGGGTCGGCACCGGCTCGCCGCGCCGGGTGGCGCAGCTGCGGGCGCTGCGCCCCGATCTGGACATCGTCCCGATCCGCGGCAACGCCGACACCCGGCTGCGGAAGGTCAGCTCCGGGGAGCTGGACGCGGTGGTGCTCGCCTACGCCGGGCTGCGGCGGATCGGCCGCCTGGACGAGGTGGCCGAGGTGTTCGAGCCCGACGCGATGCTGCCCGCCCCCGGGCAGGGCGCGCTGGCCGTGGAGTGCCGGGCCGACCGGGAGGATCTGCGCGAGCTGCTGGCGGCGGTCGACGACCCGGCGACACGGAGGGCGGTCACGGCCGAACGCGCGGTGCTCGCCGTGCTGGAAGCGGGATGTTCGGCACCTGTGGGAGCATACGCTGCCGAAGTAGAACAAAAGCTGCATCTGACCGCATCCGTCGTGGCGCACGACGGCAGCCGCCAGATCCGGCTGTCCGCAAGCGGCTCCCCCGAGCGGGCCGAGGAGCTGGGACGCGAGCTCGCCGCCCGGCTGCTCGACCGGGGAGCCGACCAGGTGATGGGGGAACGCGACATTGAACCCCGATGAGCAGACCGCGGTCACCGCGACCGTTCCGGCCGGCGCCGACCCGGCCGGTAAGAGCGATGCCGCCGGCAAGACCGGCGAGCGGACCGGCGAGCGGGCCGAGGACAAGACGGCCGACCCCGGCCGCGTCGCGCTGGTCGGCATGGGCCCGGGCGACCCGGGCCTGCTGACGCTGCGCGCCGTCGCCGCGCTGGAGCGCGCCGACCTGGTCGTCGTCAACCGGGCCCACTGCCCGGCGGAGATCCTCGCGCACTGCCGCCCGGACGTGGAGGTCGCCGACACCGCCGAGACCGACCCCGTCGAGGCCGCGGTGCGCGCCGCCCGCGAGGGCGCCTACGTGGTCCGGCTGTTCCACGGCGACCCCGGGCTGGGCTGCAACCTGGCCGCCGAGGGCGACGCGCTGGCCGAGGCGGGCGTCGCGTTCGAGATCGTCCCAGGGGTGTCGGCCGTGACCGGCGTGCCCGGCTACGCGGGCATCCCGCTGACCGACCCCGACCACCGCGAGGTGCGGATCGTCGACGCCTCGGGCGGCGGCGTCGACTGGGAGCGGTTCGCCGCACCCGACGTCACGCTCGTGATCCTCGGCGCCGAGGGCGCCGTCGGCGAGGTCGCCAAGGGGCTGATGGCGGTCGGCCGCCCCGACACCACGCCCGCCGCGATGACCAGCCTGGGCACCACCACCGAGCAGGAGACCGTGGTGTCCACCCTGCAGCGGCTGGCCGCCGACACCAAGGGCATGGAGTCCCCCGCGATGATCATCGTGGGGGACGTGGTGCGCCGCCGCGACACCCTGTCGTGGTTCGAGACCAAGCCGCTGTTCGGCTGGCGGGTGCTGGTGCCGCGCACCAAGGAACAGGCCGCCTCGCTGTCGGAGCAGCTGCGCGAGTACGGCGCGGTGCCCGAGGAGGTCCCCACGATCTCGGTGGAGCCGCCGCGCACCCCGCAGCAGATGGAGCGGGCCGTCAAGGGCCTGGTCACCGGCCGCTACGAGTGGGTGGTGTTCACCTCCACCAACGCCGTGCGGGCCATCCGCGAGAAGTTCGCCGCCTACGGGCTGGACGCCCGCGCGTTCGCCGGGCTGAAGGTCGCCGCCGTCGGCGAGCAGACCGCCAAGGCGCTGGTGGAGTTCGGCGTGCAGCCCGACCTGGTGCCGGCCGGGCAGCAGTCCAGCGAGGGCCTGGTCAAGGTGTGGCCGCCCTACGACGAGGACCTGGACCCGATCAACCGGGTGCTGCTGCCGCGCGCCGACATCGCCACCGACACGCTGATCGCCGGGCTGACCGAGCTGGGCTGGGAGTGCGAGGACGTCACCGCCTACCGCACCGTGCGGGCCGCGCCGCCGCCCGCCCCGATCCGCGAGGCGATCAAGGGCGGCGGGTTCGACGCGGTGCTGTTCACCTCCTCGTCCACGGTGAAGAACCTGATCGGCATCGCGGGCAAGCCGCACAACGTCACGGTGATCGCCTGCATCGGCCCGCAGACCGCCCGCACCGCCGAGGAGTACGGGCTGCGCGTGGACGTGATGGCGCCCAAGCCGTCGGTCTCGGCCCTGGCCGAGGCGCTGGCCGAGTACGGTGCCAACCGCAGGGCGGCCCAGATCGAGTCGGGCGCGCCGCTGCGCAAGCCGAGCCAGATGCGCCGGGGTGCGCGCCGCCGCAGGTAGCCGCCCCGGCCCACCCGTCGAGCCCGGGCCGCCGGACGCCGTCCCGCGGCCCTGGAGGAGAAGATGTCCGCACAGTTCCCCGTCGCCAGGCCCCGGCGGCTGCGCCGCACCCCCGCGCTGCGCCGCCTGGTGGCCGAGCACCGGCTCGCCCCGGCGGACCTGGTGCTGCCGATGTTCGTCAAGGAGGGCGTGTCCGAGCCGCAGCCGGTGCCGTCCATGCCCGGCGTCGTCCAGCACACCCGCGACAGCCTGCGCAAGGCCGCGCACGAGGCGGCCGAGGCCGGCGTCGGCGGGCTGATCCTTTTCGGTATCCCCGCGGTCAAGGACGGCACCGGCTCGGCCGCCGACGACCCGGCCGGAATCGTCCAGCTGGCGCTGCGCGACCTGACCTCCGACCTGGGCGACGCCGTGGTCGTCATGACCGACCTGTGCCTGGACGAGTACACCGACCACGGGCACTGCGGCCTGCTCACCCCCGGCGGTGAGATCGACAACGACGCCACCCTGGAGCGGTACGCCTCCATCGCGGTGGCGCAGGCCGACGCCGGGGCCGCGGTGGTGGCGCCGTCCGGCATGATGGACGGCCAGGTCGGCGCGATCCGCTCGGCGCTGGACGCCGCGGGCTACCGGGACGTGGCGATCATGGCGTACTCGGCCAAGTACGCCTCGGCGTACTACGGCCCGTTCCGCGACGCCGCCGAGTGCGCGCCGCAGTTCGGCGACCGCTCGTCCCACCAGCAGGACCCGGCCAACGCCGAGGAGGCGCTGCGCGAGGTGCTGCTGGACTTGGAGGAGGGCGCCGACATGGTGATGGTCAAGCCCGCCGGCCCCTACCTGGACATCGTGCGTCGCGTGCGCGACGCGGTGCAGGTGCCGGTGGCCGCCTACCAGGTCAGCGGCGAGTACGCGATGATCGAGGCGGCCGCGGAGAAGGGCTGGCTGGACCGCGAGCGCACCATCGACGAGTCGCTGGTGTCGATCCGCCGGGCCGGCGCCGACATCATCCTCACCTACTGGGCGACCGAGGTGGCCCGCCGCCTGCGCCACCGCTGAGCCCCGGCGCCCTCGGGCGCGCCGTGCACTGGGCCCAAGAGAGCCCAGGGGCGCGGGCGTCCTTGGGCCCGTGCTCCCGGGCCCGGCTACCCGCCAGGTGAGGCCTGCCTAGTCAATTGGGGTCGTTTGCGGGGGGTTGCTGTCTCCGCCTTCCGGCGTGAGCGGCATCATCGATAGCAACGGCCCGTGTACGGCGTTGGGTGAGGGGGCATCATGCTGGCGGTCACCGGCGGGAAACGACGGGGCAAGGCCCGTAGGCGGCAGGCGGGCAAACGCCAGCGCGAGCGCGACATGGCGGCGGCGGCGCGCGACTACGCGGGGCTGGGGTGGCCCTGCAGTCCGGGTGCGCATCCGGGCGGCGGCGACCGGGCCTGTTCGTGCGACCGTATCGGGTGTCCCGACCCGGCGGCGCACCCGGTGGCGGCCACGTGGGCGATGCAGGCCAGCGTCGACGTCGAGGTGCTGAACCGCTGGTGGAGCGAACGTCCCGACGCCAACATCATCCTGCCGACCGGCCGGGTCTTCGACGTGTTCGACGTGCCCGCCGCCGCCGGGGTGCTGGCCCTGTCGCGCATCGCCCAGGAGGGGCTGCCGGTCGGCCCCGTGGCGTCGATGGGCGACGACCGGTACCTGTTCTTCGTGGCCACCCGCGGCGCGCCCGTGGACGAGGACGAGTGGTGGTCGTGCCACCTGGACTGCTTCCCCGAGACGGTGGCCGAGACGCCCGGCATGCGCTGGCATTGCCGCGACAGCTATGTGGTGGCGCCGCCCTCGGTGCTCCCGTACGGGCGTGAGGTGACCTGGGTGCGTCCGCCGGACGGTTCCCCGCTGCCCGACCCGCTGCGGCTGCTGGAGGTCCTCTCCGACAGCTGTGAGGCCGTCTGAACCGTGCGCGGCCCCTGGGAGCCGTGCGCGGGACCCGGGGTGGCCTTGAGGGGCCCGCGGGGCGGCTCCGGCAGGGGTTTCAGGGTCAGCCCGCGCCGCGAGGGGCGGTGATCGAGACCTTCTGCCCCCACCGCGAGTAGCTGGTGTGCAGCAGCTGGGAGCGGGGCTTGGCGCCGGGGCCCGCGGCCCTCACCCGTACCTGCAGGGGACGCATCGCGCCGTCGAACTGCATCACGAACGTCACCTGCTGGGCGCCCGTCGTCCTGGCCACCTCCGCGTACAGGGGGCCCAGCCCGGGCGCCTGCGACAGCCGCGCCAGCGGAACCGTCCCCTGGTAGGTCGTAGCGTTCGTCTTGCGCAGGGACGTGCTCGTGCGCAGCAGGGTCGTCACGTTCGACACCGAGCTGCTCCACCGCACGTGCGACACCAGGTTGACATAGCCGCGCGTCCGCGCATTGTTGCCGGCGGGCCGCCACGTGTTGCGCGACCGCAGGTACGTGGTGTCGGCCACCAGCCGCGCCTGGGCGGTGCGCCGCACGTTCGCGCCCTGCCCGGACACCGACATCTGGTACGAGGGCGAGGCCGCGGTCGCCTGCGCGAACGACCCCTGCGCTTTGATCGCCGAGCCGCCCGTGCGCCGGTAGCTGAACGCGCCGGTCGGGGTGCGCGCCACGGCCTGCTCGACCTGGGCGGCCAGCGCCGCCGCGGCCGCCGGGTTCACCGGCCCGGGACCGGCGGGCAGGGCCGGAGTCGGCGTGCCGGACGTCGCCGGGGACGGCGGCGGCTGCACCGCCTTCTTGCCGTCGTCACCGCTGCCGAACGCGAGCGCGGCGCCTCCCGCGCCGCCCACGACCACCACGCCCGCGACCACCGCGGCCACCAGCCGTCCGCGGCCGCCGCGCTTGGCGGCCGGCGCCGCGGCCGGGGCGCGGCTCCCGCCGCGGGACGGGGCCGGCTCGGGCAGGGCCTGCGTCTGCTTCACCAGCTCGGTCATGCGGCTGCGGCCCTGCGCCTCCCAGGCGGGCCCGTACGCGGCGACGGCGGCCTCCTCCACCGCGCCCAGGAAGTCGGCGGCCGACGAGGGCCGCTCCGAGGGCTTTTTGGCCAGGCCGGTCAGGATCAGGTCGCGCAGCGGCCCGGGCACCTCGTCGGCCGGGATCGGCGCCTCGCGGTGCGCCTTGGCCAGCGCGGACTGGCTGCGCCCGGAGTACGGCGGGTGCCCGGTCAGGCACTCGTAGAAGATGGCGGTGGCCGCGTAGATGTCGCTGGCCTGGCCGGCGGCCGCGCCGTCCCACAGCTCGGGCGCCGCGTAGACCGGGCCGCTCTGCGCCTCGGAGCCGGGCGGGGTCAGCGCCAGGTCGACCAGGCGTCCGTTGCCTTCGCCGTCCACCAGCACGTTGGCCGGGCGCAGCGACCCGTGCACCAGGTCCTTGGCGTGCGCCGCGGCCAGGCCCACCAGCACGCCGCCCAGCATGGACAGCGCGGCCAGCGGCCCGGTGGGACCCTGGGCGTCCACCACCCGGCGCAGGCTGACGCCGTCCACCCATTCCATGACGATCGCGGCCCCACCGTGCGGCGCCTCCACGAAGTCGTAGAAGTCCACCAGGTTGGGGTCCTCGATCTGGGCGAGCCGGCGGGCCGCGAGCCGGAACCGCGACAGGAACGCCTCGTTCCCGTCCAGCCTCCGGTCGAGGTATTTGATGGCGACCTTGGTCTGGGTCACGTCGTCAACCGCCAGCACCACCCGGCCCGAGGCGCCACCGCCCAGCTCCCGCACGTGGGTGAAGCCCGGGACCGTCCAGCCGTCAACCACTTGGCGCGCCATCCCTTTCGAATAGGTCCGCTTACGGCCGGTGCCGGTGAATCCGCGGCGCCGTCCGTCCGCTCCGGCACCGCGTACTTGGTGGAATATCGGCAGCAAACGGGCCGGGTCAAGCCGAGTCGCCAAACTGCAACTGAGAGACTGTACCGGTGACCGACATCCGATACTCCCAAGGGCTGTTCGACCGTGCGAACCGGGTGATTCCGGGCGGAGTGAACTCTCCGGTGCGGGCCTTCGGCGCGGTGGGCGGGACCCCCCGCTTCATGACCGCCGGGCGCGGCCCGTACCTCATCGACGCCGACGGCACCGAGTACGTGGACCTGGTCTGCTCGTGGGGGCCGCTGATCCTCGGCCATGCGCATCCGGCCGTGGTGGAGGCGGTGCGGGAGGCGGCCGCGCGCGGCACCTCCTACGGCGCGCCCACGCCCGCCGAGGTGGAGCTGGCCGAGGAGATCGTCGCCCGCGCGCCCGTCGAGAAGGTGCGGCTGGTCAACTCCGGCACCGAGGCGACGATGTCGGCGATCCGGCTGGCCCGCGGCTTCACCGGCCGTGCCAAGGTGGTCAAGTTCGCCGGGTGCTACCACGGGCACGTGGACGCGCTGCTGGCCGCGGCGGGCTCGGGCGTCGCCACGTTCGGGCTGCCCGACACGCCCGGGGTGACCGGCGCCGCCACGGCCGACACGATCGTGCTGCCGTACAACGACGTCGCCGCCGTGGAGCAGGCGTTCGCCGAGCACGGCCACGAGATCGCCTGCGTGATCACCGAGGCGGTGCCGTGCAACATGGGCGTGGTGCCGCCCCTGGAGGGCTTCAACGCGCTGCTGAAGTCGCTGTGCGAGCGCAGCGGGGCGCTGCTGATCATTGACGAGGTGCTGACCGGCTTCCGGGCGTCCCGCTCCGGCTGGTACGGGCTGGAGGGCGTGGCTGGCGACCTGATGACGTTCGGCAAGGTCATGGGCGGCGGGCTGCCCGCCGCCGCGTTCGGCGGCCGCGCCGAGATCATGGACCGGCTCGCCCCGGCCGGTCCCGTCTACCAGGCGGGCACCCTCTCGGGGAACCCGCTCGCCACCGCCGCCGGGCTGGCCACGCTGCGCGGCGCCACCGACGAGGTGTACGCGGCGATCGACCGGGCCGCCGGCATCGTGTCGTCGGCGGCGTCCGAGGCGCTGGCCAAGGAGGGCGTCCCGCACCGGCTGCAGACGGCGGGCAACCTCTTCTCGATCTTCTTCACCGACGAGGCCGTCGGCGACTTCGCCGCCGCCCAGCGCCAGGACACCAAGGCGTACGCGGCGTTCTTCCACGCCGCTCTGGAACGCGGCGTCTACCTGCCGCCGTCGTCGTACGAGGTGTGGTTCCTGTCGGCCGCCCACGACGACCGGGCCTTGGAACGCATCACCGACGCCCTGCCGCACGCAGCCGCGGCTGCGGCGGCCGCCGCAGCCCGCTGATCTTCTCCACTCACCTCTCGGCACGTCCGCACCCGCGCCGCCCTTCCCGGCGCGGGCGCGGACGTGTGTAGCGGCACGCGCGGGCCCGAGCACGCCCGTTTCGGCCGGCATCGCTCAGGCGCTTGACCGCATGCGAGTACTCTTGCGGGAGTAGTCGCGTGTCGTCCATACGCGTCTTCATTCTCGGGGCGCTGTCCGAGCGCGGCCCGATGCACGGCCACCAGCTGCGGCGCCTGGCCGAGGAGGAGCACCTCCACCTGTGGACCGACATCACCATCGGCGGGCTCTACGGGGCGATCAAACGCCTCGCCGCGGAAGGGCTGATCGCAGAGGAGCGGACGGAGCGGGTCGGGTCGTACCCGCACCGCAAGGTCTGGCGGATCACCGAGGCCGGCGCGCGGGCGCTGTCGTCGCTGCGGCTGAGCGGGCTGCGCGAGATCGTCGTCAAACCCGACCCGTTCGACCTCGTGCTCACCAGGCTCGATCCGGACCGGCTGGACGACCTGCCGCCCGCCATCGAGGCCCGGATCAAGGCCCTTGAGGCGATGCTCGCCGAGTACGAGGCGCATGCCGGGGCGGTCGCCCGCTATCTGACCAAGGCGGAGTCTCTGGCGATGCGGCACCGCATCGTCCGGCTGCAGGCGGAGATCGCCTGGCATCGGGAACTGGCGTCGGGCCTTCCCGAGCTGATCCGCGAGGAGAGGACCCGCAGGAACACGCACGCCCGGCGGCGCGACGCGGACGCCGCCGGACCCGCGGAAGGAGGGGCCCATCGTGCTACGTAAGCGCGTCTTCGCCTGGCACCTGGAGTTGCAGAACGTCCACCACCGCCTGGAGAAGGCCCTGGAGGACGCCCGCAGGCAGCTTCGCTCCGGCGTCCGCGCCCAGGCGCTCAAGCCGGACCTGCGCGACTTCTGCCTGGCCTTCTGCTCCGCGCTGGGCAGCCATCACCGCAGCGAGGACGCCGACTTCTTCCCGACGCTGCTGAGGCGGATGCCGGAGCTGGAGCCCGCGATCACGCGCCTGCGGCACGAGCACCGGGTCCTCGCGCGGCTGCTCGCCGACTTCCAGCGGTGCCTGGACTCCCCGGAGGCGTCCCCGCAGCAGCTGTTCGAGCAGATCAACGAGATCAAGGCCGTCATGAAGGCCCATTTCGCGTACGAGGAAGGCTCGCTGAGCTACGCACTGCGCACCCTCGACGCTCCGGAGAGCGACAAGCGCCGGATGTTCGGCGACGTCTGACCGTCAGGCGGAGTGGCAGGACGCCGAGGTGCCGATCACTGCGAAGGCGTGGAGGTAGGGGCCCGTGGTCCACAGAGTCCAGTAGACGTCCGCTCCGTTGCGCAGGTCGTAGAGGGCGAGGCGCCAGCGGGTCTCGCCGGTCAGGAAGCCTTCCGGGGCGCCGTGGAGGGCGTCGGACGTCAACGGGGTCCACTGGTCGCGCAGCCAGGCGAGGGCGTCCTCGGGGGTGTGCTCGACGGTGCGCAGCATCCTGGCGGGCTTGTTCAGCCAGTCCCGGACGGAGGTGGGCGGCAGGAACGAGGACGGGTCCTGCCGCTGCGCCTCGTCGCTCCACTCCTCCCCGGTGCCGCGCCAGCCGTAGCAGTGCCAGTGCAGGCCCAGCTCACGCCACCTGTCGGGCGTGCTGGAAAGGAACGCGTCGTAGTCGAAGGGCTTGGTGGTCATCGCCGCCGCTCCCTGCGCCGCATCGGCCGAGGCCGTGCATTCGCAGGATAACCGCGGGCGCGGCGGGCGCGGTTCCGCCGGTGCGCACGGGCGGGTTTAGGTACGTCTAGTTATCGTCGGTCCAACGGTTTAGCATTGCTTCATGCTAGATCTGGAGCGGTTGCGGGCGCTGCATGCCGTCGCCACCTACGGGTCGGTGAGCGCGGCCGCCGACGTCCTGCACGTGACGACCTCCGCCGTCTCCCAGCAGCTGGCCAAGCTGGAGCGGGAGACCGGGCAGAAGCTGCTGGAGCGCAAGGGGCGCGGCGTGCGGCTCACCGACGCCGCCGAACTGCTGGTAAACCACGCCGACCGGATCCTGTCGCTGGTGGAGCGGGCGAAGGCCGACCTGGAGGCGCACCGCGGGGCCGTGGTCGGGCAGGTGACGCTCGCCGCGTTCCCCACCGCCGCGCGCGGGCTGCTGCCCGCCGCGCTGCGCCGCCTGCGCGCCGACCATCCGGGGCTGCGGGTGCGGCTGCGCGAGGAGGACCCCATGCAGAGCATCCCGCTGCTGCTGCGCGGCGACCTCGACATGGCGATCGTGCAGGACTGGAACAACGCGCCGCTGCCCATCCCCGACGGGCTGCACAGGGGCGTCATCTGCGACGACGTCGCGGACGTCGCGGTGCCCGCCGACCACCCCCTTGCCGACCGCGAACGGGTCGAGCTCAAGGAGCTGGCGGGTGACGCGTGGATCGCCTCCACCCCCGGCAGCATCTGCTGCGACTGGCTCACCACCACCCTGCGCTCCATCGGCGCCGAACCGCGCATCGACCACATGGCCTACGAGTTCGCCACCCAGCTCGCCCTCGTCGCGGCCGGACTGGGCAACACGATCCTGCCCCGCATGGGCCGCTGCGACGTGCCCGAGGGCGTACGGCTCGTCGAGCTGGAGACGCCGCTGACCCGCCGCGTCTACGGGCTGTGGCGGGAGGAGGCCGCCCGCCGCCCCGCCCTGCGCGCCACCCTGGAGGCCCTCCGGGCCGCCGCCGCAGAGGACTGCTGAACGGCCGCCGAAACCGTCACGCAGGATCGAACCGGCGTGGCGTTGATGTCGTCTTTAAGTCCCGGTGCGGTCGAACGGCTGGTGGAGGAGGGGCGCGTGACGGCGCAGTGGCAGGTCTCCGGATTCCGCGAGGTGCGCGAGCTCGGGGCGGGGGGACAGGGCCGGGTGGTGCTGGCCGTCCACGAGGAGACCGGCACGCCAGTGGCGATCAAGTACCTGGCGGCGGGGGCCGGGGAGCAGGCCCGGGACCGGCTGCGGCATGAGGCCCAGATGCTGGGACGCGTGCAGAGCCCGCACGTCGCCCGGCTCTACCAGCTCGTCGAACACGCCAAGGGCACCGCGATCGTCATGGAGGCGGTGGACGGCGCGTCGCTGAAGGAGATCCTTGCGCGGCACGGGGCGCTGGGACCCGAGGCGTCGCTCACCGTCCTCAAGGGGTCGCTGCTGGGCCTGGCGGCGGCGCACGAACTGGGCGTGGTCCACCGCGACTACAAGCCCGCCAACGTCGTCGTCCCGCAGGACGGGTGCAGCAAGCTCGTCGACTTCGGCATCGCGATCCCGGCCGGTCAGGTCGCCGAGGGGGAGGGCACGGCGCTCTACATGGCGCCCGAGCAGTGGGCCCGCCAGATCGCCTCGCCGTCGGCGGACGTGTACGCGGCGACGTGCGTGTTCGTGGAGTGCGTGACCGGCCGCAGGCCGTTCACCGGGAACCGGGATGCGCTGCGCGCGGCGCACCTGACCGCGCCCGTCCCGGTGGAGGCGGTGCCGGAGCCGCTGCGGTCGCTGGTCGCCCGGGGCATGGCCAAGGACCCCGAGCACCGGCCGGACAGCGCGGCGGCGTTCGTCGACGAGTTGGAGCGCATCGCGCAGCACGCCTACGGACGCGACTGGGAGGCCCGGGGCATCCGCAGGCTCGCCGGGGCCGCCGTCGCGCTGGCCGCGCTGTTCCCGCTCGCCGCCCTCGCCCTGCCCGGCGCCGGCGCGGCCGGTGCGGCTGGTGCCGGTGCGGCTGGCGCCGCGGGTGCTGCGGGTGCTGCGGGTGCCGGTGCGGCGGGTGCTGGTGCGGGCGCAGCTGGTGCTGGTGCCGGTGCGGCTGGGGCGGGCGCCGGTGCCGCCGGGGCTGCAAGTGGCGTTGGTGCTGGTGCGGGTGCCGCTGGAGCAGCGGGTGCAGGTGCCGGCGGTGCCGGCGCCGGTGCTGCAGGTGCCGGTGCTGCGGGTGCCGGTGCCGGAGGGACCGCTGCGGCGTCGGCGAGCGGCGCGGCCGGGACGGCGGCGGGCGCCGCGGGCGGCGGCAGCGCCGGGGGTGCCGCAGGCGCCGCCGGGATGGCCGGGAAGGCGGCCGCCGCCGGAGGCATCAAAGCGATCTTCGGCAGCGCCGGGGTGACGGCGGCGGTGGCCGTCGGGACCGCGGCCGTCGTCGGAACCGGGGCGGTCGTGGGGACGCAGGCGTTCCGCGGAGGGCAGGAGCCGCGGCCGACCCCGAGCGCCTCGACGACGCGGCCCGTCGCGCAGACCGTGACCGCGCAGCCCTGCAAGCTGTTCGCCGCCGGCGCCGACGGCACGGCCATCGGACGGCCGACGCAGGTCAGGCTTCCCGCGCAGGTGCGGCTGCCGCAGGGCGCGGGCGTTTACATCCTGGACGACAAGCAGAAGCAGTACATCATCGGCCGGGCGGGGACGGAGTGCTCGCGGTCGTTCGGCGCGGCCGGCGGGGTCACCTCGATCGGGCAGATGCGCACCGGCGTCGTCGAGCACAACTTCCAGGGCTCGGTCGCCGGCATCGAGCTGTCCATGTGCCAGTACTTCCCCGACTCGGCGCAGCCCCGGCCCGGCACCGACTGCAGCTCGACGCTGCGGACGCGGCGCGACCTGCCGACCGGCGTGCCCGGCACGCAGGCGATCATCGCCACCGACGCCCCCGACGGCGAGCAGCCCCCGCCGTCCCCCTACGTGTCGGTCACGCTGGCGACGCTGGGCAAGGACGGCGTCCCGATGCCGATCCGGTGCGTGATGCCGTGGGACCGGGCGTCCATCTGCACCGCCGCGCTGACGTACTGGTTCATCCAGAACGTCAAGGGCGTCGGGCAGGCCGACCTCGACCGCGTGGTCAAGACCATCTCCGCGGCCGTCACCTCGTCGCGGCGCTGACCTGCCCCGCGGAGGTCTGGCCGGTGGCCCGCGGGGGATAACCTGGCCAGGCCATGACTGACAAGACGATCGTTCACCTGTTGCGCCACGGTGAGGTGCACAACCCCGAAGGCGTCCTGTACGGGCGGCTGCCGGGCTATCGGCTCAGCGAGGACGGGGTCCTCATGGCCAAGGCGGCCGCCAAATGGTTCGCCGACCGGGACGTGACCGCGCTGTTCTCCTCCCCCCTGCAGCGGGCGCTGGAGACGGCCGCGCCGCTGGTCGACGCGTTCGGCCTCATGGTGACGGTGGACGAGCGTCTCACCGAGGCCGCCAACCACTTCGAGGGGCTGACGTTCGGCGTGGGCAAGGGCTCGCTGCGCCGCCCCGAGCACTGGCGCCGCCTGGTGAACCCGTTCAAGCCGTCGTGGGGCGAGCCTTACAAGGAGCTCGCCGCGCGGATGAAGGCCGCGGTGATCAGCGCCCGGGAGGCGGCGCGCGGCCACGAGGCGGTGTGCGTCAGCCACCAGCTGCCCATCTGGGTGCTGCGCCGCCGCGCCGAGCACCGGCGCCTGTGGCACCACCCGGGCAAGCGGCAGTGCGGGCTGTGCAGCGTGACGAGCCTGACGTTCGAGGGCACCCGCCTGGTGGAGGTCTCCTACTGCGAGCCGGCCGCCGGGCTGGCCAAGGACCCCGGTGTCGCAGGGGCCTGAACCGGTCGCTACATTGAGTACTACATCCTGTAGTAGGAGGGTTTGGTGAGCCCCCGGATCTCCGCCGTGCCGAGCACCGCCGCGATCCGGCCCAGGCGCGTCCCGGCCGCCGCCCGGATCGCCGTCGCGGCCGCGATGTGCGGGCTCCTGGCGGGCTGCGCGGGTTCGCAGGCGTCCCAGAACGGGCCCGGCGGCAGCGACAACCGCTTCATCGCGGGCGACGGCTCCGCGCAGGCGATCCCGGTGTCCGAGCGCAAGCCGATGACGGGCGTCCAGGGCGACACCCTGGACGGCAAGAAGGTGGCGCTCGCCGACTACAAGGGCAAGGTCACCGTCGTCAACTTCTGGGCGTCCTGGTGCGCCCCCTGCCGGGGCGAGGCGCCGTCGCTGGAGCAGGTGCACAGCGAGAACAAGGGCAAGGGCGTCGAGTTCCTCGGGGTGGCCTTCAAGGACAGCAAGCAGAACGCCCAGGCGTTCGAGCGCAAGTTCAAGGTCGGCTACCCGAGCCTGTTCGACGCCGACGGCCGCATCACGCTGGCGTTCCGCTCCGTGCCGCCCAACGCGATCCCCACCACGCTCGTCCTGGACCGCCAGGGCCGCGTCGCCGCCCGCGTCATCGGCGCCACCACCTATTCCAAGCTGAACCCGATCGTCACCCGGGTCCTCGCGGAGAAGTGATCGTCTCGGCGGGGGTGGACCAGACCGTCACCAGCGGATCGCTGCTGGTGGCGGGGCCGCTGGCCGCTTTGGCCGGTCTGGTGTCGTTCGTGTCCCCGTGCGTGCTGCCGCTGGTGCCCGGCTACCTGTCGTACGTGACCGGGATGACCGGCGCCGACCTGGCCGAGCAGCGCCGCGGGCGGCTGGTGGCGGGGGCCGTGCTGTTCATCGCGGGGTTCAGCCTGGTGTTCGTCAGCGCCGGGCTGGCGTTCGGCGGCCTCGGCCGCTGGCTGCTGGAGTACGCCGACCCGATCACCCGGGTGCTCGGCGCGGTCACGATCGTGTTCGGGCTGGCGTTCATGGGCCTGGTGCCGGGGCTGCAGCGCACCGTCAAGTCCGGCCGGCTGCCCGCCGCCGGGCTGGCCGGGGCGCCGCTGCTCGGCGTGCTGTTCGGACTGGGCTGGACGCCGTGCATCGGCCCCACCCTGGCCGCGGTGCAGGCGCTGTCGTTCAGCGAGGCGTCCGCCGGGCGCGGGGCGCTGCTGTCGCTGGCGTACTGCCTGGGCCTCGGGCTGCCGTTCGTGGCGACCGCGCTGGCCTACCGCCGGGCGCTGACCGCGTTCGGCGCCGTCAAGCGCCACTACGGCCTGGTCATGCGGATCGGCGGCGGCATGCTGGTCGCCATCGGGGTGCTGCTGGTGACGGGCCTGTGGGGCGAGTTGACCATTGAGCTGAAGTCGTGGATCGGCGGCTTCGAGACGGTGATCTGACCATGAGCGACACGCCGAACACCGCCGGCGCCGCCTCCGGGACCGTCCGGACGCGCACCGAGGGTGAAGCCCGCACCGAGGGCGAGCAGGACGAGACCCTGCAGGACGAGACTTTGGAGGCCGCGGCCGCGACCCCGGAGGGGCTGACGACGCCCGACGACGGCGGCCCCGCGCCCAAGGGGCTGGGCGTGATCGGCTGGCTGCGCTGGAGCTGGCGCCAGCTGACCTCGATGCGCACCGCGCTGGTGCTGCTGTTCCTGGTGGCGCTGGGCGCGGTGCCCGGCTCGATCCTGCCGCAGCGCGGGCAGTCCCCCGAGCGCGTCGCCGACTACTTCGAGCAGCACAAGACCCTGGCGCCGTGGCTGGACAGGTTCTCGCTGTTCGACGTGTTCGCCGCGCCGTGGTTCGCCGCGATCTACATCCTGCTGTTCGTGTCGCTGGCCGGGTGCGTGCTGCCGCGCGCGGTCCAGCACTACCGGGCGATGCGGTCGCGTCCCCCGGCGGCGCCCCGCAACCTGCTGCGGCTTCCCCAGTCCGCGACGTACGAGACCGACGCCTCACCCGACGAGGCGCTGGCGCAGGCGCGCGCGCTGCTGCGCCGCCGCCGCTTCCGGGTGGACGAGGGGGGAGGCCCCGAGGCCGGGCGCTGGGTGGCCGCCGAGAAGGGCTACCTGGGCGAGACCGGGAACCTGGTGTTCCATCTGGCCCTGCTGGGGCTGCTGTTCGCGCTGGGGATCGGCAACGCGTTCGGCTACCGCGGCAACGTGCTGCTGACCGAGGGCAAGTCGTTCGCCAACTCGCTGGCGCAGTACGACCAGTTCACCCCGGGCCGCCAGTTCGACAGCAGCGAGCTGGCCCCGTTCTCCTTCCAGCTGGACAGCTTCACCGCCACGTACGAGACCCAGGGCGCGCGGCGCGGCCAGGCCACCGACTACCTCGCCAAGGTGCGCTACCGGGAGACCCCCACCTCCCCGGAGAAGACCCACGACCTGCGCGTCAACCACCCCCTCAAGGTGGGCGGCGCCAAGGTGTACCTGCTGAACCACGGGTACTCGCCGGTGTTCACGGTGCGCGACGCCAAGGGCAACATCGCCTACCAGGACGCCGTGCCGTTCCTGCCGATGGAGCAGCGCAACTACACCTCCGAGGGCGTCATCAAGGCTCCCGACGCCGAGCCCGAGCAGTTGGCGTTCTACGCGATCCTGTGGCCGAGCGCCGCGTCGTCGGAGGACGGCAAGCAGATCGTCTCGGCGTTCCCCGCGGCGCTGCGCCCGGTGGTGACGATCACCGCGTTCAAGGGCGACATCGGCCTGGACTCGGGCAACCCCCAGTCGGTGTACCGGCTGGAGGGCATCGGCAAGACGCTGCAGCCCGTCAAGGACGGGCAGAAACTGCTGGAGCCGGGCCAGACGTTCAAGCTTCCGGACGGCTCGGGCTCGATCACCTTCGAGGGCGTGCGGGAGTGGGCCAGCCTGTCGGTCAACCACGACCCGGGCCGCATGCCCGCCCTCGTCGCGGCCGTCCTCGCCGTGCTGGGCCTGGTCGCCTCGTTCATGGTGCGCCGCCGCAGGGTGTGGGTCCGTGCGCGGCCCGGCGACGGCGGGCGTACCGTGGTCGAGGTCGGCGGGCTCACGCTCGGCCACCCGACATCCGAATTCGACGACATCGTGACCGCGCTGCGGGGTGCCGGGGACGCCCCGGCGGACGGCCGGGATAAGGACGCTTCCGGCGGGGCGGACGCGTCGGCAACCGAAGCGAAGGAGTGACCAGGTGAGTAGTGCCGAGCTCGCCGAGCTGAGCGACAAGCTCATGCTGAGCACCGTCGTGCTGTACATCGTCGCCATGGTCGCCTACGCGGCCGATCTCGGCTTCCGCCGCCGCCCGGCGGCCGCCGAGACCGGGGCCGACGCCGAAGCCGAGGTGAAGGCGCAGGTCAAGGCCGAGGCCAAGGTGCTGGTCGGCGCCGGCGCGGGCGGCGACGCGCAGGCGGCCGCCGAGACGGCGGCTTGCGAGCCGGCCGCCGAGGCGACCGCCGGGGCGGAGCAGGACGAGACCGCCGGCAACCGCGTCGAGTGGGCGCGGCTGGCCGTCGTGTTGAACGTCCTCGGCTGGGGCGCGCACCTGGGCGTCCTGGTGACCCGCGCGGCCGCCGCGGGCCGGTGGCCGTGGGCGAACATGTACGAATTCCTCACCGCGATCGCGTTCGCCGCGGTGACCGCCTTCCTGATCGTGATGTGGCGGTTCCGGGCCCGCTTCCTCGGCGCCTTCGTGATGCTGGCCGCGGTGGTCGCACTCGGCATCGCCAACATCTGGCTCTACAACTCGGTGGGCCCGGTCGTCCCGGCGCTCAACTCGTACTGGATCGCCATCCACGTCACCGCCGCCATCGTCGCGACCGGCGCGTTCACCGTCGCCGGCGCGTCCACCATCCTCTACATGCTCAAGAGCCGGCAGGAGGCGCGCGGCAAGGCCGGCGAGGGCGTGTGGGCGCGCATCCCGGCGACCGACGTCCTGGACCGGATGGCGTTCCGCGTCACCACGTTCGCCTTCCCGATCTGGACCGCCGCCATCATCATGGGCGCGATCTGGGCGGACGAGGCCTGGGGCCGCTACTGGGGCTGGGACCCCAAGGAGATCTGGTCGTTCGTCACCTGGATCGGGTACGCCGCCTACCTGCACGCCCGCGCGACCGCCGGATGGAAGGGCCGCCGCGCCGCGATCCTGTCGCTGGTGGCGTTCGCCGCGCTGCTGTTCAACTTCTTCGGCGTCAACTACATGTTCTCGGGCCTGCACTCCTACGCCTGACCGCCGCCGCGCCCGGCCGCTGCGCCCGACCCCGGCGCGGCGGCCGGGCGCGGTGATCAGGCGCGGTGATCAGGTGCGGTCGTCGTCGCCGCGCAGACGGCGTTCGAGCTCGCGCAGGAAGGCCGGATCGTCGTCGGGTCCCTTGGGCGCGTCCGGACGGGGAGCGGCGCCGGGCATGCCGACGAGGGAGCGGCGGGGACGGCCCAGCGCCAGCCACAGGCCCGCACCGGGGAAGGCGCCCAGCAGCACGATCAGAAACCAGCCGAACTTGGGCAGGTGACGTACCTCTTCCTCGTCCGTGGCCAGCACGTCGAACAGACAGAACAGCCACACTCCGACCAGGACGAGGGCGAGCAGCACATACGCCATGTCAAGAGAGTAGTCCGTAACGTGCGGGGATGACGGAGAGTCGGCCGGGGGCTTACTCTGCCACGGAGGCCCGAAGCGGGCCCGCTGACAGAGGAGCCCGATGCGCTTCAGAGGCATCCACCGCAAGCCCCGGGAGAGCAGGGACGCGGCGTACTCGCCCTCGCCGCCGGACTCGTCCCAGGATCCGCCGCGGTCCCCGGACCCGGCCCGCGCCGCCGACGCGGCACGCATCCCGCGCTGGGTGCGGCCGCGCCTCAACCAGCCGCGCGACCGCTTCGGCCGCTTCCGCAAGGCCGGACGCGACGACGCCTTCACCGCAGCCGACGCACCCCGCGCGGAGGCCGACCCGGACGCCGTCCCGGACCGCGGGCAGCGTCCCCGCGGCAGGCACGTCAGCCCCCGCGACGGCTTCTCCTGGCGCGACTTCGAACTGGACGACGAACCGCGGCAGCCGCGCGTCGAACCCCACCCGCCGGGCCTGCCGCATGCCCCGGACGGCCGGCGGCACTGCGGCGTGCTGGAGCGCATCCTGCACCGGCAGTGGGACGCCCGGCAGGGCCCGCCGACGCCCGAGGTGATCCGCGCGGTGGAGAGCCTGGCCGCCCTGCCCGACCGGCTGAAGGCCAAGCTGGCCGCCGGGCTGGACGGCATCTACGTCGGGCCGGGCGGCGTCCCGCAGCTGGACGACATGGGCCACCTGCGCGACCGGCCCCTGCCGTCCGGCGCGGCCACCTGGGACATCTGCGCGGGCGCCTACGGCGACCGCAAGATCGTCGTGGGCGACCGGCCGTCCCCGACCCCCGACGTGATGATGCACGAGGTCGGCCACGCGCTCGACGACATCGACGGCGGCCCGGGCGGCTGGACGTCCGACAGCCCGGAGTTCCGCGCCCTCTACGACCGGGTCCGCCCGCATTTGGCCAGCGACTTCCACAAGCAGCCCGCGGCGCTCGGCCGCCGCGAGTTCTTCGCCGACGCGTTCGCCGCGATCTCCGCCCGCCAGCGCCCCGCTCTGGTCGATATGCTCGCCGGCGACATCCGGCTGGCGCTGGATGTCATGCTGTTCTTCAACCGACGCTTCGGGATCTGACATGCCGATCCGTACCAGCCGCGACGACGACCGGCACATGCCGATGTGCGACGACCAGCACCGAAGGTGATCGACGATGTACGTGATCCGGCTGCCCGACGGCAGGCTCCGCGTTCCGCACAGCGTTCTTGCCGACTCCGCGGAGGGAACGGGACGGATCATCGCCCAGGCGTATGTGGAGATCGGTCCCGGCGACCCCGACTACGACCGGCTGCTCGGCCAGTCGCTGACCGAGGAGGAGCTGGCGGAGAAAAGGCGCCGGTGGCGGGACGAGGATGCGGACCTGCTGCGCCGGTTCGAGGAGTGGAAGGCGGACCTGGAGGGCGACGGACCGTCCGGAGCGGAAGGGTGATCACGCGACCGGATGCCGGGCGGAGGGGTGGCCGCCGGGCGGCCGGGCCGGACGGACCGGGCGCGAAATCAGCGCGCCGAGTGCTCGGCGACCGGCTCTTCCCCGCGCAGCAGCGCGTGCACTTCCGACTCGCGGAAGCGGCGGTGGCCCCCGGGAGTGCGGATGCTGCTGATCCTGCCCGCCGCGGCCCATCGGGTGACCGTCTTCGGATCGACCCGGAAGAGGGCGGCGACCTCTCCGGGGGTCAGCAGGCGCTCGCTGGTGCTTTCCACGTTGTCTCTCCCCCTTTGTCCCGCTCTCGGTGCGGGTGGACTGTTTCTAGTGTGGCGGCTCAAGACCGATTTCTCCCTTGTTTTCGGAAAAGATCACCGAGCGTAGCCGGTTGACCTGCGCAAATAACGAGAAGTAAATGGTGCTTCGGCTCCTGCGGTCACAACCGCCCCCGCAGCACGCGCGAATCGTCACCGGAACCAGGGTTCCCGCGCGGCGCACCGCACGGCATAGTCTCCCTCACATGTCGGATCTCGTGTCACTGGCGGACGTCGAGCGGGCGGCCGAACGGCTGGCCGGCGTCTGCGTGCGCACCCCGCTGGTCCCCTTTCCCTCGACCGACCCCCCGCTGCTGGTGAAGGCCGAGTCGTTCCAGCCGATCGGCGCGTTCAAACTGCGCGGCGCGTACGCGGCGATCTCGGCGCTGCCGGACAGGCAACGCGCGCGCGGCGTGGTGACGCATTCCAGCGGCAACCACGCGCAGGCCGTCGCCTACACCGCGCGGCTGCTCGGAATTCGCGCGGTGCTGGTCATTCCGCACACCACTCCGGGAGTGAAGGTCGACGCCTGCGTCCGGCACGGCGCCGAGATCGTGTACGTGGAACCGACCATGGAGGCCCGGATCGCCACCGCCGAAAAACTCGCCGAGGCGCACGGGTTCGCGATGATTCCGCCGTTCGACGACCCGCGGATCGTGGCCGGGCAGGGCACCGTGGGCCTGGAGATCGCCCAGGACTGCCCGGAGGCCGACGTGGTGCTGGTCCCGGTGGGGGGCGGCGGACTGCTGGCGGGCGTGGCCGCCGCGGTCAAGGCGCTGCGCCCGCAGGCGAAGGTGATCGGCGTCGAGCCCGAGCTGGCCGCCGACGCCCGCGCCTCGCTGCGCGCCGGGCACCCGGTGTCCTGGGCCGCCGAGGAGACCGGCCGCACCGTCGCCGACGCCCTGCGCGCCCAGCGGCTCGGTGACGTGCCGTTCGCGCACATCAGCGAGTTCGTCGACGGCATCGTCACGGTCACCGAGGACGAGATCCGGCAGGGGGTGCGCCGCCTGGCCCGCGAGGCCCGGCTGATCGCCGAGCCCGCCGGTGCCGTGGCGACCGCCGCGTACCTGTTCCGCCGCGACGAGCTGCCGGACGCGCGCACCTACGTGTCGGTGCTGTCGGGCGGCAATGTCGATCCGGCCCTGTTCCTGGACATCTACGCCTGAGTCCTCGCGGGGCGCCGAGGGGCGGGTGGTGATGGACGGGACGAACGGCGCAGGTAGGCTCTGAACTGTCATGCGAGCCGTCCTCGTCTACACCTCCGCCCGCCTGGGCATCTTCCTGGCCACCGCGGGCGTGCTCTGGCTGACGCCGATGCAGAAGGCGCCGCTGTTCCTGCTGCTGGGCGCGCTGGTGATCAGCGGGCTGATCAGCTATGTGCTGCTGTCCGCGCAGCGCGATGCGATGTCGGCGTCCGTGGTGGCGGGGCTGAGTCGGCGCCGCAGCCGTTTCCAGGAGTCCCGCGCCCGAGAGGACGCCTGAACCCCGCCCCCTAGGCTGGGGGGCATGACCCGCGCCTTCCTCGACAAGCGGCCCGCCGACGTGGCCGCGATGTTCGACCGAACCGCCGAACGCTACGACCTCCTCAACAGCCTCATGACCGGCGGCCGCGACCGGTACTGGCGGCGCGAGGTCGTCCGGGCGCTGGACGCCGGACCCGGCGAGAAGGTGCTGGACCTGGCCGCCGGCACCGGCACCTCCGCGGTGCCGTTCGCCGCGGCCGGGGCCCGCACCGTCGCCTGCGACTTCTCCCTCGGCATGCTGCGCGTGGGCACGCGCCGCAACGGCGGCCCGGCGGGCCCGCGCTTCGTCGCCGGGGACGCGCTGCGCCTGCCGTTCGCCGACGGGGCGTTCGACGCCGTGACGATCTCCTTCGGGCTGCGCAACGTCGCCGACACCGTCCAGGCGCTGCGCGAGCTGCGCCGCGTCACCCGCAAGGGCGGCCGGCTGCTGGTGTGTGAGGTCAGTCACCCGCCCAACGTGCTGCTGCGCTTCGGGCACCGCCTGCACCTGCGCTACGGGCTGCCGCTGCTCGCGCGGGTCAGCTCCAACCCCGACTCCTATCGCTACCTGGCCGAGTCGACGCTGGCCTGGCCCGACCAGGCGGCCCTGGCCCGGCTGCTGCAGGAGGCGGGCTGGACGTCGGTGCGCTGGCGCGATCTGACGTTCGGCGTGGTGGCGCTGCACCGGGCCGTGAACGCGGGCTGAACCGGGCAAGGCCGTTGGGACCGGTCCAAAACCGGGACGGGCCAGAGGTACCCATCGGCCGTCAAGAAGGAATAGACTCCCTGACGAAAACCTTGTGAAGTACTTCACAAGCGAACGAGCTGAGAAGGAACGCTGTGACCGACTCCACCCGACAGGCAGACGTCATCGTCGTCGGGGCAGGCCCCGCGGGGTCGTCGACCGCCTACTGGCTGGCCCAGGCGGGCCTCGACGTGCTGTTGCTGGAGAAGGCCACGTTCCCGCGCGACAAGATCTGCGGTGACGGGCTCACCCCGCGCGCCGTGCGCGCGCTCGTCGGCATGGGCGTGGACGTCAACGCCCCCGGTTGGTCCCGCAACAAGGGCCTGCGCATTTACGGCGGCGGCGTCAAGATCGAGCTGCCCTGGCCCGAGCTCGCCAGCTTCCCCGACTACGGCCTGGTGCGCCCCCGCATGGACCTCGACCAGCTGCTGGCCGAGCACGCCGCCAAGGCCGGCGCCCGGCTGCTGCAGGGCTGCACCGTCACCGGCCCGATCCTGCACGAGCGCAACGACCGCATCATCGGCGTCACCGCCAAGTACCTCGGCGAGGAGGTGGAGTTCCACGCGCCGCTGGTGGTCGCGGCCGACGGCAACTCCACCCGGCTGTCGGTCGCCATGGGGCTGCGCCGCCGCGAGGACCGCCCCATGGGCGTGGCCGTCCGCCGGTACTTCCGCACGCCCCGCCACGACGACGACTACATGGAGGCGTGGCTGGAGCTGTGGGACGGGCAGCGCCTGCTCCCCGGCTACGGCTGGGTGTTCCCGGCCGGTGACGGCACCTCCAACGTGGGCCTCGGCCTGCTCAACACCAGCAAGGCGTTCCAGAACGTCGACTACCGCGGCATGATGCGCGCCTGGTGCGCGCAGATGCCCGAGGAATGGCAGTTCGACGAGGACCACGCCACCGGCCCGATCCGCGGCGCCGCACTGCCCATGGGCTTCAACCGCCAGCCCCACTACACCCGCGGCATGCTGCTGGTCGGCGACGCCGGCGGCATGATCAATCCGTTCAACGGCGAGGGCATCGACTACGCGCTGGAGTCCGGCCGGCTGGCCGCCGACATCATGGTGCAGGCGCTGTCCCGCCGCACCCCCGCCCAGCGCGAGCGGACGCTCCACGAGTACCCGCGCATCCTCAAGGACGAGCACGGCGGCTACTTCACCCTGGCCCGCATCTTCGTCCAGGCCATCGGCGACCCGCGGGTGATGAAGTTCCTCACCTCGCACGGCCTGCCGCACCCCACCCTGATGCGCTTCACGTTGAAGCTGCTGGCCAACCTGACCGACCGGCGTGGCGGCGACGCCATGGACCGCCTCATCAACGCGATGCAGAAGGTGGCGCCGGCGGCATGAGCGAGAGCACGCCATGAGCGTGGGCCGACCCCCGAGGGGAGTGGATTTGGTCACCTTGGCTAAGGTGGCGACCCGTGTCCGTGAGGAACTTCACGGATGTGCGACGGGTTGCGCCGCCGCGTCGGCGCGTCCGGTCCGCGCCGCCCGCACCCCGGTGGGCGGCATCGGGCCGCGTGCCTCGTACAGCGTCGTACGAACCGAGGAGGGGCTGTAGAGACATGGATCTCTATGTTCCGATCATCGTGCTGGGGGCGCTCGCCTTCGGGTTCGCCGTCTTCTCGGTGCTGGCGGCGTCAGTCACCGGCCCCAAGCGGTGGAACCGCGCCAAGCTCGAGGCGTACGAGTGCGGCATCGAGCCGACGCCGCAGCCGGCGGGCGGCGGGCGCTTCCCGATCAAGTACTACCTGACGGCGATGCTGTTCATCGTCTTCGACATCGAGATCATCTTCCTCTACCCCTGGGCGGTCGCCTTCGACCGTCTGGGGCTTTTTGGTTTGGTGGAGATGGTCCTGTTCATCCTCACCGTGCTGGTGGCGTACGCCTACATCTGGCGGCGCGGTGGTCTGGAGTGGGACTGACATGGGCCTGGAAGAGAAACTCCCGAGCGGGTTCCTGCTGACCACGGTGGAGCAGGTGGCCGGGTGGGCGCGCGCCAGCTCCGTGTGGCCGGCCACGTTCGGCCTGGCCTGCTGCGCGATCGAGATGATGGCGACCGGCGACCCGCGGCACGACTTCTCCCGGTGGGGCATGGAGCGCGCCTCGGCCACGCCGCGGCAGGCCGACCTGATGATCGTGGCGGGCCGGGTGAGCCAGAAGATGGCGCCGGTGCTGCGGCAGATCTACGACCAGATGACCGAGCCCAAGTGGGTCATCGCGATGGGCGTGTGCGCCTCGTCCGGCGGCATGTTCAACAACTACGCGATCGTGCAGGGCGTCGACCACATCGTCCCGGTGGACATCTACCTGCCCGGCTGCCCGCCGCGGCCGGAGATGCTGCTGGACGCGATCGTCAAGCTGCACGACAAGATCCGCAACACCAAGCTCGGTGCGCAGCGCCGGCGGCAGATCGCCGAGCTGGAGGAGGCCAAGCGGCGGCAGCTGCCGCTGCTCGGCCGGCCGGGAGGTGCGCTGTGAGCTCGCAGCATCCGGAGCAGAAGGCCGAGCAGGCCGCCGACCGGCTGCCCGCGCAGCCCGCGCCCAAGCCGCAGGAGCAGCCCATCGTCCGGCGCGGCATGTTCGGCGCCAAGACCACCGGCGACACCTCCGGCTACGGCCGCCTGGTGGTGCGGCAGGCGCCGAAGGTGGCGTCGCCGCGTCCCTACGGCGGGCCGGACGTCACCGGCGAGCCCGGCGAGTTCGACGAGATCGCCGACACGCTGGAGCGGTCCCTTTCCGGTTTCGACGACGCGGTCGAACGCGTCGTCGTCGACCGCGGCGAGCTGACCTTCCACGTGCGGCGCGAGCGGCTGCCGGACGTGGCGCGGCGCCTGCGCGACGAGCCCGACCTGCGGTTCGAGCTGTGCACCGGGGTGTCCGGCGTGCACTACCCGCAGGACACCGGCGCCGAGCTGCACGCCGTCTACCACCTGCTGTCCATCACGCACAACCGGCGGGTCCGGCTGGAGGTCGCCTGCCCCGACGCCGACCCGCACATCCCGTCGGTCGTGTCGGTCTACCCGACCGCCGACTGGCACGAGCGGGAGACCTACGACTTCTTCGGCATCGTCTTCGACGGCCATCCGGCGCTGACCCGCATCGAGATGCCCGACGACTGGGTGGGCCACCCGCAGCGCAAGGACTACCCCCTCGGCGGGATCCCCGTCGAGTACCGCGGCGCGGAGACCCCGCCGCCGGACCAGCGGAGGTCGTACACGTGAGCCCGTCCACCAAGTACACCGAGTACGACGCCTACGCCGCCGCCGACGAGGAGGCGGCCGAGGGCAGGGTCTTCGACGTCAACGGGCAGGACTGGGACCAGGTCGTGTCCGGCGCCGAGGACCTCGGCGACGAGCGCCTGGTGATCAACATGGGTCCCCAGCACCCGTCCACGCACGGGGTGCTGCGGCTGATCCTCACCCTCGACGGCGAGACGGTGACCGAGGCGCGGGTGGGCATCGGCTACCTGCACACCGGCATCGAGAAGAACATGGAGTTCCGCACCTGGACGCAGGGCACAACGTTCTGCACCCGGATGGACTACCTGTCGCCGATCTTCAACGAGACGGCGTACTGCCTGGGTGTGGAGAAGCTGCTCGGCATCACCGACCAGGTGCCCGAGCGGGCCCAGATCATCCGGGTGATGATGATGGAGCTCAACCGGATCTCCTCGCACCTGGTCGCGATCGCCACGTTCGGCCTGGAGCTCGGCGCCACCACCGTCATGCTCAACGGGTTCATCGAGCGCGAGTACACCCTCGACCTGTTCGAGGAGATCTGCGGGCTGCGGATGAACATGGCCTACGTGCGGCCCGGCGGCGTGGCGCAGGACCTGCCCAGCGGTGCGCTCAGCAAGCTGCGCGACTACCTGGACCGCATGCCCAAGCGCATCCAGGCGCTGCGCAAGCTGATGGACCACAACCCGGTCTACCTGGCCCGCACCAAGGACATCGCCTACCTGGACCTGACCGGCTGCATAGCCCTCGGCGTGACCGGCCCGGTGCTGCGCGCCACCGGCCTGCCGTGGGACCTGCGCAAGTCCCAGCCCTACTGCGGCTACGAGACCTACGACTTCGACGTCATCACCGAGGACACCTGCGACGTGTACGGGCGCTACCTGGTGCGCGTGCGCGAGATGGAGGAGTCCCTGAAGATCGTCGAGCAGTGCGTGGAGCGGCTGCAGACGGTCAAGGGCCCGGTGATGATCGAGGACAAGAAGATCGGGTGGCCCGCGCAGCTGGCCATCGGCGCCGACGGCATGGGCAACTCGCCCCGCCACATCGCGCACATCATGGGCACCTCGATGGAGGCCCTGATCCACCACTTCAAGCTGGTGACCGAGGGCTTCCGCGTCCCGGCCGGCCAGGCGTACGCGGCGGTGGAGGCGCCGCGCGGCGAGCTCGGCGTGCACGTCGTCAGCGACGGCGGCACCCGTCCGTACCGCGTGCACTTCCGCGACCCGTCGTTCACCAACCTGCAGGCCGTCCCGGCGATGTGCGAGGGCGGCATGGTGGCCGACGTCATCGCGGCGGTCGCCAGCCTCGACCCGGTGATGGGGGGAGTTGACCGATGAGCTACTCCGTGGAGACACGCGAGCGGCTGGAACGGGACGCCAAGGAGATCATCGCGCGGTACCCCAAGCCGCGTTCGGCGCTGCTGCCGCTGCTGCACCTGGTGCAGTCGGAGGACGGCTATATCAGCCAGGACGGCATCGAGTTCTGCGCCGAGCAGCTCGGCATCACGCCCGCGCAGGTCACCGGCGTCGCCACCTTCTACACCATGTACAAGCGCGAGCCCGTCGGCGAATACCACGTCGGGGTGTGCACCAACACGCTGTGCGCGGTGATGGGCGGCGACCAGATCTGGGAGGAGCTCAGCGAGCACCTCGGCGTCGGCCACGACGAGGCCACCCCGGACGGCAAGATCTCGCTGGAGCGCCTGGAGTGCAACGCGGCCTGCGACTTCGCGCCGGTGATGATGGTCAACTGGGAGTTCTTCGACAACATGACTCCCGAGAAGGCCAGGCAGCTGGTCGACGACCTGCGCGCGGGCAAGCAGGTCGCGCCGACCCGAGGGCCGAACCGGCTGTGCACCTGGAAGGAAGCGTCCCGGGTCCTGGCGGGGTTCCCCGACGGGAGGGCGCACGAGGGCGTGCAGGCCGGCCCCGAGTCGCTGCGCGGACTGGAGGTCGCCAAGCGCAACGGCTGGACCGCTCCCCCCGCCGACCAGGCGCCGGACGGCGGCGCGGACGGCAGCGCGGACGGCAGGGGCGACGGGCAGGCCGAGCCCGGTAGTCAGGAGGGGCGCAACAAGTGACCACGACGCTCACCCCCGTCCTCACCAGGAACTGGGACCAGCCCGACTCGTTCACCCGCGAGGGGTACGAACGGGCGGGCGGCTACCGGGCGCTGCGCAAGGCGCTCGCGATGGACCCCGACGCCATCGTGCAGGCGGTCAAGGACTCCGGGCTGCGCGGACGCGGCGGCGCGGGGTTCCCCACCGGCATGAAGTGGGGGTTCCTGCCGCCGAGCAGCCCCAACCCGCGCTACCTGGTGGTCAACGCCGACGAGTCCGAACCGGGCACGTGCAAGGACATCCCGCTGATGATGGCCAACCCGCACGTGCTGGTCGAGGGCGTCATCATCAGCTCCTACGCGATCCGGTCCAACCACGCGTTCATCTACGTGCGCGGCGAGGTGCTGCACGTCATCCGCCGGCTGCAGCAGGCGGTCGCGGAGGCGTACGAGGCCGGCTACCTCGGCAAGGACATCCTCGGCTCCGGCTACGACCTGGAGCTGGTGGTGCACACCGGCGCGGGCGCCTACATCTGCGGCGAGGAGACGGCGCTGCTGGACTCGCTCGAGGGCTACCGCGGACAACCCCGGCTCAAGCCTCCCTTCCCGGCCGTCGCCGGCCTGTACGGCGGGCCTACGGTCATCAACAACGTCGAGTCGATCTCGTCGGTTCCCTCGATCGTGGCCAACGGGCCCGACTGGTTCGCCTCGATGGGCACCGAGAAGTCCAAGGGCTTCGGGATCTTCTCGCTGTCGGGGCACGTCACCCGGCCCGGTCAGTACGAGGCGCCGCTCGGGGTGACGCTGCGGGAGCTGCTCGACATGGCGGGCGGTATCCGCGCCGGGCACCGGCTGAAGTTCTGGACGCCGGGCGGCTCGTCCACCCCGATCTTCACCGAGGAGCACCTGGACGTCCCGCTGGACTTCGAGTCGGTCGGCGCGGCCGGGTCCATGCTCGGCACCCGGGCGCTGCAGATCTTCGACGAGACCACCTGCGTGGTGCGGGCCGTGCTGCGCTGGTCGGAGTTCTACGCGCACGAGTCGTGCGGCAAGTGCACGCCGTGCCGCGAGGGCACCTACTGGTACAAGCAGATGCTCAAGCGGCTGGAGGCCGGGCAGGGCACCGAGGAGGACCTGGAGACCCTGCTCGACCTGTCCGACAACATCCTCGGCCGGGCGTTCTGCGCGCTCGGCGACGGCGCGACCAGCCCGGTCACGTCGTCCATCAAGCGGTTCCGCGACGAGTACGTCCAGCACTTCGAGCAAGGCGGCTGTCCGTTCGACCCGGCCGCCTCCACCCTCTGGGGAGGTGACGGCAAGTGACGGTGACCAAAGGCGACACCGCCCCGACCGAAAAGCGGGCCGAAGAGTTGGTGAAGGTCACCATCGACGGGTTCGAGATCGAGGTGCCCAAGGGCACGCTCATCATCCGGGCCGCCGAGCTGCTGGGCATCCAGATCCCGCGGTTCTGCGACCACCCGCTGCTCGACCCGGTCGGGGCGTGCCGCCAGTGCCTGGTGGAGATCCCCGACGCGGGCAACGGACGGGGCATGCCCAAGCCGCAGGCGTCCTGCACCACCGCGGTCATGCCGGGCATGGTGGTCAAGACGCAGCTCACCTCGCCGGTGGCCGACAAGGCCCAGCACGGCGTGATGGAGCTGCTGCTGATCAACCACCCGCTGGACTGCCCGATCTGCGACAAGGGCGGCGAGTGCCCGCTGCAGAACCAGGCGATGTCCAACGGGCGCGGCGAGTCGCGGTTCACCGAGACCAAGCGCACCTTCCCCAAGCCGATCGCGCTGTCCAGCCAGGTGCTGCTGGACCGCGAGCGGTGCATCCAGTGCGCCCGGTGCACCCGCTTCTCCGACCAGATCGCCGGGGACGCCTTCATCGACCTGTTCGAACGCGGCGCCAAGGAGCAGGTCGGCGCCGCCGAGGACCGGCCGTTCCAGTCCTACTTCTCCGGCAACACCGTGCAGATCTGCCCGGTGGGAGCGCTGACCGGCGCGGCGTACCGGTTCCGGTCCCGCCCGTTCGACCTGGTGTCCTCGCCGAGCGTGTGCGAGCACTGCGCGTCCGGCTGCGCGCTGCGCACCGACCACCGGCGCGGCAAGATCACCCGGCGGCTGGCCGGGGACGACCCGCAGGTCAACGAGGAGTGGAACTGCGACAAGGGCCGGTGGGCGTTCACCTACGTCACCCAGCCCGACCGGCTCACCCACCCCCTGGTGCGCAACGAGGACGGGGTGCTGGAGACCGCGTCCTGGCCGGAGGCCCTGGCCATAGCGGCCAAGGGCCTGGCGGCGGCGCGCGGCAACGCGGGCGTGCTGACCGGCGGGCGCCTCACCCTTGAGGACGCCTACGCCTACGCCAAGTTCGCCCGGATCGCGCTCGGCACCAACGACGTCGACTTCCGCGCCCGCCCGCACTCGCGCGAGGAGGCCGAGTTCCTGGCGTCCTCGGTCGCGGGCCGCTCCATCGAGGTGTCCTACACCGACCTGGAGAAGGCCCCGGTGGTGCTGCTGGCCGGGTTCGAGCCGGAAGAGGAGTCGCCGATCGTCTTCCTGCGGCTGCGCAAGGGCTTCCGCAAGAAGGGCGTGAAGGTCTACTCGATCGCCCCGTACGCCACCCGCGGTCTGAAGAAGATGGGCGGCACGCTGCTGCCGACCCTGCCGGGCGCGGAGGCCGAGGTCATCGGCACCCTCACCACCGCCACCGACGGCGGTGACGAGGTCGCCGCCATCCACCGGCTGCTGTCGCAGCCGGGCGCGGTGGTGCTGGCCGGTGAGCGGCTGGCCGCCAGCCCCGGCGCGCTGTCCAGCCTGGTCAGGCTCGGCCAGGTCACCGGCGCGAAGATCGCGTGGGTGCCGCGCCGGGCCGGCGAGCGCGGCGCGCTGGAGGCCGGGGCGCTGCCCGGGCTGCTGCCGATCGGCCGCCCGGTCACCGACCCCGAGGCGCGCGCCGAGGTCGCCCGCGTGTGGGGCGTGGCCGACCTGCCCGCCGCCCCCGGACGCGACACCGCCGGGATCCTGGCGGCCGCGCGGAGCGAAGGCGCCGCCCTGCTGGTCGGCGGGTTCGACCCCTACGACCTGCCCGACCCGGCCGCCGCGCTGGAGGCCATCGAGGCCGCCTCGTTCGTGGTGAGCCTGGAGCAGCGGGTCAGCGCCGTCACCGACCGCGCCGACGTGGTGCTGCCGGTCGCGGCCGTCCCGGAGAAGTCCGGCACGTTCGTCGACTGGGAGGGCCGCGGCCGCCAGTTCGACACCGCCCTCAAGTCCGCCGCGAAGCTGTCGGATCTGCGGGTGCTGGACGCCCTGGCCGGGGAGATGGACGTGCACCTGGGCCTGCCCGGCCCCGAGGCCGCCCGCCGCGAGCTGACCGAGCTGGGCGCCTACCGGGGCGAGCGGCCCGCCGCGCCGGACGTGACGCCGTTCGTGCCGCCGCGTCCCGGCGAGGGCGAGGCGCTGCTGGCGACCTGGAAGCTGCTGCTCGACAAGGGCCGCATGCAGGACGGTGAGCCGTACCTGGCCGGTACCGCCAAACCGGCGGTGGCCCGGCTGTCGCCCGCGACCGCCGCCGAGATCGGCGCCGCCGAGGGCGGCACGGTCACGGTGTCGTCGCAGACCCGCGGCGCGCTGACGCTGCCCCTGGAGATCGTCCCGGACCTGCCGGACCGCGTGGTGTGGCTGCCGACCGACTCCGCGGGCTGCGCGCTGTACCGGGAGCTGGGCGCCGACACCGGCCAGATCGTCAAGATCGCCGCGGGTGACGGCGCCGCAGCCGGCTCCGCGACCACGCCTGGAGGTGCCGCATGAGCCTGACCGCGCTGGCCGCCGCGCCCGCCGAGACGGGCCCCACGCTGGAGGACTTCGGCAAGGACCCCTGGTGGCTGATCCTGGGCAAGGTCCTGGCCATCTTCGTCTTCCTCGTGCTGACGGTGCTGCTGTCGATGTGGGTCGAGCGGCGCATCATCGGCCGGATGCAGTTGCGCGTCGGCCCCAACCGCGCTGGCCCCTTCGGCCTGCTGCAGGGCCTGGCCGACGGCATCAAGCTGGCGCTGAAGGAGGACATCGTCCCCCGCGGCGTCGACAAGGTGGTGTTCGTCCTGGCGCCGATCGTGTCGGCGGCCCCGGCGTTCATCGCCTTCTCCATCATCCCGTTCGGCCCCGAGGTGTCGGTCTTCGGGCACCACACCCCGCTGCAGGGCACCGACCTGCCGGTGGCGGTGCTGCTGGTGCTGGCGATGGCGTCCATGGGCGCCTACGGCGTGGTGCTGGCGGGCTGGTCGTCGATGTCGCCGTACTCGCTGCTGGGCGGGCTGCGCTCGTCCGCGCAGATCATCTCCTACGAGATCGCGATGTCGCTGTCGTTCGTGGCGGTGTTCCTGTTCGCCGGGACGATGTCGACCTCGGAGATCGTGGCGGCGCAAACGGACACCTGGTACGTGGTGCTGCTGTTCCCGTCCTTCGCGGTCTACGTGATCACGATGATGGGCGAGTCGAACCGCATCCCGTTCGACCTGCCCGAGGGCGAGGGCGAGATCGTCGGCGGGTTCCACACCGAGTACTCGTCGCTGAAGTTCGCGATGTTCTTCCTCGCCGAGTACATCAACCTGGCGACCCTGTCGGCGCTGTGCACCACCCTGTTCCTGGGCGGCTGGCGCGCGCCCGCGCCGATCTCCACGGTCTGGGCGGGCGCCAACCAGGGCTGGTGGCCGGTGCTGTGGTTCCTGGTCAAGGTGTGGCTGTTCATCTTCTTCTTCATCTGGCTGCGCGGTTCGCTGCCCCGCGTCCGCTACGACCAGCTCATGAAGCTCGGCTGGAAGGTGCTGATGCCCTTCTCGCTCGGCTGGATCGTGCTGGTCGCCGCCATCCAGGCGTTCAAGAACGAGGGCTACGAGGTCCGGCAGATCATGCTGATCGTCGCGGTCGTCGCCGCCGTCGTCCTGGTCGCCACCATCCTGTGGGAGATGGTCCGGGGCGGCTCCGCGGAGAAGGCCGCGGCCGCCGAGTCCGCCTCCGAGTCCGCCTCCGGCATCGTCACGGGCGGCGTGGGCAAGGGCGCCGCTGCGAAGGACGCCGCGGCGGGCGGCTTCCCGGTGCCGCCGATGGACGCCCCGCACTACCACGGGAAGCCCGGCAAGACCCGTACCCCGTCCAAGGAGGTCACCAGTGGGACTCACTGACTTCCTGAACCCGGTCAAGGGGTTCGGGGTCTCGTTCCACCAGATGTTCATGAAGAGCGAGACCGTCCAGTACCCCGAGGTCAAGAAGCCGACCGCGCCGCGCTTCCACGGCCGGCACCAGCTCAACCGGTGGCCGGACGGGCTGGAGAAGTGCGTCGGGTGCGAGCTGTGCGCCTGGGCCTGCCCCGCCGACGCCATCTACGTGGAGGGCGCCGACAACACCGAGGAGGAGCGCTACTCCCCGGGCGAGCGGTACGGGCGCGTCTACCAGATCAACTACCTGCGCTGCATCCTGTGCGGCCTGTGCATCGAGGCGTGCCCCACCCGGGCGCTGACGATGACCAACGAGTACGAGCTGGCCGACGACAGCCGCGAGAGCCTGATCTACACCAAGGACATGCTGCTGGCGCCGCTGCGCGAGGGCATGGAGGCGCCGCCGCACCCCATGCGGCTCGGCGAGACCGAGGAGGACTACTACCGCCTCGGCCTGCAGCCCGAGGAGCCCGCGGCCGCCGTCCCGGCCGAGGGCGACGGGCGCGCGAGCGCCGACGCGGCCGCGGCGCGCGAGGGCCGGCGCAAGCGCAAGAGCGGAGACGACAAGTGAACGCGCAGGTGCTGGCGGCCCAGTACGCGCCGGTGCTGGCGCAGGTCGCCGACAAGCAGTCGGGCGAGCCGTTCTTCTTCTGGCTGCTGGCGATCGTGTCGGTGTGCGCCGCGCTCGGCATGGTCTTCATGCGGCGGGCGGTGCATTCGGCGCTGCTGCTGGCGGCGGTGATGCTGTCGCTGGCCGCGCTGTACGCGGTCCAGGGGGCGCCGTTCCTGGCGTTCGTCCAGGTGATCGTCTACACCGGCGCGGTGCTGATGCTGTTCCTGTTCGTGCTGATGCTGGTCGGGGTGAGCTCCACCGACTCGCTGGTGGAGACGATCCGCGGGCAGCGGCTGTGGGCGGCGGTCGCCGGGCTCGGCTTCCTGGTGCTGGTGACCGCGGGGCTCGGCAACGCGGCGCTGGACGACTCGGTCGGGCTGGTGCAGGCCAACCAGGAGGGCAACGTCATCGGCCTGGCGCGGCTGCTGTTCGGCAAGTACGTGTTCGCGTTCGAGGCGACCAGCGCGCTGCTGATCACGGCGGCGCTGGGCGCGATGGTGCTGGCGCACCGCGAGCGCACCACGCCCAAGCCGACGCAGAAGGACCTGGCCAAGCGGCGGTTTCAGACCGGCAAGCACCCCGGCCCGCTGCCCGGTCCCGGCACCTACGCCCGGCACAACGCGGTCGACATGCCGGCGATGCTGCCCGACGGCACCCCGTCGGAGCTGTCGGTCAGCCCGATCATCGCGGCCCGCGTCGACACCGCGCGGCGGCACGCCGACCTGGAGGGCGGCAGTGAGACGGCGGCCGTCCAGGCGGATCTGACCGCGGTGCGCGCGGCGACCGCCGAGGCGGACGCGGCGGGCGCCGAGGGGCGCGAGACCAAGAGCGGCACCCCCGTGTCCGGCGGCTCGCCCGAGGCCGGCGGCGCGGACGGCTCCGGCGGCGCCGCGACGAGCGAAGGGGAGGCAGGTCAATGAGTCCCGGGCACTACCTGGCGCTCTCGGCGATCCTGTTCACCATCGGGGGCGTGGGCGTGCTGGTCCGCCGCAACGCGATCGTGGTGTTCATGTGCGTCGAGCTCATGCTCAACGCCGCGAACCTGGCGTTCGTGTCGTTCGCCCGCATGCACGGCAACCTCGAAGGCCAGATCATCGCCTTCTTCGTGATGGTGGTGGCCGCCGCGGAGGTCGTGGTGGGTCTGGCGATCATCATGACCATCTTCAGAACCCGCAGGTCCTCGTCGGTGGACGACGCGAACCTGCTGAAGTACTGAGAGGCCGGGGATGAAAGCGGAAGGCATCCAGGCTGCCGCCTGGCTCCTCATCGCGCTGCCGCTGGCCGGTGCGGCGGTCCTGCTGCTCGGCGGGCGCCGCACCGACCGGTGGGGGCATCTGCTCGGCGTCGCCATGTCGCTGGCGTCCTTCGTCGTGGGCGCGGCGATGTTCGTCCAGATGCTCGGCTACGACCCGGAGCAGCGGCGCCGCATGCTGCACCTGTGGGAGTTCTTCGACGTCGGGTCGTTCAAGGTCGACATGGGGCTGCTGGTGGACCCGCTGTCCATCAGCTTCGTGCTGCTGATCACCGGGGTGGGTTCGCTCATCCACATCTACTCCATCGGCTACATGGAGCACGACCCCGACCGGCGGCGCTTCTTCGCCTACCTGAACCTGTTCGTGGCGGCGATGCTGCTGCTGGTGCTGGGCGACAACTACCTGGCCATGTTCATCGGCTGGGAGGGCGTGGGCCTGGCGTCCTACCTGCTGATCGGGTTCTGGCAGCACAAGCCCAGCGCGGCCACCGCCGCCAAGAAGGCGTTCGTGGTGAACCGGGTCGGCGACTTCGGCTTCATCACCGCGATCATGCTGATGTTCGCCACGTTCGGCACGGTCGGGTTCGAGCAGGTGCTCGGTGAGGGTGCCGAGCACGTGGGCGCGGCGTCCCAGCTGAGCACCGGCACGGCCACCGCGATCGGGCTGCTGCTCCTGCTCGGCGCGTGCGGCAAGTCGGCGCAGCTGCCGCTGCAGTCCTGGCTGCTGGACGCGATGGAGGGCCCGACCCCGGTGTCGGCGCTGATCCACGCGGCCACGATGGTGACCGCGGGCGTGTATCTGATCGTTCGGTCCGCCCCGATCTACGAGATGGCGCCGGACGCGCAGCTGGTGGTGACGATCGTCGGCGCGGCCACGCTGCTGGCCGGTGCGATCATCGGGTGCGGCAAGGACGACATCAAGAAGGCCCTGGCCGGTTCGACGATGTCGCAGATCGGCTACATGATGCTGGCCGCCGGGCTGGGCCCGGCCGGGTACGCCTTCGCCATCGCGCACCTGATCGCGCACGGCTTCTTCAAGGCCGGGCTGTTCCTGGGCGCCGGGTCGGTCATGCACGCCATGAAGGACGACGTGAACATGCGCCGGTACGGGGCGCTGCGCGCGGTCATGGTGATCACCTGGGCCACGTTCGGCCTGGGCTACCTGGCGATCATCGGGTTCCCGCTGCTGTCGGGGTGGTTCACCAAGGACGCCATCATCGAGGCCGCCTTCCACAAGGGCGGCACGTCCGGCGCGATCCTCGGCACCTGCGCGCTGGTCGGCGCGGGCGTCACCGCCTACTACATGTCCCGGGTCATGTTCATGACGTTCCACGGCGAGCAGCGCTGGGACGAGGGCGTGCACCCGCACGAGTCGCCCAAGGTGATGACCGTGCCGCTGATGCTGCTGGCGGTCGGGTCGCTGTTCGCGGGCGGCTTCCTCATCCTCGGCGGGTTCGCCGACTTCCTCGGCCCGGTGGTCGGGCATCCGCACGAAAGCGAGTTCCACTGGATCACCGCGCCGGGCATCGCCACGCTGGTGCTGATGGTCATCGGCGTCGGTATCGCGTGGCGGCAGTACGGGGCCCGCCCGGTGCCGCGCAGCGCGCCCGCCGGGTCGTTCCTCACCGTCGCGGCCCGCAAGGACCTGTACGGCGACGCCATCAACGAGTCGCTGCTGATGCGTCCCGGGCAGTGGCTGACCCGGCTGGCGGTCTGGTTCGACAACCGCGGGGTGGACGGCGTGGTCAACGGGCTGGCCGCCGGCATCGGCGGCAGCTCGGGCCGGCTGCGGCGGATACAGACCGGGTTCGTCCGCTCCTATGCCCTGTCCATGCTCTTCGGTGCGGCCATCGTCGTGGCGGCGCTGCTGGTGGTGAACGTCTGATGGAAGACTTTCCCTGGCTGTCCGTCCTGATCGCGCTGCCCGCGGTGGGCGCGCTGGTCGTCGGCCTGCTGCCGCGGGCCCGCGAGGAGCTGGCCAAGCAGGCCGCGCTGGGCGTGTCGGTGCTGGTCGCGCTGGTCGCGCTGGCGATGGCGATCCAGTTCGACACCGGCGGGCCGCGCTTTCAGTTCGAAGAGACCTACTGGTGGATCCGCGCGTTCGGGGTGCACTGGGCGCTCGGCGTGGACGGCGTCGCGCTGACCCTGATCGGCCTGTCGGTGATCCTCGTCCCGCTGGTGATCCTGGCGTCCTGGCGCGCCGAGGACCGCTCCGGCGGCGTGGACGTGCCGCCGCGCCGGTCGGTGAAGACGTACTTCGCGCTGCTGCTGACCATGGAAGCGATGATGATCGGCGTCTTCGCGGCGACCGACGTCTTCCTCTTCTACGTCTTCTTCGAGGCCATGCTGGTCCCGGTGTACTTCCTCATCGGGTACTACGGCGGGGCGCAGCGCTCGTACGCGGCCGTCAAGTTCCTGCTGTACTCGCTGTTCGGCGGGCTGCTGATGCTGGTGGCCGTCATCTGGCTGTACCCGCTGTCGAACCGCCCGGTGAGCGAGGGCGGGCTCGGGCACGGCACGTTCCTGTTCAGCGAGCTGACCGAGCTGCGGATCGACCCGACCACGGCCAAGTGGCTGTTCCTCGGCTTCTTCGTCGCGTTCGCGATCAAGGCGCCGATGGTGCCGGTGCACACCTGGCTGCCGGACGCGGCGGCGCAGTCCCCGGTCGGGGCGCTGGTGCTGATCGTCGGCGTGCTGGACAAGGTCGGCACCTACGGCATGCTGCGGTTCTGCCTGGAGCTGTTCCCCGGCGCCGCCAAGTGGGCCACCCCGGTGGTGATCACGCTGGCGGTGATCAGCGTGATCTACGGCGCGGTGCTGGCGATCGGGCAGGTGGACCTCAAGCGGCTGGTGGCCTACACGTCGGTGTCGCACTTCGGGTTCATCGTGCTGGGCGTGTTCGCGATGACCTCGCAGGGCCAGTCCGGCGCCGCCCTCTACATGATCAACCACGGGTTCGCCACCGGGGCGCTGTTCCTGGTGGTCGGCTTCATGATCACGCGGCGGCGGTCGGCGCGGATCGACGCGTTCGGCGGCGTGCAGAAGGTGGCGCCGCTGCTGGCGGGCAGCTTCCTGATCGCCGGCCTGGCCGGGCTGTCGCTGCCCGGGCTGGCGCCGTTCGTGTCGGAGTTCCTCGTGCTCACCGGCACGTTCACCCGCTACCGGGTGGCCGCGGTGCTGGCCGCCACCGGCATCATCCTGGCCGCCATCTACATCCTGTGGATGTACCAGCGCACCATGGGCGGCCCGGCCAAGGAGGCCGTCGGCGGCATGAAGGACCTGTCGCTGCGCGAACGGCTCGCCATCGGCCCGATCATCGCGATCATCGTGGCGATGGGCTTCTTCCCGCAGCCGGTCCTCAATGTGATCAACCCTTCGGTGCAGCACACGCTGGCCCGGGTCGACAAGTCCGACCCGGCGCCCCAGATCGTCGCTGAGAACGGAGCGCGTCCGTGAGCACCTCGACTTCGGTGAGCGTCGTGCTGGCGCAGAACGACATCCCCGCGCCGCACATCGAGTACGGGCAGATCGCGCCGATCCTGGTGATGTTCGGCGCGGCCGTGCTCGGCGTGCTGGTGGAGGCGTTCGTCGGCCGCGCCTGGCGGTACCCGGTGCAGCTGACGGTGGCGTTCGTCGGCCTGATCGCGGCGCTGCTCGGTACGATCAAGCTCGCCTTCGACAAGCCGTTCCACGTCGCCGCCGAGGGCGCGCTCGGCGTGGACGGGCCGACGCTGTTCGTGCAGGGCACCGTGTTGGTGCTGGCGCTGGTCAGCCTGCTGCTGATCGCCGAGCGCCGGCAGGGCCACTTCGCCGCGCAGGCCGCGGCGCTGCCCGGCACGGACGCCGAGCAGGCGACCGCGGCGGCGGGACGCACCCAGACCGAGGTGTTCCCGCTGATGACGTTCGCGGTCGCCGGCATGATCACCTTCCCGGCCGCCAACGACCTGCTGACCATGTTCGTGGCGCTGGAGATCCTGTCGCTGCCGCTGTACCTGCTGTGCGGGCTGGCGCGGCGCCGTCGGCTGCTGTCGCAGGAGGCCGCGGTCAAGTACTTCCTGCTGGGCGCGTTCTCCTCGGCGTTCTTCCTGTACGGGGTGGCGCTGCTGTACGGCTACGCCGGGTCGGTGCGGCTGTCGGCCATCGCCGACCAGCTCAGCCGCAATGCCGGCCAGGAGACGCTGCTGCTGGCCGGGACCGCGCTGCTGTCGGTGGGCCTGCTGTTCAAGCTGGGCGCGGTGCCGTTCCACATGTGGAAGCCGGACGTGTACCAGGGCGCCCCGACCCCGATCACCGCGCTCATGGCGTCCTGCACCACGGTGTCGGCGTTCGGCGCGATCCTGCGGGTGTACTACGTCGCGTTCGAGAACCTGCGCTGGGACTGGCGGCCCGCGATGTGGGGTGTGGCGATTCTCACGATGGTCGCCGGCGCGGTCATCGCGATCACCCAGACCGACGTCAAGCGGATGCTGGCCTACTCCTCGATCGCGCACGCGGGCTTCCTGCTCACGGGCGTGGTGGCCACGTCCCGCGACGGCCTGTCCGGCTCGCTGTTCTACCTGGCCGCCTACGGCTTCACCGTGATCGGCGCGTTCGCGGTGATCTCGATGGTGCGGGACGCGGGCGGCGAGGCCGCGCACCTGTCGCGCTGGGCCGGGCTCGGGCGCCGCTCCCCGGTGGTGGCCGGAACGTTCGCCTTCTTTCTGCTGGCGATGGCCGGTATCCCGCTGACCAGCGGGTTCACCGGCAAGTTCGCGGTGTTCAGCGCGGCCGTGCAGGGCGGGGCCACCCCGCTGGTCGTGGTCGGCGTGGTCGCCTCGGCGATCGCGGCGTTCTTCTACGTCCGCGTGATCGTGGTGATGTTCTTCTCCGAGCCGGAGGCCGACGGGCCGTGGGTGGTCGCCGGACCGGCCACCGCGACGGCCGTCGCGCTCGGTCTGACGGCTACTGTTGTACTCGGCGTGCTGCCCCAGCCCGTGCTGGACCTCGCGGGGCACGCCGCGTCGCAGATGTTCGTCCGGTAGACCGGGGGTCCTGGTGAGTAGTGCCGTTGCGTTCGACCTGACAGTGGATGACGGTCTCGCGGCGGACATCCGGGAACGGCTCGCCGCGGTCGAGGACCTGCTCCGCGAGTCGGTGCGCAGCGACGTACCGCTGCTCGCGGACGCGTCCCGGCACCTGCTGGAGGCGGGCGGCAAGCGGTTCCGTCCGACGCTGGTGCTGCTCGCCTCGCACTTCGGGGATCCCACCGCGTCCGGGGTCGTCCCGGCCGCGGTGGTGGTCGAGCTGACCCATCTGGCCACCCTGTACCACGACGACGTGATGGACGAGGCGACGGTGCGCCGCGGCGACCAGTCGGCCAACGCCCGGTGGACCAACACCGTCGCCATCCTCACCGGCGACTACCTGTTCGCCCGCGCCTCCGACCTGCTGGCCGACCTCGGGCCGGAGGCGGTGCGCATCCAGGCGCGCTCGTTCGCCCGGCTGGTGCGCGGCCAGATCCAGGAGACCGTCGGCCCGGCCGCGGACGCCGACCCGCTCAAGCACTACCTGCAGGTGCTGGCCGACAAGACCGCGTCGCTGATCGCCACGTCCGGCCAGCTCGGCGCCATGCTGGCCGGGGCGCCGGCGCATATCGTCGACACCATTACCTCGGCGTGCGAGAAGATCGGCGTTGCGTTCCAGTTGTCGGACGACATCCTGGACGTCGCGTCGGAGACCGAGCAGTCCGGCAAGACGCCCGGCACGGACCTGCGGGAGGGCATCCGCACCCTGCCGATCCACCACGTGCAGGCCGGCATCGGCTCGGGCCCCGACGACGCCCGGCTGCGCGAGCTGCTGACGCTCGACCTGACCGACGACGCGCTGCACCGCGAGGCGCTCACGCTGCTGCGCGCCCACCCGGCCATGGACCAGGCCCGCGCCGACCTGCGCGCCTGGGCCGAGGACGCCCGCGCCGAGCTGATGACGCTGCCCGACATCCCGGCCCGCGCCGCTCTGACGGGCCTGTGCGACTACGTGGTGTCCCGCACGGGCTGACGTCCGTCCGCCTCTCCCTCCGCGCCGGGCCCCGTGCTCGGCGCGGATGTCTTTTGTAGAGCCTTTTCGGGACAGGTCTGTCAACCACGGTGCCGGAGCGCGGTTGCCGGTGTGTGAGCCGGCCTGAAAGCCCCGGGGTGGCTTCACCAGACGTCGCCGTCGCGCCAGTCGCAGGTGAGTGCGCCGGACACGTCCACCGGTGCGGTCAGGGGGAGCACGAAGACGCCGTCGTCGTCTTCCTCGGTCCGTACGACACCCTGGGGGGTGAGCGCGTAGGTCGGCCCCTGCCACCGCGTCCAGCCGAGCGCCGAATAGAACTCGCCGGCCTGGTCGGCGGCGGACAGGGCGCCCAGTTCGTACGCTCCCGTCAGCACGCGTGTGATGGCCGCCATGAGGGCGGCGCCGCAGCCCTCGCGCCGCCGGTCGCCGCGGACTCCCACGGCCTCGACGTAGCCCGTGCGCAGTGCGCGGCCGTCGTGCAGCATGCGCCGCTGGACCACCGACGCGTGCCCGATCAGTTCGGCGCCGTCCCAGGCCAGTGCGTGGACGCCGCCCAGCGCATGCTCCCAGTCGGCGTCGGACAGGTCGCCCTCGAAGACGTCGTCCAGCAGCGCCCGGATCAAAGCGAGCGTCGCGCCGTCCAACTCGGCGGTGTGCGATGTGCGGATCTCCACGTCACCCATCTGGTCATTCTGCTCGCGGGAAGCGGGCTTGGCGGACTTCGGGCACGGTGGGACGGCGGGCCCGCGGCCGTGCCCGAGCGGTCAGACCTTCCCGGCAGAGGCGAACTCGCCGACCCCGCGGACTTTCATGGCGTGCATGACCAGGTTGATCAGGACGTTCTTGCAGGAGTCGAGTTTGCGGGCGTCGCAGAGCATGACGGGGACGTTGGGGCCGAGGTTGAGTGCGGTTTCGATTTCGCCGAGTTCGTATTGGCGGGCGCCTTCGAAGCAGTTGACGGCGACGACGAAGGGGGTGCCGCGGCGTTCGAAGTAGTCGACCGAGGGGAAGCAGTCCTTGAGCCGTCGGGTGTCGGCCAGCACGACGGCGCCCAGGGCGCCGAGGGCGACTTCGTCCCACATGAACCAGAAGCGTTCTTGGCCGGGGGTGCCGAAGAGGTAGAGGACGTATTCGTCGCGCATGGTGATGCGGCCGAAGTCCATGGCGACGGTGGTGGTGGTCTTGCGTTCGACGCCGGAGACGTCGTCGATGCCGATGCTGCGGTCGGTGAGGAGTTCTTCGGTGCGCAGGGGTTGGGTCTCCGAGACCGTGCCGACCATGGTGGTCTTGCCGACGCCGAAGCCGCCTGCGATCACGATTTTGACCGCGGTGGGGAGTTTGCGGGCGTTCGGCGTGCGCTTAGAGGGCCCGGAGACCATCGATCACCGCCTTGTAGAGCCTGATGTCGTGCATGTCCGCTTCGGGGTGTGGTTCCTGCATGGTGATCAGCCCTTTGTCGAGCAGGTCGCCCAGCAGGACGCGCACGGTGGCGACGGGGAGGTTCAGGTGGCCGGTGAGTTCGGCGACCGACATGACCTCCTGGCACAGCTGCAGGATGGCCAGGTGTTCGGGGGTGAGTCCGACCTCGCCGTCGGGGAGGGGGCCGATGGCGACGACCAGGGTGATGAGGTCGAAGTGGCCGCGGGTGGGTTCGAGTCGGCCGCTGGTCATCACGTACGGGCGGACCATTGGGCCGGTGCTGTCCTCGGACCACTGCCCGTCGGACCACTGCCCGTCGGACCACTGCTGGTCGGGCGTGTGTTCGCCTGTGGCCTCGGGCGGCATTGCGTCGTCCTCGGGAGGCATCATCACTCGGCCCGGTCCTCGGCACCCGGCACCCGCGCCGGAGACGTCAGATGATGGCCCATCTTGGCGGTGAGCGCCGCCATTTCGTAGGCGATACTCCCGGCGTCGGCCTCCTCATCGGCCAGCACGGCCAGGCGGGCGCCGTCGCCCGCCACCGTGACCAGCAGCAGCGCCGACTGCATCTCGATCAGGCTCTGCCGCACCGGGCCGCAGTCGAAGCGGTCGGCACCGCTGTTGGCCAGGCTGTGCAGGCCCGAGGCGATCGCGGCCAGGTGCTCGCCGTCGTCCTGGCTCATGCCCTGCGAGGCCGCCATCAGCAGGCCGTCGGCGGACAGCACGACCGCATGCCGAGTGTGCGGCACCCGCTTCACCAGATCGTCCAGCAACCAGCCCAAATCGGCCGGCGAACCAGACTTCTGCATCACTGTCGTCCTCACCTTCTGCGCCTCTGGTACTTCACTCCGAGGGCCGCCTGCGCGCGGCGAGTGCCCGGGTCCTCACAGACCAGAGGCCGCCCGGGACGGCATGTGCCTCGACGCGCCCGCCGTCGTTCGCAGAGCCCTGAGGTGGAATGCCAGATCGCGATACAGCCTTGGGTCGTGCAGTTCGACGTCGAAATCGGGATGCTCGACATGGATGAGGCCCTGGTCGAGCAGGTCGCTGAGCACTTCACGCAGGCCTCGGCCACCGACCGGGATGCGCAGGTCGTCCAGCAGGACGCGGATCATCACGTTGTCGTGCGTCGCCGCGCCGCAGTAATGGGCGATCTCCAGAACACTGCGGGGGAGCTGGCACAAGCCCAGCAGGCGCAGATATTCGGGACTGAGCCTCTCTAAGCCGGCCAGAGCGCCCCCCATGGCGGGACTGGTTCCGCCGTTTTCCGGCAGGCGCATCGGCACGGTGGCGACGACCATGCTGAGCGGATGGAACTCGCGGTACCGCAGGTGCCGCGAAGCGCCGGAATGGGTGACGTGAGATCGCGCCGCATCCGTGATCATGCGGTGCTCGGGATGCTGCGAATGCTCGTTCATCATCCTCGCCGTGTCACTGCCCGTCCGGGGCCCTGTCGGTCGTCTCTGCGGGCGCCGGCGCATCTGCCGCGTCGGCGGCCTGCGTGCGCTGGGCGTCGGCGCGGCCTTGGCGGGTGAGCCTCTGGTAGTTGCTGAGGCGGCGGCGGACCTCCTCGGGGTTCGGCGCGTCCTCGGCGACGTGACCGGCGTCGGCGGAAGTCGGCTCGCGCAGCGGTTCGGCGAGGCTCTCCTGCGGTCTGCGGATCGGCAGCCCGTTCTCGGTGAGGGACTTTGCCCCCTCGTCCGTCCGGCCTGCGGTGCCGTTGTCGGCGGGACGGCGCTGGTCCTCCGCTTCGGCGCGTTGCGGGATCCGATTGCCGGTGGCCGGGGTCTGCAACCCCTCGGCGTCGCGGGAGCCGTTGGGCTGGGCGGAGCGGACCAGGCTCAACGTCGGCTGGGGCGCGGTGGACGGGGCGCTGCCCTGCGGGCGGCCGCCGTTGGAGACGGCGGCGTGGCCACCCGAAACCGAGCCGGCGACAGGAGGCTTCGCGGGCTTGGGGGCCGGGGCCGGAGGGGTCGTCAGAAGGTCCTGCGGCAGCAGGACGACCGCCTGAACGCCCCCGTACGGGCCGCTCATGAGAGTGACCTGGATGCCGCGCGCCTTGGCGCACTGGGCGACCACGTACAGACCCATGTGCTTGGGGTCCAGCTCGGCGGGCGGGTTCGCCAGCAGGTGGTTGTACTCCTCCAGCTTCTCCGGCGTGAGCCCCAGACCGTGGTCGACGATCTCGATGGCCACACCGCTGGCGGGGTAGGTGACGGAGATCTGCACCGGGCTCTGCGACGGGGAGTACTTCAGCCCGTTCTCGATCAGCTCGGCCAGCACGCGGACCAGATCGTCCACGGCGGGCCCGATCACCCAGTAGTCCTTGGCGACGGGCTCGCTGACAACGCGGTCGTAGTCCTCCACCTCGCCGATCGCGGCGCGGATCAGGTCGTAGAGGCTGCGCGGCCGGATCAGACCGCGGATCTGCCTGCCGCCGGACAGCAACTGCAGGTTCGCCAAAAACCGGCCGATCAGCACCAGCTTGTTGTCGACGACGAAGAGGCGGCGCAGTTCCTCGGTGCCCAGGTCCGGACGCCGCTCGAGCTCGTCGAGCGTGCTGAGCGCCTGCCGGACCAGCGCCTGGGGCCGCTGCGCGACCTCCTGCAGCGCCTCCTTGTGGCGGTTGTGGATGTCGATCTCACGCACCGTCGAGGAGACGACGTCCCGCGCCAGTTCGTTGAACGCCTTGGCGACCCGGTCGATGTCGTCCCCGCCGCCCTTCAGCGGCGGAACCTCGGCGTCGACGTCCACCCTCTCCCCGCTGCGCAGCCGCTCCACCACATGCGGCAGCTTGCGGGTCAGATCCTCGGCGGCCGAACGCAGCTCGCTGAGGCCGCGGGCGAGGTTGCGCAGCGCGGTGAACGCAAGCCACGCCGACGCGATGACCGCCACCAGACCGAGCCCGCCGGCGACGGTCAGACGCCCGATGACGCCGGCGGCCATGGGGAAGGACCGCTCGACCAGCCGGTCACCGCCGGCGTCGATCGTCTCGTCCCACTGCTGCAACACCTGCTCGGTGGCCTGCTGCCACTCCGCGGGGCGCACGACGACCCGGGCGTTGGGGCGCTGCTCCTGGCGCAGCCGGTTCTGCAGCCTTTCCATCTGGGCGTACGCGGGGGTCTGGCTGAGGCGTTCGTACCTGTCCCGCGCGTCGGTCGACAAGGACGCGGCGGCGTCGCTGGTGACCTGCCGCTGCGCGCTGATGGCCTCGATGACCCGCTGGTAGTCGCCGGCGGCGAGCCGTCCCTTCGTCAGCACCTCGGCCACCGTGGCGTCCTCGCGGGCCAGCATCTCCCGGGCACGGGTCAGCTCGATGAGCGCGCGGCCGTCCGCGGCGAGCTCGGGGTCGTCCAGTCCCGCGGTGGCACGGCTGATCCGGAAGGCCGCGTCGATGGCGTCGTTGTACACCTGCGCCGCACTGGCCGCCGAGACGGCACCGGCGTCGGCACCGTCGCGGACGCCGGCCAGCCTCCGCAACCGCCGGTCCGTCTCCTTCACATACGGCATGATCTCCTGGTCGGCCTTGAAGGCCTTCTTCCGCCACTGCTCCACGTAGCGGTCGGTCTGCACGCGGATGTCGCGCCGCACCTGGGCCTTGGCGCCGCCCGAGCGGGTCGCCGACTGGGCGATCTGCACCAGCGTCGCGCGCCGTTCCACCTGCAGCACGTTGATCAACGTCTTGGTGGGGCGTCCCGCGGTGTTGTCACGGGATTGGACGGTCCACAGGTTGCCGGCGTCGTTCCAGGTGACCCAGGCGGCGAAAATCCACAGCGCGAACAGCGCGATCAACATGACGGTGATCTTCGGCCGCAGACGAGCCTTGGGGGTACGGCCGTCCTTGCGCAGGCGCGAACGCATCAGCAGTCCTCGTATCAACACGTGCCATAGGGAGGAGAGCTGTGGGGATGCCCGGAGGCTGCGGCCTCAGCAGTCCCACATGACTCGTGAGAACACTAGCAACGTCGATAACGCAGCGAATGTCGAATGTCTCCCACAGGTATGGCACGCTCGCGCCGCGCGCGGGGGAGCACTACATCCGGTCCCAGTAGTCGTCGCGGCGGCGGACGTAGAAGTTCCGGCTGAACTCGATCTGCCGGTGCAGGTAGGCGGCTGCGTGCGGGCAGCGGTCGCGCAGCGGCTCCAGCAGCCGGCGGCAGTCGGCCAGCAGGTCGTCGATCGTGCGCTGGACGGCGCCTTCGTCGCCGTCGACCAGGGCCAGCGCGTTCAGGTCGCCGTTCTCGCCCCAGGTGCGGTCCCGCTCCTGGGTGGCCAGGTCGTTGTACAGCCGCAGCACCTGCTGGACCCGCTGGCTGGCCTCCTCCAGCTCGTCGAGGCAGGCGAGGATCCGCTCGTCGCAGGTGGCGATCCAGTGGGTGATGTTGACCCAGGTGGAACCGAAGTTGTCGGCGTTGTCCAGGTACTGGTCGAGGGTGGGCCGCTCGGAGGTCTTCCAGTGCCATTCGCGGACCATGGCGGTCAGCATGCGGTCCAGCGCTTTGCGCCAGCGCGGCTGCAGCATGCCGTAGGCCGGCGCGGCGGCCAGCTCGTCGCGCAGGTCGGCCAGGAACTCCGCGAGCGTGTCGCCGGGCGCGGGACGGCCGCCGTCGGCGACGCTCCGGCATCGCTGTACGGCGTCGTGCACCTGGTCGGCCTCGGTCGCCAGGGTGTCGACGATGTAGTCCAGCCCGAAGATCCACAGGCTGGTGCGCGCGCTCGGCCGCAGCTGCTCGGTGGTGCAGCCGGGGGCCTGCGCGGTGACCGCCGCGGCCACACCGAAGGTGACCTTCCGGCTGAACGGAGGAGAGGGGAACAGATCGCGGTACCGCTCCCTGGCCTGGTCCAGATCTGCCTGGCAGTCCAGCAGGTCGCGCCCCACCGTCCCTTGGGCGGAGCGGTGGTCTGCGGCGGTCTCTTCCACGCCCTACTCCTTGTTGTGTTCGGCACCTGTCGGTCGCCGAGCCGCCGGCGGCAGTGCCCGGCGAGGACGCGCCCTGCGGCGTCGGCGGGCGTCGCCTGCCGGACGACCCGCGCGGCGCGGAGCGGTGCCCGCCCCGCGCCGATCATGAAACGGCTGCGGCAGTCTAGTGCTGCGCGGCCCGCGCCCGGGGCTCCAGAACGATCTGGACTGGCTGGTTGGGGATCAGCGCCAGCGACACCCGCGGTTTGAGCTCGGTCGTGCCCCGCTGCACGACGGGACGGCAGCGGCGCAGCAGGGCCGTCAGGATCAGCAGGGCTTCGAGGAAGAAGAACGGCTGGCCGACGCAGCTGTGCTCGCCGTACCCGAACGCCAGGTAGGCGAGCCGGTGCCGGTCGGCGGACAGGGCCGGGTCATGGCGGTCGGGATCGAAGCGGAGGGGATCGGGCCACACGTCCGGCACCCGGTGGGTGAGATACGGGCTGATGATGATGTACGAGCCGCCCTTGATCCGCACACCGTCGATCACGTCGTCGTCTCGGGACTTGCGCGGGATGATCCAGCCAACCGAGTAGATCCGCAGCAGCTCCTTGAGCACCTGCCTGGTGTAGGGCATCTGCCGCTGCACCTGGTCCCAGCTCGGCGAACCGGAAGCGATCACCGCGTCGACCTCGGCGTACATGCGCTCGGCCACGTCCGGGTGCTGCTCCAGCACGGGCCACAGCCAGGTGAGGGCCACGGCCGTGCTCTCCGACCCCGCGACGAAGGTGGCGACGAGGTCGTCGCGGATCTGCTGATCGGTGCGGCCGGCGCGGGCGAGCATCCCGGCGATCCCGGGGGCGTCGGCCCCCTCCTCCCGGGCCATCCGCACCAGCGGCAGCACCAGTTTGTCGACGGTGGCCACCGCGTGGCGGAAGCGCCTGTCTCCCGGCAGCGGCACCCAGTTCGGCGCCCACGGCAGTGCGAGCCGGGCGGCGAAACTGGTCACGGCGACGCGGATGGCCTCGCCGACCACCGCGGAATCCTCAAGCGAGATCCTGCTGCCGAAAAAGACGTTGTTGACGGCCCGGTGGATGATGCCGGTCATCTCTATGTAGCAGTCGAGCTGCCGCCCGTCGGCGCTGCGCTGGACCAGGTCGTCCACCGCCTCGTCGATGGCGGCGGCGAGCCCGTCGAACGCGTTGCGGAACGCGCGTCCGGTGAACGCGGGCTGCAGGGCGGCGCGCGCCGCCCGGTGCGTCGGGCCGTGCGTGCCGATGCCCTGCTCTCCCACCAGCCGCTGCATCGGCTTCCACATCATGCCTTCGCGCGGGTAGTTCTCGGCCGTGGCTCCGTGCAGCACGTGCTCGACGTGTTCCGGCCGGGTGACCAGGTACGGGCGGAACGCCAGCATGTTCAGCCGGCAGATGCCGCCCTGATGCTCCTGCACGATGTCGGTCAACGCGTTGTACAGGTCACCGGTCTTCCGCAGGCCGCGGGTGATACGCCGGAACGGGATGCTGATCGGGTCTCGCGCGTGCTGGTGGGTAGTGCGGGTGTGGTCGGCGGTGATCGACAACGCGGCCCCTTTCCAAGACGCGGCCTTGGCCTGGCAGAGCTATGGGACTTACAGGTGCGCCCCTCGCGTCTCGCGAGTCCCCCGTCGCGCGGCGTGGTTCATGCCATTACGTCCGGCCTGCAGGTAGCGCGGGTGACCGATTTCTCGTCTGCACTTGGCGAACTCCACCACAAAGTAGACAACGCGCTGATCCTTGCACCACTCCGCAGCGAAGTATCACATATGGTGCAATCTTCTTACAAGATCGATTCGGGTGGCGGTTATGAGTCACCAGGTGAACCCGCGCGCCGGGGTAGCGGGGCCAGGGGGCCCGACGCGGCGGGCTGACGATGGCAGTCGCCCCGATGATCATGCCCGTGATCTTCAGCGACAAACCGCAGCAAACCAGAGAGCTGACGTGGTCGAGGGCGGACGCGCAGACGGAGCCGCGGACCGCCGCCATGGCGTCCCCCTCGCGCCCCAGCCGGATGCTGCATCCTGCCCCATCACCGGCGTGACCGACGCTCGTCCCGCGGCGACAGCACGTTGTCGTGCCACGGCTCGAAGATCAGAGCATGGACAGGTATCCGCGCAACAGGTACCCAGGGGTACCGGTCGGCCAGCCATCCCGGCGGTTGGGCGCCTGTCCTGCGTGACGGGCCGACCGCAGCCCCCGGCCCCGCCAAGATCACGATTCATGCCCGCCGTACCGGCCGGTCCACGCCCGACCCGCACCATGCACTGATCACCGACCTTGTTTCCGGTGCGGCCGACGCCCAGCCCGAGAACCGCCCGTACGGAGCCGTCCTCCCGCCCCGCCGAATATGGCGGACCAGGTCGGCGTGGGCGGGGTCTCTCCCGGGCATCCGCGTCAAACGCTGACCGGGCCCGGAGGCCGGGTGCAGGCCGACGTCAACGATCGTGCCGCGCGCGCATGCGCATGGCATTACAGTGTCCGCCGTTGATCGTAACAGTGTCGGTCAAGGCGACCGGCAGGGGAGGGACGGGTACGTGCATGCCCATCGCAGGGCCGGGATGGCGGACCGAGACGATCCCCATGGCCTGCCGGCTCGCGGCCATGCGTGCGCACGGCGGTGCTGCCCGATACGCCGCGCGAATCCCCGACCACCTTGATCTGTGCAAGACGTGGGCCCGGTACAGGGACGGGATGTGGAGTCCGCGGCGCGACGACCGCGCCGAGTGCACCGGCGACGGCGGGCACGATCGGGATACGCCCGGCGGCCGCGAGCACAAGCCCGCGCCCGCCCGTGGCGCGGACCCGCTTCTTCCGCTCCCGCAGCGGCCTGCTCAAGAGCCGTAGGGGCGGACGTCCGAAGTCCAGGTCCCCGCTGCACCACGCGATGCGCCGGTCACGCCGCCGTGTCTCGCGCGGGCGGCGTCACATGGGCAACCGTGGCAGGCTCCGGCACGCCGTGCGGCTGTAACCACCCGCAGGGCACCCAGTGGCCTGCATGGCCGCAGAATGCCCCGGGTGGAACGGGCCGACCGCCCCAGCAGCTGCAACTCGAAACCGGGTTGCCGGTCGGCCGGTGGAAGGCGAGCGGCTGCCGAAGCCGGCCGACTTCGGCAGCCACTGGATCAGACCTGCGCGACGGGGTCCAGCCCGCGGACTTTCATGGCGTGCATGACCAGGTTGATCAGGACGTTCTTGCAGGAGTCGAGTTTGCGGGCGTCGCAGAGCATGACGGGGACGTTGGGGCCGAGGTTGAGTGCGGTTTCGATTTCGCCGAGTTCGTATTGGCGGGCGCCTTCGAAGCAGTTGACGGCGACGACGAAGGGGGTGCCGCGGCGTTCGAAGTAGTCGACCGAGGGGAAGCAGTCCTTGAGCCGTCGGGTGTCGGCCAGCACGACGGCGCCCAGGGCGCCGAGGGCGACTTCGTCCCACATGAACCAGAAGCGTTCTTGGCCGGGGGTGCCGAAGAGGTAGAGGACGTATTCGTCGCGCATGGTGATGCGGCCGAAGTCCATGGCGACGGTGGTGGTGGTCTTGCGTTCGACGCCGGAGACGTCGTCGATGCCGATGCTGCGGTCGGTGAGGAGTTCTTCGGTGCGCAGGGGTTGGGTCTCCGAGACCGTGCCGACCATGGTGGTCTTGCCGACGCCGAAGCCGCCTGCGATCACGATTTTGACCGCGGTGGGGAGTTTGCGGGCGTTCGGCGTGCGCTTAGAGGGCCCGGAGACCATCGATCACCGCCTTGTAGAGCCTGATGTCGTGCATGTCCGCTTCGGGGTGTGGTTCCTGCATGGTGATCAGCCCTTTGTCGAGCAGGTCGCCCAGCAGGACGCGCACGGTGGCGACGGGGAGGTTCAGGTGGCCGGTGAGTTCGGCGACCGACATGACCTCCTGGCACAGCTGCAGGATGGCCAGGTGTTCGGGGGTGAGTCCGACCTCGCCGTCGGGGAGGGGGCCGATGGCGACGACCAGGGTGATGAGGTCGAAGTGGCCGCGGGTGGGTTCGAGTCGGCCGCTGGTCATCACGTACGGGCGGACCATTGGGCCGGTGCTGTCCTCGGACCACTGCCCGTCGGACCACTGCCCGTCGGACCACTGCTGGTCGGGCGTGTGTTCGCCTGTGGCCTCGGGCGGCATTGCGTCGTCCTCGGGAGGCATCATCACTCGGCCCGGTCCTCGGCACCCGGCACCCGCGCCGGAGACGTCAGATGATGGCCCATGCTGCCGACCAGCATGGCCATCTCGTAGGCGATCAGGCCCACGTCGGCCGCCTCGTCGGCAAGCACGGCCAGGCAGGCGCCCTTGCCCGCCACCGTGACCAGCAGGAACGCCGACTGCATCTCGATGATGGACTGCCGGACGGGACCGCCGTCGAACCTGATGCCCGCGCCCTTGGCCAGGCTCTGGATGCCCGACGCCACGGCGGCCAGGTGCTCGCCGTCGTCCTGGCTCATGCCCTGCGAGGCCGCCATCAGCAGGCCGTCGGCGGACAGCACGACCGCATGCCGGGCGTGCGGCACCCGCTTCACCAGATCGTCCAGCAACCAGCCCAAATCGGCCGACGAAGCAGACTTCTGCATCAGTGATCGTCCTCGCCTTCTGCTGCTCGCGTGCCCATCGTCCGGGCCGCCTCATCACGCCCGCGGCGGGTGCCCTCCTGGTAGGAACCCATGATCCGCAGCACCTCCTCCGGGGAGCGACCGCCCGGCTCGTCCGGCTCCTCGTCCTGCCGCTCGTCCTGCGCCGCCTCGCGCAGCGGCGAGACCAGGTTGGCCTGGGGGACCCGGACGGGCAGACCGGACGGTGTGCTGGCGTTCTCGGGCACGGTTGGCTGCTCCTCCGGCGGTTCGGAATCGTCCTCGGGACGCGCGGCGCCGTTCGCGATCCCCCTGCCGGGACGCGTACGGGCCTTGGCGGGCGCGTCGTCGCTCTTGTCGTCTCCGGCCGTGCGAGCGTCGCCGCCGCGGCCGGTGGACGAGGCGGCGCCCCACCCGTTGGAGTGGGCCGCCGGACGCTCGGAAGTGAGAGAGGGGACCGCGACCGGCAGGCGGTGCTCCCCGGGGCCGCCCGGCACCGCGGTCTTCCGCACGGCCGTCGCGGTGGTCTGCTGCGGCTTGGCGGTGGTCTGCAGGCCCGACGGCTCGACCACCGGCGCGCGGGGGATGACCGCGACGGCGGTGGTGCCGCCGTGGGCCGAGCGCTTGCGCGACACCTGCACGCCGTACCGCTCTGCCGAGCCGGCGATCCGCTCGTTGATCTGCGCCGACTTCTCGTCGGTCATGCCCCGGCCGTCGATGTCGGTGGCGAGGCCGTCGGCCGCCGCGTGCCCGCCGACCTGCACCACCGTGTCCGGCGGGAAGGACGACACCGCGTTCAGCGGGTGGGGGACGTCGCGGACCGCGTGTCCGGCCGACTCCACCGTCGCCCAGGGACGCCGGTCGGTGGCCCCGCAGGCGCCACCGCCGCGGACCGACGCCCGGAACTCGTGCAGGGGCGCCCATGCGGCGAAGGCGCGCAGGGCGGTGCTCCTGGTCCGCAGGCGCGAGTTGCGGAAACGCATCGGCTTGTCCTCAGTGAGTCCTCAGATGGGCTCCCGGGGGACTCGGTGCCCGTCATGAGGGTGGCTGACGGCGGCGAGCCGGAGGGGTCCCGGTATCCGGTGCGGTCAGGTGGACCGCATGGCACGCGCAAGTACCTTAGCAACGTCGGTGCCCGCCTTGGCGTACCTTGTTCCCACTGAGTCGCGCTAATGCGGAATCACGCCGACGTGATCAGGCGTGTATTGCTCTGACCTTCGGAAGCGCCCACGGCACGCATTTGTGTGATGTTCATGACAAGGGTGCCGTGGGCGCGCTCCCACTCAGTCTTCCGCGCCCAGATGGCGGCGCGCCAGGTGGCGTGCGGCGAGAACGGACGCCCGGACGATGGCGGTGGGGTGGTACAGATCCTTGTCGTGCCACAGCGCCGGCCCGGCACCGTATCCGTTTTGTCCGACTTCGTGGCTCAAGAGGAATTCATTGGCCTGCGCAACGACTTTTCGCAGTCCTTCGGAGGTGTCGGTGTTGGGCAGCAGGGTTTGCACGGCATAAGCCGTTTCCTCGGCCGTCCCCGACCACAGCCCCCACGACCCGTCGGGCCGCCGGGTGTCGAGGACCCAGCGCCGGGCCTGCTCGACCGCGGCCGCCGCCTCGGGCCCGCCGAAGTGCTGCAAAGCCAGCACGCAGGACATGGTGGCGTAGTAGGGGGAGACGTGCCACCGGTCGGTCCAGCTCCCGTCCGCGTGCTGGTTCCGGCGCAGCACCGAGACGAGCTTGTCGACGGTCGCCCGGTACCGCTCGACGGGGACGGGACCGCCGCGGCCGGTCCCGTCCGGCCGGGAGGCGCCGTTCGCCGTGATGTGCCGCAGGTAGGCGCCGAAGGCTTCGAGCGCGTGCGCGTTCGTCGTCACGGAGAAGCCGTCCTCGCCGGGCCAGGTGCAGATGTGCGTGTCCGTCTCGTACGTCCACAGCGGGTCGGGTGGTGTGGGCGCGCCGAGCAGGGCGAGGGCGTACAGGGCGCCGGACGAGGTGTCCGCGTCGGCCGGCAGCCCCTCCGCCGCGGGGGTCCCGGTCGGGCCGAGCGCGTCTTGAAGGCTCGTCCGCAGGTCGGCCGGCACCGACGACACCAGACCCGCGCGCGCCAGGATGGACAGCACCCAGCCCCGCTCGAAGACGGTGATGGGAAAGCCGCACGGCGCCAGCCCGCCGTGGCGGCTCACGACCGCCTCCAGGAAGATCCGCGCCGGGTTGCCCGGATCGCCGGCGGACCGCTCGTCCAGCCACGCCGCGGTGGCCGCCGGGGACGCGCCGATCGTGCCCGTGCCGGCCGGTCGGACCGCCGCGGTGCCCCGGGCCAGGTCGGCGACGGTCTCCAGCGCGTGCACCACCTTGTCGGGCGGTGCGATGCCGGCCGCCAGCACCTTGCGGATCTTGACCAGCCGGGAGTCGTCCAGCCCGGGCGGCAGGCCGAGCCGGGCCCCCGGCGACCAGACGGACCGGGCCAGGTCCGGCCGTGTCCGCTCCAGCTCGTCCAGCCGCCGGTTGATCGAGTCGACGAGGGAGGCGGCGATGAGATCGACCGCGGGCATGTCCGGCACGCCGTCGGCGTCGAGCGCGGGCAGCAGCCGCTCCAGCATCCGCAGCCCCCGGTCGGCGGCCACGAGCAGTTCGCCCGGCTCGGCGGCCTGCGCGGCGCCTTTGTCGCGGTCCAAAGACGTCAGCAACGCCTCCACCGCGCTCAGCGTCGGGACCATGGCGTAGCCGCCCGGCGCGCCCCAGCCGCCGTCGGGCCGCTGCGTCGACAGCAGGTACCGCACGCGCCTGCCGTGGCCGGTGAGCCACGGGGCCAGGGTCACCAGCTTGCCGGTCTCGTAGATCGACGGGGACACCTGCCCCCAGGGCTCGGCCAGGAGCCCGCCGACCAGCTCACGGGCGGCCGCGGCCAGGTCGGCCTCCGTGCCGGACGGTTCCTGTGTGCTTGCGGAGGCTGTGCGTACGGAGATGGCGTCGCCCACTGTCACTGCTCGCTCCAGTCGTCCATGCCGTGGGAGGGGATGGTGTGGCTCACAGCTCGCCCCGGTGATCGGTGCGGCCGTATGAGCCGGTCTGGCGTTCAGGTAGGCCGCGTCCCGGGGGCAGCCCGCCCGCGGGGGCTCGATCATGCGGCGGCAGCGGTCGACGAGCGCGCCGAGCCGCGCGGTCGCCTCGTCCCGGCTCACGCCGAGCGGCGGCGCGTTGAGGCCGCTCCGCTCGGCGTCTCGGCAGAAGGAGGCCAGGTCGTCGAGCAGCCGCTGCGCCTGCCGGCCGGCCGCCTGCGGCTCGTCCAGCCGCTCCAGCGCGGGCGCGTCGAAAGCGAGGATCCGGTGTGAGAGGTCGACGAGGTCGGAGCCGAAGCTGTCGGCGCTGTCCGGACCGGGCGTTGCCGATCTCCTTCGACGCGCCGAGAGCGTCCCGCGCCGGCCCGCGGAGCTTTCGGGCGGCCGGACGGGCCGCCCTGCCGCTCGCCGAGCCCGCGAACCGCGGTGCCGGGGCGTGCCTGTCGGTCCCTGCCTCTGCCGGCGATCGGCGGCTCCCCGCGATCCCGGTCACGGCTCCTGTGCCCGGACGTCCTGCGGTGACACCGGTGTGCGCCACCGGAGGCCGCGCGCGGGGACGGCGGCAGGCGGGCCGCCAGGCCGCCGGGTGCCGCCTGACAGGGGAGCCGGGTCGCGAGAGGGAGGGCCTACGCCTGTGCGCGGTGCCTGTTCCGACGGACATCCTCGACCTCTCGCGGTGCATTCCCGACGCGGAAGAGATGGGAGCAGCTAGGCGTTTATTGGCTTTTGAGAAACTTGTACGTTATGGGCGTTTCTGGGGAAGTATCGCATGATCAATTAACGCGATCAAGGGTGCGCATGTTGACTTTTGTGGCTCGTGGGAGTGACCTTCCTCACTTGCCGGCGCGTTGTCTGCGCTGTTGAGGCGCCCTGACAAAACGCAGCGTGACGGCTGATCGCCGATAATCACGCTGCGTTATTTATTCGCCATGATCAGTCGAACGAAGTATCGATTTTCCGGCTATCCGCATAGCGTGCATGCTTATTCCGGCAAAAGGGATAAAACGGGTGTCGTCAGCCCTTGAGGCGACCGGCGTCGGCGATGTGCGCGTTCAGCGGCGTCGGTAGCAGGACGGACCACGGCCGCTTGGTGGACACCTTGATGCCGCCGACGATCGTCCGGTCGCCGCAGCGGGCCGTCACGTCGTACACACCGGGACGCGCGTCGCGGCGGACCACCGCCGTGCCGACGCCGTAGTCGTCGTCGCCGGTCAGCGTGACCGTCCTGGTGAACGCCGCCGACCGGGCCCAGCGCCGCCCGGGTCCCGCCGCGTCGCAGCCGGGCACCGTGACGTCGACCCGCTCGCCCGGGCGCGGCGTGTTCGGAGATACCAGCACCGGCCGCGCGCCGATCGCCGTGGCCTGTCCGGAGACCGGGCAGACCAGGCCGGCGGCGACCAGGGCCGTGCCGACCACGGCGATGCCGCGCAGGCGCAACCGTACTCCTCGGGATGGTGACAGGGGACGTGCCGTCCACCGCGGACGCGCCGTCCGCGGGACGTGACTGTCGGCACTCTAGTGGCTTCCGGGCACCACCTCTAGGGATGTATCGAAACGTCCGAAATGGTCATGCGGTCTCGGGGGCCGGGGAGCGCACCGCCCGGCGTGCCCGGCGGCCCGCCGACATGCCGTCCGCCGTCAGCACGATCAGCGCCGCCCACACCAGCAGGAACCCGATCCACCTGCTGGCCGGCATCTGCTCGTGCTGCACCAGCAGCCCGATCAAAAACTGCAGCACCGGCGCCAGGTACTGCAGCATGCCGACCGTGCTCATCGGGATCCGCGTCGCCGCCGAGTTGAACAGCAGCAGCGGGATCGCGGTCACCACCCCGGCGCCGGCCAGCAGCGCCATGTTGCCCGCCCCGTGGCGCCCGAACGCCGCCGAGCCGTCCGCCTCCAGCGCCAGCGCGAGCACGAGCGCCGGTACGAACATCACCGCGGTCTCCACCGCCAGGCTCTCCACCGACGGCATGTTGGCGAACTTCTTGACCAGCCCGTACGTCCCGAAGGAGCAGGCGAGCACCAGCGCGATCCACGGCAGCCGTCCGTAGTCGGCGGTGAGCACCGCGACGGCCGCCGCACCCAACCCGACCGCCGCCCACTGCCCGGCCCGCAGCCGCTCCCGGAACACCACCACGCCGAGCAGGATGCTGATCAGCGGGTTGATGAAGTACCCCAGCGACGCCTCGATCGTGTGGCCGGTGTTGACGGCGTAGATGTAGGTGCCCCAGTTGGCGCTGATCACCACGGCCGCGACGGTCAGCAGTGCGAGCCGGCGCCCGCCGACGGCGCGCACCCACCCCCAGTGCCGCAGCACCGCGCACATCACCAGCACGGCCACCAGCGACCACATGATCCGGTGAGCCAGGATCTCCATCGACCCTGCCGGCTTCAGCAGCGGCCAGTAGAGCGGGAACAGCCCCCACAGCGCGTAGGCGGCGACGCCTGCCAGCATCCCCCGACGATCCACCACGGGCATCACGGTATCAGGACGTAATCTGTCAAACCCGGACACACTCCTGACGGGCCCCTGATGGCCGCCGCGTCCGCGCGTTAGTCTGGAAGACATGTTCGGCTTTGCGAAGACCGAGATGGTCTCCCCGGAGAAGGCGCTCCCCGGCCGGGAGGAGCCGATGCCCGTCCCGCCTCGCCACGAGGTCCTCGACGCCCCGCTCGCCCCGCCCTACCCGGAGGGCTCCGCGGTCGCCGAGTTCGCGCTGGGCTGCTTCTGGGGCGCCGAACGCAAGTTCTGGCAGACGCCCGGCGTCGTCAGCACGGCCGTCGGCTACGAGGGCGGCTACACCCCCAACCCCACCTACGAAGAGGTCTGCACCGGCCTGACCGGCCACACCGAGACCGTCCGCGTCGTCTACGACCCGGCCCGGATCTCCTACGACGATCTCCTACGCGTCTTCTGGGAAGCCCACGACCCCACCCAGGGCATGCGGCAGGGCAACGACATCGGAACCCAGTACCGCTCGGCCGTCTTCTACCAGGACGACTCCCAGCGCAAGGCCGCCGAAGCCTCCCGCGACGCCTACCAGAAGGTCCTCACCGAAGCCGGCTACGGCCGCATCACCACCGAGATCACCGCGGCCTCCCCCTTCTACTTCGCCGAGGCCTACCACCAGCAGTACCTGTCGGACGCCAAGAACCCGAACGGCTACTGCGGCCTCGGCGGGACAGGTCTACCTCTAGGCCGTGTTTAGAAAGTCCTGGTTGTCGGTTCGGTCGCGGCATGTCGGTGCCTGGATACAGGTGAGGTCTCCGGTAGATGGATCAACGACCAAGAAGACCATCTGCAGGAGACCTCGATGGCCAGGGTATCGATCGCGGGGCGCAAGGACTTGACCGACCGGCAGTGGCGGGTGCTGGAGCGGCTGCTCCCAGAGGGTAAACGCCCTGGCAGGCCTGCCAAGTGGACGCGCAGG
>NZ_BSTN01000023.1 GCF_030269545.1 Actinomadura sp. NBRC 104425 | reverse complement strand
AGCACGCCCGCGTGGTGGATTCGTTGGAGGCCAAGCACCCCGAGGCCGCGCAGCATCTGGACGAGGCCCGTGACGACCTGTTGGCCTTCACCGGCTTCCCTCGCCAGATCTGGCGGCAGATCTGGTCGAACAACCCGCAGGAACGCCTCAACAAGGAGATCCGGCGGCGCACCGACGTGGTCGGGATCTTCCCCGACCGCACCGCGGTCCTCCGCCTCGTCGGCGCCGTGCTGATGGAGCAGACCGACGAGTGGACCGAGGGCCGCCGCTACATGGGCCTGGAGTTCCTCGCCAAAGCCAGACTGCGGGTGATTGACGGCGGTCCTTGCGGGGACGGGACCGACCAGCAGGCGATCACTGCTTAACCTGCAGAAACAGGATCACGCGGAGGCCGACTCATACACCACTCCGCTGGACGTGACCGAGATCTGCCGGCACACCCTCGTGATCGAACACGTCCTGGATTCCCGCCTGCACGTCGGCCCTGGCTTCTTCCGGTGTATCGCCGTAGCCGTAGACGAAGTTTTTGGGGCCGAGAACCGCCCGGGCATTCCAGACGCCGTCCTCGTCCTGCTCTACCGTGATCGGTACAAGCACGACGCTCATGATGTCCTCCGATAGGCAAGGGGGCTCGCCCCAGCCTGCATCATTCTAACGAGGTTTCATCCTGCGGCCTCTGGGCGCATGTAGATTCCGCGTGGTGAGGGCCTGACGCGCGGGCGGGGCGGCTCGTAGCCTGAAGGCGGCGGGTCTTCGAAAGGTGCGGGCTCATGCGTGACATCGATCCGGCCGACCCGGAGCTGTCGGTGGGGCAGCGGGTCCAGTACTTCCGGCGGCGGCGCGGCATGAGCCGCGAGATTCTCGGCGGGCTGGTCGGCAAGAGCGCCCGCTGGGTGAAGGCGGTGGAGCGCGGGGAGATCAGGGAACTCAAGCTGCCGACCGTGCTCAGCCTCGCCGAAGCCCTGCGACTGCGCGACATCGCGCAACTCACGGGCGGGCGGCCGCTGCCCACCAGCATGTTCCGCGGCCCCGGGCATCCGGCGCTGCCCGTCGTCCGGGACGCCATCAACTCGGTGTCGGTGTCCATGACCGATCCGCCCAGCCCGCTGGACCACCTGGAGGCGCGGCTGAGCGCGGCGTGGCGGGCGCGTCATGCGGCTCCCGACCACCGCACCGTCCTCGGTGCGCTGCTGCCCGACCTGATCAAGGACGCCAAGAACGCCGTGCGCGCCTACGAGGGAGCGCAGCGGCGGCACGCGCTGTCGCTGCTGGCGCGCGTCTACAACCTCGCCCAGTTCTTCCTCGCCTACCAGCCGTCGCCCGACCTGCTGTGGCGCGTGGTCGAGCGTTCGATCATGGCGGCCGAAGAGTCCGGGGACGCGCGCGCGTTCGCCGGGGCCGTGTGGCTGGCCGCACAAGCCCACCGGGACGCGGGCGACTTCGACGCGGCCGAGGCCGTCAACCGCGAGGGGCTCGACCTGCTCAGAGGCTGTGCCGACGACGCCGATGACGAGCTGCGGGCGCTGTGGGGCGCCCTCCACCACGAGGTCGCCTACACGGCGGCCTGCGCCGGACAGCGGGGAACGGCGTGGCGGTGGTGGGAGAAGGCGCAGCAGATCGCTGAGTCCCTGCCGCCGGACTTCTACGAGCCGATGACGTCGTTCAGCAGGGTGATCATGGGTCCGCACGCGGTCACGGTGGCGGTCGAAGGGCGGCAGGGCGGCGAGGCGCGCAGGCAGGCGGCCCGGACGGCCGCCGCCGCCATCCCGTCGCACCCCCGCAAGGGCCGCCATCTCATCGAGGTGGCACGCGCATGGCGCCTCGCCGGCGACGAGGAGGCGGCACTGCACGCGCTCGACAACGCGTACGCCGCCGCACCCGAAACGATCCGCTACAACGGCTACGCCCGCCGAATGGTCACCGAGCTGGCCCAAGAAGGCCCACCCAGCCTCCGCCAAGACGCCCACGACCTGGCCGACCGCATCGGCCTCCTCGTCTAACGCCCCTGGCCGGGGTTTTCTCCGCGAACAGTGTCAATTCAGGGCGCGGTGTGCGTCCGCGCGGCGGGAGAGGTAGGGGACAACTTCCTGTCCGCCCTGCGCTGCGGGGCGTCCTAACGTCCCGCCATGACAAACTCACGCAGAGTGATCAACTGTGGTCTCAGGGTCACATCGAGGCTGGCGGCCGAGTTCCCCGGGTGGTGGGTTGAGGGTGCGGGTGGGCGGTGGGTGGCGCGGAGGCGGCCCGCCGGGGTGCAAGGCGTCGACTTCGTCGTCTCCGAGGTGGGGGCCGGGTCGGCGGAGGAGCTGCGGGCGGCGCTGAGCCTGATCACGCGGACCGACGCCGTCGTCATGGTGCGGCGGCTCGGGCGGGCGCTCGCCGAACGCGGGCGCCGCGTCCATGTGCGGCGGGATGTGCTGGTGGCGGTCGACGCGGGTGGCGGGGAGTGGGCGGTCGTCTGGGACGGCGTGTGGTTTCGGTGGGGAGACGGGGCGCCGGTGCCACCGGCCCTCGATATCGATGACACCGCGGAGTTGATCGACCGGGCCATGCGGCGGGAGTCGGGGCGGTGAGCGGGTTCCGGGTGTTCGGTGTCGATGCCGAGCGGCTGCACACTCCGGCGGCGCGGGCTCTCGAAGAGCGGTTTCCGGGGGCGTGCGTCTGGTACGGGCTGGCGACGCGCAGATGGTGGGCGCTGGAGGGCGGGCGGCTGCTCGAAGCCGGCACTCCGGAGGATCTCGCGGGGCAGATCGCCTGGCTGCGGAGGTTCGCATGAGAAAAACGCGTTGCCGCGGTCACGCCGGGTCCGGACACTCGTTCGCGTAGATCATGACGGTACGAGAAAGGGCCGTGATGTCCACGCTGCGGGTCACCGCCGAACAGCTGACCATACACCCGCACGGCAACGCCGACGCGCTGGAGCTGGCGCAGGTCGGTCTCTATCGGGCTGTCGTCGCCAAGGGCCGCTACCAGACCGGGGACTGGGCGCTCTACATCCCCGAGGGGGCGGTGCTGCCGGACGAGCTGATCGAGGAGCTCGGCCTCACCGGCAGGCTGGCCGGTTCCAAGAAGAACCGGGTCAAGGCGGTCCGGCTGCGCGGCGAGCTGTCGCAGGGCATCGTGTGCGTGCCGAGGGCGGTGGACGGCGTCGACCTGGCCGAGGCGCACGCGCAGGGTCGCGACTTCGCACCCGAGCTGGGCGTCACCAAGTACGTGCCCCCGGTCCCGGTGCACCTGGCCGGGGAGGTCGAGCCCGCGTCCGACCTCATCCCGTGGATCGAGATCGAGGACATCAAGCGGTACCCGCAGCTGTTCGAGGCCGGGGAGCCGGTGGTGGCCACGGAGAAGATCCACGGCACGGCGTGCGCGTTCACGCTGGCCGGCGGCGAGGCGTACGTCTCCTCCAAGGGGTTCGGCGCCAAACGGCTGGCGATCAAGCGGGACGCGTCCAACCTGTACTGGCGGGCGGTGGAGGCGTACGGCGTTCCCGAGGCCGCCGCGCGCATCGCCGAGCGGCTGGGCGTCGAACGGGTCGGCGTGTTCGGCGAGGTGTACGGCAAAGGCGTGCAGGACCTGGCGTACGGAGCCGACGCCAAGGGCGAGCGTCCCGGCTACGCGGTGTTCGACATCGCGGTCTCCGGCGCCGACGGCCACGTGCGCTGGCTGGACCCCGCCGAGCAGGCCGAACTCCTCGACGGGCTGGGCCTGCCGCGCGTGCCCGAGTTGTACGCGGGGCCGTACGACGCCGACGCGCTGATGGAGCTGGCCACCGGCGAGGAGACCGTGTCGGGCACGGGCGCGCACCTGCGCGAGGGCGTGGTGGTGCGCACCGCCACCGGCCGCTACAGCCCGGTGGTGGGCGGCCGCGCGATCGGCAAGTTCGTCTCGCCCGCGTACCTGACCCGCAGGGGCGGCACCGAGTACGAGTGAGCGCCCTCCGGCGGTCCGTCTCGCATGTCAGACGGATCGCCGGGGACGGGCCCCGGCCCCACGGGCGGCGGGTGCGATGCTGGCCGGGTGAGCATCGTCATCACGAACATCGGCGAGCTGGTGACCAACGACCCCGGCCTCGGCGACGGCGCGCTGGGCCTGCTCAGGGACGCGGCGGTCGTGATCGACGGCGACGCCATCGCCTGGGTCGGCCCCGCGCAGCGGGCGCCCGCCGCGGACGAACGGTACGACGCGGCCGGACGCGCCGCCCTGCCCGGCTTCGTGGACTCCCACGCGCACCTGGTGTTCGCCGGGGAGCGGGCCGAAGAGTTCGCCGCGCGGATGAGCGGCCGCCCCTACACCGCGGGCGGCATCCGCACCACCGTGGCCCGCACCCGCGCCGCGTCCGACGAAGACCTGCGGGCCAACCTGCGCAGGCTCGTCGGCGAGATGGCGCGGCAGGGCACCACCACCGTCGAGTGCAAGTCGGGCTACGGGCTGACGGTGGAGCAGGAGGAACGGGCCCTGCGCATCGCCGCCGAGACCGCCGACGAGGTGACGTTCCTGGGCGCCCACGTCGTCCCGCCCGAGTACGCCGGCGACCCCGCAGGCTACGTGCGGCTGGTGGCGACCGAGATGCTCGCCGCGTGCGCCCCGCACGCCCGCTGGATCGACGTGTTCTGCGAGGACGGCGCATTCGACGCCGACCAGTCCCGGGAGATCCTCACCGCGGGCGTGCGCGCGGGCCTGACCCCGAGGATCCACGCCAACCAGCTCGGCCCCGGCCCGGGGGTGCGGCTCGCCGTGGAGCTCGGCGCCGCCTCCGCCGACCACTGCACCCATCTCACCGACGCCGACGTCGACGCCCTCGCCTCGGCCGCGACGGTCGCGACGCTGCTGCCCGGCGTCGACTTCTCCACCCGCCAGCCCTACCCGGACGCGCGGCGGCTGATCGACGCGGGCGCCACCGTGGCGCTGGCCACCGACTGCAACCCCGGGTCCTGCTACACCTCCAGCATGCCGTTCTGCATCGCGCTCGCCGTCCGCGACCTGCGCATGACCCCGGCCGAGGCGGTGTGGGCGGCCACCGCGGGCGGAGCGCGGGCGCTGCGCCGCGACGACGTGGGCCGCCTGGCCCCCGGCGCGCGCGCCGACGTGCTCGTGCTGGACGCCCCATCCCACGTCCACCTCGCCTACCGCCCCGGGGTTCCGCAGGTCGCCGCCGTGTGGAAGGCGGGACGCCGCGTCCCGGCATAGCCGTCAGGACCCGCCCAGGTAGCGGCGGTGCACGCGGATCAGCGGGTCGCGGCGGCGGGCGATGTAGTCGGCCGACAGCACCTCGGCGACGAACAGGACGTGGTCGCCCGCCTCGATGCGCTGCCGCGTCTCGCATTCGAGGGCGGCCACGCCGTCGTCGGCGATGAGGGCCTCCGAGCGGGACCCCCGGTGGTGCGGCTCGCCCGCCAGCAGGAGGCGGGCGCTGGGCCGGCCCGCGGCGGCGAAACGGCCCGCGAGGGCGCGCTGCCCCGCGCTCAGCACGGTCGCGGCCCAGCGGTCCCGGCGCCGCAGGACCTCGCACAGGTAGGACGTGGCCGTGACCCCGGCCAGCACCATCGGCGGCTCCAGCGACACCGACATGAACGACGTGACCGTCGCGCCCAGGTCGTCGCGGCCGTCGCGGACGGTCAGCACCACCACGCCGGTGGCGAACCCCGCGACGGCCTCGGTGAAATCGGCGACGCTGACGTTCATCTCCCGGCTCAGCGGAACTCCCACACGCCGGGAAGGGTGAGCGGGCCGGCCGCGGGCAGGCCCAGGCGGGTGGCGACGCCGGACAGCGAGCCCCAGCCGTCCAGGCGGGCCGCGGCGGCCGTGCGGTCCTCGCTGGACTCGGCCGGGCGCAGCCGCTCCAGCGGGGACACGTGCGGGTAGGAGCGGACGGGGGCGTCCTCGGGCAGCCCGGCCTTCTTACGGGCCAGGTCCAGGGCGTGGTCGAGGCCGCCGAGCTCGTCGACCAGTCCGTTCTCCTTGGCGTCGGCGCCCGTCCACACCCGGCCGCGGGCCAGTTCGTGCACGCGCTCGCGGGACAGGCCGCGGCCCTCGGCGGCCTTGGCGGTGAAGTCCTCGTAGATGCGGTCCAGGGAGGCGTTGATGCGCTCCCATTCGGAGTCGCTGAAGTCCTTGGTGGCGCTGAACATGCGGGCGTGGTCGCCGTCGGCGACGCTGCCCATGCCGATGCCCAGCCGGTCCAGCAGCCCGTTCACCACGGCCTTGCCGACGACCACGCCGATCGACCCGGTGATGGTGCCGGGCTGCGCCACGATCGCGTCGGCGGCCATGGCGACGTAGTAGCCGCCGGACGCGGCCACGCTGCCCATCGACACGATCACCGGCTTGCCCGCCTTGCGCGCCAGCACCACCTCGCGCCAGATCGCGTCGGACGCCACCGCCGACCCGCCGGGGCTGTTGACGCGGAACACGATCGCCTTGACCCGCTCGTCCTTGACCGCGGCGCGGAACGCGGCGCCGATCGTGTCCGAGCCCATGGCCGGGCCCTGGGTGGGCAGCGGCCCGCCGCGTCCGCTGCGGCCGAGCCGGATCGGCCCCTGCCCGTTGATCAGCGCGACGACGTCCTGGCGGCCCGGCTGCGGCAGCCGCTTGGCCAGGCCCTGCGTGCGGTTGTAGCGCGACACGTACCGCAGCTGCGCCTGCGCGCCGACCTCGGTGCGCAGGTCGGCGTACACCTGGTCGCGGTAGCCGAGCCGGTCGACCAGGCCCGCCTCCAGGGCCTCGTCGGCCAGCAGCGGACCCCGGTCGATCAGGTCGCGGACCTTGTCCTCCGGCAGGCCGCGGGCGGCGGCGATCCCGGCCACCAGTTGCTCGCCGAGCGACTCGACCAGGCGCTGGGACGATTCACGGTGCTCGGGCGTGTAGCCCTGCTCCATGAACATGTTCGCCATGGTCTTGTACTCGTGCCGCTTGGCGAACCGCGGCTGGATGCCCGCCTTCTCCAAGGCCCCGGCCAAAAACGGCTCCTCCATCGCCACGCCGGTCAGCCCGACCTCGCCGGACGGCTGCAGGTAGATCCGCTCGAACGCGGTCGCCAGGTAGTACGGCACCGAGCCGTGGCCGCCCTCCCCGAACGTCTCGGCCCACGCGACGGTGAGCTTGCCGGCCTCGCGCAGCGCCCGCACCGCGTCGCGGACCTCCTGCGCCATCGCCACCGGGACGGTGCCGGCCACCTTGACCACCAGGGCGCGGACCCGCTCGTCGCCGCGGGCGCGGCGCAATCCGTCCAGCACGTCGCGTAGGTGGTTGCGGCGCATCGACATGATCGCCGTCAGCGGGTCGGCGGGCGGGGTCTCCACCAGGCCGTCGGTGAGGTCGAGTTCCAGGACCAGCGGGGCGGCGCGCCGTTCGCGCGCCTGCTTGAGGAGGGTGACGACTGTGCCGGGATCCACCATGGCCCCAGCCTATGCGCAAGCCCCGGCGCACCGGCCACGGTCGGACGATCATCGAACGGGCGGATGCGGATATCGTCGCCTCATGGGAGACGGCGACGGGTGGGCGCGCTGCAGCCTCGGGCACCTGCACTGGGGGCGGTTCGGCGCCGCCGGGTTGCTGCTCTTCCACCGCGACCCGGGCGACGGGCTGCTGCGGGTGCTGCTGCAGCAGCGGGCCTGGTGGTGCCATGGCGCCGGGACGTGGGGGATGTTCGGCGGCGGACGGCACAGCGGCGAGGACCCGGTGGCCGCCGCGCTGCGCGAGACCGCCGAGGAGTGCACGCTGGACACCCGGGCCGTCCGCGTCCACGGCGTGCGCACCGACGACCACGGCGGCTGGGACTTCGCGTCCGTCATCGCCTCGGTGGACGACCCTGTGGAGGTGCGTCCCGCGTCGCTGGAGACCCGCAGGGCCGCCTGGGTGCCGGTCGAGGAGGTTGCGGGCAGGCGGCTGTTCAAGCCGTTCGCCCGTACCTGGCCGCTGCTGAGCACGATGCTCACCCGGCTGGTACTGGTGGTGGACGCGGCGAACGTGGTCGGCGCGCGCGCCGACGGCTGGTGGCGGGACCGCGCGGGCGCCAACGCCCGGCTGCGCGACGACCTTGCGGTGCTGCGCGACGGGATCACCGGGCTGCCCGACGGGGTGCTGCCCTACGAGCGGGTCTTCCCCGAGGTGGTGCTGGTGGTGGAGGGCGCCGCCCGCGGTGTCGCCGAGCAGCCCTGCGACGCGGTGAGCGTCGTGGCCGCGCCCGGCAGCGGTGACGACCGCATCGTCGAGCTGGTCACCGCCGCCGAGCCCGACGCCACCTACCTCGTCGTCACCGCCGACCGCGAACTGCGCGCCCGCTGCACCGCTGCAGGCGCCTGCGTCACCGGCCCCCGCTGGCTGCTGTCCCGCCTCCCGCCGCACCGCCGGTGAGGTTAGAGAAGAGTGAGGAATTCCTCGACCGTCATCCCCACATCGCGCAGAATTCCACGAACCGTGGCCTTCTTGATGTCACGGCCTGGATGCACGGGAACGGTGGTCCCGCGTCGTTCCGAATTGCGCATGATGTGGTGGCTTCCCCTTGTCCGTACGACCTTGAAGCCGGCCTTCTCCAATGCGCGGACGACTTGGTCGTCCCGCAGGGCGGGAATGTCCGGCATCAGGCGACGTCCAAGGTGAGGGTCAGCTCGTTGGGGACGCCGAACTCCTCGATGAGGCCGATGAGGGCCTCGTGGAGATCGGCTACCGCCTCGTCGGGGGTGTCGCCTTCGCCGTGCGCGCCCACGCCCGGCATCAGCAGAGCATGCGCGGCCCAGCCGCCGTCCTCGTCCTGCTCCACGGTGTAAGGGACGTGCACGAGCTTCTTCATAAAGGTCACGTTAGCCGGTGAACGAAGATCACAGGGCGGTGCACCTGGTATTTCACTCGGGGGCGAGCAGGAGGGCGCCCAGGGGCGGGACGCGCAGGACGGCGGATGCGGGCCAGCCGTGCCAGGGTCCGGCGGAGGCTTCGACGCGGCCCAAGTTGCCCACGCCGCCGCCGCCGTACTCGTAGGCGTCGGTGTTGACGACCTCGCGCCAGCCGCCCGCGCACGGCAGGCCCAGCCGGTAGTTCTCGTGCGGGATGCTGGCGAAGTTCACCACGCAGGCGACGGGCGGCCGCCCGCCGCTCCCGGCGGACGGCGCGGCCTCCCGCTCGGGCGCCTGCCCGGGGGCCGCATCCTCGTCGGGCGGCACCGCGTAGCGCAGGTACGACAGGCAGTTCCCCGCGGCGTCGTCGGCGTTGATCCAGCGGAACCCGCCGGGGTCGTTGTCCAGCGTCCACAGCGCGGGCAGGTTGCGGTAGGCGCGGTTGAGGTCGCGGACGAGCCGCTGCACGCCCAAGTGCTCGGCGCCCTCGGCGGCGTTGTCCAGCAGCCACCAGTCCAGTGCCCGCGACTCGGCCCACTCGGTGCCCTGCCCGAACTCGCCGCCCATGAACAGCAGCTGCTTGCCCGGGTGCGTCCACATGTAGGCCAGCAGCACGCGCAGCCCGGCGAACCTCTGCCAGTCGTCGCCGGGCATCTTGCCCAGCAGCGAGCCCTTGCCGTGCACCACCTCGTCGTGCGACAGCGGCAGCACGTAGTTCTCCGAGAACGCGTACACCAGCGAGAAGGTGATCTCGCTGTGGTGGTGCCGCCGGAACACCGGGTCGCGCCGGAGGTACTCCAGCGTGTCGTGCATCCAGCCCATGTTCCACTTGAACCCGAACCCGAGCCCGCCCTGGTGGGTGGGGCGGGTGACGCCCGGCCAGGCGGTGGACTCCTCGGCGATCGTCACGGCGCCGGGGTTGCGCTTGTAGACGGTGGCGTTCATCTCCTGCAGGAAGGAGATGGCCTCCAGGTTCTCCCGGCCGCCGTAGACGTTGGGCGTCCACTCGCCCGCGCCCCGCGAGTAGTCCAGGTACAGCATGGACGCCACCGCGTCCACGCGCAGCCCGTCGACGTGGAACTCCTCCAGCCAGTAGCAGGCGTTGGCCACCAGGAAATTGCGCACCTCGGCACGGCCGTAGTCGAACACCAGGGTGCCCCAGTCGGGGTGCTCGCCGCGCCAGGGGTCCGCGTGCTCGTACAAGGCGGTGCCGTCGAAACGCGCCAGCGCCCATTCGTCCCGGGGGAAGTGGGCGGGCACCCAGTCGACGATGACGCCGATGCCCGCCCGGTGCAGGCTGTCCACCAGGAAGCGGAACTCGTCGGGGTCGCCGAAGCGTGCGCTCGGGGCGTAGTAGGACGTGACCTGGTATCCCCAGGACGGGCCGTAGGGGTGCTCGGCGACCGGCAGGAACTCCACATGGGTGAAGCCCATGCCCGTCACGTACGCGGTGAGCTCCTCGGCCAGTTCGCTGTAGCCCAGTCCCGGCCGCCACGACCCCAGGTGCACCTCGTACACGCTCATCGGCTCGTTCACCCAGGACCGGTCCTTGCGGCGGCCCATCCACTCGCCGTCGGTCCACTCGTAGGCGGAGGTGAACACGCGTGACCCGGTCGCCGGGGGGTGTTCGGTGGCCCGCGCCATGGGGTCGGCCTTGGTGCGCCACCGCCCGTCGGGGCCGAGGATCTCGTACTTGTAGACGGCGCCGTCGCCCACGCCCGGGACGAACAGCTCCCACACCCCGGACGCCCCCAGCGAGCGCATGGGGTGCGCACGCCCGTCCCAGTGGTTGAAGTCGCCGACGACGCGCACGCCCCGGGCGTTGGGCGCCCACACCGCGAACGCCGTCCCGGTCACCGGGCCGAACGCCGACGAGCGGCAGCGGGTCCGCGCGCCCAGCGCCCGCCACAGCTCCTCGTGCCGCCCCTCGCCGATCAAATGCAGGTCGAGCTCGTCGAGCGTGGGCGGATGCCGGTACGGGTCGTCCTGGATCAGCTCGATGCCGTCGGCGTAGGTGACGGCCAGCCGGTAGTCGGGGACCTCCTGCGCCGCCTCCGGCGGCAGCGTGGCGGTGAAGACGCCCTCGTGGAAGTGGCGCATCCCGTACCGGCCGCCGCCGGGCAGGACCACCTCCACGCGTTCGGCCAGGGGGCGCAGCGCCCGGACGGTCACGCCGCCGGGCCCGGGATGCGCGCCGAGGACACCGTGCGGATCGTGGTGGTCACCGCCGACGAGCTTGTCGATCTCCGCACGCGTCACCCCTGCCATGGCCTCATGGCCTCCTCCGTGCCGGAGCCGTCGTCCTCCCCCTAGCACTGCCCCCGAGGCGGCCTCTTTCACCCGCGGGTTCCGGTCCGCCGGTGATCGCCGAGGCCGGCGCGGGCGCGCCGACGCCAGGCGAGGCGGGGCGTGTGACCGCACGGCGGCACAGCATTCTCGTTGGGGGTCGCGCCGATGTGACTGGGCCGACCGTGCGGTCACGTCCGTCCGGCCCGCGGCGGGGCACATCGCCGCCGCGGGCCGAGTCTTCGTCGCCTCCATAACCGCGGCGACAGACTTACCTGTCGCCGCCGCGGGTTCCGCTCAGGACTCCCCGGCGTCCCGGCGCGCCTGGTCGCGCAGCAGTTCGCGCAGCCCGGCCGCGTCGTCGGCCGCCACCGTCATCGCGTATCCCGCCTGCAGCTGCGCGTCGGTGAGATCGCCGCTGCGCGTGGCGTACCAGCGTCCCGCGTCGCTGCGCCACACCAACCATCCGGGGAACTCCGCCTCGATGGCCGCTTTCAGGTCATCGAAGTCGCCCATCAAGGTCGTCCCTTCCCCGAGGATGCAGTTCTGTATACAAAAGTCTTACTCCGTCGAAGAGGTGTCAAGCTGTGCGTAAGCGGACCGTCTCCCCGCGGATAGCGGGGAGCAGGCGGACGGCCGGGACCGCGGACCGGCCGGGACACCGGCGCGCCGCCGCTCGGGTGCGGGCTTGGACGCTGCGGCGGGCTCGGATGAGAAGAGGTGATTTCCGGTGCCGGACCGTCCGGCCTACCTCCGGATAGCCGACACCCTGCGCGAACGGATCCGGGACGGCGGCTACCCACCGGGCGCCAGGCTGCCGACGATGGCGCAGCTGCGCGCGGCGCACGGCGTCTCGGAGATCGTGATCCGCCATGCGATCGCGGTGCTGCGCGGCGAGGGGCTGGTCGAGACCCGGCGGGGCGGCGGCACCGTCGTGCGGGCCCGGCCCCGGGTGCGCCGGGTCGCCATGGACCGCTACCGCGCGATCACCCGGCCCCAGGCCGTCGCGGCGGGCGAGGCGTCCTCCGCCGCGCCCCCGCCGCCCAAGACGGCCTTCACCCACGACCAGCGCATCGGCTGGGACGAGTACCGCCTCGACCGGGTCTTCGCCCGCACCCACGCCGACGCCGACCTGGCCGGGCTGTTCGAGCTGCCCGTCGGCACCGAGCTGCTGCGCCGCCGGTTCGTGTTCTACGCCCGCGAGGAGCCGCAGCAGATCTCGGTGAACTACCTGCCGTGGGACCTGGTGGGCGGCACCCCCGTCGCCGACCCCGACCGCGAGCCCTGGCCCGGCGGCACCCTGGCCCAGCTCAGCTACCTCGGGCACCCGCCGACGCGGGTGGAGGAGGCGGTGCGCGCCCGCATGCCCACGCCGGAGGAGAGCGAGACGCTGCACATGGCCGCCGGGGTCCCGGTGGTGGCGATCACCCGGCGGATGCTGTCGGGGCCGCAGATCATGGAGGTGTGCCGCGACATCGTCATCCCGGCCGACCGGGTCGTCCTCGACTACGCCATCGACCTGTGACACGCCGTTACCCGGCCAGGTGCGCCAGCGCGCGCAGCGGCACCGGCAGCCACGACGGGCGGTTGCGCGCCTCGTACCGGATCTCGTACACCGCCTTGTCGAACTCGAACGCCCGCACCAGCACCGCGTGCTCCGCCGGGTCGAGGCCGCCCGCGGCGGCGTAACCTCGGCAGAAGGCGTTCCGGTTGCGCGCCGCCCACGCATGCGCCCGCGTCTCCAGGCTGAGCGCGGCGTCGGTCGGCAGACTCTGGTCGGCGATCAGGAACCGCGCCGCGTACTCGAAGGACCGCAGCATCCCCGCCACGTCGCGCAGCGGGTGGGCGACGGCGCGCCGCTCGCCGGGCGTGCGCGCCGGCTCGCCCTCGAAGTCCAGCACGATCCAGCCGGTGTCGGTGCGCATCACCTGGCCGAGGTGGTAGTCGCCGTGGACGCGCTGGAACACCGGCGGCGTGCGCAGGTGCGCCAGCTCGTCGAACGCCTCCCGGATCGCGGTCTCGTGCTCGGCCAGCGCGGGCACGGACCGGGACACCTCGTTCAGCTGCCGGTGCATGCCCGCGGCCATCTCCCGCGCGTATTCGGCGGGCATCCGGGTGACACCGAACGCGGCGGCCAGGTCGCGGTGCACGGTCGCGGTGGCGGCGCCCAGCCGCTCGGCCTCGGCGGCGAAGTCGCCGCCTGCGGCGCCCGCGTCCTCGGGGGTGGGCGCCCGCGGGTCGCAGACGGTGGGCGCGTAGGCGAACCAGTCGCGCACGCTGGTGATCGCCATGTCCCAGCCGTCGGTTCCGCTGGGCAGGTACTGCGACATCATCGCCAGCGTGGTCGGCTCGGCCGGCGTGCTCGGCTCCGGCGCGGCCGGCCCCGAGGCCACCGCGGACGCCGCCGACGGGTCGAGGTCGATCCACCCGCACACTCCGGGCACGTGCGCGCAGCCCACCCGCGACAGCCCCAGGTTGACCTCAAGATCGGGGTTGACGCCCGGCGACAGCCGCCGGAACAGCTTGCAGATGTAGACGTCACCGAAGATCAGCGAGGAGTTGCTCTGCTCCGCCGAGCCGGGCACGCTGTCCAGCTCCGTCTCGATCTCGATGCCGGGAGCGCGGCGGAACCGCAGCGGCCCGACCGACGCCTCGGCGGCCATGCCCTCCAGCAGCACCCGGGTCAGTTCCGCGTCGTACACGGCGTCGTAGACGTGCGCGGCCACCGGGTGCTCCGCGCCGCCGTGCGGATGCCCGGCGCCGCCGTCCGGGGGCCCGGCGCCGCCGTCCGGGGGCCCGGCGGTGAAGCCGCCGATCTCCCCGAAGCGCAGCCGTTCGGGCATCTCGTGGCGGACGCCGAGCAGCAGCTGGTAGTGGTCCCAGCCGCCGTCCTGCCGCACCGCGGCGATCACGTGGTGCAGCTCGGGGCCGTCCGGGGCCCGCGCCGCCGGCCCCGGGTGCAGCTCGGTGGCGGTGCCGATGGAGACCTCGCCGATGGCGCGGTCCTTGCCGGCGAACCAGCGCTGCCGCGGCAGCCAGTCCTCCAGCAGGTCGGCCAGCACGTCGTCGGGCGGTCGCATCGTCACATCACCTCCGCCTCGGCGGGCTCGGGCTCCGGCAGCAGGAACCAGTAGAAGCCGTGCCCGGGGAGGGTCAGCAGGTACGGCAGCTCGCCGATGGCCGGGAACCGCACGCCGCCCATGCACTCGATGGGCGTGGCGCCGCGGAAGCGGCGCAGGTCCAGCTCGACGGGCTGGGGGAAGCGCGACAGGTTGTTGACGCACAGCACCCGGTCGACGCCCGCACGCCGCACGCCGTGCTCGTCGGGTCTGGCGGCCCAGTGCGCGGACACGCCCTCGCCGATCTCCCGGACGAACGCCAGCACGCTGGGGTTCGACGCCGACAGCTCTACATAGGAACCGATGCCGAACACCGGATGCCGCTGCCGTATCTCGATCATCTTCCGCGTCCAGTGCAGCAGCGACCCGGGGTTGTTCTGCTGCGCCTCGACGTTGACCGCCTGGAACCCGTAGATCGGGTCCATGATGACCGGCAGGTACAGGCGGGCGGGGTCGCAGCGGGAGAACCCGGCGTTGCGGTCGGGTGTCCACTGCATGGGGGTGCGGACGGCGTCGCGGTCACCGAGCCAGATGTTGTCGCCCATGCCGATCTCGTCGCCGTAGTAGAGGACGGGCGAGCCCGGCAGCGACAGCAGCAGGGCGGTGAACAGCTCCAGCTGGTTGCGGTCGTTGTCGAGCAGCGGCGCCAGGCGGCGGCGGATGCCGATGTTGGCCTTCATGCGGGGGTCTTTGGCGTACTCGGTGTACATGTAGTCGCGCTCTTCGTCGGTGACCATCTCCAGGGTCAGCTCGTCGTGGTTGCGCAGGAAGATCCCCCACTGGCAGTTCTCGGGGATCTTCGGTGTCTGCGCCATGATCTCGGAGACGGGGTAGCGCTGCTCGCGGCGGACCGCCATGAAGATGCGCGGCATGACCGGGAAGTGGAACGCCATATGGCACTCGTCGCCGCCGGCGGCCGGGTCGCCGAAGTACTCCACGACGTCGGCGGGCCACTGGTTGGCCTCGGCGAGCAGGACCCGGTCGGGGTACAGGCGGTCCACCTCGGCGCGGACGCGTTTGAGGTAGGCGTGGGTCTCGGGGAGGTTCTCGCAGTTGGTGCCCTCGCGCTCGTACAGGTACGGCACCGCGTCCAGGCGGAAGCCGTCGATGCCGAGGTCGAGCCAGAACCGCAGCACCTCCAGCATCGCCTCTTGGACGGCCGGGTTGTCGTAGTTGAGGTCGGGCTGGTGGGAGAAGAAGCGGTGCCAGTAGTACTGGCCGCGGACGGTGTCATAGGTCCAGTTGGACGCCTCGGTGTCGACGAAGATGATGCGGGCGTCGGGGTATCGGTCGTCGGTGTCGGACCAGACGTAGAAGTCGCCGTAGGGACCGTCGGGGTCGGCGCGTGACGACTGGAACCACGGGTGCTGGTCGCTGGTGTGGTTCATCACCAGGTCGGCGATGACGCGGATGCCGCGGGCGTGGGCCTGTTGGACCAGCTCCACGAAGTCCCCCAGCTCGCCGAACTCGGGCAGGATCAGGGTGTACTCGCTGATGTCGTAGCCGCCGTCGCGCAGCGGCGACTGGTAGATCGGCAGCAGCCACAGGCAGTCGATGCCCAGCCACTGCAGGTAGTCCAACGTGTCGATCAGCCCCCGCAGGTCGCCGGTGCCGTCGTTGTTGGAGTCGTTGAAACCGCGCACCAGCATCTCGTAGAACACCGCCGTCTTGTACCAGTGCGGGTCGCGGGCCACCTGCGGGTCGAACGCGTCGGGCACCGGCTCCATCGGGCTCGGCACGGCCTCGGACGGCAGGTCGCGCGGGGGTTCGCCGCGCGGCAAGGCGCCCGGGGCGGCGTCCTGCCCGGCGGGACCGGCGCGTCCGGCGTCAGCGGACGCGGTGGCAGCAGACGCCATGTCGGTGGGTGCGGTATCGACGGACGTCGCGGTGGTGGGTGCGCTGTCAGCGGGTGTCGTGTTGGCGGGTGCTGTGGTGGTGGGTGCGGTTTCAGCGGGTGCCGTGTCGGCAGGCGCTGTGGTGGTGGTTGGCCTGTTAGCGGGTGTCGTGTCGGCGGTTGCTGCGGCGGCGGGTGCGGTATCAGCGGGCGCCGTGTCGGCGGGTGCGCTGTCAGCAGGCGCCGTGTCAGCGCGCGCCGTGTCGGTGGGCGTGGTGTCGGTGGGCGTGGTGTCGGTGGGCGTGGTGTCGGTGGGCGTGGTGTCGGTGGGCGTGGTGTCGGGGAGCACTGTGTCAGCGGGTGCGGTGTCAGCGGGGGCGGTGTCGGTGGACGTCGCGTCGGGGAGGCTGGCGTCGGGAGGCGGCGCAGCGGGAGGGTGAGGAGTGCGCGCGGGGTGGCGGTGCCCTTCTCGCGAAGTCGGGGGCGTATCTCGGTCGGTCAACTGTCGTCTCTCCGGAGCGTGAAGATGTGGGCCGGCTGGATATGGGGTTCGAGGCGCACGTAGTTGGCCTGCCGCCAGGTGTAGGACTCGCCCGACAGTTCGTCGTCGACCGCGAACTCCGCGTCGGGGGCCAGGCCCAGCGCGGCCATGTCGAGGTAGACGGTCGCCTCGCGGACCATGTGCGGGTTGAGGTTCACCACGGCCAGCACGGTGTCGTCGAGCGCGACCAGCGACTCCCCGGCCTCGTGGTGCACCTGCGCCGACGGCACCGCCGCGGTCATCCGCTTGGAGAAGCAGAGCAGCTCGGGCTGGTCCACGTGGTGGAAGCGCAGGTTGCGCAGCCGGTGCAGGGCCGGATGGGCGCGCCGGAACGCGTTCAGCCGGGTGATCAGCGGGGCGATGCTGCGGCGCTCGCGCTCGGCCGCCTCCCAGTCGCGCGGCCGGTACTGGTACTTCTCCGAGTCGCGGTACTCCTCGCTGCCGGGCCGCACCGGCACGTTCTCGATCAGCTCGTAACCGGAGTACATGCCCCACGTCGGCGACAGCAGCGCCGCCAGCACCGCCCGGATCTCGAACGCGGGCCGCCCGCCGTGCACCAGGTACTCGTTGAGGATGTCGGGGGTGTTGACGAACACGTTCGGCCGCATGTACGCCGCCGCGTCCCCGCTCAGCTCCCGGAAGTACTCCTCCAGCTCCCAATCGGAGTTCTTCCAGGTGAAGTAGGTGTACGACTGGTGGAACCCGATCTTCGCCAGGGTGTGCATCATGGCCGGGCGGGTGAACGCCTCGGCCAGGAACAGCACGTCGGGGTCGGTGCGGTCGATCTCGGCCAGCAGCCGCTCCCAGAACGGCGCAGGCTTGGTGTGCGGGTTGTCCACCCGGAAGATCCGCACGCCGTGGTCCATCCAGTGCCGCACGACCCTCAGCACCTCCCGGTAGATGCCCTCCGGGTCGTTGTCGAAGTTGAGGGGATAGATGTCCTGGTACTTCTTGGGCGGGTTCTCGGCATAGGCGATCGTGCCGTCGGCGCGGGTGGTGAACCACTCGGGATGCTCGCGCACCCACGGATGGTCGGGCGAGCACTGCAAGGCCAGGTCCAGCGCCACCTCGAGGCCCAGGTCGCCGGCATACCGCACGAACGCGTCGAAGTCCTCGATCGTGCCGAGGTCGGGGTGGATCGCGTCGTGCCCGCCGTCGGGGGAGCCGATCGCCCACGGCGAGCCCGGGTCGTACGGCCCGGTCTCCAGGGTGTTGTTGGACCCCTTGCGGAACGTCGTGCCGATCGGGTGGACGGGCGGCAGGTACACCACGTCGAACCCCATGTCGGCGATGGCGGGCAGCCGCTTCATGGCGGTGCGGAACGTTCCCGACATCGGCCCGCGCCGCCCCATCGGGTCGAAGGACGCGCCCTCCGACCGGGGGAAGAACTCGTACCACGCCCCGGTGAGCGCCCGCTCGCGGTGCACCGCCAGCGGATACCACTCGGTGGTGGTGAGCAGGTCGCGCAGCGGGTAGCGGCCGATCAGGTCCAGCACGTCGGGGTCGGCGACCGCCTCAAGCCGCCGCGTCGGCGAAACGGCGCGGTCGGCCAGCAGCCGGGCCAGCCGCAGGAACGTGGGGCGGTCCTTGCCCGGCAGCCCCTCGGCGGCCCGTCCGAACAGCAGCGACCCCTCGGTGAGCATCAGCTCCACGTCCTGGCCGCGCGGCACCTTGATCTCCGCGTCGTGCCGCCAGTGCGCGACGGGGGCGCCCCACGCCTCGATGCGGAAGTGCCAGTGCCCCGGCTCGGTGGGGGCGACCTCGGCGCACATCCGGTCGGTGCCGGGGGCCAGTTCGGCCATGCGCACCGGCGGCTGCACCCGGCCGTGCGGGTCGCGCAGCACCACCTCGGCGCCGAGCATCTCGTGCCCCTCGCGGAAGACGGTCGCGGTCACCTGGAACGACTCGCCCACCACCGCCTTGGCGGGCCACCGGCCGCAGCCCATTAGCGGTTCGACGTCCAGGATCGGAATGCGGCCGATGCGCGGCGCCTCCCGGTCGGCGGACGGCCCGGCCCGTGCCCGTCCGGGGCCTGGTTCTGCGGGACGTCGCATGCGCCACCCCTACCCGCTCGCCATTTCCAAAACGTCCATGCCCGCCGTCCGCCCCATACCACCCCATATCGACATGGAGTTTTCGGGGAATTCCTGCGTTTTACGAGAAACGCCGCGAAATTGATCGCGGGACGACTGTGATCGCCTGGCCCACGGCGCGGCCCGGCCCGCGCCCGTCCCCGGAAACGTCCGGGCAACGCGGCAGCAACCTTTTCGCTAAAGGTGTCTCGATCTGCGCAAGTGCCGGACGGCGCCCGCCGGAGGGCGGCGGCCGCGGGAGCGCCGTCGCGCACGGGTTTCGGCGCTCCGCCGCCGCCCCCGCCGGCACCCTTCGGCGGCCCCGAAACCGGACGGTATTGCCCCCGCCGCGGGCTCGCCAGAAGCCGCGTACGGCGCCTAACGTGGCGTTTCGTGAGGGCAATTCGACGATTCACCGTGCGCACCGTTCTGCCGGAGCCGCTGCGGCCGCTGGAAGGGCTGGTCCTCAACCTGCGCTGGTCGTGGCACCACGAGACCAGGGACCTGTTCCGTTCGGTGGATCCCGCGCTGTGGGAGGCGGTCGGGGGCGACCCGGTCCGCCTGCTGGGCGAGGTGTCCCCGGACCGGCTGGAGCGCCTGGCCGCCGACCGGCGCTTCCTGCGGCGCCTGGAGGACGCCGCCGAGGACCTGCGCGAATACCTGGCCGCCCCCCGCTGGTACCAGTCCCTGACCGAGGCCGCGCGGGCCCGGGAGCCAGGCCGCGGCCGGCCCGCCGAGGCGATCGCCTACTTCTCGCCCGAGTACGGGATCACCGCCGCGCTGCCGCAGTACTCCGGCGGCCTCGGCATCCTGGCGGGCGACCACCTCAAGGCCGCCGGCGACCTCGGCGTGCCGATCATCGCCGTCGGGCTGCTGTACCGGCGCGGCTACTTCGCCCAGTCGCTGTCGCGCGACGGCCGCCAGCTGGAGCGCTACCCGTCGATCGACCCCGACGGGCTGCCGCTGACCCTGCTGCGCGACGCCGACGGTGCCCCGGTGCGGGTCGCGATCGGCCTGCCGCAGGGGCGCCGCCTGTACGCGCAGGTCTGGCTGGCGCGCGTGGGCCGGGTGCCGCAGCTGCTGCTCGACTCCGACGTCGAGGGCAACGACCGGGCCGGCCGCGGCATCACCGACCGCCTGTACGGAGGCGGCGGCGACCATCGGCTGCTGCAGGAGATGCTGCTGGGCATCGGCGGTGTCCGCGCCATCCGCGCGTACTGCCGCATCACCGGCCACCCCGACCCCGAGGTGTTCCACACCAACGAGGGGCACGCCGGGTTCCTGGGACTGGAACGCATCCGCGAACTGGTGTCGCAGGAGGGCCTGTCGTTCGACGAGGCCCTGGAGGCGGTGCGCGCCGGGACGGTGTTCACCACCCACACCCCGGTCCCCGCGGGCATCGACCGGTTCCCGCACGAGTTGATCGAACGCCACTTCGGCGGCGCGGCCGCAAGCCGCGACGTCCCGCTGGAACGCGTGCTGGACCTGGGCGCCGAGACCTACCCCGGTGGCGACCCCGCCGTGTTCAACATGGCGGTCATGGGCATGCGGCTGGCCCAGCGCGTCAACGGCGTCAGCGAGCTGCACGGCCGGGTCAGCCGCGAGATGTTCGGCGGCCTGTGGGGCGGCTTCGACACCGCCGACGTCCCGATCGGGTCGATCACCAACGGCGTGCACACGGGCACTTGGATGGCCCGCGAGATGCTGGATCTGGTCGAGCGCGAGGCGCCGTCGGCGGTTGAGTCCGGGCAGGGCTGGGAGCGGGCGCACGACCTGCCCGACACCGACCTGTGGCGGGTGCGCCGCGACCTGCGCGAACGGCTCGTCGTCGAGGCCCGCCGCAGGCTGCGCGAGGCGTGGCGGCAGCGCGGCGCCGGCGAGGCCGAAGTGGCGTGGACCGACACCGCGCTCGACCCGGACGTGCTGACGATCGGGTTCGCCCGCCGCGTCCCGTCCTACAAGCGGCTCACGCTGATGCTGCGCGACCCCGACCGCCTGCGCGCGATCCTGCTGCACCCCGAACGGCCCGTGCAGATCGTCATCGCGGGCAAGGCGCACCCCGCCGACGAGGGCGGCAAGCGGCTCATCCAGGAGATCGTGCGCTTCGCCGACCAGGAGGACGTGCGGCACCGCATCGTGTTCCTGCCCGACTACGACATGGCGCTCGCGCGGTTCCTCGTGCAGGGCTGCGACGTGTGGATGAACAACCCGCTGCGACCGCTGGAGGCGTGCGGCACGTCCGGCATGAAGGCGGCGCTGAACGGCGCCCTCAACCTGTCCGTCCGCGACGGCTGGTGGGACGAGTGGTACGACGGCCGCAACGGCTGGGCGATCCCGTCCGCCGACGGCCTGGCCGAACCCGACCGCCGCGACGACCTGGAGGCCGCCGCGCTGTACGGGCTGATCGAGGACCAGGTCGCGGTGCTGTTCTACGACCGCGACTCCGCGGGCCTGCCGCGCCGCTGGCTGGAGATGGTCAAGCACACCATCGCCGCGCTCGGCCCCAAGGTGCCCGCCTCGCGCATGGTGCGCGACTACGTCACCGACCTGTACACCCCGGCGGCGGCCGCGTCGCGGGCGATGAGCGCCGACGGGTACGCCGGCGCCCGCGAGCTGGCGGCCTGGAAGCAGCGGGTCGCCAAGGCGTGGCCGGGTGTGGCCGTCGAGCACGTGGAGTCCGGCGGGGAGGACGGCCCGCGCCTGGGCGGCCGACTGGCCGTGCGGGTCGTGGTGCACCTGGCCGGGCTGGACCCGTCCGACGTGGCGGTCGAGGTCGCCTACGGCCGCGTCGACGAGTCCGACGCGCTGATCGACCCGGAGTATCTGCAGCTCACCACGGTCGGGCCTGCCGAGAACGACCGGCAGCACTACGGCGGCGAGGTGCCGCTGCGGCGCAGCGGCGCGTTCGGCTACAGCGCGCGCGTCGTCCCCCGGCACCGGCTGCTGGCGCACCACGCCGAGACGGGCCTGATCGCCCTGCCGCCCGCGCCGCGCGGTAGCGCCGACGGCACTCTGCGCTGACAGCGCACCGGAACCGGTCCATAATCATCCGTTCATGGACCGGTATGCCCAGGCTGCCGCGGTGGCGGCCGCCGCCGTGGTCGGCCTGGCCTTCGGCGGCGGCGTCGCCTGGCAGATGAACAGCAACTCCAGCGAAGGGGACGACCCCGTCCGCGGCGTGCGCACGCCCTGCAACCTGGTGCCCGCCGAGACGCTGGGCGAGGTGCTGCCCGGCGCGGTCGTGGTGTCGGTGTCCGGGGACGGCGAGCCGGGCGAGGCGTGGTCGCTGAGCAAGGAGTGCGGCCTGGCGCCGAAGGGGGAGGACAACCCCAGCGAAGCCCTCCTGACGCTGCGGCTGACGCGGTACGGCGACGACAAGGAGGACGTCGACGGCGGGAAGGGGGAGAAGATCGTGGTGCGCTGGGGCGAGGACAGGGCGGCCGACGAGTTCACCGCGGAGCTGTCCCGCGACAGCGATTCCATCTGCCGGCTGCAACCCGTCACCGGGATCGGCCGGCAGGCGGCGGCGTGCGCGGGCACCTACTACGACGATGTCTCCCCGGCCTACCGGGTGATGGCGCAACGCGGCGACCTGGTGGTGCAGGTCCTCGCGGTGGCGCGCGCCGCCGCGAACCGCGAGGCGGTGGGGCGGCTGGCGGCCGGGGTGCTGGAGGCGGGCCGGTGAGCAGCGGGTCCCTGCGGGAACTGTCCGCCAACCCGATCGGACTGGCCGTCTACGGGCTGTTCGGCGGCTGCATCGTCGGCACCCTGACGGTGCTGATCGGGCAGATCACCGGGCTGCTGCCGCTGGGCGAGCCCCGCACGCTGCGCGTCCCCTGCCGGGACGCGTCGCTCACGGCGCTCGTCCCCGGCGGCGAGGTGTGGAACCGTACCGGCCACACGGGCGCGGAGTGTGAAATGAGGGCCCGGCCGCCGCGCCACGCCCACCTGGAAATCAAAATCAAAAAGGCGTGGACGGCGGGCATGGCCCGGGACGACCACCTCCGCGGCTGCGGGTCGCTGAACGGCCTCGGCGCGGTGGGACGCCCGCCGGGGCTCGGGGACGAGGCGTGCGTGGTGACGGACCGCGGCATGCTGCCCGAGACCACGGTCCTGGTGCGCCGCGGCGCCCTGCGCATCACCGTGCGGTACGGCTCGGCCGCCAAGACCGCCGCGGCCGTCGAGAGCGAGGCGGTGGCCGCGGCCCGGCACGTCACCGCCTCGCTCTGACGGCCCCCGGCGCCCGCCGGGCGGGATCAGACGGCCTCCTCCTCGGGCGGCGGGTCGGCCATGCGCCAGGCGGTGACCAGCATCGGCAGCGACCACACGGTGGCCATCAGCGCGAACAGCAGCACGACGGCCGCCGCGCTGGGCACCTCCGGCCGCTCCTCCTGCAGCGCCAGGCCCACGGCGAGGAACACCGCGAGCAGCAGCAACAGGGTCAGGCGGTGGGCGATCGGGTGGGCGCTCAGCCGCTCGCGGACCTGCCTCTCGTCGAGCAGGTGCTCGGGCAGGCTGGCGGTGCCCCGGGTGACGATGTGCAGCATCCCCCACAGCTGGGCGCCCACCACCAGCGCCAGCCCGCACAGCACGAACGTGGTGACCATCGCGGCGGTGCTGGGCGCCAGGTACCAGCAGACGACCGCCGCCGCCCACATCAGCCCGAGGCAGCCCGCGGCCGCGACCACCAGCCTCCGCCGTCCCTTCCTGGTCTGGTAGCGCGGCGTCTCGCGCTCCAGCACCGCCAGCATCCGTTCCTCGCGCCGGTTGCGCGGTTTCATGATCGGCTCCCGTCGTTCGTCGTTTCCGTGGCGCCCAGGCGCGGGAAGGGGTTCAGCGAGAACACCACCTCGACCGGCACCTCGAAGTAGTCGGCGATGCGCAGCGCCAGGTGCAGGCTGGGGCTGTACTCGCCGCGTTCCAGATAGCCCACCGTCTGGTAGTGGACGTCCAGCGCGGCGGCCAGGTCGCGGCGTGACACGCCGCGTTCGGCTCGCAGCATCGCGATCCGGTTGTAGACCTTCTCCCTGTCGGCGGACACCGGCCTCCCATCGAATCTCTCGTACGTGTCGTAGTAGATCCGTCTACAGTGATAGTAGATGTACTACATCCTGTGCAAGGGATGCAATCGCGGAGGCGCCGGGTGAACGGGATGAAGCGGTGCGCGGCGCTGGCAGGATGGCCCTGTGCGGGTCCCCGAGCAGTTGCAGCAGTACGCCGGGCGGTGGGGGCGGCGATGGCGGGGATGCCGCGCAGACGCGGCGCTGGCCGCCGCCGTGTTCGCCGTCATGGCGGCGGCCGCCCTGGCGGCGTCGGTCCGGGACGGCTCGGGCTCCTCCCGCGTCCCGTGGCTCGGCTGGCCGCTGATGACCGCGGCGTGCGCGGCGCTGTACTGGCGGCGCGTGCGGCCCGTCACGGTGTGCACCGTGACGCTGGTCGCCTGCGCGGTGTACTACCCCTGCACCGAGCCCGACGGGCCGCTGCTGATCACGTTCGTCATCGCGCTCTACACGGTCGCCGCCGAAGGGGCGGTGGCCGTCGCCGTGCTGCTCGGCGCCGCCGCCATGGCCTTCGTCGCGTACGGCGAGATGACCAGCACCGTCAACCACCTGCAGGACGCGGCGCTGTGGATGCTGGCCGGGTGGTTCGTCGCGGTCATCGCGGTCGGCGGGGTGGTCCGCAACCGCCGCGCCTACCTGCGCGAGGCCGAACGGCGCGCACTGGCCGCCGAACGCGGCCGCGAGGAGGAGGCCCGCCGCCGCGCCACCGAGGAGCGGCTGCGCATCGCCCGCGAGCTGCACGACGCGCTCGGCCACAACATCTCGCTGATCAACGTGCAGGCCAACGCGGCGCTGCACGGGCTGGCCCGCGCCCCGGACGGCGCGGAGGCGGCGCTCAGCGCGATCCGGCAGGCCAGCAAGGACGCGCTGCGCGAACTGCGGGCCACCCTGGGGGTGCTGCGCCAGGTCGACGAGGCCGGCCGGGAGACGCCGGCCGAACCCGCCGCGCCCGGTCTGGCCCGCCTGGACGAGCTGACCGGACGCGCCGGAACCGCCGGGCTGGCCGTGCACACCAGCGTCGAGGGCGAGCCGCGGCCGCTGCCACCCGACACCGACCTGGCCGCCTACCGGATCGTCCAGGAGGCCCTGACCAACGTCACCCGCCACTCGGACGCGGCGTCCGCGCGGGTGCGCATCCGCTACGGCGATGACGCCCTGCACGTGGAGATCGAGGACGACGGGCCCGCCGCCGCGAAACCGGCGCCCGGCGGCGGCACCGGCGTCGACGGCATGCGGGAGCGGGCGCGGGCGCTGGGCGGCGAGCTGACCGCGCGGGCCCGGCCCGGCGGCGGCTTCCGCGTCCGCGCCCGCCTGCCGCTGCACACGGACCGCCCCGCGCAGCGGCCCGAGGAGCGGTCCGCCGCGTCGTGACCGGCGGGGCGCGCGGGGGCACCATGGGGGGATGAAGGTGTTCATCTCGGTCGACATGGAGGGCGTCTCCGGTCTGACCGACCCCGAGGAGATGCGCGCTCCCGGCCGCGGCTACGAACGCGGCTGCGAGCTGATGACCGCCGACGCCAACGCCGCCGTCCGCGCCGCCTACGACGCCGGCGCCGACACCGTCGTCGTCACCGACGCGCACGGCATGGGCCGCAACCTGCGCGCCGACCTCATCGACCGGCGCTGCACCCTGGTCCGCGGCCCGTACAAGCCGATGCGCATGGCCGAGGGACTGGACGCCTCCTTCGACGTGGCGCTGTACGTGGGCTACCACGCCCGCGCCGGCACGCCGCGCGGCGTGCTCAACCACACCTGGATGGGCCGGGAGATCCACAACGTCTACCTCAACGGCGAGGTCGCGGGGGAGATCCGGCTGATGGCCGCCTACGCGGGCACCCTGGGCGTGCCGGTGGGCCTGGTCGCCGGGGACCAGGCCGCCTGCGACGAGGCCCGCGAAGTGCTCGGCGACGTGACGACCGTCGCGGTCAAGAAGGGCAGCGACCGGTACGCCGCCGAGCTGGTGCCGCCCGCCCGCGCCCAGGAGATGATCTACGAGGGGGCACGCCGCGCCCTGGCGGACCCGGCCCGCTGGCGCAGCTGCACCGTCCCCGCCCCGTACACCCTGGGCATCGAGTGGAGCTCCACGTCCATCGCCCAGTCCTGCGCGGTGATCCCCGGCGTCAAGCAGGCGGGGCCGCGCGTCACCGAGTTCACCACCTGCGACTACGCCGAGATCGTCGGGCTGCTCGGGGTGTGCGCGACCATCGGCGGCGAGGTCGCCTGCACCGGCCTGCACTACGACTGAGCAGGGCGGCGGGCACCGCTGCGGCCCCGCGCCGTGACTGCCGGAGTCAACGTTCTGTGGCCCGACCGTAACGGACATGTCGCGTTATGCGTTGACATCTATGTGAACGTTGGTGTGGTTGTACCTCAGGAACCCCCTGTGGCGGTCGTGGACCCCGCGCCGCTGTCCCCTGCGCAGCGCGCCGGGCACGCCTGCGCGGTCTGCGACAAGCGCTGGCCCCGCCCCACCGAGCGGATCGGCGACCTCCCCGACGGGGCGCCCGTGCTGGCCTGCGTCGAGTGCGCCGGACCGTGCGGCTAGCCGTCGTCGCGGCGCTCGTCGAAGTCGAAGTCCGCAGACGCGAGCGCCTCGTACGCGGGGGCGAGCACGTCCGTCAGCTCACGGCGCCGGATCCGCACCGGCGGCGGAGCGGCGACGCGCAGGATGAAACCGGGGGGCACCGGAGGGGCGGGCGGCCGCTCCCGCAGGTGCGCCAGGCCCGTCGGGGCCGTCCAGAAACCGGACGGTGACAGCGGCTCGTCGTCCAAGCCGCCCGCGTCCACCGGATCGGGCGAGGCGGCGGGAAGCCGCCGCAACGCCGTGAGCAGCTGCTCCCTGCTGCGGCCGTTCCACTGCAGAACCAGGAACGGATCGTCGTCGAACGCCTCGGCGAGCAGGTACAGCACCGCGGCGGCGTGCTTGCAGGGGTCGCCGTAGTCCGGGCAGGTGCACATCAGGTGCAGGTCGGCCGCCGACTCGGGGAACAACGACAGGCCCAGCTCCGCCAGCACGTCCTCGATCTCCGGTGGCATCTCCCCGGCCAGCAGCCGCGCCCGGAACACCGCCCGGGACGCCAGCTCGGCCTCCACCGCGCGCCACTCGGCCTCCGACAGCGCGTCGATGCCGACGGCCACCTCGTACGGCTCGTCCACCGAACCCTGCACGCGCGCCGTCACCTCGTACGGCGCCACCCGCAGATCGATCACCTGGCCGCTGCGGGCGTACGCGCGGCCGCGCTGCAACCGCCCGCGGTCGCCGGACGCCTCGATCAGGTCGACGAACCGCCGCGACCACCACCGCGCGCCGATCGAGCCGCGGCGGGTGCGGGCCCGGATGCCGCCCTCCACCGGGATCGGGTCGCGGTACTCGAAGAACCCGCTCATCAGCCGCTCACCGCCTCGGGGGACAGCCGCAGCACCTCGCGCAGCTCGGCCACCGACAGCTCGGTCAGCCAGTCCTCCCCGCTGCCCACCACCGACTCGGCCAGCGCCTTCTTGCGGTCGATCATCTCGTCGATCCGCTCCTCCAGCGTGCCGACGCAGATCAGCTTGCGGACCTGCACGTTCTTGGTCTGGCCGATGCGGAACGCCCGGTCGGTGGCCTGGTCCTCCACGGCCGGATTCCACCACCGGTCGACGTGCACCACATGGTTGGCGGCCGTGAGCGTCAGCCCGGTGCCCGCCGCCTTCAGCGACAGCAGGAACACCGCCGGCTCCGCGTCCTCCTGGAAGCGCCGCACCAGCTCGTCGCGCTGCCGCCGGGACGTGCCGCCGTGCAGCCACAGCACCGGCCGCTCCAGCCGCGCCGCCAGATACGGCCGCAGCATCGCCCCGAACTCGGCGTACTGGGTGAACACCAGCGCCTTCTCGCCCTGCTCGACGACCTGCGCGCAGATCTCCTCCAGCCGCTCCAGCTTGCCCGACCGGCCCGGCAGCCGCGACCCGTCCCCGAGCAGCTGCGCCGGATGGTTGCACACCTGCTTGAGCCGCGCCATCGTCGCCAGCACCAGGCCCCGCCGCTGGTCCTCCTCGCTCTCGGCGATGCGCGCCAGCATGTCGTCCAGCGTCGCCTGGTACAGCGACGCCTGCTCGGCGGTCAGATTGCAGTAGACCTTGATCTCCTGCTTCTCCGGCAGGTCGGAGATGATCGCCTTGTCGGTCTTCAGGCGGCGCAGCACGAACGGCCGGGTGGCGCGCCGCAGCGCCAGCGCCGCGGCCTCGTCCCCGTCCCGCTCGATCGGGACCGCGAACCGCTCCCGGAACGCCGCCCGCGGCCCCAGCAGCCCCGGATTGGCGAACTCCAGAATCGACCACAGCTCCATCAGGTGGTTCTCCACCGGCGTGCCGGTCAGCGCGATGCGCGTGCGGGCCGGGATGCCGCGGATGGCTCGGGCCTGCCGGGTGCCGCTGTTCTTCAGCGCCTGCGCCTCGTCGCACACCACCCGCTCCCAGGCGACGCGCGCCAGCATCGCCGCGTCGCGGGCCGCCGTGCCGTACGTGGTGACGACCAGATCCGCCTGCGCCGCCGCCCGGACGAGATCGTCGTCGCGGTGCCGCCCTGTGCCGTGGTGCACGTACACGCGCAGCTTCGGCGCGAACTTGGCCGCCTCCCGCTGCCAGTTGCCCACCAGCGACATCGGCACCACCAGCAGAGTCGGCCCCGGCGCCCCCTCCCCGTCGCCTCGCCCGTCCCCCCTCTCATGCACGAGCAGGGCCAAGGTCTGGGCGGTGTTGTGGCACAGCATGCCTTCGGCGACGTAGTTGTGGTGGTCGGCCACCTCGAGGTCATAGACGTAGCCCTCGTAGTCGACGTCCTCGACCGACGTGACCGTCGCGTAGAAGACCTCCCGCGACACGCGCCCGTCAAGCCGATCGCGTTCGGCTCCCGGAACGCCCTCGACGTTGGTGTCGGAAGGGATCGCGCAGACGGCGCTGAGCTTGGCCGCCTTGACCGGATCCGCGATTCCGATCCGTTCCCGGAAAAGGTGGAGGCTCGGCCCGCCGATGAGGCCGACGTGGTAGGGGCGGCGGATGCGCCTGCCGTCCGTCGCGTGTTTCCACCGCACCGTGCGGCGCAGCCATATGCCGAACCGGCGGAGCATCGCGGCGAGCTGCCGGATGACGAACCCCGAGGCCGAAGCGATCTCCAGCCCCCGCATTCCCTCACCGACCGACACCTCGGCGGCGAAGTAGTGCCGGAGGAACAGGGCCACCGTCCGGTCGTCGGCGGCCATGACGGCGTCCGGAATCCGCTTGTGGGCCGAGTTCCGAGCCCAGGTGTAGCCGAGTTCCTCCAGGAAGCGCCGGTAGTCCTTGCTGGTGACCTCCAGGTGGGGGGTGCGCGGCGCCGCGGAGACCACCTGCGCCCGGCTCACGTCCAGGCCGAAGCGGGCACCGACGCGTCGCAGCCGCTCCGCCAGGTCGTGCAGGGTCTGCTCGTTCTTCTGGGAGATGAACGCGGTGTTGTGGACGGTCTCGCGGCCCTCGCTGATCTGCCAGGCGAGCAGCACGGTCAGGTCGGCGTCCAGCGGCAGGCCGTCGTGGACCAGGCGGGACGGGACGCAGATCCCCTGACCGGGGGCGAGCTCCCTGGTCCAGCCCTCGGGGCCGAGGAGCCGGTGGCGGCGGGTGACGGTGATCTCACTGCCGTCGTCGAGCCGGACTTTCCGTAGCGGCTCTCTGACGTGCTGCCGGTAGAGGCGGGTCACCTTGGCGGGGACGATCCGCCCTTTCTCGTCGATGGAGTTGACGGTCAGCGGTTCCAGCGGGGTGGCCCATTCGCCTTCACCGTCGCTCACCGCGGCTCCGGCGAAGCGCGCCCAGATGTCGCGGGCCTTGACCAGTGCTCCGTTGGCGAAGACGAGTTCATCGGGGTGGACGCACTTCCCCAAGCCCATCGAATCGGCGACGACGGCGCCCAGGCCGAGGTCGTCCATGAACTTCAACCAGGCCAGGCCGCGCTCCTGGAAGGGACGCAGCCGTCCCTCGAAGCCGTCGGGGGTTCCGACCGGTGCGAGGCGGCGGTCGGCTTCGCCGGACAAAAGGTCGCCGAACGCGCCGTCGGCGTCGACGTCCAGGAGGGGGAGGGCGTCGTCGCCGGCGTGGATGACCGCGCGCATCGCCTCGGCGGCGGTCATCTTGCCGCGGCGGGGGTGGCGCAGGAACTCCAGGGCGGCCTGCAGCTGCTGCTCGTCCAGCTCGACCCATTGGCCGCGCAGCCGCACCAACGGTGTTTTGAGGCGGGCCAGTTCCTCCAGTTCCTCCTCGTCGATGGTCTCGTCGCCGATGGCCAGGTCCCAGCGGAAGTCCACCAGGCTGCGCAGGTCGAACCCGGACGAGGCCGCCGCGCCCGAGCCCTCCCCGTCCTGCGCGCGGGTGGTGAGGCGCAGGCCGAGCTTGGCCTTGCCCGCCCACTTCGGCAGCAGGACGCCGAAACCGGCGGCGGCCAGCATGGGCGCGGCCTGCCGCAGGAAGCGGAACGCCCCCGCGGTGTCGAGGGTCAGCTCGCCGGGCGTGGGGGAGTCGAGCGCGGCCGCCATGTCGGGGAACAGGCGCAGGGCGCGTCCCAGACCGGTGAGCAGCGTCTCCTCGGCGTCCGCGATCGACGTGGCCTCGCCCGCCCAGACCGTGGCGGCCGGGACGTACAGGCTGGGGTCGTCGGTGCCCTGCAGGGCGAACTCCACGCGCCAGGCGTCGTCGCCGGCCTCCTCGTCGGCGTCGTCGGGGGCGTCGGGGGCGTCCGTCGTGACGGCGCCGGGCTCCACCAGGCGGAAGCACACCCGCAGCGGCCCGGCGGGGCGGCGGGTGGCGGCGGCCCAGGCGTCCAGTTCGGCGATCAGGTCGTCGGCGTCGTCCCCCGGCTCGCGCGGCACGCTGTGGTTGGGGCCGGTCAGCGCCTGCACCCAGCGTTCGGCCAGCGGCACCCGGTCGGGCGCCTTGCCGCGGCGCGGCGGCAGCAGCGGATGCGGCACCACGCCCCGCACGGCCGTGTCGACCAGGTCGGTCAGCGCCTCGCGCAGCACCTCGGCGGCGGGACGACCGCCGTCGGCGGCGCGGCAGGCGGCGGGCATCGCGCGCGCCAGGTCGGCGAAGCGGGCGGGATCGTCGATGACGGGACGCCACCGCGCCACCAGGTCGCCGTCCTCGCGCAGCAGCGCGGGCAGCACCTGCCCCCGCCCGGCCAGCCGCATCGCCTCGTCGGCCAGCAGGCACAGATACCGCAGGTCGCTGCCGGGGACCACGTCGGCGCTGTGCTCGGCGAGCTGCAGCAGTGTCATCGCCGGAAACGGCTCCAGCACCAGCGCGGGCACCCGCCAGTCCCGCAGCTCCTCGGGGACGACGCCTTCGGCGCCGCACTCCGGCGACGGCAGCGGATGGTCGTCGTGCGTGGGCAGCGTCATCGTCAGCTCGACCCGGAACGCGCCCTTCACCAGCGGCTCGTAGGAGGTGCCGGTGAAGTCCCGGGTGGCGAACGGGTGCACGTCGGGATGCGGCTCGTACGGGCCGGTGCGCTCCGCCCACAGGCAGAGCGCGCCCCCGTGCCAGGTGGCGTGCGCGACGAGCATGAAGCGTGATCCCCGAGAACGCGGTTACGAGCGGTCCCGAAGCTACCAGCGTGGACCGACACCAGGGGGATGAGCGAGCGCAACGGAGCGCAGCGGAGCGGGGACCGCCCGTCCGGTCCCCGCAGGGCCCTGGTTAGGCTCGGGGCGTTGTCCGATCACGGGAGGTCGTTGTGGGCGAGTTCGTGCGGGTCGAGGTGGAGGACGGCATCGGGACGATCCGGCTGGACCGGCCGAAGATGAACGCCCTGAACGCGGCGATGCAGCGGGAGCTCGTGGAGGCGGCGCGGGAGGTCACCCAGGACGAGGCGGTGGCCGCGGTGATCATCTACGGCGGGGAGCGGGTGTTCGCGGCGGGCGCCGACATCAAGGAGATGGCGCCGCTGACGTTCGCGCAGATGTCGGGTGCACCCTCCCGGCTGCTGCAGGACTTCACCAAGGCCCTGGCGGCGATCCCCAAGCCGGTCATCGCGGCGATCACCGGTTACGCGCTCGGCGGCGGCCTGGAGGTGGCGCTGGCGGCCGACTTCCGGGTGGCGGGGGAGGGCGCCAAGGTGGGCCAGCCGGAGATCCAGCTCGGCATCATCCCCGGGGCGGGCGGCACGCAGCGGCTGGCGCGGCTGGTCGGCCCCGCCAAGGCCAAGGACCTGATCTTCTCCGGGCGGCATGTGGCCGCCGACGAGGCGCTGGCCATGGGCCTGGTCGACCGGGTCGTGCCGGACGCCGAGGTCTACACGGCGGCGCGACAGTGGGCCGCGACGTTCGTCGGCGGGCCGGCGCTGGCGCTGCGCGCCGCCAAGCAGGTGATCGACGCGGGGCTGGAGGTCGATCTGGAGACCGGCCTGGAGATGGAGCGCACCCAGTTCGCCGCGCTGTTCGCCACCGAGGACCAGGCCGCCGGCATGCGCAGCTTCATGGAGCGGGGGCCGGGCAAGGCGACCTTCACCGGCCGCTGAGCCTCACCGGTCGCCGTCCGGGGCGGCCCGCTGCTGGGCGGCGAGGACCTCGTCGGCGTGGCGGGCGCTCCAGCGGCCCAGGGCGGCGATCGGCTCCAGCAGGCCGCGGCCCGGCCCGGTCAGCTCGTACTCCACGCGCGGCGGGGCCTCGGCGTAGCGGCGGCGGGTCACCAGGCCGTTGCGCTCCAGCCGGCGCAGCGTCTCGGTGAGCACCTTGTGGCTGATGCCGCCGATGCGGTCGCGCAGCTCGCCGGGACGCGCCGGGCCGTCGCGCAGCGCGTACAGCACCACGCTGGTCCACGTGCCGGACAGCATGTCGAACCCCAGGCGGGCCTGGCAGTCGGCGAGCAGGACGTCGTCGGTCGTTCTCATGGCGTCGTCCAAAGTCTGCCCCTTCCGATGCGCACCCGGAGGTGCGTAACGAACCGCCTAGCGTCTCCACCGAACGTATTCGAGCCGGGAGGTCGGGATGCGCATCGGGACGCTGGGCGCCGGGAACATGGCGGACGCGCTGGCCACGCAGTGGGCACGGGCGGGCCACGAGGTCTTCATCGGGGCGCGGACGCCGGCCAAGGCCGAGGCGCTGGCGGCGCGGATCGGCGCGGGCGCGCGCGGCGGGACGCTGGGGGAGGCCGCGGAGTTCGGCGAGGCGGTGCTGCTCGCCGTCTGGTGGGAGGCGGCGCCGGACGTGGCGGAGGCCGTGGCGGACGCCCTCGACGGCAAGGTGCTCATCGACTGCACCAACCCCACCGGCCCGCCGGACTTCACCCTGCGGACGGGCGGCGGACCGTCGGCGGCGCAGCGCATCGCCGACGCCGCCCGGGGCGGTGCCCGCGTGGTGAAGGCGTTCAACACCTGCCACGAGAGCGTGTGGCGCCTGACGCCGCCGGTGTTCGGCGGACGCCCCCTGGGGGTTCCCCTGTGCGGGGACGACGCCGACGCCCTGGACGCGGTGCGGGGCCTGGTGCGCGACATCGGATGCGAGCCCGTCGACGGGGGCGGCCTGGACCGGGCCGGGCTGCTGGAGGCGACGACGGCGTTCGCGATCGGCGTGTGGGCGGCGGGCGGCGACCCGGCGGCGATGTTCCCGCCCGTGGAGACGGCCGCGCAAGCTCCGTGACTGCGGCCGGTCAAAGGGGTTGTCAACGGATAGCATCGGCCGCCATGCGAAGCCCCTTCCCCCCGGGCTCCTCCCGCACCGCGTACCGCACCGCGCTCGTCACGGGTGCGTCCAGCGGCATCGGTGAGAGCTTCGCCCGGATCCTGGCCGGGCGCGGCACCGACCTGGTGATCGTGGCCCGCCGCGCCGCGCGGCTGGACGAGCTGGCCCGCGAGCTGGTGGAGCGGTACCGGGTGGCCGTGGAGGTGCTGGCGGCCGACCTCACCGACCCGGTGCAGCGCGGCGAGGTGGAGCACCGGCTGCGCGCCGAGCCGGTGGAGCTTCTGGTCAACAACGCCGGGTACGGGGCGTTCGGGGCCTTCGCCGGGCAGCCGCTGGAGGAGCAGCTGGCCCAGGTGGAGCTGAACGTGCTGGCGTTGATGCGGCTCACCCGCGCCGCGCTGCCGGGGATGGTGGAGCGGGGCCGGGGCGGGGTGCTGAACGTCTCGTCCATGGCGGGGTTCACCCCGTCGCCCGGCAGTGCCGTCTACGGGGCGACCAAGGCGTTCGTGACGGCGTTCTCCGAGAGCCTGCACGCCGAGCTGGCCGGGACGGGCGTGCATGTGACGGCGCTGTGCCCCGGGTTCACCCGTACCGATGAGACCCGGGAGCCGAGCCTGCTGTGGCTGCGCCGTGAGGACGTGGCCCGCGCGGGGCTGGACGCGGTGTCGGCGGGGCGCGCGCTGTGCGTGCCCGGGGCGCAGTACAAGGCGGCGCTGCCCGCGCTGAGGGCGATGCCGCGTTCGCTGCTGCGGGCGGCGGTCAACCGGATGTGGCGCCAGGCCGCCGGCACCCGCTGACGGCGCCGCCCGGTTCCGTTCGCCTCTCGTGGGCATCGGCCCGGTTCCACTCGTTCCCACAAGAAAAAGCCGGGGGTAGTTGTGGCCGCCGTGACTAGCGGCAGGGGCCGGGCGGCCGCCAGCATCGAACCTACGGTTCCGTAGGTTGCCGAAACGCGGGCCGCCGTCCTGCGCGGGCTCCATGTGTCCCGCCCCTGAGCGAAAGAACACCGATGCCCATGACGTTTGACGATAAGGCCGAGATGCGCCTGATGGTGGATTTGGAGCCGGTGGTGGCGAAAGAGCTGGACCGGCACCTGTCGATGGCCAAGGAGTGGTTCCCGCATCAGTACATTCCGTGGAGCCGGGGCCGCGACTTCGACGGGCCGCTGGGCGGCGAGCCGTGGAGTCCCGAGCAGTCCACGCTGAGCACCGAGGCCCGCGAGTCGCTGATCGTCAATCTGCTGACCGAGGACAACCTGCCCGGCTACCACCACGCCATCGCCTCCGTGTTCCGACGCGACGGCGCGTGGGGCACGTGGGTGAACCGCTGGACGGCCGAGGAGAACCGGCACAGCATCGTCATCCGCGACTACCTCACCGTCACCCGGGCCGTTGACCCGGTGGCGCTGGAGCGGGCCCGGATGAAGCACATGCAGCTGGGCTACGAGCCGACCCACGGCACGAAGTTCCTGCACGGGGTGGCGTACGTGTCGTTCCAGGAGCTGGCCACCCGGGTGGCGCACCGCAACACCGGCACGGTGTCGGGCGACCCGGTGTGCGAGCGGCTGCTGGCGCGGGTCGCCGCCGACGAGAACCTGCACATGATCTTCTACCGGAACCTGCTGGAGGCCGCGCTGGAGATCGCCCCGGACGCGACCATGCGCGCCATCACCGACGTGGTCAAGGCATTCCAGATGCCCGGCCACGGCATCGAGGGGTTCCTGCGCAAGTCGGTGATCATCGCCAATGCGGGCATCTACGACCTGCGGCTGCACCACGACGACGTGCTCGGCCCGTGCCTGCGCAAGTGGCGCGTCTTCTCCCGGACCGACTTCGGACCCGAGGGCGAGAGGGCCCGCGAGGAGCTGGCGGAGTTCATGACGGGGCTGGACGCGGCCGCCGCGCGGTTCGAGGAGCGGCGGGAGGAGCGCCGCGCCAGGCAGGCGGCACGCCGCGGCTGACCGCCGGGCCGTCCGCAGCCGGTCAGGAACGACCGGCAGGAACGACCGGTCAGGAACGTCCGCCCCGTTCCCGGCGTCAAAGGGGATATGGGGACGCCTCCGCGACTCGGTGAGCACCGGCTGCTGCACGAGATCGGCCGGGGCGGCACCGCCGTGGTGCACCTGGCGGTCGACGCGTCCGGCCGCGAGGTCGTGGTCAAGCGGCTGCGGCCGGAGATCGCGGCCGACCCGGCGGCGCGGCGCCGCCTGGCCCGGGAGATGGCGGCACTGGGGCGGGTGCGCAGCCCGTACGTGGTGCGGCTGCTGGGCGGCCGGGTGGACGCCGACCCGCCCTACGCGGTGATGTCCTGCGCCCCCGGCTACCCGCTGAGCGAGCTGGTGGAGTCCTACGGGCCGCCCCGCCGCGACCGGCTGCGGCGCCTGGCCCGGGGGCTGGCGCTGGCCGTGGCGGCCGTGCACGACGCGGGGGTGCTGCACCGCGACGTCACCCCCGGCAACGTCATCGTGCACGGGGACCGCCCCACGCTCATCGACTTCGGCATCGCCCACGACGCGGACGCGTGGCAGACGACCCGTCCCGGCATGGTCGTGGGCACCCCCGCCTACCTGGCTCCCGAGCTGATCGAGGGCGGGCCCGCCACGCCCGCGTCCGACGTGTTCGCCTGGGCGGCCACGGTCGCGTTCGCCGCGACGGGGCGGCCGCCGTTCGGCCGCGGGTCCCTGCAGGCGGTCTGCCTGCGCATCGTGAGCGGCAGGGCCGACCTCGACGGGGTGGAGGAGCCCCTGGCCGGGCTGCTGCGGCTGGGGCTTGACCGCGACCCTGGGCGGCGCCCGTCCGCGCGGTGGTTCGCCGGTGCGCTGGCAACGGAGGAGGCGGGCGCGCCCGGGCCCGCCCCCCGCGTCGCGGCATGAGGACGCCTCGTGGCGGGGAGCGCCCTCCGGATGGATCCTGCCGACGCCATGGGCGAAGGTAGGGTTTCGTAAGCGATGAAGGGGGTTGTCACGTCCGGGGACCGCATAGGCCACTACCGCATACTCCAGACGCTGGGGGAAGGCGGCATGGGCGTGGTGTACCTCGCCGCCGATCCCGAGGGCCGCAAGGTGGCCATCAAGGTGCTGCGCCCGGCCGTGGCGGGGGACGCCACCGCCCGGCGGAGGCTGGCGCGCGAGGTGGACTCCATGCGGCGGGTGCACAGCCCGCACGTGGCGGAGATCCTGGACGCCGACGTCACCGCCGAGCAGCCGTACATCGTCACCCAGTACGTGCCGGGCCGCACCCTGGAGGAGGCCGTCGAGGCGGACGGGCCGCTCCAGGGGCAGGCGCTGCAGCGGGTGGCGGTGGGCCTGGCCTCGGCGCTGTCGGCCATCCACGGCGCCGGGATCGTGCACCGCGACCTCAAGCCGGGCAACGTGATGCTGGTCGACGACGAGCCCATCGTGATCGACTTTGGTATCGCGCAGGCCGCCGACGCCACCCGGCTGACCGCCACCGGCATGGTCATCGGCACCCCCGGCTACCTCGCCCCGGAGATCATCGAGGGGGAGGACGCCGGGCCCGCGTCCGACGTGCACGCCTGGGCCGGCACGGTCGCCTTCGCCGCCACCGGGCGGCCGCCGTTCGGCACCGGCACCTTCGAGGCGATCTTCTACAAGATCATGCAGGGGTCGGCCGACCTGGACGGGGTTCCGGAGGCGCTGCTGCCGGTGCTGCGCTCGGCGATGGCCCGCAACCCGGCCGAACGGCCCACCGCGGTCCACCTGGTGCAGCTGATCCGGCGCATCCATTTCGAGGCCACCATCACCGATTCCACCCGGGTGGACGACCACTACCCGCGGACGGACCGGACGTCCCGGCAGCCCGACGCCTCGTCCGACCACTCCCGGGTGTTCTCCATGCCGGAGTCGCCGCCGGCCCCGTCTCCGGCGCCGACGCCGCCGCCCGCGCCCTCCGAGCCGCCGCCCGCACCGGCGCCAGCGCCCGCTCCGGCGCAGCCCAGCGACTTCGTGGGCCTGCTGCCCCCGGCCGCGCCGCCGCCCGCACCGGGGCCGTACGAGACGAGCCCCTACGAACCCGCCGCCTACGAGCCCGCCCACTACGAGCCCGCCCCCTACGAGACGCGCCGGTACGAGCCGTCGCCCTACGACCAGCGGGCGTACGCCCCGTACCCCACCCAGGGGCAGGTGCGCCGCACTCAGCCTCCGGAGCAGTTCCCCCCGCCCGCGCCCTACGACCCGTACAACCAGGGCGCCCCGGGCAGAGGCCTCGAACGGCGCCCCCCGACCGAGCCCGCGCGCCGTCCGGATGAACAGCCCCGCCGCAAGCCCTACGGCTGGTACCGGGTGCTCAGCTTCATCGTGCTGGTGGCGCTGCTGGGCTTCGCCAACATCGCCCCCCTGCTCGCCCTGGGCGTCACCATCGGCGGCGTCCTGGTGCTGCGCATGGCCGACAAGGCCGCCCGCGGCATGGAGGACAAGCGCACCATGCGGGGGCCGCGGTCCGGCGACGCGGTGGCCGCGGCGTTCAAGACGCCCCTGCACTTGCCGGGGGCGGTGCTCGTCACGGTGCTGCTGGCGTCGCTCGCCCTGTTCGCGGGGCTGATCCTGCTGGCAGTGCTGATGTTCGCCGACCCCGACATGACAGCCTCGCGCGCCATCGCCTACTCGTCCATGGCCGTCATCGCGCTGCTCACCCTGGCGCCGGGGAGCGCGCCGCCGCGGCGGCAGCTGGCGCGCATCTGGGGCGCGGTGCTGCCCCGCACGGACGCCGCCCTGGCCGGGGTGCTCATCCTGGGGCTGTTCGCCGTGGTGCTGGTGGTGCTGTCCCAGGGCCAGCCGCCCGACACGACCCCGCTGGACGGGATGAGCCAGTCCCTGGAGGAGCTGCGCGGCGACGTCCGCGACCTGTTCACCGGGCTCCCGTTCGCCTGAGCGCCGTCGCAGGTGCACGGTCGGTAAGGTGGCGAGCCGATGAGCGGGGAGACCAGGCAACGGCAGCAGATCGGTCCCTACCGGCTGCTGGCGCGGTTGGGCGGCCCCACCGGGACGGTCTACCGGGCGGCCGACGCCGGGGGGCGCGACGTGGCGATCCGGCTGCTGCCGGACGCGGCGGTCCCGGCGCCGCGCGAACGCCTGGGCCGCGACCTGGAGCGCATGCGCGAGGTGCTGAGCCCCTACGCGGTGGACGTCCTGGACGGCGACGCCTCCGCCGACCCGCCGTACGTCGTCAGCCGTTTCGTCCCCGGGCGGCCCCTCGCCGACGTGGTGGCCGACCACGGGCCGATGCAGGGCGCCGCCCTGCACCGCCTCGCCCTCGGCATGGCCAAGGCGCTGGCCGCCGTTCACGATGCGGGGCTCTCCCACGGCGACTTCGGCCCCGACTCGGTCCTGGTGGTCGACGGCGCCCCCGTCGTCACCGACTTCGGCATCGCCGCCCATGACGGCGACGGTGAGGCCGGGGACGTGCGCGCCTGGGCGCGGACGGTCGTCTTCGCCGCGACGGCCGAACTCGCCGACACCGACGACGCCGCGGCCCTCGCGGCGGGGAGCGTGCCGGAGCCGCTGCGGCCGGTGGTGGAGTCGGCGCTGTCGGCCGACCCGCCGTCGGCGGCGCAGCTCGCCGAGGCGGTCGCACAGCTCGACCCGGGCCCGGACTCCCCGCCGCCGTCGATTCCCGCCCCGGCGCCCGAACTGCGTACAGCGTCTTCGGTTCCTCCGGCGGCGGCGTCCGGGAGGCCCCGGCAGGCGGCGGTCGTGCGGGGATGGGCGCGGCTGCTGTCGGCCATGGTGGTCGTGCTCGCGGTCGGCCTGGCGATCATGCTGCCGCTGCTGGGGGCGCTGGTGTCGGTGGCGGCGGTGGCCGCGCTGCGGCTGCGGCCCGCCGCGGGCCTCCGGGGCCTGCTGTCGGCGCTGGCCCGCACGGCGGCCACGCTGCCGTACGCGGCGGTGTTCGCACTGGCGGTCGGCGCGGGTCTGATCGCGCTGTCGCTGTTCGGCGTGGAGGCCGATCCGCTGGGGGTGTGCGCGTTCGCCGCGGGCGCCGGAGCGGGCGCGCTGTGGGCGGCGCCGGGCGTCACCGGCCCGTACCGCCGGCTGGAGCAGTGGTTCGCGGCGGTGGCCCGCTCGCCGCGGCGGCTCGCCGCGGCCGGGGCCGCGCTCGGCGTGCTGGCCTTCCTCGCCGTGGTCGGCGCGATCTCCCTGACGCCCAGCCTGGCGCCGATGTACGGGCTGCAGACCTCGACGGAGAGCCTGATCGCCCGGCTGCAGGCCGCCCTGCACTGACCGCCCCCGCGATGTGATCTCGCTCACCCCGGGGTCCCGGGGGCGCCCGGGTCGCCGCGGTCGCGCCCGCGCCCCGCAGATCGCCGTGAACGGCGAGTTTTGCACCCTCATTACTCGCGGGTAACATGAGGTGCGCAGCCGGAAAACCGTCCCCCGGGGCCGAAGCCCGTTCGGGAGTTTGGCAGGCTGTGAGGCATCAGCCCGTCGCGTCGACCCGTTGCAGGGGCGGCGCCTGCGAGCCGCTTTACCTCAGCGGCCGAACTGAGTGCAGGGAGGTCGGCCACCGGCCATGAACATCGTCGTCCTGGTGAAGCAGGTTCCCGACACCGAGAGCCCGCGCAAGCTCAAGTCCGAGGACAGCACGCTGGACCGTGCCGCCGCGGACGGTGTCATCAACGAGCTCGACGAGTACGCCATCGAGGAGGCGCTGCGCATCAAGGAGGCCCACGGCGGGGAGGTGACCGTCCTCACCATGGGCCCGGACAAGGCCACCGACTCCATCCGCAAGGCCCTGGCCATGGGCGCCGACAAGGCCGTGCACCTCGTCGACGACGCCCTCGCCGGCTCCGACGCGCTGCAGACCTCCTACGCCATCCAGCAGGTGCTGGGCCGCACCGGGTTCGACCTGGTCGTGCTGGGCTCGGAGTCGACCGACGCGCGCACCGGGCTGCTGGCGGCGATGCTGGCCGAGCGGCTCGGCGTTCCGCAGCTGTCGCTGGCCAACAAGGTGGAGATCGACGGCACGTCCATCACCGTGCAGCGGCAGACCGACTACGGCTTCGACAAGGTCGAGGCGAGCCTGCCCGCGGTGGTCAGCGTCGTCGAGAAGATCAACGAGCCGCGCTACCCCTCGTTCAAGGGGATCATGGCGGCCAAGAAGAAGCCGGTGGAGACGCTCGGCATCGCGGACGCGGGCATCGACGCCGGCCAGGTGGGGCTGGCCAACGCGGCCACCGCGGTGGTGGACTTCGCCGAGGCCCCGCCGCGCAGCAAGGGTGAGATCGTCACCGACGAGGGCGACGGCGGCATCAAGATCGCCGAGTTCCTCGCGTCGAAGAAGTTCGTCTGAGCGGGGAAGGGGACACGCGAACCGATGGCCGAGATTCTCGTCCTCGTCGACCACGTCGACGGTGAGGTCAAGAAGGTCACCCTCGAGCTGCTGACCCTGGCGCGTCGCCTCGGCGAGGCCGCCGCGGTCTGGGTCGGCCCCGGCTACGAGGGCGCCAAGGACAAGCTGGCCGAGTACGGCGCCGCCAAGGTCTACGTCGCCGCCGACGAGGAGCTGACCTCCTACGTCGTCGCGCCCAAGGCCGCGCTGCTGGCCCAGCTGGTGCGAAGCGCCTCGCCCGGCGCCGTGCTGGTCGCGGCGACCGGCGAGGGCAAGGAGGTCGCCGGCCGCCTGGCGGTCAAGACCGGCTCCGGCGTGCTCACCGACGTGGTGGACGTCGCCGACGGCTTCGTCGGCGAGCACTCCATCTTCGGCGGTGCGATCATCGCGCACGCCAAGGTCACCAAGGGCACGCCGATCATCGCGGTGCGGCCCAACTCGATCGCCCCCGAGGCCGCCCCGGCCGCCCCGGCCGAGGAGCAGGTCTCGGTGACCCTGTCGGACGGCGACAAGGCCGCCCGGATCGTGGAGAAGGTCGTCCAGGAGAAGGGCGAGCGCCCGGACCTGACCGAGGCCGCGATCGTGGTCTCCGGCGGCCGCGGCGTCGGCGGCGCCGAGAACTTCAAGATCATCGAGGATCTGGCCGACTCGCTCGGCGCGGCGGTGGGCGCCTCCCGCGCCGCCACCGACGCCGGCTGGTACCCGCACCAGTTCCAGGTCGGCCAGACCGGCAAGACCGTCTCGCCGCAGCTGTACGTGGCGGTCGGCATCTCCGGCGCCATCCAGCACCGGGCCGGCATGCAGACCTCCAAGACGATCGTCGCCATCAACAAGGACCCCGAGGCGCCGATCTTCGAGCTGGTCGACTTCGGCGTGGTGGGCGACCTGTTCCAGGTGGCGCCCCAGCTCACCGAGGAGATCAACAAGCGCAAGTGAGCCGCTGACGCGCGACGCCCCCGCCCGGCCCCGACCGCGGCGGGGGCGTTCCGCTCTCCAGCCGCCGCTCAGGCGGCGAGGGTGGCGGCCGGCTCCTGTGCGCCGGCGCCGGCGGTATCGGACGCCGCCACGTCGGCATCGCCGCCCAGCGGGACGAACCGGACCCCGGCCGAGACCAGCAGGGCCAGCACGACCACCACGCCGACGCCCACCCGCAGCGACGTCGCCTCCGACAGGAACCCGACCACCACCGGGCCGAGCAGCAGCCCGCCGTACCCCATCGCGCCGACCTGCGCCACCGCGGCGCCCGAACGGCCCGGCGCCGCCGTCCCCGCCAGCGACATCATGGTGGGCACGACCGTGCACACCGCCAGGCCCGCCAGGAAGAACCCGGCGACCGCGACGGGCGCCCCCGGGGCCAGCACCACCACGGCCATGCTCAGCGACGTGCCGACCCCGGCGGCCGCCAGCATCCGCCGGGTGCCCAGGCGGACCCGGACCCGGTCGCCGAACAGCCGGCCCAGCAGCATCGCCAGCTCGAACAGCGGGTAGCCGGCCGCGGCCAGCGCCTGCGAGGCGCCCATCTCCCGGTGCAGCAGCAGCCCGCTCCAGTCGGCGATCGACCCCTCGGCCATGAACGCGACGAACGCCAGCACGCCGATCACGTACACCGCGGCGGGCAGCCCGGCGCGCCGCCGCCCGGCCCCGTCACCGCCGCCGTCGCCGTCGGCGGGCGCGGCCGGGTCGGGCAGGTAGGTGCGGCCCAGCGCGAGCGCGGCGGGCAGCGCCGGCAGCCCGGCCGCCAGCACGGTCGGCGTGAAGCCCAGGCCCAGGGCGGCGGTGAGCACGCCGAACAGCCCGCCGCTCATCGCACCGACGCACCAGCCCGCGTGCATGCCGCTCATGATGGGCCGCCGGTACGTCTGCTCCACCGCGCTGGCCTGGGCGTTCATCGCGATGTCGGTGACGCCGAACGCCATGCCGAACAGCGCCACGGCCGCCAGCAGCACCCCGTACGACGGCGCCAGCGCCACCAGGGCGTAGGTCAGCGCGGTCAGCGGCAGCGCCACGCGCAGCACCCCCCGGCTGCCCGTCCGGGCCATCACGCCGCGCAGGCCCTGCATGGCCGCCAGCGCGCCCAGCCCCCAGACGAGGACCACGATGCCGACCCCGCTCTCGCCGGCGCGGAACTCGTCCGCCAGCGCGGGCATGCGCGCCGTCCACACCCCGCACAGCATGCCCGCCAGCGCGAACGTCAGAAAGGAACCAAGACGCGAGCGGAACAGCACGAATCACCTCTTTCTCGGCTCGGCGGGGCGCGGGCGGCCCCGGTCGGTCCGGGGCGCATGCCGGCCCGGACGGCGGACGTCGGATGGGCGCCGCGGGCGCGTCCGCGGCACGGCCGCCCGGCGGGCGGCGGTCTTCAGCGGGGCCGGAGCGGCCCGGGCCGGGGATCATCGCGCCGTGGCGGCGGTCAGTGTTCGAGCAGCTCCAGCAGCCGTCGTCGCAGCGCGTCGAACTGCTCGGCGTCGTACAGGCCGGGCGCGTGGCCGACCACCTCCCACAGGCCCTCGGCCGCCAGCCGCACCACCGCCCCGGTGAGCGGGTCGGGGTCGCCCTCGCGGGCGCGGCCGTGCCAGCGGGCCATCGCCTCGTTGAGCGGGGCGGCCAGTTCCGGGTCGGTCGCGGCGGCCGTGATCGCCGACCAGCGCCGGTGGGCGCGCGCCTCACCGGTGAGTATTTCGAACGTGGCCTGCACATAGGCCCGGCTGTAGCCGGTGGGCGACCCGTCGTCGAAGGAGTCGATCAGCTCGTCGAACTCCCCGATGACACGCTTGACCAGCGCGGTGACCAGGGCCTCCTTGGTGGGGAAGTGGTAGAGCAGGCCGCCCTTGGACACGCCCGCGCGGTCGGCGACCGCGGAGAGCGTCAGCGCCTGGGTGCCCTGCTCGAAGAGCACGGCCTCGGCGGCGTCCAACAGGGCGTCCTTTCGCACGAAATCTACTGTACCGTCCGGCCGGTACAGTTGCGCGAACGCGCCCGGCCCCGCCCGTATTCCCGCCCGCATCGGCCGCCGGGGCGCTGCGGGGGAAGCCCGGCGGCGCGGCTAATGTTGAGCGAGTGGTGACCTACCTCGACCATGCGGCGACGACCCCCATGCTGCCCGAGGCCATCGCGGCGATGACCGAACAGCTCGGCGCGCTCGGCAACCCCTCCTCGCTGCACGCCGTGGGCCGCCGCGCCCGCCGCGTCGTGGAGGAGTCCCGCGAGATCATCGCCGAGGCGTTCGACGCCCGGCCCAGCGAGGTCGTCTTCACCTCCGGCGGCACCGAGGCCGACAACCTGGCCGTCAAGGGCCTGTACTGGGCGCGCCGCGCCGCCGACCCGCGCCGCACCCGGGTGCTGGCCGCCGCCGTCGAGCACCACGCCGTGCTGGACGCGGTGCGCTGGCTGGCCGACCACGAGGGCGCCACCGCGCAGTGGCTGCCGGTCGACGAGCACGGCCGGGTCCGCCCCGACACGCTGCGCGCCGCCCTCGCCGCTGCCGACGACGTCGCGCTGGTCACCGTCATGTGGGCCAACAACGAGGTCGGCACCGTCCAGCCCGTCGCCGAGCTGGCCGCCATCGCCCGCGAGCACGGCGTCCCGTTCCACACCGACGCCGTGCAGGCCGCCGCGCAGCTTCCGGTCGCGTTCGCCGCGTCGGGCGTGCAGGCGCTCACCCTGTCGGGGCACAAGCTCGGCGGGCCGCTCGGCGTCGGCGCGCTGCTGCTGGCCAAGGGCGTCGACCCGGTGCCCGTCCTGCACGGCGGCGGCCAAGAGCGCGACGTGCGCTCCGGCACGCTCGACACCCCCGCCATCGCCGGGTTCGCCGCCGCCGTCCAGGTCGCGGTGGCGCGCCGGGAGGAGGAGGCCCGCCGCCTGGCCGGGCTGCGCGACTCGCTGGTCAAGGCGGTGCGCACGGCGGTGCCGGACGCGGTGCTCAACGGCGACCCGCGCGACCGGCTGCCGGGCAACGCGCACTTCTCCTTCCCCGGCTGCGAGGGCGACGCGCTGCTGATGCTGCTGGACGCGCGCGACATCGAGTGCTCGACCGGCTCGGCCTGCTCGGCCGGGGTGTCCCAGCCCAGCCACGTGCTGCTGGCGATGGGCGCCGACCCGGCGCGCGCCCGCGGCTCCCTGCGCTTCAGCCTCGGGCACACCTCCACCGAGGAGGACGTGGCCGCGCTCGCCGACGCCATCGGCCCGGTGGTCGAACGCGCCCGCCGGGCGGGCATCACGTCCTGACCCGGCCGCACCCGCCTGCCGAGACCGCCTTGAGGACCGCCTACGGCCGGTAGGGGGCGAGGGTGCGCCAGCCGGGGTCGCTGGTGGAGGCCACCTTGGCCTTGCCCTCCGTCCAGCCCGCCGCCAGCTGGTCCAGCTCGGCGATCACCCCGGAGTCGGGGTCGGCGTACAGGTGGAACACCCGCAGCCCGTCGCCGGTCTCGCGGACCGCCAGCACCGCGCGGTCGCCCAGCGCAGACAGCCGCTTTTCGAACTCGCGCAGCGCGCCCGCCGACGGCTCCACCGGCAGCCGGTCGGGGTTGCTGTTGGCGTACGGCACGGTGATCGCCACATGCAGGTCGCACAGCGGGTAGTCCTGGCGGTGCAGCGGGAACCGGGCGTCCAGCCGGGCCGGATGGCCGCGCGGGGTGCGCGTCTCGCCGTTCAGCCAGGTCGGCTCGCGGAACGGCTCGGCGATCTGCTCCACCACCGCGGGCAGCACGGCGGGCGGCATCGCGTCCATCGGCGCCTCGGTGGCGATCGCCACGTCGCCGATCCAGCGGGCCACGTCGTCCTCGCCGAGCGCCCAGTCCAGCACGTGCAGCGCGACCCGCAGCCGCTGCTCCTCGGCCACGAACAGGAAGTCGGGGTGGTAGGCGGTCACATGCACGCGGGCGCGGCCCTGGTCGGCGCGCATCCCGAACCGCACGTACTCCAGGTCGAACTCGTGGTCGCCCAGCACCAGCCGCTGGTCGAGCATCTGCGGGTCGGCCTGCCGCGCCGGGTGGAAGCGCCAGCCGCCGGCGTCGGCGGGGGCGGCGCGGCACCACCGCTCGGCCAGCCCGCGCAGCTCGGGGTCGCCGCCGCCGGTGATCGTCAGCGCGGGCGGGTTGTCGTCGCCCCCGCCGATCTCCCACTGCAGCCCCGGGTGGATCTTGTGGACGCGGCGGGACAGCTCCTCGACCGTCTCGGTGGACAGACCGTCGCCGAGCCGCTTCTCTATCTCCGGCCGGACCTGCGGCCACCACGCCCAGAAGTCGGCGATCGCCGGCGCGGCGGCAGGCGCGGACGTGTCACGAGGACGGCGGAAGATTCCCATAGCGGATGTCATCGTACGCGGAATGCCCGGCGTCCCGCCGCCGCTGCATAGGCTGGAGGTGTTATGACTTTGCGCGTACTCGCCGCCATGTCGGGTGGCGTCGACTCCGCCGTGGCCGCCGCGCGCGCCGCCGAGGCCGGGCACGATGTCACCGGGGTCCACATGGCCCTGTCCAGCAACCCGCAGTCGTACCGCACGGGCGCCCGCGGCTGCTGCACGCTGGAGGACTCCCGCGACGCCCGCCGCGCCGCGGACGTCATCGGCATCCCGTTCTACGTGTGGGACCTGGCTGAGCGGTTCCACCGCGACGTGGTCGAGGACTTCGTCAGCGAGTACGCGGCGGGCCGCACGCCCAACCCGTGCCTGCGCTGCAACGAGAAGATCAAGTTCGCGGCGCTGCTGGACCGCGCGCTGGCGCTCGGCTTCGACGCGGTCTGCACCGGCCACTACGCCCGCTGGGACGGCGGCGTGCTGCGCCGGGGCGTGGACGCGGCCAAGGACCAGTCCTACGTGCTGGCGGTGTGCACGCCCGAGCAGCTGGCGCACGCCATGTTCCCTCTGGGCGACACCACCAAGGCCGACATCCGCGCCGAGGCGCAGCGGCGCGGCCTGCAGGTGGCCGACAAGCCCGACAGCCACGACATCTGCTTCATCGCCGACGGCGACACGCGGCGCTTTTTGGCCGAGCGGCTGGGCAGCGCCCCCGGCCCCATCGTCGACCAGGACGGCAACACGGTGGGCGAGCACGAGGGCGCGTACGCCTACACCGTGGGGCAGCGCAGGGGGCTGCGCATCGGCACCCCGGCCCCGGACGGCCGCCCCCGCTACGTGCTCGACGTCTCGCCGGTGACCAACACCGTCACGGTCGGCCCCCGCGAGGCCCTGGACGTCGACGAGATCGTGGGGGAGCGCCCCGTCTGGCTGTCGGAGCCCCCGGCGGGGCCGCTGCCGTGCCAGGTGCAACTGCGCGCGCACGGGGAGGTGCACGACTGCGTCGCCGAGACCGAGGGCGACACGGTCCGCATCAAACTCGCCCGCCCCGCGCGGGGCGTGGCCGCCGGGCAGGCCGCCGTCCTGTACGACGGCGACCGCGTCCTGGGCTCCTCCACCATCGCCACCACCGCGCGCGTCGCCGTCTGAGGCGGCGCGCCCAGTCGAAAGGACGACTCGTGCAGTTCGGCGTGTCCACGTTCGTGACCGACGAGGGAATCGGCCCGGCGGCCCTGGGGCGGGCCCTGGAAGAGCGGGGGTTCGGCTCCCTGTACGTGGCCGAGCACACCCACATCCCCGTCAAGCGGGAGAGCCCGTGGCCGGGCGGCGGCGAGCTGCCGCGCCACTACTACCGCACCCTGGACCCGTTCGTGACGCTGACCGCCGCGGCGGCGGTGACCGAGCGGCTGCGCGTCGGCACCGGCATCGCCCTGGTGATCCAGCGCGACCCGATCGTCCTGGCCAAGGAGCTGGCCTCGCTGGACCGGGTCTCCGGCGGACGCGCCGTCCTCGGCGTCGGCGCGGGCTGGAACCGCGAGGAGATGCGCAACCACGGCACCGACCCGCGCACCCGCATGCGGCTGATGCGCGAGCGCGTGCTGGCGATCAAGGAGCTGTGGACCGCCGAGGAGGCCGAGTTCCACGGCGAGTTCGTCGACTTCGACCCCGTCTTCAGCTACCCCAAGCCGGTGCAGGACCCGCACCCGCCCGTGATGGTGGGCGGCTCCGGCCCCACCACGTTCGACCGGGTGATCGACTTCGGCGACGGGTGGCTGCCGATCTACGGGCGCGGCACCGACGATCTGGCCCGGCAGGTCGCCGAGCTGCGCGAGCGGGCCGGGCGGCGCGTGCCGGTCACGGTGTTCAGCGTGCCCGGCGAGCGCAAGGCGGTCGACGAGCTCGCGGCCGCGGGCGTCGACGAGATCCTGTTCAACCTGTCGACCGAGCCGCAGGACGCCACCCTGCGCCGTCTGGACGCCCTGGCCGGGCTCCTGTGACGCCTCGTTCAGGCCGTTCGTGCGGTCCGAGGGTTGGCTAGGGTATCCGGGCGTGACGATGAGCTTTCCCTGGGCGGTGGGGAGCGCGACGGGGGTCGGGTCGTACCCCGGCGACGACCCGGCCGAGGCGCTGCGGATCGTGCTCGGCGAGCTGCCCGAGCTGCCGCACCTGCCCGAGCTGCCGGACCGCGGGCCGGGCGCCGACCTGACCGGCCGCACCGCCGGGCTGCTGGTGGACCTGCCGGTGCACCTGCAGCCCTCCGGCTGGCGGTTCGCCGACCGGCCCGGCCGCGACCTGCGCCGGGCCCGCGACCACCTGGCGCGCGACCTGGACGTGCTGGAGGAGCTGGCGGGCGGGCACGACGGCCCGTTCAAGATCCAGGTGTGCGGGCCGTGGACGCTGGCCGCGACGGTCGAGCTGCGGCACGGCGACCGCGCGCTGCGCGACCCGGGCGCCGTCCGCGACCTGGCCGCCTCGCTCGCCGAGGGCGTCGCCGGGCATGTCGCCGAGGTCCGGCGGCGGCTGCCGGACGCGCGGATCCTGCTGCAGCTCGACGAGCCCGCGCTGCCCGCGGTGCTGGCCGGGCGGGTGCCGACCGCCAGCGGCTTCTCCCGGCTCCCGCCCGTGGAGGCCCCCGTGGCCGAACAGGGCCTGCGCCAGGTGATCGAGACCGCCTGCGCGGACGACGCCGCCTTCCCCGTGGTGCACTGCTGCGCGCGCGACGTCCCCTACGGGCTGCTGCGCGGGGCGGGCGCCCAGGCGATCTCGGTGGACCTGGCGCTGGTTCCCGAACGCCACGACGACGCCGTGGGGGAGACGATCGACGCCGGGGTGGGGCTGTGGCTCGGCGCGGTGCCGGGCACCGACACGGCCCTGCCCGCCCTCAAGGACACCGCCGAGCCCGTGCGGAACCTGTGGCGGCGCCTGGGGTTTGCGCCCGCCCGGCTGGCCGAGCAGGTCGTCATCACCCCGGCGTGCGGCCTGGCGGGGGCGTCCCCCCGCTACGTGCGGGCCGCCGTGAAACGCTGCCGCGACACCGCCCGCATGCTGCACGAGGCGGCCGAGTAGCGCCCCCGGCGACCGGGCGGTCGGCGCGTTGTGGCAGATCAGCGCGGGTGCTACCGGGACGACTCGGACGCCGTCGGGGGGCCGGAATGTCGGTGGGGCGCGCGAGAATAGGTCCATGACGTTGAGCGACGGCGTTCCCACCGAGGCGGCGCAGCGGCACGCGGAGCTGAGCCGGGAGATCGACGAGGCCAACTACCGCTACTACGTGCTCGACCGGCCGACGCTGAGCGACGCCGAGTACGACGCGCTGATGCGCGAGCTGCGCGAGCTGGAGGCGGCCCATCCGGAGCTGGTGACCCCCGACTCGCCGACGCAGCGGGTCGGCGCGCCCATCGTCACCGACTTCGCCACCGTCGAGCACCTCGAGCGCATGCAGAGCCTCGACAACGCGATGAACGCCGAGGAGCTGGCCGCCTGGGACGAGCGGGTGCGGCGCGAGGTCGGCGAGGTCGCCGCCTACCTGTGCGAGCTGAAGATCGACGGGCTGGCGGTCGCGCTGATCTACGAGAACGGTCGGCTGGTACGCGGCGCCACCCGCGGCGACGGCCGCACCGGCGAGGACATCACCCCCAACATCCGCACCATCGAGGCGATCCCCACCCGGCTCGCCGGCGACGGCTGGCCCGAGCTGCTGGAGGTGCGCGGCGAGGTGTTCCTGCCCCGCGAGGGGTTCGAGCAGGTCAACGCCGCCCAGGTGGAGGAGGGCAAGGAGCCGTTCGCCAACCCGCGCAACGCCGCCGCCGGCTCGCTGCGGCAGAAGGACCCGCGCGTCACCGCCCGGCGGCCGCTGAGCATGCTGGTGCACGGGTTCGGGCGCTGGGAGGGCGGCAAGCGGCCCGACAGCCAGGCGCAGGCGTACGAGATGATGCGCGAGTGGGGCCTGCCGGTCAGCGACCGCTACAGGGTGGTGCCCGACATGGCCGGGGTGCGCGAGTACATCGAGTACTACGGCGAGCACCGGCACGACCCCGAGTACGAGATCGACGGCGTGGTCGTCAAGGTCGACCAGTTCCCGCTGCAGCGGCGGCTGGGGTCCACCTCGCGGGCGCCGCGCTGGGCGATCGCGTTCAAGTACCCGCCCGAAGAGGTCAACACCAAGCTGCTGGACATCAAGGTCGGCGTGGGCCGCACCGGGCGGGTCACCCCGTACGGGGTGATGAAGCCGGTGTTCGTCGCCGGGTCCACGGTCGAGCGCGCCACGCTGCACAACGCCGACGAGGTCAAGCGCAAGGGCGTGCTGATCGGCGACACCGTGGTGCTGCGCAAGGCGGGCGACGTCATCCCCGAGATCGTGGCGCCGGTGACCGACCTGCGCGACGGCACCGAGCGCGAGTTCGTCATGCCCGACCGCTGCCCCGAGTGCGGCACGCCGCTGGCCCGCGAGAAGGAGGGCGACGTCGACATCCGCTGCCCGAACGCGCGTTCGTGTCCGGCGCAGCTGCGTGAGCGGCTGTTCTTCCTGGCCAGCCGCAAGGCGCTGGACATCGAGGCGCTCGGGTACGTGGCGGCGACCGCGCTGACCCGCCCGCTGGAGCCCGCCGAGCCGCCGCTGAAGGACGAGGGCGACCTGTTCGACCTGACCGTCGAGCAGCTGCTGCCGATCAAGACGCTGGTGCTCGACCCCGACACCGGGCTGCCCAAGACCGACCCCAAGACCGGCGAGGAGAAGGTCGTCACGTTCTTCGCCAACAAGGAGGGGCAGCCCAAGAAGATCGTCGAGGTGCTGCTGGAGGAGCTGGAGAAGGCCAAGCGGCAGCCGCTGTGGCGGGTGCTGGTGGCGCTGTCCATCCGGCACGTCGGCCCGACCGCCGCCCAGGACCTGGCGCGCGAGCTGCGGTCGATGGAGGCGATCCGCAACGCCACCGAGGAGGAGCTGGCGGCCGTCGACGGGGTCGGCCCGACGATCGCCCGCTCCATCAAGCAGTGGTTCGAGGTCGACTGGCACCGGGAGATCGTCCGCAAGTGGGCCGCGGCCGGGGTCCGCATGGAGGAGGAGGGCGCCGCGGCGCCGCGCCCGCTGGAGGGCGTCACCGTGGTGATCACCGGTTCGCTGGAGGGGTACAGCCGCGACTCGGCCACCGAGGCGGTGCAGCGGCTCGGCGGCAAGGTCACCGGGTCGGTGTCGAAGAAGACCGGGTTCGTGGTGGTCGGCGACAGCCCGGGGTCCAAGTACGACAAGGCGGTCAAGCTCGGCGTGCCCATCCTGGACGAGGCGGGGTTCGGGGTGCTGCTGTCCGACGGGCCGGAAGCGGCCAAAAACGTAACCCTCCGCGGGGACGAATGACCGCCCGTACTCGTTGCAAGGTTAACCAGTATCGGGTTACCCAGGGGTACGATGTCGCTACGTAGGGGTAGTGGACTGGAGCGGAAAGGGAATAACGGAACGTACGCAACCGGTTTCGCGAAGTTGAGCAAAGGCCGTACCCTTCCCAGTCATCACGACCCTCCCGAGCCTCCGCTCGTCACAGAACGGGGGACGGGCCCATGCCGCCGGCGACGAAGCCGGCGGTGACCACGGACCCGCGGCCGACCGGGGGGCGGTTGCCGACCCTTCGAGGATGTGATGAAGGACCCGAACAACACGCGGAACACCGTGCCGCGCCGGGGCTCCCCGCTGTGGATCTACTTCGCGGTCGTCACCGTCGCGGGCGCCGCCGTGTTCGCGGCCGCCCTGGCGGGCATGTCCGGCGCGCAGGTCGACGCGCTGGCGCGCAACCCGGTGTTCTGGATCCTGGCCGCCTTCATCGTCTTCGGCGAGCTGCGGCCGATCATCACCCCCGGCTCCACCGGGAACCACGGCGCCACCACCTCCACGACCTTCTCGTTCGCGGCCCTGCTGTACGCGGGGCTGCCCATCGCCGCGGCGCTGCAGGCGGCCGCCGTGGTCGCCTGCGGCGTGCTGCGCGGCCGCACCCCGCACCGCATCGCGTTCAACGCCGCCCAGTACACCCTCAGCCTGGCCGCCGCCTACGGGACGCTGGCGCTGTTCGGCGTCCACCCGAGCCCGACGGACCTGTGGCTGCCCCGGGGCGGCGACCTGCCGGCGATCGCCGCGGCCGGGGCGGTCTACTTCGTCTGCAACGACGGCCTCGTCGGCGCCGCGGTCGCGCTGCACGAGCGGGTGTCCCTGCTCAAGGCGCTGCACCAGGACCTGGGCTACCAGATCCTGGTGCACCTGGCGCTGCTGGCGCTGGCGCCGCTGGTCGTCGTGGCGATGGACCGGTCCGCCGCGTTCGTCCCGCTCATCCTGCTGCCGTTCATCGCCGTCTACCTCAACGCCTCGGCCTCGGTGCGCCGCGAGCACCAGGCCCTGCACGACGGGCTGACCGGCCTGCCCAACCGCAAGATGCTGACCCTGCGCACCGAGGAGTCGCTGGCCGAGGCCCGCGCCGCCGCCGCCCGCGCCGCGTCCCGCGGCAGGAGCGCCGGCCAGGAGGCCCGCGTCGGCCTCTTCCTGCTGGATTTGGATCGGTTCAAAGAGGTCAACGACACCCTCGGCCACGCGACCGGCGACCGGCTGCTGCAGCTGGTGGCGCACCGCCTCACCCACAGCGTGCGGCCCGGCGACCTGGTGGCCCGGCTCGGCGGCGACGAGTTCGCCGTGCTGCTGCCCGCCGTCCGCGACATCGCCGCGGCCCGCGAGGTCGCCGCCCGGCTGCGCGCCGCGCTCGGCGAGCCGGTCCGGCTGGACGGCATGTCGTTCGACCTGGAGGGCAGCGTCGGCATCGCGCTGTTCCCCGACCACGCCCCCGACTTCGAGCTGCTGCTGCAGCGCGCCGACGTGGCGATGTACCACGCCAAGGAGGGCCGTTCGGGCGTCGAGGTCTACTCGCCCGACAAGGACCGCAACTCCCCGGCCCGGCTGAGCATGCTGGGCGACCTGCGCCGCGCCATCGACCGCGGCGAGCTGGAGCTGTTCTACCAGCCCAAGGTGTCCCTGCACGACGGGCAGCTGGTCGGCATGGAGGCGCTGGTGCGCTGGCGCCATCCCGACAAGGGCGTGCTGGAGCCCGAGCATTTCCTGCCGATCGCCGAGCAGACGTACCTGATGCGCTCCATCACCCACTACGTGGTGGACGCCGCCCTGGCGCAGGCCGCCGCCTGGTGGCGCGACGACCTGACCGTCCAGGTCGCGGTGAACGCCTCCGGCCGCGACCTGTTCGACACCGGCCTCACCGAGACGATCGAGAGCGGGCTGCTCGCCCGCGGCCTGCCCACCGCCGCCCTGCAGCTGGAGATCACCGAGCGGATCCTGATGAACGAGCCCGCCTACGCCTCCGACACCGTCGGCGCGCTGGCCGAGCTCGGCATCCCGCTCAGCCTGGACGACTTCGGCACCGGCTACTCGTCGCTGGTCCGGCTGAAGCGGCTGCCGGTGGAGGAGATCAAGATCGACGCCTCGTTCGTGCGGCGGCTGACCCGCTCGCCCGACGACGCGGTGATCGTCCGCTCCACCGTCGACCTGGTCCGCACGCTCGGCCTGCGCTCGGTGGCCGAGGGCGTCGAGGACCCGCAGACCGCGAGCATGCTGCGCGAGATGGGCTGCGACGCCGCCCAGGGCTGGTACTTCGGCCGCCCCATGGACGCCGCCACCGCCACCGACTGGCTGCGCCGCCGCATGCAGCGCGCCCCCGAACCCGCCGCCTGAACCGCCGTCCGAAACTGCGCCGCCCGGCGAAGGCCCGGCGCCCGGCGCGCGGGACGGCGAACGCGTCGGCCGTGGCCTGCGGGACCCATAGGATGGCAGGGAACCCAATCCGATCTCAGGAACGGTTTTCCAGATGACCGCCATCACCCGTGACGAGGTGGCGCACCTCGCCCGGCTGTCCCGGCTGGCGCTCGGCGAGGACGAACTCGACCACTTCGCCGCCCAGCTCGACCAGATCATCTCCGCGGTCGCGCGGGTGCAGGAGGTCGCGGCGCAGGACATCCCGCCGACCTCGCACGCGCTGCCGCTGACCAACGTGTACCGGGCCGACGAGGTCCGGCCCTCGCTGACGCCCGAGCAGGCGCTGGCGGGCGCCCCGGCGGCCGAGGAGCAGCGCTTCCGGGTCCCGCGGATCCTGGACGAGGAGGCGTGAGCGGTGAGTGATCTGACCAGGAAGACCGCGGCGGAACTGGCGGCGCTGGTGGCCTCCGGCGAGGCGTCCGCCGTGGAGGTGGCGCGGGCGCACCTGGACCGGGTCGCCGCCGTCGACGGGCGGGTGCGCGCGTTCCTGCACGTCGACGAGGAGGCCGTGCTGGCGCAGGCGCGCACGGTCGACGAGCGGCGCGCCGCGGGCGAGGAGCTCGGCCCGCTGGCCGGGGTGCCGATCGCGCACAAGGACGTGTTCACCACCACCGACATGCCGACCACCGCCGGGTCGAAGATCCTCAAGGGGTGGCGGCCGCCGTACGACGCGACGGTGACCGCGCGGCTGCGCGCGGCGGGGCTGGTGATCCTCGGCAAGGCCAACATGGACGAGTTCGCGATGGGCTCGTCCACCGAGAACAGCGCCTACGGCCCGTCGCACAACCCGTGGGACCTGGCGCGGGTCCCGGGCGGCTCGTCCGGCGGGTCGTCGGCCGCGGTGGCGGCCTACGAGGCGCCGCTGGCGACCGGCACCGACACCGGCGGCTCGATCCGCCAGCCCGCGGCGGTCACCGGCATCGTCGGGGTCAAGCCCACCTACGGCGGCTCGTCCCGGTACGGAGTGATCGCGTTCGCGTCGTCGCTGGACACGCCCGGGCCGTTCGCCCGCAACGTGCTCGACGCCGCGCTGCTGCACGAGGCGTTCAGCGGCCACGACCCGATGGACTCCACCTCGATCGACAAGCCGGTGCCGCCGGTGGTCGAGGCGGCCCGCCGCGCCGACGTGGCGGGGCTGCGCATCGGCGTGGTCAATGAGCTGGGCGGCGAGGGCTACCAGCCGGGCGTGCTGGCCCGCTTCCGCGAGGCCGTCGAGCTGCTGGAGTCGCTGGGCGCCAAGGTGGTCGAGGTGTCCTGCCCGCACTTCGGGTACGCCCTGCCCGCCTACTACCTGATCGCGCCGTCGGAGTGCTCGTCCAACCTGGCCCGCTTCGACGCCATGCGCTACGGGCTGCGCGTCGGCGACGACGGCACCCGCAGCGCCGAGGAGGTCATGGCGCTGACCCGGGCGCAGGGCTTCGGCCCCGAGGTCAAGCGGCGCATCATGCTGGGCACCTACGCGCTGTCGTCGGGCTACTACGATGCCTACTACGGCAAGGCCCAGCAGGTCCGCACGCTGATCGCGCGCGACTTCGACGCGGCGTTCGAGCAGGTGGACGTGCTGCTGTCGCCGACCACGCCGACCACGGCGTTCCCGATCGGCGAGCGCGCCGACGACCCGATGGCGATGTACCTGGCCGACCTGTGCACGATCCCGGCGAACCTGGCGGGCAACGCGGCCATGTCCGTGCCCTGCGGCCTCGCCGACGAGGACGGCCTGCCGGTCGGCCTGCAGATCATGGCGCCGGTGCTGGGCGACGACCGGGTGTACCGGGTCGGTGCGGCCGTGGAGAAGGCCCTGGAGGACCGGTGGGGCGGCCCGCTGCTGGCCAAGGCCCCCGAGCTGGCGGAGGCAGGCGAATGACCACCATGTCGCAGGCGGCGTTGATGGACTACGACGAGGCGCTGGCCCGCTACGAGCCGGTGCTGGGCGTGGAGACCCACATCGAGCTGGGCACGGCGTCCAAGATGTTCTGCGGCTGCCCGACCACGTTCGGCGCCCCGCCCAACACCCAGGTCTGCCCGGTCTGCCTCGGCCTGCCCGGCGCGCTGCCGGTCACCAACCGGGCCGCGATCGAGGGCATCATCAAGATCGGCCTGGCGCTCAACTGCGAGATCGTGGAGTGGTGCCGGTTCGCCCGGAAGAACTACTTCTATCCGGACATGCCGAAGAACTTTCAGATCTCGCAGTACGACGAGCCGCTGTGCGTCGACGGCCACCTGGACGTGGAGGTGGACGGCGAGACCTACCGCATCGGCATCGAGCGCGTCCACATGGAGGAGGACACCGGCAAGTCGCTGCACGTCGGCGGTGCCACGGGCCGCATCCACGGGGCCGACCACTCGCTGGTCGACTACAACCGGGCGGGCATCCCGCTGGTCGAGATCGTCACCAAGCCGATCACCGCGACCGGCGACAAGGCCCCGCAGGTGGCCCGCGCGTACGCCACCGAGCTGCGCGAGCTGGTGCGCGCCCTCGGCGTGTCGGACGTGCGCATGGAGCAGGGCTCGATGCGCTGCGACGTGAACGTGTCGCTGATGCCGCGCGGCGCGTCGGAGTGGGGCACCCGCACCGAGACCAAGAACGTCAACTCGCTGCGGTCGGTCGAGCGCGCCGTCCGGCACGAGATCGAGCGGCAGGCCGCCGTGCTGGCCTCGGGCGGCCGGGTCGTGCAGGAGACCCGGCACTTCCACGAGGACACCGGCACCACCACCGCGGGCCGCAGCAAGGAGGAGGCGCAGGACTACCGCTACTTCCCCGAGCCGGACCTGGTGCCGATGGCGCCGTCCCGCGAGTGGGTGGAGGAGCTGCGCCGCAGCCTGCCCGAGCTGCCCGCCGCGCGCCGCCGCCGCGTGCAGCGCGAGTGGGGCCTGTCCGACCTGGAGCTGCGGGACGTCGTCAACGCCGGCGCCCTCGACCTGATCGAGCAGACCGTCGTCGCGGGCGCCTCGCCCGCCGCCGCCCGCAAGTGGTGGATGAACGAGCTGTCCCGCCGCGCCACCGAGCAGGGCGTGGAACTGGCCGACCTGCCGATCACGCCCGCGCAGGTCGCCCGGGTGCAGGCGATGGTGGACGCCGGCGAGCTGAACGACAAGCTGGCCCGCCAGGTGTTCGAGGGCGTGCTGGCCGGCGAGGGCGGCCCGGACGAGGTCGTCGCCGCCCGCAACCTGAAGATCGTCAGCGATGACGGGGAGCTGGCCGCCATCGTCGACCAGGCCATCGCCGACAACCCGGACGTGGCCGACAAGGTCCGCGGCGGCAAGGTCGCGGCCGCGGGCGCCCTGGTCGGCGCCGTGATGCGCGCCACCGGCGGCAAGGCCGACGCGGGCCGCGCCCGCCAGCTGATCCTGGACAAGCTCGGCGCCTCCTGATCCGGTGCCCCGCGCCGGACGGCCGTGCCGCGGCCGTCCGGCGCGTCGGCGACCCGGCGGCTCCCCTCAGGTGACCGGGATGACGAGGATCTTGTCGTCGCCCGAGCGGGGGCTGCCGCGGCCGTCGTGGTTGCTGGTGGTGACCCACAGCGCGCCGTCGGGGGCGCGGACGACGGCGCGCAGGCGGCCGTACCGGTCCTCCAGACGGGCGACGGGCCGCCCGGCCCTGCCGCTGCCGTCCAGCGGCACCTGCCACAGGCGCCGCCCGCGCAGGCCCGCCGCCCACAGCGACCCGCCGGCGTAGGCCAGGCCGGACGGCGACGCCTCCGCGGTCGACCAGGTCAGCAGCGGGTCGGTGAACCCGGAGCGGCCGCCGAAGCCCTCCACCTCGGGCCAGCCGTAGTTGCGGCCCTTCTCGATGCGGTTGACCTCGTCGAAGCGGTCCTGGCCGAACTCGGTGGCGTACATGCGGCCCTGGTCGTCCCAGGCCATGCCCTGCACGTTGCGGTGGCCGAGGGTCCACACGCGGGTGCCGAACGGGTTGCCGGGCGCGGGCCGCCCGTCGGGGGTGACCCGCAGGATCTTGCCTCCGAGCGAGTCGCGGTCCTGCGCCAGCTCCCCTCGGTACACCTCGCCGGTGGAGATGTAGAGCATCCCGTCGGGGCCGAAGGCGAGGCGGCCGCCGTTGTGGTTGGCGCCCTTGGGGATGCCGGTGACGATCGGCCGGGCGTCCCGGAGCGCGCCGTCCAGCCGGTACCGCACCACCCGGTTGTCGGACGCGGCGGTGAAGTACAGGTAGACGAGCCGGTCGCGGGTGAACGACGGGGACACCGCCACGCCCATCAGGCCGCCCTCGCCGCCCGGTTCGACGCCGGGGACCCGCCCGATCTCGCCGACCCGCCCTTGCGGCGTGACGCGCAAAAGCCGGGCGGTGTCGCGCTCGGTCACCAGAGCGTCCCCGCCGGGCAGGAACGCGATCGCCCACGGCACCCGCAGGTTCCCGGCGAGCTCCCGGGGCTCGCCGAGCCCGGCCGCGGTCTGCCGTCCGGACGCGCCGGGGGAGCCGGACAGCGGCGGCGGCGTGCTCGCCGCCCCCCGCCCGCCGCCTTCCGAGCCGGACGAGCAGGCGGAGGCCAGCAGGAGGGCCGCGGCGGCTGCGGCAAGCCGGTGCGCTCTCGGCAGTCCCATGGCACGCCCCTTCGTCTCTCCGTAATACGGATGGTCCGGCGTTCCCGTTCCAGCATTCCCGTTCCCGCGGACCGGTGTCCGGGTTGCCTGTTTCGACGTGTTCGACGTGTTCGACGTTTTCGGCGTTACACGCGTTTGCCGCGACCCCCGTGAGCCCGGACTGTACGATCATGTTCGACGGGGCGCGGGCACCGCGGTGGTGACACAACGTCAGGAGACGGCGGTACGGCCGGGCAGGCGGGACGACCAGTGCATTCCGGACGAGGTCGTTCGTCGCCGGGTGGACGCTCAGCCTCAATCGCTCCGTGACCTACGGAACGTACATTGAGCATCACGGTGATCCCGCACTGCAGCAACGTCGCTGATCCACTGCCGGCGCTCCCGCGGCGTCCGCAGCAGCCCGAGCGCGAACCCTGCGCGGGGCACGATTCACCACCTGCCGGGCGTTACCCGATCGTCCGATCGAAATCCGATACCGACAGATCCGATACCGACAGATCCGATACCGATAGATCCGACACCGACAGGTCTGACACCGACAGATCCGATACCGACGAAGCAGCGGGCGCGGCGCAGCGCCCGATCGGGGCCGTCCGCCCCGACGGCGCAGAAAGGGACACGGCGCGATGAGCGGCGAGAACGCCAGGCGGCTGCCGCGGCGGTTGCCGCCGCGCACGGTGCCGGTCGCCATGGTCGCGGTCGCGGGAGTGCTCTACGCCCTCGGCTCGCTCCTCGGCTGGGGCGGCCGGCTGTTCGTCGCCTGGGGGGAGGCCGCCGCGGCCGCCGCCGCGGCGGGGTCGCTGCTGCTGGCCGCGCGCCGTCCGCGCGGCGCCGGCGGCACGGCGCCCGGCTGGCCGCAGGGGCCCGACGGCGGCTCGGTGTGGCGGACCTCCTGGCGCTGGTACGGCGTCGCGGCCATCTGCTGGTTCCTCGGCGCGGCGGGCAGCGCCGCGTTCTCGGCCATGCCGACCCGCAGCGCCCTGTCGCTGTCGGCGGCCGACCTGTTCTACCTGGCCGCGGTGTTCTCCCTGGTCGTCGGGCTGGTCGCGCCGATACGGATGACGCGGGACGTACGGGCCTGGCTGCGCTATGCCGCCGACACCTACGTATGCGTATGCGCGCTGTTCGTGCTGGGCTGGGTGGCCCTGTTCAGCGACCTGTACCACGGCTCGGGCGAGTCGCCGGGCGAGTTCCTGCTGGAGCTGCTGTACCCGGTGGTCGACCTGGTGCTGGTATGCGGGGCGCTGCCGTTCGTGCTGGGCGCCGGGCCCGGGCGCAGACGCCCCGCCTGGCTGGGCTACGCGGCGCTGGTCGCGCTCGCCGTCGCCGACGTGGTGACGCTGGCGATACGGCTGCGCGGCGGCGCCCCCGCCCAGGACCCGTCCGACATCCTGCGGCTGGGCGCGCTGCTGCTGCTCGTCCTCGTCCCCTGGACGGCCCCGGCCGAGGCCGCCCCCCGCGAGGACGTCGACGACGTGCCGCAGGGCGTGACGATCGACGCCCCGCAGGGCGCGTCCGCCGAGGAGGCCGGCGACGGGCGGGCCGGGCGGATGATCGGCCCCGGCCTCACCACGGCGGCGGTGGCGGCCGCGGCGACGCTGTTCGTCGCGGGGCACTCGCTGACCGCCACGCACGGCCTGGAACCGGTCGTGTCGCTGGTGGCGGGGTCGGCCACGATCGTGCTGCTGGCGCGGCTGGCCGAGCTCCTGCGCGAGAACGAGTCGCTGCGCGGCGCGGTGCGCACCGGCGAGGAGCACTTCCGCGCGCTGTCGGAGAGCATCAACGACGCGGTGCTGATCTGCGGTCTGGACGCGGTGGTGCTGTACGCCAGCGCGGGCGCCCTGCGCACGTACCGGTACACCGCCGACGAGCTGCTGGGCCGCCGCCTGCACGAGATCATCCACCCCGAGGACCTGCCCCGGGTGCGGGCGGTGTTCAGCGGGTTCCTCGACGACCCCGCCGACGACTCCGCCGACGGTCCGGCGGAGGGGGCCGGGCCGGACGTGGACGACCCCGAGGTCGACGACCCGCCCCCGCCGTCCGACGACGACCTCGGCGTCGTCCGCGACGAGGACACCGACTCCCTGCGGCTGTCGTTCCGCATCCGCGCCGCCGACGGCACCTGGCTGCCCACCGAGTCGACGATCTCCCGCTACAGCGGCACCGGGGAGGCCCCCGGACGGCTGCTGGTGACCACCCGCGACCTGAGCGAGCAGGCCGCGCTGCAACGCCAGGTCACCCACCTGACCTTCCACGACGGGCTCACCGGGCTGCCCAACCGCGCCTACTTCGAAGAGCGCACCCGCGAGCTGCTGTCGCACCAGCCGGACGGCGGCCGGGTCGCGGTGCTGTTCGCCGACCTCGACGGGTTCACCGCGGTCAACGACTCGGCCGGGCACGCGGCCGGCGACCAGGTGCTGGCGCAGGCGGCGCGGCGGCTGCGCGCGGCCGTGCAGGCCGACGACACCGTGGCGCGCTGGGGCGGCGACGAGTTCGCCGTGCTCGTCCAGCTCCCCCCGGACGCTTCCGGCGCGGGCGCCCGCACGGGCCCCGGCGCCGACACCCAGGCCGCCGTCGACCTCGCCGAGCGGCTGCTGCGCGCGCTGTCGAAGGAGCCGTACCGGGTCGGCGGCAAGGGCATCGTGCTGACCGCCAGCATCGGCATCGCCTTCGCCGGCGACCGGGAGCCGGCGGCCGGACCCGACCGGCCGCGCGCGCCGGCCGCGTCCGGCGACGCCGAGCGGCGGCTGCGGCGCAGCGCAGCCGACCTCATCCGCAACGGCGACCTGGCGATGGCCCGCGCCAAGGAGCTGGGCGGCGGCCGGGTCGAGGTGTTCGCCCCGCACATGCACACCGACGTGGTACGCCGCCTGGAGCTGGGCAGCGACCTGCAGCGGGCGCTCGCCGAGGAGCAGTTCGCCGTCGAGTTCCAGCCGGTGGTGGACCTGGCGACGTCCCGCGTCACCGGCGTGGAGGCGCTGGTGCGCTGGTGGCGGGGCAGCGAGGCGGTGCCGCCGGAGGAGTTCATCGGACCGGCCGAGGAGTCCGGCCTGATGACCCCGCTGGGCGACTGGGTGCTGCGCGAGGCGTGCCGGGAGGTGGCGGGCTGGCGCCGCGACTCCTGGGAGGTCGGCGTGTCGGTCAACTTCACCGCCCGGCAGATCGCCGCGCCCGGCTTCGTGGAGTCGGTCGCGGCCGCGCTGGAGGAGACCGGGCTTCCGCCGCAGGCGCTGACGGTCGAGGTGCGCGAGGAGGTGCTGGTCGAGGACGCCGGGCAGAGCGTGGCGCGGCTGTCGCAGCTGCGCGACCTGGGCGTGCGGCTGGCCATCGACGACTTCGGCACCGGCTACGCCTCGCTGGCCTACCTGGGGCAGCTCCCCGTGGACGTCATCAAGATCGACCCGTCGTTCGTGGCCGGGCTGGGCCGGGACGAGACCCTCACCCTGCTCACCCGCACCATCGTGCGGCTCGGCAGCGATCTCGGGCTGACCGTGGTGGCCGAGGGCATCGAGCGGCCCGAGCAGCTGGAGCTGCTGCGCGAGATGGGCTGCCCGCGCGGCCAGGGCTACCTGGTGGCCCGTCCGATGGCCGCCGGGCGCGTCGCGTCGCTGGTGCGCACCAACCTCAAGGTGAAGGACGCGCCGAGCGAGGTGACGCTGCCGCTGGAGGACTCCGCGCTGTCCGCCGGCTGAACACCGCCCTGACCTGCGGGGACGGCGGCCGGAAAGGGCCCGTCCCGCCCCATCGCCGTCTCACATTCTGAGATATGCCGTCCAGGGATTTGACCAGCGGCGCGAAGTCGGCGAGAGTGGGGCCCGTGCAGAGCACTTCCCGCATTCTCGTAGTACTTGGTCGGCGCGCAGGCTGACCGAGTCCCTTCGTCCTGCGCGCTTCCCTCGACCGTCACCCGGCGGCGGGGGTTTTTTGTTGGCCGCGTGACCCGTGAAGCGGCCGCGACCCGCGGCCGCGCGTCCGGCGGTCAAGGCCACACCGACCTCTCCCAAGGAACAGGAACATGACGACCGAACAGATGACGGGAGCCCAGGCGCTGGTCCGCGCCCTGGAGAATGTCGGCGTCGACACCGTGTTCGGCATCCCGGGAGGCGCCATCCTCCCGGCCTACGACCCGCTGTACGACTCCAGCAAGCTCCGTCACATCCTGGTGCGGCACGAGCAGGGCGCCGGGCACGCGGCCCAGGGTTACGCCATGGTCACCGGCAAGGTCGGCGTCTGCATGGCCACCAGCGGGCCGGGCGCCACCAACCTGGTCACCGCGATCTCCGACGCCTACATGGACTCGGTGCCGATCGTGGCGATCACCGGGCAGGTGGCGACCCCGCTGATCGGCACCGACGGCTTCCAGGAGGCCGACATCTCCGGCATCACCATGCCGATCACCAAGCACAACTTCCTGGTCACCAAGGCCGACGACATCGCCCGCACGATCGCCGAGGCGTTCCACATCGCCTCCACCGGCCGCCCCGGGCCGGTGCTGGTCGACATCGCCAAGGACGCGCTGCAGGCCACCGTCGAGTTCAGCTGGCCGGTCACCATGCACCTGCCCGGCTACCGCCCGGTCACCCGGCCGCACTCCAAGCAGGTCCGCGAGGCGGCACGGCTGATCGTCCAGGCGAAGCGGCCGGTGCTGTACGTCGGCGGCGGCGTGCTGAAGGCCAAGGCGTCCGCCGAGCTGAAGGTGCTGGCGGAGCTGACCGGGGCGCCCGTCGTCACCACCCTGATGGCCAAGGGCGCGCTGCCCGACAGCCACCCCCTGCACATGGGCATGCCCGGCATGCACGGCAGCGTCGGCGCGGTCGGCGCGCTGCAGCGCGCCGACCTGCTGGTCGCCCTCGGCGCCCGGTTCGACGACCGGGTCACCGGCCAGCTGTCCAGCTTCGCGCCGGACGCCAAGGTGGTGCACGCCGACATCGACCCGGCCGAGATCTCCAAGAACCGGCACGCCGACGTCCCGATCGTCGGTGACGCCCGCGAGGTGCTGGCCGACCTGATCGTGGCGGTCCAGGCCGAGCACGACGCCGGCCGCCGCGGCGACTACGAGGAGTGGTGGCGCCAGCTGCGCGCCTGGCGGAAGACCTACCCGCTCGGCTACGACCACCCCGCCGACGGATCGCTGTCGCCCCAGTACGTCATCGAGCGGATCGGGCAGCTGGCCGGTCCCGAGGCCTACTACGTCGCGGGCGTCGGCCAGCACCAGATGTGGGCGGCGCAGTTCATCAAGTACGAGCGGCCCGGCGCGTTCCTCAACTCCGGCGGCGCCGGCACCATGGGCTACGCCGTCCCGGCCGCGATGGGCGCCAAGGTCGCCGCGCCCGACGCGCAGGTGTGGGCGATCGACGGCGACGGCTGCTTCCAGATGACCAACCAGGAGCTGGCCACCTGCGCGATCGAGGGAATCCCGATCAAGGTCGCCGTCATCAACAACGGCAATCTGGGCATGGTCCGGCAGTGGCAGACGCTGTTCTACAACGAGCGCTACTCCAACACCAACCTGCACAGCCGCCGGGTCCCCGACTTCGTCAAGCTGGCCGAGGCGTACGGTTGTGTCGGGCTGCGCTGCGACCGCACCGAGGACGTCGACGCCACCATCGCCAAGGCCATGGAGATCAACGACGCGCCGGTGGTCATCGACTTCGTCGTCCACCACGACGCCATGGTCTGGCCGATGGTCGCCGCGGGAACCAGCAACGACGACATCAAGATCGCCCGGGATATGGCCCCCGACTGGGAGAACGGAGACTGACCCGATGAGCCAGCACACGCTGTCGGTCCTGGTGGAGAACACGCCGGGCATCCTCGCTCGGGTGGCGTCCCTGTTCTCCCGGCGCGGGTTCAACATCGAGTCGCTCGCCGTGGGCACCACCGAGCACCCCGAGATCTCCCGCATGACGATCGTGGTCAACGTCGAGGAGCTCCCGCTCGAACAGGTCACCAAGCAGCTGAACAAGCTGATCAACGTGCTGAAGATCGTCGAGCTCGACCCGTCGTCCTCGGTGCAGCGCGAGCTGGTGCTGGTCAAGGTCCGCGCCGACGCCGAGACCCGGTCGCAGGTGCTGGAGACCGTCCAGTTGTTCCGCGCCAAGGTCGTCGACGTGGCGCCGGACGCGGTCACCATCGAGGCCACCGGCAACCGCGACAAGCTGGACGCCTTCATCCGTGTCCTGGAGCCCTTCGGCATCAAGGAACTGGTGCAGTCGGGCATGGTGGCCATCGGCCGCGGCGCCCGGTCCATCACCGACCGGTCGCTGCGCGCCCTGGAACGCAGCGCGTGACGCGGCGCCGCCCCTGAAACAGCGAGCAACACCACGTGAAGAAAGGCAGCAGCAACAGTGGCTGAGATGTTCTACGACGACGACGCCGACCTGAGCGTCATCCAGGGGCGGCACGTGGCCGTCATCGGATACGGCAGCCAGGGCCACGCGCACGCGCTGTCGCTGCGCGACTCCGGCGTGGACGTGCGCGTCGGCCTGCGCGAGGGCTCGGCCAGCCGGGAGAAGGCCGAGGCGGAGGGGCTGCGGGTGCTCACCCCGGCCGAGGCCGCCGAGGAGGCCGACCTGATCATGATCCTTGCGCCGGACCACCTGCAGCCCGCGATCTACGAGCAGGACATCAAGCCCGCCCTGGTCGAGGGCGACGCGCTGTTCTTCGGCCACGGCCTCAACATCCGGTACGGCCTGATCAAGCCGCCGGAGGGCGTGGACGTGTGCATGGTCGCGCCCAAGGGCCCCGGCCACCTGGTGCGCCGCCAGTTCACCGCGGGCCGCGGCGTGCCGGTGATCGTGGCGGTGGAGAAGGACGCCTCCGGCGGCGCCTGGCCGCTGGCCCTGTCCTACGCCAAGGCCATCGGCGGGCTGCGCGCGGGCGGCATCAAGACCACCTTCACCGAGGAGACCGAGACCGACCTGTTCGGCGAGCAGGTGGTGCTGTGCGGCGGCGTCGCCGAGCTGATCAAGAACGGGTTCGAGGTGCTCATCGAGGCCGGCTACCAGCCGGAGGTGGCCTACTTCGAGTGTCTGCACGAGATGAAGCTCATCGTCGACCTCATGTACGAGGGCGGCCTGGCCAAGATGAACTGGTCGATCTCCGACACCGCCGAGTACGGCGGCTACACCCGCGGCCCGCGGATCATCAACGCCGACACCAAGGCGGAGATGAAGCGGATCCTCGGCGAAATCCAGTCCGGCAAGTTCACCAAGGAGCTGGTGGAGGAGTTCGAGGGCGGGCAGGCCCAGTTCGCCAAGTTCCGCCAGGAGCTGGCCGAGCACCCGATCGAGAAGACCGGCGGCAAGCTGCGTCCCATGATGAGCTGGCTCAACGACTGAGCACCGTCTGAGCCCCGTCTCCGGGACGCGCGGTCGACGAGTGTGCGCCCGGTCCGGCCGACGCCGGGCCGGGCGCACGCGGCTTTTCCGGGGCGCCCGCGCGTCGGGAAACGCGTCAGGAGCGGGCGAGGAGGCGGCGCAGGCGGGCGAACGGGGAGGGGCGGCGGTCGGCGTCCCTGACCAGGACGGCCAGGTGGCCGCCCTTGGTGAAGTAGGCGGTGGCCTCGGTGGCGGGGCCCAGCAGGCGCTGCCGCGGCTCGGTCTTCAGCTTGGGGCCGCGGATGCTGCCCAGGCGCTCCTCGCGGCGGATCCCGAGCGCCTCGGCGGCGACGAAGGCGTCCCAGCGGCCCGGGCCCGCGGCGGCGATGTCGGCGTAGGCGGTGAAGCCCTCCTCGCCCGGCTCGGCGGGGAAGTGGTGCTCCACCCCCGAGCCCCGCTCCCGCAGGATCAGCTCGACCTTGGTCTCGCGCGCCTGCACGCGCTGCACCGCGGCGTGACCGCGCACCCGCAGCCGCGCGCCGCCCTGCCAGCCGACCGCGTCCAGCCGGTGGTCCAGGCCGATCTCGGCGGTGACGTCGGCGTCCTGGCGGGGCACGCCGCGCAGGTACGGGTAGACCGCGTACACCCGGCCGCCCACCACGACCGTGCCGACCTCGACGCCCTCGACCTCGTCGCGGACCAGGCGCTCCAGCTCCTCCTGCAGGTCGTGGCGGATGCAGAAGGCGCGCAGCCGGTACGCGGCGGGCAGGGCGGTGCGGTCGGCGGCGTCGGCGAGGCCGCCGTCGGCGAGCATCTGCCGCGTCCCGGCCACCATGCCACGCCGGGCGGCGCCGTCGAGGTCCAGGAACCGGTGGTCGTACACGCGCAGCATGTCGCGCAGGAGGCTGGTGGCGGAATCCGGGGTCACGGAGGCTACGTTAAGGGGGCCGCCGACCGGCCGGGGTGAGGCGGCGCCGCGTGTCGTCCGTGTGCATACGCGGTATTGCCTCCGCATACGCCGTCTGCGACGGTGGGGCCATGTCGATCCGCTATGGCCTCCTGGCCCTGCTGGCCCAGGGGCCCCGCTACGGCTACCAGCTGCGCGCCGAGTTCGAGGCCTCGACCGGTGCGACATGGCCGCTCAACATCGGGCAGGTCTACGCCACGCTGTCCAGGTTGGAGCGCGACGAACTGGTGACCCGGGTGGGCGCCGACGACGAGGGCCGCCTCGTCTACCGCATCACCCCGGCCGGCCGGGAGGACGTGCGGCGGTGGTTCGCCACGCCCGTGGCCCGCGGCGACCGCCCCCGCGACGAACTGGCCATCAAGCTCGCCCTGGCCGTCACCACGCCGGGCGTCGACGTGCGCGGGGTCGTGCGGGCCCAGCGCACCGCCACGCTGCGCACCCTGCAGGAGCTGACCCGGCTGAGGGGCGACGACCCCGGCGTGCCGTCCGCGCCCGGCGACCGGGCGTGGCGGCTGGTGCTGGAGTCGATGATCATGCAGTCCGAGGCCGAGGTGCGCTGGCTGGACCACTGCGAGTCCTACCTGCTGGACGGCGGGCCCTCAGCCGTGGCGCGGACGACCGCGCGCGAGCCGGCCGCCGGCGAGCTGCGCTGACCGTTATTGCGGACGCCCGGGGCGGTCGGCGCCGGATTCGGGCACCGGCCGGTGCTGGTAGCGTCCTGGCCCGTGGCGGAGGCGGTTGCGGCTGAGGGGGTTCCCGGCGGGTTCCGGCGGGCCGAAGTCCGGCGACGGTCCGTGCGGGTGGCCGTACCCGTGGTGGCGATGGTCGCGGGCGCGGCGGCGGTGTACGCGGCGTTCTCCCTGCTGCGGCTGCGGACGTTCCGCGCCGGTACCTACGACCTGGTCATCTTCGACCAGGCCGTCCGGTCCTACAGCGAGTTCGGCGCGCCGGTGGCCATGGTCAAGGGCGTCCACAACGGTTTCGGGCCCGACTTCTCGATCCTGGGGGACCACTTCTCACCCATCCTGGCGCTGCTGGCTCCGCTGTACCGGATCCACGACGGGCCCGGCACGCTGCTGGTCGCGCAGGCGGTGCTGTTCGCCGCGGCGATCACGCCGATCTGGCGGTACGCGCGCCGCCGCCTGGGCACGCGCGCCGCCTACTGCGCCGCGGGCGCCTACGCGCTGTCCTGGCCGGTCGCCGAGGCGCTGGCGTTCGACTTCCACGAGGTCGCGTTCGTCCCGCTGCTGTCGGCGCTGGCGGTGGAGCGGCACGACGCGGGCCGCCGCGGCCAGGCCCTGCTGGCCGCCGCCGCGCTGCTGCTGGTCAAGGAGGACATGGGGCTGCTGCTGGCGGGTTTCGGCCTCTACCTGCTGACCCGGCACGGCGAACGCCGCCTCGGGGCGGGCCTGGTCGCCGCCGGGGCGGTCGCGACGTGGGCGGCGTCGCGGGTGCTGATCCCCGCGTTCGGCGGCGACGGCGACTACTACTGGGCGTACGGCTCGCTGGGCGACGACCTGCCGCAGGCCGTGTGGCACGTGCTGACGCGCCCGTGGGACGCGGTGATCACGCTGGTCACCCCGGTGACGAAGCCGTGGACCACGGCGCTGCTGGTCCTGCCGCTGCTGTTGCTGCCGCTGCGGTCGCCGATCACCCTGACCGTCGTGCCGCTGCTGGCCGAGCGCATGCTGGCCGGCTCCTTCCCCAACTGGTGGAAGCCCGAGTACCACTACAACGCCTTCCTGATCGCCGTGCTGGTCATCGCGGCCGTGGACGGCGCGGCGCGGCTGCGCTCCCCGCACGACCGCCTGGCCGCGCTGTGGGAGCGCGTGCGGCCCGACCGGTGGCCGGTGCACCCGCCCGTGGCCGGGGCGCTGCTGGTGGCCGCGGCCGTGACCGTGCCCTTCTTCGCCTTCGGCGACCTGGGGGATCCCTCGTACCTGCGGCGCGACGAGCGTGCGCGGGCCGCGGCCGAGGCGGTGGCCAGGGTGCCCGACGGCGTGCTGGTGGAGGCGGCGAACCGGCTCGGCCCGGCCCTGACGGCGCGCGCCCGGGTGCTGCTGTGGGACGAGCGCCCGCGCGGCGCGCCGTGGGTGGTGGCCGACGTGGAACGCCACACCTTCCCCTTCGGCTCGCTGGACGAGCAGCGCCGCCGCGTCCAGGTGCTCGTCGAGTCGGGCTACCGGAAGGTGTTCCGGTCCGGCGGCTATGTCGTCCTGCACCGTCCGGAGCGCTGACCCCGACGCCATTCGCGGGCCGCACGGGATCGGTAAGCCTCGCCGGTCACGATCGTCAGAAATCCCGGTGAAGATCCGGCCGGTCATTTTCGCCCTACCAATTGCGTCATGTTTGCTCGATACTGGAAGAAAATACGGGCGGCGAACGCGACACGCCGGGCGCACCAGCGCCGACACCGGTCCGCGTCCGCGTTCGCCGTGACGCTTGGGGCGGATGCTCATGGGTGGCGATCATTTTCCCGGCGGGCGCTGCTGCCCGGCGATGAATACCGGGCGCGCATTGTGGGGGGGAGATTTTTCTCCGATTCCGGCGGCGCGCGGACCCGATTGCGGCGAGGAGTCGTGAGGTGGCCGCGGCAAAGGAGCGGGCCGTCCGGCGCTGGGACTCCTGCGGCAGGGCGTGGATCGCGGTGCTGCGGCACGTCTGGACGGCCGGAGAGGCCGGCATGGACGACCGGGGGGCCATCATCGAGGGGCCCCCGATCGTTTTCGAGGTGACCTCGCTGACGTGGCAGGACCCGATCCTGCGCGAGCACGGGGAGGATCCGGACGGCGGGCGGCACGGGGCCGAGGGGCGGGGGCGGCCGTCGGCGGCGGCCGAGCGCGAGTGCGCCCGGCTGCGCGACCTGCAGGGCGCCGACCAGGTGCGCTGGGTGGTGGACCTGCTGCGCGCCCGGCCGTGGACCACCAGCGCGTGGATCTCCCTGGCCGTGCCGTGCGAGCCGCGGGACGCCGCGCCGTGCCTGGTGGCGCTGTCGTTCCGCATCCGCGCCTACACGCTGATGATGACGGCGATGTTCCGGGCGCAGAACGTCTACCGGGGCTACCTGTCCTACGTCCCGCTGCGGGAGGTCCAGTTGGAGGTGGCCGAGGAGCTGGGCCTGCCGCCGGGCCCGATGCGGGTGTTCGTCGACGTCCCGTACCTGAGGGTCGCCGACACCGAGCGCGTCGCGCGGATCCTGACCGCGTTGCCCGAGCCCAACGCGGCATGACGTCCGGCCGCCGGGTGCGCGGGGAGGGCGTACCGGGCGAGGCGGGTTCGTGAGGGACGGGTACGGGGGCAACTGGGGGCACCGGCAGTATAGGCGGGCGGGCCGCGGCGCAAGCGGGCGCCCGCGGCGGCTTCCGGAGGTGACGTAAGGGTCTATTCCGGGCGTATGCGGATGTGTCTCCACCGCCGTCGGGGCGCGCGGGCCGGGGGGTCTAAACTCGGTAGGTGCGGGGGCACGACGGGGTGACTCGCGATTTCATCTGCCCGACATCTTCCGAAGGATCTTCCTTGAGCAAGCCTGTCGTCCTCGTCGCAGAAGAACTCTCCCCGGCCGGAATCGCCGAGCTGGAGGCCGACTTCGACGTCCGGTACGTGGACGGGTCCGACCGGGCCGCCCTGCTGCCGGCGGTGGCCGACGTCGACGCGCTGATCGTGCGCAGCGCCACCAAGGTGACCGCCGAGGTGTTCCAGCACGCGAGCAAGCTGCGCGTGGTGGCCCGCGCCGGGGTGGGCCTCGACAACGTCGACGTCGAGGCCGCCACCAAGGCCGGGGTGATGGTCGTCAACGCCCCGACGTCGAACATCGTCACCGCCGCCGAGCACGCGATCGCGCTGCTGCTGGCCACCGCCCGGAACGTTCCGCAGGGCCACGCCGCGCTCAAGCAGGGCGAGTGGAAGCGCTCCAAGTACACCGGCGTGGAGCTGCAGGGCAAGACCGTCGGCGTGCTCGGCTTCGGCCGCATCGGCGTGCTGGTCGCCCAGCGGCTGGCCGCGTTCGACATGAACGTCATCGCCTACGACCCCTACGTGCAGGCGGCCCGCGCCGCGCAGCTCGGCGTCCGCATGGTCGGGCTGGAGGAGCTGCTGCGCGAGAGCGACTTCATCACCGTCCACCTGCCCAAGACCCCCGAGACCCTCGGCCTGATCGGGGACCGCGAGCTGCGCATGGTCAAGCCCAGCGTGCGCATCATCAACGCCGCGCGCGGCGGCATCGTCGACGAGGCCGCCCTCGACCTGGCGCTCAAGGAGGGCCGCGTCGCCGGGGCGGGCCTGGACGTGTTCAGCACCGAGCCGTGCACCGACAGCCCGCTGTTCCACCACGACAACGTGGTGGTCACCCCGCACCTGGGCGCCAGCACCCACGAGGCGCAGGAGAAGGCCGGCACCCAGGTGGCCCGCTCGGTGCGGCTGGCGCTGTCCGGCGAGTTCGTGCCCGACGCGGTCAACGTGCAGGGCGGCGCCGTCGCCGAGGAGGTCAAGCCCGGCCTGCCGCTGGCCGAGAAGCTCGGCCGCATCTTCACCGCGCTGGCCGGCGGCGTGCCGGTGCGGCTGGAAGTCGTGGTGCGCGGCGAGATCGCCGGGCACGACGTCAAGGTGCTGGAGCTGGCCGCGCTCAAGGGAGTGTTCGCCGACGTGGTCGAGGAGTCGGTGACGTTCGTCAACGCCCCGCTGCTGGCCCGCGACCGCGGCGTCGAGATCACCCTCACCACCAGCGACGACAGCCCCGACTGGCGCAACGTGGTCCAGGTGCGCGGCACCATGGGCGACGGCACGGTGGTCTCGGTCTCCGGCACGCTCACCGGCCCCAAGCACTACGAGCGCATCGTGGAGATCAACGGCTACGACATGGAGCTGTCGCCGACCGACCACATGGCGTTCTTCTCCTACAGCGACCGGCCCGGCATCGTCGGCGTGGTCGGTCGGCTGCTCGGCGACCAGGGCGTCAACATCGCCGGCATGCAGGTCGGCCGGGACGCCAAGGGCGGCACCGCGCTGATCGCGCTGACCGTAGACTCGGCCATCCCGACCCAGCTCATCGACGTGATCCGCGACGAGATCGGTGCCGAGATGGGCCGCCGCGTCGACCTCGACGGCTGATCTCGGGCGGCCGACCTCGGCAGGGGCGGGCGGAGCGCGCTCGGCGCACTCCGCCCGCCCCAGCCATGTCCAGGACACCCCCTACCTGCGGATTCTTCGCGGAGTGTCTCAGTATTCGGAAAGTTCGGCCACGGATCGGGACATTCCGGGAATCGGGCCGGTAACGTGGTCAGGGTCATGCGCTTGGTGGTACGCATCCTTCGCCGCCGCGGCGGGGCCTGACACGGCAGGCCGGCGACCCGCCGCGGAGCAGGATGCCGGCCGTAAGCCCGTCGCCCACTTTTCCGACGAACCACCACGAGGACTAGCGATCATGAGCGACTCCGGCAACACGCCCACGCCCGCCGACGACGCCGCCGAGGAGGCGGCCCGCGCGCTGCAGACAGCCCTGGACCGCCGCGACAACGGCGGCCGCTCCGCCCGCTGACCCGCGGTCCGCTCCCGCCGGACGGGCCCTGCGCCTGGAATGATCGCCGACATGGCGGCATTCGACCGGGCGGGAGCGGACGAGGTCCGCCGGGCGCTGGCGGACGCGGCCCGGCTGGGCCCCTACTTCCAGATCGCCACCGACCCCGCCGAAGCGGCCGACCCCGCCTGGCGGCCCCTGCCCGAACCCGACCCGGCGCGGCTCGGCGGGCTCACCGACGCCTACGCGCGGCGGCTGGGCACCTCCGAGCGCCGGGTGGCGGCGTCCATCCTCTTCCAAGGGCTGGCGTCGCGGCTGTGGTCACCCGTGGTGGCGGCCGCGGCGCACGGCGTCGTGCCCGACCTGTCCGGGCTGCACTGGCGCTGGGCCCCCGGCGCGCCGATCGCGCTCTGGTTGGCCGACCCCGGCGGCTGGCGCGCCGCCGGCGACCCCGCCGCCACCGCGAGGCTCGTGCACCGCACGGTCGTGGAGGGGCAGTTGCGGCCGCTGCGCGCCACGCTGCTGCGGGTCGTCCGGCTCGCGGACGGCCTGCTGTGGGGCGACGCGGCGGCGGCCCTCGCCGGGACGCTGCGCGCCGGCGCGCTCCGCCCCGAGCTGGCCGAGCCGGTCGGGACGCTCGTGCGGGAGCTGTTCGGGCATGCGCCGCTGGCGGGCACGGGCTCGTTCACCCCGGCCGGGTTCGTCCGCCGGAGCTGCTGCCTGTACTACCGGGTGCCGCCGGGCGGCGAGATGTGCGGCGACTGCGCCCTCCTGCGCCGCGCCTGAGCGTCCGGCACGGCGCAGGAGGGCGCGTCGATCAGGCCGCCATGGCGGCCGGTGACGGCCGCCGCTGGAAGGAGTGCTCGGCGAGCACGCCGAACACCAGGCCCAGCGTCGCCCACAGGACGACCTGGACGCCCAGCGACGCGATCCTGAAGTCCCACAGCACCGTGGCCGGGAACCCGTCGGCGACCGCGTCCGGCTTCGGTGTCAGCCGGTACACCAGCGCCAGCACGACCGCGAACCCCGCCGTGGTGGCGATCGCGGCGTTCCAGGCCCCCAGCTTGGGCAGCAGGCGGCGGAACACCAGGACGGCGGCGACGACCGACAGCACGCCCAGCGCCACCATGCCGAAGTACAGCGCGGTGCGGCCGCCGATCGTGTCCGGATTGCCGACGGCCGGGGGCGTCGGCGGGTACTTCAGAAACGGCACCAGCTCGACGGCGACGAACCCGCCCAGCGCGACCAGCGCGGCGGTGGCGCGGGCGCCGAACGCGCCGACGCGGCCGTAGGCGACCGCGAACGCGATCGCGAACAGCCCGCCGAGCGCGACGCCGTACACGCCGAGCGCGGTGATCAGCCCGGCCGTCTTCTGCACCGTGCGGCTGACCACCTCGTCCTCGTGCCCCCCGTGCCCCTCATGGGCGGCGTGGGCCTCCTCGAACGCGATGGCGTGCTCCACCTGCGGCTCTCCGTACAGCCAGGCGACGAGCAGCGCGAGCGCGGCCGCCGCCAGCCCCGCGAGCATGCCGCGGACCAGCAGTGTCCTCATCATCTGCGGACCCGCCCGCCCGTCAGTGGCAGGGGAAGCCGAGCAGGTGGCGGCCGTCGTGGGTGAACTCGTGCACCCAGTTGCCGCTGATGAGGGAGGTGGCGCCCTGCTCGGCGCCGACGAAGTAGATCAGCACCAGGCCGAGCACCGCGGCGAACACCGCCCACGGCAGGACCTGGCGGAGGGGGATGCGGACGGGTGCGGGACGCTCGCCGGCAGGCGTCGACGGAACGGCGGTCTGGGCCATCTTGAAAATCTCCTCACGGGGTTCACTCGCCCCGGTTGCGGGAGGACGACGGGTCAGTGTCCTGACTCCCAGATCAGCGCCTCCCGCCGACCTTCCAGCCGGGCGTGCGGCCGTGGTCGTGAGTGGGGGAGGCTCCCTGGTCACAGTGGCGGGACCGTCCTGGATTCGCACCAGGTTCCTGCGCACCGTCGCCTCGATGTGCACTTGTCGAGAAGAGCGTCCCCTTTGCGGCGGTTCAACGTCAAGTTCGGGTTCTGTGGCGGAGCGGGTGGTGGCGGGGGCGCGTCCGCCCGTGAAAGGGCGCTGTGCCGGACGCGGCGGCGCTTTGCGAGGTGAAACGGGTGCCGTGCGGGCGGGCGGCGTGAAAATCCGCCGCCCGGTCCGGGGTTCGTTGACCGTGCGGACGGCGTGTTCCCACAATCTCCGGCGATTCGCCCTCCGCGTTCGCTCCCACGAACCGCGCACCGCGACCGCACTCGCCTTCCCACCTGTTTCCCGACCTGTTCTCCGACTTGGAGGCGCCCGAGCCATGACCCGTCCCCCAGCAACACGACCACCGGTGGCGCGGGCGGTGGCCGCGCTGGCCGTCTGCCTGAGCCTGGTGGCCGCCGCGCTGACGGCCGTGCTCTTCCGCCCGCCGGGCGCCGCCGCGGCCCCGGCAGGCACCGGCACCGGCTACCTCAGCACCAGCGGCAACCGGATCGTGGACGCCACCGGCCAGACGGTCCGGCTGACCGGCATCAACTGGTTCGGCATGGAGACCGACAACAAGACCTTCCACGGCCTGTGGTCACGCGGCTACCGGTCGATGCTCGACCAGATGGCCGAGCTCGGCTACAACACCCTGCGCGTGCCGTACTCCAACGACGCGCTCAAGCCGGACGCCCAGGCCACCAGCGTCGACGCGGTCTCCAACCCCGACCTGGTGGGCCTGCACCCGCTGGAGATCCTCGACAAGGTGATCGCCTACGCCGGGCAGAAGGGCATGCGGGTGATCCTGGACCGGCACCGGCCGACCAGCGCGGGCCAGTCGGCGCTGTGGTACACCTCCGCCGTCTCCGAGACGACGTGGATCGAGGACTGGAAGGCGCTGGCCCGCCGCTACGCGGGCAACCCCACCGTGATCGGCGCCGACCTGCACAACGAGCCGCACGCCGACGGCACCGACCCGGGCGGCACCGGCGCGTGCTGGGGCTGCGGCGACCCGGCCCGCGACTGGCGGCTGGCGGCCGAGCGCGCGGGCAACGCCATCCTGTCGGTCAACCCCAACTGGCTGATCTTCGTCGAGGGTGTGAGCTGCCCCAGCGGCGGCAACCCCAACTCCTGGGACGACATCCCCGACGAGCACTGCGGCTGGTGGGGCGGCAACCTGTCGAAGGCCGGGGAGTACCCGGTGCGGCTGGACGTGCCCAACCGGCTGGTCTACTCGCCGCACGAGTACGGCATCTCCGTCTACCGCCAGCCCTGGTTCGACGCCGCCGACTTCCCCGACAACCTGCCCGCGATCTGGGACCAGCAGTGGGGCTACCTCTACAAGCAGAACACCGCCCCGCTGCTGCTGGGCGAGTTCGGCACCACCCTGGCCGACCCCAAGGACAAGGTGTGGCTGGAGAGGCTGCTCGCCTACACGGGCACCGGGGTCACGGGGATGAGCTTCACCTACTGGTCCTGGAACCCGAACTCCGGGGACACCGGCGGCATCCTCAACGACGACTGGACGACGGTGAACCAGGCCAAGCAGAGCATCCTGCAGCCGTACCTGATCCCGCCGACGCCCGGGGACGGCGGCGACCCCACGGACACGCCGACGGGCTCGGACGCCTGCGAGGTCGCCTACACGGTCGTCAACCGCTGGTCCGGGGGCTTCCAGGGCAGCGTGGACGTGACCAACACCGGCTCCACCGCGTTCCGGGACTGGACGCTGACGTTCGACGTCCCGCAGGGCGTCACGGTGTCCAGCGGGTGGAACGCCGAGTTCAGCCAGAGCGGCACCACGGTCACGGTCAAGGGCCCGTCCTGGAACGCCGACCTGGAGGCCGGTGAGACGGTGAACGTCGGCTTCACCGCCAACGGCAGCGACACGCCCCAACCGCAGGCGTACGCCGTCAACGGGACGTCCTGCGGCTGACCAGGGCGCGACCCGCCCCCGCAGCGGGGCGCCGCCCCCTTCCTCCGCCGAACCGGGGGGCGGCGCCCCCTCAAAACCGCGCTGAGCAGGGGCGGCGCCACCCGCGGAGCGCACCGCGGAGGGCGCCGAACACGAGACATCCATCCCACAAAGTGAGACCGATGCTCAGGAACTGAGACGTTTGCAGTAGAGTGCGCGCATGGCATCCCGCAGCATCCGTCTGGCCGTCATCCCCGGCGACGGGATCGGCCCCGAGGTCGTCGCCGAAGGCCTGAAGGTTCTGGACGCCGTCGCTCCGGCGCACGACCTGAAGTTCGAGCAGACCTCCTACGACCTGGGCGCCGCCCGCTGGCACCGCACCGGCGAGACGCTGCCCGATTCGGTCCTGGAGGAGCTGCGCGGCCAGGACGTGATCCTGCTGGGCGCGGTCGGCGACCCCAGCGTGCCCAGCGGCGTGCTGGAGCGCGGGCTGCTGCTGCGGGCCCGGTTCGAGCTGGACCACTACGTCAACCTGCGGCCGGTCAAGCTGTTCCCCGGCATGAGCACGCCGCTGTCGGGGGTCAAGCCCGAGGACGTCGACATGGTCGTCGTCCGGGAGGGCACCGAGGGCCCGTACGCGGGCGTCGGCGGCGTCCTGCGCAGGGGCACCCCGCAGGAGATCGCCACCCAGGAGAGCGTCAACACCGCCTACGGCGTCGAGCGCGTCGTCCGGTACGCCTTCGAGCAGGCGGCCTCCCGGCCCCGCCGCAAGCTGACCCTGGTGCACAAGGACAACGTGCTCACCTTCGCCGGCGACCTGTACCAGCGCGTCGTCAAGCGGGTCGGCCAGGAGTACCCGCAGGTCACCACCGACTACGTGCACGTCGACGCGGCCACCATGTTCTTCGTCACCGCGCCGCAGCGGTTCGACGTGATCGTCACCGACAACCTGTTCGGCGACATCATCACCGACCTCGGCGCCGCCATCGCCGGGGGCATCGGCCTGGCCGCCTCCGGCAACGTCAACCCCGACCGCACCGCGCCGTCGATGTTCGAGCCGGTGCACGGCAGCGCTCCCGACATCGCCGGGCAGGGCAAGGCCGACCCGACCGCCACCATCCTGTCGGTGGCCATGCTGCTGGACCACGTCGGCGCCCCCGAGGCCGCCCGCCGGGTCGAGCAGGCCGTCGCCGACGACCTTGCCGCCCGCCGCGGCCGCCCCGCCCGGGGCACCGCCGAGATCGGCGATGCGATCGCCGAGCGAGTAGCCGGCTAGGGCGCGCCCCGGCCGGACCGCTTACGCGAGACAAGCCACAGCACCGGGCGCGCCGACGCGGCGCGCCCGGTTTTTCGCGTGCGCCGCGATAGGGAGCAGGGCTGGACGAAGTACAACAATGAGGATAGGAATGCCCGGACGGCGACGGGGCCGGGCGGGCGATCCGGGAGAGGACCCACCATGAGCAGCACGCTGGACTTCGACATCAGGCTCTCCGAGCGGCGGCGCAGCACCGCCGAGCGCGAGGCGATCCTGGCCGATCCCGGATGGGGCCAGTACTTCACCGACCACATGATCACGATCCGGTACGCCGAGGGGAAGGGCTGGCACGACGCCCGGCTCGAACCGTACGGCCCCCTCGCCCTCGACCCCGCCAGCCAGGTCCTGCACTACTCGCAGGAGCTGTTCGAGGGGCTCAAGGCGTACCGGCAGGCCGACGGGTCCATCGTCACCTTCCGCCCGTACGCCAACGCCGCCCGCATGAACCGCTCGGCCCGCCGCATGGCCATGCCGGAGATCCCCGAGGAGCTGTTCGTCCGGTCGCTGGAACTGCTGGTCGAGACCGACCGCGACTGGGTGCCGACCCGGGAGGGGCACAGCCTCTACCTGCGGCCGTTCATGTTCGCCACCACCCGCGCCCTCGGCGTCAACAGCCCCGCCGACGAGTACCTGTTCGTGGTGATCGCCTCCCCGTCCGGCAACTACTACGCCAAGGGGATCCGGCCGGTGTCGGTCTGGCTGTCGCAGGACTACACCCGGGCCGCGCCCGGCGGCACCGGCGAGGCCAAGACCGGCGGTAACTACGCCGCCTCGTTCGCCGGGCAGGCCCAGGCGGTGGCCCACGGCTGCGACCAGGTGGTCTGGCTGGACGCGATCGAGCACCGCTGGGTCGAGGAGGTCGGGTCGATGAACCTGGTCTTCGTGTACGGCTCGGGCGCCGACGCGCGGCTGCTCACCCCCGCCCTCACCGGCACCCTGCTGCCCGGCATCACCCGCGACTCGCTGCTCAAGCTCGCCCCCGACCTCGGCATCCCGGTGGAGGAGGGCAAGATCAGCATCGACGAGTGGCAGGCGGGCTGCGAGTCCGGCGAGATCACCGAGGTGTTCGGCTGCGGCACCGCCGCGGTGATCAGCCCGGTCGGCAGCGTCAAGGCCGCCGACCGCGCCTGGACGATCGGCGACGGCGAGGCCGGCCCGGTCTCCATGCGGCTGCGCGAGGAGCTGATCGGCATCCAGTACGGCAACCGCCCCGACCCCTACGGCTGGGTCCACAAGATCTGCTGACCGTCCGCGGTCCCCTCCGGCGCATAGGTCACAAAAGGGCACATCCGTCTCATCAGGCGAGACCGATGTCTCAACAGCGCGGCGGATGTGGCAGACTGTGACCACCATGCGCCTCAGCCTTGTCATTATCGGCTGGCGCGCCGGCGACTGATTTCGGGACACCGCCGGCGCGCAGACCTCTCACGTCCGTGAGAGGTCTTTTTTATTCCGGCGGGGCTGCTTTCCATCCCTGGAGGGGACTGCGACATGCACGGCGACGGATTCCACGTCTACGACACCACGCTGCGGGACGGCGCGCAGCAGGAGGGCCTCAACCTCTCCGTCGGCGACAAGCTCGCCATCGCGCGCCACCTGGACGACCTCGGCGTGAGCTTCATCGAGGGCGGCTGGCCCGGCGCCAACCCCAAGGACACCGAGTTCTTCCGGCGGGCTCGCACCGAGCTCGGCCTGAAGCACGCGCAGCTCGCCGCGTTCGGCGCGACCCGCCGACCCGGCACGAAGGCCGCCGACGACCCCCTGGTGGCCGCCCTGCGCGAATCCGGCGCGCCGGTCGTGACGCTCGTCGCCAAGAGCCATGACCGGCACGTCGAACTGGCCCTCCGCGCCACCCTGGAGGAGAACCTCGCGATGATCCGCGACACGGTCTCCCACCTGCGTGCGGAGGGCCAACGAGTCTTCCTGGACGCCGAGCACTTCTTCGACGGCTACCGGGCCAACCCCGCCTACGCGCTGGAGGTCGTGCGCACCGCCGCCGAGGCGGGCGCGGACGTGATCGCGCTGTGCGACACCAACGGCGGCATGCTCCCCGACGAGCTGGCCGACATCGTCCACGAGGTGGTGGGCGTGGGCGCCCGGGTCGGCATCCACTGCCACGACGACTCCGGCTGCGCCGTCGCCAACTCGCTGGCCGCGGTCAAGGCGGGCGCCACCCACGTCCAGGGATGCGCCAACGGCTACGGCGAGCGCAGCGGCAACGCCAACCTGTTCACCGTGATCGGCAACCTGCAGCTCAAGCGCGGTATGCGGCTGGTGTCCGACGAGCAGCTGGCCGAGATGACCCGCATCGCGCACGCCGTCTCCGAGGTCACCAACGTCGTGCTCGGCTCCCAGCAGCCGTACGTGGGGGTGTCGGCGTTCGCGCACAAGGCCGGGCTGCACGCCTCGGCGGTCAAGGTGGACCCCGACCTGTACCAGCACATCGACCCGGCCGCCGTCGGCAACGACATGCGCATGCTGGTGTCCAGCATGGCCGGCCGCGCCTCGGTCGAGCTCAAGGGCCGCGAGCTGGGCTACGACCTGTCGGGGGAGAAGGCACGCAAGGTCGTCGAGCGCGTCAAGGAGCTGGAGTCGGCCGGGTACACCTTCGAGGCCGCCGACGCCTCGTTCGAGCTGCTGCTGCGCGAGGAGCTGACCGGGGTGCGGCAGCGGCACTTCGAGGTCGAGTCGTGGCGGGCCATCGTGGAGCGCCGCCCCGACGGCTCCATGGTCACCGAGGCCACCGTCAAACTGCACGCCAAGGGCGAGCGGATCGTCGCCACCGGGGAGGGCAACGGGCCGGTCAACGCGCTCGACAACGCTTTGCGCCTGGCCCTGGAGCGGCTCTACCCCGAGCTGGCCCGGCTGGAGCTGGTCGACTACAAGGTGCGCATCCTGGAGGGCGCGCACGGCACCGGCGCCCGCACCCGCGTGCTGATCGAATCCACCGACGGCGACCGCGAGTGGGGCACCGTCGGCGTGGAGGAGAACGTCATCGCCGCGTCCTGGCAGGCCCTGGAGCAGGCCGTCACCTACTGCCTGCTGCACGCCGGCTACGAGGCGAGCTGACCGCCCGGGCGCGGGCGCGGCGGCGCGCCGGGCGGCTCAGCCGGACGCGGGCTTGGGGTCGGCCTCTTCGACGATCTCGAAGCTCCACAGCTCGGCCGCCGTGGCCGCCGGACCGCCGTGCCCGTGCCCATGGCCGTGGCCGTGGCCGTGGCCGCCCGCGCGCTCGGCGTCCGCGGCCGCCTGGGCGTGGCCGCGCTGGAAGGCCTGGCTCTGCGTCCAGCGCTCGAAATCCTCTTCGCTGCGCCAACGCGTGTACACCAGGTAACGGTCGGTGCCCTCGACGGGGCGCAGCAGCTCGAAGTGCTCGAACCCGTCGGCGGACTCCACCAGCCCCGCCCGGCCCGCGAAGCGCTTCTCCAGCTCCGCGCGCATCTCCTCGCTGACGGTCAGCACGTTGATCTTCACGACGGACACGGTCACGCCCCTTCGGTCGAACCTGTCGGCGATCACCACAACCGTACGCGGCTCGGTGCTCGCGCCGCCTGCGGGGGGACGGTCTGCGGACGGCCCGGCGAGGTCTTTGCCGGCTTGTTGCCAAAGCCGGCAAATCAGTGGCGAAACGGGATGCCGGTCGCCACGATATGTAGCTTGGCCGGTGTCGCCGTCTGTTGACGTCTGCTGACGCCGAGCCGTCGAGACCTGTGACCGAAACTCCGGAGCGCCGTCATGTCCGTCCCCTCCTCGCGTCCCCAGCCGCTGGGGGACCCGCGTCCGGCGGGGAGAGCGAAGGACGGCGCGTTCAGCGAGTGGCCCGACTTCGCCTACTGGCTCGGCACGCTGTACGAGAGCGAGGGCGACCTGGAGCAGGCCGCCGGATGGCTCCGGCGCGCCGCCGAGTCCGGCCATCCGCGCGCCGCGCTGGCGCTGGTGGACGTGCTGGGACGGCTCGCCGACGAACGGCCGCCCGGCGCCTGCGACGTGCTGCTGGCCGAGGCGACCCGCTGGCTGTCGGTGGCCTGCGCGTCCAGCGGCCGGGACGCCGCCGCCCCGGACGCCATCGAACTGGTTACCGACATGCTCAACCGCCACCAGCGGCGGGCCGCGCGGCGCGGTGTGCCCGAACCTGCCGCCACATCCTGAAGGTCCGATTTCCGGCGACCCTGAACCGGTCGCGTCCGCCCGTCGTCGCATCGTCAGTAGACGACGCAGTGCGGAAAGGTGACGCAGGTGAGCGGTCACGAACCGGGACAGGCGCCCCCGGACCACCGGACGACGGCCGAGTTCGGTATCCCCAGAATCAAGGCCGACAGCACTGCCGTGGACGCCTCGCCGGACCCTGACGCCACGTCCGTGGACGGCCCCTCCGGGCGCCCCGCCCGTGCCGACCGCGCCGACCGCGCCGCCGGGACGGCGACGCACGAGTCGGCCACCGTGCCGGGCGTGGAGCCGTGGACGATGCAGTTCGGCTCCGCGGCCGAGAGCGGCAACGCCGTCGAGGATGCGCCGCGAACCCCTGACGTCACGTCGGTGGACGGCCCGTCCGGGCGCTCGGCTTCCGCCGGCCGCTCTTCTGAGGCGGCGACGGGTGAGTCGGCTGCTGCGTCGGGTGAGGAGCCGTGGACGATGCAGTTCGGCTCCGAGGCCGAGAGCAGCGAGCCCGGCGAGCAGTCCGCCGTCGGCGAAGTGCCACCCACCCCGTACACGCTGGCATCCGCCATGGCCGAGATGCCCGCCGCCCCCGCGGAGCCGCAGCCCGACGGTCAGACGCCGAAGGCGGACAACGCGCCGACCGGGCCGCACATCGAGTCCCCGAGCCCGCCGCTCGGCGTGCCGGCGAACCCGGCCCCCGACGTGTCGGCGAACCCGGCCTTCGAAACACCGAACCGCAAGCGGCGCCTGCTGGTGCCGGCCGTCGTGCTGGCGGTCGTAGCCGTCGTCGCCGCGGCCGGTGTCGTCGTGTTCACGTTGGGCGGCGGTGAGGACGGGCCCGAGGCGACCCGGCGGTCGCCGGCCGCGTCCCCGACGGCGCCGGGCGGCGGCACCCCGACGTCCGCGCAGCCGTCGTCGTCCCCGGGCGCCGAGGAGCCCGCGCCGTCCGAGTCCCCGGGGGCGGCCGCGCAGCCGTCCTCGCAGGCGCCCGGGTCCGGCGGGGCCGATCCGTCCGCGGGCACGGCCGACGAGCCGCCGCCCCTGTCCGCGCCGCCGCCCGGGCCCCTGGTCCGCGGCGAAGGGATCACCTACCAGGTCGTCCAGCAGGACCCCGGCTACTTCGAGGGCGAGTTCGCCGTGACCAACCGGACCGGCGCGCCGCTGACGAACTGGCGGATCACCTTCGAGGTGCCCGGCGCCAACGTCAAGAACATCTGGGGCGGACGGCTGGTGCGCGGCGGGTCCGCGGTGGAGATCCGCAACGTCGAAGGCGCCCGGCCCATCCCGGTCGGCGCCACCTGGCAGGTGCGGTTCGGCGCGGAGGGCACCCCCTCCGACCTCGAGAACTGCCGGGTGAACGGCTCTCCGTGCGGTTTCTGACGGCCGATCCTGCGGCGGCCTCAGCACCGCGGCGCGGTGGAAAATGCGCCTCTTGGGGGCTGTCCGGGCGGGTGACCTGCTGGACGGGACGTTCCGGGACCCGTACTAGGCTTCCGGACATGCGCATCGCCAGGTTCTCCACCGAGGAGGGCATGTCCTTCGGGGTGGTCGAAGAGAACACCGTCGCCGCGGTCGCGGCCCATCCGTTCGGTGAGCTGACCTTCACGGGCGTGCGGTACCCGCTGGCCGACGTACGGCTGCTGGCGCCGATCCTGCCCAGCAAGGTCATCGCGATCGGCAAGAACTACGCCGACCACGCCCGGGAGATGGGCGGCGAGCCCCCCGCCGAACCGGTGATCTTCGCCAAGCCGTCCACCGCCGTCATCGGCCCCGGCGAGGCGATCGCCTACCCCGAGAAGCTGTCGCAGCGGGTCGACTACGAGGGCGAGCTGGCCGTGGTGATCGGTCGGATGTGCCGCGAGGTGCCCGCCTCCCGCGTCCCCGAGGTGATCCTCGGCTACACCTGCGCCAACGACGTCACCGCCCGCGACCTGCAGAAGAAGGACGGGCAGTGGACGCGGGCCAAGGGCTTCGACACCTTCTGCCCGCTCGGCCCCTGGATCGAGACCGAGGTCGACCCGTCCGACCTGGCCATCAGCACCTCCGTCAACGGCGAGGTCCGCCAGGACGCCCGCACCTCGCTGCTGCTGCACGACGTCCCCGCGCTGGTCGAGTACGTCAGCCAGGTCATGACGCTGCTGCCCGGCGACGTCATCCTGACCGGCACCCCGGCCGGGGTCGGCCCGCTGGAAATCGGCGACGAGGTCACCGTGCGCGTCGAGGGCATCGGCGAGCTCACCAACCGCGTGGTGGCCCGCGAATAGCCCGTTCCGTCGTACCCGGCGCGTAGCGTGGACCCGTCGTGACCGGGGATGAGGGGGCGCCGTGACGTTCACCGGCTTTCCCGGCGAGGCGTTCGACTTCTACGCCGGGCTCCTCGCCGACAACTCCAAAAGCTACTGGGCCGCGCACCGCGACGCCTATGAGCGTTGCGTGCGCGAACCCATGCTGGCGCTGTGCGCCGAGCTGGAGGAGGAGTTCGGGGCGGCCAAGCTGTTCCGCCCCTACCGCGACCTGCGGTTCTCGCCTGACAAGACGCCCTACAAGACCCACCAGGGCGCGCACGTCGGCGGGTATTACGTCCAGATCGACGCCGACGGGCTGATGGTGGCTGGCGGCATGTACGCGCCGACGCCCGAGCAGCTGCGGTGCTACCGGGAGGCCGTGCAGGGGCCGCCCGGCAAGCAGCTCCAGGCCATCGTTGACGAGCTGCGCGCGGCCGGTCTACAGATCGCGGGCGACCGGCTCAAGACCCGGCCGCGCGGCGTCCCCGCCGACCATCCCCGGCTGGACCTGCTGCGGCACCGCTCCCTGTACGCCCACCACGGCTGGCCCGCCGACCCCTGGATGGAGACCCCCGAGGTGGTGCACCGGGTGCGCGAGTATTGGCGCCGGCTGCGCCCCCTGGTCGAATGGGGCCACGACCACATCGGCCCGCCCGACTTCACCCGCCGCTGAACGCGTTGGGGCGCCCGCCTCCGGGGCGACGCCCTCCCGCCCCGGGCCTTCGTCGCTGCGTGACCGCGCCCCATCGGCCACTGCCGCACCGCCTGTCGGCTAATCGTTTTGGTCCGCGGTCCCCGGTTCCTGTATTCTCTTCGAGGCGCGAGCGACCGGCCGGGTAACCTCGGCGGGGAGCCGTACCACAGTGGGGTATGGTGTAATCGGCAGCACGACTGATTCTGGTTCAGTTAGTCTAGGTTCGAGTCCTGGTACCCCAGCTGGGTCCCCCCCGATCTTGATCGGTAAGACCCGCCTCCTTGGTCCGAAGCGATTCACCGAGAATCGATTCGAACAAAAGGAGATCGTCCGGTAAGCTGGGCGAGGCCCGAGCGAGAGATCGCAAAGGCCGAACAAAAGACAGGCCCCCGTCGTCTAGTGGCCTAGGACGCCGCCCTCTCAAGGCGGTAACGGCGGTTCGAATCCGCTCGGGGGTACCGATGAAACCGCAGGTCAGGGATTTCCGACCTGCGGTTCGCGCTTTTATGGATCTTCATCCGCGTCCCGGCCGGGCAATTCCCGATCCCACCCGCGCCCTGCCCGTCCCAGAGGCCGCATGTGGCCGAGGTGGTGATTGTGAAAGAGGCCGCGTCTGCGCCTCCGCCGCCCCATGCTCCGCCTAGAGTCGGTACATGGGGTCGTACCACCATGGGCGCACCGCCCGTCTCGAACTCGACGACCAGACTCTGCGCGAATGGGACGCGGTCGTGCTCGACGCCGACGCCGAGGGCATCGTTCTCGACCGGTCGGCGTTCTATCCCGGCGGGGGAGGGCAGCCGCCGGACCACGGCGTGCTGTTGTGGCAGGGGGTCCAGACCCGCATCGCGGGCGTCCGCAAGGGCGACGACCTGCGGCTCATCCCGGTCGAAGGCGATCCGATCCCGCCCGTCGGCACGTCCGTGCGCGGCGCCGTGGAGGACGAACGCCGCACCGCTCTGATGCGCACCCACTCGGCGCTCCACCTGCTGTGCGGCGTGGTCTTCCGCGACTACGGCTGCCCCGTCACCGGCGGCAATATGGAGCCGCTGGTCGCCCGGATGGATTTCGATCTTCCCGAGGTGCCGCCGGGCTTCAAGCAGACGATCGAGGAGGCCTGCAACGCCGAGATCGCCAAGGACCGGCGCATCGACGTCAAAACGCTGCCGCGCGCCGAGGCGTTCGCGATCCCCGACATCATCCGCACCGCCACCAACCTCGTCCCGCCGGAGGTCGAGGACGTGCGCATCGTCGACATCGTCGGCCTGGACACCCAGGCGGACGGCGGCACCCATGTCGCCTCCACCCGCCAGATCGGTCGCATCACGGTCGCCAAGGTCGAGAACAAGGGCCGCGGCTTCCGCCGGATCCGCATCAAAATCACCGACTGACGCCCTCCCCCGCGGGGACTCGTCCGTCGCCGGGCACGGCTCGGCGGTGAAGCGGGATTCCGCGCCTGGCGATCACCACGAGACAGGCGGCGTCGCGACGCGGATGTGCCGTGATGCGATCCAACAGCGGTGTGCGGACGCCCGGCGAAGCGGCGCGAGCCCCCGTCTCCATCTGAGCTGCGGCCACGCAGGTGCAGGAGCAGTGCGACGAGTCGACAACGTTCGCTGTACGTCACCTGCCGACGGCGGCTGACCGAGTGGCCGTCCTTCCAGCCGGTGAAGTGACGGTGCTCCGACCGCTCGCGGGGTAGGGCCGTGAAGCCCGACGGTCGGAGAGTCAACGCATTGCTTTACGGTGACGCGGCATGGATGATCTCCCCAACGCGTCGTCCGGTTCGGACGCTTCGGCCGTCCCGGCGGCCGCCCCGCGTCGTCGATGCGGCTGACCGATCGACGCTGTGGTGCCGGGGACGCCGGGCACTTCGCCCTTCTCAGCGACGCGACGCCACGCTGCCGTCGGCCGAGCGCCGAGCGTGGCGCGGACGCTGCCGAACGGCCCGGCCAGGCGCTGACCGCGCCCGTCGGCCGGCGCCCTGGTCGGCCCGGACTTTCAGAAGAGCCGGAACCGATCCATGGAAGATCGCGTCCGTGTGTGTTGTCGCGGTCCATCCAGTGGGGGGAGTGCCCGGAGGATGTTCGGTGTGGTGCGTCCGTGCAGGCATGTGCTGTGCGGGGGGCTGTTTGAGGACTGGTTGGCGCATCTGTGCG
>NZ_BSTN01000022.1 GCF_030269545.1 Actinomadura sp. NBRC 104425 | reverse complement strand
CGCGGCGGGATCGGACCGAAGAGGCCGCACGCCCGGCGCGCCGGGGCGGGCGGCCGCCCGGCGGCCCGCGCAGCGGGGCGCCCTTGAAGACGTAGAGAAAGTTTTCATCCAGCGGGCGGCGTGGTTGGTGTCCTGCGGTTCTGAATTCGTGCTGGCTGGCCTGTTGCTGGGGTTGGTGGTGGTAGAACGCTCGGTTATGGGTGAGGAGCGGTTGCGGGAGATCGGCCGGGAGTTGCGGCGGCTTCGGATGGCTGCGGGGCTGTCGGGTGTTGGGTTGGCTGCGCGGGCTGGTGTGCCTCAGCCGACGGTGTCTCGTGTGGAGCTTGGGCGGCGGGTTTCTGGGCCTGAGGTGGTGTTGCGGTTGTTTGGGGCGTTGGATTTGGAGGCTGTGGAGGTTGAGCGGCTGGCCGGGGTGGTCCGCGATGCGTATGCGGCGACGGTGCCTCGGCGGGTGGATGCTGGAGTGTCTTACCGGGAGGGGCGGGCGGTCGAGCTTGCCCGGGATGCGGTGGTGGTGCGGGCGTTCGGAGCGTTGGTCATGCCGGTGCCGTTGCGGACGGCGGAGTATGTGGCCGAGTCCGGGGTTTCTTCCGGGGGCGAGGCGGCGGACTGGGCGGCGGTGCTGGGTGGCGAGGGTCGGCGGTTCACCTTCGTGCTGGCTGAGGGGGTGTTGCGGACGTGGCCGGGGTCGGGGGCGTGTATGGCCGGCCAGCTTGCGCATGTGCTGGCGGTGGCGGAGCGGCCGAACGTACGGCTGGGGGTTGTGCCGGGCTCGGCGAGCAGGTGGCCGCGGGTGCCGTTGCACGGGTTCGTGGTGTACGGCGATGCGGCGGTGACGGTCGAGACGTTCACGCGGGAATTGACCTTGACTGATGCCGCTGAGGTCCGTAGGTACGCAGAGCTATTTGACCAGTATGAGCGGACTGCGGTGTTCGGGGCTGATGCACGCGGGTTTGTCGAGCGGGCGGCTCGCGAGGTCCGAGAGATCATCGATTCTTAGTCACTCCGCGGATTGAATAGACCATGCTGTCTGGCGTACGCTGCGTGTTCCGCATGGCGTATAGCCCCCTAGACGCATGGGCGGTGGTCGATGTGAGGCGCCTGTCTCGCCTGTTCGAGGGCCGACCGGAATCAATCAGCGAGGCTCGGGCATTCGCCTGGGCGTTCATGGTCGGCCGGGTCCCTGAGGAGCTGGCCGATCAGGCCGCACTGGTGGTGAGCGAGCTGTGCACCAACGCTGTGGAGCACACGGCCAGTGGGGAGGTGGGCGGCAAGTTCGTCTTGGAGCTGGAGGTGTTCCCCGAACACGTGCGAGTGAGCGTCGTCGACATGGGCGCGCCATCTGAGCCGCGGATGTCCTGCGAGGGAGCCGATCTGGAGGCGGTGAACGGTCGCGGGCTGTTCATCGTCGACGCTGTCTCAAAGGCATGGGGCTCGCAGGTGCTGAGGGTCGGGCGTCGGGTGTGGGCGGACGTCGTCGGGGTGGAGGTTTGAGCGGGCCGCCGATTCCGCGTCGTCGGCGGCGCCTGCGTACTGTGAGCTCCTCGACCGGGCGTGAGCTTTCTGTCACGGTGTCTAGGGTCCTAGACTCGCTGGGAGGCACCGGAGGAGACGTCATGCCAGGCGAGTTGGAGCGGATCGCCCAGATCAAGGACCCTTTTGAACTGCTGCGGGTCGCGACACAACGTCTGGCGGAGGCTCAGCAGGAGGTCACCGAGCTTGCTCGGCTGCGTCGGCGGCTGATTCAGGATCTGCATGCGCAGGGCATGTCGTACGCGCAGATCGCACAGGCCGCCGGGCTGAGCCGGGGGCGTATCCATCAGATCCGGCACACGGGGCCGGCGCCTGAGGGCGCGTTCCTCGGTTCGGGCGAGGTCATCGTTGTCACGCCGCTGCGTCCGGACCCGGCGAGTGATCGGACGTATGTCGCGCTGGACGACCTGACGACGGGTAAGCGACTGGAGGAGCTTGCCCGGACGTTCGATCTGTCGGTCAGTTACGACCATGTGACGCTTGACGGTGAGATCGATCTGAACCGGCCGGGAATGCTGGTGATCTGCGGTCCTCGGATGTCGCCTGCGATGCGGGACGCCTACGGCAAGGACCCTGTGATCGCCTGGGATCGCGACGAGCGGGGTTGGCTGCTGCGCGATACCCGCAGCGGGGCCGAGTACCGGTCGGGTCAGGAGGAGGATCCGCAGCGTCCCTACGACGTGGGGTATCTGGGACGTCTGCCCCGGCCGGATGGCAAGGGTCACTTTCTTGCGATCGCGGGCATCCACCCTGAGGGCTCCTTGGGCGTGGTCCATCTGCTGACGACCGATATCGGCAGTCTGTGGGGACAGGTGGGGGCCGACCGCTTCTCGGTCGTGATCGGTACCGAGTACGACCCGGACACCCATGAGCCCTTGCGAACGGAGTTGCTGACGCCGATCTACCGGCATGACGAGGACAGCTAATAGGAGGCCGTATGCGTGTGCTGCTCGCCAGCGAGCCAGGAAACCCGGAGCGGGACAACGAAGACTTCGCGGCGGCGGCACCGGGCCTCCTGGTCGTCGTGGACGGTGCGGGCGCTCCGGCCGGGATCGCCTCGGGGTGTTCGCACTCGGTGTCGTGGTACGCGCACAACCTCGGCGGCCTGCTGGTGGGCACGGCCGTAGATCCGAGCGTCACCCTGGCTGAGGCGTTGGCGGTGAGCATCGAACGCGTCAACGCGCTGCACGGGGACGCATGCGACCTTCGGCATCCCGGCTCTCCCTCGGCGACGGTCGCTCTCGCTCGGGTGCACGCAGACCGCCTTGAGTATCTGGTGCTGTCAGACTCGGTCCTCGTCCTCGACCAGGCCGCCGGAGAGCCGACCGTTGTTACGGACGATCGGTTGGCCGAGGTGTACCGCAAAGTGAACGACCCGGGCGAGCGGCCGCCGCTGGGGACGCGGGAACACGCGGCCGACCTGTGCAACCGAGTGGAGCGGCTGGCCGCATACCGCAACCAACCCGGCGGCTTCTGGGTCGCCAGCACCAAGCCTGAGGCGGCCGACGAAGCGCTCGTGGGCGCGGTGCCGCTGGATGACCTGGACGCGGTCGCCGTGCTCAGTGACGGCGCGTCTCGCCTCGTTGACCGATTCGGCCTGATGAGCTGGCGTGACCTGCTGGCCGTTCTCCGCAAGGAGGGGCCGACCGACTTGATCGCACGGACCCGTGAGGCGGAAGCCTCGGACCCAAACGGCGCACGCTGGCCGCGAGGTAAGGCGTCCGACGACGCCAGCGCCGTCTACTGGGCGCTTCGGGGATAGCCCGTCATTTTGTAGACCCCCCTAGACAGTCGGGGCAGTGGAGGTTACCTTTGACCGTACACCCCCCTAGACAGTCGATCCGCAAGGCGATCGACGGCACTGTCTAGGGGGATCGACAGGCGGAGGTCTTCATGCGGTACATCCCGGTGGACGTGTCGGCGCTGACGTTCGTGTGCGTGTCGGCGCCGCGTCCGAAGCTGGTCAGTCGGGAGACGGGGGAGGTGAAGGTGGACCGTGACGGCAACACCGTGTTCACGGTGGGGTTGTCGGCGGCCGGCGAGTCGGGGCGGGTGGAGCTGTTGAACGTGGCGGTGTCGGGGGACCCGGGGGTCACGGTGGGGCAGGTGGTCCGGCCGGTCGGGCTGGTCGCCTTCCCGTGGGAGCGGCAGGCCGGCGGGCGGCTGCGGTGGGGCATCGCCTACCGGGCCGCGCAGATCGTCCCCGTGGCTCCGGCCGTCGTCCCTGTGCCCGGTGAGGCGGGCGACGCCCCGGCCGCGGTGGCCTGAGGCAGGCGGCGATGAGCGACACGCTGACCCTGGCGCTCGGGGCCCTGGCCGCTGGTGCGGTCGGGCTGTGGGCGTGGCGGCGGTGGTATCCCGTCTCGTTCTGGTACGGGGTCGGTTTCCCGGCCCGTGCGGCGCTGGTGTACCTGACGTGGCGTCATGTGGCGGCGGGGTGCGGGCTGACGCGGCATCGCAGGCGGTGGCGGTGGACGCTGGACGCCGTGCCCGTCGTCGGCTCGGCCGCCCGTGGTGCCGCAACGGTGGTGGAGCACAAGCGGCGCGTGCGGCGGGTGGATGTGGAGCGGGCGCCCCGGCTGGGTGTGTTGCGGCCGACGGCGTTGGGGTGGCGGTTGCGGGTCCGTCTGCACGATGGGCAGGTTCCGGCGGACTACGAGCGCGCGGCCGAGGGGATCGCGCACGCCTGGCGGGTGCACTCGGTGCGGGTGGTGGACGTGCGGCCGGGGGTGGTGACGCTGTGGGCCACCATGCGCGACCCGCTCACCGACGTGACGGTCGCCTGCGAGACGGGCGAGTTGCTGACGGTGCGGCCGGGGAAGCTGGACAACGGCGCCGACTGGGTGATCGACCTGCGTGTCGTGCCGCATTGGCTGATCGCGGGGGCGACGCAGTCGGGCAAGAGCAACTTGGCGAACGCCGTCATCAAGGGCCTGGCGCCGCAACCGGTCGCGCTGGTCGGGTTCGATCTCAAGGGCGGGGTGGAGTTCACCCCATACGCGCCGCGCCTGTCGGCGCTGGCCACCACCCGTGCCGAATGCGTCGCGCTGCTGGGGGACCTGGTGGCCGAACTGGAGGCACGGATGGCGGTGTGCCGCGAGCACGGGGCGCGGAACGTGTGGACGCTTCCTGAGTGTCTGCGGCCGGTGCCGGTGGTGCTGTTGGTGGATGAGGTGGCCGAACTGTTCCTCATGGCCGACAAGAGCGAGAAAGACCAGGTCGCCAAAACCGCAACCGCCCTGCTGCGGGTGGCGCAGCTCGGCCGGGCCTTCGGCGTCCATCTGATCGTGTGCGGGCAGCGCATCGGCTCCGATCTGGGGCCTGGTGTGACGGCGTTGCGGGCGCAGCTGTCCGGGCGGGTGTGCCATCGGGTCAACGATCCGGAAACGGCGTCCATGACGCTGGGCGACCTGGACCCGGCCGCCCTGGACGCGGCCCGAGCCATCCCCGCCGAGACTCCCGGTGTGTGCGTGCTGGCCGGTCAGGACGGCTCCTGGCACCGTGCCCGGTCGGTGTTCGTGAGCGAGGCAGAGGCCGAACAGGCGGCCCGTGATCACGCTTATCTGACTCCGGTGTGGAGCGAGGTGACCGGCTCGACGGTCGCTGTCCTCCGACCGGACATGCCGGACGCGGCCTAATAGCCCCCTGTCCTTTCTCTCCCTCCCTTTGTGGCTCGGCGTGAGCCCTGATCGCGCCGTGTCCCTACCCGATCCATGCCCGAAACCCTGGAGGCTGCCCGATGACCACTCGCCTGGTCGTCCTTCGTCCCCGCCCGGCCGTCCGGTCCGTCCCGTTCTCCCGGCCGTCCTCGTCCCGCCCGTCCTCGTCCCGCTCGTCCTCGTCCGGGTCGTCCTCGTCCGGGTCGTCCTCGTCCGGGTCGTCCGTGCCGTCGTCCGGGTCGTCGTGGGTGCCGGTGGTGGTGGAGTGGGACGCCGTCCGGGGTCTGCACGTCGCCCGGTGTGCTCGGTGCGCCGACTGCTTCACCTCCTCCCGCGTCGACCAGGTGGAGGACTGGGCCGCGTCGCATCGGTGTGACGCGGAGTTGGCGGCGCTGCTGGCCGAGATCTCCGGGTGGGCGGCGTGAGTCGGCTGCTGGGCGTGGTGGCGGATTCGGGGCCGGTGGTGGTGCTCGCCGGGATAGCGGCGGCCGGGTCGTTCACCCACATCCGCGACACGGCCGTTGAGCACGGGCAAGGCGGGTGGATGGCCTGGGCGGTCGCGGTGTGCATCGATCTGACCTGCGTCATGGCCGCGAGGGAACGTCAGCGGGACAAGCGCACCGGCCGCCGCACGGGGCGTCTGTCGTGGCCGACGCTGGTGCTGGTCGGCGGGATCCTGCTGTCGCTGGCGGCGAATTTGGCGCAGGCCGAACCGTCCGCCTGGGGCTGGATCACGGCGGCCACTCCGGCCGGGGCCTTCCTGGTGGCGGTGTCCATGCTCGAACGCCGCGCCACCGTGGCCGGCGAGCGGGCCCGGTCAGCGGTCCCGGCCGTCCTGACCGCCCCGCCGTCCTTCGGCAACCCGCCCTCGTCCTCGTCCGGCCCGTCCTCGTCCAACGCGTCTTCGTCCGGCGCGTCTTCGTCCGGCGCGTCGTCGGAACCGTCCGCGCCGTCGTCCTCGGCGTCGCCGGTGTCGTCGTCCTCATCCCCGTCCTCGTCCTCGGACTCGACGGGGGACGAACCGGCTCGTTCCGGGCTGGCGCTCGTCGACGCGCCTCGTCCCCATGGCGGCGACCAGGACGGCGACCGGGACGACCGGGACGGCGACGACAGCGGTGGGCAGACGGCGCTTCCGGTGCCCTCCAACGGCCGGCGTGGCCGGTCGTCGTTCCCGGCGGGGCCGCTGTTGGAGTTCGCCCGGCAGGTGGCGGCCGAACACCAGGCCACGCACGGACGCCCGATCACCCGTGACGCGCTGCGCGCCCGGCTGGGCGTGTCCAACCAACTCGCCTCGGACCTACTCCGCCAAATCCGCAACCAGCCCCAGAACGCCGCGTGACACCGACGGAGGACGTCACCATGACCAACCCAACCAACCCCACCAACCCGACCGATCCGACCAATCCGACCGGCCGGGCGGCGTCGCCGTCGGCGCGGGGAAAGATCATCGATGGCCTGCGCGCGCTGGCCGATCTGCTGGAGGCCGATCCGGCCCTGCCGGTGGGCGACGTCGACATGACGGTCTTCCCGCCGTCCGGCACGAGCGACGCGGCGGCGGCCGCCATGGTGGACCGCATCGCCGAACGCCTCGGCGTCACCGTGAGCGACGACCGACCGTGGGGCGGGCACTACGACGCCTGCAAGAGCTTCGGCGACGGGTGGGTCACCTACAGCATCGTGCACATCCCCACCCGAGCGGCGGCCGAACACCGGGCCCGCGCCAGCTACCACGACAACATCATCGTCACCCACCAGGACACCCCGACCGACCACGACAACCAGCGGACGGCCCTGGCGCCGCCGGTGCACCGGTGGCGGTGCTGCCACTGCGGCGGAACCGGTGTCACCTCCGACGGCGACACCTGCCCCCGCTGCGACGGCTTCGGCCACAGCTGACAGGAGACGACCCGTCGTGTTCCTTCGCCGCTGCGCCTTCATCGCCTGCTGGCTGGTGCTGGTGCTGTTCGTCGTGCGCCACCCCGGCCAAGCCGCCGATGCGACCGGCGCCCTCGCTCACGCCCTGGCCGTGCTCGCCGACGCGGTCGCCCTGATCACCACCGCCCTCTAACCCCCGGCCGCCCCCTCGGGCGTGACCGCACCCCCGCCAAGCACACGCTGCCACGCCCGGGGGCCCCGCCCCCGACCGCAAGCGGGAAGGAGACGCGCTCCATCGTGCCCGACACTCCCGGTTCCGCGTGGCTGACTCCGCTCGCCATCCGCGACATGGCCGCCAAGCTCGACCGGCCCGACTTCCACCGGTGGGCCGCCCGCGCCCGAGCAACCGGCGGATGCGCACAACCGATCCACCTACGGGGGTCGGTCGAGTACCGCGACGGCCTGACCGGTGAACTGCTGCATCGCTACAGCACCGCCCGTGAGCCGGGCGGGGTACTGCGGGTGGCCTGCAAGACCCGCCGGGCCTCGCGCTGCCCGGCCTGCGCCGAAACCTACCGCGCCGACACCTACCAACTCGTGCGCGCGGGCCTGGCCGGTGGCAAGGGCGTGCCTGAGACGGTGGCGCAGCATCCGGCGGCGTTCGTGACGCTCACCGCGCCCTCGTTCGGTCCCGTGCACGCGCGGCGGGAGGCACGCGGCGGGGCGGTGTCGCCGTGCCACCCTCGACGCGACGCGGGGCAATGCCCGCACGGGCGGGCGCTGTCGTGCACCGTCCGGCATGCGTCCGATGACCCGCGTCTCGGTGAGCCGCTGTGTCCTGAGTGTTACGACTACTCCGGTTCGGTGCTGTTCAACGCGCTGGCGCCGGAACTGTGGCGGCGGTTCACCATGGCGCTGCGCCGCAGGATCGCCAAAGCCGCAGGCCTGACCCTGCGTGAACTGGCTGAAACGCTCACCGTTTCCTTCGCCAAGGTCGCCGAGTACCAGCGGCGCGGCGTGGTGCACTTCCACGCCGTCATCCGCCTGGACGGTGCGCAGGGGCCGGCGACGCCTCCCCCTGGCTGGGCGTCCTATGACCTGCTCGCCGACGCCGTCCACCAGGCCGCGCATGCCGTCACCGTCACCACTCCGGCCGCTCCCGGTGTGCCGTCCCGGTCGCTGACCTGGGGCGCGCAACTGGACGTCCGCCCGATCACCACAACCGGGGACCTGACGGACACGGCCGTGGCGGGCTACATCGCCAAGTACGCCACCAAAGCCGCCGAATGCACCGGCACCCTCGACCGCCGCATACGCGCCATCGATGACTTGGACGCGCTCCCGGTCTCCGCGCACGCCCGGCGGCTCATCGCCGCATGCCTGGACCTGGGGCGCATGGCGGAGATGGCCGAACTCCGCCTCGCCGAGTGGGCGCACATGCTCGGCTTCCGGGGCCACTTCTCCACCAAATCGCGGCGCTACTCGACCACCCTCGGCGCGCTGCGGCAAGCGCGCATCGACCACAACCGGCACGAACGCGACATCACCACCGGGCGTCTGCCGCTGACCGACGACGACCAGGTGCTCGTCGTCTCCCACTGGCGCTACCTCGGTCAGGGCCTCACACCCGGCGAGGCACTGCTGACCGCTGCCCTGACCGGCACACCTCTACCCCCGCTCAATCCGTTGGCCGCGACGCAAGAGGAGGGCTGATTGTCCGAACTTGTCCTGACCGTTGACGAGGCGGCCGAACGGCTCCGGGTGAGCCGCTGGACGCTCTACAACCTCATCCGCTCCAACCAGCTCCGCACCGTCAAGATCGGCCGCCGTCGCCTCGTCCCGGTCGACGCGCTGACCGAATGCCTGGACCGCCTCACGGAGGTTGCTGCCTGATGAGTACCAAGATCGCGCTTGCCGTGTCGGAGGATCCGGAAGACCGGAAGCGGCGCAGGACACGTAAGCGTGCCAACGGTGAAGGCACGATCGTGCAGCGGAAAGACGGGCGGTACGAGGCGAAAGTCTTCGTCCCCACCACTGCAGGGACGATCAAGCGTGTCAGCGTGTACGGCAGGACGCGCGAGGAATGCCACGCCAAGTACGTCAAGCTCAAGGCGCAGGCGGACGAGGGTACCCCCGTTGCTTCGGAGAGTTGGACCGTTGAACAGTTCCTCGCCTACTGGCTAGAGCAGGTGGTGAAGGTGGAACGGCGCCCCAAGACATACCAGGGGTACGAGGGGATCGTTCGCCGCTACCTCATCCCTGAACTGGGCAAGAAGCGGCTCGGTAAGCTCACGGCTCGTGACGTACGACTCGCGCTGACCCGTATCCGGGAGGCGTGCCAGTGTTGCCGGAACGGTTGGGACAACGCCCGTGAGGTGCCGCGCTGCTGCTCCCTTAAGGGCGGCGAGTGCTGCAACTCCCGGCTGTCGCCTCGCATGGTGCAGTTCATCCACGCCGTCCTTCGGAACGCTCTACAGGCGGCCGTGCGTGAGGAGATCATCCCGCGCAACGTCGCCAAGCTCGTCACGATCACAGCGCCGAAGTACAGAGTGAACCGGGGGCTCACGGTCGACCAGGCGCGCGACGTGCTCAAGGCTGCCAGGGGTGAACGGCTCTACGCGCTGTACGTCCTGGCGCTCTGCCTCGGCCTGCGGCGCGGTGAGCTGCTGGGGCTCCGCTGGGAGGATGTCAAGCTCGTCGCATGCCGGGCCTGCGGCGGTGAGGGCGGCACCCTGGACGGCGACCCGTGCGAGCGGTGCTCAGAAAGCGGGATCGAAAGCGCGACCATGGAAGTGGTCCAGACGCTGCAACGGGTCGGGGGAGAGCTGCGGTTCGTCCCGCCCAAGACCGACGACTCCGAGCGGACGATCCCGCTTCCGGAGTTGTGCATCACGGCTCTGTGTGAGCACAAGGTCCGCCAGGAAGCGGAACGGGCTGAGGCGTGGCCGCACTGGCAGGATCACGGGCTCGTCTTCCCGTCCCGCATCGGTACGCCCATGGAGCCGGACAACCTTCGCCGGAGTTGGGGGCGCATCCGTGAGGCTGCCGGCCTCGGCTCGGTGCGGTTTCACGACATGCGGCACACGTGTGTGTCGCTGCTGCTGGACCTGGGCGTCCCGCCGCATGTGGTGCGTGAGATCGTCGGGCACAGTGACATCGAGGTCACGATGACGATCTACGCTCACGCTGCCCTCGACGAGAAGCGGAACGCGCTACGGAGGTTGGGGGATGCCCTGAGCTAGGGGGCGTTGTCGTCAGCGTTGTCGTCAAAACGCCCGGCTGCGATCATGCGGCCGGGCGTTTGTGCTGGTCATACGGTGTGGGCAGGGGCGGGGTCGAACCGCCGACCTTCCGCTTTTCAGGCGGACGCTCGTACCGACTGAGCTACCTGCCCATGACGCACCGGAGACGGCGGTACGCCTGGCGGTCCTGACGGGATTTGAACCCGCGGCCTCCACCTTGACAGGGTGGCGAGCACTCCTAACTGCTCCACAGGACCTTGCACTCCTGAGCGTAACCGCCCTGGAGGTGTTCCCTGACCGGACCTCGCCGGTGTTCGGCAACGACCGAGAGCATACGCGATGCCCGAGGTGAGCGCCAACTCGTTATCGCGGTCGCCGACCGCCGGGATCAGGTGCGAGTCGAGGGGGGTTGAGGGCGAGACGGCGCTGGCTTCGGGCGAGGTGTGCCGCGTAAAGTGTCGGTGCCGTTGCGTAGGGTGACACTCGATGTCGTTGCGTGATGTTCGCGCTGGACAGGGGGCTATTACAGGTTTGTGCGGTGAGTACCTAGTATGACCCCGGTCACCCACAAGGGGACTGCAGATGCCGTCGTCCCACCGGGCGGCGGAGGAGAGAAAGGCCCAGAGGCGCATGGCTGTAAACACTGCCGACCGCCCCCCTGAGGAGGCGCAACCGGCCGGGGAGGGCTACCACCGGGCGCTCGGCACCCGGCAGATCCAGATGCTGGCGATCGGCGGCACCATCGGCACCGGCCTCTTCCTCGGTGCGGGGACCAACATCGCCAAGGCCGGCCCCAGTCTGATCCTCACCTATGCGGTCGCGGGGCTGGCGCTGTTCTTCGTGATGCGGGCGCTCGGCGAGCTGTTGACCTACCGGCGCGCCCCGGGCGGGTTCGCCGACTACGCCCGGGAGTTCCTCGGGCCGTTCTGGGGCTACGCGACGGCCTGGACGTACTGGATCATCTGGGTGACCACCGGGATGGCCGAGCTGACCGCCGCGGGCCAATACGTGCAGTACTGGTGGCCCGGCTTCGACCAGTGGAAGACCGCCCTGATCGCGCTGGTCGTGCTGTTCGTGGTCAACCTGATCTCGGTGCGGCTGTTCGGCGAGCTGGAGTTCTGGTTCGCCATGATCAAGGTCGCCGCGATCGTGATGATGATCCTGGTCGGGCTGGCGGTGCTGGTCTTCGGGTTCAGCGATGCCGGACGCACCGCCTCGGTCACGAACCTGTGGTCGCACGGCGGGATCTTCCCCAACGGGTTCGGCCACACCATGATGACGCTGCAGATGGTCATGTTCGCCTACCTGGGCGTCGAGCTGGTCGGCGTGACCGCCGGCGAGGCCAAGGACCCCGAGAAGAACATCCCCCGCGCGATCAACGCGCTGCCGATCCGGTTCGCGCTGTTCTACCTGGGGTCCCTGCTGGTGATCCTTTCGGTGGTGAGCTGGACGGAGTTCGAGGAGGGCACGAGCCCCTTCGTGCTGGCCTTCACGAAGATCGGCATCCCGGCCGCGGCGGGCATCGTCAACTTCGTGGTCCTGACCGCCGCGCTGTCGTCCTGCAACGCGGGCGGCCTGTACTCCACCTCGCGGATGCTGCGGACGGCCGGGGCCAACGGCGACGGCCCGCGGATCCTGGCGCGGCTCAGCGGCCGTGGCGTGCCCGTGCTGACCGTGGTGATCTCGGCGGTGGTCATGGGCATCGGCGTGGTGGTGAACGCGGTCGTCCCGGAGAAGGCGTTCGAGTACATCACCTCGGTGTCCACCGGCGGCGCCATCATGGTGTGGACGGTCATCGTCGTCGCCCATATGCGTTACCGCCGCGCGGTCGCCGAGGGCCGGCTGCCCGCCGCCCCGTACCGCATGCCGGGCGCGCCGTTCACGAGCGTGCTGGTGCTGGCGTTCTTCGCGTTCGTCACCGTGCTGATCGCCTGGGAGGCCGACACCCGGGTCGCGCTGTATGTGATGGCGGGCTGGCTGGTGCTCGTCGTCGCGGGATGGCCGTTCGTCCGGCGCGGCTCCCAGCAGGCCCGGATGGCGGCCGTCTCGGCGTCCGCCCCTGGCACGCCCCAGAACACCGGCTGAGCGAGGGGCGCCGCCGTGGGGACACACCGGCCTTACGGCGGCGCCCAGCGTTCGTCCTCGCGGTGGGGAGTTTTCCGCCGCGTCGGCTTCGCGGCCCTTAGGGTGAACGTGTCGCAGGGCGACGGCCGTCATGAACCTCGGGAGACCGGGGAGGGCAGAGGTGACCGGCAGGGCGGTGGTACGCGGGCTCGGAGCCCGCCTTGACCTCCCCGGCATCCCCCGGACCATGCTCGAGCTGCGCGTCCGCTGGGTGCTGCTGGTCGTGGTGAGCCTGGCCAACCTGGGCGGCGCCGCGGTGGTCCTGCTGTTCGCCATCTTCGTGGTGCCCGACCCGCCGCTCGCCGACCCGCAGTACGCGCGCCTGGTCAACACCGTCGCGTTCTTCAGCTATCCGGTGGTGGCCGCGCCCGTGACGCTGCTGGTGGGATTGCGGCTGTGGCGCCCGGTCGTCCGGCTCGTCCGCGACAAGGGCGTCCCCGACGCGGTGCAGCGCCGCGCCGTGCTGCTCGGGCCGCTGCGGCTGACCCTGCTGGTGGGGGTGATGTGGGGCGGCGGCGCCGCGGGTTGGTTCCTGCTCGACCTGATCCTTTTCACCGGCCGGCTGGCCGTCAAGGTGGGGCTGACCTGCCTGCTCGGCGCGATGACGACCTGCACCATCGTCTATCTGCTGTCGGAGCGGCTGCTGCGGCCCGCGGCCGCGCTGGTGCTGGCCAGCGAACCGCCGCGCGGCCTGCGGCTGCCGGGCGTCACCACGCGCGTCATGCTCGCCTGGGCGCTCGGCACCGCCGTCCCGATTTTCGGCCTGGTCTGCGTGGCGATCGCGGCGCTGGTCGCGCCGGGTATCGGCACCGCGCAGCTCGCCGTCACCGTGCTGGGCCTCGGCGGGGCCGCCCTGGTGGTCGGAATGCAGGTCACCTACATCGCGACCCGTGCCGTCGCCGACCCCATCGCGTCGGTGCGGGAGGGCATGGCCCGCGTCGAACGCGGCGACCTCGGCGCGCGGGTCGAGGTGTACGACGCCAGCGAGGTCGGCCAGCTGCAGGCCGGGTTCAACCACATGGTCGCCGGCCTGCGCGAACACCAGCGGCTGCGCGATCTGTTCGGACGGCACGTCGGGGAGGAGGTCGCCGTCCTGGCGTTGGAGAGCGGCGACATCAGGCTGGGCGGGGAGACCCGGGAGGTCGCCGTGCTGTTCGTCGACCTGGCCGGTTCCACCCGCCTTGCCGACAGCCGCTCGCCCGACCAGGTCGTGGCGCTGCTCAACGCGTTCTTCGGCGTGGTGGTGAACGTGGTCGGCCGCCATGGCGGCTGGATCAACAAGTTCGAGGGCGACGCCGCGCTGGCCATCTTCGGCGCGCCCACCCGTCTCCCGGACGCCGCGGGCGCCGCGCTGGGAGCCGCCCGGGAACTGGCCGTCCGGCTGCGCGCGGAGGTCCCGCAGCTGGACGCGGGCGTCGGCGTGTCGGCGGGCCCGGTCGTCGCCGGCTACATCGGCGCCGAGCAGCGCTTCGAGTACACGGTGATCGGCGACCCGGTGAACGAGGCCGCGCGCCTCAGCGACCTCGCCAAGACCTTCCCCGGCCGGGTCCTGGCCTCCGGCGCCCTGCTGCGGGCGGCCCGTCCCGCCGAGGCCGAGGAGTGGGAGCTCGGCGCCTCGGTCATCCTGCGCGGCCGCAGCAGGCCGACCAGGCTCGCGATGCCGCACCCGCCCTTCGTACCCGCCGCCCGGCGTCGCCTTCTGCCGCGTCCTCGTGTCGTCCGCCGCCGTCGGCCTCCTGCGGGCGACACGCCGCCGTGGCCCGGCATCGTTCGGCAGGTGAAGCCGTCCCGCACGAGGATTCCCGGCCGCAAACCTTTCCGGCGATCCGAAGCCGCAGGCGAAGCACCTCGAGACGACCAGACCACCCCTGTGCACCCCATGGCGGGCAACCTCGCAACGCCCCCGCCCAGCGCCGACCCAACACCCTCACCCGACGCAGGGTCGATGCCTCCGTCCGACGCCGAGGCCATGGTGGACGACGACTGAAACGACCGCACGGCCTGGGCGCGGCGGCGCCCCGGCGGCGGCGCGTGCACCGGACGCGACGGCGGTGGCGGACATGGTGACGCGACGCGAGGTGTCGCCGACCAGCGGCCCGGGGGCAACAGCCGCTTCTTCCGTCGGCACCGCGACCGACATCAACGCTCGTTCGCATCGGATGTCGAGCTGCTTGTCGACGCGCCGGATCGCGCATGGCGTCGGTGGCTGGTCCTGATGGGTTTGCTTGTTGCTGCCGGTCGTGCTGCTTGCGCCGGGGCCTTGCATGACGTCGGGGAGTGCGGCATTGCAGGTTACGGTCGGCGGCTTGGTGTTCTGGTCGACGTGGTGCGGAGCATGGTGGTGCCCAAGGCCGCACAAGGTGGGGAGGGCAGGTGCTGGCGACGCTAACGCGACAGCATGGTCGGTGCCGGGCGGTGAGCGGCGGTGAGTGGGGCCCGCGATGGCGGGACGGGTTGCGAATCTTTCTGTTATTTGAGGCCGAGTTGTGCGGCAGACGGCGTGCGGCCGATGGCGTATCCGGATCGATGGCCGCGGACGCGCGTCAAGGGCATGATGCGTCGCCTTGGAGTCGTGGCGAGACGGCGGACGAACGGATTAAGGCGGACCGATAGTGCGGGGGCGGCGTGTCTCGTCTACCCGGATTACACGAGCTGCTATCGAGCTGTTACTTGAGCGTCACCGGACGGCTCAAGGGTTGGACCGACATCGCCTACCTGCAAGGGGTGCCAATGTTCCGACGGCTCGGTCTCACCCTCGCCGCCGCTGTGGCCGCCACGCTGGTCACCGGTACCGCGACGGACGCGGCCGCATCGACGTCGACTCCCGGCAAGGTCACGGTCGTCGCGCACCGTGGTGCCTCCGCGTATGCGCCGGAGAACACCATCGCCGCGTTCAAACTGGCCCGCAAGCAGCGCGCCGACATGTTCGAACTGGACGTGCAGGAGACCAAGGACCACAAGCTGGTCGTCATCCACGACACCACGCTGGCCCGGACCACCAACGTGGAGGAGGTCTACCCCGACCGGGCGCCGTGGCGGGTCGCCGACTTCACCCTCGCGGAGATCCGCAAGCTGGACGCCGGATCCTGGTTCAGCGCCGAGTACACCGGCGAGCGGATTCCGACGCTGGGCGAGTCGCTGCGGGCCATGCGGCACAGCGGCATCGGGCTGCTGCTGGAGGTGAAGTCGCCGGAGCTGTACCCCGGCATCGAGAAGCGGATCGCCGACGAACTCAAGCGCAACCCGTCATGGCTGCTGCCCGACCCGCGTGAGCGCCGACTGGTCGTGCAGTCGTTCAACTGGGAGTCGATGGAGCGCTTCAGCGAAATCATGCCGCGGGTGCCGATCGGCCTGCTCGGCACGCCCGCCGTCGAGCAGCTCCCGGTCCTGGCCGCATACGCCGACCAGATCAACCCGCAGTACACCGCTCTGACCTCGGCATACGTCAAGCGGGTGCACGCGCTGGGCATGGAGGTCTTCACCTGGACGGTGGACGACCCGGCCGCCATGCGCAACGTCATCAAGCTCGGTGTGAACGGCATCATCACCGACAAGCCGGACGTGCTGCGTCAGGTCGTGACCGGCGGTGCGCGGGAGCGGGCCGCCGCCTGACCTTCGCGTTTGGTACACGGCTCGCACGCCGTACGCGCCGCCGACCTCCCCAGCGGAGTCGGCGGCGCGCCCTTTTTCCGGCCCCGCACGCCGCCGGTTTGCACAGCTGTACGGACACCGGCCCCGCGCACCGGTTCGCGTCTGGCCAACGCCCCGATGCCCACCCAGTGCGCCCCGGTGTGTGAAGCCGGTGGGCCGCGCGCCCATCCGGACACTGGGCTGTGCACCGGGTGGACGTGGGGGCATTCACACGGCTGCGTACCGGCCCCCACACCGGTCCGAACACTTGGTCTAGGCGCCACGCCGCACGGTGGCCCACGCCGCACGGTGGCCCACGCCCCGACCCGTGCAGCGGGCGTGCCGGGGGTTGGGAGGGTGCTGTGCCCTCCGGGGGGCTGGGTATGGGTTAGCAGGCGGGGTAGCTTCGGGGTCATGGGCAGGGTGCACGACATGGGCGGGCAAGAGGGGTTCGGGCCCGTGCCGGTCGTCGTGGGGGACGAGCCGCCGTTCCACGCCGACTGGGAGGCCCGCGTGTACGCGCTCAACACGACGCTGGTGAACAACGGGGCGTACCACCTGGACGAGTTCCGCGACGCCATCGAAAGGCTGCCGCCGGAGGTCTATCTGCGCAGCTCGTACTACGAGCGCTGGCTGTTGGCCATAGAGAACCTCCTGGAGGAGAAGCGGCTTGGCTGACGACGCGAGCACGCCGGCGTACGGGCCAGGAGACCGGGTGCGGGTCCGCGCCGTCGACCCTCCGCACCACACCCGTGTGCCGCGCTACGTGCGGGGCCAGGTGGGTGAGGTCGTCGAGGCGCACGGCGCGTGGCCGCTGCCGGACGACCGTGTACGCGGTATCGACCCGCCGCGCGTGGAAACCGTCTACAACGTGCGTTTCGCCGCCCGCGACCTGTGGGGGACGGGCGGGCACACCGTCGCCGTCGACCTGTGGGAGTCCTACCTTGAGCCATGTTGACTTGCCGGTGGCCGCGCGCGTCCGCCGTCTGGAGGAGCGGGCGATCGCGGCCGGGCTCACCAGTGACCGGGAACTTGATGAGACGCTCAGCCGGTTCATGCGGGACGCGGCGCCCACGAACGGCGCCAGGCTGGTCGCACGAGCCTGGACCGACCCCGCCTTCCGCGAGCGCCTGCTGGAAGACGGCAACGCCGCGGCCGCGGAGGTGAGGCTCGGTTCGTCCGGTTCGGTGCCGATGGATTACCGGCTGAAGGTGGTGGAGAACACCGCGCGCGTCCACAACGTGATCGTGTGCACGTTGTGCTCGTGCTATCCGGTGTCGCTGCTGGGGCCGTCCCCGTCCTGGTACAAAAGCCACGCCTACCGCGCCCGGGTGGTGCGGGAGCCGCGCGAGGTGCTCGCCGAGTTCGGCCTACACCTGCCGGACGAGGTCGAGATCGCGGTGTGGGATTCCAGCTCGGAGGTGCGCTACATGGTGCTGCCGCGCCGTCCCGACGGCACCGAGGGGCTGACGGAGGAAGCTTTGGCGGCCCTGGTCACGCGGGAGGGGCTCATCGGCACGGCCGCCGTGTGACATGCGGCCCGGGGCGAAGGCCCGGGAGACGAGGGAAGGGCGCGGGGGCCGGGTGCGGGGTGGACCCGGCGGCGCTCGTGAGCGGTGAGAGGCGGCGGTCAGGCCGCGGGCGGGATGGTGGCGCTGGACAGGTGCATCCAGCCCGTCAGTTCCGCGTCCTTGACCTTGCAGGTGACGCGCTGGTAGCTGGCCGGGTTCACCGGGCCCGGCGCATGCGCGATGACGAACTCGTAGACGTAGGCCGAGGCGATGAAGCCGACGTCGGCCTGGGTGCGGTCTAGCCATTCCCGCAGGACGGGCGCGTCCAGCAGCCGCGCCGTCTGGATGATCGCCAGGCCGGAGACGCCCTGGTCGTCCGGGACGACGGGGCCGACGTGCAGCGCGACCCGCAGCTGGAAGCGGGTGGCCTCGCCGGCGGTGCGGTTGTGGCGGCGCAGCCCGGCGGTGAGCCGCGCGAGCATCGGGTCGACGACCCGGCGGGTGGGGATCTCGGCGGGGACGATCACCAGGGCGCCGTCGCCGCGGTCCTCACGGTGGCACGGCTCCCAGGGCACGTCGGAGTGCTCCAGTGCGCCGCGCAGCAGGTCGTACATGACGCGGCGCACGACGAGCCGGTCCTCGTCGGTGCGGTGCGCTCCGCTGAACCCCACGATGTCGGTGAACAGGATCGTGCAGTTCTGCCCGGCGCGGATGTCGGCCACCGGCGCGGTGACCGGTGCGGACGCACCGGCGTCGCGGGGCACCGCCGCCGGCCACGGGGAGTCGGTCACGTGGGCGGCCGGGGCGGTCTGCTCGGCGAGCCGGTCGTACATCTGCTCCTCGATGACGCGGAGGATGCGCGGGTGCTCGGCCAGTATGGCGGCGAACGCGCCGGTGGACACGCGCAGCGCGTGGACGGTGTCCAGCGCGACCACGGTGGCCGAACGCCGCCGCACCTGCATGGCGGCGCGTTCCCCGATCAGGTCGCCGGGGCCGCGGACGGCGATGATCCGCTCCCAGCCCTTGCGCCGGACGCAGATCTTCACCCAGCCGGATCGGATGATCAGCACATGGTCGGCGGCGTCGCCCTCGCGCCACAGCACGTGACCGACCGGCAACCCCACCGGTTCGCCGTCCCTGGCGAACGCCTCGCGCTCGGCGTGGGTGAGGGAGCCCCAGAATCCGCGGCCGGAGGTGGGCAGGTCGTAGGGCGTCTGCAGGTCCGCCGCCGGCGCGGTCGGCTGGACGCGGGCGGCGGGCCGGCGGTGCGTCCTGTCCAGGGAGCGCAGGGACGGACGGGTGACCATCGCGTCCGGGTCGTGCCGGTGGGGGTGGGAGGTCATCATCGCACCCTCCCGGACCGGCCGCGAGCGCTCTGTGCAGCGCGTGGACGGCCGAATGAGAGGGCGCTGGACGGGGCGGGCGTACGGTGAGGGGTGCGTGGCGGCGTCGTCCGGGAGCTCGACGGCCCGGTCGGGGCCGCGGGACGGCGCACAGAGATGACGTCGGCTTTTCGACGCGTATTCTGCTGTGTACGCATGGTCGAGAATCCCAAGTCTCGAAGGCGGCTTGCGCGGGCGCCCGGATCCGGTCGCGTGGCCTGGGCATACCGGGCGATGGCGCGGTGGGCGGTGCGCAAGTCGCGGTCACCTATAGCCTCTGCCGCTTGATCGCGGTTAGACTGGGTGAGTCCGCTGGAGGTGTTTTGCCTGGTCAAACGGCCGAACTGCGGCGATGACGCAGGGCGGTCACGGCCGGCGAACTCATCTGACGGTTCCGAAGGGTCGCCCTCCGCTTTCCTTCGATTCGCTTGGCTGGCTACCGGTGTGATCGAGGGAGAGCGCAGGGTGGCCCTTGGCTTTTCCAGGTGAACGCTTGGAATGTCGATGCCTGCGGGACCTCCTTCGGGTGGACGGCCCGGCGCGGGCGCCCCGGGCGTGGCGGGGCCGGTGCGGGCCGGCCGAACGGGGCCGACCTCGAATCCTGACCCTGCGTCAAGATCGTTTCTTTACCCTAACATGTCGCGCCGCTGTATGTCAGCGCGTATCCTGTTAATCTGCTACCTAGCACCGTACAACATGGTCTAGTGCCGTGCAGCAGTACGCAAGCTGAATTTCGCGTTACCGGCCACGTGACGGAGGGGTGTTGGGGTACAACGGAACGGCGGCGTCGGGGGCAGCTGTCGAGTTGCAGGTGACCGGCGCGCCAGGTGCCCGACTGCCAGGTGGCACATCGGCATGTGATATCGACCACACTGCGACTACTTAGAGTGAGCGTTTGCAATGGCTAGTGATCAGGGCCCGGTTGTACAGAGCGCGCTGCTGCGTAGTGAGCTCGTCAGGCTCCGAAAAGAGAAGGGAATGACGCAGGAGCAGGTGGCACGGGCTCTGGAATGGTCTCCGTCCAAGGTCATCAGGATCGAGGGCGGGAAGAACGCCATCACCCGGACCGACCTGCAGGCCCTGCTGATGGTCTACGACGTCACGTCCGAGAGCCGGCAGGAGAAGCTGCAGGCCCTGGCCCGCGGCGCCCGCGAACCCGCCTGGTGGAACGCCTACAAGAACGAGCTGGACGACACCTTCCTCAACTTCGTCGGCTACGCCGCGGGGGCGTCCTTCATCCGCAGCTTCCACGGCACGGTGGTGCCCGGCCTGCTGCAGACCCGCGAATACGCCGAGGTGCTCGCCACCGGCATGGTCAACCCCACGAGCCGGGCGCTCGCCGTCAAGCTGCGGATGCAGCGCCAGGAGGAACTGGCCCGGCGCGAGAACCCGCCCCGGCAGTACTACATCGTCGACGAGGCCGTGATCCGCCGGCATTTCGGCGTCGAGAGCGACCCGATGATCATGCCGAACCAGCTGCGGCACATCGCCGACTCCGTCGAGCGCAGCGACCTGCTGACCGTCCGCGTGATCCCCTTCTCGCGCGGTGCCCACCTGGGCATCTACGGGCCGTTCACGCTCCTGGAGTTCGAAGGCGGCCTCGGCGACGTGCTGTATCTGGAGGGCCGGCCGGGCACCAGCGTGATGATCACCGGCGACGAGCCGCGCATCGCCGAGTACCGCGACAACTTCGAGGTGCTGCTGGAGGAGGCGCTGCCGGCGAGCGAGTCCATCGAGCTGATCCGGCAGGCCGCCGAGGACCTCATGAGCTGACCAAGGATGCCGCTTCGGCACCCCCGACCTCGACGAACACGGAGGTGACCGCCGTACCGACACCCCAAGGCCGAGTGGGCGTCATAGCGACATCACGTGATCTTGTGATCCCGGTGTAGGCGGGATAACTGAAACCGTTTACACTCATGTCCGGGAAATTTTCCACAAGGTCGTGGTTTGTCATGCCCTGCTAGGGGCCGGTGGGTGCTCTTGTCCGGATGACTCGTGCGACAGGCCCCGCCGGCGACTTTCACAGAGGGGTGCTGGATGGCCGACCGTCCGTCGACGAGGAGCCGGCTTGCCTGGCGCAAGAGCGGCGCGAGCCGGGAGGGGGACGAGTGCGTCGAGGTGGCGGCGCACGAAGGTCGCGTGTACGTCAGGGATTCGCGTGACGGTTCCGGCGGCATGCTCGTCCTGGAACCGGCGCAGTGGCGTGCCCTCCTCCGCAACATCAAGAACGGCGCCGCCGAACCGCGATGAGCGGCTCGCCCCGGCCCGCTGCATGGTCACGTCCGGGACGGCGCTACGCCCTTCCGGACGTGCTCCGGTCCATGCCGACATGACCACCACACGATTAAGCGCTCACAGCCCTGACGTGGCTGTTTCACAACAGTTCGCCGTCGGATTTCAGCGCCTCGGCCGCCCCTGCCTGCACGGCGATGACCTGCGGAGTCGTGCCGGGTGCGGCGGCGGCCCGGCGTTCTTTGCAGGATGAGCGACGAAGTCGCCGCGTGTGCGCGAGGCGTGGCGGAATGTGTTTTCCGCGACGGGTCCGCGGATTGCCGCGCCGTCCTTTCTAGGGTGGCGCGACATCGCGGAACCGGCGGCGCTTCTACGTAACGTGTTCTTTCCTTCGCGATGGGTTGATTTTTGGTGCGCAGACGCAACCGGCCGGCGGGAACAGGCGCGTTCTGGCCATTCCGCGACTGCTCCGTCCATTAGGATTCTCGCGGCATTGTGCCTGGGCGGGGCGCGGGGACGGTGTTCCCCGGGTGCGGGACGGCGCTCGGTGGCCTTCTTGGTACGACCGGAAGGGACGCCATGGCAGAACGCAGGGCAGGATCGGCGGGGCGCCGCAAAGGGGGAACGCGGCGGCGGCCCAAGGCGGGGTTGCTGGCGAGCGTGCGCGGCTACCGCCCGTCCTGGGTCGCGTGGGCGGCCGGCGGGGTAGGGCTGGTCACCTTCGTCGTCACGATCCTGGTGATGAACATGCTCTTCGGCGGCGACGACGAACGCGTTCCGCAGGCCGCTGCGGAATGCGAGCCGACCGCGTGCGCCGACGAGCCGCCGACCGTCCCGCAGGCGAGCGAAGGGCCGACGGGGCGCGATGACGAGAGCGAGCCGAGCCCGACGCCGTCGCCCTCCGCGTCCGCGTCACCGTCGGCGTCCCCGTCCCGGTCCTCGGTCTCGGCCTCGCCCGCCTCCGCCTCCGCCGCGCCGCGGGCGACGCGGAGCCGGACCGCCTCGCCGTCCCCGTCCCAGCCGTCCCGGACGAACGGGCGCGTCACGATCAGGTACTCGACCGTCAACGACTGGCGGGGCACCTTCCACGGCGCCTACGTCGTCACCAACGGCAGCGGTTCCGACCTGCCGTCGTGGCGGCTGACGTTCAGCTATCCGCCCAGGAAGCTGACGGCGCTGTGGCCGCAGGCGTGGCACCGCCACGGGAGCACGATCATGGTGAGCGGCGGGGTGCTGCCCCGGGGCGGCAGCACGACGATCTACTTCCAGGGCAACGGCGAGCCGCTGGCCCCGTACTCCTGCACCTTCAACGGAGCCGCCTGCACACCGGGCTGAGAATTCCCCGTGTTTGGGATGCGCCCTGCGGGTATTTAAAGCGCCTTCCGGAAAAGGCGGTCGAGCCGAGGGGACGCCCATGGTTCGCATGAGGATGGAAGCCGACGAGACCCAGCTCCGCGAGCAGACCCGCGAGGCGGTGTTCTGCGCCGGGAACATCACCGTCGGCGCCTCGACCGAGCCTTACCGAGCCTCGTCCGGACGCCGTCGCCACGACCGAGGGTGAGCAGGGTGGCCCGCACCTACCAGGATTATCCGCGTTACGAGCCGTCAGGCCCCGACGAGGAGCGGGACCTGCTGGGACAGTACCTGTCGCAGATCGGCGCGACGGAGCTGCTGACCGCCGAGCAGGAGGTTGAGCTGTCCAAGCGGATCGAGGCCGGGCTGTACGCCCGCCACCTGCTCGACGCGGGGCGCGCGCCGCGCACGGTCGACGCCACGCGCGGGGAGCTGGAGGCGCTCGCCCGGGACGGCCGACTGGCCAAAGACCACATGATCAGGGCCAATCTGCGGCTCGTGGTGTCGGCCGCCAAGAAGTACGCCGGCCGCGGGCTGCCGATGCTCGACGTGATCCAAGAGGGCAACCTCGGGCTGATCCACGCCGTCGAGAAGTTCGACTACGCCAAGGGATACAAGTTCTCCACCTACTCGATGTGGTGGATCCGGCAGGCCATTGGCCGCGGGCTGGCCGACAAGGCCCGCACCGTCCGCCTTCCCGCCCACGTCCTGGAGGAGCTGACCCGGCTGGCGCGCATCGAGCGCCACCTGGAGACGGCGGGCCGTGAACCGACCGCCGAGGCGGTGGCCGCCGCCGCAGGCCAGCCCGTCGACCGGGTCGTCGACCTGCGTCAGGCCGCGCGCGAGACCCTCAGCCTCGACACCATGGTCGGCGAGGACGGCGAGACCCGCGTCGGCGACCTGATCCCCGACGCGACCACCGTTCCGGCGTCGGAGATGCTGGAGTTCGAGAACCTCGCGCAGGAGCTGCGCGCCCTGGTGGGCGAGCTGCCGCCGCGCGAGGCCCTGATCCTGACCCTGCGGTACGGGCTGCAGGACGGCCGTCCGCACACCCTTCAGGACATCGCCGACCGGATCGGCCTCACCCGCGAACGCGTCCGCCAGCTGGAGAAGGGGGCGCTGGCGCGCCTGCGCGATCCGTCCCGGTGCGATCCTCTGCTGGCCTGGGTGAGCTGACTCCCGGACGCACCCGGTGCCGTGCGCCGGGAATGCCAAGCGGAGGATCGCCGAGAACCTCCCTGGGTAATGCGATCATCGCGTACAGTAATCAAGTGGTCTCGTCGGGGTGCCGTGTCTCCCGTCGTTCGGTAAGCGGACATCCGATCGGCGGATTCCTATCCCGCGGGGCTTGCCCACCGCATCGCGTCCGGAAGGCCGGCGGTCTTTCCGTCGACCCCCAGGTCGTCGGCGCATGGCCGGTGCGGTGGGCGTTCGTCCTGTTCTCGGCTATGCCGCGGCGTCGGCGCGCCGCCACAGGTCCCGCAGCGCGTCGTTGACGAGCGTCGGCTGCTCGGTGTGCGGATAGAACCCGGGGACGCGCAGGCGTTCGGCCCCGATCCGGTCGGCGATGAAGTCGGCGGCGGCCAGCAGCGGCTCGCCCGCGTACCGGCGATAGGCCTCGGGGGCGCCCTCCCGCGTGCCCGTGATGATCAGAGTGGGCCACGGGGCGTCCGCCAGCGGCTGGAGGGGCACCTCGGCGTCCCAGCAGGGGCGTTTCGCGCATCGCCGCCTTCACGGCCCGCAGCCGCTCGGGGGTCGGCTCGGGCATGGGCAGGCCGAGCCCCTCGGTGGACATGCGCAGATACTCTTCCGGCGACAGGTCCGGGGGGAGTTCCGCGGTGGCCTGGCGGCTGCGGTGTAGCGCCTCCGCCACGACCGGATGGTCGGCCGCCGGGCGCAGGGCCCCGGGCTGGATGAGCGTCAGCGAGCGCACCAGGTCCGGACGGCGGGCCGCGGCGAGCATCACGGCCACCCCGCCGTAGGAGTGCCCCACCAGGTGCGCGCCGCCGGGGACGCCCGTCAGCAGGCCGACGATGTCGTCGGCGTCCACCTCGTAGTCCGTGCGGTCGATGTCCGGGCTGGCGCCGTGCCCGCGCCGGTCGACCATCAGCAGCCGGTAGGCGTCCGCCAGCGGCCGCTGCGCCCCGAACCCGTACCGGTCGTCGGTGCCCCACGTCATCACGCCGTGCGCGAAGATGGCCGCCGCGCGCGCCGAACCGTCGCTGTCGTCCCACACGGTCACATGGATGTCCGTCATCACACCCCTCTCCGTTGAACGGTGTCCGATGCAATTACAACAAACGTTCGATATGAGGCTGGGGCTGTGCGGTGGCCGGGGCTGTGCGGTGGCTGGGGCTGTGTGGTGCCCCGGGCTGTGCAACAGCCCGGGCCGCGCGGTGGCGCGATCTCGTCGAGGCTGACAGGTACGCCGAGCCCGGTGCGCGGGCGGGAGAGCGACTAGCGGGAGCGCGTGGGGACGAGGAGGTCGAGGTCGGCGCGGGTGACGTGGGCGCGTTCGGCCAGTTGGTCGCGGTCGATGCCCGCCTCGCCGGTCAGTTCCACGGCGCGGGTGAGCATGGTGGGGCCTTCCAGTGGGTGGGCGGGGCCGGGTTCCCGGCGGCGCCAGCCCCGTCGGCTCATGGCGCTCATCGCGTTGCGGTACGCGGTCTCGGTCATGATGCCCAGCGTGCGGGCGCGGAACAGCAGGGCGGCCATGCTGACGCCCCAGACGGCCCTGAGGTCGGCCAGGCGGTCCCAGTCGGCGGTGCGCGGAAGCTGGTCGGCGATGTCCTCTTCGGGCATGAGGAACTCGGCGGCGAAGCGGTGCGCCTGGTCCTCGATGACCTTGCTGCCGGGTTCGGCGTCGGCGTGCATGACCAGATGGCCGAGTTCGTGGGCGCCGTCGAAGCGGTTGCGCCAGTAGTCGCCCTTGGCCGGGTTGAACAGCACCATCGGACGCGGGTGGGCGCCGATGCTGAACGCGTCGACCCGCTCGGTGGACGGCGGCAGGATCAGCACGATCACGCCGTGCCGCTCCAGCAGCCGGACGACGTGCGGGACGGGGCCGGGCACGTCCAGCAGCGCCTTGCGGGCCAGGCGCGCCGCCTCCACCGGGCCGGGGCCGGCGATCTCGTCCGGCGGCACCGGGTACTCGGGCAGGTCGGCGGGCGGAAACTCCACCAGTTCCTCGAGGGCGGCGACGATGTCGGCGGCGATCCGCCCGAAGGCCAGGGCCTGGTCGCGCTCGATCTGCGTGGCCGAGCGCAGGGACCGGAAGTGGGCGTGCGCGGTGTCGAGCGTGACGGGGCTGCGTCCGGCGTGGAAGAACTCCACCGGCACGCCGAGCGCGATCGCCAGCCGCGACAGCGTGCCCTCGGACGGCGTGTGCACGCCGCCCTCGTAGCGGCCGATGGCGGCCGGGGTGGTGCCGACTGCCTGGGCGAGCTGGTTCTTGCGCAGCCCGCGCAGCCGGCGCGCCAGGGTCAGCCGTTCGCAGTCGAACAGCCGCCGCGCCTCGGCGAGCCGCCTGGCCGTGCGGTCATCGGTGGTGAGGTCGTTCACTAGGCCGTTTCGGTGCTCGTCCGTCTCCTCGCAGTGCCGTGCCGCCGCCGCTTCGGTTCGCGCAGGCGCACGGGGGCGTCCGCCTCGTCGTCGGTCCACAGCGGCAGGGTGGGCTCGACGAGCTTACGCCGAGGATCGGGGCCGAGGGTGTCGTCGTTGAGCGGCCGCAGCCAGTGCCAGGCCGGGCCGCCGTCGGCGTTCAGCCGGGGACGCCCCAGGTACAGCTCCATCTCCAGCGGCTCCTCGGTGGCGCTGTGCGCGAGGACGAGCGTCACCACCTCGGGCGTGTCGCGTACGGGGGTTATGCCCAGATCGAGAGCGAGCTGCGGGTCGTCGGGGAAGTCCTGCCGCGCCACGGCCTGCTTGGTGGGGCTGTCGCGGTCCCAGCGGATGGCCCGTACGGCGCCGAACTCGTGCCGTTTGAGCAGCACGCGGTACCGCCCGTACCGCCACCCGGGCGAGTTGTTGAGGTTGTCGCGCACCACCGCCGGACGGTCGCCTTCCGGGCGGCGGCCGATGCGGAACACCCGGTCGAGCCAGCTCTCCAACACGTCGAAGGACGCGTAGCCGAACGAGCGCTCCTTGAACCCCGCCGAACGGCTCAGCGAGCCGAAGACGGCCAGCGTCGCCTCCCGGTGCGCCTCACGCGCCGCATGCAGGAAGCCCGCCGCGTGCAGCTCGTCCCACGCCTGCTGTTCCTCGCCCATGCCGCGACTATAGACACGCCCACCGACGGTTTTACTCGGCCGCGGCGCGCGGGTCAGGCCGCGAGGAAGTCGGCGATGGCGGTGCCGAGGTCGCGCTTGGTGACAGCGCTCATGTGGTCGCCGGGAATCTCGGCGTACTCGCCGTACAGGAGGGAGTCGGCGAGGGCCTCGGCGGAGCCGTTGTCGTCGTCCTTGGCGCCCGCCAGCACGAGCATCGGGACGGTGATGCGGGCCAGCTCCTCGGGGGAGGTGTCGACGAAGGAGTCCAGGAGGCGCAGCAGCGCCTCGGGGTCGCCGCCGACCGTCTTAAGGAACGCCTCGGCCTTCCACGCGGCCGAGCCGCGTTCGTGCTTGCCCAGATTGGTCAGGACGTGCCGGAAGTGGGCGCTGCGTCCGCCGGCGTTGACGATGCCGTTCAGGCCCATCCCCGCGACGATCGCGCGGCGGGGGGTCGCGCCGCGCGCCAGCATGCGCACGACGGTGCGCGCGCCCAGCGAGTAGCCGCCGAGGTCGTAGTCGGTGAGGCCGAGGGCGTCCAGCAGCGCGAACCCGTCGTCGGCCAGCACGTCGGGCGGGTAGGCGGAGGGGTCGTGCGGCTTGCCGCTGTCGCCGTGCGCGCGCAGGTCCGGCATGATCACGCGGTGGCCGCGCGATGCCAGCTCGGCGGCGTGGCCGTAGCGGATCCAGTTGACCGTGGCGGTGGAGAAGTAGCCGTGGATCAGCACCAGCGGCCGCCCCTCGCCCACCTCGCGGTACACCAGGTCGACGCCGTCGCGGCCCTGGAAGTGACGGACGGGAAGATCAGTCATGCGCGGCTTCCTTGTCGGATCGACCCACGGTGCGACCCCATGGTTCGCATGGTGCCGACCCGCCAGCATAGATGCCTCTGCACCGCCGGTACGTTGGCGGGGTGGCGCGGGGACTCGGCGGTGCACCCCGGCCGGCAGCAGGGCCTCGGCGCGTCCTCCGCTGTACCTCGACGTGGACGGTGTGCTCAACCCCGAGAACCCGTGCGAGGCCCACAGGTTCGCCGAACACGCCGTTGGGAGACTGACGGTCCGGGTGTCGGAGCAGCACGCCGCATGGCTCGCCCGGCTCGGCGAGACCTACGACCTGGTGTGGGCGACGACATGGGAAGGTCACCCCAACGAGTACATCGCGCCGTTGCTGGGACCCCGAGCTACCGTACGTGGACTTCCCCAGCTACCGGGCCCGGCCGGACGATCCCAGGTGCCCGCCGCTGCTGATCCCCCGCATGCGCAAGTGGGCGCCGATCCTGCGGCATGCGGACGGACGCAGGTTCGCCTGGGTCGATGACGTCATGCCCATGCGGGTCAGGAGGCAGGCGCTCCTCCACAGGGGCATGTTGCTGGTGAAGGTGCGACCGGGGGACGGCCTGCGGTGGCGCCATGTGCGCAGACTCCTGCACTGAGGGCCGACCGGTCGTGAGGCCGACCCGGTCCGCCCGGGCCTACTCGTCGTGCGGGGACGGCGCGGCGGCCTGGAGTTCGGCGGCGGTCGGCGGGTCGGCGCCGACACGCGTGCAGGTGATGGCGGCGGCCGTGACGCAGCGGGTGAGCACGTCCGTCAGTTCCTCGGCCGATGGCGGCACGAGCCGGTCGCCGGTCGCGGCGCCGGAGGCCAGAGCGTCCAGCAGGGCGGCCTGGAAGGCGTCGCCGGCGCCGACGGTGTCCCTGACCTCGACGGACGGCGCCGGGACGCGCACCTGCGCGTCGGCCGTGAGCGCGAACGCGCCGTCCGCGCCGAGCGTGACGACGACCAGCCGGGCGCCGCGGGCCAGCAGGTCGCGGGCGGCCTGCTCGGCGGGTGTGCCCGGGTAAAGCCAGGCCAGGTCCTCGGCGCTGGCCTTGACGACGTCGGCGGCCTCGGCGAACCGGTCGCAGACGGCGCGGTAGGCGGCGCGGTCGCGCTGGACGGCGGGCCGCACGTTGAGGTCGACGGCGACCGCCGTGCCCGGCCGCTCGCGCACCCGGCGGCAGGCGTCCAGCACCTTGGCCGCGCCGGGCTCGACCACCAGCGCCAGCGAGCCGGTGTGCAGGACGGCGGTGTCGGCGGGCACGCCCAGCTCCTGCGGATCCCAGGCGGCCAGGAACTCGTAGCTCGCCGAGCCGTCCTCGCCGAGGTAGGCGAGGGCCACCGTGCTGCGCTCGGCGGTGCTCGGCGCGCGCCGCACCTCGACGCCGATGCCGTCCAGATGGGCGCCGATCAGCGCGCCGGGCGGGTCGTCGCCCCAGGTCGTCACGAGGGTGACGGGCCGTTCGAGGCGGTGCAGCCCGACCGCGACGTTCGCCGGGCTGCCGCCGGGCACCGGCAGCACCTGCGCGGCGCCCGCCTTCCAGAGCAGGTCGACGAGCACCTCGCCGACCACGGTCACGCGTCTGCGCATGGTCGTCCTCCGTTCGATTGCGGCCGCCAGTCGGCAGGCTAGTCCGTCCCGCATCCTCTCGCCATCCGAGAAGGTTGACATCAACTAATCGACTGCACATAGTTGTAAGCAACTATTCGCGCAAAGGGGGATGCGACATGACGACGGTGCGGACCGCGCTGGTCATCGGAGGCGGCATCGCCGGTCCGGCGGCGGCGATGGCGCTGCGGCGGGCCGGAATCGAGGCGGTCGTGTACGAGGCGTACGCCGAGTCGGCGGCAGACGGGGTGGGCGCCATGCTCGGCATCGCCCCGAACGGCATCGAGGCGCTGCGCATCATCGGCGCCGACGAGGCGGTGCGCGCCGTGGGCCAGCCCACCCGCAACATGCTCATGATGGACGGCCGGGGCAGGCGGCTCGGCGCGTTCAACGCCCCGCAGGGCCTGCCGCCGGGCGTCGCGCTGTGGCGCGCCGACCTGCATCGCGCCCTGCGTGACACCGCCCTCGCCCAGGGCATCGCGTTCCGGTACGGCAAGCGCCTGGTCGGTGTCGAGGAGAGGCCCGACGGCATCACCGCGCGGTTCGGCGACGGCACGACCGCCACCGCGGACGTGTTGATCGGTGCCGACGGCATCCGCTCGACCGTCCGCGCCCTCATCGACCCGGACAACCCCGGGCCCGAGCACGTCCCGCTGCTGAACTTCGGCGCCGTGGCCGGCGCGACCGTCCCCGGCGACACGGAGAACATGTACTTCGTGTTCGGCAGGCGCGCCTTCCTCGGCTACTGGCCGCAGCTCGACGGCACCAGCGCCTGGTTCGTCAACCTCCCCCATCGGGAGCGGGTGACGACCGCCGAGGCCCGGCGCACGCCTTCGGAGGAGTGGCTGCGCCGACTGCGCGAGGCCGTCGGCGACGAGACGCCCGGCCGCGCCCTCCTCGCCCGCACCGACCCGAAGGATCTGATCGTGCTCGGCACCATGGGCATCATGCCGAGCGTGCCGCGCTGGTACCGGGGCCGGATGGTGCTGGTGGGCGACTCGGTCCACGCGCCGTCCCCCAGCTCGGGGCAGGGCGCGTCACTGGCCGTGGAGAGCGCCGTCCAGCTCGCCCGCTGCCTGCGCGACCTGCCGGACGTGCCGTCGGCGTTCGCCGCCTACGAGCGGCTGCGCCGTCCCCGGGTGGAGAAGATCGCCGCCCGCGCCGCCAAGACCAACGGCACCAAGGCGCTCGGCCCGGTCGGCGCCGCGTTCATGCGGCTGTTCATGCCGATCGCGACCCGCACGTTCCTCAGCGGCGAGAAGACGCTCGGCCCCGAGCAGCGCTACCGCATCGACTGGGACGCCCCCGCCTCCGCGTTGGTGAACTCCGCCTGAATTTTGATCAAGCCACTCCGCGCTGGGATGTTCGCCGCGTATCGTCCTATTTGATCGACTTTCGTAGGGGATGGGCTGTTCGGTGGGCCCGCCCCGGGAAGCGAGGAAAAATGAAGACGGTGCTCCGGGGCCCGGCCCTCCCCTCGGCGGCGATCCTGTTCGCGGGGACGGCCCTCGTCGGCGTGACGGCCGCTCCGGCGCGGGCGGTGGACGACCCGGCGAAGTCCGCCACCCCCGTCCATACCGCCACGGTGCTGTTCAAGGGCGGCCACAAGGAGTCGCTGAACGGGATCACCTACCACTCCTTCCGGATCCCGTCGATCGTGCGCACCAAGGCCGGCACGCTGCTGGCGTTCGCCGAGGGGCGCGCGTCCAGCAACAAGGACTGGGGCAACATCAACCTCGTCTACAAGCGCAGCACCGACAACGGCGCGACATGGTCGGGCCTGAAGGAGGTCGTCGGCGCGGGGCAGGGCACCTGGGGCAACCCCACCCCGGTCATCGACATGCAGACCGGCACCATCTGGATGTTCATGTCGTGGAACCCCGCGGGCTACAGCCAGCGGGGCGGCTACGACCCCGACACCGGCACCACCACCACGCCCATCACCAAGTGGGGCGACCGCCGCACCTACCTGATGCGCAGCACCGACGACGGCCTGACGTTCAAGGGGCTGGACGGCACCTCCACCCCCACCGATATGACCGAGGCGCTCACCCCCAAGAAGAAGGCCAACGGCGCCGAATGGGCGTGGGACGCGATGGGGCCCGGCAACGGCATCTACACCCGCGAGGGCCACCTGGTCGTCCCCGCCCAACACCGCAACATCATCAGCCTCGACCACGGCCAGACCTGGCAGGTGCAGAAACTCGGCGAACAGACAGGCGAGGCCACCATCACCCAGCTCACCGACGGCACCCTCTACCGCAACGACCGCCCCACCACGTCATCGTGGGAGACCGCCAAACGTCGCTGGGTCTCACGCGGTAGCGCCACCGGTACGTTCTCCGCCTTCGCCCCCGACACGACCCTGCTCGACCCCCAGTGCGAGGCGTCGGTGCTGCAGTACAACAACGACGCTCCGGCCCGCACCATCTTCCTCAACCCGGCCAGCACCGTGCAGCGCGCGAACAAGATGCGCGTGCGCATCAGCTATGACGGCGCCCGCACCTGGCCCGTCAGCCGCCCCCTCAGCGACGGCCCGCTGCCCGCGGGGGCCGGCACGGAGGGCGGCTACTCCAGCATGGCCAAGACCTCCGACTACCGCATCGCCGCCCTGGTCGAGAGCAACCTCGACACCTCCAACAACGGCACGTCCTACCGCTCGATCATCTTCCGCAAGTTCAACCTCTCCTGGATCCTCAACGGCTGACACGCCCGCCGACGTCGAAGCGTGGGAACGAGACCGGAAACCTCCCCGGTCTCGTGGTCCCGGCATGACGCCCTGCGGACGCAACTGGTCCGCGACGCGGACGGCGAACCCCGCTACGAGGTTGCGCGGTCGGGCCGGTGAGGATCGCGCCCTGGGGTCAGAGGCGGCCGTTGCGGCGCAGGACATCCAGGGCGCGAACGGTGGCGTGGCCCCGCCAGTCCAGGGCGCCCGCGGGCGAGATCTTGGCGTAGTCGACGGTCCAGCCGCCGTCCTCCTGCTGGAGCGAGGCGAGCCGGTCCAGGTCGGCCGCGATGACGTCCGGGGCGAACAGCGCGCGTGCCGGACGGTCGGGCAGCGGCGCGAAATCCAGCGGGTGCAGGGTCTCCTCCTCGGTTCCGCCTTCCACGCGCATCCGCCCGTCCGCGGGGATGTACCGCCGCACACGCTCGAGGAGTTCGGCGGCCTGCTGCGGGTGCGTGTCGTGCGCCGCGTCCAGGAAGCGGACGACGAACGCCAGCACGTACGCGTGGGGCGTCTCCTCAAGGGACCCGACCGCGTCCAGACAGTAGCGGGTGGCGCGCTCCAGCCACGGGTGCCCGGCCACGGCCGGATCGTGGGCGGCGACGCGGTGGGCGGCGGCCGCGGTCACCGACGTGATCTGCAACGAGGACACCGTGGGGTCGCCGCCCGCCCACCACGGCGCAGTACCGGCGGTGGTGGACAGCGGCAGGACGAACGGCAGGCCCCCGTCCGGCAGCGTGACCGCCTGCAGCCAGTCGCACAACGCCCCCGCCTGAGGGGCCGTGGCCGGGGCGATGTCCTCGAACACCTCGAAGGCATGCAGTGCCGCCCCGGGCTGACTCTCGGGCGCGCGCAGGTCCGGCTCCAGGCCCCACCCGTAGCCGCCGTCGGCGTTGCGATACCCGTCGAGGGCGGCGAGCACGGGCGCCGGATCGCCGTTTCCGGACGTCAGCAACTCGAAACGGCGGCGGTCCAGGACACGCGCATGCGTGGCCATGAACTCGCCGGCTGCGGAAACATCGATGGTCATGCCCACAGCATGCGCTGGCACAGCCCCAGGGGTCTTGTAGGAAACGGTCACCGCCGATTCAGCCCACGCCGGCCGGTCAAGGCTTGCGGGCGACGCCGCCGAACGAGTCGATCGGCTGGAGCTCCTCGATGTCGGGGAACTCGGGACGCCACAACGGCGTGGACACGACACCCGGCTCCACCAGCTCCAGGCCCTCGAACAGTGACTCGATGAACTCGGGAGTCCGCGCGTGGTACGGCACCGTCCCGGCCTCGGCGCACAGCCGCAGCGCCTCGCCGCGGGCGGTGGCCTCGGCGGGCGTCCACTCGTTGACGCCCAGCACGTTGGTGCCGTCGTTGACGGCCACGTAGCTGCCGGACGGCAACGCGTCGACCAGGCGCCGCACGACGCCCCGGGGATCGTCCTCGTCGGACACGTTGCCGACGATGCCGAGCAGCAGCAACCCGATCGGCCGGGTGAAGTCCAGCACCGCCCCCGCCTGCTCGATGATCGCCTCGGGTTCCCGTATGTCGGCCTCCAGGTAGGCGCACTCGCCCTCCGGAACGCTCTTCAGCAGCGCCCGGGCGTGCGCCACGACGAGCGGGTCGTTGTCGACGTACACGACCCGGCTCTCGGGGGCGTCCCGCTGAGCCACCTCGTGGGTGTTGTCGACCGCCGGAAGCCCGGTGCCGATGTCGAGGAACTGCCGGATGCCCTGGCCGGTCATGAAGTGCACCACCCGGACCAGGAAGGCGCGCGACTGCCGGGCGACGTCGGCGATCTCCGGATACACCTCCATGATCCTCTTGCCGACCTCGCGGTCGATCGGGTAGTTGTCCTTCCCGCCGAGCCAGTAGTTCCACAGCCGGGCCTGGTGGGGCCGCGTGCTGTCGATGGGCGCGGCGGACCTGGGCGACGACGTGCTGCTGTCGGTCATGACGACCTTCCGGACTCTGTGACAACCCTCGACGGCCACCGTAATTCGGAGCCAAAGGGACAGAGAAGGGCAAGTCAGGAATCGTCCGCCGTCGGTCGCGCCACCTGCCGAGGCTGCCCGCCGTGGTCACAGCCGCGGACCAGCGCAGAATCCACAGCCCTTTTCTTGCCGGAGATGCAGACGAGGCCACGGCGGTCCACGACGACGTCCTCGATCCGCACGACCAGGTCGCCCTCCGGCATGGGACCGTATCTGCGCGTCGGCTCCGGCGGGATGAAGTAGCCGACCTCACGCGGCAGCCGCACGTCCGACACGTCGTACACGCGCGGCCCCGCGTTGAAGTGCGCGATGTAGAACAGGTTCCCCTGCCGCTGCACGTCGGGATGGTGCCGGTGGTGGTTGATGTTGTGCGGACCGCTCCAGCCGCCCCGGGAGGCGAAGTCGTCGTAGGGAGCGTCGACCCGCGGCACCGGCGAAGGGAACGTCGACAGCAGCCACGGCTCGGCCGGGTCGGGATGGACGCGTGCGGGGCGGGCCCCCTGCTGTACGACACGTCCTCGGAGTCGGCAAACGCGATCCCGCGCCCCGGCAACGGAAGGACGCCGTGCACACCGAACCGCGAATGGAACGGCGGACTGAAACCGCGAGAATCCGCTTTGCACAGGGCAGCCCGACGACGTCACCGACTCCGGCGACCCGATCTTGGAGGTCGACCACATCGACGACCGCGCTGGTTGGGGTCGTGATCACTCGAGCAGATGGTCGCCCTCTGCCCCGACCGCCACGCCACCAAGACAAGAGGCCGCCTCCGCGACCTTCTCCGCGCCGAAGCCAATGCTCGACATAAGGTGTGGACGTCCCCTATGAGAGATCTGGAAAAGTCTCCTTGGTGATCTGTAGCAGCTCTGCGGCCGCCGCGTGATCTAGCTGTAGCGTTTGGCTTGTTTTCTTTTCTGATTGACGGGAGTCTGACCCATAGGTGCTGAGCTGCAGAAGGTCGCCAGTGGAGGTTGATACCTTCTGGTAGCCACACTCAACTTCAGTGGGATGGGGTCTTGATGAGTTAGAGGTGCGAAAAAATTCTCTGATACGTGCCATAGCTAATATTATGCCAGTCCCGTTCCCCAGTGTCGAGAATCTCGTGCGGACGATGTCGGTCCGACCGTGTGATCACTGAGACTGTTCTGCGGAGGTGAACTTCCCCGTGCTTAGGCAGTCTCGGGGTAAGTGCGCACTGCCGTACTTCGGCCGGACATTCACCCAGTGGTTCGGGCTCGCGTTCCAACAGTGCGGACTCGACGCTACGCCCCAAGTTGTTGAGGTCCAAAAGATTGTGTCAGGATGCCTGGCCTCCAACAAATCCACCACGCGCGCGTGCTGGGCGAGCACCTCATCGGCGGCAGGCTGGTCGAAGATCGTGGCACCAGCGTCGCCACCCACGGCTGAGCCGACTTGGGGACCTTGGTCACATGGTTGCGCAGATAGTGGGTGCGGCACCGCTGCCAGGCCGCCCCCCAGCAGCCCCCGGCAGCGTCGCCCTCACCGCCTCCACCAGCCCGGCGTGGGCGTCGGAGATCACCAGCTGGACGCCGGCCAGGCCGCGGCGACATCGACGCTTCTAGCGGGCGCGACATCCGCCCAGGTGACTGGTATCAGCTTCCAAGCCCGCGAGCGACACAGCCGACCTATCGGAAGAAAATGTCCCAACTCTAACATAGTATCGCCCGTACGAGACTGTCGGCGATCACCCGTGAGGCCGTCCTGGACGCCATCGCCGAATGTGACCGCCTGGGTTGGGAGCGTTTTCTTGAGCGGTACGGCTATGAGCCCGCCCGTAGCTACTGGCTGCACCACAACGGCACGTACTACGACTCCAAGGCCATCGTCGAGGTGGCGTACCGCCACGTCTCCGGTGAGCCTCTTGCGGCCGCTGACTCCTCCGGCGGCCAGCAAACGGTCGGCCGCCTCCTCGCCAAGCTCGGATTCGAAGTCACTGTGGCAAACCCTCGACACCCCACCAACGACTACTCACAGCTGTGAAAAGACTACGCGTCGCTGGCACTCCGGACGGCCCCGCCCGACACCAGCCACTTACCCTTCTCTGGGCCTTGGGGCGCGCCGCTCACCGCCGCCCCCGCTTGGTGGCCTGGGAGGACAGTCACACAGAACTGCGTGGCCTGCTCCGTGAATACGGTCGGCCTAGCTCAAGACCAAGACCGGATTTTCCTTGGCTGGCTTTGGCGCGCACTGACCTTTGGGAGCTCCACGGCCACACCGGCGAGATCCCACCTGCGAGCGGTGAGCCGATCAAGTGGATGGAAGCACACAATCCCCACGGCGGCCTCACCACCTGGGCCTACGAACTGGCCGCCAGCTCCGAGACGGCTCGCGCCGCCGTCATCGACGAAATCGGCAACCGCTTCTTCGATGGCACCTGCCCCGAGTCGCTGCTCAAGGACGTAGGTCTTCTGCCATCCCGCTCTGCCTGTCCACCAGTACAGCCACCGAGCCTCGCCGAGGAGTATCTACGCCTCTGCCGCAAGGTCGAAGCCGCCGAAGCCCACGGCGACCACGACCGCACGACAACCGACATCCGCACCCAACCCGTCCGATCCGACGACTCGAGAAGGGCAGTTCTCCTCCGCAGCAACGGTCGCTGTGAGAACCCCCTCTGCGCAGGCCAACCCGACGACGTCACCGACTCCGGCGCCCCGATCCTAGAGGTGGACCACGTCGACGACCGCGCCGCCTGGGGCCGCGACCACCCCGAGCAGATGATCGCCCTCTGCCCCAACTGCCACGCCACCAAGACCAGGGGCCGCACCCGCGAAACCCTCCGCAACCTCCTCCGCCACGAAGCCCAGTCCCGCCACCGCACTTGGATTGCGCAGGTTGCCAGTACCTGACCAGCCCTTCTGCCCTGCCAACGTGCTGCGACACGTCCTCGGCAGCGCTCTATGCGCCCCGGTCTGGCCGGGCGGGAGGGCATGAGGCTTCTGTGCTCGATGTCCATTATGGTCTAAAGTTCGGGACATGGGTGATGTGCAGATTGTGCTCGGAAAAGTCCAGACTCGGGCAGAAATCGTCGAGCAGTTGGGAGGGAGTCCTCAGGGAGGGATTTGTCCGTCGGGCAAGACGCTGAACGTGTTGATTTACACGGATCCTGACGTCGGGGAGGCGCGGGGGTACCACGACGGGTGGCTAGCGGAGGAAGACGAGTACGGACCGGTGTTTGAGTACACCGGCCACGGCCAGGGCGATCAAACCTTCGAAGGGCCGCTTGGTAGAGGCAACCTGGCGATCCTGCAGCACGTTGACAAGGGGCGAGCGCTGCGGTTGTTCAAGGCAGTCGGCAAGGTTCCCGGCACCGAAACCAAACTTCAGCGTTACCTTGGACGCTTTGAACTAGACAGCATCCAGCCGTATGTGGTGCGTGCAGCACCCAACGATAAGGGCGAAATGCGGCGGGTAATTGTGTTCCGCTTGCGGCCCGTTGGGGAGGAATTCGAACGGCGGGATGAGGACGCGATCCCACCGGCGGCGGAAACCGAGGCGATCGCTGTTGCGGCTGATGTGACCACCAGCGCGATCGTTGAGCCGGAGAGAAACAAGAAGACCAAAAGCTCTCGGTCCGCGGCCCCCAAAACGGTGGCAGAGCGACGAGAAGCCGAACTGGCGGACAGGTTCCAGGCGTTCATGGGCGCCAAAGGGCGCAAGCTGAAGCGCTTCCAAATTAAAGTGCAAGGCCTGACAGGTACCCTGCTGACCGATCTGTATGACGAGCAGGCGCACGTGCTTTATGAACTGAAGGGCGCCAGCACGCGCGAGGCAGTGCGAATGGCGATTGGCCAGTTGCTGGACTACAGGAGGCATGTTAAGCCCGCTGCGCCCCAACTAGCGGTGCTTTTGCCGGAGGAACCCCATGCCGACTTGCGCGCTCTGCTGGAGTCGCTAGGGATTGCTCTCGCCTACTGGGATGGCAAAACCTTTGTCGGCGTTCCCGGCCTCGATGCTTCCGCCTGATCACGTACAGGCCGTGGCGTGTCGTACGGGGTGGTGCAGGACGGACTTGGGTGGGTGGCTCCAGTTGCAGGAGGAGCGGTGCATGCGGGATGTGTAGTAAGGAGGTACCTCTAACGTCCTGGTAGTCAGGGGATGGCTCGGGCGAAACCGTGAGTTGGAAGCAACAGGTAGCGGCCGAGGTGCTGCGGGGCAGTGGTGGGCTGAGGGCTGCGCTGCCGGAAACCCCTTGGGCGGCTGGTGGACTGCCATCCGGCTGATATCGCGACCGGGGCGCCCCGCAGGTTTGAACTGGAAGAGGCGGTGTAACCGCGTGGGCGTGTTGTGGCTACATCTCGGGTGGTAGGGGCGCAGGGGAAGGTTGCGGTCTCTATGGGGTGAGCCGAAGGGGCCCGGTCGGGTGAGAGCGCGACCGGGCACCCCTCGGTAGTGGGCTGGTTGTGCGGTGCTGTCGGCGGGAGGCGTGGACGGTCGGTGAGGTCAGTGCGGGTCTGAGTCCGCGGCGTGTTGTTCGTGGTGGTGCAGGACGGACTCGGTGACCGACTCCAGGTCGAAGAACGGGGGGCGGGCGCGGTCGGCGTTGCCTGGCTTGAAGGCGAAGGCGCGGGGCTCTATCCACACGTTGAGGTCCGGTGGGACGCGGAGCAGGTAGACGCCGTTGAGGCCGCCGCGCAGTTCGATGGGGACGCCGCGAACCGTGAGCATGTCGGCCAGTCGGCGGGCCGCCTGGGCTGGTGTGACGTCGGCGGCGTAGGGCCTGAGCCAGTTGCGCGGGAGAGGGAGCGCGCAGCGGACGGCCTTGCCAGGTGTCGGGGATGCGGCGAGGCGTGCACGGGTGAGGTGCACGTCCCAGCCCGCCGTCACCGCGGAGACGATCGTGAGGCCATTTCCGTGTTCCTCGAAGGCGTCGCCGTCTCTGCGGCCGTTCTTCCACTGCCGACAGGTGTCGAAGACGGATACGACCAGTTGCGGCTTCGGGCACAGGCGTGCGTACGTCCACAACTCCACGGTCCTGGGCGACTGACGTGGCCCATCGCAGGTGGCGTGGACGAAGGCGTTGGTGGCCAGTTCGCTGACGGCGAGAGCCGCGGCGTCGATCAGGCCGCCGTGCAGGCCGGACGAGACGAGCGTGGAGGTGAGTAGTGACCTCGCCATCCCCGCACAACTCGCTTCGACGGGCAACTGCCAGGCGTACGCGCCCCCATCCTGAAGTTGGTAGAGGCGATGGGTCATCGCAGGCGCCCCTTCCTTGTGGACGCGACGGCGGAGCCCGCCGACTTTGGCCTGGGAGCGCTGTGCGGTGACAGCAGGCAACGCAGGAAGGCGCCGAGCGTCTTGCGGCGGCGTGGCTTCTCGTGGCGTCCGCAGGTCGGCGCCATTGGGTTCCTGTGCCTGTGTGGCTGGGAGGGAGCGCTTCGATACTGGACTCGGGGCGCGGACCTGGGGATCCGCCGTTGAGGGAACGGCATCCGGGCGGCCTGGCGAGTTGTGGCTTCGAGTCGGCGGCTCAGCTGGGCGGGGTCTGTCGCGCTGATCAGGTGGTGCCGTCCGCCTCGATCCAGCGTCAGTGCCCAGTACTCACCCGTGAAGTCGCCGTACCAGATGGGGACTGCCGGGAAGCGTGCCTGGAGCTGGGCCACTTCATGGTCGGGGTCCAGGCCGGTCACGGCCCATGGCGACGCAGTCGTTACGACATCCATGAGACGCCTCGCCGCGCGTTCGCCGAGTGCTGCCGGAATCGGCAGATGGCCACGGGGTTCGGCCTGGACTTCGTAGGATTGCTCATTGATTGAACCTCCACAGTTCGATCAAGGCCCCGGCCGGTGATGCCGCACCGCGTCCGGGGCCGCCTCATACCGGCGGTGCCCCTCGCCGACGTGCTCGAGCACGATCAGTCGGCGATCCATGTCGGTGTCAGTGTGTGATCATCCGAATCCTCTCCGTGTTCGTACTCATCATGGCGTGCGTTGGCTCACCCGTCCATGAACTTGTTCATTTTCCTCTGACGTTCTTCCGGGGATCGCTGTAGTTGATCACTTGGCATGGGACACTCGGCGCCATGGCCACCGAACAGAGTCCGACAGTGCGGCATCGCCGCCTTGCTCGACAGTTGCGCCAGTGTCGCGAGCGTTCTGGTCTCAGCATGGAGAGCGCTGCCGCGGCGCTCGGTTGGAGTCGTCCCAAATTGGTCCGTTTTGAGACCGCTAAGACCCGCCCGAAGCTCAGCGATGTCGCTGCGATGCTTGAGCTTTACGGATGCGATGAAGCGATCAAGCTCGCCCTCATGCAACTGGCCAGGGACATCAGGAAGCGCGGCTGGTGGTCTGCGTTCGGCGATGTACTCGCTGGCTCATTCGCGGAGCTTGAGGACGACGCCGTCCAAATCCGTGCTTGGGAGGTCCAGTTCGTGCCGGGGCTGCTTCAGACGAGCGACTACGCGTTGGCGGTCATTCGGGCGGGGAACCCAGATGAGCCTGAAGAAGTCAACCTTCGCCGCCTACAGGCGCGTATGGCGCGACGAGCGATCCTGGAACGGCAGAGTGCTCCGGCGCTGGTTTGCGTCCTGGATGAGGCAGTGCTCAGGCGTCCGGTCGGCGGTCCCGAGGTGATGGCGCGGCAACTTGACGCGTTGGTGGACGTCGGCAAGAAGCCCAACGTCAGCATCCGGGTCATGCCGACGGGGATTGGTGAGCATGCTGGGATGGACGGGCCCTTCGTCATCCTTGGCTTTGACAGCCCTCTTGATCCTGACGTCGTCTACCTCGAGGGTATGGGCGGAGAGATCTACCTGGAGGATGTAGAGCAGGTCAGTCGCTGTAGTGTGAGGTTTGACCGCATATGCGATCAGGCGCTCTCTGAGCAAGAATCGGCAGCACTGATCAAAGACATCGCCAAGGAGTACCGCAAATCCCATGGGTCCTCAGCTTCACCCATCGCATCTCCACTGGCGTAAGGCCAGCCCTAGCAGCGCCTCAGGCAGCAACTGTGTCGAGGTCGCCGACATGCGGGGCTTGATCGCGATCCGTGACTCCAAGGATCCGGACGGTCCGCATCTTGTCCTTACGCAGAGTGCCCTGCAGGGTCTGATACGCCAAGCCCGCAGCGGTGAACTCGACTTGTGACGGGGACTCAGAATGACGACACCTACGGTCTCCACGGCGCGGCGTAAGAGCACGCGCAGTCGGCAGCAAGGAGCCTGCGTGGAAGTCGCGTGGCGCAAAAGCGTGCGTAGTAACGCTGGGCAGGGCTGCGTTGAGGTGGCGCGGCTTCCCGATGCGATCGGTGTACGAGACTCCAAGGACCCGAACGGCCCCAGGCTCTTCGTCAACTTGATGGCCTGGCAGGAGCTGCTTCGCCGGATGCGTTGCGGCGAGCTTGATCTTTGACGAGGGATACGCCGCACCTGACGCCTCCTGTGCAAGGCCGTCGTTCGGGCGCCGAGGGTGGTCGTCTATGCGACTCGATCCCTCCTGAGCAGAGCCGCGGGGGCGCCCGGCGGGCGGCGGGCCCGGTACGGACGGTGGCGGTGCCCGGCGACCGCAACGATCTTGTGCTGCTGGACGGTTCCGAGCTCGTCGCCGCCGTCGTCGAGCTCGCCGAGAACGCAAGCTGACGGCCAGGACCGTGCGGACGCGGCGAGCGATGACACACGCCGACTGGAGGGCCGAGGGCGGATTTCGATGCGCATTTGCGGAGTACATGGCGGCGGAGACGGGGCTTTACGGCGGTGCAGCCCATGCCCTTGGTGTTTCCGGCAGAGGAAGGAATGGCGGCGTGGTGACTGTTGAGGATGGGCGGCGAGTGGCTTCGGCGCTGCTCGGACTACCGAGCACCTGATACGGAATCGGGTGAGTTCAGGGTGGGGCGGATCGTGTATGTCGCGCTCTCGCGGGACGAGACCGTTATGGGGTTCGCGTTTCCTTGGAGCGGGCGGCGCTCGCGGCGTCCGACCCGGAGAAGTTGCCTGAGCCTTCGGACGAGCGTTTCGACTGGGAGCGGGCGCGGCTCGCCGAATTGGACACCGGAGAACGCGCGAAGATCGTCACGGAGGCGTGGCGGATGGTCGTGCCGAAGCGGGTGGCCGCCGCGCACTTGGGAGAGTGACGCCGCGCACGCGGCGGGTCCTCCAACGAGCAGGAGGCGGGGGAGTTTCGGTAAGCGATTGGTAAGGGCCGGTTGGCAGGATGAGGGGTGTCGGAGGTGGTCGAGTGCTACGGGGACGTACTCGATCACCTGGGGAACGTAACGAGTGTGCGCGGGCCAGGCCCGGGGCGGGGGCGGACGGTGGACGCCGAAGCGGGGCGGCGTTCATCGTTCGTTGAGCAGGGCGGCTGTTTCTTTGGCCGCCGCTGTGTCCCCAAGGCGTTCGTAGACGCTGAGGGCCTCGCTCCAGGCCTTCCGGGCCGCCTCCTCGTCGCCGTTCTCGCGGTGGGCCTGCCCTAGGAGGCGAAGCGTGGACGCCAGGAAGGAGTGCCAGCCGCGGGCGCGCCAGAGGCGCACGGACTCCTCCAGGTTGGTGACGGCGTCGGCGTACCGGCCTGCGGCGAGGTCCAGTTGGCCCAGGACGGTCATGGCGTCGGCGAGATGATGCTCCAGGTTGTGGCGGCGGCTGAGGTAGACGACCGAGTTGGCGGTCGGGAGGGCGCGCTCGTCGCCGAGGGCGGTGTACAGCTTGGCGAGGTAGAGCAGCGAGAACGCCTCGGCGTAGTGGTCCTTGAGCTGGTGGGTGATGCGCAGGGACCCGACGAGGAGGGCGTGGCCGCTCTCGATGCGGCCCGTCAGGCAGTAGGCGGCGCCGAGGAACTGCATGGCCGTCGCTTCCAGACGCGGGTTGCCGTGGAGGCGGGCGAGTTCCAGGCAGCGTTCGAGATGTTCGGCGGCCTGTTCGGGGCGGGCCTCCCCGTAGGCGACGCCCATGACGTGGTGGGCGCGGGCCTCCCCGCCGAGGTGGTCGGTCTCCTGGGCCAGGCGGAGGGCGCGGCGGGCCGTTTCGAGGGCCAGTTCGGAGTCGCCGCGGGCGGTCAGGCCCCAGCATTGGGCCACCAGGGCGTCGGCCATTCCGCGTCGTTCGCCCACCTCGGCGAACAGGCGGTACAGGCGGGTGGACTCGTCGTAGGAGGTGCCCATGGCGTCGCCGGGACGGTCCATGGACAGCCACGTCGTCATGTCGTTGAGGCCGCGGAGCAGGACGGCCTCGCCGAGGCGGTTGCCCTTGGCTGCGCACAGCGCCATGGCCTTCTCGTGCAGGGGTATCCAGTCCTGCGCCAGGCTCCGGACGTCGAGGTACTTCTCCATCGACGCGGCCAGGTCGAAGGCGTAGTCGTCCAGGCCGAGGGCGCAGGCGTGTTCGACGGCTGCGGCCATCGCGGCGCGTTCGGCGTCGAACCAGGCCATGGGGTCGGCGAGCAGCCGGTCGGTCACGTCGGCCGGGAGTTCGTGGCGGGGTGCGTCGCCGTGGATGGGGGCGTAGCAGGGGCCGGGGACGCGTTCCGCGGCGCGTTCGGCCAGGGCCAGCCAGGCGCCGAGCGCGCGTTGCACGGCCGCCAGCCGGGCGTCCTCGCTCTCCTCCTCGATGGCGCGTTCGCGGGCGTAGATGCGGACGAGGTCGTGGTAGCGGAGCCGGGTCCAACCGTTGGCGTCGGTGCCGGACACGACGAGCAGCTGGGCGTCGACCAAGGTCTCCAGGTGCGTCTGGGCGTCCCGGTAGGAGCCGCCGAGCAGCGCCGCCGCGACCCATTCGGCGAAGTCGGGGGCCTCGAGCAGGCCGAGCAGGCGGAACAGGCGGCGCGTCTCGTCGGGCAGCCGCAGGTAGCTGAGCCGGAAGGAGGCGCGGACCGCCAGGTCGCCCGCGGTCAGCTCGTCGAGGCGGTGGCGGGCGTCGCCGAGGCGGTCGGCCAGCCAGGCCAGCGTGCGGTGCCGCCGGCGGGCCAGGCGCGTCCCGGCGATGCGGACGGCCAGCGGCATGTGCGCGCACAGGCGGACGACGTCGGCGGCGGCCCGCGGTTCGGCGGCGACCCGCTCGGGTCCGATGATGCGGGCCAGCAGCGCGACGGCCTGCCGCTGGTCGAAGACGTCCAGGTCGATCCGGTCCGCGCCCTCCAGGCCGGCGAGCGGGACGCGGCTGGTGACCACGACCGCGCAGCCGGGGGCGCCGGGCAGCAGCGGGCGCACCTCGCCCTCGTCGGTCGCGTCGTCCAGCAGGATCAGCACCCGGCGGCCGTTGAGGACCGTCCGCAGCAGCGCGGACCGGTCGTCCAGGGACGCCGGGACGTCCTGCCCGCTGACGCCGAACGCCCGCAGAAAGCCGCCGAGGACCTCCGCCGGGTCGACCGGGGCGCCGTCCGGGCGGCGCAGCCTGGCGTACAGCTGTCCGTCGGGGAACCGCGCGGCCAGTCGGTGTGCGACGTGCAGGGCCAGCGTGGTCTTGCCGACTCCGCCCAGTCCGGTGATCACCGTGACCGGCGAGTACTCCCGGGCGGTCAGCAGGTCGGTCAGCGTCCGCACCTGGTCGTCGCGGCCGGTGAAGTCGGGGACGGGCGGCGGAAGTTGCGCCGGCACGGGCGGCGGGGCGCGGGAGACGCCGAGGGCCTCGGGGGTGCGGCCGTCCTGGGCGAGTGCGGCCAGGTAGGCGGCCTGCATGCGTTCTCCCGGGTCCACGCCCAGCTCTTCGGCGACGCTCTCCCGGTACGTCTGGTAGCGGCGGAGCGCCTCGGCGGTGCGCCCGTCGGCCGCCAGCAGTTCGACCATGCCCGCTTCGAGCCGTTCGTCCAGCGGGTGCGCCTCGGCGAGGGCGGCGAGGCGGTCGAGCGCGGCGCCGGCGCGGCCCGCCGCCGCGGCCGCCGTGGCCAGGTCCGCGGCCGCCGTGGTGACCTCCTCCACCACCGACCGCAGCAGCGGGTCATGCGCGTCCAGCGTCGGCAGGTCGGCCAGCAGCGGCCCGCGCCACAGGGCGAGCGCCGCCTCCAGCAGCTCGGAGCGTTCCCGGGCGTCGTCGGCGTCCTTGGCCTGGGCTGTCAGGGCGCGGAATCCGCCGAGGTCGACGGCCTGGCCGAAGCGTCCGTCGGGGAACGTGAGGCGGTAGCCGGAGCCGTAGTGGTCGAGGCTCCAGGACGGGGCGGGCGTCGGGTCGATCCGGCGCAGCCACTGCCGCAGCCGGGAGACCGCCACCTGGACCGAGCCCGGGTTCACCTCGTCGGGACGCTCCCGCCAGACCAGTTCGACGAGCCGGTCGGCGGGCACGGCGCGGCCGGCGGCGACCAGCAGGACGCCGAGCAGGCCCCGCAGGATGGGTGAGCGGGGCGGCCGCACCGGGGCGCCGTCCGCCTCGATGAGCAGCGGACCGAGCACGCCGAACCGCAGCCTGGCACTGTTCACCCGCCGCCTCCGTCGTTGAGCCGGCCCGGACCGTTCGGCCGGTGAGCGACCACGGCACTCCTCGCCTATACCGCTACCAGGTATAACATGACTCGGATTCCACTCACGAGTCAGGAGCGGGACGGACGCATGCGCGGCGCGGTCGGCTCAACCTCGGCGGAGGACGATTTCCCAGCTACGGTGCAGGAACACGCGCTCGTGGGCGCGCCGCCGATCCGGCGGGTGCGGGGCGCGATCTATCTCTGTTACGCGGGCGAGGCGCTGGCGTTCTCCGCCGTGATGGCGCGGATCCCGCACATCCAGCGTTCGCACGGGTTGAGCGACCAGGCCATCAACGTGCTGGTGGCGCTGGTGCCGGTGCTGGCGGTCGCCGGGGGGCTGTTCGCGGCCAGGCTGAACGGGCGGGCGGGCTCCGGCCTGGTGCTGCGGTGCGCCCAGCCGGTCTTCTTCGCCGCGGTCGTCCTGCTGGGCGCGGTCCCCGGGACGGGTGCGCTGGTCGCCTCCGTCGCGCTGTACGGCGTGGCGATGGGGGTCGTGGAGGCGGCGATGAACGCCCAGGCCGTGGCGATCGAACGGCACGCCGGACGGTCGCTGGTCAACGGGTTCTTCGCGGTGTGGAGCGGTGCGAGCATCGCCGGCTCCCTGTGGATCTCCTTCGCCAACGGCGCCGGGCTGTCGCTGCCGGTCGGCTTCGCGGTGCCGGCGGCGATCGGCCTGCTGATCGCGGTGGCGACCGTCCGGCTGCCGCTGCGCAAGGACGCCGAGCGCTCGATCGCGCAAGCGGCCGAGCAGCGCGCGGCGCGGCGCCTCCTTGAGGCGGGCGAGCGCGGCGGCGTGCCCGCGGTCGGCGTGCCGTGGCGGCCGCTGCTCGTCCTCGGCGCGGCGCTGGCATGCGCGTACGTCGCCGAGGGGGCGATCTCGGGATTCGCCGTCAAGTACGTGCGCGACGAACTGGGCGGCGCGGACACCGTCGCCCCCCTGGCCATCACCGCGTTCGCGGCCGCGACCGTCACGGGACGGGCGGTCGCCGACCTGGTGGTGCGCCGCCGGGGCCCGGCCTGGCTCATCCGTGGCGGCGCCTTGCTGGCCGCGGTCGGCCTGGCCGCCGCCGTCCTCGCACCGGCCCCATGGGTCGCCATCGCAGGGTTCGCGGGCGCCGGACTCGGGCTGTGCTCGGTCGCTCCCGGCGCGTACGCCGCCGCGGCCCGCCACGACCCGATCGGGCAGGGCGTCGCGGTCGCGCGGGTCGGCGTCTTCAACTACCTCGGTGCCGTGGCTGGGACGGGGTTGGTCGCCGTGCTGGCTCCGGTGTCCGGGTACTGGGCGTGTTATCTGGTGGCGGCTGTTCTCGTCCTGGTGATCATTCCTTTGGCGGGGCGCTTCGCCCCGCGTCCGTCCTGACCCCGCCCGCGTGGGACGTGCCGGAGCGTTAGATTCGCGTCGCCTTCCGTGAAAGGGGCACGTCATCCGGCCCCTCCGGGGATGATGGCGGCGGGAGGTTCGGATGCCCACGGACTATCGCGCCCCGAACATCAACGCCCGGCGTCTCGGGCTGTACCTGCGGCGGACCAGGGAACTGCTCCAACTGTCGTATGACGAGGCCGCGGCGTGCGCCGGATGCCACTCCGACTGGCTCGTCCGTGTGGAGACCGGGTTCTGCGAACCGTCGCCCCGCGAGGTGGAGCTGCTGTTGGAGCGCTACGGGGTCCGGGAGGCCGAGGTCGCCGACCTGATGATCGACCTGGCGTCGCGGCCGCGGGGACCCGGGTGGCTGGCGGCGCATCTGGACGGGATGAAGGCGGAGGAACGCGACGCGCTCATCTCCGAGTCCGAGGCGTCGGTCATCCGCACCTACGGCGTCCAGCAGGTCCCCGAACTGGCGCAGGCGGAGCCGTACGCCCGGTTCATGGCGTCGGTGTCGTTGCGCGAGCCCGACCCGGACGTGCACTGGGACATGCTGCGCAACCGGCAGACCTACCGGCCGGGCGGACGGCGCCGCTTCCTCGACGTGATCGTGGACGAGATGGCGCTGACACCGCGGCTCGCCGACGACGTGATGATCCCGCAGTTGCGCCACCTGCTGGAACTCGGCACCGACCCGGATGTCAGCGTCCGGGTCGTCCCGTCCGCGGCGCCGTTCTACGAGGACCGGGCCCACCCGTTCGACGTGCTGGAGTTCCCCGGTGTCAGCGACCGGATCAGCCTGTGCCACTCCATGCTCGGCATCGGTTTCGCCTACGCCGATCTCACCGACGTATGGACCTGCATCGAGCAGAACTCGGCCCTCTGCCCGGAGGAGAGCCGCGAGTTCATCAAGAACTTGCTCGCCGCCCGGACCGTGCACTGACACCGGACCGCACGGCGAGCGCGGTGCCCCGATCGGGGCGGGGAGCGCACGGCTGGTGGAGCCGCACGTTCAGGTGTCGGCGGGCCGGCGCTGGTGTCTGCCGGGGGACGTCGGCCGTGTCGCCTGGCGCATGCTCCGGGTGGACCGGGTGTGGGCGAGCCTCGCGCGGGCGGTCCACCGCCCCGGTGGTCGATCCGCGCCGCGGCGGCGTCGAGGCGCCAGTCTGAGGAGCCGCTGCGGCGCGGATCGGGCATGGTGCGGCCGCTGAGACAGGGCGGCCGGAATCGCCCCCGGTGCCGGCCGCTGCGCGCCGGGGGCGGTGCTGCGTTACGTGGGCGGGGTGGCGTTCGAGCACGACCCGGTCGGCGGCACCGGCCGGATCGTCTGCGGGACCAGACGGTGACCTCGACGCCGCGGATCAGGGGCGGTCGGCATGGCGATCCGGCTGGAGCTGTGCTACCGAGGGCTGCGCGCCCCGGCCCGCCCCGCCGCGCGGCCCCCGGACCGCAGACCCGGGCCTGGCCCGGCAGGGAGCCAGGCCCGGGGGCACGCGGCCTACCTGGCGGTGGCGCCGGTGGGGAGCGGCGGCTCGGCCTCCAGCGCTTCCGCCTCCTCGTCGGTGAACAGGCGGGAGCGGATGAGGAAGCGGACCCCCTCCGGAGCCTCTAGCGAGAACCCGCTGCCCCGGCCGGGCACGACGTCCACGGTCAGGTGGGTGTGCTTCCAGTACTCGTACTGGGCGGCGCTCATCCAGAAGGGCGTGCCGTCGCCGACGTACCCCAGGAGGACGTCGGAGGCGCCGACCATGAACTCGTCCCGCGGATAGCACATCGGGGAGCTGCCGTCGCAGCAGCCGCCCGACTGGTGGAACATCACCGGGCCGTGCCGGGCGACGAGACCGGCGAGCACCCGCGCGGCGGCCTCGGTGAGCCGGACCCGCTCCACCATCAGAAGAAGCCCAGGCGCTTCGGCGAGTAGCTGACCAGCAGGTTCTTGGTCTGCTGGTAGTGGTCGAGCATGGCCCGGTGGTTCTCGCGTCCGATGCCGGACTGCTTGTAGCCGCCGAACGCCGCGTGGGCCGGGTAGGCGTGGTAGCAGTTGGTCCACACGCGGCCGGCCTTGATGGCGCGGCCCATCCGGTAGGCGGTGGAGCCGTCGCGGGTCCAGACGCCGGCGCCGAGCCCGTACAGCGTCTCGTTGGCGATCTTCAGGGCCTCGTCCACGGAGTCGAAGGTGGTCACCGACACCACCGGACCGAAGATCTCCTCCTGGAAGATCCGCATGTCGTTGGTGCCCTTGAAGACGGTCGGCTCGATGTAGTAGCCGCCCTCCAGGCCCGGAACGGTGCGGGGGCCGCCGCCGGTCAGCACCTCGGCGCCCTCCTTCCGGCCGATGTCGATGTAGGAAAGGATCTTCTCGTACTGGTCGTTGGACGCCTGCGCGCCGATCATGGTCTCCGGGTCCAGCGGGTTCCCGGTCTTGATGGCCTCGGTGCGGGCCAGCGCGCGGGACATGAACTCGTCGTAGATGGACGAGGCGATCAGCGCCCGGGACGGGCAGGTGCACACCTCGCCCTGGTTGAGCGCGAACATCACGAAGCCCTCGACGGCCTTGTCGAGGAACTCGTCGTCGGCGGCCAGCACATCGGGCAGGAAGATGTTGGGGCTCTTGCCGCCCAGCTCCAGCGTCACCGGGATGATGTTCTGCGACGCGTACTGCATGATCAGCCGGCCGGTGGTGGTCTCCCCGGTGAAGGCGACCTTGGCGATGCGGGGGCTGGAGGCCAGCGGCTTGCCCGCCTCGACGCCGAACCCGTTCACCACGTTGACCACGCCGGGCGGCAGCAGGTCGGCGATCAGCTCGATGAGCAGCATGATGCTGGCGGGCGTCTGCTCGGCCGGCTTGATCACCACGCAGTTCCCGGCGGCCAGCGCGGGGGCCAGCTTCCAGGTGGCCATCAGCAGCGGGAAGTTCCACGGGATGATCTGGCCGACGACGCCGAGCGGCTCGTGGAAGTGGTAGGCGACGGTGTCCTCGTCGATCTGGCTGATGCCGCCCTCCTGGGCGCGGATCACCCCGGCGAAGTAGCGGAAGTGGTCCACCGCCAGCGGCAGGTCGGCGGCCAAAGTCTCCCGGACGGGCTTGCCGTTCTCCCAGGTCTCCGCGACGGCCAGCTTCTCCAGGTTCTCCTCGATGCGGTCGGCGATCCGGTTCAGGATCAGCGACCGCTCGGCCACCGACGTCGCGCCCCACTTGTCGGCGGCGGCGTGCGCGGCGTCCAGCGCCTTGTCGATGTCGGCCGCCTGGGACCGCGCGACCCGCGTGAACACCTGCCCGTCCACGGGCGACGGGTTGTCGAAGTACTCGCCTTCGACGGGCGGTACCCACTCGCCGCCGATGAAGTTGTCGTAGTGGTCGGCGAACGAGACGACGCTGCCCTCGGCGCCCGGCTTGGCGTAGACCATGGAATGTCCTCCTCGCACACGGCATGAACCGATGTGATGCAGGACACGATGCGACGCGAAGGTTGTCGGAAGGTTGCCGCGGCCCCCCGGGGCGGGCGTCAGTCGCTGAGGGCGGCGTTGATGCGGGCTGCGGTGATGCCGCGGCGGCCGTCGGACGGGTCCAGCAGCATGTGCGCGTGCTGGTGCACCTCCAGGTCGTAGCGGTGGCGTTCGCCGTAGAGGAGGGCGTGCTCGGGGACGGGCGAGGCCAGCACCGCCTTGCGGACCGCCACTTCCAGGTAGTCGCGCCAGCGCACGATGCCCGGCGCCTCGGACTCCGGCAGCAGCGGGCCGGTGTAACGCTGGACGGCGGCGGCGGTGTCGCCGGAGGCCAACGCGTCCAGCACGGCGGACGCGTCGCAGGCGATCGGCTCGGTCAGCACGTAGTGGCGCTGGGCGACGGCACCGCCGAGCGCGGCCCGCAGGTGCGACACCTGCGCCTTCAAAGACGTCATGGCGACCGGGCGGTCCCCGTACAGGGCCTCGCGCAGCCGTTCGGGGGTGAAGCCGTCCGGCTCCAGCGCCAGCAGGGTGAGGATCTCCAACTGCCGGGGGCGCAGGGAAAGGGGGACGCCGTCCCGCAGCGCCCGGGCGCCGTCGCCCAGGCAGTCCAGCCTGACGCGCGGCGCGGTGACGGGCGGCAGCGCGGCGGCGGGCAGGCGGGCCAGCCGGTCCTCGATGGCGGCGGCGAGGGTGCGGACGGTCGGCATGACCATCGGATGCGAACGGTCCCAGGTGCTGGACAGGTCGAGGACGCCCAGCAGCCGCCCGCCGGGGGCGCGCAGCGGCGCGGCGTAGCACACCCAGCCGTGCAGCGCCTCGACCAGGTGCTCGGCGGAGAAGACGGTGGCGGGGCGGCGCTCGCGCAGGGCGAGCGCGGGGGCGTTGGTTCCCATCGCCGACTCGTCCCAGCGGCCGCCGGGGGCGAAGTTGACGCGTTCGGCACGGTGCCGCATGACGCGTCCGCCGTAGGTCCACAGAATGGTGCCGTCGGCGTCGGTGACGGCGGCGACGAACCCCGCCTCGTCGGCGATCGACCGCAGCTCGCCGGCGATCTCGGCGACCGGCCCGGCCAGCGGCGACGTGCGCCAGCGGTCCGCCACGTCCGGGACGGCCGGTGCGCTGTCGCGGTGCGGGTCCACCGCGGCGCGCGAACGGTGCCACGACGCCGCGATCTCCTCGCGCAGGGCGGGGTCATGGGAGGAGGCGTTCGGCGCGCGCTGGGCCACCAGCCGTGACCACTCCCGGACGAGCCGCGTCCGCCGGTCCCGCAGAGCACCGTGTGCCGCCATCTGGAATCCTCCTGGCCGGACAAGCCCGACAGGCCCGATTGTTACACCGTGTGGTCCGCCCAGTCCATGACCGTCACGGCGGTGCGGTGCGGGCGAGAAGCGCGCGGATCCCGGGCGTGGTGGACTCCCGGACGAACCGGCACGCCGCCGGGTCCTGCCGGAGAGTCATCCGCACCCCGCCCGCCAGCCGGTACGGGCGGGACTCCACGAACGCGCCGAGCGAACGCCGCAGCCGCGACACCTCCGCCCTAACGGTGACGACGTGCTCGGCGTCGCCGAACAGCGCCCGGCTCAACGCCGGCGCCGACAGCCCGTCCGGCCCGGCGGCGTGCAACAGCAGCAGGATCTCGGCGTGCCGGGTGGTCAGCGCGCACCGCCAGCGCGCGTCACCCGACCGCACCTCCAGGACGGGCGCCTCCGCCAGGTCGAGTACGAGCGTCATGGGCCTGACCGGAGACGTGGGACGGATCAGCCAGCCGTCCGGCAGCCGCTCCGGCAGGCACAGCCCCAACCCCGGGACGGCCAGCGCCCGGCCCTCCGCCGGCGCGGCGACGCGTTCGGTGGCGGCCACCCCCGAGCTGTGCGCGACCCACCCGTCGTCGTCCACCAGCAGCAGCGGACCGCCGGACGTGCCCACCAGCGGCGCCGCCGACCGCCGCAGCCGCTCCAGCCGCCGCAGGTGACGCTGCCACAGCCGCGATTCGGCCAGCCGCGTCCCGGTCTCCACCAGCGCGCCGATGGCCGGATGCAACGTCAGCGCGGGGCCGCTCACGTCCACGACGCCCAGCAGTTCCCCGGTGCGCGGATCGTGTACGGGCGACGCGGTGCAGAACCACGGATGCTGCGCCTGCTCGAAATGCTCGGCCGAGAACAGCTCCACCGGCGCCGCCTCGGCGAGCGCGGTGCCGATCGCGTTGGTGCCGACCTTGGCCTCGGTCCACGTCGCGCCCTCGCAGAAGCCCAGGTCGTCGGCGCGGCGGCGGATCGCCGGGGCGCCCTGCCGCCACAGGATCACCCCGTCGGCGTCGGTGACCACCAGCAGGAACTGCGCCGAATCGGCCAGCGAACCGATCAGCTGCCCCAGCTCGTCGATCACCGCGCCGAGCGGCGAGTCGAGCCGCCGCCGGGCGACCTCGTCGGCGCCGAGCGGATCGCGGCCGTTGTCGCCGTCCGGGGCGAGGCCGAGCCGCATCACCCGCGACCACGACCGCGCGACCAGCGCCCGCGGCCGCAGCGGCGCCGCCGCCCGCTCACCGCCGATCACGGCGTGGTGGACGCGGACCAGCTCCCGCGCGTAGTCGGGCAGGCTGGTTCCCGGACGGACCGCCGCATGCACGCGCACGACCTCACCTCCCCAGGCCGGCGACGTCCCGCGATGCCCACGAAGCATAGATCCGTGTTGTGATCCCCGCCACAGGCCGTGCAATCCGATGCAACCCTTGCCGCCCGCCGCCGCCCCCGAATGTGATCGGCGTTACACCGTCGATCCGGAGAGGCACCCGGCCCCACCCCCGGAGAAGACCCGGAGAACCTTCGGAGAAGGGAAGGCGCATATGAGCGACGCCACGGCCGCCGCCGAGTTGCGGACGCGCGTGCAGTCCTGGCTGGCCGACTTCGAGTCCGCCCTCGCCGCCCGCGACCCGGCCCGGGCCGCCGCGATGTTCGCGCCCGAGAGCTACTGGCGCGATCTGGTGGCCTTCACCTGGAACATCAAGACCGTGGAGGGCCGCGACGGCGTCGCCGACATGCTCGCCGCCTGCCTCGACGGCACCGACCCGTCCGGCTTCCGGCTCACCGAGGACCCGGTGGAGACCGACGGCGTCGTGGAGGCGTGGCTGGCGTTCGAGACCGCCACCGGACGCGGCATCGGCCACCTGCGGCTGACCGGCGAGGGCGCCTGGACACTGCTCACCAGCCTGCGCGAACTCAAAGGCCACGAGGAGCCCATGCGGGAGCGGCGGCCCAAGGGCGTCCGGCACGGAGTGGTCAAGGGACGCAGGTCATGGCGCGAGGAACGGGAGTTGGAGGCGGCGCGGCTCGGCGTGGAGGAGCAGCCGTACGTCGCGGTCATCGGAGGCGGGCAGGGCGGCATCGCGCTCGGCGCGCGGCTGCGGCAACTCGGCGTGCCCGCGCTCGTCCTGGAACGCAACGACCGTCCCGGCGACTCCTGGCGCAAGCGGTACAAGAGCCTGTGCCTGCACGACCCGGTCTGGTACGACCACCTGCCCTACCTGCCGTTCCCCGACAACTGGCCGGTGTTCGCGCCCAAAGACAAGATCGCCGACTGGCTGGAGATGTACGTACGGGTCATGGAGGTGCCGTACTGGACCCGGGCGAACGTCACCTCCGCGTCCTGGGACGGCGACGCCAAGCGGTGGACCGTGCACGTCGACCGCGACGGCGAACCGGTCGTCCTCACGCCGCGGCACCTGGTGTTCGCCACCGGCATGTCCGGCAAGCCCAACATCCCGTCGTTCCCGGGCATGGACGTGTTCGAGGGGGAGCAGCACCACTCGTCCCGGCACCCCGGACCGGACGCCTACGCGGGCAAACGCGCCGTGGTGATCGGCTCCAACAACTCGGCCCACGACATCTGCGCGGCACTGTGGGAGCACGGCGCCGACGTCACCATGGTGCAGCGCTCCTCGACCCACGTCGTCAAGTCCGACTCGCTCATGGAGATCGGCCTGGGCGCCCTGTACTCGGAGGAGGCCGTCCGCAACGGCATCACCACCGACAAGGCCGACATGATCTTCGCGTCCATGCCCTACCGGATCATGCACCGGTGGCAGATCCCGCTCTACGAGAAGATCAAGGAACGCGACGCCGACTTCTACGCGCGCCTGGAGAAGGCCGGCTTCGCCCTCGACTTCGGCGACGACGGCTCCGGCCTGTTCATGAAGTACCTGCGCCGCGGCTCCGGCTACTACATCGACGTCGGCGCGTGCGACCTGGTCATCAACGGCGACATCAAGCTCGCCCGCGGCCAGGTCTCCCACCTGACGCGCGACGCCGTCGTCCTGGAGGACGGCACCGAACTGCCCGCCGACCTGGTCGTCTACGCCACCGGCTACGGCTCCATGAACGGCTGGGTCGCCGACCTCGTCGGGCAGGAGATGGCCGACAAGGTCGGCAAATGCTGGGGCCTCGGCTCGGACACCACCAAGGACCCGGGACCGTGGGAGGGGGAGCAGCGCAACATGTGGAAGCCCACCCAGCAGGAGGGCCTGTGGTTCCACGGCGGCAACCTGCACCAGTCCCGGCACTACTCCCTGTACCTGGCGCTGCAGCTCAAGGCCAGGTACGAGGGCATCCCCACCCCGGTGTACAGCCTGCAGGAGGTCCACCACCTGTCCTGACCCTGTGAAGGGGTGGGGTTCACCGCAAGACGAACCCCACCCCTTACGGGCCCCGTTCAGCTGAGAACGGCGCCGTCACTCATCACCGGCGGCGGGAATGGGGGCTTCACCAACCGCCGCGAGCAACTGAATGGGAAACTCCGGATCGGCCTGGCCGACGGCGAGCGCAAGCCACCGTCCCGCATCCGGCCGCTGCCAGACGAGCATCTTGCCGCTGAGCCCGCAGAGCGTCTGGATCGGCTCCGGCGCCGGGCTCTCGGCCCACAGATAAGGCTCCAGATCGATCGACTCCGGCTCGCCCCACCGCGCCGTCAACGCGGCCACCAACTCCCGGAGAGCAGCGTCAATCTCCTCCTCGGCCGCCTCGACGATCTCCTCGCTGCGGTCGTCCCAAAAGTCCCGACTGGCCAGCAGCACCCGAAGCCCATAACGCGCCCCGCCGGAGGCATCACCCTCCTCCGAAAACGGAAGAGCGACCATCTCCTCAACGATCGCGACCCGATCAGCCGTAGTCATCCCCCGAGCCTAGCGACCCGCTAAAGCCCCCAAGAAAACAGCACCGGACGCCAACAGACAGAGCAGAAGCCCCCAGGTGGCCAGCCACCGCCGCCAAGGAGCAACCAGAACAAGAACCCCCCAGGCCCCCGCAGCCGTCCCGCCCCCGCTACAAGGTCTCCTGCCACCCTTGCAAATCTGGTGGAACCGAACCGTCCGGCCGCCTCACCGTAGGCAGCCAGCCGCAGGTGCCTCTGACCTGGGCATCTCCGGCCTCCAACTTTTCCGGGGCGGTCCAGTGTCGCAACCTGCTGGAGTGAGCCGTCAGCGGCTCATGGTGGAGGTCATTCACCCACCTGGAGGTATCGCGACCGGGTGCGCGGCCAGTTTCGCGTGACCAATTACTTTCCGGTCATCCGCCCATTTGGCGTTAGTTGTGACGTGTCATGCCTTTTGATTCTCGGCGGGCAGCTCAGGGCAGAGGTGGCGGTGGGGTCAGGTGAAGCTGCTGAGGCGGTAGAGGTGGCTTACCAGCGGATTGCAATCTCTTGAGTACCAAGTGTGATCAAGGGTGGAGGTGGGCAGCACGGCTGTCGGTGGTGATCGATTGTCCGCGGCGGGAGGACGGCGCATGGGTGACGGGCGGAGGCGGTCCGAGCGGGCGGTGGCCGTGGTGGGGGTCGGGTGCCGGCTGCCGGGCGGCATCACCGACCTGGACGGGCTGTGGGCGGCCCTGGAGCGGGAGGCGGACCTGGTGGGGGAGCTGCCGCCGGACCGCTTCCAGGCCGAACGGTTCGTCGACGAGAGCAGGCCGCGGACCGACCGCAGCTACACCCGGGCGGGCGGCTTCCTCGAAGACATCGGCGGTTTCGACGCCGCCTACTTCGGCATCTCCGCGAAGGAGGCGGCGGCGATGGACCCGCAGCAGCGGTTGCTGCTGGAGATGGCGGTGGAGGCGCTGGACGACGCGGGCATCGATCCCCAGCGGCTGGCCGGGACGGACACGGGGGTGTTCGTCGGCGTCTCCGATCCCGCGTACGGCGTACTGCAGGCGCTGGAGCCGCGCGGCATGGGGCCGTACTCGGTCAGCGGAGGCGCGCTGTCCATCGCGGCGAACCGGCTGTCGCACGTCTTCGACCTGCGCGGCCCCAGCATGAGCGTGGACACGGCGTGCTCCTCGTCGCTGGTGGCGGTCGAGCGGGCCTGGCGGGCGCTTCTGGACGGCACCGGCCGGGTGATGTTGGCCGGCGGCGTGAACGTGTTGCTGAGCCCGGGGGGCTATGTGGGGTACAGCCAGGCGTCGATGCTGTCGCCGACCGGGCGCTGCCGGGCCTTCTCCGCCGACGGCGACGGGTATGTGCGGGCCGAGGGCGGCGGGGTGGTTGTGCTCAAGCGGCTGGCCGACGCCCTGGCCGACGGGGACCGGATCCACGCGATGATCGTCGGGGCGGGCACCAACTGCGACGGCCGCACCGCGGGGCTGACGACGCCCAGCGCGCAAGCCCAGGAAGAATTGCTGCGGCGGGTGTACGACGAGGCCGGCGTCGATCCCGATGACGTGGTGTACGTGGAGGCGCACGGCACGGGCACCCCCGTCGGCGACCCGGTCGAATGCCGGGCGATCGGTCGGGCGCTGGGGCGGCGGCGCACGGGCGAGCCGTTGCCGATCGGGTCGGTGAAGTCCAACCTGGGGCACCTGGAGCCCGCGTCGGGCATGGCAGGCCTGTGCAAGGCGCTGCTGGTTCTGCGGCACCGGGCGGTCCCGGCCTCGCTGCACGCCGAGCGCCCCAATCCCGACATCGACTTCGACGGCCTGAACCTGCAGGTCGCCTCGCGGGCGATACGGCTGCCCATGGTGGACGAACGTTCGGTGGTCGGCGTCAACTCGTTCGGGTTCGGCGGCGCCAACGCGCACGTGGTGCTCGCGCCTCCGCCCGCCCCGGACGAGCGTCCGCAGCAGCCTGCCCAACCCCCGCGGGACGTCCCGTTCGTGGTGTCCGCCCGCACCCGTGAGGCGTTGCGTAAGGCGCTCGACCGGGCCGCCGCCCATCTGGACACGGTTGACGAACGCGACTTCTACGACGTCGCCTACACCGCGACCCGCCGCCGCGGCCTGCACCGCCATCGCGCCGTCGTGCTCGCCTCCTCACCCGCGACGGCGGCCGGCGGGCTGCGCGCCCTGGCCGAGCCGCAGGGCGATCCCGGCGCAGTCCCCGCGGCCGTGGGGACGGCGGTGGAGACGGGGCGTATGGCGTTCGTGTTCACCGGCAACGGGTCGCAGTGGGCGGGGATGGGCGCCGACCTGCTGGACGACGAGGTGTTCAGGGCGGCGATCCAAGTGGTGGATGTCGAGCTGACCCCGCTGCTGGGCTGGTCCGTGCTGGAGGAGATGCAACGGCCGCCGGAGCAGTGGCGGTTGCCGCAGACGGAGGTCGCCCAGCCGCTGCTGTTCGCCGTGCAGGTCGGGGTGGTGAAGATGCTGCAGGCGGCGGGTGTCCGTCCGGGCGTGGTGCTCGGGCACAGCGTGGGAGAGGTCGCCGCCGCCTACACCGCGGGCGCCCTGACGCTGGGGCAGGCGGCGCAGGTGGTCGCCGCGCGGGGGCGGGCGCAGTCGGCGACGCGGGGCATGGGGCGGTTGGCGTCGGTCGGGCTGCCGGAGCAGCGGATCCGGGCGATGCTGCCGCTGTTCCCCGGGGTGGAGGTCGCGGCGGTCAACACCGACGGACACGTCACGGTGGCGGGCACGTCCGACGCCCTCCGCCGCCTGGGGGAGCACCTGGGCGAGCAGGACGTCTTCTTCTGGGAACTGGACCTCGACTACCCGTTCCACAGCTCCGCGATGGAGAAGATCCGGGAGCCGTTGCGCGAGGGGCTGGACGGCATCGCACCCGGTCATGCGCGCATCCCGATGGTGTCCACCGTGACGGGTGAGCCGCTGGACGGCCCGCAACTGGACGTGGAGTACTGGTGGCGCAACGTCCGGCACCCGGTCCGGTTCGCCGCCGCCGTCCAACGGGTGCTGGACGACGGGTTCGACGTGCTGGTGGAAGTGGGGCCGCACCCCGTGCTCTGCACTTACCTGCACCGACTCGCAGACGCGGCGCCGCGGGCACGCGCGGCCGTGGTGGGCACACTGCGGCGGCACGAGCCGGGGCCGGCCCGGCTGCGCCACGTCACGGCGGAACTGGTCGCGGCGGGGGCGCACCTGGAGTGGGACCGCCATTTCCCCGTGCGCGGCACGGTGCGCGACCTGCCCGCCTACCCCTGGCAGCGGGAACGCCACTGGATCGGGCGGCCGCAGACGTGGGAACGCCGGATCGGCGACGGGATCGTCCGGCACCCGCTGCTCGGCGAACGGCAACCGGTGCTGGAACCCACCTGGCACGGGTGGGTCGAGACGTCGGTCATGCCGTGGGTGCCCGACCACCGCCTCGGCGGGACGGTCGTCATGCCCGCCGCCGCGTACGTGGAGATGGCGATCGCCGCCGGACGGTCGGTGATGCCGCAGGCGGCCGAGGCGGTGGAGGTCGACCGAATCGACATCGGCCGGTCCATGGCGGTGCCGATGGCGGCCGACGCCGAACCGCCGTGCCTCCAGACGTCGCTGTCCACGGACACCGGCGTGCTCACCGTGGCCGGCGCCGACCGGCAGGGGGCGCAACCCCGCGAGACCTTCCGCGCCCGCGTGCGGCACCTGCTGCGGCCCGCGCCGCCGCGGTTGGACGTCGCCGCGATCCGCGAACGCACGGGCGTCCGCGTCGACGTGGCCGACTACTACGCGAAGGCCGCCGAAGGGCATATGGAGTGGGGCCCCCACTTCCAGGTCCTGACAGAGCTGTGGAGCGGGGACGGCGGCGAGATCCTGGGCGCCTACTCCTGCCCGGCGCAGCGGGACGACACCTACCAGGTGCACCCGGTGCTGTTCGACAGCGCGTTGCAAGCCGGAGGATGGTGGCTGGTGGAGGGCATGCGCGCGGGGACGGCCTACCTGCCCGCGGCCATGGGCGCGGTGCGCGTGTGGGGGAGGCCCGCGCCCGAGGGCCTGGTATACGTGCGCGAGCGGTCCAAGGGTGCCGACGAGGTGTGCTGGGACTTCACCATCACCGACACCGAAGGCAACGTCGCCGTGGAGGTCGAACGCTGCCGATTGCGCCGCGTGCCCGTCTCCCAGGACTCCGCGGTGGCGCGCTACCGGCTGGAGTTGCGGGCCGCACCGCGAACCGGTGCCGCCCCGTGGCCGCTGCCCGGCCCCCGTGAACTCGTCGAGGAGGCGGCCGCCGATATCGCCGCCCTGCGCACGGCCTGGCACGAGGTGAACTACCCCTCCTACACGTCCAAGCTGGAGGAGACGTTCGCCCACTCTCTCGCCGACGCGCTGACCACGTTGAGCGGCGGCCGCACCGGACCCTTCGGCATGGACGACCTGCTGCAGACCTGCCGGGAGCCGCACCACCGCGACATGCTGCGCATGGCCGTGCCGCTGCTGGAACGCCATGGCCTGCTGCAGCACGACGACGACGGCGTGCACCTGCCCCCGCCACGCCGCGACGTCGCGGACCTGCACCGCGAGCTGATCGCCGAAAGCGGCCCCTTCGCCGCCCAGACCGCCCTGACCGTCCGCGCGGGACGGCGCCTCGCCGAACTGCTCGGCGGCCGCCGCACCGCCGCCGACGTGCTCACCTCGGGCGGCGGACGGGAACTGCTCGACCAGGTCCACGACAGCGGCCCGATCAGCTCGTTCACCAACCGGATCATCCGCGCGCTGGTCGGGCGGATCGTCCGGCGGTGGCCCGCCGACCGCCCGCTGCGCGTCCTGGAGGTCGGCGCCGGGACGGGTGGCACCACGGCCACGCTGCTGCCGGTGCTGCCCGCCGACCGCACCCGCTACCTGGTCACCGATGTCGCCGACGGGGCCCTGGCCCGGCTGCGGCAGCGCACCGCCGGGCACGACTTCGCGGACGTCCGCGGCCTCGACCTCAACCGCGACCTGGTCGAGCAGGGCTGCGACCCCGGCGGCTTCGACCTGGTCGTGGCCGCCGGCGTGCTGCACCTGGCCGAGGACCTTACCGCCGCGCTGCGCCGCCTGGCCCGCGTCCTGTCCCCGGGCGGGCTGCTGCTGGCCGCCGAGCCGCACCGCCCCGCCACGCTGCTGCCCTTCCTCGGCCTGCTCCCCGAGTTCTGGGCGGCCACCGACCGCGACGTCCGGCCCCGCTCGCCGCTGGTGCCCCGCGAGCGGTGGCCGAAGCTGCTGTCCGACGCCGGGTTCTCCGGGACCGTCCTGACCGGCGACGACCGCGAACCCGCCCGCGGCGACTTCTCCGTCCTCCTCGCCGCCGCACCGCTGGCCCCGGTGCGCACCACTTGCGGGGACGCGGAGGACTCTCGCGGCGGCCCCACCGACGTGGAGACGCAGCCGCACGCCCCGGACACGACCTGGCTCGTCGCGGCGGAGGAAGACGGGCAGGCCCTCACCGAGGCGCTCGGCGCGGTGCTGGACGAACGCGGCGCGCAGGTCCGCCGGGTCGCGCTGCGGGACGATCCGCAGCACTGGCTCGCCCACGTACCGGCCGACGCCTCGTCCATCGGCTTCACACTCGTCTTGGGCGGCCCCGCGGACTTGCGCCCGGATGCCGCCGTGGACCTGGTCACACGCCGCGCCGCCGCGCTGCGCGCCATTGCGCTGGCCGCCGAGCAACTGCCGGGCGACCGGGACGTGCAGCTGTGGCTGGTGACACGTCCCTGCGGAGCGCTACCGGAGCCGGACCTGCCGGACGCGTCCGCCCACCCGGAGGACGCGGCGACCTGGGGCACGGCGCGCACCCTCGGCAACGAACACCCGCGCCTGACCGTACGGCGGCTCTGCCTGCACCTCACGGGCGACCCGGCCCGCGACGCCGCCCGGCTGGCCGCCGAACTGCAGGCCCCCGGCGAGGACGATGAGGTCGTCCTGGCCCCCAACGGGCGGTTCGTGCCGCGGCTGGTGAAGATCGGCGAGCGGCTGCCCGTCCCCCGTGCCGACGGTGCGTACCGGCTGAAAGTTCGCGAACCAGGCCCGTCGTCCACCCTCGTGTGGGAGCGGACGCCGGTGCCCGAGCCCGGGCAGGGGCAGGTGCTGATCGAGACGCGGGCGCTGGGGCTGAACTATTGCGATGTGATGCGCGCGGCCGACCTGCTGCCCGGCGAGGCCATCGAAGCCGTCTACGGCGGCCACGAACTGGGCCTGGAATGCGCGGGCATCGTCACCGCCGTCGGACCGGACGTCTCGGAGTTCGCCCCCGGTGACCGGGTCATGGCGTCGGGCGCGATCGGAATGGCCAGCCACGCGGTGGCCGAGACGTGGGCGACCCGCCTCATCCCGCAGCGGATGCCGTTCACCGAGGCGGCCGCCCTGCCGCTGGCCTTCGGCACCGTCTACCACGCGCTGGAGCGGCTGGCCCGCCTCCAACCGGGCGAGACCGTGCTCGTCCACGGCGGCGCCGGCGGCGTCGGGTTCGCCGCGCTGCACTACGCCCGCCTGCGCGGCGCCCACGTGATCGCCACCGCCGGGACGCCGGCCAAACGCGACCTCCTGCGCGCCATGGGCGTCGAGCACGTCCTGGACTCGCGCAGCCTCCGCTTCGCCGAGCAGATCGGCGACCTGACCGGGGGCCGCGGCGTCGACGTCGTCCTCAACTCCCTGGCGGGGGAGGCCATCACACGTGGCCTGGAGTGCCTGCGGCACGGCGGCAGGTTCGTCGAACTGGGCAAACGCGACATCTTCGAGGACAAGCCGCTGCTGCTTCGCGCCCTGGCCGACAACATCTCCCTGTTCGTCCTGGACGTCGGCACGCTGATGCGGAAGGACCCCGACCTGGCGGCCGTGGACTCCGGCTTCATGGACCTGCTGCTCGGCGGGGGCGGGGCGATGCCGCACACCGTGTACCCGGCCTCGCGGATCGCGGACGCGTTCACCCTGACGCGCCACTCCCGGCACATCGGCAAGATCACCATCTCCTGTGATCCGGCGGACGCCCCCGCCGCCGTCGAACTGCCGCGCCGCCCGCCCCGCCTCGACCCGGACGGCACCTACCTGGTCACCGGCGGCCTGAGCGGCTTCGGCGCCGAGATCGCCCGCTGGCTCGCCCGGCACGGCGCCCGTCATTTGGCCCTCGTCGGGCGCCGCGGTGCCGCCACCCCCGGAGCGCCCGCCCTGCTGACCGAGCTGGAACGCCTGGGAGCCACCGCCCACGCGCATGCCGCCGACGCCGCCGACCTCGACGCCATGCGCGCGGTTCTGGACACGCTGGACGCCGCCGGCCACTCGCTCCGCGGCGTCGTGCACGCGGCGATGCACCTGGACGACGCACCGCTCGCCGACCTCGACGACACCCGCTTCGCCGCCGTCCTGCATCCCAAGGTCGCCGGAGCGATGGTGTTGGACGAACTGACCCGCGACCGGCCTCTGGACCTGTTCGTGCTGTGCTCGTCCATCACCACCGTGGGCAACATCCGCCAGGCCCCCTACGTCGCCGCCAACCTGTTCCTGGAGGCCCTGGCCCGGCGCCGCCGCCGCGACGGCCGCCCAGCCCTGGCGATCAGCCTGGGGGCGCTGGCCGACACCGGCGCCCAGGAGCGGGCGCTGGGCAAGCTCGGCATCGCGCCCATGCCGCCCGGCCAAGCCCTCCTCGCCCTGGAGGACATGCTCGCCGAGGGCAGCGACGTCACCATGGTCGGCCGCTGCGACTGGGGACGGCTCCGCCGCATGCTGCCGGGCCTGGAGGGGTCGCTGCTGTCGCCGGTGCTGGCGGCGGGCGGCGAACAGCAGGCTGCCGGCGACCTTGGGACCTCGGCGGAGATGACCCCCTGAGAAGGCCCACGCCGTCGTGGCGGAAACAGGTCACCCGGTAGCTCGCGGACGTCCTGGCGCTGCCCGCCGACCAAATCTCCGCCGACACGCAGCTCGACGGGTACGGCATGGACTCCCTCATGCGGGACACCGGAAAATGAGCTGCCCCACGTCACAGCAATCGAAAGCGCGGTGTCCTGTGCTGGTCGGCGCTTTGTCTGGCGGCCGGCAGCCGGAGGCGACGAGGCCGGGCTACCGGCGAAGGAAATACGGGCCGCCTGGCCCCGGTTCAATGCGGCCGCAGCACCATGGTCGGGAGTTGCTGCGCGGCCGCGCGCACCAGCGTTTCGGCTGCCGCTTGGTGTGAGGATAGGCGGTCAGAAATCGGCGGGCGTTGGGGGCGGGATCGTTCCCACTCCAGGTTGCGTCCGTCGTGGACCACGCTCGGCGACATGGTGTACACCAGGTCGGCGCTGGTCCGGATGCAGCAGCTCAGCACGTTGCGGGTGCCGTGCACGTTGATCTGTTCGTGCTCCCGGTGTCGGTTGTTTATGCCCGCGTTGGTGGTGTCGCGCTCGTCCGTGGTGGCTTGGACTGGGGCGGGGTGTGAGTGGCGTTAGGTGTGGAAGGAGGTTTCGGTCGGCTGGGTGTGGGTGGGTGGTGTCGTTGTGTTCGGCTGGTCGTTGGCAGATGGTCTGTTCGAGCCGGCCGCCTCCGGGCACCGGCGCCTTCACCAGGCCACGCGGTCGCCGGACTTGAGGCGGTGGGCGGCCCAAGCGGCCAGGACGTGCCTGCGAATCTTGCTGTGGTGGCGGACGTCCATCGGGAAGCGGCGGTGGAACAGCACGTCGGCGAGCCCGGCGGTGTGTGGTTGCTGCTGGGCCAGGTCCAACAGGTCGGTGCGGATGCGGGCGCGCTCGCGGCGGGATGTGCCGGGCTCGGGCTCGACCACGAGTACGGGACGCTGCGCGGGGGCCGCTCCGACGCCGACGAGAGCCGTGCGGTGCACACCGCGCACCGTGTTGAAGATCGGCTCGACGTGGTCGGTGTACCAGTCGCCGTGCTCGGTGCGGACGCGTTCGCACTTGCGGCCAGCGAACCACAACCGTCCGTGCGCGTCGATGGTCCCGAGGTCGCCCATGCGGTGCACGACCTGGTCACCGTCGGCGATGCGGGCCAGTGCGGTGGCCTCGGGACGGTGCAGGTAGGGGTCGCTGACCGCGGGCGATGTCACGGTGATCTCGCCGACGGTGCCCGGCGCGACGAGCAGGTCGTCGCTCCACCGGACGATCGGCTCGTCGGAGACGGCGATGACACGGACCTGGGCGTCCTCCAAGGGGGTGCCCAGGCAGGTCCCGGCGCCGCCGTTGGTGGCGGCGGCGGTGGCCGCGAGCTCGCCGCAGGCGATGGCGCTGACCGGCATGCACTCCGTCGCCCCGTACACCGAGTAGGTGACCGCCTGCGGTTTCAGGAAGCCGCGCACGCGGCCGAGCACGGTCGGTGACAGGGGCGCTCCCGCCGTCAGCACCACGTTGAGCGAGTCCAGGACGAGCCCCCTGTCCAGGCAGTAACGCGCCAGCCGGTCGAGCAGCGCCGGCGCGGCGAACAACGCCGCCACCCCGTACCGGCGGATGTCGTCCACCAGGGCGGCCGGGCTGGCCCGGTCAAGCCGCCGCGGATCAATGTCGGGGCATACGACCGTCGCGCCCAGCAGGGGTGCCGCCATTGCGAACGACGGAAACGTGGAAAGCATCCGAGTGCCCGGCCCGACCGCCGCGTTGTCCCTGAGCATCCGCAGCAGCGGCAGCAGGTGCCGACGGCGCAGCGGCACCCCTTTTGGCGGGCCGGTGGAGCCCGAGGTGTAGGCGAGCAGCGCCAGGTCGTCGCCCCGCCCGGCCTCGTACGCGGGGGCGCGGCACGGCGGGCGCGGACGGTGCGGCCTGGTGCCCAGCCACAGCCGCCTCGGCCCGACGGTGATGCTGGTGTGCACGCTGCCGCGCCCCCAGCCGAACACCAGCCGGGCGACCTGGGCGCGGGGGATGCCGATGAACACCTCGGGCGCCGCCTCGGCCAGGCACGAGCGCAGCTGCCCCGGCGGCAGCCCCGGATCGACCACGACGGGCACCGCGCGCAACCGCAGCAGGGCGAACACCACGGCGAGCAGGTCGGGGCCGGGCGGTACGAGCACGACCGTGCGCGTGCCGACCCGCACCCCGGTTCGTCTCAGGGCCGCCGCCGTGTCGTCCACCAACCGCGCCAGTTCCGCATAGGTCACCGCAACCGCCGTTCGGCAGGCCACCGCCTCCGGTCGGCGACGCAGATGCCCGTCAAGCAGTCCCGCCAGATCCGCAGTGATCACCGCAGACCCCCTAACCGACGCACCCCGCACTCGGAAGGTCACTTATCGTAATGACTTGCTCACGCAAAATCATCGCCAAAACCCTTTTCTAACCCTGTGGTCACATGCGGGGTGCCGCCTCGATCCGATGCGCGATTTTGGCTGTCGGATCCGTCCGGTGTTTTCGTGTGCTCACTGCGCCCTCCTGCCGTCCTGGCGTGCGCAGCCTTCGACTTGGACGCCTCCGTTGCGCGAATGCCGTTCCTAACCCGGCGCCCGCAGTGCGATCGGTTGGGCAGCTGCCATCGGGGGGCGGCTGCGCCGCGCCGACAGTTCGTCGGGGGTGGGAGCCGCCACCGATTTCGATGTCCTTGTAGGGGCAAGACCCCTCAGAGAGGGCGCCACCGTGCGGCGATGTCCGGACCGGCCGGATGCCGGCTTTCCAAGGGCCCCTCCAGAAAGCGTTCGCCAGGTGGCGAGCACCGACTGCGGGCGCTGACCCGGCGTCTATCGAGGAGGACGACCATGCCGGACGCGACGTCAGGCAATCCCGAACTGATCATTCGCATCCATCCGGTGGGAGGCGACGACGTCTCCTTCGTCACCGGCGACTTCGCAGGATTGGGGCAAGCGGTCGAGGTCATCACCCGCGCTCTCAACGAGCGCCGCAGCCTCGTCCTGACCCAGGCGCGCTCCAGCCGCGAGCCCGACACCAGCGCGATCGTCATCAACCTGGCCAACGTGATCTCGGCCCGCGTCTCCGAGAAGAACGACACTGCCGATCGGCGGATCCTGTGACACTCGGCGTCCGGCACATGCCGTGCGCACGGCGGACCGAACGGCTCGCCCACCCCGACCACGCCGAGGAGCGCATCGGACGCCCGCTGCTCGACCGCCCAAGCGATTCCCGGCGATCTACCGTCCCGAAGCGGGCAGGGGGATCCGCAGAGCCAGCAGGGCGATGTCGTCGGTGTTGCTGACGGGGACGCGGTTCAAAATCTGGTCGCAGAAGTCCTCCAGGGGGTGGCGGGCGAGGGCGGCTGCGTGGCGGCGCAGGTCTTCCAGGCCGGCGTCCAGATCGATACCGGGCACTTCGATCAGGCCGTCGGTGTAGAGCAGGAGCGTGGAACCGGGCGACAGCGGGGCGGTGGCGTCGGGACGGGCGTCGCTGCTGAGACCGGTGCCCAGGAGCAGGCCTCGCCCCTGGTCGAGGTACTCGGCGTGTCCGTCTCGGTCGACCAGAAGAGGCGGGGGATGGCCCGCGTTGGTCCAGTGCAAGCGCCAGGGGCCGTTCTCAGGGCCTTCGACGCGGGCGAGGATCGCGGTGGCCATGGGGACGTCGGTGATGCAAGGAATGGCCTCGTCGAGACGCTCGATGATGGCGCTCGGCGGGCCGGTGCGGTCCCAGGCCAGCGAGCGCAGCGTCCCATGCAGTTGCGCCATGCCGGCGGCGGCGTTCAGGTCGTGGCCGACGACGTCGCCGATGACCAGCGCGGCGGCGCCGTCGCGCAGCAGGAAGGCGTCGTACCAGTCGCCGCCGACCTGGGAACCGGCGGGGGCGGGCTGGTAGCGGGCGCACAGGCGCAACGGACCGGGTTGCGGCGGACGCGCGAGCAGGTTGCGCTGCATGGCCTCGGCGATCTCGCGTTGCCGGCCGAAGGCGCGGGCGTTGTCGATGGCGAGGCCGACCTGGCGGCCGATGTCGCGGGCCAGCGCCAGTTCCGCGGTGTCGAAGTGCCGGGCCGGATCGGTACGGGCCAGGGTGAGGGCTCCGGTGATCTGCCGGGCGGTGCCCAGGGGCGCGACGACGGCGGAGACGGCGCCCGTCGCCTGTAGGAACGCGGCCTGCACGGCGGCCAGGGAGCAGTCGGGCGGGGCGGCGATCTCCCGCGGCCCCAGCAAGGCGGGCTCGCCGCCGTGCAGAACCCGCACCAAGGACGAACGGGAATGCGCGGCAGGCGGCGGCAAGGGACCCCGCCACGCCTCCTGGTCGAAGTTCCGGCCTTCGGGGCCGACGACCGCCACCCTGTGGACCCGCCCTGATTCGACGCACAGGTCCACGGCGGCCCAGTCGGCCAGGCGGGGAACCAGCAGGCGGGCCAGTCGGCTCAGCGCCACCTCGGTGTCCAGGGGCTGGGCCAGCACCGAATTGATCTCCGCGACCAGGGTCAGTCGGCCGGTGCGGTTCTCCAGGGCGACCACATGCGCCGCCCGGTCGGCGTGCGCCGCCTCGCTGGCGGTGATGTCGGCGAACAGGACGGTCATGCCCACCACGCCGCCATCCTTGATCACGGGAGTGCCGGACCAGGTCACCCGGACCGGCCGCCCGTCACCGCGCGTGAAGCCGTCCGTCTCGGCGTGGGCGGCGGTGCCGTGGGTCAGAGCCGTCAGGAGCGGGCAGGGCGCCCGGTGCGGCGTCGCTCCGTCGGCGTCGCGATGCAGCAGGTCGTGGAAGTTCCTTCCCAGCATCGCCGCCGCGGTGCGGCCCAGCAGGTCCTCCGCGGCGGGATTGATCGCCGCGATCAGGCCCGCCGAGTCCACCACCGCCAGCCCGGCGCCCAGATGGTCGAACACGTCGCGCCAGAACCCGGGTTCCGCCGCCCACCGCAGCCCCTCACCGTGTCCGCCGGCCGGACGCTCCGCCATGCCGTTCCCCCAGTCAGCTGACCGCGCCGGCTGACACCGGCCCGCACCAGCAGCGATCAGCGCCGGCGCAGATCCACCTACCCCTCCGACATTACGCCTGGAAACACACAGCGGACCTGCAGAGACGCAACGACACCCCACCGACGCCAGCCGGACCGAAGGCAGACCTCCCAGGCTTACCGCCCCCTCAACGGGCCAGGCGAACAGGTGGCGGAGGACGCGTTCGCTTGCTGATGTCGTGCGACGTAGGGTTGAAATGCCAAGGGTTCTTCGAGCGCTGGTGTCGATGCCGGCGTCGCCCGGGGTGATTGGCTACCCGGCTTTTGAAGCCGAGGACGGGGCAGACGGCATGGCCCACGACACCAACGATTTCACTACGGGTCCTCGGGCCGACCCCCGCGGGGCGAGGTTGTGTCTGGCGGCGGGCACCGCGCACCGTGGAGCTTTGGACGGCGGCTGGTGGCCGCGTTCACATGACGCCAGTACCGAACTACCGGAACTGGTCGCCGGGCTGGCCGGGCACCTTGGCAGGGTGACGCATCTCGCCATCGACACCGACTACTGGGAGCACGTGCCGGGCGACATCACCGTCGCCGGGCGGAAGGTGAAGGTGGGCGGTCTTCCGGGGCTCGGCCATGTGGTCGTCGTGATTCGGGGCCGGATGGACACCTTCCTGCTGCTGGTGGTTCCGCCCGAGGCGGCGCAGACGCACGCATATGCCGCGCTGAACGGATCGGCCGCCGGGGCGGCCAGTGCCTGGCCGGAGGAAATTCTGGCGACCTGTGACATCTCCACCGCGTGAGGTCGCCGCATTTCCGGCACTCAGCGCGACGGCACCCACGCTTCTGCGGCAAGTGGCCGGGTGGGAGGAGGCAATCAACTGGTCCTGGCGCTGAACATGCGCGACGTGCGGATCACCTCGACTGAACGCGGTGAACTGCGGCCCCTGCACATGGACACCGACCGCGTCGCGGCCACTCGCCACCGCGACTCCCGGTGCCGGGCGCCGCGCGGTCGGCGCGCACCCTCTGCCACAGGGCGGCCACGGCCACGCGGTGGCGGTGCGGGTCGGCCACTGAATAGCGCGGTCGCCGTGTGCGGCTGCGCGGTCGGCGGGCCGCGCACGTATGGCGGCGGCCGGTTGGGGTGGCTACCGGCGGCGGGCGGCGACTGTTCGGCCCGGCACGCCGCCGAGTGGTGCTGGCCGCCACGACACGCCGCCCTGTCGATGACCAGGGGCCAACCCGGTGGTCTCCTCCCTCTCCGCCGGGCGTGGCGTTGGCATCGCTGCGGGTGCGTGACCTGGTGCATTGCGGTTCCTGAACCTGGGAGATGACGGTCATGAGTGCAACGGCGGCCGACGTATGGATCGCGGCCCATGATGGTGGCGACCTGGTCCGCGCTGATGCGATCGTCTTGATTCGCTTCGACGGCACCGGTCGGCTGACTGCGCAGCTCCGGGACGAGGCGAGGGTCACGGTGGCTCTGCTGGAGGGGTCGGCTTCCGGCCGACCGCCCGGTGATTTCCATTGCCAGCTGATTCGGATGATCTCCGAACTCGCGGCTTCCAGCGGCGCCCACCTCGTCTACGCCCACAAGGACGACCGCGGCTGGCGCTGGGTGAGCGAGACGCTGTAGGACGCGTATGACACCACGGCCTCAGTGGTGGAGACCTCCGATACAAAGGTGAACCGGGAACCTATATGTGTTTGTGCAGGCCCAATGGTCGAAACGCTCATCATGAACGGTGCAGTGCGTTGTTGAATACGCTGACGGGCCAGTGCGTGATGATGTGTCGGCCTCGCCTAATCACCCAGGACCACGGCCCAACAGGGCGCGGGTAACCGTACCCGCGCCCTGTTGGGCCGTCCTCGGCGACTGGTCGCGCCGGAACGCCTCGCCGCTCGCGTCGACAGTCAGGGCCGCCGCGGCCTGCCTTCAGCGCTGCGATGTGATCTGCGCCTTTTTTGCTCAGATGTCTGCAAAATTCCAAGACGCGTCAGCTCCCCGCGATGAAGGGTCTCGCGCGTCGGTTTCCGCTGGTCAGGAGTGACCTGGGAGCCCTACGGCGCCCTCGGTCGCAACTGTGCGCCGCCGTGAAATCTCGCCCTCGCCGCCGGGCTGGATGTGATGTTTGGCACTGCATGTGGTCTAGACAGCATGGGCGTGCCACCGCCTCACGCAAAGGCGCAGGTCAAAATTGATGGTCACTGCCACAGCGGCCAGATGGAGTCAGTGACCACTGACCGCATCCGGCCTTCTCTCTTGTCTGCCGTCTCGCCGTGTTCCTCTCTTGAAAGCCTGTCTTGATCACGTCGCGGCCCGCTTCCCGCGGCGTTTCGGCTAAGGGGGCGGGGTGCGGAGAAGTAGCTCGCGTATTGTTTCCGCAGTTCTCACAATCGTGCTCGGGGTGGCGCTCGCCGTCGTATCGACGTCATCATCCGGTGCGGCGCAGACGCGCTGGAACGCCAAAGGTGAATTCGGGGCCAGCGCGGTTCCCGCCAGTCCGCCCGAGGCGGGGCAGTGGTACAAGGTGCGCGGGGCGGTTGCCGACGCCCTGAAGATCGCCGCTGATTCGACCGCCACGGTGCAGATCTCCGGCAAGGCCGGCATTCCGTCCTCCGGTGTGGCGTCGGTGGCCCTGAACATAGCGGTGAGTGGCGCCGACGGCACGGGCCAACTGATCGTCTATCCGTCGGGGGTCGCCAAGCCCGACACCACGGCGATCCGGTACCGCAAGGGCTTCTACACGCAGAACCTGGTGTTCACGAAGGTCGGCTCCGACGGCAGAGTTGTCATCAGCAATGAGGATGCCAGCGCCGTCACCGTCTACGCCGACGTGCACGGCTACACCCTCAACGCCGCCGGGGGCGCGGCCGGCCCGACGCTCGTCCCGCTCACCCCGACCCGTTTCGGCCAGGTGAGCGTTCCGGCCAACGGCACCGTCCAGGTGGCGCCGTTGGGCAAGGCGGGGCTGCCCAGCACCGGAGTCTCGGACGTGCTGTTCACCATGTCCGCCAAGAGCTCGACCAGCGGCAAGCTCGTCGTCTACCCCTCGGACGGGACGAAACCCGGTGACACCAATCTGGACTACGGGCTCAACCTGACCTTCCAGAACCAGGTGATCGCGAGGGTGGGCGCCGACGGCAAGGTCAACATCAACAACGCCGGTTCCCAGGCGGTCACCGTCACCCTGGACGTGACGGGCTACTGGGCCAGGCCGAACGCCCCCGTGCGCGGCTCGACGACCCACGCCCTCACCCCGGCGCGTCTCGCCACTGACGTGACGATCGCCGCGAACGGCACGTACACGCTCGCGCCGCTGGGCGCCGGCGTCGGGGGTGACCGGCGTCTACCTCAACGCCACGACGTACGGGTCCGGCAACGGCACCGTCCGGGTCTTCCCGGCGGGCATGGCGGCCCCGTCGATCCACACGGTGACCTACCAGGCCGGCACCGCCTACAGCGGCGCTCTGCCCGCCAAGCTCGGCACCGACGGCAAGATCACGATTCAGAACGCCAGCTCCACGAGCGTCCGCGTCTGGGTGGACGTGTTCGCCTACTTCAAGGAGCCGGTGAGCGGATGCACCGCGGCGGCGGCCGCCACGGCGGGCACCGCCAAGGCCGGTGCGGCCGCGGACAGCGTGCCGATCGAGTCGTTCTCCCGGACGACGGTGGTTCAGGCATCGCCGGTCGGCGGCGCCTCGGTCGGCATGATCGAGCTCGCCTACGCCGACAACATCGGGCGGCTGCTGCACGGCCGCGCGGATCCGTCGGCGATCTCCTCGGTGCAGTGGACGGCCGTGCACGGGAACGAGGCGTTCACGGGTCAGCCGGCCCTCGCCGAGCAGGCCGACGGGCGGCTGCAGATGCTGGCGCACAACGTCAACGGGCCGGTGTGGACGATGACCCAGGCCACCAAGTCGCCTGCGGCCTGGGGCGCGTGGGCCGACACCACCCGGCCGATGGCCTCGCATGTCTCCGTGGCCAGGCATGACGACACTTTGGTGGCGTTCGCGGTGGACGCGGCCGGGGTGCTGTGGGCGCTGCCGCAGTACGGCGCGAACGACCCCCACAAGGACTGGATCAACCTCGGGATGACCGGGTTGGCCGCGACCACCGCTCCGGTGGTGGTCCCGGTGGCCAACGGGGTGCGGATCTTCGTGCTGGACGCCTCCGGCACCTGGCGGACCGCGCTGTACGCCCGCGGCGTCGTGTCGGGATGCGCGGCGATCAGCGGACCGGGCTTCTCGGGAACGGCGTCGGTGGTCGTCTACCCGGGCAGCAGGCTGCGGATCTTCGTGCGGGCCGCGGACGGCCGGATCCTGACCAAGATGCAGGACGCCTCCGGCGGCTTCCCGCAGGACTGGACGCCGGTCGGGGACTTCGTGGCCGCCGGTGCCCCGTCCGCGCTGATCAGCCCCGGCAGCGGCAAGACCGAGGTGGTCGCCCGCGGTCAGGACGGCAAGATCTACAGCACCGGCGAGACGATCCAGGGGTCGGGCGAGTGGCGCCCGTGGACGAACGCCCACCCTGAGGACAGTTACGTGGCCGCCACGGACCCGACCGCCTTCGAGTACTTCGGGACGAACGGCGCCACGTGGGCGTTCACCTTCCGCACCAGCGGCCAGACGTCGCTGTTCTACGCGCCCAGGGATGAGGTGGCGCGGCTGTCGAAGAGCGCCCCGGGCTTCACCGGCCGGGCCTTGACGGCGCCGCCGTCCGGGCGTTGACGCTGTGCGCCGCGCCGTCCGCGCACCGCGCGGGCGGCGCGGCCGGAACCGCTTCTTCGGCCGACTTTCGGGGACTGCGCGGCGATCAGGAGTGACCGATGCTTGGGTGGGTCCGGTTGGTGCCCGGCACGGGGGCGCGGTTGAGCGGGCGCTTCTCCGCAGCGTTCAAGACTCTCGCGGCGGTGATGGTGCTGTGCCTGATCGCCTCCATGGACAGCGGGACGGGAGCGCTGTCGAGCTGGCGCGACCTGCCCGACGCGCACGGCCCCCGGCAGAGATGGGGTTCGGCCAAGAGCGGCGGTTCCCACATCAAGGACGGCCCGCGCAACCGGCACGTGCCTTCGACGCTGCGTTCCCGCTATCCGCTGACGCAGGCCAAGCCGGCCGCGGCCGCGCGGCCGCCGCGGAACACCGCGCGGGTGGCGAGCGCCCCGGCGGCGGAGCCGAAGGTGTCGGGTTACGACGCCGAGACCAGCCGGGAGCTGCCGGAACGGCGTGACGCCCACGCGCGTACGTTCGCCAACGCCGACGGCACCGAGTCGACGGAGTTCTCGGCCCGTCCGATCAACTACCGGCGTCCGGACGGGACGTGGGCGCCGGTGGACACCCGACTGGTGCCGGTCGGCGCGCATGGCCGGCAGGGGTGGCGCAACGCGGCCGACGCCGTCGACATCCGGTTGGCGCCGCGGACGGGCGCGGGCGTGACGGTGCGGATGTCGTTGGGTGCCGGGCAGGAGGTCGGTTACGGGCTGCAAGGCGCCGACGCCGCGCAGGGCTGGGCGCACGAACGCGGCGTCACCTATCCGGACGTGTGGCGCGACACCGATCTGAAGGTCGATGTCGGGTCGGGGTCGGTGAAGGAGACGATCGTGCTGCGGTCGGCGAAGGCGCCGCGCACGTTCGTGTTCCCGCTGTCGCTGCGGGGCCTGTCGGCGAAGGTCGCGGGCGGGCAGGTGGTGTTCACCGACGCCGCCGGCCGGACGCGGGCGGTGGTCCCGGCCGGGTTCATGACCGACTCGGCGGAGACTCCGGCGTCGTCGAACGGGGTCTCCTACAGCATCGTCGCGGCCGGGGGCGTCCCGGCGCTGCGGGTCGACGTGGACGGCGCGTGGCTGTCGGATCCGGCGCGCGCGTTCCCGGTGATGGTGGACCCCAGCGTGGAGATCACCGCGGCGGGGACGAGCCTGACGGTGAATGACGGCGGGTCGGCCGGCGGGGCCGAGTCGCTGACGATCGGGTCGCGTTCGGCGGCGTACATCGCCTTCCCCCAGGTCAGCGAGAAGCTGAGGTATCACAAGATTTTCGGCGCGTCGCTGTGGATGGTGAACTACGACTCGGCGACGTGCCGGGCGCGGCCGGTGACGGTGCATCCGGTGACCGAGGCGTGGGTGGGCCGGTCCGGCCTGTCGTATCCGGGGCCGAAGGTGGGCGGGCGGCTGGCGCGCTCGTCGTTCTGCCACGGCTACATCGCGTTCGGCGCGACGAAGTCCAGGTGCCCGACCAAGGCGGTGTCGTTCAATCTCGGCAAGGGCGGGCGCGACCTGGTGCAGCGGTGGGTGAACGGCCAGCAGTCCAACTACGGGCTGTCGGTGCGCGACGACTCCTCCGACGGGCTGGGCTACAAGAAGTTCACCGGGCACGACACCGCCAACCCGCCGCGGCTGATCGTGACGCACAGCCCGTACAACGCCTCCTACTCCACGCCGAACCCGGTGCCGGACCCGCCGGTCACGCAGGCGCAGAACGGCCGGGTGAAGATCACCGCGACCAACACCGGGGCGCAGCCGTGGACGGCGGGCCAGTACTACCTGGCATACCGGGCGTACGACGGCAAGGGGAAGCTGGTCACCCAGCAGCGCGCGGCCGACCTGACCACCACCGTGGCGCGGGGCGGGAAGGTGACGTTCGACGCGGTGATCAGGGCCTTGCCGCCGGGGACGTACTCGCTCGACTTCACGATGGCGCGCAAGGGCGGGCCGGTGTTCATCGACGAGCAGGTCCCGCCGCTGCGGATCATCATCAAGAACATCGATATCGCGCCGGTGCTGCGGGAGCTGTACCCGCCCAACGGCTACCAGTCGCCGACGCTGTCGCCGCAGCTGTGGGCGACGGCGGTGGACCTGGAGCCCCGGCGGGATCGTCGCTGAGCTACAAGTACGAGGTCTGCGAGAAGAATGCCGCGGACGGTTCGGCGGTCAACTGCTTCGACTCCGGCTACGTGCGCACCCATGCCTGGACGGTTCCGGCCGGGAAGCTGTCGTGGAGCAAGACCTACCTGTGGCGGGTGTTCGTCAAGGACACCGGCAACGAGGTCCCGTCCGAGCGGGTGATGTTCCAGACGGCGGTGCCGCAACCGGAGATCACCTCGCGGCTGGCCGGGGCGCAGGAGCGGGAGTTCGACCCGCACACCGGCAACTTCTCCACCTCGGCGGTGGACGCGTCGGTCGCCAACGTCGGGCCGGAGCTGAGCCTGGAGCGCACCTACAACAGCTTGGACCCGCGCCGCGACTCCCCGTTCGGCGCCGGATGGACGACGCAGTTCGACATGCGGCTGACCGAGGACAAGGACGGCTCGGGCAACGTGGTGATCGGCTACCCGGACGGGCAGCAGGTGCGCTACGGCCGCAACCCCGACGGCACGTTCTCTCCGCCGCCGGGCCGGCACGCCACGCTGACCGTGAACGGCTCCACCTGGAAGCTGACCGACAAGACCGGCCGCACCTTCGAGTTCGTCAACACCCGGCTCACCAAGATCACCGATCCGGGGGCGCAGTCGGTCACGCTGACCTACGACCCGCTGACCGGGAGGCTGTCGCGGGCGACGGCGGCCGGCGGACGCTACCTGTCGTTCACCTGGTCGGGTGACCGGGTCGCCGCCGTGTCCACCAACCCGGTCGACGGCAAGGCGCTGACCTGGACCTACACCTACACCGGCGACCTGCTCACCAAGGTCTGCGCGCCCGGTGACCGGTGCACCGCCTACGAGTACGCCCCCGGCTCGCACTACCGCAGCGTGGTCATGGACACGCGGCCGGAGTCGTACTGGCGGCTGGGCGAGGCCGAGGGCACCAGCGCGGCCAGCCAGGTCGCGATCAACCTCGGCGAGGACGCGGCCGCCTACAAGAACGTCACGCTCCAGGCCCCCGGGGCGCTGACCGGCACCGACAACACCGCCGCCGCGTTCAACGGCACCACCTCCCAGGTGACGCTGCCGGGCGGGGCGCTGAAGAAGAGCCGCGACCTGGCCGTGGAGGTGTGGTTCAAGAACAATCCGACAGCGTCCGGCGGCCCCCTGGTCGGCTACCAGGACAAGCCGCTGGACAGCACCTCCGCGGTCGGCGTGCCGGTCCTGTACACGGGCCTGGACGGCAGGCTGCGCGGCCAGTTCTACAGCGGTGGCACCATCTCCCCGATCACCTCGGCCGTGGCGGTGAACGACGGCAAGTGGCATCATGCCGTGCTGTCGGCGATGGGGTCCACGCAAACCCTCTACCTGGACGGCAAGGTGGTCGGCACGCTCACCGGCCAGACCCCCGACCATCTCGATCTGACCTACAACCAGCTCGGCGCCGCCTACGCCTCGACGCCTGCCTCCTGGCCCCAGTGGGGTACGGCCGCACGCCGCTTCTACACCGGCACCCTCGACGAGGTCGCCGTCTACCACCACCCCCTCGGCCCGGCACAGGTGGCGGCGCACTACACCGAGGCGCTGCGTACCGCCGACCAGTTGACCAAGGTCACGCTGCCGAGCGGCAAGGTCGCCGCCGAGGCGTCCTACGACACCGCCGCGGACCGCGTCGCCGAGTACACCGACCGCGACGGCGGCACGTGGAAGATCAAGCCGCCCACGGTGTACGGCGGCGACGCCGACCTGCGGCGCGCGGTCGAGGTCCGCGACCCGGCCGACCGGCCGTACCTGTACGAGAGCGACGCGATCACCGGCAACCTGATCAGGGTCGGCATCCCCCTGGGACTGGAGACGCGCGAGGAGGACCGCCCGGAGCCGAGCCCGTCGCCGTCGCCCACCTGCAACCACCCCGACCCGGGCGACCCGGCGTTCTGCACCGACCCGCCCGGCAACCCCGGCGACATCCCGGACTTCGTCGGCATCCCGTTGACCGGGATGGGAATGCGCACGTTCCAGTACGACGACCGCGGCTTCCCCACCGTCGTCACCAACGAGAACGGCGACAGCGCCAAGTTCACCCATGACGCCCGCGGCAACGTGACCTCCCGTACGACCTGCCGGTCCAAGGACGTCTGCCACACCGCCTACTTCACCTACCCGTCCCTCACCGACCCGGCCGACCCGCGCAACGACAAGCCGATCGAGTTCCGCGACGGGCGTTCCACCAGTGCCACCGACAACCGGTACCGGACCGGCTACACCTACACCACCTCCGGCAAGCTGCTCACCCAGACCAACCCCGAGGGCGGCGGCCAGATCGGCTACACCTACACCACCGGCGCCGAAGCGGCGGTCGGCGGCGGCACCATGCCGCCCGGCCTGGTGCTGACCGCCCACCCCGACGCGGCCGACCGCACCTGGACCACCGGCTACGACGCGGCCGGCAACCCCGTCAGGCTCGTCGCGCCCGGCGGCGTCACCCGCGAACGCAGCTTCGACCCGGGCAACCGCCTCCTGCGCGAAACCGGCACCGGCCCCTCGGCCCCGTCCGCCGAACGCGTCTTCGGCTACGACTCCGCAGGGCGGCTCATCAAGGTCAACGCCGGTTCGGACACCAACGTCTACACCTGGAACGACCGCGGCGAGCTGCTGACGGCCGAAGGCCCCTCCGGCCAGGCCACCATGACCTACGACGCCGACGGCCGGCTCACCGGCCGCACCGACGCCGCCGGGACCGCGGCGTTCGGTTACAGCCGAGGCCGCCTGCAGACGCTCCAGGACGGCATCACCGGCGTCACCCAGACCTTCGGCTACAACACCGCCGGACAGCTCAACAAGATCGACTACGGTTCCGGGCGGATCCGCACCTTCGACTACGACGATCTCGGCCGCGTCACCGCGGACACGCTCAAGAACGGCTCCGGCGCGACCGTCGCGTCCATCACCTACGGCTACGACGACAACGACCGGACCACCCGCAAGACCACTGCGGGCACCGCCGGTGCAGGCGAGAACACCTACGCGTACGACCGCGCCGGCCGCCTGAAAGCGTGGACCCGCGACGGCGCCACGACCGAATACGACTGGGACGCCTCCGGCAACCGCGTCCGGGCCGGAAGCGTCACGGCCACCTACGACGAACGCAACCGCCGACTCACCGAAGGCCAGACCACCTTCGCCTACACGCCGCGCGGCACCCTGGCCGCCGCATCCGCACCCGGCGGCGGCGAGAACTACACCTTCGACGCCTTCGACCGGCTCACCGCCGCGGGCCCGACCACCTACACCTACGACGGCCTGGACCGCATCGCCACACGGAACGGCGCGCCGTTCGGCTACGCGGGGCCGGCGGACGACCCGGTGACGGACGGTGCGCACCGGTACTCCCGCGGCCTGGCCGACGACGTCGTCGCCGTGGACGGCGGCGCCGGCGGCCGCGTCGCCCTCGCCGACAAGCACGGAGACGTGGTCGGCGCCTTCGACCCGGCCGCACCCCTCGCGGCCGTGGCCGACTCCAGCGCCTACGACCCGTTCGGCCGGCGGATCGCGCACAGTGGCGCCTGGACGAACGTCGGCTACCAGGGCGACTGGACGGATCCGGATTCCGGACAGGTCAAGATGGGTGCGCGCTGGTACTCGCCCGAGTCGGGGGCGTTCAACAGCCGCGACTCCCTGACCCTCGACCCGACGCCGTACTCCGTCAACGCCAATCGCTACACCTACGGCAACGCCGATCCGCTCGACAACGCGGACCCCACCGGCCACTATGCCGTCGGCCCCATCGCCGGGGGACTCCTGGCCGCCAGGCTCGCATGGCTGGCCTGGCGTGCATGGCGCGCCTACCGAGTCGCACAGCTTATCAAGATCACCCTGTCCGCCTCCCCACCGCCGGCACGGCCCTGGTCCACGGGATGGGACAGCTGGTACGACAGATTCACAGCGTGCCCGGGCGTACCGTGCCAACCCGGTGGCAAAGGCGACTACCACAGGTCCGGGCCGAGCAGGGGAGGATACGCGCCCGGCCGCAGCGGCTACTACGGGGGCAATGTGGGCCTCTCGGCCGCGCAGCGGGCGGCGATCGCGCGTGCCTTGGCGATCGCCAGGGCACGCGCGAGGACGGCGGCGGCCAAGCGCCGCGCGGAGAAAGACGCACGGAACAAGGCCAGAAAGATCAGCCCGTCACTGCGCAAGCCCTCCTATGCCGACCCCGCCTCCCGTATTTCGACCGGCCCCGCCCGGAAGGCCACGAGAGCCAGGTCGTACGACGTGGTCAAGGACACGGTGCGGTCTCTGCAGGCCATCCGCCAGAGGGCGGTCGATGAGGCCGGCTCCGTCGTGTCCCAGGTGACCTTGCCCGTGGTCGTGCCGTTGGAGGTCCCGGTCGGCCAACCGGCCGCGTCCGTCACCGGCCCTCCGCCCCCGACCAGCACCGCGCTCGCCCCGTCACCGCCCAACCCGTCGCCCGCACCGGCCTCCGTCATGCAGACGGCGGGGCTGCCCGCCGCGGGTTCCGCGGTGCAGGACGATGACGAGGAATGCGTCCCCAGAAAGAACTATGGCGGATTTGACAAAAATGGATACCACTCCGGCGCCTATGCCAGATTCTGCACCGCCCAAGACCTGGCCGGCGGATCGGCGGCGTCCAAGGACATCGATCCGCCGGGCTGGCCGAAACGTGATCCGCAGACCGGAAAGTCGACGAATCGGTGGCTCACCCAGACCCGGCAGTACGAGTTCGCTCGCTGTCATTTGATCGGGAATCAGCTCGGCGGCGACGGCTATGACGCGAACAACCTCATCACCTGCTACCAGTCTCCGGTCAACACTCCCGTGATGAGAGGTCTGGAGAATCGGGTTGCGGAGGCCGTGCGTGACGGCCAGGTGGTCGACTACTGGGTCAAGCCCGTTTATGAGTCCGGAGACGTGATTCCGGACAAGATACGCCTCACCGCGCGAGGACGTTACCCTGATGGAAGGCCGGGTATCGACCTGGACAGATGTCTCATCAACCAGATGCTTCCCAAAAACAGGATCGAGCGCAGTGGCAGTGTTTGCGGACCTTGAGCGCCTTGCCGGACCGCCGTTGTACCCGTCGCCTTCGGTGGACTGGGACGAGTTGGAGCGGGCCGTCGCCTTCCGCTTCCCCGACGCCTACAAGCGACTCTTCGACAAGTACCCGCATCTGCAGCTCGACGGCTTCCTCGGAGTGTTCCACCCGGGGGACGACATCGCGTTGTTGCTGGAGGGGACGCGTACAGCGCTGGAGTCCCTCCGGGAGCTCGCCGCCTACGGCGGTTCCGTGACCTTGGTCGACGACTCCGGCGCGAAAAGCGAGATACCTCCGTATCCGCTGTGGCCGGAGGCTGGCGGGCTCTTCCACTGGGGGGCGACCGAGAACGGCGACTTCTGCCTGTGGTTGACGAGCGGGCCGAACGCGCCGGATTGGCCGATCGTCGTCACCGACGGCATCGAGTACTGGCGTTACGACGGGGGCTTCGTGAACTTCCTGGTCGGTGTGCTGAACCGCACGGTGCGCTGCCCGATCTTTCCGGACAACTTCCCGTCGAGCCTTCGCGTCGACCAGTTCGACGTACGGCAGTGGGATTCCTGACGGAATCATCGCCGCGGGAATGTCTCCGGGTTGGAACGGCGGCGGGCGGCGTGCCGGGAGGTCGCCTGCCGCCGTCACACCCGGGGCACGGCCCTTTCAGGGCGGGTGCGTTGTGGGCGCGGCGGCCGTACAGCGGTGACATGCCCAGGTGCGTGAAGAAGTGCTTGCGCAGGGCGACGGGGTCGCCGAAGCCGCAGGCGGTGGCGATCCCGTCGAGGAGGCCGCTCGTCCCTGACACCGACCGGGGCGGCGGCCCGGTGCCGCATCGCACGCGCTGTGCATAGTCCGCCGGGCCGCCTCTGCCTCACTGCTGAGAGGTGCGCCACCGCGGTTGTCCGGCAGCCGCGGTGACGAGACGCGCTCAGCCGGGATGCCGCGGGGTGTCGGGGGGGTCCGGCTCCGTGGCGATCAGGGTGTCGCCGGGCAGCGGCTCCAGGTCGGCGGGCCGGGCGGCCGCGTCGACGATCACGGTGTGCGGGCGGTCGAGCGGAGCCCAGTACGCGAACGGCTCCGCGCCGATCTTGCTGTGGTCGGCGAGCACATAGGTGGCGCGTCCGGCGTGCAGCATCAGATGCTTGATCCGGGCCTGCTCGGGCGACGGGCAGCACAGGCCGCGGGCGGTCACGCCGTCCGCGCCCAGGAAGACCTTGTCGGGACCCAGCCAGCGCAGCTGCTCCTCGGCGAACGGGCCGACCACCCCCTCGCCGGGGTGGCGGACCCGCCCGCCGAGCAGGATCAGTTCGACGCCGGGGGCCTCGGCCAGCAGGGCGATGGCGTTGAGCCCGGCGGCGATCACGGTGATGCCTGTGCGGTCGCGCAGCCGCCGGGCCAGCCGCGCGGTGGTGGAACCGGCGTCCAGCAGCACCACGTCGCCGGTCTCCACGAGGTCGGCGGCGACGGCGGCGATGGCCTCCTTCTCCCGCCGGTGGCCGTGCTCCTTCTCGCGCAGCGGCAGTTCGTGCGGGTGCGGACCGCCCACCGCGCCGCCGTAGGTGCGGGTGATCTCGCCGGACAGCTCCAGTTCGCGCAGGTCGCGGCGGACGGTGGAGGTGGACACCCCGAACCGGCGGGCCAGTTCGTGGATGTTGCCGTTGCCCGCCTGGACCTCCCGCACCAGCATGGCCCGGCGTTCGGCGGTCTGGGCCCTCGGCCCGCGTCGTACGGTCAACACTCCCCCATCAGGCGGTCCGTTGTGCGGCAACCGCATGATCCCCGACGGCGGGCACCGGGCGCAGGCCGAACCAGGAGACCGCCGCCCCGGCGGCCAGGAATCCGGCCAGCGCGACGAACCCGGCGTTCTGCGAGCCGGTCAGGTCGGTCAGCCAGCCGACCAGGTACGGCCCCATGAAGCCGCCCAGGTTGCCCAGCGCGTTGATCAGCCCCATGGCCACGGCGATGACCTCGAACCGCAGCACCTGCGCGGGCATCGCCCAGAACGGCCCGTAGGGCGCGTAGACGCCCGCGGCGACCACGCACAGCAGCACCATCTGCGCGACGCCGCCGTGCACGAGCTGCCCGGCCAGCAGCCCGGCGATCGCCACGACCTGGGGGATCGCGACGGCGGCGCGCCGGTTGCCGGTGCGGTCCGAGCGGGTCGCGTTGTAGATCATGGCCGCCAGCGCGACGGTGTAGGGGATCGCGGTCAGCCACCCGACGGCGGTGGCGGACGCGTCCCCGGTCATCGTCTTGATCACGGTGGGCAGCCACAGGCTGAAGCCGTAGAACCCGGTGATCCAGCAGAAGTACACCAGCACCAGCAGCTGGACGCGGCGGTCGCGCAGCGTCTGCCCGTACCCGGCCTGCCCCGTCGACGGCTTGGCCGCCTCATCCTCGGCCAGCGCCCGCTCGACGTACGCACGCTCCTCGGGCGAGACCCACCGTGCCTGCGACGGCCGGTCGGCGATGGCGAACCACCACACCGCGGCCCACACCAGCGGCGGCAGCCCCTGCGCGACGAACACCGTGCGCCAGTCCATGTGGTCGAGCATCCAGCCGGACAGGGGCGCCATGATGATGGACGAGATCGGCAGGCAGGCCATCCACAGCGCGTTGGCCCGCGCCCGTTCCCGCAGCGGGAACCAGGACGCCAGTAGGATGAGCACCGCCGGCCACACCCCGCCCTCGAACAGGCCGAGGACGAGCCGGGCCACGTACAGCTGCGTCTCGCTGTGCACGAGGCCGCAGGTCATGGCGGCCAGACCCCACGCGATCATGAGGATGAGCACCGTCTTGCGGGCGCTCCACCGCGCCGCCAGGACGGCGGCGGGGATCTGCAGGACCATGTAGCCGACGAAGAAGATCCCGCTGGCCATGCCCTTGGCGCTGCCGGACAGCGGGAAGTCGTCGTCCATGTACGGCAGGATGATCGCGACGTTGTTGCGGTCCAGATAGGCCAGCATGTACATGATCGCGGCGACCGGGATCACGTACGTCCAGCGGCGGGCGGGTGCGGTGGCGGCGGTGGTCATCGGGGGTGGGTTCCTTCCGCTCGCGGGGTCGGACTGTCAGCGGGTGGCGTATTCGGCGCGGATGCGGTCGGCGTAGGGGGCGAACTCGACGGCGGTGCGGAACGCGGCGGCCATGGTGCCGGGGGAGGCCGTGCCGGTGCCGGCGATGTCGAAGGCGGTGCCGTGGTCCACGGAGGTGCGCAGGATCGGCAGGCCGACGGTGACCGAGACGGTGCCGTGGAAGTCGACGGTCTTGGCGGGGATGTGGCCCTGGTCGTGGAAGTGCGACAGGACGCCGTCGTAGCGTCCCTCCAGGCCCTGATGGAAGACCGAGTCGGCGGGGACGGGGCCGGTGACGTCCAGGCCCGCGGCGCGGGCGGCCTCCACCGCGGGGGCGATCGACACGATCTCCTCGTCGCCGAAGTTGCCGTTCTCGCCGCCGTGCGGGTTGACGGCCGCGACCGCCAGCCGCGGGGTCCGGCCGTCCGCGCCGAACACGCGCAGCGCGGCGTAGGCCTCGCGGATCGCCTCCTCGACGACCTGCTTGCTCAGCTTGTCCAGCGCGTTGCGCAGGGACATGTGCCGGGTGGTGAAGAAGATCTTCAGGCCGCGGACGACGAACATCGTGTTGTGCCGGGTGGAGCCGGTCAGCTCCCCGAGCATCTCGGTGTGGCCGAGGTGCTTGGACCCGGCGGCCCAGATCGCCTCCTTGTTGATGGGGGCGGTGACGACCGCGTCGGCGACGCCGTCGAGGGCCAGCCGGGCGGCCGTCTCGATCGCGGCGACCGCCGCGCGCCCCGCGACCGGGTCGACCTTGCCCCATTCCAGGTCCGCGCCGGCGATGCCGAGGTCGAGCACGTCGATCACGCCTTCGGTGAAGCGCGCCTGGCCGGGGTCGGAGACCGCGTTGATCTCCACGTCCAGGCCGCAGATGCGGGCGGCGCGCTCCAGCACGGCGGCGTCGCCGACGGCCAGCCCCCGGGCGGCGCGCGCCGACGCGGGGTCGGCCAGGGTGCGCGCGGTGATCTCGGGGCCGATGCCCGCCGGGTCGCCGAGGGTGACGGCGAGCAGCGGTCGGGTGTCCGCACTCATCTATGCATCTTCCTTTCGTCGCGAATCGTGATCATGCGGAGGTGTTCCACGCAGTCGACGGCGGCCTGCCGGTCGCCGATGAGACCGCCCTTGGCGGCGAACGGGAACCCGTCGTGCGGGCCGCCGACCAGCCGTCCGGCGACGGCCAGGGGCTGCACCTCGGCGTCCACCTCGAAGCCCTCGGCGCCCAGGGCGTCGACCACGGCGACCGACACGTCGCCGCCGGTCGCGTACACCCCGCCCACGCGCCCGGACTCCACCACGTTGCGGGCGACCGCGGCCAGCACGTGCGGGATGCGTCCGGCCAGCGCCGGGTCGAACTCGGCGGGGACCATGCGCAGCCCGGCCACGGTGGCGCCGTCGTCCAGCAGCCCGATGACGTCGGCGGTCAGGGCGTCCTCGTCGAGCGCGGTCACCTCGCACAGGCGTGCGCCGAGGATGTGACCGGCCTCCCGCAGCTGTTCGGTGGTGCGGGCGGTGACGCTGCCCGCGACCACCAGGATCGGCTTGGGCGTGCCGCCGATGCCCAGTTCGGCGGCGAGCGCGGCGCCGAACGGCCCGGAGTCGACCGACAGCCAGGTCTCGCCGGTGGCCGCCGCCGCCCGCGCCAGCACGGACACGTGCCCGGGGGTGACCGCGTCGCACACCAGGACGTCGGACCGGTCGGCCCGCATCGCACGCACCAGGGTCTCCTGCCCGGCCTGGACGACATCGAGGACGATCTCCCCCACGCTCAGCTCGGTCTGGGCGCGCAGCAGCGTGGCGACACGGGACGCGGTGATCGGGCTGAGCGGGTCGCGGGCGGCGTCGGTCTCGGTGAGCGGAACGCCGTCGACCAGGTGGACGCCGCCGACCGTGGTGCGGCCCGCGCTGGGGAAGGCGGGAACGCACAGCGCCCGCGCGTGCGGCACCCTAGCCCGCAGCCCTTCCAGCATCCCGGTCAGCTCGGCGCCGACATTGCCGCGCAGGGTGGTGTCGACCCGTTTGACCAGGAGCCGCATGTCACTGCCGAGCGCCTCGGCGACCTCGGCGACCAGGGCGCGGGCGCGCGCGGCCGGGCAGTGCCTGCTTCCGGTGTTGACCACCACCACGTCGGCCGCATCCCTGTGCCGCCGCGCATGGCGGATGTCGCTGACCGTGACGGCGCGCATGCCCTGCCGCGCGAACAGCGCGCCCGTCGCATTGCTTCCGGTGAGGTCGTCGGCGACGACCAGGACCTCCGCCACCAATGCCACCTAGTTGCGTGAACCGAGCAAGATTAACCTGCTCGAAACTTTCGACTAACGTCCTGTCAGCATCCGATGTACCGGTGGCCGCTGTCAATACCCCGCCCTAGTTGCTCAAACTGAGCAACTAGCGTCGTCCAGCGGTCTCGCGCTCGCCGGCGTCGCCCGGGAGCTCGCGAGGGCGGGTCGCGGGGGTGACCCGGTCCGGGTGTCGAGCACAGGCGGCCGTCGGCGGTCCGACGCCCGTGCGGCGGGGCTGCCCGCCGCGGGTTCCGCGGTGGAGGACGATGACTGCATCCGGGCCGGAAACGGCGACGGCGGACGGCGTGCCGGGAGGCCGCCTGCCGCCGTCACGTCCGGGTCACCGCCTTTTCAGGTCCGGTGCGTGGTGGGCGCGGCGGTAGGCCAGCGGTGACATGCCCAGGTACGTGGCGAAGTGCTTGCGCAGGGCGACGGGGTCGCCGAAGCCGCAGGCGGCGGCGATCCGGGAGACGGGCAGGTCGGTGGTCTCCAGCAGCAGTCGCGCGTGCTCCAAACGCCGCTGCGCCAGCCATTTCAGCGGGCTGGTGCCCACCTCGCTGCGGAACCGCCGGGTGAAGGTGCGCACGCTCATGTTCGCGTGCCGGGCCAGGTCCTCCAGCGTGAGCGGCTCGGCCAGCCGGTCCAGCGCCCACTGACGGGTCGCCGACGTGGAGCGGTCGGTGTCCGGCGGAACGGGGTGTTCGATGAACTGCGCCTGCCCGCCCTCGCGCCACGGCGCCACCACGCAGCGCCGCGCGGCGGCCGAGGCCACCGCCGCCCCGTGGTCCCGCCGGACCAGGTGCAGGCACAGGTCGATCCCGGCGGCCCCGCCGGCCGACGTCAGGATGCGCCCGTTGTCGACGAACAGCACGTTCGGATCCACCTCGACCTTGGGAAACAGCCGCGCCATCGCGTCGCACAGCGCCCAGTGCGTGGTGGCGCGGCGGCCGTCCAGCAGACCGGCCGCCGCGAGGAGGAACGCCGAGGTGCACAGGCTGACGATGCGGGTCTGCGGCCCGATGCGGTGCAGCGCCGCGGCGACGTCGTCGGGCAGCTCCCCGGTCGCGAGCAGTTCCCGGCTGGGCTCCTGGGTGGCGATCACGACGGTGTCCGCCGTCTCCAGCGCCGACTCGTCGTGGTCGACGACGATGCGGAAGTCCTCGTGGGTGCGCACGGAGCGGCCGCCGAGGGAGCAGGTGGTGACGGAGTACAGGCGCGTCCCGTCCGGTTCGCAGGCCTCGTTGAACACCCTGGCGGGAATGCCCAGGTCCAGCGGCAGGACTCCGTCGAGGGCCAGGACGGCGACACGATGCGGCATGGCCCGAATAGTACGACAGATGGCCATCCGGCCACTCACCCGTCTCCCTCGGCAAGCGCCACTCTTTCTTTCACCGGGGACGGGAGCCCGGCTGGCGAAAGGAGTGAGACGAATGAGCGAGAACACCATGCGGGCCGTGACCATCAAGGAGTTCGGCGGACCGGACGTGCTGAAGGTCGAGGAGGTCGCGCGTCCCGAGCCGCTGCCGACGGAGGTGCTGGTGCGCGTGCACGCCGCCGGCGTCAACCCGGTGGACTGGAAGACCCGTGAGGGCCAGGGCATGGCGGGCCTGCAAACGTTCCCGCTGATCCTGGGCTGGGACGTCTCCGGTGTCGTGGAGGAGGTCGGCTTCGGCGTCACCACCCTCGCGCCCGGCGACGAGGTGTACGGCATGCCCTGGTTCCCGCGCGCCGCCGGGGGCTACGCCGAGTACGTGACCGCGCCGGCCCGCCAGTGGGCCCGCAAGCCGGCCACCCTCGACCACGTCCACGCGGCCGCCGTGCCGCTGGCGGCGCTGACCGCCTGGCAGATCGTGGTCGACACCGCCGGCGTACAGGCCGGACAGCGCGTCCTGATCACGGCCGCCGCCGGCGGGGTGGGCCACTTCGCGGTGCAGTTCGCCCGGCATCGGGGCGCCCACGTGATCGCCACCGCCCGCACGGCCCGCCACCCCTGGCTCAAGGAGCTCGGCGCCGAGGACACCATCGACTACACCGCCGCCCGTTTCGAGGACGTCGTCAAGGACGTCGATGTCGTCATCGACCTGGTGGGCGACGCGCACGACCAGACCTCCACGCGCGCGCTCGGGGTCCTGCGCCCCGGCGGCCTGCTGGTGGCCGTCCCGGGCGGTGTCTCCCCGGACCTGGCCAAGGCCGCGAAGGAGCGCGGCGTGCGGGTCACCCCGTTCCTGGTCGAGCCGGACGGTGCCGCGCTGACCACGATCGCGGGCCTGATCGACGCCGGTGACGTCGCTGTCGAGGTGGAGGAGACCTTCGCGCTCGACCAGGTCCGCGAGGCTCACGCCCGCGGCGAGACCGGCCGCACCCGCGGCAAGCTCGTCCTCACCGTGACCGACTGATCGCGCCTGCGCGGCCAGGGAAGCCGCCGAGCATGGCCCCGGTGGGCGGCCCGCTCGCGCAGACGCCGGATGCGTGGGCAAGGCCGAACGAGGGACACACCGAGAGCCACCGGGGTCGCGAGGACCAACTCATGGACGGGCTCGCCGATGGGGATGGCAGGTGCAAATGGTTGTGATCGGTCCGCCGATACCAACGCCTGCTTGCTCCTGTGTGGACGCGGTCATTCGGCAGCCCTCTTGGGCCCAGGTCGGGCGGTCCCGGTGGGACGAGGATCCGAGTGTGTCCGCGGGCCGCCTTCCCTCGTCGAGGCCATCTGGCGGTATGGCCGTGACGGACATCGAGGGTGGATCACCTGCGCCGGTCTGCGGTGCTCCGCAGGGCGAACGTGCGGGTGATCGTGTATTGGCCGTCCCCGGGTGCACGGTTGGCCGTGCACCCATGCTGCTGGTACCCCCTACCGGATTCGAACCGGCGCTACCGCCTTGAAAGGGCGGCGTCCTAGGCCGCTAGACGAAGGGGGCTCCGTGGCCGTGCCACTGGACTGCTCCAGCATAGGGGACAACCTCCCGGCACGCATAAAGGGTTATCCCCCTTGGCGGGACGGACGCGGGGACAGGGGCGTCGTGGTGGGCCACTCGGAGGGAGGGAGGGACGGGAAGGACGGCGAGACGGTCGTCGTGGCTGGGGGAGAAGGGGAGATGGTGCGGCCGGGGCGGGGTTCCAGGTGGCGTTCGATCTGGGCGGAGGACAGGCCCAGGCCGCCCAGGCGGATGTCGTCCCAGCCCTGGAGGCGGTGGTCGGTGCGGCTGAAGTAGAGGATGGACAGCTCGATGGGGGTGGGCTGCTCCTTCTCGAGGCCGCGCAGGCCGGCGCCTCCGGTGGAGCCCTGGACGAACAGGCGGGTGCCGGTGGGCAGGAGGGTGGTGGAACGCGCGTGGTTGTGGCCGGACAGGACGAGGGGGGCCGCCCCGGAGAAGCCCTCGCCCTCGTGCGGGTCGTGGACGACCACCAGGTCGGGGACGGTGCCGGAGGCGCGGAGCTTCGCGGCGAGCTGGGAGCCGCGGGCGCGCAGCTGTTCGGCGCCCACGTTGTCGTCGCGGGTGGTCTTGTCGGGGGTGAAGCGGGGGTCGCCGACGCCGTAGATGCGCAGGCCCTCGATCTGCTTGACGGAGTCGTCCAGGACGACGGCGTTCTTCTGCCGGTCGGCGGCGCGCTGGGTGCCGCGCGAGTCGTGGTTGCCGCGGACGAACACGTACGGCACCTTGAGCGAATCGATCTCCTCGGCGAAGCGGTCCTCGGGGCGGCTGCCGTGGTCGGTCAGGTCGCCGCTGTCGATGACCATGTTGACCTTGAACTGGGTGCTGACCGACCGGATCACCGACCAGGCCGCCGGGTTGAGGTGGATGTCGGAGACGTGCAGGACGCGGATCGTCGATGGGTCGGGCTCGTAGGTGGGCAGCGTCGAGGTGACGCTGTAGAGCTTGGAGACGTTGCCGACCAGGCGGGCGAGCTGGGCGCGGTAGGCCGAGAAGCGTTCGACGATGCTGCGGGCGTCGCCGACGACCTGGGGGGCGTTGGCCAGCAGGCCGGTGTAGCGGGGTTCGGCGATGGCCTGCGGGTTGAACGTCGTCCAGAACAGCAGGGCGAGGGAGACCAGCCCGGCGGCGGCCGCCGCGGTGCCGAGCAGGGCGCGCCGCCACGAGCGGAAGACCAGCAGGCCCGCCAGCAGGGCGACGACCACGGCGAGGGCGGCGGCGCGCAGCAGCAGGACGGTGACGCCGTGCCGGAGCTGGTCGGTGATCTGGTCGGTGAGGTCGGACAGGTCGCCCTTCCCCTCGATCAGCGAGCGGGCCGATTCGGGGCGCAGGGCGGTGACGCGGGCCTCCAGCGCGATCGGGCCCGAGTGGGTGTCCAGGTGCAGCGCGCCCAGCGGCGGGATCCGGACGATCGTGCCGCCGTTCCAGGCGGGGCGCAGGGCCAGCGACACGTCGGTCGGGCCGACGGCGGTCTGGATGCGGCCGCCGAGCAGCAGGCCGACGAGGCCGCCGGCCAGCCCGACGAGCAGCACCGCGATGACGCGGGGCCAGCGGGACGCGGCGACCGCCGCCGGCAGGCGGGACGAGCGGATGCGGGACCAGACGGAACGCGGTATCGAAGCGGCGGCGCGGAGGCGGTCCGGCACCGGGGGCTCCCTTCCGTCGAGCACAATGGGGGCTGTGATCGAGATGTCGCGGGAGGCGTTCGAGGACCTGGTGGGGGAGGCCCTCGACAGCATCCCGGCCGAGCTCACCGAGGTCATGCGCAACGTCGTCATCGTCGTCGAGGACGACGCGCCCGAACCCGGCCTGCTCGGCCTGTATCAGGGGGTACCCCTGACGGAGCGGGGCGACTGGTACGCCGGCGTGCTGCCTGATCACATTTCGATCTACCGCAACGAGATCCTGGCGATCTGCGAGACCCCCGACGAGGTGGTCGACGAGGTGCGCATCACGGTGGTGCATGAGATCGCCCACCATTTCGGGATCGACGACGAGCGGCTGCACGAGCTCGGCTACTGAGGCGGCCGGAGGGGCCTTGCGGGGTGAAGTCTTCCCCCAATCGGGCACGGAAGGTCACCCGACTGCCACGCAGCGTGAGTTAATAGGGGGGTTCTCCGAACCTTGCTGGAGCGTGTGTGGCGGAAAGGCAGAGCGGCCGGCATCGGCGTCCGCCGGAAGTGCAGGCCACCTATCGTGAGGTCTTCGCGGTGGGCGAGTTCCGTGCCCTGTGGCTCGCGCAGGCGTTGTCGTTCATCGGCGACCAGCTGGCGCAGGTCGCGTTGGCGGTGCTCGTGTACGACCGCACCGGCTCGGCGTTGCTGACGGCGGTCGCCTACGCGTTGACGTACCTGCCGCCCATCGTGGGCGGGCCGGTCCTGTCGGGGCTGGCCGACCTGTTCCCGCGCCGCACCGTCATGGTGGTGTGCGACCTGCTGCGCGCCGGGCTGGTGGCGCTGATGGCGCTGCAGTCGATGCCGTTCTGGTCGCTGTGCGCGCTGGTGTGCCTGGTGGTGCTGCTGGGCGCGCCGTTCACCGCGGCGCGGGCGGCGCTGCTGCCGGACGTGCTGTCGGGCGACCGGTACGTCGCCGGGTCGGCGATCAACAATATGACCCACCAGGCCGCGCAGATGCTGGGGTTCCTGGCGGGCGGCGCGATCGTCGCGGCGGTGGGGACGTACCAGGCGCTGATGATCAACGCGGTGACGTTCGGGGCGTCCGCGGTGATCCTGGTGGCGGGGATGCGCAGGCGTCCGGCGCCGCGCCGCCGCGAGAGCGAGTCGCTGGCGCTGTGGCGCGGCACGCGGGAGGGGGCGCGGCTGGTGTTCGGCGACACGACGCTGCGTTCGCTGGTGTCGTTCGCGTGGCTGTGCGCGTTCTACGTCGTGCCCGAGGGGCTGGCCGCCCCGTACGCGGCGACGTTCGGCGGCGGCGCGGTGACGGTGGGGCTGCTGATGTCGGCCATGCCGACGGGGATGGTCGCGGGGGCGTTCGTGTTCAGCCGGTGCGTGCGGCCGTCCAACCGCATCCGCGCCATGGGCTGGATGTCGATGCTGGCGTGCGCGCCTCTCATCGGGGCGGCCGTGCATCCGCCGCTGTGGGCGGTGGTGGCGCTGTGGGTGCTGGCGGGGGCGGGCAGCGCCTACCAGTTGGCGGCCAACGCGGCGTTCGTGGCGGCGGTGCCGCCGTCGGGGCGGGGCCAGGCGTTCGGGCTGGCGCAGTCGGGCATTCTGGCCGGGCAGGGCCTGGCGATTCTGATCGGCGGTGCGGCCGCGCAGTTCCTGGGCCCGCAGACGGTGGTTTCGCTGGCGGGCGCGCTGGGCTTGTCGGCGGCGACGATGCTGACGCTGGTGTGGAACCAGGTGCGGCACGAGGTGATCGCGTCGATGCAGGGGTCCGCCGCCGAACCGTCCGCCGGTGACGGCGCCGGTTCACGGGACGGCGCGAGTCGTCCGCTGCCGGTGCGCGCGGCGTCCAACGGCCGCGCGCGGGCAGGCGGCCGCGCGGCGTCGGGCCCGGACGCCGCCGAGGGCGGCCGCGCCGCCACCGTCCGCCCGGCTCCCTGACCGCCGTCCGCGGGGCGGCGGGGCGTCAGGGGCGGGTGCGGGTCTTGTTGAGGGAGTCCTTGGCCTTCTGCACGGCGTCCTGGACGACGGGTGACTCCTGGCCCTTCTTGATGAGGTCCTCGGCGAGGGAGGTGGGCGTGCCCTCCTCGGGGATGAGCAGCCAGGCGATCGCATACAGCAGGACCCCGGCGCCGCCGAAGACGGTGAACACCGCCAGCCCCAGGCGGAGGATGTTGGGGTCGACGCCCAGGTAGCGGCCGGCGCCGGAGCAGACTCCGGCGATCATCCGGCTGTCGCGGGTGCGCTGCAGCCGCTTCTTGTCCATGTCCATGCCTCGATCATGCCCAGCACACCGCGACCCTTACATAGGGATTTGCCCTGATTGGTCCCTGAACCTTCCCTGGGGCGTCAGCGGTGGTTGTGGCGCCACCGCTCGGTGGCGACCCCGGACATGACGACCGCCACGACGTCCTCGGCGAGCCGCGGCGTGATCGGCAGGTGGCCGAACAGCGCCCGGTAGTACGCGGTGGAGGCCAGCATGTCGAGCAGCAGGTCGATGTCGGCGTCGGGGCGGATGTCGCCGCGTTCGACGCCGCGCCGCAGGGCGGCGGCCGTGGTGGCGCGGCGCGGATGGAACAGCCGGGCGAAGAACGACTCGGCCAGTTCGGGGTCGTCCCCGAGGTCGGCGATCAGGCCGGGCAGGGTGCGGCGGACCACGGGGTCGCCGGTGAAGGCCTCGGTCAACGTGCCGATGCCCGCGACCAGGTCGCAGTGCGTGCATCCGGTGTCGGGGGTGGGCGCGGTGCCCATCGTCGTGGCGAGGGCGTCCACGATCAGGTGCCGCCGGGTGGGCCAGCGGCGCCGGATGGCGGGCTTGGTGGTCCCGGCGCGGGCGGCGACGCCTTCGAGGGTGAGCCCGCTGTAACCCGTCTCGCGCAGCGTGTCCAGGGTGGCCCGGCGGACGGCGTCGTCGATGCGGGTATCGCGCGGCCGTCCCGCGCGCCGCGCGCGCTCCCCGCCTGCCGCGCCCGCCGCCGCGACCGCGGTGGTGCGTTCCGAGCCCTTGACCATGCCGCCAGTCTAGGGGGATATTTCGTTCCGATTCGAAACGGAATGTATTTTGGAGGTGGTCGCGATGGCCCGGCAGGCCGACGGCGGCGTCTTCTCGCCGCAATATCGGGTGCTGACCTCGGGCGTCGGGCTCTCGGTGGGGCTTGTGGCGTTCGAGTCCCTGGGCGTGGCGACGGTGCTGCCCGAGATCGCGCGCAGGCTCGACGGGCTCGACGCCTACGGATGGGGGCTGTCGGCGTCGATGCTCGCGCAGATCCTCGGCGCGGTCGCCGCGGGGCAGGACGCCGACCGGCGCGGCCCCGCACGGCCCCTGGCGCTCGGACTGCTGGTGTTCGCGGCCGGGTGCGCGCTGGCCGGGGCCGCCGGTTCGTGGCCGGTGTTCCTGCTGGGCCGGTTCGCCCAGGGGTTGGGCGTGGGCGCCGTCATGGGCATGGCCTACGCGATGATCGGCCTGGCGTACCCCGAGCGGCTGCGCGCCCGCATGTTCGCCCTCCTCTCCTCGGCCTGGACCGTCCCGTCGCTCATCGGCCCGACGATCGCCGCGGCGGTGGCGGACGGCGTCGGCTGGCGCGGCGTGTTCGGGCTGCTGCCGCCGCTGGTCGCCGCCGCCGCCGTGCTGACGCTGCCGGGCGTCCGCGCGCTGCGGCCCGCCGCCGCGTCCCCGGCGGACGAGACCCCGATGAGGGCCGCCCGGCCGTGGTGGAAGGGGCCCGCCGCCGCCAGCGTCCTGCTCACCGCCGGGACGGGCCTGTTCATCCAGGCGCTTTTGCTCGACCGGCTCGCGCCGCTCGTCGTGCTGGCCGTCCTCGGCCTGGGCGTCGCCGTGGCGGCGCTGGGCCGGGTCACCCCGGAGGGGACGCTCACCGCCCGGCGCGGCGTCGGCGCGGGCGTCGCGCTGCGGTTCCTGCTGTGCGGGGTGTACTTCGGCAGCGAGGCGTTCCTGCCGCTCGGCCTCACCGAGCTGCGCGGCGTCGGCGCCGCCGAAGCCGGGCTCGGGCTGTCGGCGGGGGCGCTCACGTGGGTGGCGGGTTCGGCGCTCCAGGCGGGACGCGACGGCGCCCGGCGCGGTGACCGCACGGCGAGCATGGTTCTGGGCTCGCTGGTGCTGCTGGCCGGGCTGGTCGTCATGGCGTTCGGCGTGCTCGTCGAGGCCGTCCCGCCGCTGACGGCCGTGGCAGGCTGGGCCATCGGCGGGCTCGGCATGGGCGTGGCGTTCAATGCGGCCACCACCGAAACGACCGAGCGCGCGCCCGCCGCCCGGCAAGGCGAGGTCGGCGCCGCCCTGCAGCTCGCGCAAACCCTCGCCACCGCCGTGGTCAGCGGCATCGGCGGCGCGACGATAGCGATCGCGCACGCGCACGGCGGGCGGACGCACACCGCGCTGGTCGTCACGTTCGCCCTCACCGGGTGCCTCGCGGTGCTCGCGGCCCTGCTGTCGTTCCGGCTCCACCCGGCCCGCGCGGCGCGGGCCGCCTCCCTCGAAGCGGCCGCGGAGTGAGCCTCGGGAAGGAGGCACGCGGCCGAGGGCGTTAAGGTCGTTGGTGCCCCCGCCGCCGACACCGGGGTCGGTGAAGCCCTGCTGAAGGGAACCGCGAAGGGTTATTCACTGGACGTTGGACGACCTCGTCGGCAGACTCGTTGCCGCAGGTCAAGCGATTAATCACGAGGGAGCGGCATGAGAATCGGGATCGTCGGTGCCACCGGGCAGGTCGGGGGCGTCATGCTCAAGATCCTGGCCGAGCGCGCCTTCCCGGTGGACGGGCTGCGGCTGTTCGCCTCCGCCCGTTCGGCCGGGCGCACGATCACCTGGCAGGGCACCGAGGTGACGGTCGAGGACGCCGCCGCGGCCGACTACTCCGGGCTCGACATCGTCCTGTTCTCCGCCGGGAAGCACACCTCCAAGGAGCTGGCGCCGCGCGTGGCGGTGGCCGGCGCGGTCGTCGTCGACAACTCCTCGGCCTGGCGGATGGACCCGGACGTGCCGCTCGTCGTCTCCGAGGTCAACCCGCACGCGGCGAAGAACCGCCCCAAGGGGATCATTGCCAACCCCAACTGCACGACCATGGCGGCGATGCCGGTGCTGCGGCCCCTGCACGAGGAGGCCGGGCTGACCGCGCTGGTCGTCTCCACCTACCAGGCGGTGTCCGGCAGCGGCCTGGCGGGCGTCGCCGAGCTGCACGAGCAGGCCCGCAAGGTGGTCGAGGGCGCCGACCGGCTCACCCACGACGGGGCGGCGGTCGAGTTCCCCGAGCCGCGGGTGTACGCGCGGCCGATCGCGTTCAACGTGCTGCCCATGGCCGGTTCGATCGTGGACGACGGCCTGGCGGAGACCGACGAAGAGCAGAAGCTCCGCAACGAAAGCCGCAAGATCCTTGAAATCCCGGATCTGAAGGTGTCGGGGACCTGCGTGCGCGTCCCGGTGTTCACCGGCCACTCCCTGCAGATCAACGCCCGGTTCGCGCGTCCGATCACGCCCGAGCGGGCCCGCGAGCTGCTGGACGGCGCGCCCGGCGTGGCGCTGTCGGACATCCCGACGCCGCTGCAGGCCGCCGGCCAGGACCCGACGTACGTGGGCCGCATCCGCCGCGACGAGACGGCCGACAACGGCCTGGCGCTGTTCTGCTCCGGCGACAACCTGCGCAAGGGCGCCGCGCTCAACGCCGTCCAGATCGCCGAACTGGTCGCCGCCGAGTGACCCCGGCGCCCGTCGCCGCCGTCAGGCGGAGCGGCGGGCGCCGCGTACCTCCAGGGACGCCAGCAGGGCGGCCGTGCTCTGGGCGATCTCCTCGACGGCGCGGTCGAACGCCTCGGCGTTGTGCGGCGCGGGCGCGCGGAACCCGGAGATCTTGCGCACGTACTGGAGTGCGGCCGCCCGGATGTCGTCGTCGGTGACCTCGTCGGCGTACGGCGGACGGAGCGTCTTGATGCTGCGGCACATGAACCCATTGTCACGCCGGGCTACGACAGGGCGCGGCCCGGTAGCGGTCAGGGGGCGATGCGCCGGCACAACCAGGCCAGCGCCAGCGGGTATCGGTAGTCGATGCCGCCGTGGCCCGCGCCGAACAGCTCGAAGCGCACCACGTCCCGGGGGACGCCGATGTCGTCGAGGGCCTGCCGGAACGCCTGCGCCCCGATGTCCAGGAACCACTCGTCACGGGTGCCGCCGTCGATCCAGACCGCCCGCTGCGACCGCAGTGCGTCGGCGTGCCGGGGCGCCATCCGCACCGGGTCGAGCGCCAGCCACCGCTCCCACGTCTCGGCGCGCAGCACCCCGGTGACCGGATCGAACGGCAATTCGGGCGTGCCGTCCTCACGCGCCGAATAGCAGGCCGCCATGCCCAGCACGTTCAGCAACTCCATGTCCTCGGGCTCGGTGAACGGCACCCGGGAGCGGAAGGACTCCCACCAGCGCATGATGTCGCCGTCGTACTTGCGCAGATGCCGCACGCACTTGGGGAACTCGGGCAGGTAGCAGTACTCGAACAGCGCGTCGCCGGCGTGCGTGGCCAGCGCGCCGAACACGTCCGGCCGCAGCATCGGGGTGATCATCGCGCCGTAGCCGCCGCTGGACTTGCCGGTGATCGCCCGGTGGTCGCGGTCGGGGAGCGTCCGGTACCGCGCGTCCACCCACGGGACGATCTCGTCGCACAGATACGAGTGGTAGCGGCCGGTGCCCGGCGAGTCCAGGTACTGGCTGCCGCCGTAGCTGGTCCAGGCGTCCACGTACACGACGATCGCGGGCGGCGCCTCGCCCCGCGCGAACACCGCGTCGGCGGTCTCGGGGAACGGCTGCCGGAACGGCGTGCGGTTGCGCCACATCCCGACGTGGCCGGTGAACCCCATGATCACGTAGACGGTGGGGTAGCGCCGGCCGCCGTCCGCGTCGTAGCCCGGCGGCACGTACACCCACAGGGGCCGCTCGTGCGGGTCGCCCAGCGGGTTGCCGCGCAGCAGCTCGCTGGTGACGACATGCTCGTCGATCCGCCCGGCCAGGTCCGCCGACCACGGCAGCATGACCACCTCCCTGTGATCGCACCGAGCCTAACCGATCCGGCGGCCGGGCGCGCCGCCTCAGGCGGGGCGGCCGGGCAGGGCCGGGTTCTCGGCGGCGGTGACGACGCCCCGGCACATGCCGCCGAAGACGATCTCGTGGAACGGGCGGAACGCCCACCAGTAGGCGTGACCGGCCAGGCCGCGCGGGTGGAACAGCGCCCGCTGCGTGTAGACGGTGTGCCCGTCCCGCTCGTCCACGCCCAGCTCCAGCCAGGCCAGGCCGGGCAGCCGCATCTCCGCGCGCAGCCGCAGCAGCCGCCCCGGCTCGATCTCCTCGACGCGCCAGAAGTCCAGGCTCTCGCCGACCCGCAGCCGGCGCGGGTCGCGGCGGCCCCGGCGCAGGCCCACGCCGCCGACCAGCCGGTCGATGACGCCCCGGGCCCGCCAGGCCAGCGGGAAGGAGTACCAGCCGTGCTCCCCGCCGATGCCTTCGACGACCGCCCACAGCCGTTCGGCGGACGCGTGCGTGCGGCAGGCGCGTTCGTCCACGTACAGGCTGCCGCCCGCCCAGTCCGGGTCGGTGGGCAGCGGGTCGCTGGGCGCGCCCGGGACGGACGCCGACGACCAGCGGGTGGCGACGTCGGCGTCGCGGATGCGGCGCAGCGCCAGCCGCACCGCCCGGTCGAACCCGGTCGGCCCGTCCGGCGGCGGCGGGACGTGCCGCGCGATCTCCTGCTCGCGGCACACCACCTCGTTGCGCAGCGACTCGACCAGGGGCCGCGCCAGCCTCCCCGGAACCGGCGTGATCGCCCCCACCCACAGGCTCGACAGCTGCGGGCTCAGCACCGGCACCGGAATGATCAGGCGTGGCCGCAGCCCCGCCGCGACGGCGTAGCGGCGCATCATGTCCCGGTAGGTGAGCACGTCCGGGCCGCCGATGTCGAAGGCCCCCGACACCTCGGGCGGCAGGTCGGCGCAGGCGACCAGGTAGTGCAGGACGTCGCGGACCGCGATCGGCTGGATGCGGGTGCGCACCCAGCGCGGCGTCACCATCACCGGGAGCCGCTCGGTCAGGTACCGCAGCATCTCGAACGACGCCGACCCCGACCCGATGATCACGGCGGCGCGCAGCCAGATCGTCGGGACGCCGCTGTCCAGCAGGATCCGCCCGACCTCGGCCCGCGACTCCAGGTGCGGCGACAGCCGGTCGGCGGGGGTCATGCCGCCCAGGTAGACCAGCCGTCCGACGCCCTTGTCGCGGGCGGCGTCGGCGAACACGCTCGCGGCCCGCCGGTCGGCCCCGGCGAACCCGCCCCCGCTGCCGATCGCGTGGATCAGGAAGTAGGCGACGTCCACCCCGTCCAGGGCCCGCGCCGTCGACTCCGGGTCGGTGGCGTCGGCCTCGGCGATCTCGACGCGTCCCGCCCACGGATGGTCGCGCAGCCGCCGCGCCGAGCGCACCATGCACCGCACCCGGTGCCCGGAGTTCAGCAGCTCCGGCACCAGCCGCCCCCCGATGTAACCGCTGGCCCCCGTGACCAGGCACAACCGGTCGCCCAACGCAGCCCCTCCGATCCGGCCGCGTCCTACCCGCCGTGACGCCCGGCACGCCCGCCACCGCCCCGTCTTTGCCGGACCTAAAGGCCCGGGACAGCACGCCTTGCCGTGTTTCGGAGTCAGGCGGCCAGCACCTTGCGGAGCATGCCGCCGAACTCGGCGGGATGCGTGGTGAGACCGGTGTGTCCGCCGGGGAAGTGGACGAGCCCGGTGCCGAACCGTTCCGCCAGGTGGGCGGCGGGACGGTAGGGGAGTTCGCCGTGTGAGTCCGTCCCGGCGGCGAGCACGAGCCGATCCGACAAGGCGTTTAGGCGGTCCAGGTCCGGGGTGTAGGCCATGAAGCTCGGCACGATGCTGCCGAGGAAGTACGGCATGTCCGCCATCGTGCGCTCCGCTCGCGCCCGCGCCTGGGGCGGCAGTTCGACGGGCGCCGAGGCCGGGTCGCCGGGACGTCGCAGGGCCGCCGCGAACTCGGCCGCCGCGGGCATCAGGCCGTCCAGGCGGAACGTCTCCTGGACGCGGGCGAGCATGGCGCGGTGCTCGGCGGCGTCCGGCAGCACCTCCACCACCGGCGGCTCGTGCGCCACGACCCGTGCGATCCGCTCGGGACGTTCGGTGAGCATGTGCAGCGCGACGATCGCCCCCGAACTGCAGCCGACCACGCGGGCGGGCGCGTCGGCAGACAGCAGATCCAGCAGCCGGAACGCGTCCTCGGCATGCTGGGCGACCCGCTGCCGCGCCTGCGGGTCGTCCAACGGGCTGCGCGACAGGCCGCGCGGGTCGTAGGACGCGACCGTGTAGTCGGCGGCCAGCATGTCGGCGACACCGTCGAAGGAGGCCGCGCCGCCCGTGCCGCCGGGGATCAACAGCAGCAGCGGCCCCTCCCCGCGCACCTCGTAGTGCAGGGTCGCGCCGTCCACGCGCAGACGGCCGGTGGTCGGGGTGGTCATGACGGGGCTCCTTCACGGCGCGAGGGCCAATGCTGTAGCGAGGCGTGCAGGGCTTCCAGGCAGCTCGTCCAGGACTCCTCCACCGGGCGCGCGTGCGCGAACCCGCCCGCGGCCTCCAGGGTGACGAAGCCGTGCAGCGTGGCGCGCACCAGCCGCACCGCGTCGGTCAAATCGGGCTCGTCCAGCTTGTAGGCGCGCAGCATGCCGTAGGTCAGCTCGACCGCACGCCGCGGCCCGGGGGCGGCGGCCGCCAGTTCGGGATCGATGCGCATCGGGATCTGCGTCGCCGTGTACCGGCCCGGGTGCTCGTGGGCGTAGGAGCGGTAGGCGTTCGCGTACGCCATCAGCGCGTCTTTGCCCGCCCGCCCGGCGATGGCCTCGGCGATGCGGATGGTCTTCTCGTCCGCCGCCAGCAGCGCGATGCGGCCGCGCAGGTCCTCCAGGCTGCGCACGTGCGCGTACAGGCTCGCGTCCTTCACCCCGAGGCGCCGCGCCACCGCCGACATGGTCACGTGTTCGAGCCCGACCTCGTCCGCCAGCTCGGCCCCGGCGAGCGTCACCCGCTCCGCCGTCAACCCGGCCCGCCCCATGCCCGCGCACTCCTTACCTAGGAATCTTAGGTCAAACCTAGGGCTCCTAGGTTAAGCCTTCTGGTGACAAGATTGGCACCCCTTTTCACAAGCGCACACCCTGGCGACCGGGCGCGGTTATCGTGAGTGACGATGATTTGACGGATGGTGAGCATGAGGTGCTTGCCGTACGGCATCCGTGGAGGCCGACATGGACGACCGGCTCGAACACGTCGTAACGATGATCAGCAAGCGGCTATACACACGCCTGTTCTTGCATCTCGCAGGCGACCGTCCGAACAAAGCGATCGCTCGCGCCACCGGCTGCACCGAGGCGTACATCAGCATGATCAAAAGTGGCGAGCGCCTGCCCTCTCTGGACATGTCCTACGCGCTCGACAAGACGATCAACGCCGAGGGCTGCCTGTTCGAGGTCCGCCGCCAGATCGAATCGCTCCGGCAGGAAATCTCGGCCCACAGGCGTACCTTGAAAGCAGGTCCCCCAGCCTCCGGTAAGGAGCAAGATCCAGTGAAACGACGTGATCTCCTGCAGGACGGCGCAAAGGTAACCGCCGGTGCCACGGTCGCTCCCGTACTGGCGGCCCTCACTCAGGCATGGCAGTCATCCGAGCCCAAACTCCCCGGCGCGAGTGTCTCCAAGGCGATGATCGACGACTGGGGCTCCGCTTACGACATCCACGCGCTCAGCTACCGCATCGACCTGCCAGAGGTTGTGCTGGCCGCTTTGGCGGACGACTGGTCGGAGATGTCCGAGCATCTGGAGCGGTGGCAGCCGGATGGTGTTCGGCGTGATCTGTCGTATGTCGCCGCTCGTCACGCCTATCTGATCGCCGGGACGTGGCTGCAGGTCGGTAACCGCCGTCAGGCGAACCGGTGGTGGCTCACTGCCCGCGAACTCGCCGACCGGTCGGGCAGCGATCTTCTCTCTGGCCTCACCCGTGAGTGGGAAGCGAACATGCGCACGACGGACAAGCGGGAGGACCTTCGGGAGCTCCTGGCGCTGACCGAGGAGGCACTTCGCCTGGTCGGCGGTCAGCCCAGCGTGGAACGTATGCAGGCTCTCGGTACGAAGGCCGATTTGCTCGCCTTGATGGGGCGACACGACGAGGCGCTGGCCGCGATCCGCCAGGCCGAGGACGTCTTCGAGCGCATCCCCGCCACCGCGGTGTCCCGCGAACACCTCCTGCGTTACGAGCAGAGCTTCGTTTACTCGCTCATCGGTGACGAGAAGAACGCCACCAAGGCCCAGGAAGCGGCGCGGAACTTCTACCGCGCTGATGAGTACGCGACGTTCCAGTTGCGTTTCCACGCCGTGATGCTGCGTGCTCCGAGCGATCCCACGGAGGCGGCGAGCCAGGCCGTTCGCATCCTCAACGAGCTACCTCCCGAGCGACGGGTACTCCGTATCCGCGTCGCCGGACGTCGCGTTCTGGACGCGATTCCCGCCAAGGCCCAAAACCTCCCCCCGGTACAAGAACTGCGAAACCTGACGTCTGACGCCTGACAAGCACCGAGCCACCCGGCGGCCTCGCCAGCCAGTCGGAAGGGAGCCAGCACCAGTGAAGCGACGTGATCTCCTGCAGGATGGCGCAAAGGTAACCGCCGGTGCCACGGTCGCTCCCGTACTGGCGGCTCTCACTCAGGCATGGCAGAGCTCCTCCCCGAAACTCCCTGGCGCGAGCGTTTCCAAGGCGATGATCGACGACTGGGGCTCCGCCTACGACGTTCACGCGCTCAGCTACCGGGTCGATCCGCCCGAAGTCGTGCTGGCCGCTTTGGCGGACGACTGGTCGGAGATGTCCGAGCATCTGGAGCGGTGGCAGCCGGATGGTGTTCGGCGTGATCTGTCGTATGTCGCCGCCCGCCACGCCTACCTGATCGCCGGGACGTGGCATCAGGTCGGTAACCGCCGTCAGGCGAACCGGTGGTGGCTCACTGCCCGCGAACTCGCTGACCAGTCGGGCAGCGATCTGCTCTCCGGTCGCACCCGTGAGTGGGAGGCGAACCAGCGCGTCATGGACAGGCAGGAGAACCCGGCGGAACTTCTGGCGCTGAACGAGAAGGCGCTCCAGCTCCTGGGCAACCAGCCCACCGGGGACCTCATGGCTGCTTTTGGCACGAAGGCCGATTTGCTCGCCTTGATGGGGCGACACGACGAGGCGCTGGTCGCGATCCGCCAGGCCGAGGACGTCTTCGAGCGCATTCCCGCCACCGCGCCGTCCCGCGAACACAGTCTGCTTTACGAGCAGAGCTTCGTTTACGCGGTCCTCGGTGACGAGAAGAACGCTACCGAGGCTCAACATGCCCTTAGGCGCATCCGCCGCCCCGAGGAGTACGTGTCGTTCCAGGTCCGCCTGTACGGCGCCTTGCTGCGTGCCCCGAGTGACCCCCAGGAGGCGGCGAGTCAGGCCGTTCGCATCCTCAACGAGGTGCCTGCCGAGCGGCGGGTACTCCGTGTCCGTGTCGCCGGACGTCGCGTTCTGGACGCGATTCCCGCCAAGGCCCAAAACCTCCCCCCGGTGCAAGAACTGCGAAACCTGACGTCCGCCGCCTGACACGCACCGAGTCACCCGGCGGCCTCGCCGGCCAGTCGGAAGGGAGTCGGCACCAGTGAAGCGACGTGATCTTCCGCGCGACACTGCTTTGGAGCAGCGAGCCGGGCCGCCTGTGTTTTTCGCAAGGTGCTGGCGCTCCGGCTCCGTGTCGCAGGGCTTGGCGTTCTGGATGCGATTCCCGCCAAGGCGCAAAACCTGCCCCCGGTGCAAGAACTGCGGAGTCTGACGGGCTCCGCCTGACACGCCCCCAAGCCCCTGCGAGTAAGGCCGTTGTGGTCCGCAAGGCGTCCCCTGCTGGTGGGCAGGGCGGCGAGGCGGCCCGTGCCAGGCTGAGCGCTCTACGGGAGCCGGGGCGGGGCTGGTCAGATGGCGTTGTCGGGGGTGTCGAGCCACACCGTGTGCGCCTCAGGGGTGACGGTCAGTCCGAAGCGGGTGATGTCGGGGCGTCCCCATGTCAGCCATTGCACGTAGGCGTGTTCGACCTCGTCCCATAGGTTTCGGTCCCCGGCCTGCTGGACCTCGAAGTCCGGTGCGCCCGGCTCGTAGTCCACCGAGGCCCACGGGCCGGCGTGGTCGTCGCGGTCCAGCACCCACAGCGTGGCGTCGTCATCGCCCTCGTAATACCGGGTGACCACCCCGGGCACGAGCGCGGCGACGGTCACATCGATGCTGACCGGCCCGAACTGCAGGACGCGCGGGTCGATGCGGGTGCGGCTGGTGCGCACCGGTCGTTCGGCGGCCCGCCTCCATTCCCGGGCAGGCCCTCCGGCCGGGCGCTGCGAGCGCAGCACCATGAAGTCGGCCGACCCGGCGAACCGGCCCATGGCCGTCCCGTCCGGCAGCACGTCCAGCCGCACCAGGGCACCGCACCCGAAACCGGGCGAGT
>NZ_BSTN01000021.1 GCF_030269545.1 Actinomadura sp. NBRC 104425 | reverse complement strand
TGCCGTCCAACGGTGCGGTAGACGCTGCGGCTCTGCGCGAGCATCTGTCGGCCGCTGTGCCCGAGTACATGGTTCCGGCCGCCTTCGTGCAGCTGGAGGAGTTGCCGCTGACGGTCAACGGGAAGCTGGACCGTGCCGCGTTGCCTGCCTCCGATTTCGCGGGCCGGTCGGCGAGCCGCGCCCCTGCCACTCCCACCGAGGAGGTTCTCTGCGGCCTGTTCGCCGAGGTGCTCGGCTTGGAGCAGGTCGGAGCGGAAGACTCCTTCTTCGACCTGGGCGGTGACTCGCTGCTGGCGATGCGGCTGCTCGCCCGGATACGCGCGGTCTTCGACACCGAGATCGGCATCCGGACCTTGTTCACCGACCCCACCGTCGCAGCCGTGGCCAGGGCGATCAGCGCGGCTGGGGCGGGGGGCGTCCGTGCGGCGCTCACGGCCCGGCCTCGGCCGCAAGTGCTGCCGCTGTCCTACGGGCAGCAGCGCATGTGGTTCCTCAACCGGCTCGAAGAAGCGGGTGCGGGCGCCGGCTACGTCCTGCCAATGGCGCTGCGCCTCTCGGGACGGCTGGACACGGCCGCCCTGGAAGCCGCTTTGGGCGACCTCGCCGACCGGCACGAAACCCTCCGCACCATCTACCCCGAGACCGGCGGGACCCCCGTCCAGCGCATCCTGACCGGACCGGCCGGCCGCCCGCCGCTGGTCCTCACCGAGGTCACGCAGGACGAACTGGGCGAGGTGCTGGCGGCCGAGGCAAACCGAGGCTTCGACGTCGGCAGGGACCTGCCCTGGCGGATCCGGCTGATGGCACTGGGAGACGACGAGTACCTGCTCCTGATCGTCGCCCACCACATCGCGGTGGACGGCTGGTCGATGGGCGTCCTGGCCCGCGACCTGGGCATCGCCTACGCCGCCCGGCTGGAAGGCCGGGAACCGGACTGGGCGCCGCTGCCCGTCCAGTACGCCGACTACGCGATCTGGCAGCGCGAGGTTCTCGGTGACCTGGACGATCCGGACAGCCTGATCAGCTCCCAGCTCGCCTACTGGCGCGACGCGCTCGCCGGGCTGCCCGAAGAGCTGGCGCTGCCCACCGACCGGCCGCGTCCCGCCGTTCCCTCGTTCAAGGGCGCGTCCGTGCCTCTCCGGCTTGACCCGAAGGTCCACGCCGGTCTCCTGGAGGTCGCCCGGCGCGGTGGAGCAACCGTCTTCATGGTCGCGCAGGCCGCGCTGGCCGTCCTGCTCGCCCGACTCGGCGCCGGCACCGACATCCCGTTCGGCACCGCGATCGCGGGACGGGGCGACGCCGCCCTCGACAACGTCACCGGGTTCTTCGTCAACACCCTCGTGCTGCGCACCGACGTCAGCGGTGACCCCACGTTCGGTGACCTGCTCGCCCGGGTCCGCGAGGCCGACCTGGCCGCCTACGCCCACCAGGACGTGCCGTTCGAGCGGCTGGTGGACGACCTCAGCCCGTCCCGCTCGCTGTCCCGGCACCCGCTGTTCCAGGTGATGCTCGCCGTCCAGAACACTCCCCGTGCCGAGGGCGAGTGGGAGCTGCCGGGCTTGCACGTGCAGCCGATGCCGCCGCTGGAGGGCACGGAGGCGGCCAGGTTCGACCTGTCGGTCACGCTGGTCGAACAGCGCAACCCCGACGGGGCTCCCGCCGGGATCGGCGGCGACATCCAGTACGCCACCGACCTGTTCGACGAGCCCACCGTCCGCCGGATCGCCGAACGGCTGGTCCACGTACTGGCGCAGGTCGCCGCCGACGCCGACACCCGCGTCAGCCGGATCGAGATTCTTGACGAGGTGGAGCGCGACGCGCTGCTCACCGGCTGGAACGACACCGCCGCGGAGATCCCCGGGACCACGATCCCCGAGCAGATCCAGGCGTGGGCGGAGCGCACACCGGATGCGGTGGCGTTGCGGTGCGGTGAGGTGTCCCTGACGTATGCCGAGTTGGAGGCGCGGTCCAACCGGTTGGCCCGGTACCTGCGAGAGGCCGGGGTCGGTCGTGAGTCGGTGGTGGGTCTGAGTCTGCCGCGTGGTGTGGACGCGGTGGTGGCGATGGTGGGTGTGTGGAAGGCGGGTGCCGCCTATGTGCCGCTGGATCCGGAGTATCCGGTCGACCGGCTGGAGTTCATGCTCGCCGACAGCGGTGCGTCCCTGCGCATCGACTCGCTCGATGACCTGATCGCGGAGCAGTCTTCCGAGCCGCTGGGGGTCGAGTTGGACCCGGCGAGCCTGGCGTACGTCATCTACACCTCCGGTTCCACGGGCCGTCCCAAGGGCGTGATGGGGCACCACGGCGGCATGGTGAACCTGGTGGAGGCGCTGCGGCCGGTCCTGGGCGCGGCCCCGGGCAAGTCAGTTCTGCAGTTCGCCTCATTCAGCTTCGACGCCTCCGTCTTGGACATCGCGGTGACGCTCTCGTCGGGTGCCACCCTTGTCATCGCCACGCCGCAGGAGCGTGCCGACTCGGCGGTGTTGACCCGGATGCTCAACGAGCAGGGCGTGGATGCGGCGAGCATCGTGCCGTCGCTGTTGCGCGTGCTCGATCCGGCGCAGGTCGAAGGTGTGGGCCGGTGGGTGCTGGGCGCCGAGCGGCTGTCGGCGGACCTGGCCGCCCGCTGGGCAGGTGGCGATCGACTCTGGAACACCTACGGGCCGACCGAGACGACCGTCATGGCCACAGTCGGTGTGGTGGACGGTCCGGGCACGCCGCCGATCGGCTGCCCGATCGGCAACACCAAGACCTTCGTCCTAGACGAGTTCCTCCAGCCCGTTCCCGCCGGGGTGACCGGCGAACTCTACGTCGCCGGCGCCGGGGTCACCCGCGGCTACGTCAACCGCCCCGCCCTGACCGCCGAGCGCTTTGTGGCCTGCCCGTTCACCCCCGGCGAGCGCATGTACCGCACCGGCGACCTGGCCTGCTGGACGAGTGATGGCCGGTTGGAGTTCGTCGGCCGGGCCGACGAGCAGGTGAAGATTCGTGGGTTCCGTGTGGAGCCGGGCGAGGTCGAGACCGTCCTGGCCGAGCACGAGAGCGTCGACCGGGTGGCGGTCATCGCCCGCGAGGACCGGCCCGGCGACAAGCGCCTGGTCGCCTACGTCGTGCCCACGACCAGCGGCGCCGACGCCGCCGACCTCCGCGAGCACCTGGCCGCGGTCCTGCCCGACTACATGGTCCCGTCGGCGTTCCTGATGCTGGAGTCGCTGCCGCTGACCGTCAACGGCAAGCTCGACCGGGCCGCCCTGCCCGCCCCCGGCGACATCGCCACCGCCTCCGGCCGCGAGCCGGCAACGGCGGTGGAGGAGGTGCTGTGCGGCCTGTTCGCCGAGGTGCTCGGGCTGCCCAAGGTCGGCGCGGACGTCAGCTTCTTCGATCTCGGCGGTGACTCGCTGCTGGCCATGAAGCTGATCGCGCAGATCCGCGGCAGGCTCGACACCGAACTGAGCGTCCAGACGCTGTTCCTCACCCCGACCGTGGAGGCCCTGGCGGCGGCGCTGCACGAAGGGGGAGAGTCCTACGACTTCGCCCCGGTGCTGCCGCTGCGGGTAGTCGCAGGCGACGAACGCCCGGTGTTCTGCGTCCACGCGGGGCACGGGCTGAGCTGGTGCTACACCGAGCTGCTCCGCCACCTGCCGGACCGGTACCCGGTGTACGGGCTGCAGGCCCGCGGCCTGGACGGCGAGGAGCCGCTGCCGCAGAGCGTCGAGGAGATGGCGGCGGACTACTTCCAGCGGATGCGCGCCATCCAGCCCGAGGGGCCGTACCGGGTGCTCGGCTGGTCGTTCGGCGGCCTGGTCGCGCACGCCCTCGCCACCCACATCCAGGAGTGCGGGGAGCAGGTCGAACTGCTGGCGATCCTCGACTCCTACCCGTTCCAGGTGGTGGACCGCCGCGACGAGCTCCCCGCCGACGCAGCGGAGCGGGCCGGGGAAGAGGAACCGGTGACGGAGTGGTTCGACAACCGTCCGGAGCTGGACGCCGGGGAGGGCGCCGACGAGACGTTGGCGGCGATCGACCGGATCGACGCCAACAACGAGGCCTTGATGAAGAGGTTCACCCCGGCGGTGTTCCACGGCGACCTGCTGCTGTTCGTCGCGGCCCTCGACCGTCCGGACTTCTCCCCGGCCGAGCAGGCCCCGCAGATCTGGGCGCCGTACGTGCGGGGCGGCGTGGTGAGCCACCGGGTGGAGTCGGCTCACCGCGACATGGTCAAGCCCCGGTCGATGGCCGAGGTGGGCCGGGTGCTGTCCGACTGGCTGGAGGACTGATGGGGCGGTGGGAAGGTCACCGTGATGGCCAGCCCGCCCCCCGGGCGGGGCACGGCGTCGAGCGAGGCGCCGTGCGCCGTCACGATGGCCTGCACGATGGACAGGCCGAGCCCGAGGCCGCCGTCGCCGCGGCGTTCGGTGCGCTTGAGCCGCTGGAACGGCTGAAACAGCCGTTCCAGGTCGGCCTCGGCGACGACGGGGCCGGTGTTGGTCACCGACAGCACGGCCTGCCCGCCGCGGTCCTCCACGGCGACGTCCACCACGCCGTCGGGGACGTTGTAGCGCAGCGCGTTGTCGACGAGGTTGACCACGAGGCGTTCCACGAGGTCGGCCTTGCCCGCCGCGCGGGCCGGCGTCAGCCGCGCGCTCAGCCGGACGCCGCGGACGTCGGCGTCGGCCCGCCGGGACGCCACCACCTGCCGCACCACCTCGGCCAGGTCGAACGGCTTGCGGACGTCCAGCCCGGCCTGGCCGCGAGCGAGGGTGAGCAGCGCGTTGATCAGCCGCTCCTGCTGCTCGCCGGAGACGAGCACCCGCTCGTGCGCGGCGCGCAGGGACTCGACCGTGGCGTCGGGATCCGACAGCGCGACCTGGACGATGACCCGCTGCCGGGCCAGCGGGGTGCGCAGCTCGTGCGAGGCGTTGGCGATGAACCGGCGCTGCGCCTGGAACGCCGACTCCAGCCGGGCCAGCAGGTCGTCGATGGTGTCGCCGAGCTCCTTGAGCTCGTCCACCGGGCCCTCCAGGGCGAGCCGTTCGTGCAGGTTGTTCGCCGAGATCTCGCGGGCGGTCGCGGTGATGGTGCGGACCCGGCGCAGCACCCGGCCGGCGACGATCCACCCGAGCAGGATGGAGATGAAGGCCATGATGCACAGCGCGACGCCCGACTGAACGAGCAGCTCGCGCAGCTGGTCGGCGCGCTGCTGCTCGGCCTGCGCCTCCAGCAGCCGGGACTGCTGCAGCACCTGCTCCTCGGTGAGGCCCCGGGCGCTCACCACCACGTTGCCGGGCTTGGGTTCCAGGTGCTTGCCCTCGACCCTGGCGCTCGCGCCGCCCGGCGCGGTGTAGGTGTACCCGTGGTCGGTGGCTCTGCTGACCAGCACGTAGGTGATGCCGAGCAGCAGCGCGCCGGAGAGCAGGAACAGCACCCCGTACAGCAGCGTCAGCCGTAGCCGGATGGTCTGCCTGGGCAGCCGGAACTTTCCGGGCAGGCGAAGCGGCACGCGCATCATCGCTCCTTCGGGGCGGCGGTCATGCTCATATTTCCAGATCAAGGGTTTCTGCCTGGTTTCACCGTACCTCGCGGCAATTGGTGGGCCGCTCCGGTGATACCCCCGCGAAACCGTGATTCCCATAGAACAGTGTCGACGCAAGGTCCATGCGAAGGAGAACGAAAATGCGGAAGAATGCCGGTGTCGTCATCGCGGCCGTGGCCGCCCTGCCGCTGTTCCTGGCGGCCTGCGGCGGCGAGGACGACTCCTCCGGGAGCGCCGCGCCGTCCAAGGCGGCAGAGCAGGGCACCAAGCCCGCCGCTCCGGGCGGCGAGAAGGTGACGCAGACCAACCAGCCGTCCGGCGCGCCGCTGAAGCCGGCCGGCAAGATCGACCGGGCCAAGGTGCTGGAGTACTCCAAGTGCATGCGCGCCAACGGCCTGAAGAACTTCCCCGACCCGGACGCGTCGGGCGCGATTCAGATGAACGGCGACCTGGTCGACCCGGCCTCGCCGGAATTCCAGAAGGCGCAGCAGAAGTGCGGCAGCCTCATGCCCGGCGGGGGCGCCCCGACCTCGATCTCGACCCGCGGTCCGGAGAGCGGATCCTGACGGTCCGCCGAGACGATACGGGCCCGAAACCATTCCCCCGGTACCAATGACTCAGGCGATCCCTCCAGAAGGGAAATGAAATGAGGCAACGTCACGGCAGGTCCGCCGTCGCGGTGGCGGGCGGCCTGCTGCTCATGCTGATGTTCACCGGGGCCTGTTCCGGCGAATCCGAGGGGCCCGGTGTCGCCAACGTCGGCGGGAAGAGCAGCGCCGCCTCCGGAAGCGGTGGCAAGGCGGGGTCGGGCGACCCGGTCGCGTACTCCAAGTGCATGCGCGCCAACGGGCTGCCGAACTTCCCCGACCCCGACGCCAACGGCGCCATCCGCATCACCGGCGGACCGGACAACCAGCTGAACCCCGAATCCGCACAGTTCAAGAAGGCGCAGCAGGCCTGCAAGGCCTACGAGCCCAAGTCGGGCGAGGGCGCCCCGCAGACCGACCGCAACGCCGCGGTCGAGTACGCCAAGTGCATGCGCCAGCAGGGCGTCACCAAGTTCCCCGACCCTGACCCGCAGGGCGGGATCAAGCTCAACGCCAACGAGGTCGACCAGGACTCGCCGCAGTTCAAGAAGGCGGCGGAGGCCTGCGCCAAGTACCAGCCGGGCGGGCCCGGCGCGGGCAAATCCACCACCGGGAACGGGAATGCGGGAGGATGACGTGAGCACCACGCAGCCCGTGCACAGCGCGCCGTCGGGCGACTCGGAGTCCGGGCGCACCGCCGGCCTGGCCGCAGACCCGGCCGGGCAGGCCACCGAGCCCCGGCTGAAGCCGCGCCGTCCGCGCCGCCGCCGGCGCCGCCGCATCGTGGCCGCCGGCGCCGCGGTCGCCGTCGTCGGTGCGGCGGGGGTCGCCTACGCGGTGTCCACCTCCGGCTCGTCCGAGGAGAAGAACAGCAGCTGGACCAACAACTCGCCGACCGCGCTGGCCTCGGTCACCCAGGGCCGCCTGTCGTCGCGGATCCCGGTCAGCGGCACGCTCGGCTACGCCGGCAGCTACAAGGTCATCAACAAGGCGAGCGGCACCTTCACCAAGCTGCCCAAGGTCGGTCAGACGATCAAGTCCGGCCAGGTCATGTACCGGGTGGACGGCAAGCCGGTGATCTTCCTCAAGGGCAGCACGCCGGTCTACCGCGACCTCAAGCGCGGCCTCAAGGGCGCCGACGTGCGGGCGCTCAACACCGCGCTGGTCGCCCTCGGCTACGCCGACCGCAGCGAAGTCAACCCCAAGTCCAGCTACTTCGGCTGGGCCACCGAGGACGCCGTCGAGGAGCTCCAGGACGACATGGGCCTGGAGGAGACCGGCGAGGTCGGCACCGACATGGTCGTGTTCCTGCCCCGCGACCAGCTGCGGGTCACCGAGGTCAACGCCACCAACGGCACCCGGGCCGGCACCGACATGACCGTGTTCTCCGCCAGCTCCACCGACCGGCAGATCTCGGTCGACCTGGAGGCCAGCAACCAGGGCAACGTCAAGCCCGGCGACAAGGTCACCATCACGCTGCCCAACCTCAAGACCACCCAGGGCGTCGTGACGGCCGTCGGCGCCGTCGCCAAGAAGGCCGACGACGGCTCGCTCACCGTCAATGTCACCATCCGGCCGCTCGACAAGAAGGCGACCGGCACCCTCGACAAGGCGCCGGTGCAGGTGTCCATCGTCACCGAGACCGAGAACAGCGTCCTGTCGGTGCCGGTGAACGCGCTGCTGGCCCTGGCGGGCGGCGGCTACGCCGTCGAGGTCGTCGGCGCCAACGGCGCGCGCACCCTGGTGCCCGTCGAACTGGGGATCTTCGACAACGAGGCGGGCAGGGTCGCGGTCACCGGCCAGGGCCTGACCGCCGGACAGAAAGTCGTGGTGCCCGCGTCATGACCGGTGACTACGCGGCTCCGGAAACCGCCGTGGCGCTCCACGAGGGCCGCGGCGGCGTCCCGGTCCTCCAACTGGACCAGGTGAGCAAGGTCTACCCGGGCGAGTCGCCGGTGCTCGCGCTCGACCAGGTCAGCTTCACCATCCGGCAGGGCGAGCTGGTCGCGATCGTCGGGCCGTCCGGGTCGGGCAAGTCGACCCTGCTGCACCTCATGGGCACCCTCGACCGCCCCACCACCGGCACCATCCGGCTGCTCGGCGAGGACGTCGCCGAACTCAGCGACGGGGAGCTCGCCGGGCTGCGGGCCACCACCATCGGGTTCGTGTTCCAGCAGTTCTTCCTCGCCGAGTACTCCACGGTGCTGGAGAACGTCGCCGACGGGCTGCTGTACGCGGGCGTGCCGCGCAGCAAGCGGCGCGCGCTGGCCGCAGAGGCGCTGGACCGGGTGGGGCTGTCGCACCGCGCGTCGTTCAAGCCCGGCAAGCTGTCGGGCGGTGAGCGCCAGCGCGTGGCCATCGCCCGGGCCCTCGTCGGCCGGCCGGCGATCCTGCTGGCCGACGAGCCGACCGGCAACCTCGACAGCAACAACGGTGCCAGCATCTTCCAGCTGCTCAAGGACCTCAACGCCGAGGGCGCCACCATCGCGATCATCACGCACGACCGCGATCTGGCCAACCGGCTGCCGCGCCGCATCGAGGTCCTCGACGGCCACATCATCGCCGACACCACCGACGAAGGGAGGCTGTCATGAGCGTCGCCGCGCCGCTGCGGATGCAGCCCGCCGACCTCGCCCGGACGGCCAGCGTCGGCCTGCGCACCAGGAAGCTGCGCGCCGCGCTGTCGGCGCTCGGCATCGCGATCGGCGTGGCGTCGATCGTGGCCGTCCTGGGGCTGTCGGCGTCCTCCCAGGCGGGCCTGCTCGCGCAGATCGACCAGCTCGGCACCAACCTGCTGACCGTCACCAACGGCAAGGATCTGTCGGGCGAGGAGACCAAGTTGCCCAAGGAGGCGCCCGGGATGATCCGCCGGATCGGTCCCGTGCAGCAGGTGCAGTACACCGGCGTCGTCGACGCCAAGGTCTACCGCAGCCCGCTGATCCCGAAGGTGAACACCAACGCGATCACGGTGGCCGCCACCAGCCTGGGCCTGCCGGAGGCGGTCCGCACCTCGGTCGCCCAGGGCCGCTTCCTCAACGCGGCCACGGCCGAGCAGGCCGTCGCCGTGCTCGGCTCCACCGCCGCCAAGCGGCTCGGCATCGACCGCATCAACCAGGGGCAGCGGATCTCGGTGGGCGGCGAGTGGTTCTACATCGCCGGCATCCTGAAGTCCGCGACGCTGGCGCCGGAGGTCGACTCCTCGATCCTCATCGGGTTCCCCGCGGCGCAGCGGTTCCTCGGGTTCGACGGCCACCCGTCCACCATCTATGTCCGCTCCGCCACCGACCAGGTGGAGAACGTGCACGCGGTGCTGGCCGCCACGGCCAACCCGCAGAACCCGACCCAGGTCGAGGTCAGCCGGCCCTCTGCCGCGCTGGTCGCCCGGGCGGCGGCCAAGTCCGCGCTGAACGGGCTGTTCCTGGCGCTCGGCGCGGTGGGACTGCTGGTCGGCGGGGTCGGCGTCGCCAACACGATGATCATTTCGGTGCTGGAGCGCCGCTCCGAGATCGGGTTGCGGCGCGCGCTCGGCGCCACCCGGGGCCATATCCGCACCCAGTTTCTGTCGGAGGCGATCCTGCTCACCATGCTCGGCGGCGTCGTCGGCGTGGTCGTCGGGGGAGTGGCGGTCGCGGTGTACGCCGCAGTCCAGAACTGGCAGATCGTCATCCCGCCGCTGGCGTGGGGCGGCGGCCTGGCGGCGGCGGTGGCCATCGGGGCGGTGGCGGGCCTGCTCCCGGCGATCCGGGCCGCCCGGATGTCCCCGACGGAGGCGCTGCGCACTGTGTGACCGTCCCGCTCCTGGACGCTTTCCGCGCATGCACCGCCCCGCGGATACTGAGGCGGAAGTGCGCGGAGATCACGTCTCCGAAAGGGAGCGGACATGAGATCAGGGAAAATGCGGCGGCCGTTCACAGCGACGGCCGCCGCATTGCTCACGGGGGGCGTCACCGTCCTTTCGGGCCCGGCCGGCGCGCTGGCGGCCCCCGTCGACGTGCAGAGCCTGGACGGCAGCGGCAACAACCTGAGGCATCCCGACTGGGGCCGCGCGGGCTCGAACTATTCGCGGCTGGCCCCCGCCCGGTACGGCGACGGCCTCAACTCGATGTGGAACGGGCCGAATGCGCGCTACGTCTCCAACCGGTTATTCAGCGACCAGGGACGGGACCCCGACGGCAGGCTCAACTCGGTGAACATCTTCTCGGAGAACCAGGTCTCCCAGTGGGGCTGGGTCTGGGGGCAGTTCATCGACCACACCGTCGGCCTGGCCCTGGGGAGGGAGGAGGGCGACCCGCACGGCGAGGAGGCCGACATCCCGCTGGATCCCGAGGACCCGCTGGAGAACATGAAGTTCCCCGCCAAGGTCCCGTTCACCCGCTCCGCGCCCGCCCTCGGCACCGGTGTCACCTCACCGCGCCAGCAGGTCAACACGGCCAGCTCCTACATCGACGCGTTCAACGTGTACGGGGGCACCAAGCAGCGGCTCGACTGGATGCGCGAAGGCACCGTCGACGGCGACCCGTCCAACAACGGCGCGCGGCTGCTCATGCCGGACGGCTACCTGCCGCGCCGCGACGCCAGAGGAGACGCCTCCACGGCCCCGGCGATGGAACTGGGCGGCAAGCTCGTCTCCGACCCCGCCGGCGCCGTCGTGGCGGGCGACATGCGGGCCAACGAGAACATCCTCATCACCGCGGTGCAGACCCTCTTCGCGCGCGAGCACAACCGGATCGTGGGGCTGCTGCCGAAGTCGATGCCGGACGAGCAGAAGTTCCAGATCGCCCGCCGCGTCGTCATCGCGGAGATGCAGTACATCACCTACAACGAGTTCCTGTCCGCCATGGGCGTCCGCCTGGCGCCCTACACCGGGTACAACCCGCGGGTCAACGCCACCCTCAGCACCGAGTTCGCCAGCGTCGGGTTCCGCGTGCACAGCATGATCCACGGCGATGTCGTCCTGGAGACCGACGCGAGCCGCTACAGCCAGGCCGACCTCGACGTGTTCCGCGACGAGGGGCTCATGCCGACGCTGAGCGACGACGGCAAGAAGATCACGCTGACCGTCGTGCTCAACCGGGCCATGCACAACCCGGCGCTGATGAAGCGGCTCCAGCTCGGCCCGATGCTGCAGGGGATCGGCGGCAAGGCGCAGTACCGCAACGACGAACTGGTCGAGGAGCTGGTGCGCAACGTGGTGTGCTCCGACCCGCCCACCTGCGTGTCCGACCTGGCCGCCATCGACCTGTCCCGCACCCGCGACCACGGCATCCCCAGCTACAACCAGCTGCGCAAGGCCTACGGACTGCCGCCCAAGACGTCGTTCAAGGCGATCACCGGCGAGTCGTCCGAGGACTTCCCCTCCGACCCGGAGCTCACCCCCGGCGACGAGATCAACGACCCCGACAGCCTCGACTTCACCCGCCTGACCAACCTGTTCGGCACCGACCTGGACATGCGGGACGAGGCGGCGCTGACCGACCCGGTCGCGTTCACCCGCCGAACCCCGCTGGCCGCGCGCCTGAAGGCCATCTACGGCTCGGTCGACAACGTCGAGGCGTACGCGGGCATGCTCGCCGAACCGCACGCCCCCGGCGAGGAGCTCGGCGAGCTGGAGAAGGCGATTTGGACCAGGGAGTTCCAGCGGCTTCGCGACGGCGACCGGTTCTTCTACGGCAACCAGATGCGCACCCTGAACGCCATCAAGAAGGCCTACGGCATCGACTTCCGCAGGAACCTCGGCGACATCATCGCCGACAACACCGACCTGGAGCGGTCCGAGCTGCCGAGCACCGTCTTCTACGTCGGCGGGCAGGTCCCGCCCGAACGCTGCCACGTCGCCTACCGGGTCACCGGGCAGCAGGGCTCCGGCTCGGGCACCTTCACCGCCCGGGTGCAGATCACCAACACGGGGCGGCGGCCCATCAGCGAATGGGCGCTGCGCTTCCGCTACCTGAACGGGCAGAAGGTCACCGGGGCGCGGGGCGGCACCGCCGCGCAGAAGGGCACCGACGTCACCGTCACCGGCTCCGCCGGCACCGCGATACCGCCCGGCCGCACCCGCCAGGTCGAGATCACAGCCGGCTGGAACGGCAGCAACCCGGCCCCGGACAAGTTCACCCTCAACACCACCGCCTGCTCACGGTCGGGATGACGGCGTCCCCGGTGTGCCCGTGACGCCGTGACGGGATGAAGCGGCGAGGCCCGGTCGCGGAGGCGATCCGCGACCGGGCCTCGCCGCCGCAGGCGGCCGTCCGGCGCCGCGCGTTCAGATCCGGTAGCCGCGCCGGGCCACCGTCTCGATGATCGGCGGGTCGCCGAGCTTGGCGCGCAGCCTGCTGATCGTCACCTTCACCGCGTGGGTGAACGGGTCGGCGGTCTCGTCCCACACCCGCTCCAGCAGCTCCTCGGCCGACACCGCCCGGCCCTTGGAGGCCAGCAGCAGCTCCAGCACCCCGAACTCCTTGGGCGTCAAATCCAGCGGGCGGTCGCCCCGGCTGGCCTTGCGCCGCGCGGTGTCGACCACCAGGTCGCCGTGCCGCAGCACCGGCGGCACCACCGGATGGGCCCGCCGGGCCAGCGCCGTGATCCGCGCCACCAGCACCGGGAAGTCGAACGGCTTGGGCAGGTAGTCGTCGGCGCCCAGGCCCAGCCCGTCCACCAGGTCGTCGGTGGACGACGCCGCGGTCAGCATCAGGATCCGGCCGCGGGTCTCCGCCGACACCAGCGTCCCGCACACCTCGTCGCCGTGGGTGCCGGGCAGGTCGCGGTCGAGCACGATGACGTCGTAGTCGTTGGTCAGCGCGCGCTCCAGCCCGTCGGTGCCGTCGAACGCGACGTCGACCGCCATCCGCATGCGGCGCAGCCCCGAGGCCACCGCGTTGGCCATCTCCTCGTCGTCCTCGACCACCAGAACGCGCATCCACGCCCCCATAAAACCGGTGTCCAAGCTCAACCCTTGCGACACCTCAGAATGCCGCACGGCCGGTTTCGGCACGGTATCCCCGAGCGCCACAGACGCGTGTCCAACCGCCCGGGTCTCCCGGTTGGACGGCCGCCTGCGCACCCTTGTTGGGGGCGAGCACGCGGTTTAGCGTTCGGATCGCCCCGCACCCGCACGATCCATTACAGAGATCCATTACAGAAAGGACGGGGAGCATGTCGGCCGAGCACGTCAAGACGCTGCTGCGGAGCCAGCCGCGCAGATGGGGGTGGATCTACCGATGACGATCAGCCTCGAAGCCCCGCACGAGTTACCCGCCGCCCCGGCCGCCGCGCTGCCGGAGCTGACGCGGGTCGCGGGCGTGGGGACCGCGGTGTCGGGCGAGCCCGTCACCCAGCCCGAACTGCTCGACCTGCTGGACATCACCGATCCCCGCATCCGCTCGGTGTTCCTCAACAGCGCGATCGACCGCCGCCACCTCACCCTTCCCGAGCCCGACGAGCACGGCAGGCGGACCAGCGAACCCCAGGGCGACCTGCTGGACAAGCACAAGCGGCTGGCCGTGGAGATGGGCGTCAAGGCCCTGGAGGACTGCCTGAAGGACGCCGGGGCGACCCTCGCCGACCTGCGGCACCTGTGCTGCGTCACCTCCACCGGGTTCCTCACCCCCGGCCTCAGCGCCCTGATCATCCGCGAACTGGGCATCGACCCCCACTGCAGCCGCTCCGACATCGTCGGCATGGGCTGCAACGCCGGGCTCAACGCGCTCAACCTCGTCGCCGGCTGGTCCGCCGCGCACCCCGGCGAACTGGCCGTCGTGCTGTGCACCGAGGCGTGCTCGGCGGCCTACGCGCTGGACGGCACGATGCGCACGGCCGTGGTCAACAGCCTCTTCGGCGACGGCGCCGCCGCCCTCGCCCTCGTCTCAGGCGGCGACGGCGACCACGTGGCGCGCGGCCCGCGCGTGCTGAAGTTCTCCAGCTTCATCATCACCGACGCGATCGAGGCGATGCGCTACGACTGGGACCGGGACCAGGACCGGTTCAGCTTCTTCCTCGACCCGCAGATCCCCTACGTGGTCGGCGCGCACGCGGAGATCGCGGTGAACCGCCTGCTCGCCGGGACGGGCCTGCGCCGCAGCGACATCGACCACTGGCTGGTGCACTCGGGCGGCAAGAAGGTCATCGACGCCGTCGTGGTCAACCTCGGGCTGAGCCGCCACGACGTCCGGCACACCATCAGCGTGCTGCGCGACTACGGGAACGTCTCCAGCGGGTCGTTCCTGTTCTCCTTCGAACGCCTCCAGCAGGAGAACGCGGCGCGGCCCGGCGATCACGGCGTGCTCATGACCATGGGCCCCGGTTCCACCATCGAGACGGCGCTGGTGCGGTGGTGACGGCGATGGGCGACGAACTCGTGCTCCACATCGACGGCTCCCGGCCCGTCACGGCGGCGTCCGTCGAAGCGGTCCAGGCGCTGTGCGACGCCGCCGAGGACCGCACCGGCCCCGGCCTCGTGACCCTGCACGTCTCGGGCGTCCCCGAGGGGAACTGGACCGCCGGCCTCGCCGTGGGCCTGGTCTCCAAATGGGAACGCGCCGTGCGGCGGCTCGAACGGCTCGGCAGGCCGACGGCCGCGGTGGCGTCCGGGGACGTCGGCGGCACCGCCCTCGACGTCCTGCTCGCCGCCGACCTGCGCATCGCCGCCCCCGGCACGCGGCTGCTGGTCGCGCGGCACGGCGAGGCCACCTGGCCCGGCATGGCCCTGTACCGGCTCGTCCAGCAGGCCGGCACGGCCCGCGTCCGCCGGGCCGCGCTGCTGGGCACGCCGATCGAAGCGGGCGAGGCGCTGACGCTCGGCCTGATCGACGAACTGACCGGCGACCCGGCGGCCGCCCTCGCAAAGATCGCCGACCAGGCGGCCGGGCTGACCGGCAGCGAACTGGCGATCCGGCGGCAGCTGATGTTCGAGGCCACCGCGATCAGCTTCGAGGACGCGCTCGGCGCGCACCTGGCCGCCTGCGACCGCGCCCTGCGCCGCGCGGCGCACTGACCGGACGGGCGGGCCCCCGGGGGAGGGCCGCCCGCCGGACCGCAGGGGACGGCGCCGGGCGTGCGCGTGCGCACCCGGCGCCGTCCTGCGGCGGAGAACACGTTGTTTCCGGCCCGCTGAAATACCGGTGTCCGCTCGGCCAGCCGAAGTTCCGCGGCGGCCGCAACCACCGGACGCCGATGATTTCGGGTTGGACAACTCTCCTTTCTTCCGGAATCTGTGAGGATGGGGGTACACCGCTCGGCCGGAGTCCAGAAAGGACGCCGACGCGCACCAACGGAGGTTTGGCGGTATGAAAATCGACTCGATCGACCACATCGAGTTATACGTCGAGGACGCCGAGGGGACCGCGGGGCGCCTGTGCGATTCCTTCGGGTTCGCGGTGGCCGGACGCGGTGGCCCCGACACCGGCCTGCACGGCTGCCGGACGATCCTGCTGCGGCAGCGGGAGATCACCCTGCTGGTGACCGAGGCGCTCGACCCGGCGCACCGGGCGGCCGAGTACGTGCGGCGGCACGGCGACGGCGTGGCGGTGATCGGCCTGGCCGTCGACGACGCCCGCGCCGCCTTCGCCGCGGCGCTGGAGCGGGGCGCGGAGCCCGTCAGCCCCCCGGAGGAGTCCGGCCCCGAAGGCGCCCGGGTCACGTTCGCGTCGGTGACGGGCTTCGGCGACGTCGAGCACCGCTTCGCCTCCCGCGAGGCGTCCGACGCGCCGTTCGCCCCCGGTGTCATCGACGAGACCGGCGACACCGGCGCGACCGGGCTGCTGCAGTCCGTCGACCACATCGCCGTGTGCGTGCCCGCCGGCGAGCTGGCCGGACTCGTCCGCCGCTACCAGCAGGTCTTCGGCTTCGACCAGATCTTCGAAGAGCGGATCGTGGTCGGCTCCCAGGCGATGGACTCCAAGGTCGTGCAGAGCTCGTCCGGCAAGGTAACCTTCACCATCCTGGAGCCCGACACCACCCGCGCCCCCGGCCAGATCGACGAGTTCGTGGCCGACCACGACGGCGCCGGCGTCCAGCACCTGGCGTTCCTCACCGCCGACATCGCGGCCGCGGTGCGCGACTGCACCGCCCGGGGCGTGCGGTTCCTGACCACGCCGGACGCCTACTACGACGCCCTGCCCGGTCGGCTCGGCAGCGCCGACCTGCCCGTCGACACGCTGCGCGAGTTCAACATCCTGGCCGACCGCGACTCCTTCGGCGAGATGCTGCAAATCTTCACCGAGTCCACGCACCCGCGCCGGACCCTGTTCTGGGAGCTGATCGAGCGGCGCGGCGCGCAGACCTTCGGCAGCAACAACATCAAGGCCCTGTACGAGGCCGTCGAGCGGCGCCGGGCCGCCGACCAGCCCGCCGGCTCCTGAACCGGCGCGGTGGCTGGGGCGGCGCACCCCCGGTCCCGCCGACCGCGGCCTGCCGCCGCCATCACCGCGTCCACGGCCCCCGTCGGTGATGGCGGCGGGAGGCCATGGGCCGGCGGCACTGCCCCCGGATTCGCCGGGGCATTTCCCGCCGCGAAAACCCGCCGGCCGGCAACGGCCGCCGGCCGATGTGCATTCCTTTGTTCGCGTCCGCCGCTATCGGCGTGCGGACGGGTAATGCATCCCGCCGCTTTCCCGCCCGCCGTTCCCATATGGGTTGGACGGCCGGCCCGGTGGGATACTTCTTCGGCAAAATGCCGGTGACGTGTGCGCGGCCGCGCCCGCAATTCATGTCCTCCGGCGACGTCGCACAGGAGATGCCGAGTGATTCGCAGCATGGCCGTCATCGGCACCGGTCTGATCGGTACCTCGGTCGCCCTCGCGGCGAGCCGGCGCGGCCTGACCGTGTACCTGGCGGACCGCGACGAGTCGGCGGCCGCGGCAGCGGCGGCACGGGGCGCGGGACGGGCCGAGCCCCCGCCCGGACCGGTCGACCTGGCGGTCCTGGCCGTCCCGCCGAGCCAGGTCGGCCCCGTGCTCGTCGAGCAGCAGAAGAAGGGGCTGGCGCGCAGCTACACCGATGTCGCCAGCGTCAAAGCCGAACCCGAAAGCCAGGTCCTGGAGCGCGCCCCCGAACCGTCGGCGTTCGTGGGCGGCCATCCCCTCGCCGGCGGGGAGCGCTCGGGGCCGCTGGCGGCCCGCGCCGACCTGTTCAGCGGCCGCGCCTGGGTGCTCACGCCGTCGCCGCTGACCTCGCAGCACGCCCTGAACCGGGGGCGGGAGCTGGTCGAGCTGTGCGGCGGCGTGCCGCTGGTGATGCCGAGCCGCGTCCACGACGAGGTCGTCGCCCTCACCTCCCACCTGCCGCACGTCGTCGCGAGCCTGCTGGCGGCGCGCCTGCTGGACGGCCCCGAGGAGACGCCGCTGCTGGCGGGCCGGGGGCTGGACGACGTCACCCGCATCGCCGGCGGCAGCTCGCTGCTGTGGAGCGACATCCTGCGGGCCAACGCCGCCCCGGTCGCCCGGATCCTGGGCGACCTGCAGGCGGACATCACCGGCCTGCTGGCCGCGCTCAATGACCTGGCCCTGCCGGGAAACCGCAACGGCGCGCAGAGCATGCGCACGGTCACCGACCTGCTGGACCGCGGCATCGCCGGCCGCGCCAGGATCCGCGCCGGCGAAGACGATCTGCGCAAGCCCGGGGCGGCCGCCGCACGCACGACCGGGCACGCGAAGGCGCGCGGGAGCATCCGCGAGACCGCGCACGACACCGCCGACGGCGTGCGGCACGAGCCACACCAGCAGGAGGTGATGCCATGACCGTGCGGGCCATACGCGGCGCCACCCAGGTCGAGGCCGACACCCGGGACCACATCCTGGAGGCGACCACCGAACTCGTCGTCGAGGTGATGAAACGCAACCGGCTGGAACCCGACGACGTCATCAGCGTGCTGTTCACCGCCACCCCGGACCTGACCGCCGAGTTCCCCGCGCTCGCCGCGCGCCGCGTCGGCCTGGACGGGGTGCCGCTGATGTGCGCCGGCGAGATCGACGTCCCCGGGGCGCTGCCGCGGGTGGTGCGGCTCATGGCGCACGCCCATACCGATCTGCCGGCCGCCGAGGTGGACCACGTCTACCTGCGCGGGGCCGCCGCGCTGCGCCCGGACCTCGCGGGGTGACCGCCGCCGGCGCGCCGAGACGCACGCACACACCAGGAGGAGGCGGCATGGAGACGCCCGCTTTGACGCTGCAGGACTACCGGCGGCTGGCCCAGGGGCGGATGGAGCGGCCGGTCTGGGACTTCTTCGAGGGAGGCGCGGGCGAGGAGCACACCCTCGCGGCCAACGAGCGGGCGTTCGACCGGGTGCGGCTGCGTCCCACCGTGCTGCGCCCCGCCGCCGGCCCGGACACCACCTGCAAGATCCTCGGCCGGACGTGGGCGGCGCCGATCGGGGTCGCCCCTATGGCCTTCCACACCCTGGCCCACCCCGACGGGGAACTGGCCACCGTCCGGGCGGCCGCCGCCCGGGGCATACCCGTCACCATCAGCACGTTCGCCGGGCGCGCCTGCGAAGAGCTGGCCGCGGCCGCCGACGGGGCGCCGCTGTGGCTCCAGCTCTACTGCTTCCGCGACCGGTCGGTCACCCGGCGGCTGATCGAACGCGCCGAGCGCGCGGGCGTGGAGGCGCTGGTCCTCACGGTCGACGCCCCGCGGCTCGGCCGACGCCTGCGCGACGTGCGCAACGACTTCCGGCTGCCGCCGCACGTCGTCCCGGCCAACCTCGACGGCGGCGGGTTCTCCTCGCCCGCCGCGCACGCCCGCGCCGAACTCGACCCGTCGCTGGACTGGTCCGCGGTGCCTTGGCTGCGCTCGGTCAGCTCGCTGCCGATCCTGGTGAAGGGCATCCTGACGGCGCCGGACGCGCTGCGCGCGGTGGAGGCCGGCGTGGACGGCATCATCGTCTCCAACCACGGCGGCCGGCAGCTCGACGGCGTCCCCGCCACGCTGGAGGCGCTGCCGGAGATCACGGCGGCGGTGCGCAGCGCCTGCCCCGTCCTCATCGACGGCGGCATCCGCCGCGGCCGCGACGTGCTGGCCTGCCTCGCCCTCGGCGCCGACGCGGCACTGGTCGGCCGCCCCGTCCTGCACGGCCTGGCCGCCGACGGCGAGGACGGCGTCGGCGGGGTGCTCGACATCCTCCTCGAGGAACTCGAGGACGCCATGACCCTCACCGGCACCCGCTCACTGGCCGACATCCTGCCCGACCTGGTGCGGACACGCGCTCCGTGGTGATGCGCCGCCGCCCCTTGCCCCGGCCGGCCACAAGCAGGTCTTGATCGCTCTGGCCGGCCGACGACGGAGGCCGGCTGCTGCGCCGGCTCGGCGCCGACCGTGCTTCGCGACCTGGCCGAATGGCGCAGCCGCCGGATGCGACGGCGCCACGACCGCGCGGTCGTGGCGCCGTCTTCGGATCAATCGCCGGCGCCGCCGGTCAGGTCCACCAGCAGGCCGTTGAGCCGGTTGACGAAGTCGGACGGGTCGTCCACGCGTGCCCCCAGGGTGAGGACAGCCTGGGTGAACAGGACGTGGGCCCAGTCGGCCAGGCGCGGGTCGTCCAGATCGCGGTTGAGCCGTTCGACCAGCGGATGCCGCGGATTGATCTCCAGTACCGGTTGGTTCGGCAGCCCGGAGCCGCGCAACCGCCGCGCCAGCGTCAGCTCGGTGTCGGCCTCGTTGGCCACGATGCAGGCGGGGGACGTGGTGAGGCGGCTGGACACCCGCACGTCCCACGCCTTCCCGGACAGCGCCTCCTTCAGCTTGCCGAGCAGGTCGGCGTAGTCGGCGGCTGCCTGCTCCGCCTCCTGCTTCTCCGCCTCGTCGGCCAGGTCGCCGAAGTCCGGGACGCCCTGCGCGACCGACTGCAGCCGCTTGCCGCCGTACTCCTGCAGCAGCCCGGTCACCACCCAGTTGTCCACGGCCTCGCTCAGCAGCAGCACCTCGATGCCCTTCTTGCGGAACGCCTCCAGGTGCGGGCTGGCGGTGGCGGCGGCCAGGGTGGGGGCGAGCAGGTAGTAGATCTTGTCCTGGCCCTCCTTCATGCGGCCCACGTAGTCGTGCAGCGACACGTCCGGCTCCTGCGTCGCGGAGTGCGTGCTGGTGAAGCGCAGGAGCTCGGCGATGTCCTCGCGGTTGGCCGGGTCGTCGGCGATGCCCTCTTTCAGCACGCTGCCGAACTGCTTCCAGAACTCGGCGTACTTGTCCGGCTCGTTGTCGGCCATGTCCTTCAGCAGGCGGAGCACCCGCTTGACCGCGGTGGAGCGGATGTGGTCGACGGCGCGGCTGCCCTGCAGCATCTCCCGGGAGACGTTCAGCGGCAGGTCCGCGGAGTCGATGACGCCGCGCACGAAGCGCAGGTACTTCGGCAGCAGCCGGCCGTTGTCCTCCAGGATGAACACCCGCTGGACATGCAGCCGGACGCCCTGGCGCGCCTGCGGCATCCACAGGTCGTACGGGGCGTGGGAGGGGATGTAGAGCAGCAGCGTGTACTCGTACCGGCCCTCCACCTTGGCGTGCAGGTAGGCGAGCGGGTCGGAGAAGTCGTTGGTGATGTGCCGGTAGAAGTCGTGGTAGTCGCGCTCGGCCAGCTCGTTCTTGGGACGCGTCCACAGCGCCGACGCCTGGTTGACGGGGCTCTCCCCGCCGGCCTGGTCCGTCCCGGATCCGCCCTGCGCGCCCAGCACGATCGGCACGCTGATGTGGTCGGAGTACTTCTTGATGATCGACCGCAGGCGGTGCTCGTTCAGCAGGTCCTCTTCGCCCTCGCGCAGGTGCAGCACGATCGTGGTGCCCCGCTCCGCGCGCTCGACGGTCTCCAGGGTGTACTCGCCCTTGCCGTCGGAGGACCAGCGGACCCCCTCCTCGGCGGAGGCCCCGGCCCGCCGCGTGGTCAGCGTCACCCGGTCGGCGACGACGAACGCCGAGTAGAACCCGACGCCGAACTGCCCGATGAGGGCGGCGTCGCCGCGCTGGTCGCCGCTCAGCGCGCGCAGGAACTCGGCGGTGCCGGACCGCGCGATGGTGCCGATGTTGTCGATCACTTCGGCCCGGCTCATCCCGATGCCGTTGTCGGCCACGGTGATCGTGCGCGCGTCCTTGTCGTATTCGACTCGGATGCGCGGCGGATCGTCGTCCTCGCCCAGGTCGGGCCGCGACAGCCGTTCGAAACGCAACCGGTCGATCGCGTCGGACGCATTGGAGATCAGCTCGCGCAGGAAGATCTCCTTGTTGCTGTAGAGGGAATGGGCCATGAGGTCCAGCAGCTGCGTCACCTCGGCCTGAAAGGTGAACGTTTCTGCGTTCGCCTGTGAGGTCACCCGCCACCTCGCCGTTTGTTTCGTTCGGTTGGGGCGGCCGGCGTTGTCCCCCGCCGCGGTATGCCCGCGATCCAGTCAGCCGGGACCCCGCCAGCCGATGATCGCGGGGGAATTGTAGATTTACCGGTTTACCGGGTCAACGCAGCCATTTTCTGGGGGACACGACCCCGGCGCCATCCACCGCCCGGGAAGGCCCCGTCCCAGCCGGGCGGGGAACCACCCGTTTCCCCATGCCGCGCGCATCAGGCCCCCGGGACGGCGACGCCGCTCATTCGCGTGTCGTCGTGCGAGGGCCTGACGTTCCACGGATTCTGCTGCCGGGCCGCTGGTCAGCCGCCCTGAGGACGCGTCCAGTGCAGGCCGTCCTCGGACGGCACCAGCCCACCGCTGAAGATCGGCGTGTCGGCGTCGGCGTCCGCGCCGAGCAGCGCCCGGGTCTGCTCCTGCGATCCCTGCGCCATCGCATGGCTGACCACCGACGACTTGAACAGCGGCGCCATCGTGCGCTCGTTGTCGCGGACGACCTCGTCGACCGCGTCGGCGAACTCCGCCGACCGCTGCTTCAGCCGCAGCGCGGCCGACTCGGCGTCGCTCAGGTCGAACTCGTCCGCCGAGATGCCCGCGACCAGCTCGATGAACGACTCCAGCTCGCCGCGGGTGTTCTTGGTGACCTTCTTCGCCGACCAGAAGTAGGAGTTCTCGTCGACGTGCATGTCATAGAAGGACATCAGGAACTCGTAGAAGACGCCGTACTCGCGGCGGTACCGGTGCTCGAACTCGGTGAAGGCGGCCTCCTCGTCGACCGACCCGGCCAGGACGCTGTTGATGGACCGGGCCGCCAGCAGCGCGCTGTAGGTCGCCAGGTGCACGCCCGAGGAGAACACCGGGTCGACGAAGCAGGCGGCGTCGCCGATGAGCACCATTCCCGGCTTCCAGAACCGGGTGTTGTTGTAGGAGTAGTCCTTGCGCACCCGCAGCCGGCCGTACTCGCCGGTGGTGACCCGCGTCGCGTCGGACAGGAAGTCCTTGATCAGCGGACACTCGTCGATGAGGTTGCGCAGGGCGATGTCGGGGTCGCCCTGGATCTTCGCGGCGTCCTCGCGGCGCACCACCGCGCCGACGCTGGTCAGCGTGTCGCTCAGCGGGATGTACCAGAACCATCCGCTGGGGAACGCCGCGCACAGGATGTTGCCCGAGTTGGGCGCCGGGAGCCGCTTGCCGCCCTCGAAGTATCCGAACAGCGCCAGGCTGCGGAAGAACTCCGAGTACTCGCGGGTGCCGCCGACGTGCTTGTAGATGCGGCTGGTGTGGCCGGAGGCGTCGACCACGTACCGGGCCGTCACCCGGTGCTCGTTTCCGTCGGCGTCGGTGTAGGTCACGCCGCGCACCTTGTCGCCGTCGTCGATGACGCTGGTGACCGGGCAGCGCTCGCGGACGTCCACGCCTTTGCGGCGCGCGTTGTCGAGCAGGATCTTGTCGAACTTCATCCGCTCGACCTGGTAGGCGAACGAGGTGCTGCCCGCCGTCTTCTGGGAGATCGAGAACGCGAACGTCCAAGGGTCGGGATTGGCCCCCCAGCGGAAGGTGCCGCCGCGCTTGAGGATGAATCCGGCCTTGGCCAGATCGTCCGCCGCGCCGCTGAGGCGGCAGATCCCGTGCACCGTCGCCGGTAACAGGGATTCACCGATCTGGTAACGCGGGAACGACTCCTTCTCCAGGATCAGGACGCGGTGTCCCCGCATCGCCACCAGCGCCGCCAGTGTCGAGCCGCCGGGCCCGCCCCCAACGACGACGACATCGAATTCCTCATGGTTGCCGGTGCTCATTCCCGTCGCCTTTCGGTTGGGGTTCTCGCTGGGGAAAGCATGCTCTGTTGCGCCCCTGTCCGCCACCCGGAGTACTGTCCATGGTGGGCCGCCGCACCCGGTCTTCGACGGGCCGTGCCCGTGCGCCGGCTCCTCGGCCTCCCCGCAGGTCGCGCCTGGTCTGAGAGCTGGTTCCCGGCATACAGCGACAGACTCGGCCGCCGGCCGCGCGCACCGGACGTCGCGGATCGGACACGGCACAGGCGGCCGGTTCCGATCGTGGCCCCGCATTCCCCGGTCTCCGGACTAATACGGCCGGGCTCAGGACGCAAGAATCACTCCGCCGTTGTCCAACCGCGCGGCCGCCTCAGTTGAACACCGGCGACATTGACGCACCGCCGCCCAATCGTCATGCTTTCCACAACCCGCGCATGGAGCGGTCATATACGCGCGCCCCGGTCCGGTACGGCAGCAATGCAGCCGACCGGGATAACCCGCATGCCCGCCGACCGGAAGCACATCTCCCGCACCGCCCCCGACCAGGCCCACAGGTCCGGTCGATCGCGTTCACCGACGACGGCGTCACCCCACCCGTACGCCGAGGTGGCCGGTGCCCATCCCCGGCCGCGGATTTCTCGGGCATTTGAAGCGTCCGCAACCGGTCGACCGCGGTGGCGCGGCCGGGGGTGACCGATACGCCCGCAGCGGCGCTGCAACCCTGGGCGATCAGCACGCCGAGGCGGACGCCCAACAGCTCGACCAGCTTCCCCCACCTCGTCGACACCCACAGCAGACCGGGCGGTCGACAAGGTCTGACAGCTCCACGTCCACAAGCGGTCGCCTGCCCCGGCCCCCGATGAGGCGACGGTTGACGCCGGCGCCGGTCACCGCAACCGGGTGGGGGCGCTGACGGCCTCGGACGTGCTGACGCCGTTCGTCGCGATCACTTTGAAGAGGAGCTCGCCGCGGGCGGCCGGTCCGGGCTGCGGCAGGTGGAAGGGCGGCCGGTCGAGCGACACGCCCACGGTCTGCCAGGTGGCGCCGCCGTCCTCGCTGACCTGGAGCGCGAACGTCTGGCCCGCCTCGGCCGGCCGGTCGAGATCCACCGCGACCCGGACCCCGTCGTCCGCCGGCAGCACCCGCACCGACCCGATCCGCGGCGGCGGGCCGCCCAGCCGGAAGGTGTCCACCACCTGGTCGCCGAGCAGCAGCTCGATCGCTGCGGCACCGGGCGGGACGGCGACGACGGCGTCGACGAGCCCGGTGCGGTTGTCGCCCGCGCCCAGCTCGGAGTCCAGCTTGACGGGCACCGGAAGGTCCATGAGCGACCGGCCATCCGGATCGACCACCCGCACGGTGGCTTCGGCCCCTTCGGACGGCGGGGTGGGCGCCAGGTTCGGCACCGCGTTGACGTGGGAGATCGTCCCGCGTCGTCCGGTCAGGTCGACCCGGGCGACGACGCTGGTCGCCGCCTCCTCCGGTTCCGGCCCGCCCGCCTCCTCCGCCCGCGGCCCGGGCGCGGGTCCGGTCCGTCGCGTGTCGGGGAAGCGCCGCTGGTCGGGCCGGCCGCCACCGCCCGCGGCGGCGACCCGCGGAGTCCGGGCCCGTCCGGCCCCGGAGGGCAGCGCGTCCTCCTGACGAAGGCGCTCAAGGATCCCCAGGTAGGTGTAGACCGACAGCCACTGGCGGTCGCAGTAGGTCATGCAGTCGTGCCACTGGGGTCCCGGCAGCGCTCGCAGCGGCAGGGCGTTGGCGGGGTCGCCGACGTCGAACCCGGCGAACCCGTCATCGGTCGCCGACAGTTGCCCCGCGGGGAACGGGTAGTGGTTCAGGTCGTCCTGCGACTCACCGCAGAACCCCGGATGCAGCCTGCCCAGCGTGTGCCCGATCTCGTGGCCTCCGTACCAGTCGCCGTACGACCCGTCGAAGTCCCAGCCCCAGCTGTTCGGCCCGGTCGGCCCGCTGGCCACGGTTTCGGGGGCGGGCGCGCTCGGGATCCCGGCAGCGCATCCCCGCATGAAGAAGCCCGCGTCGCCGACCAGCCCGTAGTAGTGGGTGCGCGCGTCGGTGCCCGCGTTGACGTCCACGGCGCGGATCGCGGCCAGCTGGGCGTTGATGGCGCCGCAGCCGAACGGCGGATCCGCCGTGGCCGCGACGATGCCCTGGCTGCCTTGGACCTCCGCCACCGGGTACGCCCGTCCCAACCAGGACAGCAGCAGGCGGAAGTCGCGGTCGGTCGGCGCGATCGTGGTCGGCGGGGTGCCCCACTGGTAGGTGAAGCCGATCACTCTCACCCGGAGCGGCGCGCCCTGGTGGAAGAAGAGGACCGGCCGCCGCTCGCCGCCGACGGACAGGCTCGCCCCGTTCAGCGCGTCGGTCACCCGGTTGACCCGCAGCGTCAGCCGTCCGGGCGGAACATCGGCGCCCTGCAGCACGAAGTTCAGTGTCCGGGACGCGTCCGAGCGGGCGAGCGCGACGTTGCCGGCGTCCGCCGGGTTCAGCGTCGCCGTGTTCTCCGACAGCAGGATCTCCTCTGTGCCGTTGGACGGGTGCCGCACCGCCAGTTCGCCCGAGACCGTGACCGGCGTGGTGCCGTAGTAGCTCAGGTAGACGCGCACGACCGTGCGTTTGCGCGCGATGAGCGGTACGGAGTGGGACAGGTCCTGGATCGCTTGAGTCACCTCCATCGCGTCCATCTGCAGCGGCTGAGCGACGACGTCGGGTGCGGGCAGCCGCACCCCCGTGATCCTTGCGGAGTCGTCGTCATGGAGCACATGGACCTGCCAGCCGCCCAGGGCCGCCTCGACCAGCGCGTCCCCCATCCCGCTGTCGCCGGACTCCGGGGGCGCCAGGGTCAGCAGCTCGGCATGCGCCTCGTCGGCGCCGACCCACGCGCAGCCCATCGGTCCCGACAGCCAGGTGAACCGTTGGACGAAGCCCTGCGTCTCGGCCATGGCCTTCTCCTTCGGCTACACCGGATCGATCTGGAGTGTGAGGATCTTGGCGTCGTCACTGGCGTGCAGGGCCCGGACCTCCCGGTAGTTGGTGGCCGCGCCGGACAGCATCTGGGTGAGGCTGGCGGCCAGTGCGATGTCGGGCGCCGTGCCGTCGTGGGTCACGATGAGCAGCTCGGCGTCGGTGGGCGTGGGCCCGATCCATGCGCAGGTGAAGTCGGTGGACGCGGCGACCCGCTGGACCAGGCCGACCGTCGCGACCGTGTCGGCCATGACAGTGCTCCTTTCGTGCGGCTCACAGCGGGTGCCGAAGCAGCCCGAGTTCGAGGGCGACGTCGCTGAGGTAGCGGAGGTCGCCGCGTACCCGCAGGCCTCCCTGCAGGAAGCGCTCGCGGGCGTCGATCTCGCCGTCCAGGATCGCCCGGACGGTCTCGGCGTCTCCCATCACCTCGACCACCGGTGGTTCGCCGGAGCGGGCGGCCCCGGCCTCGCTTGTGGCGACCGCCGCCTCACCGCGCTCGGCGGAGAGCACGTACGTCCCCCCTCCTGCACCGGCCAGGTGCAGGAGCGCGTGTCCGTCGCGCAGCCCCCGCGTCTTCTCCAGCCTGCTCGCCAGGTTCTCCAGCGACCGCTGTACGGCCTCGTGCCCGCCGCCGGATGCAGGTGCCATGTTCATCTTCGCCCCCCCCGTAGCTTCACGTACACCTGAAGAAATCTACGTGTATTCCGACTTGCCGCTAGACACATCGTAAGCACGGCTGTGGAGCGCCAAATGGAGGCATTGACCAGTCTTTGCGGTCAAATGGCATTTTGATCGTTTGCCCGCGCGTTCAGTGCAACCTTCAATAACCGACGACCGGCCACCACCGGCGCCACACCCGCCGCAACATGGCCGAACGTCAACTGACCAGCCCTGGGGTCGGCCTCGACCTGGTGGTGTTCCTGCCGCCGATGCTCGAGAGCACGGCGGACCGGTGGCGGCGGTGAGGCGGCCGGTGCGTCCGGGATGCCGGTCGTCGGCGTCCGACCTGCCGTGGGAGCTCGGCCAGTGGGAGCGCGGCGTGCGGTCAGCCGACCCTGAAGCTGCCGTTCGGGGAGACGCGCGCGCTGTAATCGGGAGGGATGAATTTGAACGGCGGTGGGACCGGAGAAACACAGAACGGGTCCGTGTAGAAGAACAGCGTGCCGTTGCTGTGGTCGGCGGCCACGTGCGCGCCCGGAGGCAGGGGCCGGCACGCCGGGTACTTCCGCAGCCTGGTTCCCGCCCAGGAGACTTGGGTGCCCTCGGTCAGGAAAACGACGATCACGCCCTCCGGTGCGGCGGAGGTGAGCGAGGCCGCCGCGAGGGCGGCGGCGCCGATGGGCGATGCCGGTGCGAATGGCGATGCCGGCGAACTGCACCGGGTGGGCGGGCGACCGCGCCGACCGGATGCTGGACCTCGTCACCGGCATCGGCAGCCCGGCGCTGCGGCTTCTGTTCGACATCGGCAACGGCGTGGCGCACGGATATGCCGCTGCCGATGCTCCGGGAGATCGTGTCCCACGTGGTGCATGTGCACGTGAAGGACGCGCGTGTCGGCGTCGGCGGCGAGGTCGTCTACGTCCCGTCCGGCGAAGACGAGGCCCGGGTCGTCGAGTGCCTGGGGGTGCTGCCGCGCAGCGGGTACGGCGGTGTCGCTGCGGCCGCATCGCGGGTCCGGTGCCGGCGACCGGGACGCGTTCGTCGCCTACGGCCGGGCGTTGGAAAGCCTGATCGCCCGGATCGCGGGCGCGACCGGTGCACGGCGATGACCGGCGGCCGCGTCCCCGCGCCGCTGACCCCGGGCGACCGTGACCTGCTCCTCGGGCTCCTCGACCTGCCGACCACGGCCCCGTCGGCGACCAGCCCGGATGCGCCGCCACCCCGGCTGGCCGAGGCCCAGCGCGCCTACGCCCGAGGATTTCACCGCGGGCTGCGTCCCGCGGTGCAGATCCTCGGCCGCCTCCCGATCGGGCAGGGCCAACCTCGACACGCAACCATGATCAGAGTGGGGGAAACAGGAGCGCCAAGCGTCGGTCAGCGTCGCTCAAGAGCGCCGAACGACGCTCGGACAATAAGACCCTGACCGGCGTTCGTGTTGGTAAGGGCCTATTGTTGCTGATCACCGCGGTGCACCCAACCCGACACAATAAGAACCTTTCGCCCCTGATCGAGGGGCCGGTGGTGCAGGTAGCCCCGGTCCACGCCAAGATCCGCCGGGACGGCTACCGCAGCCAGAAACGCGCAGGTAACGGCACCGGATCGGGGGGCGCAGCCCCTCCATCCTCGCTGGCCGACAACGGTGACCAGCCCGGGAGGGCCGGCCTTGACGGTGTCGGGGGTGGTGAGTGGTGATGCGGCTGCGGGATCTGGCGATCCGCTGGGCGACGACCACCAGTGTTGTGGTGCTCGCGGGGATCGCGGCGATGTTGTCGTACAAGCACATGCGCACGCTGGTCCTGGAGTATGGAGAGACCTCTTGGACCGCGGCGCCGCTGCAGGCAAGTCCATTTTCGAGACTCGCAACCCTCCGATACCCCAGTTGCAGGAAACCACAGCGGCGGATCGGATGTGACGGCCTGTGGGGCTCGATCAGTGTTCTCGCAAAGCGTCGAGTGCCGCGTCGATGCCGGCGACGAACTGATCGTGGGCGGGCTGGGCGCGGGAGACCAAAGCTGCGCCTTGGAAGAGCATCAGTAGCATGTGCGCCTGGGCTTCGGGCGTGGCCGTGGTGGCGATCTCTCCTGTTTCCTGGCCGCGCCTGAGCGCGGCGGCCACGGTCTGGATGAATGCCTCGAACGCCGCGGCCACGAGCGTGCCGGCCTGCTCGTCGCGGGGAAGCAATTCGGCGGTGGTGTTGCCGACCAGGCAGCCGCGGCGCCGCTCCACCCCCTCCTGCGCGCCGGTCAGTGAGGCGGGCTCGGTGAGCATGCGACGCAGCACGGGCAGGACCGGGCCGGCGCCGAGCATCGCTTCGAGTCGCTCCCGGTTCTCCTGTGCGTAGAGCGCGACCGCCTTGAGATACAGGTTGCGCTTGTCGCCGAATGCCGCATAGAGGCTGCCGCGCTGGACCTTCAGCTCATCGACCAGGTCTTGTACCGATGTCGCGGCGTATCCGCGTGACCAGAACAGGTCGCGGGCGCGGGTGAGGGCTTGGTGTTCGTCGAAGGCGCGGGGTCGACCGGTGCGGGCCATGTGCCCACGATACGACTTCTTGAACGTTCATTCAAGAAGTCGTATCGTGAGTTCTGAAACGCTTGCACGGAAGTCGTCCGCGCCGTACGACGCTTCAGCCGGGAGGTACTCGTCATGCAGGTATTCGTTACGGGCGCATCGGGGTTCATCGGCGCAGCCGTGGTCACCCAGTTGCTCGATGCCGGCCACCACGTGGTGGCGCTGGCCCGCTCGCCGCAGTCGGCCGAACGACTGACCGCGCAGAGGGCCGACGTCCACCCCGGGGACCTGGACGATCCAGACAGCCTGCGCGCGGCCGCGAAGGCCGCCGACGGGGTGATCCACCTGGCGTTTCAGCACGGCGAGCCCTACGACCAAGCGGCGGGCGCCGACCGGCGCGCGATAGCGGCGATCGGCGACGTGCTGGCCGGTTCGGGGCGGCCCTTCGTCGTCACGTCGGGAACGCTCCTGCTGGCACCGGGCCGGGTGGGCACCGAGGCCGACCCGCCCGATCCCGCTTCGCCAGGCGCCGCACGCGCCGGAGCGGAACAGACCGCCTTGGCGTTGGCCGACCGCGGCGTGCGCGTGTCGGTGGTGCGCCTCGCGCCATCGGTGCACGACCAGGTCAGGCGCGGCTTCGTCGGCGCGCTCATTGACACCGCCGAAAGGACAGGCATCTCGGCTTACGTCGGGGACGGCTCGCAGCGCTGGCCGACCGTGCACCGACAGGACGCGGCTCGGCTGTTCCGGCTGGCGATGGACAGCGCGCCGGCCGGGTCGGTCCTGCACGCCGTCGGTGAAGATGGAGTCCGGTTGCGGGCGATCGCCGAGTTCATCGGCGGCCGGCTCGGCATCCCGGTGCGTTCAGTGCCCGCCGACCAGGCCGAGGCGCACTTCGGTCGGCTGTCGAGTGTGGTCGGGACAGACGCCCCCGCATCCAGCATCGCCACCCGCCGCCTGCTCGGCTGGCAGCCGTCCGGCCCGGGCCTGCTCGACGACCTCGCACACGGCCGGTTCTTCACGGAGGCGCAGCGATGAACACCGCGCGCACGCAGCCGCCCACCACGACGACACCCCGTCCAGCGGCCACGGGCGCGTTGCGCACCGTCGCCCTGTTGGTCCTGTCGATCGGTACCTTCACCCTCGGCGTGGACGGTTTCGTCCTGTCCGGGCTGCTGCCGCAGGTCGCGCATTCCCTGCACGTCTCGGCCAGCACCGCCGGCCAGCTCACGACCCTGTTCGCGCTCGTCTACTCCATCGGCTCACCGGTCATCGCGGCACTCACCGGCAACTGGGACCGCCGCATCCTCCTCGCGACCGGAATGGCCGTGTTCATCGCCGGCGTGATCATGCAGGCCACCGGACCCACCTTCGCCGCCGTCGCCGCCGGCCGCGTCCTCGCCGCGCTCGGAGCGGCCGCATACCAGGCCACCGCCTACGGCACCGCCGGCATCCTCAGCGACGACGAACACCGCGCCCGATCGCTGGCCACCGTCGCCGGCGGCAGCTCCGTCGCCCTGGTCGCTGGCCTGCCCTTCGGCATCCTCGTAGGCCAGACCTGGGGCTGGCGCACCGCGATGTGGGTCCTCGTCGCCCTCGCCACCGTCTCCACTCTCGCCATCCGCCTCCTGCCCCCGGCCCACGCCCCCCGTCTCAGCCTGCGACAGCGCGGCAGGGCCCTGACCGACACCCGAGTGCTCGGCATCCTGACCGGCACCGTGACCGTCATGACCCCGGGCTTCCTCGTCATCGCCTACCTACCCGCGATCATGCACAGCTCCGGAGCCCGGATCGTCGTGGCCATGCTCACCTACGGCGCCGGCCAGGTCACCGGAACAGCCCTCGTGCCCCGGCTCGTCCGCCGCCAAAGCGCACGGACCACACTGCTGCTCGGCGCGTGCGGCGTCACCATCGTCACCGCGGCCCTGACCCTCACCCGCACCCTCGACGGTGCCGCGACCCTCACCATGGCCGCACTCGGCCTCGCCGTCGGCCTCACCATCGTCCCCCAGCAACACCGGCTGTTCGCGACCGTGCCTACACTCGCCCCCGTCGCCATCGGACTCAACGGATCCGCGATCTACATCGCCAGCGCTCTCGGCGCCGGCATCGGCGGGTTCGCACTCGCCACCGGCGGCGACGCCGCCCCCACCATCACCGCCGCCATCATCGGCGCACTCAGCCTCGCCATCGGGGTCACGATCGTTCCGGAGCGAAAGTGACCGCGCAAGCCTGGGGGCGCCGCCCATGCACGCCAAACGAGAGACGTACCCGGAGGCGACCCGGCAGGCCCGCGAGCACGAGAGCGGCGAGACGCTCCCACAGGCAGAAGACCTCCGCGGAACAACCGACCGAACCGATCAGCAGACAGCACGAGGTGCCGCCGGGTCGGCGCGCGAGAGCCACGCCGACCGGTCGCGCCATGCCAGGACCGCATCGGACCGGGGTTCGCGCATACGAGAGGCGGTGAGGCGTCAGGGCACCTGATGGCCACGCAGGGCGTCCACGACCTGTTTGGCCTCGACAAGGCCCAGGCTGGTGGCCTTCCGTACCTTCTTGACCGCCTCGATCAGGCGGCCTTTGCTCAGCAGGAGGCGCGCCCGATCCAGCGCCTCGGGCGGCACCGGCATGCCCGGTGCCGATGCCGGTTGCGAACGCCGCCGGCGCAGCGCCTCGATCAACACGCCAAGGCTGCCGAGAACCATGCCGGCGGCGAGCAGAACTTCCGCGAACGCCATGCCCGCATACGAGGCCGTGTTCGTAGTTCGGATCGTGGGAGAGGCGGCAGGTTGCGTAGCCAGATGGTGGATGCGCGGAGGTGGAGTTCGGGGGGCTTGCCGTGGCGGGTGGCCGGCCCTGTCCAAACCCTGAACTTGGACCGCTACGCCCACCAGCACGTCGGCGCCAAGACCATCGCCAACCTGCTCAACAAGCGCGGCCACCGCACCAAGAACGGCATGCCTTGGAGCCGGGACGCGGTCCTGACCGTGCTGCGCAACCGGGTCTACCTCGGCGAGGTCTATTTCCGCGACCACTACGACAGCGCGCCGCACACCGCCCTGGTCGACCGGGAGGTCTTCATGGCCGCCCAGGAGATCCTCGTCGCCCGTGGCGAGGACCACAACAAGCGGGCCTCGAACGCCTCGGACTACATGCTCACCGGCCGGGTCATCTGCACGCACTATCTGGGCACCGCCGCCACCGGCAACAAGTACACCTACCGGTACTGCACCTGCTACTCCCGCAACAGGTACGGCATCCACAGCTGCAACGCCGAACAGCTGCCCGCCGAGCAACTCGACCAAGCCGTCATCGAAGCGCTGCCGGCCACCTACCAAAACGTCGGCCTGTTCGAGAAGGCCGTCGCCGCAGTGGCCGAACGCCGCGCCGAACGACAACAGATCGACCAGAAAGAGCTCCAGGTCGTGGAAACAGAGATCACCGACGCCGAGGCCGGCATCGAGCGCTACCTGCATGCCTTCGAGGCCAAGACCCTGCCCGAAGACACCTGCGGGCACCGCGTACGCGAACTCGCGGACAAAGTCGCTCAGCTCCGCGAACGCAAGATCGAAATCCTCGACGCCCTCGCCGACGTTCCGCAGACGCCGACCGAGAACGACCTTGCGAAGGTACGAGACCGCATCCGAGAGGCCGTCGACCACGGCGCACCCGCCGCCCGCAAGGCGCTCATCCAGTCGCTCGTCCACGAAGTCCACGTCACCGGACGGCACCACGTCCAGCCGGTGTTCCGCTTTCCCAGCGCCTACTTTGACGTAGGCGCTGAGAAGCTTCGCGAACTGTCGGGATCGGTGCCCCCGGCAGGATTCGAACCTGCGACACCCGCTTTAGGAGAGCGGTGCTCTATCCCCTGAGCTACGGAGGCCTGTCTCGCTAGAGCCTAGCGGACGGCACCTACAGGGTAGGGGAAGCGGCGAGCGATCGCTTCCCCTTGAACGGTGTCCCCTAGGCCGGATCCGGCGCCGGCGGTACGCTTCGGTGCCGTGACGGGACGGCATCGTGGTGGACCAACGGCGAAGGGCGCCGAGGGGCGGAGGCCACGCAGAGGGCTTCTCGTCGGCGGTGGGGTCATCGCGGTCGTCGCGGTGATCGCAGTGGTGGGGATGCGCCGGGACACGCCGCCTACCGAGCCGCAGAGCGCCGCTACGGCACAGGCGCGGGTGGCGCCGGCGCCGGTGTCCGTCGGTCCGACGGTCGGGGAGTACGTGCCGCCGCAGCCGACGTCCACACCGCAGTCGGCGTCCACGCCGCGGCCTGTGCGGACGTCGCGTTCGACGCCGTCGTCCAAGGCCACCGTGTCGGCGCGGCCTCGGCCGACCGCTTCACCGACCCGGCAGGATCGGTGGCGCCAGTGGGAGCGGCCGCGGGTGTGTCCTCCGGGCTGGTCGGAGAACCCGTTCCTGCGCGAATGGTGTCAAAGGAACGGTTACCGCGTTCGATGACCTCGGTTACGCCCAGTTCATGGTGAAGCTGTAGTAGCGTTCCTGCCGCTATTCTCCGCTTCAGGCATCAGGAGGAACCCGACGTGCCAGTTCCTCGGTCGGCGGCGCTGACCGCGGTCTTCCTGGTGATGTTCGCTGTCATCGGCGCACCGCACACGGGTGCCGCCACCCGCCAGCGCGACACCGTGGAATCGCTGCGCCGTGAGGCGGACAAGGCGCGCACGGAACTGCAGAAGGCCACCCGCCAGATGGAGAACCGCAAGAGGGAGCTGGCCAAGTCGCAGGCCAAGCTGCGGGACACGCTCAAGGACCTGGCGGCGGCCGAGGCCGAGCTCAACCGGATCCGGCAGCCGGTGGCCCGGCTGGCCAACGCCTCCTACCAGCAGCCGGGGGCCGGGGGCGCGATGTCGATCTTCTCTGGGGACGCCGGCGAGGGGCTGCGGTCGACCGCGGACATGGCCTACATCGCAGGGGGACGGCAGGCGCTGGTGCAGCAGGCGGACGACCTGCAGCAGCGGCGGCAGCGGCTGGCCTCGACGGCGCAGGAGCTGCAGTCGCGCAACGCCGTGGCGCAGACCAAGCTGGAGCAGCAGGTCCAGAGCCTGCGGGACAGGTCGGCGCAGCTCACCAAGCAGCTCACCGCGATGCTCGACCAGATGCAGGCCGAGCGCGACAAGCGCCTGCAGGCGATGTGTCCCAAGAATCTGGCCGCGGGAGCCCGCAAATTCCCCAACGGGCTGATCCCCTCGCGTTACCTGTGCCCGCTGCCGCAGAAGGGCGAGCAGTTGCGGGCGGACGCGGCGTTGGCCTTCTACAAGCTCAACGACGCCTACAAGCGGCGGTTCGGACGCAACATCTGCGTGACCGACTCCTATCGCAGCCTGGCGGACCAGCAGCGGGTGTACGCGGAGCGACCCGGGTTCGCGGCCGTCCCCGGCACCAGCAACCACGGCCGCGGGCAGGCCGTCGACCTCTGCGGCGGCGTGCAGATCGCGGGCTCTGTGCAGTTCCGCTGGATGGAGGCCAACTCCAAGAAGTACGGCTGGTTCCACCCCGCCTGGGCCTACAGCAATCCCTTCGAGCCATGGCACTGGGAATACGGCACCGAAGGGGACGACTGAGCGCCCCGACGCGTTGGTACGACCTCACCGGCCACGGCGGCGCGGGCTGCCGGTGACGCCGGACGGCCGACACGCCAGACCCACGACGCCGGGTGCCCAGGCGCGCCGCGGCGAAGATGCCCCCCTGCTGCAGCAGCTCGCGGGTGCGGCGCAGCGCGTCGGCCGACCCCACCGAGAACCGGGTGGTCAGCACCGACTGCCGCATCAGCTGCCTGAGCGCGTCCGGCAGCACGGCTCGGGTCCCGGATGGCGTAGGACTGGCCGGTGGTGCTTTCCAGGGTTGGGACGGCAAGCACATGTACCGCCTCGTTCCGTGTAGCGCCGAGCTGCGCGGCCGATGTGCCGGGTCGTCCGCTGCGTGCTTGCGAGTCTGCGGCTTCGCCGCCGTCATGTGCGAGCGGGCGGTGCGGCGGCCGCCTGCCAACGGAGCAACGCGGTCGGGATCGCCCTGGTCACCGCACTGCTGCGGGCCCATCATGATCCACCGGACACACCCTGGCGGTGTGGTTTGAGGGGCGCGGGTGTTGTGATGGGTGCGTTGGCACGGGCGCGGTGAGGGCGTGTGGTGCGTCGGTCCGCGTGGTGTTGAGCGGGCGGGTGGCAAGCGGCCGGCGTCGGGAGGTTGGCGAGCGGCTCGGAGGACTGTGCGGACTGCTTATCGGAGAGCCGGGGACGCAGGGTCAAGCAGGGGTCGGTTCGGCGGTGCAGAACCTGCAGCGGGTGGCCATCTGGGGGATGTCGCTGAGGCAGTGCGGGCACTGCTGCTCGCCGGCCTTCTCGGCCCTGTTCATCCGCTCTAGCAGCTTGCTGGTGGGCAGGACGACCAGGAAGTACACGACCGCGGCGATGATCAGGAAGGAGATGACGGCGGTGATGAAGACGCCGTAGGGGAACGTGGTGCCGCTGATCGTGAAAGCCAGGCCGCTGAAGTTGGGCTGGCCGCCGAGCAGGGCGATGAGCGGACCGATGAAGGCGTTCACGAAGGCGGTCACCAGGGCGCTGAACGCGGCGCCGACGACGACCGCGACCGCCAGTTCGATGAGGTTGCCGCGCAGGAGGAACTTCTTGAAGCCGCTCACGATGCCCTCACTCGTGACGTTCCGTAGTTATCAGATTGCGGAGCGAGAATATCAACTCCCGGGTCCGCCGGTATAGGGGGCCGTCCGGTTCATCGGCGGGCATCGTTCTGCGGCGGGTCGGCCGGAGCGCCGGAGATGGTCACGGAGAGGGAGGAGCCCGCCGCCGCCAGCGCTGCGGCCTGGGTGCGGTCTGTGGCCAGGACGATCAGGGCTCCCTGGTCGGAGCGGAGCCTGGGGACCGCCACCACCGGGGCCGAGGAGACCACCGTGCGGGAGAACGGGGTGCCGGGGGACGGCGCGGCGAGCACGTCGATCCGGTCGCCGGGCCGCAGGAGGCGGGCCACCCCCGCGTCCGCGATGCGGATGGGGGTGGCGACCGTGCCGGCTCCGTAGCCGCGCAGGAGTCCGCCGGTCAGCAGGCGGGCGTCGGTGAGCGGCTCGCCGCGGCGCATGGGGCCGGCGAGGGTGCGGCCGACGGCGTTCTCGCGTAACGCCCCGGCGGGGACCGCGTCGGGCGGCAGCGATAGCGGGCGCACGTCGCGGGGGCCCAGGACGGTGCCGGAGGGCAGGTCGCGGGCGGCGGCCAGCACCCGGACGGTGGCGGCCGGGGACGGGCGCAGCGCCAGCACGGCCAGGCCGGTGGCGAGCGCGGCCGACAGCGCCGCCAGGAGCCGCCGCAGACGCGCCGCCCTCACGGCAGCTCCAGGGGCAGCTTCATGCCGTCCAGGACGTTCGGGCAGAAGCAGTCACGGGTCGCGGGCAGGGACTGGACCACCTCGGCGACCAGGACGCGCAGCCTGTCGATGTTGGCGGCGAAGACGCGCAGGACCTCCTCCATCGTCACGCCCTCGCCCTCCTCGATTCCGGCGTCCAGGTCGGTGACCAGGCACAGCGGCGTGTAGCACAGCGCCAGCTCGCGGGCCAGGACGGCCTCGGGGTGGCCGGTCATGCCCACCAGCGTCCAGCCCTGCGCCGCATACCACCGCGACTCGGCGCGGGTGGAGAACCGCGGGCCCTCGATGACGACGAGGGTGCCGCCGTCGACCGGCTCCCAGCCGGTGTCGCGGGCGGACGCCACGGCGGTGCGGCGGCCCGCCGGGCAGTACGGGTCGGCGAACGACAGGTGGATGGCGGCGCCCTCGTCGTAGTACGTCTGCGCTCGCCCGGATGTGCGGTCGACGAGCTGGTCGGGGACGACGAGCGTGCCGGGGCCGTGCTCGGCGACCAGCGAGCCGACCGCGCTGGGGGCCACCACCTGGCGCACGCCGAGGGAGCGCAGCGCCCACATGTTGGCCCGGTAGGGGATGCGGTGCGGCGGGAAGCGGTGGTCGCGGCCGTGCCGGGGGATGAAGGCGACCCGGCGGCCGCCCAGCACCCCGAGGGCGATGCGGTCGCTGGGCGGCCCGTAGGGGGTGGCGACGTCGACCTCCTCGACGTCGTCGAGGAAGGAGTAGAAGCCGGAGCCGCCGATGACCCCGATCTCGGCGGCGGGCTCGGAGGGGGAGGGCTGCGAAACAGTGGACATGGCGCCGACACTAGCCATCGGCGGCGTCCGGCCGGGAGTCCCGCCGCCCATTGTGGATAACCTGCCGAATGATCTTCGGGACGGGTCCGGCGCGCCGATGCGAAGGGGTCCGGCGCGGCGCCGGGCCCCTTCGGTGGTGAGGGTCAGCTCACCTGGGTCAGGGCCTTGGACGAGTCCGGCTCGCAGGACGGGCGGCGCCGTCCCAGCGCGCCCGGGAGCCAGATGCGGCGGCCGAGGTCGTACGACAGGGCGGGCAGGAGGAGCGACCGGACGATCAGCGTGTCGAGCAGCACGCCGAAGGCGACGACGAAGCCTATCTCGACCATGCCGACCAGCGGCAGGGTCGTCAGGGCGGCGAACGTGGCCGCCAGCACCAGCCCGGCCGAGGTGATGACGCCGCCGGTGACGGTGAGGCCGCGCAGCACCCCGCGGCGCGTGCCGAGGGCCTGCGACTCCTCCCGCACCCGGTGCATCAGGAAGATGTTGTAGTCCACGCCCAGCGCCACCAGGAAGATGAACGCCAGCAGGGGGAACACGGCGTCGGACCCCTCGAAGCCGAACACGTGCCGGAAGGCCAGTGCGCTGGCGCCCACGGAGGCCAGGAATGACAGCACCACGGTGGCCATCATCAGCAGCGGGGCGACCAGTGCCCGCAGCAGCGCGACCAGGATGAGCAGGATCACCGCCAGGACGACCGGGATGATGACCAGGTTGTCGCGGTCGGCGGCGCGGTTGGTGTCAAGGGAGATGGCGGTGGTACCGCCGACCTTGGCGTCGGCACCGGGCACCGCGTGCACCGCGTCGCGCAGGCGGTCGACGGTGCGCTGGGCGGCCTTGCTGTCGGCGGGGTCGCGCAGCGTCGCCTCGTACTGCACCAGTCCCGCGGCGGTGACCGGACGGCTCAGCTCGGCCACCCCGGGCGTGCCGGAGACGGCGGCGGCGACCTGCCGGGAGGCGGAGGAGTTGGCGATGATGACGGCGGGCGAGCCCGAGCCCGCCGGGAAGTGCCGGGCGACGGCCTCCGCCCCGGCCACCGAGTCGGGCTTGTCGACGAACTGGCCGGCGTCCGACAGCCCCTGCGCCGGCAGCGAGCCCAGCCCGAACAGCAGCGCGACCAGGCCGACCGACGTGACGGCCCAGATCACCCGGGAGCGGCGGCCGACCAGCCCGGCCATGCGGCTCCAGAAGCCGTGCTCGGCCTCGTACGCCTCGGGCGCCAGGTAACTGGCGTCGTAGCGGGGCACCAGAGGCCACAACAGCCACCGTCCGCAGATCACCAGCAGGGCGGGCAGCAGGGTGGTCATGGACGCCAGCGCGGTGATCACGCCGGCGGCGGCGACCGGCCCGAGACCCGCGGTGGAGTTCATCTCCGCGACCAGCAGGCACAGCAGGCCGACGGCGACGGTGGCGGCGGAGGCGATGATCGCAGGGGCGGCGCGGCGCAGCGCGAACGCCATGGCCTCGTGCCGGTCGGCGTGCCGGTGCAGTTCCTCGCGGTAGCGGGCGGCCAGCAGCAGCGCGTAGTCGGTGGCCACGCCGAACACCAGGACGGTCAGGATGCCGGCGCTCTGCCCGTTGACGGTCAGGTCGGCGTACCGGGCCAGCAGGTACACCACCGACTGGGCCAGGCCGAGCGCGACCAGGGCGCTGAGCACCGGGACGATCCACAGCAGCGGGCTGCGGTAGATGAACAGCAGCAGGACGATCACGACGAGGCCGGCGGCCATGAGCAGGAAGCCGTCGATGGTGTCGAAGACCCTGATCATGTCGGCGCGGGCGGCCGCGGGGCCGGTGACGTGCGCCGTCAGCCCGGGCGGGCCGCGCCGGGCCAGGTCGCGGGCGTCGTCGACGGCCTTGACGGCGTCGATGTCGGTGAGCGGGACGAGGGTCTGCAGGCTCTTGCCGTCCCGGCTGGGGAACGGCCCCTGCGGTTGCTGCGCGCCCGGCAGTCCGGCGAACGCCGCGAGGTCGGAGCGGGCCTTGGCCTGGTCGGCGGCGGTGATGCCGGACGGCCGCTCGTAGACGATCACGGCGAGCATCGTCTCGTCGTCGCGGAACCGCTCCTGCAACTTGACGACCTGCGTGGACTCGGCGCCGCCGGGCAGCCAGGAGGCGTCGTCGTCGTCCTCGACGTCGCCGAGCCGGCCGGCGAGCGGGCCGAGGGCGGCCAGCAGCACGACCCAGAGGGCCAGCACGACCCACTTGGTGCGCCGTCCGGCGATGAACCCCGCGATGCGGCCGCCGGGGCCGCCGGGTTCGGGGGGAGCATCAGGGGGTGCGTTCATGGCTTCTCCCGCAAATTTGAGATATATCGCGTTTCGGTTGCGGGGTGGAGGGTCTCGGGATTAGAGGGTTGTCAAGTACTATCGCGAGTTCGCGGAGCGGGTGGACGTCCCGAGGGGTGGCTGAGCGCTGCTCCGCTCTGGGCCTGACCATCGTCCGCCGTGGACGCGGCGGCGGTCGTCCCGCGCTGGACGGGAGTGGCGCTACCTCAGATGAAGCACGCCTCCGCCCCGTCCCCTACTGCGCGAGGCGTAGAGGCGGTGGCGGAGGCGTCTCGTCGCCCACGCACGGGGACGCGGGCATGGGACGGCGGTGCTGCGCAGAAGAGCGGCGTGCCTGGTGCTCATGCCGCTCTGCCAGTGCGACCGGCGCTGCGGGAGGAGGAGTCAGGCGGGCGGGGAGAGAGGCCGCCGCGCATGGGGGCGGCTCAACGCGGCTACGCCTCGCGGAGGAGGCGGCATCCGTCCTGTGCGGGCGTCGTGAACGTGACGCGCGCCTTGGGGACGGGCAGCCGGCGAGCCCGGCGACGGCCGCTTCCGGTCACGGGCCGGAGGAGGCGCCGGGGCGTCGGGGGAAGGCGAAACGGGAAGGGGAAGAGTCCGAAGGACCATGGGCGGCGGGTGCGGCTCCTGGGAACCGACCATGATCCTTCGGACGGGTGCGTCCGCGGGTCAGGCGACCTTGCTCGACGACGAGGAGGACGAGCTCGACGAGGAATCCGACGACGAGGACGAGCCGTTCGAGCTCGACGACTCGGACGTGCTGGAGGAGGAGCTCTTCGAGCCGTTGGAGGTGCCGCGGGTCGAGGACGAGCCGGAGTTGCGGCTGTCGGTCCGGTAGAAGCCGGAACCCTTGAAGATGATGCCCGCGGCGGAGAAGACCTTGCGAAGCCTGCCGTTGCACGCCGGGCACTCCGTCAGCGCGGCGTCGCTGAACTTCTGCACGACCTCCAGAGGTTCGCCGCACTCGGTGCAAACGTACTCATACGTCGGCACGGTTCCTCCTCGCTGACTCAGCCCGGCTGCGCGGGCTGGCACTCACCTAGAACGACTGCTAATGGTACCCATGCGTAGAACCTGATTTGCGCGCGGCCTGTTCCCGCAGGTCGCGCCCCCGGCGGCCGGGTGCCGCCGGCTACATCCCGGTCTCGCCGAACCAGCCCGCCAGCTTGCCGCGGCGGCTGACGGCCCGCAGGCGGCGTTCCGTGGCCTCCCGCACGGCCGCGGTCGTGACCACCAGCATCCTGTCGCCCGCCTGCAGCGCCGTCGTCGGCCCGGGGACGAAACTGGTCCCGTTCCGCACGATCAGCGTGATCGAGGCGCCCTGCGGCAGCCGCAGCTCGAAGATCTCCACGCCGTTCAGCAGCGAGTCGCGGGGCACCCGGACCTCCAGCAGGTCGGCGTGCAGCTCCTCCAACGGGGCGGCCTCGACGTCCAGCTCGCGGGCCTCCTGGTCGCTCTTCAGCCGGCACAGGCGGGCCGCCAGCGGCAGCGTCGGCCCCTGCAGCAGGGTGAACACCACGACGATGGTGAAGACGATGGAGAAGAGCCGGTCGGCGCCCGCCACGTCCTCCACCATCGGGATGGTGGCCAGCACGATCGGCACGGCGCCGCGCAGGCCCGCCCAGGAGGCGAACGCCTTCTCGCCCAGCGACAGCCCGAACCCCGCCGTGGACAGCAGCACCGACACGGGGCGGGCCACCAGCAGCAGGACGAATCCGGCCACGAGTGCGGGGACGATCTGCGCGGGCAATTCCTCGGGGTCGGCCAGCAGCCCCAGCATCACGAACAGGCCTATCTGGGCCAGCCAGGCGATGCCCTCGGCGAACCCCCGGGTGGCGGGGCGGTGCGGAAGCCGCGTATTGCCCAGCACCAACGCGCTGACGTACACGGCCATGAAACCGCTGGCGTGCACAAAGGCCGCGGCCCCGTACGAACCGATCGCCAGGGACAGCACGGCGATGGGGTAGAGACCGGAGGCGGGCAGGGCGATCCGGCGCAGCGCGTACGCGCCCAGCCAGCCGATGAGGAACCCCAAGGCGCCGCCCGCGGCCAGCTCGTACACCATCATTCCGACCAGTTCCGCCACGTTGGGCATGCCGGTGTGGGTGCTGAGCCAGACGACCACGATGACGACGGGGGCGTCGTTGAATCCCGACTCGGCCTCCAGGAGCCCGACGAGCCGGGACGGTAGCGGCAGGCGGCGCAGCACGGAGAACACCGCGGCCGCGTCCGTGGGGCCCAGGACGGCCCCCAGCAGGAACGCCAAGTGCCAGTCCATGTCGAGGAGCCAGTGCACGGCGACCGCCACGATGACCACGCTGATGAGGGTGCCGAGCGTGGAGACGGCCAGTGCCGCGGGCACGGACGGCCGTACGTTGCGCCAGTTGGTGGTGATGCCGCCCTCGGCGAGGATCAGGACGAGCGCGGCCAGCCCCAGCACCTCCGCCAGTTCGGCGTTGTCGAAGCGCAGGCCGATGGGCCCGGCCTCGCCGAGGAACAGGCCGATGCCCATGTACGCCAGAAGGGTCGGCAATCCCGCCCTGTGGGACAGCCGGACCGCTAGGATTGCAATGAGTACGAGTATCGAGCCGAAGAGTAGCCAGAGTTCGAGCCGCACATCCCTCCCCTGCGGGGCCGCGAAGTCAAATCGTTCGCGATCCTACCGATTTATGTGCTTCACACACACATTCGGTTTGGGGGCGATCCGGAAGCGGGGGGCCGGGACATGCCCCAACCAGCCTGTTTACTGCCCTGGGGGCCGCCGCTTAACCGGCTCTTGGGGCGATCCGGCCCGGGACGTGAACGACGCCGTCGCCGCGACGGCCGCCGTGCGCGTCAGCGCCGCCGGACCAGCGGCTCCACGGCGTTCACGACGTTGGCCACGGGGCGCCCGGCCAGGACGGCGGCGAGGTTCTCCTGCACCGCCGACGCGATCGCCAGCTGCGCGTCCAGCGTCGTACCGGCCGCATGCGGGGACAGCAGCACGTTCTCGTGCTGGCGCAGAGGGCTGTCGGCGGGCGGCGGCTCCTCGTCGAACACGTCCAGCGCGGCGGCGCCCAGCCGCCCGGACTCCAGCGCCGCCAGCACCGCCTCGTCAGGGGCGATGCCGCCGCGCGCCGCGTTGACCAGCATGGCCCCCTGGGGGAGGCGGGCGAGGCGGTCGGGGCCCAGCAGGCCGCGTGTCTCGTCCGTGAGCGGCAGCGTCACCACGAGGATGTCCGAGTTGGCGAGCAGGTCGTCCAGCTCACGGTAGGCGGCCGTGGCGTCGGGGCGCCGCCGGCGAGACCAGTACGACACCGCGCACCCCAGCGCCTGGAACAGCCGGGCGGTCTCGGAGCCGATCGCCCCGTACCCCAGGATTCCGACGCGCTGGGCCCGCAGTTCCCGGGTGCCCCGCCCCAGCATCTCCACCTGCGGCCATCCGCCCTCGCGGACGCGTCGGTCGCACCACGCGAGGTGGCGGCAGAGAGCGAACGCGGCGCCGACCGCCCACTCGGCCACCGAACGGGCGTTGGCCCCCGCCGCGTTGGCCACGGGCACACCCGCGGCGGTGAGCGCGTCCAGGTCGAGGCTGTCCGTGCCCACGGCGGGCATCTGCACGAACGCCAGCCGCGGTGCCGCCGCCACGGCCTCGGCGTCCAGCGCCAGACGTCCGCTGAAGTCCGCCAGCACCAGCTCGGCGTCGGCCAGCGCGTCCAGGAGCGCGCTCCGTTCCCGCTCCGCGGGGAAGACGAGTTCCGCCGCGTCGCCCGCCACCGGTTCGAGGATGCCGCGGATCAGGGACGGGTCCAGCGGGGCCAGGGCGAGGATCCGCCACGGCTTCGTCATCTGAAGGACTCCCTTGCGTCGGCACGCGACCGCGGGGCAGCGGACGGGGTCGGACGATCAAAACTCTACGCACGGCGGACCTTCCGCCCGTACTCGCCCCGGTCCCGCCCGTACGCGATGGCGCCGCCCCCGGCGCGACCTCTGGGACGGGAGCTTCAGGACGGGAAGCTTCAGGACGGGAAGCTTCAGTACGGAAAGCTTCAGTACGGAAAGCTTCAGTACGGGAAGCTTCAGAACGGGAAGCTTCAGAACGGGAAGCTTCAGAACGGGAAGCTTCAGAACGGGAAGCGGACAAGGCCCTCGGACGGCGTCACGGCGGCTCGCACCCGCTGGTCGTGCGGTTCGGCGGGCAGGGTGTCGACCAGCTCCCCCTCGTACAGCAGCGCCACGGTGAGGATGGCGGGGCCCACCCGAGCCAGAGCGCGATCGTACGAACCGCCGCCCCGGCCCAGCCGCATCCCCGTGCGGTCCACGGCGACCGCCGGGACGAGCACCACGTCCGCGCTTGCCACAGCGTCCGGCCCACGGGAAGGCTCGGTGGGCTCCAGCAGCCCGCGCGGCCCCGGAGCGAGCGAATCGGGCCCCTCGTAGGAGGCCCAGTCCAGGTCGCGGTCCGGCAGGAGACGGGGCAGCAGCACGTACGCGCCCCGCTTCCACAAGGCGAACAGCAGCCCCCGCGTGTCGGGCTCGGCGCCGATCGACACGTACGCCGCGATGGTCCCCGCCATCTCCACCTCGGGGGTGGACAACAGCGTGTCCCGCAGTGAACGGGCCGCGGCGGCGCGCGCGCCCGAATCCATGGCCGTGCGCCTGGCCAGCAGTTCGGCGCGGCGCGAGAGTTTGGCGTCGGTGTGGTGCACGCTGCGGTCCTCGTTGATGACTAGGGTCTTTCTATGGCCGACTTCGTACCTGTGCAGAAGGCGGTGGTCCCGGCGGCGGGCCTCGGTACCCGATTCTTGCCCGCCACCAAGGCGACCCCCAAGGAGATGCTCCCGGTTGTCGACAAGCCCGCGATCCAGTACGTCGTCGAGGAGGCCGTCGACGCCGGCCTCACCGACGTGCTGATGATCACAGGCCGCAGCAAACGGTCGATCGAGGACCACTTCGACCGCGCCTACGAGCTGGAGGAGGCGCTGCGCGCCAAGGGCGATGAGGAGCGCCTGGCCGCCGTCCGCGAGTCCAGCGACCTGGCGACCATGCACTACGTCCGGCAGGGCGAGCCGCGCGGCCTCGGGCACGCGGTGCTCTGCGCCCGCCAGCACGTCGGCGACGAGCCGTTCGCCGTGCTGCTCGGCGACGACATGATCGACTCCCGGGACCGGCTGCTCAGCCGCATGATCGAGGTGCGCCGGCAGCGCGGCGGCAGCGTCGTGGCGCTGATGGAGGTGCCGCCGGACCAGGTCTCCGCCTACGGCTGCGCCGCCATCGAGGGCACCGACGAGGACGACGTGGTGCGCATCACCGACCTGGTGGAGAAGCCCGCCGCGGACGAGGCGCCCAGCAACTGGATCATCATCGGCCGGTACGTGTGCGACCCGGCCGTGTTCGACGTGCTGGAGAAGACCCCGCCTGGGCGCGGCGGCGAGATCCAGCTCACCGACGCGCTGCGCACCCTCGCCGAGATGCCGCAGGAGCAGGGCGGCACCGTGTACGGGGTGAAGTTCCGCGGCCGCCGCTACGACACCGGCAACAAGCTCGAATACCTGCGCACCGTGGTGCAGTTCGCCTCCGAGCGCCCCGACCTGGCACCCGAGTTCATCCCGTGGCTGCGCGAGTTCGTCAAGCGGCACGACGCGGCCGACGGCGCGGAGGGTTCGTAGCCGCCGTGGCCGCGCGCCACACTGGGGGACCGTGGGCATGAGAACCGTCGACGAGCATTTGGCGGAGATCCTGGGCGCCGTCCGGGAGCTTCCGCCGCTGGACCTGGCATTGCTGGAGGCGCACGGCACCGTCCTGGCCGAGCCGGTGCCGGCGCCCGTGCCGCTTCCCCCGTTCGACAACTCCGCCATGGACGGGTATGCGGTGGTGGCGGCCGACGTCGCAGGGGCGTCGGAGACCGATCCGGTGGTGCTCCCGGTCGTCGGCGACATCGCCGCGGGGGACCCGGGGGTGTCGGCCATACGCCCGGGGCTGACGGCGCGCATCATGACCGGCGCGCCCATCCCCGCGGGGGCCGACGCGGTCGTCCCGGTGGAGTGGACCGACGGCGGTACCGCCTCGGTGCGCATAACCCGGCCCGCGCCCCCCGGCAACTCCATCAGGAGGGCCGGTGAGGACGTCGCGGCGGGCCAGGTCGTGGCCGAGCCCGGCACCCGCCTGGGCGCGGCGCAGATCGGCATGATCGCCGCGGTGGGCCGTGCGCGCGTCACCGTACGGCCGAGGCCGCGCGTCGTGGTGCTGTCCACGGGCACCGAACTGCGCGAGCCCGGCGAACGGCTCGCCCCCGGGGAGATCTGGGACTCCAACAGCTACATGCTCACCCTCGCGGTGGCCGAGGCCGGGGGAGTCGGTTACCGGCAGGCCACCGTGGGGGACGATCCCCAGAAGGTCATGGACGCCCTGGAGGACCAGCTGACCCGAGCCGACGCGATCGTCACCTCAGGCGGGGTGTCGATGGGCGCGCGCGACGTGGTCAAGGAGGTGCTGGCGGGGACGGGCACGGTCGGCTTCCACAAGGTCGCGATGCGTCCCGGCAAGCCCCAGGGGTTCGGGCTTCTCAAAGGCACACCCGTGTTCACCCTTCCGGGCAACCCCGTCAGCGCCTACGTGTCGTTCCAGGTGTTCGTACGGCCCGCCCTGCGCGTCATGCAGGGCCTGCCCCCCGACCCGCTCCCCGTGGTGCGGGCGGTGCTAACCGATGACGTCATCTCCCCGACGGGCATACGCCAGTTCCTGCGGGGGAAGCTGCGCCAGCCGGGGGGCGAACCGCCGTCCGTGGTGCCGCTCGGGGCGCAGGGCTCCCATCAGATGGCCTCCCTCGCGTCGGCCGACGGCCTGATCGTCGTGCCGGAGGACGCCGGCAGGCTGCCCGCCGGATCGCAGGTCGACGTCATGAGGATGCCGTCATGAGCACGGGCTCGGAGTTCACCCATCTGGACGACACCGGCGCGGCCCGGATGGTGGACGTCTCGCAGAAGAACGTGACGACCCGTTCGGCCGTCGCCACGGGCTTCGTCCGGTTGTCGCAGGCGTGCGTCAAGGCGTTGCGAACCGGCGACGTGCCCAAGGGGGACGCCCTCGCGGTGGCCCGCATCGCCGGGATCATGGCCGCCAAGCGCACCCCCGACCTGGTGCCGCTGTGCCACCCCATCGCCCTGCACGGCGTCGAGGTCGCCCTGGACGTCCGCGACGACGGGGTCGCCATCGCCGCGACCGTCCGCACCGCCGACCGCACCGGCGTCGAGATGGAGGCGTTGACGTCCGTCACGGTCGCCGCGCTGTCCCTGATCGACATGGTCAAGGCCCTCGACCCCGCCGCGGTCATCACGGACGTGCGGGTCGAGGAGAAGACCGGCGGCAAGACCGGCCATTGGCACCGCTGACCCGGGCCGCCGCCGTCCCGTCGCCGCGTGCGGCGGGCATGATGGGCGCGGGCATGCGACACGACGGCGTTGAGGGGGAGCAGGAATGATCCGGGCCATGGCGGTCACGGTGTCGAACCGGGCGGCGGCGGGCGTGTACGCCGACAAGTCCGGGCCCGTGCTGGTGGAACTGCTGGAGGACCTCGGCTGCCAGGTGCACGGACCCGTCGTCGTCCCGGACGGCGAACCCGTCGCCGAGGTGCTGGCCAACGCGGTGGCCGAAGGCTACGACGTGGTCGTGACCACGGGCGGAACCGGGCTGACCCCCACCGACCAGACCCCGGAGATGACCCGGCGCGTCATCGAACGCGAGATCCCCGGCATCGCGGACGCGATCCGGCTGGCCAACCGCGACCGGGTGCCCGCGGCGGTCCTGTCGCGCGGTCTGGCGGGTGTCGCAGGCCGCACCCTCATCGTCAACCTGCCCGGCTCGACCGGCGGCGTCCGCGACGGTATGGCGGTGCTGGGGCCGGTGCTCGCGCACGCCGTCGACCAGATCGGCGGCGGCGACCACCCGCGGCCGACCGACTGACCACCGGGGGCGTCCACCTGGAGAGCCCCTGCCCGTCGCCAGGATGCCGCGGCTCCCGGACCCCGGGCCGGGTTCCGTGGCCTCCTGCGGGCCGGATGCGGCCACCTCCGCGTGATCATCCTGGCGCCCGAGACGCCCGGCGCATCGGAGCTCGTCCGAGCGGCTGAGGGGGTGATCGCCGCCGGTAAAGGACGGCCGCCGGCTCGTGCCGGGCACCGCCGCTGACCGCCGCCCTGCGCCGCGTTCAGACGTCCTGCGGGACGCTGCCGCAACCGCCCCGGGCACAACAGGTTCTCGACGGCGCGCGGGCCGCACGCCGGATCGTGGGCGACAATTGATGGCGTCCGAGCCCGCCACAGGGGAATCATGGAGCCGTGGAACGAATGCGGGGATGGCCGACCACCTTGTCCGAGGGCCCGGTCGGGCTGCGCCCCCTCCGGCACCGTGACGCCGCGACCTGGCGGGAACTGCGGGTCCGCAACGCCGACTGGCTGCGTCCCTGGGAGCCCACCAACCCCGAGACGCCGCTGTTCCGCAGCGGCCTCGGCCCCTACCTCAGCATGGTCCACACGATGCGCCGCGAGGCCCGGCAGGGGCTGGCCCTGCCCTGGGTGGTCACCTACGAGGGCCGCTTCGCCGGCCAGCTCACCATCGGCGCGATCGTGTGGGGCTCGGCGCGCTCCGCGCAGATCGGCTACTGGATCGACCGGCAGGTGGCCGGCCGCGGCGTGATTCCCACCGCCGTCGCACTGGCCGTCGACCACTGTTTCTTCACCGTCGGTTTGCACCGGCTGGAGGCGAATATCCGCCCGGAGAACACCGCCAGCCGACGCGTGGTGGAAAAACTCGGATTTCGCGAAGAGGGAATTCGGCGCCGCCATCTGCACATCGACGGGGCCTGGCGCGACCACATCTGCTACGCGCTGACCGTGGAGGACGTGCCGGGCGGCCTGCGCAGCCGCTGGCTGGCCACGCTCCGCCAGGAATTTCCCCGCTCCTCTTCGTCTCCGTGACCCTTGGCGGCGCGCCGACAATCGTCTGCGCCCGCCCCGTAAGAATCCTGCGCTGGAGAAGAGTCGGCAAACGAAGAGTAACCGCGGGATCGATCTCGCGACACACCGCCCCTTATGCTCGTCAACGTCTGACACCGGCTCGTACCGTGCGGGGCGTGGCCCTGCTCCCAATGCACGTGCGCGTGCCGAAAGACGGTGCGCGGGTCCGGCGTGCCTTGCGGCCTCTTCGCCGGGCTCCGGTGGTGAGCCGGTGAGCAGCGCAGTACTCTACCTGGCCATCGTCGCGGTGTGGGCGGTCGTCCTGGTCCCCATGTGGCTGCGGCGCGACACCTCACGTCCCAAGAGAACAGACGAGATCACGGAGGAGACCCCCGTCGAGGAGGAAGAGGAGGCCCCTCCACCCGCTCCGCGCCGTCGCCGTGGCCGCGGCCGTGCCGCCGTCATCGCCCGGCGCCGCCGCCGCACGTTCGGCTTGACGGTCCTCGTCCTGGTGACGACCGTCGTCGCCGCCACCGGCCTGGCGCCCTGGTGGACCGTCGTGCCCGCCGTCGTCCTGTTCGCGGCGCATATCGCCCTGCTCCGCGTCGCCGTCCGCATCGACATCGCCCGCCGCCGCGAACGCGCCGCCGCTGCCCGGGCCCGCGCCGAGCGTGCCGCCCGCCGCCGCGAACGCGCCGCCGCCCAGCGGAACGCCGACGTCATCGAGCTGGACCCGCACGCCCAGGACGAGGTCTTCGACCAGTACGCCGACGACCGCCGCGTCGTCGGCGAGTGACGCGCCGCCTCCCGATGCGCGAACACCCCCGAAAGTTTGCTAGCCTTATCGCGTCCTCGGGGCTGTAGCGCAGTCCGGTAGCGCACCTCGTTCGCATCGAGGGGGTCAGGGGTTCAAATCCCCTCAGCTCCACCCAGGATGAAGGCCGGTCCCCCGTCGGGAGACCGGCCTTTCGGGTCTTCGTACAGCAGCGATGTACAGCTACGCTGTCTACCTCAGCCGAGCTGCTTGCCCAGCTTCCGCAGAGCCTTACGCGTGGCCGCCGTCGAGACCTCACTGTAGATGTCCATGGTGACGGCGATCTGGCTGTGCCGGAGAATCTGCATCACCACGCGCGGATGAACGTCCAGGGCCACAAGGAGCGAGGCGCAGGTCTTCCGGGTGACGTGGACGGGAACCCGGCGCACGCCCGCCCGGTCGCATGCCGCCGCGAAGCCGCGGTTTAAGTTCCGCTTCCAGGTCCACATCGGCCCACCGCAGGCCCGGGACCTCACCGCGGTGTGGCCTGAGAACCGGGGTTGACGCGTGCGCGCGCGTAAAACGCTCTCTCGCCGATCATGAGCAGGGGCCGGCACCCGTTGCTTCCCCCCGCGTGCTCCGGGGCTTCACACGCCGTTTCCGTGGCTTGGACGCGCGCAGCAGGGCCGCCACGTTGCGGGGCGAAATCTCTTCCCGGACGGCGTTGCCGAGCGCGGCCCGGCCCCACGAAAGTGGTGACGAGCCGCTTCCGGCGCCTGGGCGTGACGGCTGAACATGGTGGCGGGGCGCTGTGGGGCGCCGTGTTCACGTCATGAACTGGCCGACGGGAATCATGTCGTCTCCGGGGCGCTGCAGGCCGCCAGGCCGAGCATGCGGCGGGCCTCGGTGCCGAACAGCGCGTTTCGTTCGTACTCCCGGAAGACGTCCGCGTACCTGCGCACCTCGGCCGCGTCGGTGTAAGTCACTTCGCGTGTGAACGTCTCCACCGTCACGGCGAAGGTGCCGAACACCGTGAAGCCGTGCAACGGGAGACGCGGCCAGCCATCCGCCGAGCCGGGCACGATGCCCAACCGCACATTGGGCCGTTCCGCCAGCGTCATCAGGTGGGCGATCTGCCCCGGTAGGCACGTCCCCGCGCCCGGCCGCGTCCGCAGCGCCGCCTCCGCCAGCACGAACGTGAACAGCTTGCTCCCGTCCGCCAGCACCGCGGCCCAATTCACCAGGCCGCTTCCGATGAACAGCGCGGACTCGGCCGAGTACTCCGCCGTCCGCAGCGGCCCGGGAATGACGAACGGCCCGAACCCCCACACCGCCGTTGCCTGCTCGCCCAGTTCCACCGCCGCACCGGGCCGGAAGGACACGCCCCTTTCGATCCGCGGGGGCTCCGTCTCCGCGTAGGCGGTCCGCACCAGAGCGGCCAGCCGCCTGGCCTCTGTCTCTTCCATGTCCAGCACCGCGAACAGCCGCAGCACCGCCTCGGGGTCACAGACCCGCTGCCCCATCTCCACCTGCGACACCGTCAACTCGGGCACGTCGGCCCGCGATGCGATTTCGGTGTCCGTCAACCCGGCGGCCGCCCGACGCCACCGCAATTCCCGCCCGATCTCACGCAGCCGCTCCTTGCTCATATCCAAGCGTTCTACCACCTCGGCGCCCACTGCATTGGGCGGAACGGCGGTAAAGAACATGGAATCGCGCCCGATGTGCCGGGCAGATTGAAGAAAGTGCGATATGTCATTCGCATCATGGCCGCCGATGAACTTCCCGGCGTCGTGGTGACATTCTCTGGTGCAGGTGTTGATTCGGCTTCAATGGGGCCTTTCCCGGCACCGGCTCGACGGCACACCGCAGACGCCATGCCGGGCCGTGCAGGCGCGCCAGGGCGGTGCACCGTGAGAAAGGCGGGTTCCGCCGCCGCCCTGTGATGGGCCGCACCAGCCCGAGCGCAACGGCGATCGACAGTGAGCGGTTGCGCCGGGCCATCGAGATCCGTGACGAGTGGCTGGGGCACGGACTGTCCGTGGACCCGGCCGACCGGGCCGCCGCCGAGGCGGCCATCACCGAGCTGTACCGGCTGATCGGTCGGCGTGCACCCCGTTTCGTCTGGGTGGACTCGCCGCGTGCCGCCCTCCCCCTGCTACCGGACGACCAGCGCCGCCCCCTGCGGCTGCGGATCGCGTCGGCGCTGTCGCGGGGTGCGGACTGGCCGTTCTTCTCCCGGCTGGCCGGCGAGATGTCCGAGCTCCGGCACCTGCCGCACCGGAACGGCGGTCCGCCGCGCCCCCTCGGCCTGGGGCGGCGCATCGCGGAGATGACACCGCAGGAGGCCCTGGAGGCGGGGTGGTCGCCGGCCCGCGTGCACGACGAGACGGTGGGCGCGTCGCTCGGATACACCCTTCGGGACCAGGTCGCGGCACCACTGCGCACCGAACTGGACGCCCCGGAGATCGCCGGGCGCACCTGGTACGGGCAGCATGACGCGCACTGGATCGCCGATGTCGACGTGCGGCTGCGCGTGGGAGCGCTGCGCGTTCACCCGGCCGAGGGGCGGCGGCTCGACGTATGGGCCACTGTCGCGCGGTCGTGCGGCTGGTGGTGGTCTGGCGAGGACGTGTGCGTGGTGACCGAACGGCCCGCTGTCGTGCGCGCCGAGCCGCTGCCCGGCGGTCTGCACGGGCAGCGGCGCCTGCACAGCGAGGACGGCGCGGCCGTGCGGTTCCGCGACGGATGGGGCGTGTACTCCTGGCACGGCACGCGCGTCCCGTCCTGGGTCGTCACCGACCCGACCGTCGAGCGCATCCACCGGGAGGACAACGTCGAGGTGCGCCGCAGCGCCATCGAACGCATCGGCTGGGACGCCTACATCGAACAGGCCGGGCTGCGCCTGGTCGCCGAAGCGGCCGACCCCGGCAACCCGGGCTGCGTCCTGCGGCTCTACGACGTGCCCTGGGGGTCCGGCGGAACGGGGCGGGTGCTGCTGGCCGTCAACGGCTCGGTCGATCGCGACGGGCACCGCCGCCGGTACGGGCTGAGCGTCCCGGCCGGCTTCGACGACCCGGTCGCGGCGGCCGGCTGGTCGTACGGCCTGACGAGAGCGCAGTACGCGCAACTGGCCCGCCGCACCTGAACCCGCCACCCGACATCAGGAAGTGAAACGCATGAACTCTGTTCTCACCCTTGCCGACCTGACGCGCCGCACCGGCATGGACGTCCTCGGCCATCTGGAACGGGAGGCGGCGATCCCGGTCGTCGACGGGCTGCAGGCCCAGGGAGACCTGATCGTCGTGCCGCTGGCGATGCTGCCGCAGGTGACGATCCGGGCGGCCGCCGCGTGGCGGTGGGTGCCCGAGGCCGGAGTGGAGGTCGTCCGCGGCGTGGCGGGCGGCAACCCGCACACGCTCGTCGCCGACCCCCGCACCTGCCAGTGGACCACCCAGCTCACCGACCGCGACGGGCTGGCCGTCGGAGCGCTGCGGGCGGCCGCCCCGGTGTACCTGGTGCATCCCGAGCACGGCGGCACCGGCATCGCGCCGGGCACGTACGTGATCCGCCGGCAGCGCGAGCGGCGGGGGCCCGGCAGCGATGCCGTGCGCGGCGCCGGATTCGCACCGGCCCGGGACGTGTTCGTGGCCGACTGACCGGGCAACCGCGCCTGCCGAAAAAATCCGGTAGTCGGCTCATCGCGGCGCGGGAGCGGGGCGGCGGGCACGTCCGCCCCGCTCCCGCCCGCTCACCGGCCGGTCTCGCGGGCGGTCCGCGGGACGCGCAGGAACGCCAGCATGACGGCGCAGACCACCAGGCAGGCGATCGGGAAGTACAGGCCGATCGTGACGTTGTCCGCGGTGGCGTTCTTGCCGATCACGTACGGGCCGAAGAACCCGCCGAGCGCCGCGATGGAGTTGATGGCCGCGAGCCCGACCGCGGTGCGCTCGCGGGACAGCAGCCGGGACGCCAGCGCCCAGTACGGCGCCATGTAGCCGAGCACCCCGATCGCGACCATCGACAGGCAGGTCAGGGCGGGCACCGGGGAGTGCCGGAACTGGATCGTCCCGAACAGGCCCAGCGCGGCCAGCAGCATCAGCGCGATGACGTGCCCGCGCCGCTCCCCCGTCCGGTCGGAGCTGCGCGCCACCAGCAGCATGCCGACGGCGCCGACCAGGAACGGGATCGCGCCGAGGAAACCGATGTTGGTCGCCGAGTACGACGGGTCCATCTGCTTGACGATCTGCGGCAGGAAGAAGGTGAACCCGTACAGCCCGCAGGCGGCGAAGAAGTTGGCCGCCGCCAGGTAGAGCACCTTCGGGTCGCGGATGACGCGCAGCTCCTCCAGCGGCCCGGTCTTCTCCTCCGGGACGTACTCCCCGGCGATCTCCTCCTCCAGCCACTTCTTCTCGGCGGGGGTGAGGAAGCGGGCGCGGGACGGCACGTCCGGCAGGTAGAACAGCACGATCACGCCCAGCGCCACCGCGGGCACGCCCTGCAGGATGAACACCCAGCGCCAGCTGCTCAGGCCGAACCAGTGCACGTGGTCCAGGATCAGGCCGCCGGTGAGGCTGCCGATGATCATCGCGATCGGCTGGGCCAGGGCGAGCGCGGCGATGGCCCGTCCGCGCTCCCGGGAGCGGAACCACAGCGTCATGTACAGCAGCAGGCCCGGGAACAGCCCCGCCTCGGCGACGCCCAGCAGGATCCGGGCGATGTAGAGCTGGGTGACGTCGTGCACGAACCCGGTCACCGCGGTGACCAGGCCCCAGCTGATCGCGATGCGGGCCAGCCACAGCCGGGCGCCGACCCGCTTCATGATCATGTTGCTGGGGATCTCGAACACCACGTACGCCAGGAAGAAGATCGCCGCCGCGGTGCCGAAGACGGCCGCGGTGATGGCCAGCTGGTGCTCCATGCCGAGCTGGGCGTAGCCGATGTTGGCGCGGTCCATGTAGTTGAACACGTACAGCAGCCCGACGATCGGCAGGATGCGCGTCGACACCCGGCGGACGGTGCGCGCGCCGACGTCGGCGCCGTCGGGGGCGGTGGTCGGATGGGCCATGGTTCGTTCTCCTCGAACACTCGGGGTGGGAGCCCGTCGGTTCCGCCCGGGACGGGCGGCGGTGCAGGCGGGGGAGACTGCGGGGGAGGGGCGTCACGCGGTTCCGGAGGTCCGGGCGGCGCCTCGGCCCGCGATGCGGCCCATCGTCAGCGCGTTGGCCACGGCGTTGCCGCCGCCGACGTAGCGCGGTCCCAGCACGCCCGCGCCCGCCTCGCCCGCCGCGTACAGGCCGGGGACGATGTCGCCGCGGAGGTCCAGGACCTGGGCGGACGCGTTGATCTCCAGGCCGGCGTGGGTGCACACCAGCTCGGCGGGCAGTGTGCGGACGGCGTAGAACGGCGGCTCGGCGATCGGGTCGAGCGGGCCGTCGGCGCCCTTGGCCGCCAGCGTGCGGTGCCGCAGGAAGTCGTCGTCGCGGCCTTGGGGCAGTTGCGCGTTCCAGCGCTCGACGGTGGCGACCAGGGCGTCGGCGGGGACGCCGATCATCTCGGCCAGCTCCGGCAGGGTGGCGGCGCGCGCGGTGCGTTCCGCCTCCGCCTCGGCCAGCACGTGCTCCGGCGTCCAGTGCGCGTACCCGGGCGGCAGCCCCCGCCGGGCCCGCTCGTCGAAGATCGCCCACACCGGGCCGTCCTGGGCGTCGATGATTCCGCCGGAGACGGCGTAGGAGGCGTCCTCGTCCATGAACCGGCGGCCGTGCCCGTTGACGTACACCCGCGAGGGCGGCGGGAAGCCGGACTGCCAGTGGTGCAGCCGCTGGAAGTAGGCGGTCGGCAGCATCAGCCCCCACTCGCGGCCGGTCACCGCCGCGCCGATCTGCTCGGCGAACCGCAGGTGGTCGCCCCGGCTGCCGGGCGCCGCCACCACGAACAGCGCGTCGCCGGCGCGCCCGGCCGACGGGTAGTAGCGGTCCAGCAGTTCGGGGTCGCGGGCGAAACCGCCGCTGGCGACCACCACCGCGCCGGCCCGCACCTCCACGCCGTCGGCCACCGCCCCGACGACCCGGCCGTCCTCGTGCAGCAGCCGCTCCACGCGCGTGCCCAGGACGATCTCGACGCCGCCCGCCCGGCACGCCCTGGTGAGTACCTGGACGAGCCCGAGCCCCTGGTCCTTGGGCACGTGCCCGCGCCAGACGTCCTCGACCCCGGCCCGGCACAGCCCCGGCATGTGCGCGTTGTGCGACACGGCGGCCGGGATCTCCACGCCCAGCCCGAGCAGCCATTCCAGCGTCGGCCCGGCCTGTTCGCAGAACGCCTTGACCAGCCCGGGTTTCAGCATCCACTGGTTGAGGTCCATGTAGTGCTGGAAGAAGCGCTCGGGCGAGTCGTCGATGCCGAGCGCGGCCTGCACGCTGGTCCCGGCGGCGGTGAACATCCCGGCCGACAGCTGCGTGGAGCCGCCGAGTTCCCGCTCCGACTCCAGCAGCAGCGCCGACGCGCCGCTCTCGGCGGCCGAAGCGGCCGCGGCCAGCCCCGCGCCGCCGCCCCCGATGACGAGCACATCCCAGTTCATGCCAGGGCACCCCCCGATTCGGCGATGATGCGGTGGTAGAGGCCGTTGGAGGTCAGGCCGCCGTCCACCGTGACCTCGCCGCCGGTCAGGTAGGTGGAACGGTCCGACAGCAGGTAGAGCACGACGTCGGTGACCTCCTCGGGACGGGCCGTCCGCCCCGCGGGGATGCTGGCGACGGCGGAGGCGACGAACGCGTCGGCGCCGTCCAGCAGCGGCGTGTCCACCAGCCCCGGGTGGACGGAGTTGACGCGGATGCCCCACTCGGCGAAGGCGCCGGCCGCCGATTTCGACAGCCCGGTCAGGCCCCATTTGCTGGAGGAGTACGCGGGCGAGAAGTAGCCGATCCGCCCGGCGATGGAGGAGATGTTGACGATCGAGCCGCCGCCCGAGTCGCGCATCAGCTCCGCCACGGCCTTCATCCCGTAGAAGGGGCCGAACAGGTTGATGCGCATGACCTGCTCCCAGATCTCGTCGGAGGTGTCGAGGAACTCCAGCCGCCGCGAGATCCCGGCGTTGTTGACCAGGCCGCCCAGCTCGCCGTGCGCGTCGCGGATCTGCGCCACGACCCGCGCCCACGCGGCGGGGTCGGCGACGTCCAGCGCGTGGCCGCTCGCCGAACCGCCCGCCGCGCGGATCTCCGCGACGATCGGACCGGTGTCGGCCACGTCGGCGACGCACACGTGCACGCCCCGCGCGGCCAGCGCCCGGGCGTGCCCGGCGCCCATGCCGCCCGCCGCGCCGGTGACCAGCACGACCGACGGGTAGCGCACGGTCTCGGTGGACGCGGTGTCAGACATGGCGGGAACCGCCGTCCACCGCGAGGCTGTGTCCGGTCACGTAGCGGGCGCTGTCGGACAGCAGGAACAGCAGCGGCCCGACGACCTCCTCGGGGGACCCCAGCCGGTGCAGCGGCACCGAGTCCAGTGCGTGCCGCAGCGCGTCCGGGTCCTCCTTCACCCAGCGGGTCATGTCGGTGTCGATGTAGCCCGGCGCGATCGCGTTGACACGGATGCCCTTGTCACCGAACTCCACGGCGAGGGACTCGGTCAGGTGCGCCACCGCCGCCTTGGACGCGCAGTACGCGGCGCGGCCCCGCCGCACCCGCACCGCCGACACCGACGACATGTTGACGATCGCGCCGCCGGGGGACATGTGCCGCGCCGCGGCCTGCGCGCCGTACAGGACGCCCTCGACGTTGACCGACAGCGTCGCGCCGATCTGCTCGGACGGGATCTCCTCGGCCGCCGCGTACGGGAAGACGCCCGCGTTGTTGACCCAGAAGTCCAGGCGGCCGAACCGCTCCAGGGCCAGCCGCGCCACGGTCTCGTGGTCCTCGGGCCTGGTGACGTCGACCCGCGCGGCGACGACCCGGCCGGGCTCCGGCTCCCCGGCGCCGTCCTTGCCGATCCCCTCGCCGATCTCCTTGCCGATCTGCTCGGCGGTCGCCGCCATCGCCGCCTCGTCGATGTCGGCGCCCACGACGTGCACCCCGCGCGCCGCGAGCGCGGTGGCGAACCGCGCCCCCATCCCGCGGGCGGCGCCGGTGATCACGGCCGCCTTGCCCGGGAACTCGGGGTACTGCGCGGTCATCGGGGCGTTCTGGACCCGGCCCACCGGCTCGGTCATGCGTTCTCCTCGTCGTGTTCGTCGTGTTCTCGCCGGGCGGGACCGCCGCGCGCGCCGTCGCGCGGGGCGTCGTCGCGGTGGACGGCGCGGCGCCGGACCAGCCAGCGCCCGCCGTCCCGCACCAGGTCGTCGGTGACGACGGTCATCCGCTCCAGCCGGGACGGGCCGCCCGCCGGGGTGCTGACGATCTGCAGATAGGCGCGGACCCGGGCCCGGTGGTCGTCGGCCGACTCCACCCATAGGTTCGTGAGGACGTGGCGGGTCACCAGCCCCGCGGCGCGGGCGGAGGCGTGGAAGCGTTCGGCGAAGGCCGTCAGCTCCCGCGTGCCGGTCGCCGGCCGCGGATAGGACGGCGAGCGGAACTCGCCGTCGGCGGTGAACGTCGCCGCCCACTCGGCCGCCCTGCCCTCGTCGATCAGATGGCTCTGCGCCCCGTACAGCCGCTGGATGCCCAGCAGCGTGTCGGCGGCGATGTCATCCGCCGGCATACCCTGCCCCTCCCGGGGCCGCCCCTGGTGCTGTGGTGCCCCGTCCGGTAGTGTGCGATTATCGCACGCATAGTGCGATGTGCGGACACGGTAAGTGACCCCCTTCACAGTCGTCAAGAGGAGCGCCATGTCAGCGGTCGATTCCGGGATGTCCAAGACGCTGCACAACGGGCTGCAGATCCTGGAGCTGCTCGCCGACCACCCCCGCGGGCTGACGCTCAGCGAGATCGCCGAGGCCGTCGGCGTGCACCGCACCGTGGCGCACCGGCTCGTCCGGACCCTGGAGGCCCACCACCTGTGCCGCCGCGACCGGTTCAAGCGCATCTCGCTCGGCGCCGGCCTGGTCCGCCTGGCCGAGCCGGTCGAGCAGGACCTGCGCACCCTCGCCCGGCCGGTGCTGGAGGAGCTGACCGACGCCAGCGGCGCGACCGCCCATCTGGTCGTGCGGGAGAGCGACGACCGGGTGCGGATGCTGATGATCGTGGAGCCGCGGCGCGCCCGGATGCACGTCGCGTTCCGGCCCGGCCAGCTCGATCCGATCGACCGCGGCTCGGCCGGGCTGGCGATGCTGGCCGCGCGCCCTCCCGTCCCCGGCGAACGCCAGGAGGTCGCCCTGGCCCGCCGCCGGGGCTTCGCCGTCTCCTTCGGCGAGATCGCCGCGTCCATCATCGGGATCTCCGCGGTCGTGCCCGGCGCCAACCCGCAGACCAGCATCGGCCTGTCCCTGTTCGAGGCGCCCGACGAGGACGCGCTGGGACGCCTGGTGGTGGACGCCGCCGCCCGGCTCGGTTCCCTCCTGCGCTGAACCGGTGCCGTGAGCCGCCGAGGCGCGCCGTTCAGCCGGCGGGGGACGGTAGCGAGTACTCGATCTCCAGGAGCAGTTCGAGCGTCGGCTCGTCGTCGAGCCGCTCGAAGGCCGCCTGCACGGCGCGCAGGGCGGGGCCCTCGGTGAGCCATGCCACGACCTGGCGGTACGCCGGGACGTTGGTGTCCCACTCGGCGTTGGTCAGCCGCACCCGCCCGCCGCGCCACCGGAGCCCGTCGGCGGTGAAGTCGTGCAGCTGGCGGACGGCCGCGCCGGTGTCGAGCCGCTCCCACCCGCTCAGGTAGGGGGCGACGTCGGAGACGGCCAAGGTCAGCGCGCACAGCGCGGTGCCGGCGTCCGGACGGGACGGGTGGCTCGCCAGCGTCCGCGCCCAGAACGCGGCCAGGAACTCTTCGAGGGCCGCACGCTGCGGCCACTGCGTCCACGGGACCATGCCGAGCTTGCCGAACACGATCTCCACGCTGGGCCAGACGAAGGCGTCGTCGGCGGCCAGTTCGAGCAGGCGGGGCGCGAAGTAGCGGAATTCCTCTTCCGCCCCCCACGTGGTCATCGCCTTGGCCGCGTACCTGCGCAGATCGGCCGCGCCGAGCTCCCGCAGCGGCCGGGCGAGCAGCGCCCTGTCCTCGTCCGGCGCGACGCAGCACGGACACCCCGCCACGGCCCTCGGCCGCGGCACGTCCGCGAAGGCCGCGTAGAGGCCCTCGACCGCTCGCTCGTCCATCCCGTCCCATCATCCGCCTCCGCGGCGGACACCGCGCCGGAACGCGCGAAGTCAGGGTGCGGACGGGCCACCGACGCGCCTGGCCGCGTCGCCCGCCCGGCGCAGGGCGGACTCGACCTCCGCGGCGTCCTCGGCCAGTTCCTCGATCCGCTCGGCCGCCAGTTCGTGTGCGGCGGTGCGGGCGAGCAGCTCCTCGTAGGCCTCGTTGCGCCGTTCCAGCTCGAGGATCTGCGCGCTGTGGTCGGGCGGCGGCATGGCCCGGCGCCGCTGCCGCCGGTAGGCGTCGTCGGCCGCCGCCGTATGCGCCGCGTACTCCTCTAGGGCCTCGATCCGTTCGGTCACCGCCGCCACGGAACGGCGCAGGGCCTCACGCTGCGGGGCGAACCGGGACTTCTCCAGCGGTGTCAGGTCGGACTCGCGGAGCCGCCGCTGCTCCTCCCGCATCCGCGAGTGGGTCATGAGCGTCTGGGCGATCTCCCACTCCTCGGCGGGGAGGGTGAGCGCGTTGTCCATGCCGTCGAGCAGCCCGGCCCTGTTCACCTCGGATTGCAGCACCGTGTCGATCGCCTCCTGCGCCCGGCACAGCAGAATCTTCGCGTCCGGGTCGAGGTCGGCCGCCACGATGTAGCGGCCGTGGTATCTGCGGATGAGACGGACGACGGAACCGCCGATCAGCACCTGCAGCCGCCCGGGCACGGGGCTCGAGGCCGGTGTCAGCACGTCCTGGTGCTCGCGAAGGGCCCGCCGGTCCTCGGCGGGGACGGTCGGATCGACCGCCACCCGTGGGTGCGCCGAGTCGGGCAGGTACGACAGGGACATGCGGCAAAGGATGCCAGAAGCCGGTATGGCGCAGGATGCACGGCAGGCCGGTGACCTATGCCGTCCATCCGGCACAGGTCAATCGCCGGCCTGCCGCCCTGCTCGTCCCGCCCGGGCGGTCCGCCTAAGACGAGAGCGGGGTTCTTCTCGGGGGAGGGGGCGGCCTTGCGGCGGCGGGTCAGGACCTGCACCGCCGTCGGGGCCAGGGCGAGGACGACGATCGCGCCGAGCAGGGTGGTGGCGATGGGCTGGGTGAGGACGCCCGTGAGGTCGCCCTCGAAGGTGCGCATCGCGCGGCGGAAGGCCGGTTCCAGGAAGCCGCCGAGCACGAACGCCAGCACCAGCGGGCCGGGTTCGCAGCCGACCTTCTTCATCAGGTAGCCCGGCACGCCGAGCCCGTCACCAGGAACATGTTGAACACGTTGTTGCGGACGGTGTACACGCCCAGCAGCTCGTCCCCCGTTGGGCCGGGCGCTCCGGTTCGGTCGGCCGAAGACGCCCCTATCACCCGCCTCGGCGCGTCACCGCGGCCCCCGGACGCCATGACCTGTGGGCGTCAAACCGCGCTCCCCGTCGTGACCGCTGGTGGTGGTGTTGGCCACGGTCTTCAGCGGGGGTGGCTGCGGCCAATGGCGCTCGCGTCCCTTGGATGTCAGGCGGAGCGGAGGGCGGCGGCGACTCGCTTGCGCAGGCGCGGCAGGGTCGGGGCGAACTCGTAGCCGCAGCAGTCGGTGTCGTTGAACTTCATGTGCGGGACGATCGCGTTCATCGGGTCGAGGTCGTACTGGCGGCACAGCCAGGCGATCAGCTCGGTGAGCGAGTCCAGCAGGCGGCGGGGCGGCAGGACCGAGTTGTAGGTGCCCTCGCATTCGATGCCGACGGTGTAGCCGTTGGCGCCGGCGACGTGCGTGCCGATCACCATCCGGCCCCTGCGGGCGGCGGAGAGGCTGCCCTTGCGGCCCTCCATGATGTGACCGCCCCGGCTGACGGTGAAGTGCTGGCCGGTGTCACCCCATCCCTGTCCCATGTGCGCGCCCTGGATGGAACGCGCGAGCCGGTAGCCCTGCTGCAGCGAGTAGTCGCTGACATTGGGGGTGCACGTGTGGTGCACCACGATGTACTCGGGTGCGCGGGACAGCACGGTCGCCCGCCGGTAGGGGGTGCGCGCTCCCCAGTCGGCGGTCGAGTGGATCAACGGGGCGCCGGCGCCCGGTTTACGCGATTTCCGGGACGTCCGGGGCTTGTCGGGCCGGGCGGCCTGCGCCATTCCGGTGGCGTCGGTGGCGTCGGTGGCGTTCGAGGCGTTCGCCACCTCGTGTTCGCCCGACGGGCCCAGTGCCGCGGCGACGCCGAGCGCCGCGCTCCCCAGCAGGACTCCGCCGCCCAGCAGTACCGAGCGGCGCGGCAGCTCGGCGGGCCAGGGATCGTCACGGCGGTGCTCGGCGTTCGGATTCATGGGGGTATTTCCTTCCGGGAAACTGCTCTGGAGAAATGCGGGCAGCCGAAAGAGAGCAGGCGGTGAAGAACACGCGGGAAAAGAGGCGTGAGGCTGCGCCGTAAATGTCGAGCCGCGTGTGAAACGGCTCGTATCGCCAGTGGCGGAAAAGTGTCGAAGAGCCGGGGCCGGCGAGGGGGAGACCGCCGCGGAGGGCAGCGTGGCCGGGAGGCACAGGCGGCCGGGCTCAGGGCGTGGCCGCCCCGTCTATCAGGGCGTTGGCATCTTCATGAGGCGGTTGCGGCGCGCCGCGGAGATGGCGGGGCCGAGCCGGGGAGGCTCCTTCATGTTCTCTCCTCTCCTTGACTGCCGACCGGGTTAGCTGACGGGTTCGGACCAAGGAGCGGCCCTACCGCGGCTGCGCGCGGATTCACCCCGAAGAACTGTTGGGTCCCCGGTTCCCAGGCGACCGGCGCCATGGGATTAGGCGCCCCACCGACCGGTGCGCAGAACGGTGCCCGGACGGCGGAGTACCACGGACCATAGGAGATGAGGCAAAGAACTCGCAAACCTGCAAAGGTAAAATCTAAAAACGATCTTTGCTTGTCCGTCCCCGGTCCGCCGACCACACCGTTCACAGCAATCACACCGAGAACACACATGGCGGGAAACCACCGGAGAGGCGGGGTGGGGAGCGGCAAATTCCACCGCGAGCACTCGTCCCGCCGTCACACAGATCCGCAATTGTGACCAAGGACACCCGCCTTCGCGGGCACCGGAACGCCCAGCCGCGCCTGCCCGCCCCTGTCCGCGGCGACCGCCGCATCGACCCGTCCGCTGCCCTCCACCCGGTCACGGGCGGGAGGCGCCGGCAGGTTGGAACAGGTGAGCTGGATCACGCGGCTGACGCCGCCGGTCGAAGGACGAGCGTGCCGGTGGTCGTGGCGAGCCCGCCGACTGCCGTCCAGTGATACGGGCGCTGCGGCCGGACGCCGGAGCGAACCGGGCGAGTGAACCCGCCGATCGCGGTGATGAAAGGGGGGGGCACGAACCGGAGCGGTCACCGCCGAGGAGGGCGCATGGGAGTGCTGGCGGCCGACGCCGCGACGCCGGCCGATCTGGTGGCGGCGCGGACGCAGATGGGGGTATCCCTCGGCTGGCACATCATCCTCGCCTGCTTCGGCGTGGGCATGCCGGCGCTGACGGTCTTCGCGCATTGGCGCGGCATCCGCACCGGCGACGAGGCGTACCAGCGGATCGCGCACCGCTGGGCCAAGGCGATGGGCGTGCTGTTCGCCGTCGGCGCGGTGTCCGGCACGATCCTGTCGTTCGAGATGGGCCTGCTGTGGCCCGGGCTGATGGCGACCTACGGGCAGGTGCTCGGACTGCCGTTCGCGCTGGAGGGGTTCGCCTTCTTCGTCGAGGCCATCTTCCTGGGCATCTACCTGTACGCCTGGGACCGGCTGCCGCCCCGCGTGCACCTGCTGACCGGGCTGCCGGTGTGCATCGCCGGGATCGCGTCGGCGTTCTTCGTCGTCAGCGCCAACGCCTGGATGAACCAGCCGCGCGGGTTCGACCTGGCGGACGGCAAGGTCACCGGCGTGCGCCCCTGGGCGGCGATGTTCAACCCGGCCACGCCCTGGCAGACCGTCCACATGATCCTTGCCGCATTCATGGTCGCCGGCTTCGGCATCGCCGCCGTGTACGCCGCGGGGATGCTGCGCGGCCGCCGCGACCGCTACCACCGCATCGGGTTGCTGCTGCCGTTCACGGTGGCGGCGGTCGTCACGCCGTTCCAAATCGCGGTCGGGGACGGCCTGGCCCGGCTGCTCGCCGACCGCCAGCCCGCCAAGCTCGCCGCCATCGAAGGGCTCAACGAGACCGGCTCGCACGTCCCGCTGTCCGTGGGCGGCCTCTACCTGGACGGGGAGATGCGGTACGCCCTCCGCATCCCGGACGCGCTGTCGCTCCTGGTCGGCTACCGGCCCGGCACGGTCGTCCAGGGCCTGGACAGGGTGCCGGTCGCCGACCGTCCGCCGGTCAACGCGGTGCACCTGAGCTTTCAGCTGATGGTGGCGATCGGGTTCGCCCTGCTGCTGCTCGGCTGCTGGCTGGCGGTCGTGTGGTGGCGCCGCCGCGACCTGCCCCGCACCCGCTGGTTCCTGTGGCTGACCGTGCTGTCCGGCCCGGCCGCGGTGCTCGCGCTCGAAACCGGCTGGATCACCACCGAGGTCGGCCGCCAGCCGTGGATCGTCTGGCAGCACCAGCGCACTGCGGACGCGGTCAACCCGGCGCCCGGCCTGTGGGCGGGGCTGATCGTGGTGCTCGCCGTGTACGTCGTGCTCACCGTGGCCACCGTCTACGTCCTTCTCCGGCTGCGGGGGCGGCGCGTCAGTGCGCCCCAGGAGGGCTGGGGGCAGGAGTACCCGCCGTGACCGCCGCGCAGTGGCTGCTGCTCTTCTCGTGGGCGGGTCTCACCCTGTACGCGCTGTTCGGCGGGGCCGATTTCGGCGGCGGGTTCTGGGACGCGCTGGCCGGCGGCGCCCGGCGCGGTCGCGCCCAGCGCGAGCTGATCGAGCACTCCATCGGCCCGGTCTGGGAGGCCAACCACGTCTGGCTGATCTTCGTGCTGGTGATGTTCTGGACGTGTTTCCCCGGGGTCTTCGCCTCGGTCTGCTCCACCCTCTACATACCGCTGACCCTCGTGGCGATCGGAATCATCGCGCGGGGTGCCGCGTTCGCGTTCCGCAAGGCCAGCACCGAGCTGTGGCAGCAGCGGCTGTTCGGCGGCGCGTTCGCGCTGTCGTCGGTGCTCACCCCGTTCTTCCTCGGCACCATCGCGGGCGGTGTCGCGTCCGGACGCGTCCCCTACGGGCTCGCCGCCGGCGGCATCGTGACGAGCTGGTGGAACGCCACGTCGCTGATGGCCGGCGCGCTGGCGGTCGGCGCCACCGCCTACCTGGCGGCCGTCTACCTCACCGCCGACGCGCGCCGCGGCGGCGACCCGGGGCTGGCCGACGTGTTCCGCCGGCGCGGCCTGTGGACCGCCGCGGTCACCGGCGTCGTCGCGATCCTGGGCATCTTCGTCGTGCGCGTTGACGCGCCGTCGCTGTACACCGGGTTGACCGGCCGCGCCCTGCCCCTCGTCGTCGTTTCGGGCGTCGCCGGGCTCGCCTCCATGGTCGCGCTGGCCTTCCGCCGATACGCCCTGGCCAGGGTCACCGCCGCGCTCGCCGTCGCGGCGGTCCTGTGGGGCTGGGCCGTGGCGCAGTACCCGGTCATGCTCCCGCCCGGTGTGACGGTGCCCGAGGCCGCCGCCGACCCCGCCGTGCTCCACGCCACCCTGGGCACGGTCATCGCCGGGATGGTCCTGCTCGTCCCGTCCCTGCTGTGGCTGTACGTCCTCTTCCAGCGCCCCGCCCCCGGCCCGTCCTCGAAGACCACCGACCGCTGACCCCGATCACCTGTGCCGTCCGGGCGCGGGTCGCGGCGAAGGCGGCGCACGGAGGCCGCGTGTTCCCGTGCGCCGCCGGATCAGGAGCACGCACCGCGAGCGCGGCGCGCGGTGCGTGCCGGGCGGCGGCCCGCCGGACCCTAAGACCGCAGCTCGGAGCCGGGGCCGCCGTCGCAGACGGGGCTAGAAAGATGAAGCAGTCGGAGACGTAGCCCTCGACCTTCGTCCGGTTGTTGATCACGTAGGTCCAGTGGTCCTTGACCTCGCCGTTCGGGCAGGTCACCGGATCGGCGAAGCTCTGGCCGCCGTTCCAGGTGAAGCCGTCGCCGGGGTTGCCGTGCCCGCGGACGGGGGCGTTGAGCCGGGGAGCCGCGCGGATCTTGACGCCGCGGGCGATGAAGTCGCCGCCGAGGCCGTCGGCGGCATGCGCCGCGCCGACCGGAAACAGCAGTCCGGTGACCAGCGACGACGCGACTCCCATGAGGATCGCTTGGGACGCTTTCATCTTCGCCTCCTTGACAGTGGGGTTCAGCATGCCGTCCTCAGCAGCCCGGCGTCCGGTTCGAAGTTGCCGCCGCCCGCGAAGTAGATCTCCGGGACCCAGCCGAGCCTGCCGTTGTCGGCCTTTGCGGCGGCCCACCAGTCGTTCGCCAGCCTGCCCAGGCGGATGGTGCCGTCGCGGCACTGGTAGCCGAGGAACCAGTTGGCACTGCCTCCCTTGCGGAGGTAGCCGATGATCCCCGACTCCTGCTTGCGGCCGGCGTAGACGGGGACGTTCCCGCGGCTCAGCGGGCAGTACTGCACCTTCCCGTACTCGGGGTGCGGTACGGGCGGCGCGCACGGCTTGTCGTCGACGGCCAGCGCCGGGCCCGGCGCGACGAGGCTCGCCGCGACCAGCACGCCGAGCGTGACGGGACTCGTCCCCGCTCTGCGGAGCAAGGCCCCCGACGGTGTGATCGCCTTCATGGCCGATCCCCTCTTTCCGTGATCTAACAGTGACATTCTGTAATCACTGCAGCTGGAAAGGTATCCGGGAAACCTCGTACATCCGCCGGACACGGGTCCGCGCCGGTCGAAGACGGCGCCGGGCGGACCGCCTTCCACGGCGGTCCGCCCGGACGCGAACAGGGGAGTGCCTACTCGGTGCGGAGACGCTCCGGAGCGGCCGCGCGGGAGAGCAGACGGCCGGACGCGGCGGTGACGGCGGCCGCGGCCGCGACGGCGAGGGCGACCATGAGCAGGGCCCGCCCGGCCGTCCATGCGGCCATCACCGGGTTCGGCCCCGTGGCGAGCTCCGGCGCCATGCCGAGGAGCGTGGCCAGGGCGGCGACGGCGCACACCGGGGTCGCGGCGATGAGCGTCTGGCGCACCGCCGCCCGGCGCAGGGACGCCACCGGGGCTCCCGACGCGGCCAGCACCGCCATGGAGCGGCCGTTCTCCAGCAGCGCCTCGGCCCGGTGCACCACCAGCGCGGCGACCGCGACCAGCAGCGCGAACAGCAGCGCCGCGTAGGTCAGGCCGAAGCTGACCAGCCAGAACGACCCGATCGGCGCGTCCGCGGTGGAGGCGTTGTGGTACACGTCCCACTCGATGACACCGGCGCCGGTGCCGAAGGCGACCACCAGGCCGACGACCGCCATGGTGCGGCCCGTGGCGCGCGGGTCGGCCTCCAGGGCGCGCGCCGCCAGCAGCGTCTCCGGGCTGCGCGCCCGGCGGGCGGTCAGCCGGGCCGCCTCCAGGACCAGGCGGCCGGAGCCCGTCATGACGCCGACGAGGGTGGCGACGGCCCCGAGGAACAGCAGCGAGATCCCCAGGTCGAGCCACTGGACGAACGTGCCCACCATCATGAGCGCGACCCCGGCGGCCAGCGGGATCAGGGCGGCGCGGCGCGGCCGGGGACGGGTGCTGCGCCGGGCGACGTGCAGCGGCGAGGTGACGACGTGGCGCGACACCAGCAGGCTGACCGCCGCCGCTGCCGCCACCACCAGGACGAGCACGAACGGAACCACCCAGAGCGCGATCGCGTACCGCCCCGTGTCGCGCACCCCGAGCGCGGCCATCGCCGCCCGCTGCGCGCACACGTAGGCGATGCCCCCGATGACCGCCCCGGCCGCGCCGATGCGGGCGGCCTCGACCGCCGCCAGCCGCCTGACGTCCCCCGGCGTGGCGCCGGCCAGCCGCAGCGCCGCCAGCCGCCGCTCCTGCGTGGCCTGCGCGACCCGTCCGCTCTGGTGCAGCAGCGCCAGCACCGGGATGACGAGCAGCACCAGCGCCAGCGCGGTGCCCGGCCGCAGCCCCTCCTCGGCGACCAGCCCCGCCCAGTCGGTCTGCTCGGTGCCCCTGATCATCATCAGGTTCACCGCGCCGAGCAGCAGGAACGTGGTCAGGGCGGCGCAGCAGGCCAGCAGCCGGCGCCGCCGCCGCTCGGCGCGGGAGGTGCCGCGCGCAAGCATCGCGGCGATGTCGAACGGCATGTGCGTCCCGCCCCCGCTCACCGGACCACCGCCGGAACCTCGGACACGACGCCGTCGCGCACCACGACCTCGCGGTCGGCGTAGGCGGCGACCCGGTTGTCGTGGGTGACCAGGACGACGGTGGCGCCGCGCTCGCGGGCCGCCCCGAGCAGCAAACCGAGCACCTCCTCGCCCGCGACGCTGTCGAGCGCGCCGGTGGGCTCGTCGGCGAAGACCACCGTGGGCTCGGTGGCCAGCGCCCGGGCCACCGCGACCCGCTGCGCCTGTCCGCCCGACAGCTCGCCGGGCCGCAGCGTGGCGCAGTCGCCCACGCCGACGCGGTCCAGCCAGTCCCGCGCGGTGGCGGACGCCTCGGCGCGGCCGCTGCCGCGGAACATCAGCGACACCGCCACGTTCTCCTCGGCGGTCAGCTCCGGCACCAGCCCGCCGAACTGGAACACGATGCCGAACGCCTCGCGCCGCAGGCGGGTGCGGGCGTCCTCGTCCAGTTCGTCCAGGCGGGTCTCGCCGTAGTGGATCTCGCCCTCGTCGGGGACGAGGATTCCGGCCAGGCAGTGCAGCAGGGTGCTCTTGCCCGAGCCGCTCGGGCCGGAGATCGCCACGACCTCTCCGGCGTCGATGGTCAGGGAGGCGCCGCGCAGCGCCAGGGTGCGGCCGAACGTCTTGGTGACGCCGCGCGCGTGCAGAAGGGGACTCATCGGCTGATCTCCTTGGTCAGGTCGGCCAGGCGGTGCACGGCCAGTTCCATCCACCGCAGGTCGGCGTCCAGGTGCAGCAGGGCGTAGTCGGCGGCGAGCACCTCGGCGGCGGACGCGCCGGGAGCGGTCTTGGCGCGGGTCAGCTCGCGCATCCGCTCCAGGTGGGCGGCGCGCTGCCGGTCCAGCCCGGCGCGTGCGTCACCGCCCGCCACCAGTGCCATGACGACGCGGCTGAACAGGGCGCCGCCGACGTAGGGCAGGGGCGGTTCGGTCTCGGCGAGCCAGGCCCGCATCCGCTCTTCGCCCTTGGCCGTCAGCTCGTAGACCGTGCGCTCGGGCCCGCTCTCCTGGACGACCTCGGCGACGGCAACGAACCCGTCCCGCTCCAGCCGCTGCAGCGTCGAGTAGACCTGGCCGTACGGCAGCGGCTTGGCCCCTGGGAGCCGCTCGTCGTGTTCCCGCTTGAGCTCGTATCCGTGCTTGGGGCGTTCGGCGAGCAACGCCAGCAGGATCTGCGGAGTCGACATGGCCGCGACTATACACCCGATGTATATACCGAGTGAATAGCTTGCGGGCCTGGGCGTCTTTCCTGCCGGTGGGCCGCGGTGGCCAGACCGAGGACATGGCGAGGCCGGGGGCGCAGGACGCGCGCCCCCGGCCTGGGGGATGACTTACTTGCGGCCGTCCGCCTTCTCCAGCTCGGCGTCGCGTACGGGCTCGGCCGCGCCGGCGGGGGCCTCCGCCGGGCCTTCGATCGGGGCCTTCGCCGGGGCTGCCGCCTGGTCTTCCACCGGGCCTTCCAGCGGGGCTTCGCCTTCCGCGGCGGGGGTGAGCTTCCCGGAGAGGACCTTCCGGGCGCGGTCCAGGTCCAGCGTGTTGGTCCACTTGGCGATGAAGAGGGTGGCGACCGCGTTGCCGTAGAAGTTGACCAGGGCGCGGCACTCGGACATGAACTTGTCGATGCCGAAGATCAGCATGATCCCGGCGGCCGGGACGGTGCCGACGGTGGACAGCGTCGCGGTGAGGGCGATGAACCCGCCGCCCGCCACGCCGGCCGCCCCCTTGGAGGTCAGCAGCATCACCGCGAGCAGCCCGAGCTGCCGGCCGACGGTCAGCGGCGTGTCGGTGGCCTGCGCGATGTACAGGGTGGCCAGGGACAGGTAGATGGCGGCGCCGTCGAGGTTGAAGCTGTAGCCGGTCGGCACCACCAGGCCCACCGTCGTGCGGTCGGCGCCCATGAACGTCAGCTTGCGCATCAGGCCGGGCAGGGCGGGCTCGGCGGTGGAGGTGCCCAGGATGAGGAGGAACTCCTCCTTGAGGTAGCGGAACAGCTGGAAGATGTTCAGCCGGACGTACGCCGCCAGCACGCCGCCCAGCACCACGACGACGAACAGGATCGACGTCACGTAGAACAGCGCGATCAGCGAGCCGAGGCTGGTGAGGGTGGACAGGCCGAACTTGCCGATGGCGTAGGCCATGGCGCCGAAGGCGCCCAGCGGCGCGGCCTTCATCACGATGCCCAGGACCTTGAACACGACCTCGGTGAGCCGCGCGGCCCCCTCGATGAAGGGCGCGCCGACCGGGCCGACGGACTTCAGGGCGATGCCGAACAGCACCGCCAGGAAGATGACCTGGAGGATGTCGCCCTCGACGAAGGCGCCGAAGAAGCTGTCGGGCACCAGCCCGGTGAGGAACTCCCACCAGTGCCGGGACTCTCTGGTCTTGATGTACTGCTGCGCCGTCTCGGTCGTGGTGATCTTGGCGGGGTCGGCGTGCACGCCCTCGCCGAGCCGGAGGATGTTGATCGCCACGAGCCCGGTGGCCAGGGCGATGATGGTGCCCACCTGGAAGTAGCCCAGGGCCTTGAGCCCGGTCACACCGACCTTCTTCAGGTCCGCCACGCCGCCGATGCCGCCCAGGATCGTCAGGAACACGATCGGGCCGATCAGCATCTTCATCGCGGTGATGAAGGTCGTCCCGATCGGCTCCATGTCCTGGCCGAGGTCCGGCCACCGCCAGCCCAGCACGATGCCGATGACGATCGCGACCAGCACCTGCACGTACAGCTGCCGGTACCAGGGCGCGGAGGCGCGGCGCGGCACGTGGGCGGCGTTCTCGGGTCGGCTCATCAGACCTCCTGTGGGGGTGGCGACCGGGGCGAATACCTTGTCGGTCCGAGCAGGGGTTGGAACGGTGCGCCCACGGTGACGGCTGTCACAGTCATTCGTCAAAGACCGGCTTCCTACGCCCCCTATAGGTTCCGCCTATGAGACCGCCGGCCCGAAGGAGGCACGATGGACGCTCGACAGCTCGAATACTTCCTGGCCATCGTCGACCACGGCGGGTTCGGCCGCGCCGCAGAGCATCTGCTGATCGCCCAGCCCTCGCTGTCGCAGGCCATCGCGCAGCTGGAACGCGAACTCGGCGTCCTGCTGTTCCACCGGACCGGCCGCGGGGTGGTGGTCAGCGACGCCGGACGCGAGCTGGCCGGGCACGCCCGCCAGGTGATGCGGGACCTCAGCACCGCCCGCGCCGCGATGGAGTCGATGAAGGGGCTGCGGCGGGGCCGGGTCGAGCTGGTGACCATGCCGTCGCCCGGCATCGAGCCGCTGGGCGCGCTGACCCGCGCGTTCAGCGAACGCCATCCGGGCATCACGCTGAGCGCCGAGGCGGCCTTCACCCCCGACGAGGTCGCGCAGAAGGTGCGCGACGGCTCCTGCGAGCTCGGGCTGGTCGGGTCGGCCGCGTGGACGCCGCCCCCCGGGCTGGATGTGCTGCCGCTCGGGGACCAGGCGTTCATCCTGGTCGGCGCGGCGGGAGGGCCCTTCCCGTCCGGCGACCCCGTGCCGCGGACGGCGCTGGCGGGCGCGCGGATGATCGTGTCGCCGCCCGGCAGCCGCATGCGCCAGATCGTCGACGAGATCATGGCCGCCGGGATCGAGCTGCACATCGTCGCCGAGGTCGCCCACCGCACCTCGATCCTGCCGCTGGTGCTGCGCGAGGTGGGCCTGGCGGTGCTGCCCGCCGCCTGGGCGCCGCTCGCGCGCAGCGCCGGGGCGCGCGTGGCCACGCTGGACCCGCCGGCGTTCCTGCGGATCTCCCTGCTCAGCAGGGCGGCGCCGCTGAGCCCGGCGGCCGCCGCCTTCCTGCGCACCGCCCGCGCCTACACGCCGCCGGAGCCCAGCCTATTGCCGGATGCCAATCCATAGGCGCTGAGGCATAGGCGCTGCCTATCGGTGGTATCGGCAGCCGGTCTTGGACGGGGGCGGCCGCGCCGGGTTTCACTCGACGCGTCCCGTTCCGTGTCGGCGCGAGCCCGACGATCCCCACCGAGGAGTGCCAGTGACGTCCCAGCACACGTACCGGATCGCCGCCATCCCCGCCGACGGTGTGGGCGCGGAGGTCGTCGCCGCGGGCAGCGCCGTCCTGGACGCGCTCGCCGCCGCCTCGCACGGCGCGTTCGCCTTCGAGTGGACCGAGTTCCCCTGGGGATGCGACCACTACGCGCGCACCGGCCGGATGATGGACGAGGACGGCCTGGAGACCCTGAAGGAATTCGACGCGATCTACTTCGGCGCCGTCGGCTGGCCGAGCGTGCCCGACCACATCAGCCTGTGGGGCCTGCGGCTGCGGATCTGCCAGGGCTTCGACCAGTGGGCCAACGTGCGTCCGGTGCGGTTCCTGCCCGGCGTGGTCAGCCCGCTGCGCAAGGCCGACCACGCCGAACTCGACTGGGTGGTCGTCCGCGAGAACAGCGAGGGCGAGTACTCCGGCCTCGGCGGCCGCAACCTGTCCGCCCGCGGCCCGGGCAGCGAGGTGGCGGTGCAGTCGGCGCTGTTCACCGAGGCCGGATGCGAGCGCATCATCCGGTTCGCCTTCGACCTCGCCCGCACCCGCGCCCGTCGCAAGGTCTCCAGCGTCACCAAGAGCAACGCCCAGCAGTACGGGATGGTGCTGTGGGACGAGGTGTTCGCCCGGGTCGCGGCCGACTACCCGGACGTCGAGACCGAGAGCGTGCTGGTCGACGCGATGTCCGCCAAGTTCGTCCTGCACCCCGAGGACCTGTCGGTGGTGGTGGCGTCCAACCTGCACGCCGACATCCTGTCCGACCTGGGCAGCGCCATGGCCGGCAGCCTCGGCCTGGCCTCCAGCGCCAACCTCAACCCCGAGCGCCGCTTCCCCAGCATGTTCGAACCGGTGCACGGATCCGCCCCCGACATCGCCGGCCGGGGCGTGGCCAACCCCATCGGGGCGATCGGCAGCGCCGCCCTCATGCTCGACCACCTCGGCCTCCCGGACGAGGCGGCCCGGCTCAACAAGGCGATCGAGGCCACCACCGCGGCGGGCGTCCTCACCCCCGACCTGGGCGGCAGCGCCAAGACCGCCGAGGTCACCGCGGCGGTCATCGACCACCTCGCGTAGGGCGTCCGCACCGGGGCCGCCCCGGCCGGCGGCCGGGGCGGCCCTACCGGTTGATGGCGCCGAGGTCCACCCGCAGCTGGCTGCCGGTGATGTACTTGCCCTCGTCGGAGGCCAGGAAGGCGACCATGGCGGCGATGTCCTCGGGGTCGACCGCCTCGTAGGGCAGCGCCGGCATGTAGAGGGGGCCGAGGTTGGGCGCCTCGTCCAGCAGGCCGTTGAGCGCTCCGTCGTTCATGCCGGTCCGCACGCCGTGCGGGTGGATGGTGTTCACCCGGATGTCGTGCTCGCCCAGCTCGTTGGCGAGGACCCTGGCCAATCCCACGACGCCGTGCTTGGAGCTGGCGTAGTGGGCGAGGAACGGCAGCCCCTTCAGGCCCGCCACCGAGCTGGTGATGATGATCGAGCCGCCCTCGCCCTGCTCGATGAGCGTCGGCACCGTGGCCTTGACCGTCTTCCACACCCCGGTGAGGTTGATGTCGATGACGTCGTCCCACTGCTCCTCGGTCAGCTCCCACGTGCGGCCGTAGTTCACGATCCCGGCGTTGGCCACCACGATGTCGAGCCGGCCCAGCTGGGCGACGCCCTCGGTGACCGCGGCCTGCAGTTCGTCCAGCCTGCGCACGTCAGCCTTGCGGGCCACGATCCGCCGCCCCTGCTCCTGCACGAGCTTGGCGGTCTCGTCCAGGTCGGCCTGCGTCGCCGGGGAGTACGAGACGTACGGGCTGGGGGTGTCGAGGAGGTCGACGGCGATGATGTCCGCGCCCTCGGCGGCGAGCCGGATGGCCTCCGCGCGGCCCTGGCCCCGTGCGGCGCCGGTGATGAAAGCGACCTTGCCCGTCAAACGTCCCATGGATGCCTCCACGTTGGCCGGAGCTGTCCGGACCGGCGATCCGGGGGCGGGGGCGTCCGTCCGGAATGCCGGACCGATGATGATCAACACTCTAATGGCACTGGGTGTCAAAAACTAGGCCGGTTTGTGCCGCGGCATCCGGGCGGGCAGCGGCCCGGGCGGGCGTCCGCCGCGGTCAGTCCCGGGCGTGCGGCCCGAGCAGGGCGATCGTGGACCGGACCGCGACCTCGGTGACGTCGCTGAGGCGGCCTCTACGCTTCCTAGACGCCCGGCCGGACCTGTACGGGTGGATCCCGTTCGGCGGCGGTGGGCGGCGCCGCCTCGGCGCGGCGTTCGCGACCATGGAGATGAACGTCGTCCTGCGCACCGTGCTGCGCGACTTCACCCTCGTCCCGACGGCCGCGCCGAACGAGCGTCGCCGCTCGTATTCGGGCCGTTGATCGATCCCTTTTCAGGTCGGCATTCCACTGCTATTCGGCTGGTGGGACGAAAACCTTTCTGGCGCACTCTCCGAACGGTGCAGTTGTGCTCGGACGGCATCTGGTTGGTTGGACAGTCGCCCGCCGCCTTGTTCATAGGGTTTGTGCCGTGTGATGCTGACCTGTCCAGGGAGCCGCCGCCGCAGAGGAAGATCATGGTCGGACCGAGGGCCGGAAACGACATGTCCGCGCACCCTGTGAACGGCTTGGGGGGCACTTCCGATCAGGTCGATGAGCTGGCAGATCCTGATTTATGGACGTTGTCTATCGGATCACTGCGCAAGGCGGACCTGCAAGTCGGCGTGTCCAATCCGGTACTGGACGTGATGGCGTTTGTCAGCGAGATCGCCATGCGCTGTCGAGGGGCGATCCGGTTCGCGCCCGGCCGTCCGTACGAAGTTTTCTCCGACAACGACCGAATCCTCGTCCGCGTTCGCCGATGCCTGGACCGCTTGGCGGTGGCGCGATGCGCGTCGGCGGTGCCCGGCTGTGTGCTGCCGAATTGGTCTGGACGGTGGAAGACGTCCGGGGCGGGGCCGGAGGCCGTGGCGGTCCGGGCGTCGTGCCCGTGTAAGCGTCTGTGGCTTTGGACGGCATCTGCTTCTCGGATCGCTTGGCTGGGGTGCGTTGCACAGCGGCGGTGTCTAACCGTGCGTCGCCGAGATGGTCTGGGTGATGGCGGCTGTGTGCGGTGAGGCCGACGGTCGTTGCGTTCTCCCGGCGTCGTGCCCGTGTTTGCGTTGGCGGTTTCGGGCGGCATTCGCTTCTTGGACCGCTTGGCCGGGGTGCGTTGCGTGTCGGTGGCGTCTGGCTGTGTGCCGCCGAGGCGGTGGCGTTCCGGTTTGCGTAGGGAGCATGCGGACGGGTGGTCGATTGCTGTTCATGGTGGTGGCGACGTCGATCGCTGCGCTGCCGGTGTTGGCCGCCGTCCTGGCCGGCGCTCTGGCCGCGTGGGGTGTGGTGGGCGCTGCCCTCGTCGGCTTCGTAAGGGTGCGACTTGGGCTTTCGGCTGGTGATCGGGTGGGAGCGGAGGCTGTGTTGGTTGGAGCGGCTCGGGCTGGTCGCGGTGGCCGCAGGCGGGCGGGGTGGCGGGTGAGGGGCGACCTCTTCGTCGTCTGGGTGACCAAGTGTCCAATTGCGCAGTTGTACAGCCGTTGTGGGAGGAGTGGGTGATGGCGATGGATGGAGAGGCGATCACCGCCATGGTGATCGGCGGCGTGGGGGTGATCGTGGTCGCGTCCTGGCTGCTGGGTTCGGTGGCGCGCCGGCTCGGGCAGCCCACCGTGATCGGGCACATCGTCGCGGGCATCGCCCTCGGACCCACCCTGCTCGGGCAGTTGCCCGGCAACCCGACCGAGCACCTGTTCCCGGCTGAAGCCCGGCCGTTCCTGACGGTGCTGTCCCAGGTCGCCGTTGTGATCTTCATGTTCGTGGCCGGGTACGAAATCGACCCGCGGTCGTTGCGCGGGGGCGGCCGCGGCGCGGTCATGGTCGCCGTGCTGGCGCTGGCCGTGCCGATGGGGTTGACGGCCGGTGTCATCGCGCTGTTCCACGACGCTTTCGCCGGTCTGCGTGGGGAGCATGCGGACGGGCGGTCGTTCCTGCTGTTCATGATGGTGGCCACGTCGATCACCGCGTTGCCGGTGCTGGCCGCCATCGTGCGGGAGCGCGGCTTAGCGGGCACCCCGGCGGGCACCGTGGCCACGACCGCCGCCGGGTTCATGGACGTGGCCGCATGGGTGGTGCTGGCCGCCGCCCTGGCCGGCACCGGACACCAGACGCGCTGGCCCTGGCCGGTGATCCTGCTGCTCGCCGCGGGCTTCGTCGCGGTGATGTTCCTGGTCGTCCGTCCGGTCCTCGGCTGGTGGCTGGCGCGGCCCGCCGCGCTGCTGGCCGAACAGCTCCCGATCGCCCTCGGGCTCGCCCTCGGCAGCGCGTGGGTCACCGCGTCGCTCGGGCTGCACCCGGTCTTCGGCGGCTTCCTCGCCGGGCTCGCCATGCCGCGGCCGAACGGCACGCCCGAGCCCGAGGTGCTGCGGCCGATGGAGCAGAGCGCGAACCTGCTGCTGCCGCTGTTCTTCGTCACCACCGGCTTGTCGTTCGACCTCGGGTCGCTGGAATGGCGCGGGCTGCCGCCGCTCGGCTTGATCCTGGTCATCGCGATCGCCGGGAAGCTGCTGCCCGCCTACGGTGCGGCGCGTCTGGCCGGGCTGGGCCCGCACTCGTCCGCATTGGTCGCGGCGCTGGTCAACACCCGGGGGCTCACCGAGTTGATCGCGCTGAACGTGGGGTTGGCGGCCGGACTCGTCGGCGGCGAGCTGTTCACCGTGCTCATGCTGATGGCGTTGATCACCACGCTGATGACCGGGCCGCTGCTGGCGGTGCTCACGCGTCGGGAGCGGTCCGCGCCGGCGCCGGCGACCGCACCGGCCGACGCCGAGGGAACGCCCAGATGATCGCGTTGACACCTGCCGGCAGATCGTGGCAAGGGGACGGCGGTCCAACAGAACTCACCTGCGCGGTGAGGTGAGAGCGGTGCCGGATTTCTTGTGGAGATCGGCCGGGACCGGCATCGTCGTTCGTTGGAAGCGCGGTGGGAATTTGGGGGCGGGCGGCGTAGCCTCGGTCGTGTCCCCCGGATCGGCCGAACGGTGCCCGAAAATGGTGCCGACGCCATTGCGGAGGTAGCGCGAATGGATGTCGGCGCGGTCGACCACGTTGAATTATCCGGTGCGAATACGACGATCGCGCGATGGTCGCACCGCGTGATTCACGCGGGTGCTCCCCGGCCGGACGGCTCCGTCCGGCGCGTTCGCCGAACACGCCCGCACGCGGCGGCCCGGTCCCGTGGACGTGCCCGCCGGCGCCGCGCCGCCGACCGGGGGACCTGACATCTGGCACCGCCGAGGAGGGCGACATGCGCATCACCGACTGCCGGGCGATCGTGACCGGTGCGGCCAGCGGGCTCGGCCGGGAGTTCTGCGCCGGGCTCACCGGCGCGGGCGCGACCGTGGTCGCGGTCGACAAGGACGAGCGGGGGCTGGCCCGGCTCGCCGCCGACCTGGGCGAGGCGCCCGGCGACCTGCACACCTACCGCCTCGACGTGACGCGCGAGGACGAGGTGACGGCCGTCGTCGCCAAGGCGTTCGGCGAGTGGGGCCCCATCGACGTGCTCGTCAACAGCGCCGGGATCTACCGGGACGGGTTGCTGGTGAACTCCTACGGCGGCCGGTACGCCGGCATGCCGCTGGCGCAGTGGCGGACCGTCGTCGACGCCGACCTCACCGGCACCTTCCTGATGTCGCGCGAGGTCTGCCTGCGGATGGTGGAGCAGCGGGTGCGGCCCGGTGTGATCATCAACATCTCGTCCATCTCCCGGGCCGGCAACGCCGGGCAGGGCAACTACGCGGCGGCCAAGGCGGGCGTGGTGGCGTTCACCCGGACGATGGCGCTGGAGCTGGCACCGTACGGCATCCGGGCCGCGGCGATCGCGCCGGGCTTCATCGACACGCCGATCCTCGCCGCGATGGATCCCGCCAAGCTCGGCGAGTGGGTCGACACGGTGCCGCTGCGGCGGCTCGGCACGCCGCAGGAGATCTTCGCCGGGGTGCGGTTCATCATCGAATGCGACTACTTCACCGGCCGGTGCCTGGAGATCGACGGCGGCCTGGCCATCTGACCGCGCCGGCAGGTTCGCCGCCGGGACGCCGGGCCCGCCACGCGGTGGCGCGGACCGTCCAAAATGCGACCTTGCTGGGCAATATCCGGTCGCCTACGTTATGGCATTACCTGGAATGTCGCTGCATCCCGCCCGGATGGGGCACCAGGAGGCCGATGCCGCAGCGCACCGGTAACACATCGCGATGCGTCCCGGAGTCACCTTGAAGAATACCGTTCAGGATCAGCTTGAGTTAACCGTCCAAGACGCGCCGACAATGGTGCCGATCGATTCGCTGAACCCCGCCGATTCGCCGCGCTTGGCCGGAGAGAACGAAGAGCACATCCGCGCGCTCGCGGAAATGGACGCGGTGCTGCCGCCGATCCTCGTGCACCGCCGCACGATGCGGGTGGTGGACGGCATGCACCGGCTGCGCGCCGCCCGGCTCCAGGGGCGGCGCGAGATCAGCGTCCGGTTCGTCGACGGGCCGGACGCCGACGTGTTCGTCGCCGCGGTCCGCGCCAACATCGGGCACGGGCTTCCGCTGTCGCTGGCCGACCGCGAGGCCGCCGCGGCGCGCATCCTCAGCACGCATCCGCAGTGGTCGGACCGTGCCATCGGGGAGGCCGTCGGGCTGGCCTCCACCACCGTCGCCCGGATCCGCCGCCGCCGGACCGACAAGGACGCGCAGCCCGACACCAGGGTCGGCAGGGACGGCAGGGTCCGCCCGATCAACGGCGCGGCGGGCCGCCGCCTGGCCGGCAAGCTGTTCGCCGAGCACCCGCACGCCTCGCTCCGCGAGATCGCCGAGATGGCCGGCATCTCGCCCGCGACGGCCAAGGACGTGCGGGAACGGCTGAGCCGCGGCGAGGACCCCGTGCCCGCCAAGCTCGCGCTGGCCGAGCGCAAGAACACGGCCGCGGCGCACGGCCGCAGGCCGGCGGCACGCGTGGTGGGCAGGCTGCAGCGGACGGAGCGAGCACCGGACACGACGCAGACACTGCGCAAGCTGCTGCGCGACCCGTCTCTGCGGCTGAACGACAACGGGCGGGTGCTGCTGCGCTGGCTGCGCGCGCGTGCGGTGAACATCGAGGAGTGGGAGAGCATCGAGGACAAGATCCCGGCCCACTGCGTTCCGCTCGTCGCCGATTACGCCCTGGGCCTCGCCAACGAGTGGGCCAGGTTCGCCGAGATACTGCAGCAGAGGGCCCGCAGCGAGATGGCGTAGCCGTGTTCGTCGTACGACGGACCTCATGACCGGAACCCGGGACGCGGTGCCCGCGGCGGACGCACGTCAGACGGCCGCTCGATCCCTGTCGGTGACACCGGCGGGCCCGGTGACCGGCCGCCGGTGGCCGCGGCCTGCGCAGGGCCTGTCATCCCGCCGGGTCCGGCGTGCGCGCCGCGGCGCCCGCGCCCACGCCGTTCACCGGGTGCTTGGCGAACTGGGTGCGGTACAGCTCGGCGTAGAGCCCGTCCTGGGCGATCAGCTCGGCGTGCGTGCCGCGTTCCCGGATCCGACCCGACTCCAGCACCAGGATCTGGTCGGCCTCGTGGATGGTGGACAGGCGGTGCGCGATGACCAGGGAGGTGCGCCCGGCCAGGGCGGTCTTGAGCGCCCGCTGGATCGCCGCCTCGGACTCGGAGTCCAGGTGCGCGGTCGCCTCGTCGAGCACGACGATCGGTGGTGACTTGAGCAGCAGCCGGGCCAGGGCGATCCGCTGCTTCTCCCCGCCGGACAGGCGGTAGCCGCGGTCCCCGACGACGGTGTCCAGGCCGTCCGGCAGCGAGGCGATCGTCTCCCAGATCCGCGCCGCCTCGCACGCCTCGATCAGCTCCCGCTCGGTGGCGTCCGGACGCGTGTACAGCAGGTTCGCCCGGATCGTGTCGTGGAACAGGTGCGCATCCTGCGTGACGACGCCGACGGCGTCGGTCAGGGAGGGCAGCGTCAGGTCCCGCACGTCGTGCCCGCCGATCCGCACCGTCCCCGAGGTGGGGTCGTAGAGCCGGGGCACCAGGTGGGTGATGGTGGTCTTCCCGGCGCCCGACGGGCCGACCAGTGCGGTGAGCTTCCCGGCCGGGGCGGTGAAGCTCACGTCCGTGAGGACCTGCCCGCCGCCGCGCCGTTCCGCCGCCCGCAGCGCGGTCGACTCCAGCGACGCCAGGGAGACCTCCTCGGCGGTCGGGTAGCGGAAGGAGACGTTGTCGAACTCGATCTCCGGGGCGGTGCCGCCGCCGGACGCGTCGGCGGGCAGCGGACGCGCCCCCGGGCGTTGGGTGATGAGCGGCTCGAGGTCCAGCACCTCGAAGACCCGGTCGAAGCTCACCAGCGCGGTCATGACGTTGACCTGCATGTTGGACAGCTGGTTGATCGGGCCGTACAGCCGCAGCAGCAGGGTCACCATGGCCACCAGGGTGCCGATCTCAAGGCCCCCGGCGATGGCGAGCATGCCGCCCAGGCCGTAGACCAGCGCGGTGGTCAGCGCGGTGATCAGCGTGGTGATGATGAACAGCAGCTGCCCGCAGACGGTGGACTTGACGGCCACGTCGCGGACGCGGGACGCGCGCTGCGCGAACGCCTCCTCGTCCCGTTCGGCCCGGCCGTACAGCTTGGCCAGCATCGCCCCGGACACGTCGAACCACTCGTTCATCATCGAGCCCATGTCGGCGTTGAGCCGCATGTTCTCCCGGGTGAGCCGCTGCAGCCGGCGGCCGATCAGCCGGGCGGGCAGCAGGAAGAACGGGATCATCACCAGCGCCGCCACGGTGATCTGCCACGACAGGTAGAACATCGTGCCCAACACCAGCACCAGCGTCAGCAGCGTGGACACCGTCTGGGACAGCAGCGTGGTGACCGCCTGCTGCGCCCCGACCACGTCGGTGTTGAGCCGGCTGACCAGCGAGCCGGTCTCGGTGCGGGTGAAGAACGCGACCGGCTGCCGCCGCACGTGGCGGAACACCTTGCAGCGCAGGTCGTACACGATGCCCTGGCCGACCCGGCCGGAGAACCGGGTCTGGGTGTACAGGGCCGCCGCGTCCAGCACGGCCAGGCCGGCGATCACCAGGGCGACGCCCAGCACGACCGCGTGCCGCCGGGGCATGATCCCGTCGTCGACGATCACCTTGAGCAGCACCGGGCCGGCCGCCGTGATGACCGCGTGGGTGGCGGTGGCGAGCATGACCACGGCCAGTGACCAGCGATATCGCATCGCGAACGGGATGATGCGCCGCACGGTCCCGGGCCTGATCTTCTGGTTGGTGATCGATTCGTCGAATCCCAGCCGTGCCGGGCCCAGGCGGGGGCCACCCCTCATGGTCACGAAACCTCACTTTCGGGCCGTGCCGAGCCGTCCGGGGCGTCAGCCGAGGCGACTGCGGTCGGTCCGGGTCATCTCGTCGATCAGCAAGTCGGTGAACGACGCCACGGTGGGGAACTCCCACAGGGCGTTGGGGGCGATCTCGAAGCCCACCCGGGCCTCGACGTCGGACAGCAGGGTGATGGCCCGGACCGAGTCCAGGCCGTAGGCGGACATGGGCTCCGCCGGGTCGATCGACCCGGCCGGCAGCCGCAGTTCCTCGGCCAGGCGGGCGCACAGCCAGTCCTGGAGTTCGGCGCGCAGGCCGTCCCTCCCGGTGTCGTCCATGGGGCTCCTCAGGCGTTCGGCTAGCGGGTGTCTTGGTACAGGGAGGCCAGCCGGCCCTCCCGGAACAGGTCGCGCATCGCCGAGCGGCGGACCTTGCCGCTGGTGGTGCGCAGCACGGCGCCGGGACGCAGCAGGGCGACGGTGGCGACGCCGATGCCGAACTCGCGGGCCACGGTGTGCCGGATCGCGGCGGCGAGCGCGGGCATCCGGTCGCCCGGCACGTTCGCCACCTCGTGCGCGACCACCACGGCGGAGTCGTCGCCGCCGAGCACCGGACCCGGCCCGGCGAACACCGCGCCGGCCTTGCCCAGCTCCGGATGCTGGGCGCGCAGTTCCTGCTCGACGTCCTGCGGGTACACGTTGCGCCCGTGCACGATGATCATGTCTTTGAGGCGTCCGTGCACGTAGAGTTCGCCGTCGTACAGCACGCCGAGATCGCCGGTGCGCAGGTATCCGCCGTCCCCGGCCGCGGTGACCGCGTCGAACACCCCCGCGTTGTCGGCGCGCCGCCAGTACCCCGGGGAGACGCTGCGGCCGCGCAGCCAGATCTCGCCGAGGCGGCCCTCCGGCAGCACCTCGCGGGTCGCCGGGTCGACGATGCGGACCTCGCACACGCCGGTGGGCGGGCCGCAGCTGACGACCTCGCGGGCCTGGCGGTCCCCGGGGGCGGGTGTGAACACGCCGCGGGCGAGCGCGTCCGGGTCGATGTGCCGGGTGACCGGCGCGCGCCCCGGCCGTCCCGTGACGTAGACGGTGGCCTCGGCCATGCCGTAGGCGGGCGCCAGGGCCTCCCGCCGGAACCCGGAGACGGCGAACTTGTCGGCGAACGCGGCCAGGACCCGGGGGTCGATCGGCTCCGAACCGCATCCGGCCAGGTGCCAGCGGGACAGGTCCAGCGCGGCCGCCTCGTCGTCGGCGACCTTCCGCACGCACAGCTCGAAGGCGAAGTTGGGGGCGAAGGAGATGTTCAGGCCGTGGACGTCGATCAGCTGGAGCCACCGCACGGGGCGGCGGATGAACGCGGTCGGCGTCATCAGCACGCTGCTCCCGCCGAAGATCAGCGGCCAGAGCAGCTGGGAGCCGATCCCCATGTCGTGGTAGAGCGGCAGCCAGCCGCCCGAGCGTCCGCGCCAGCGCAGCACCGGGGCGCCCTCGGCGGCGTTGAAGAGCAGTTGGTCGTGCTGCAGGACGACGCCCTTGGGGTCGCCGGTCGAGCCGGAGGTGTACTGCAGCATGGCCGTCGTCGAGCGGTCCAGCGGCACCGGGGTCCAGTCCCGCGGGTCGGCGAAGCCGGGCCGGTCCCCGGCGGCGACCGGGATGGCCGGGCCGCCGACGTCGGCCATCCAGTCCCGCACCTCGGGCAGGTCCGCCGAGGTGGTCAGCACGGCGGCGGCGCCGCAGTCGTTCGCGATCGCCGCGAGCCGCCTGCGGTGGTGCCGGTGCCGGCCGGGCAGCGGCGCGGGCACGGCGATCATCCCGGCGTACAGGCAGCCGAGCATGGCGGCGGCGAACTCCAGCCCGTTGGGGTGCAGCAGCAGCACGCGGGAGCCCGCGGGCAGGCGCTCGCGCAGCCAGGCCGCGCGGCCGCGCGCCTCCTCGTCGAGGCGCGCGTAGGACCAGCGCACCAGGCCGCCGGTGAGGTCGGCGGGATCGGCCAGGTACGCGATCGCGTCCGCGTCCGGGTGGGCCGCCACGCGGTCGCGCAGCAGCGTCACCAGGTCCGGGGCGTCGGTCGGGGAGAGCGTCATGGGTCGTCCTCCGGCGAGGGACTGGCGGGACGGCGATGGGCGGGCGGGGCGGAGCGGCCGGACGGCGCGGGCCGCGCCGTCCGGCCGGTCAGCCGGTGCGGACGCCGTCGAAGTCGACCAGCAGGCGCGCCGGTCCGCGCAGGTTCAGGTTGGGTTTGTAGGTGATCCCGTCCGGTCGCAGCCGGGGCCGGACCAGCAGGGTGCTGAACAGCTCCAGCGCGATGACGCCCTCCAGCCGCGCCAGCCCGGAGCCGAGGCAGAAGTGCGGGCCCGCCCCGAACGACAGGTGGGACGCGGCGGAGGAGCGGCCGATGTCGAACCGGTCGGGGTCGGGGTACACGTCGGGGTCGCGGTTGGCGGCGCCGAGCAGCAGCAGCACCGTGTCGCCGGGGGCGACCTCGGTGTCGCCGATCCGCCCCGGGCGGGTCGCGATCCGGCTGGTCATCTGCACCGGCGCGTCGTAGCGCAGCACCTCCTCGACGGTGGGCGCGGCCAGCCCGGGGTCGGCGCGCAGCCGGCGGAACTCCTCGGGATGCCGCAGCAACGCCAGGACCGCGTTGCCGATCAGGTTGACGGTGGTCTCGTGCCCGGCGTTGATCAGCAGCACGCAGGTGGCCAGGATGTCCGCCTCGTCGAGGCGGCTGCCGTTCTCCTCGACGCGCAGCAGGTGCGAGATCAGGTCCTCGCGGGGGGCCTTGCGGCGTTCCCTGATCAGGTCGCGGAAGTAGCCGACGAACGCGGCGCGGGCCCGCGCCGCCTCCGTCGCGACGTGGGCGGGCGGCGGGCCGAGCGGCGGGTCCAGGCTCTCGGAGAGCCTGCTCGACCATTCCTGCAGCAGCGGGCGGTCCGTGAACGGCACGCCCAGCACCTCGCAGATGACCCGCAGCGGCAGCGGATAGGCCAGGTCCTGGACGACCTCCAGAGTGCCCGATTCCGGGACGGACCGGAACAGCTCCAGTGCGATCTGCCGGATCCGCGGGGCCAGGGCGCCGACCTTGCGGCAGGCGAACGCGCCCGACACCAGGCGCCGGTAGCGGGTGTGCTCGGGCGGGTCGAGGTGCAGGAAGTTGCGCGTCCGGGGGCCGTTCGGGGTGGGGGACAGCCTGGCCCGGTCCCGCGCCGCGCTCATCGAGGGATCGCGCAGCAGCGCCGAGCACTGGGCGTGCCGGCCCACCACGACCAGGCCGTCGAAAGGGATGTAGGGCGAGCGATCACGCAGTTTGCCGAGGTACGGGTAGGGGTCCTCCCGATTTCCCGGATCGGTCAGCTCGGCGATCTCCGCTGGTAACGCGGGGCGATCGATCGGTGCCCCGGTTCCGCCGGCGGTTCCGCTCATCACCAGAATCCATTTCCGTCGAGGCTGGTCCTCGCCGACAGTACCGGTACCGCGGGAGGCGGTGAAAGACGGAGGCGGAGCGACCCTGATAGCCGCCCCGCGGGCGGGTGTTCAACATTGGCGATGCCGCAGTTGAACAGCCGCTTCCGGCGTGCGCGGCCGGTTGACGGCCGGTGCGCGGGCCGACCACGATGACAATTCGAATGCATTGGGACTCGACCGACCGAGCCGCATTCACTCACCCGAGAGGACGGCCGTGCCGATTCCATTCGACGATCCCGAAACTGCATTTCCGGTTCTGGACAACGATGCGGCGCGGTTCGAGTTGACCTCCGCCCAGCAGGGCCTGTGGTACGCCCAGCAGATCGCGCCGGAGCGCGTCCACAACATCGCCGAGTGCGTGGAACTCCACGGCGGCGTCGACCCGGACCTGTTCGCCCGGGCGCTGCGCCACGTGCTGGCGGGCGTCGACGCCGTGCGGATCCGGTTCCACCGGGTGGACGGCGAACCCCGCCAGCACGTCGCCGAGGACGCCGAGGTCCCGGTGCGGGTCATGGACCTGCGCGCCGAACCCGACCCGCGCGCGGCGGCGGACCGCTGGATGCGCGACGACGCGCTCCGCTCGGTCGACCCGACGCGCGGCCCCCTGTACACGTGCGCCCTGCTCCGGCTGGGCGACGACCTGCTGCTGTGGTACCAGCGCGCGCACCACCTGATCATGGACGGCCACGGCGCCGCGCTGATCGCCGCCGCGGTGGCGGAGACGTACGCCGCGCTGCGGGCCGGCCGGGAACCGCCCGGCGACCTGTTCGAGCCGTTCCCGGCGCTGTTGGAGGCGGAGCGGGCCTACCGCGGCTCCGCCGCCCTCGACGCGGACCGCGAGTTCTGGCGTGCCGCCCTGGACGGCCTCGACGAACCGGTCGAACGCGGCGGACGCAACGTCCGCCCGGGCCCGGGGACACCGGCGCGGGAGAGCGCCGAGCTCGACCCGGCCGGCAGCGCGCGGCTCAGGGAGGCCGCCCGGCGGCTGCGCACGAGCTTCGCCGTGCTGGTCATCGCCGCCGCCGCCGTTCACGAGCACCGCACCACCGGGGCCGCCGACGTGGTGCTCGGGGTGTCGGTCGCCGGCCGGTCCGGGCGGCGGGCGCTGCGGGTGCCCGGCATGACCTCCAACGTCATGCCGATCCGGGTGGAGGTCACCCCCGGCACGACCGTCGCCGAGCTCGTCGGCCGCACCGGCCGGGCGATCGGCCAGGGGCTGCGGCACCAGCGGTACCGGTACGAGGACATGGCCCGCGACCTGCGGATCGTCGACGGCGCCCCGCTGTGCGGCCTGATCGTCGACGTCATGGGCTACGGCTACCCGATGCGGTTCGGCGACGCCGCGGTGAGGGTGCGCAACCTCACCCAGGGCGCGACCGAGGACCGGCGGATCGCCGTCTACGACCGGTCCGCGCAGGCGCCGATCCAGATCGACGTGGACGTCGACACCGACCGCAACGAGCCGTCGGCGGCGGCCGGGCTGTCCCGGCGGTTCCGCCGGATCCTGGAGTGGCTGGCGGCGGCCGCGCCGGACGAGCCCGTCGGCCATGCCGCGATCATGGACGAGGACGAGCTGCACCGGGTGGTGCACGCCTGGAACGACACCGCGGTGCACGCGCCGCCGGCGCCGCTGCCGGAGCAGTTCGCCGCGCGGGTCGCCGAGGCCCCGGACCGGACCGCGGTCGTCTCGGCCGGCGCCGCGGTGTCGTACGCCGAGCTCGGCGCCCGGGCCGACCGGCTGGCCCGGTACCTGACGGCGTCGGGCATCGGGCCGGAGTCGGTGGTCGGGCTGTGCCTGCCGCCGGGCGCCGACATGATCGCGGCGATTCTGGGGGTGTGGCGCGCCGGCGCCGCCTACCTGCCGATCGACGCCGCGCAGCCGGTCGAGCGGACCGCGTTCATGCTGGCCGACAGCCGGGCCGTGCTGCTGATCGCCCCGGACGAGGTCGCCGACGACCTCCCGGCCGGGCGAGTGCGGATCGTGCCGCCGGACGAGCCGGACGCGTCGGCCCCGCCGGAGCCGCCCGCCGGCGCCTACCCGCGGGTTCACCCGGACGGGCTGGCGTACGTCATCTACACCTCCGGCTCGACCGGGACCCCCAAGGGCGTCGCCGTGACGCACGGCGCCCTGGCCAACTACGTGGCGTCGGTGCGCGAGCGGCTGGATCTCGGCGGCGCCGGGGCCCGGTACGCGCTGCTGCAGCCGCAGGCGACCGACCTGGGCAACACGATGCTGTTCTGCTCGCTGGCCGCCGGCGGTGAGCTGCACGTCCTGCCCCCCGACGACGCGCTCGACCCCGCCTCGGTCGCCGCGTACCTGGCCGACCACCGGATCGACCACGTCAAGGCGGTGCCGTCGCATCTGGCGGCGCTGTCGGCCCACCGCGGGCCGGAGAGCGTGCTGCCGGCGCGTTCGCTGGTGCTCGGGGGCGAGGCCGCCGCGCCCGGCTGGGTCGGCGAGCTGCTGGCGGCCGCCGGCGACCGGAGGATTTTCAACCACTACGGCCCGACCGAGACCACCATCGGCGTCACCACCACCCTGCTGACCTCCCGGGACGCCGACAACGGCCGGCTGCCGATCGGCGCGCCCATCGACGGCGTGCGGGCCTACGTCCTCGACGCCGCGCTGCGTCCGGTGCCGGTCGGGGTGACCGGCGAGCTGTACATCGCGGGCGCCGGGCTGGCCCGCGGATACGCCAACCGGCCGGGCCTCACCGCCGAGCGGTTCGTGGCCTGCCCGTTCGGCACCGGCGAGCGGATGTACCGGACCGGGGACCGGGCCCGGTGGGACGCGGACGGGCGGCTCGTCTTCGCGGGCCGAGTCGACGACCAGGTGAAGATCCGGGGCTTTCGGATCGAGCCCGCCGAGATCGAGGCCGCGCTCACCGCGCACCCCGCCGTCGCGCGGGCCGCCGTCGCCGTGCGCGGCGACCTGGTCGGATACGTCGTGCCCGCCGACCCGCGCGAGCGGGACGGGCTCCCCGACCAGGTGCGCGGGCATCTGGCGCGCAGGCTGCCCGCCCACATGGTCCCCGCCGTGGTCGCCGTGCTCGACGAGCTGCCGCTGACCGGCAACGGCAAGCTGGACCGCAGGGCCCTGCCGTGGCCGGACCGGGCGGCGTCCGCGGGCGGCGGCTCCGCACCGGCGACCCTGCGGGAGGAGGTCATCTGCGCGGCGTTCGCCCGGGTGCTCGGGCTGCCCGCCGTCGGCCCGGACGACGACTTCTTCGCGCTCGGCGGCAGCTCGCTGGTCGCGGTCGCCCTGGTGGAGGACCTGCGGACGCGCGGGATCTCCCTGTCGGTGCGCGCGCTGTTCCTCACCCCGACGCCGCGCGGGCTCGCCCCCGCCGCCGGACCGGAGTGGGTGGAGGTGCCGGAGAACCGGATCCCCGACGGGGCGACCGAGATCACCCCGGACATGCTGCCGCTCGTCGAACTGGACGAGGCCGAGATCGCACGGGTGCTCGCCCACGTCGACGGCGGCGCGGCGAACCTGCAGGACGTCTACCCGCTGGCGCCCTTGCAGGAGGGCATCCTCTTCCACCACCTCGCGCGCGCCGAAGGCGACCCGGACGTGTACCTGAGGTCCGCGGTGCTGGAGTTCGACTCGCGGGAGCGGCGCGACGCGTTCTTCCAAGCCCTGCAACGGGTCGTGGACCGGCACGACATCTACCGCACCGCCATCGTCTCGGACGGGCTGCGGGAACCGGTCCAGGTGGTCGCGCGCCGCGTCCGGCTTCCCGTCGAGGAGGTCGCCACCGACCCGGCCGCGGACCCGGTGCAGCGACTGCTCGCCGCCGGCGGGCGGTGGATGGACCTGGACCGCGCCCCCCTGCTGAGAGCGCACGTGCTCACCGAGCCGGCCGACGGACGCTGGCTGGCGCTGCTGCGCGTCCACCACATGGTGCAGGACCTCGCCACACTGCGGGTGCTGATCGACGAGGTCCGCGAGTTCATGGCCGGGCGGGGCGAGCGGCTGCCGGCGCCGCCGCCGTTCCGCGACTTCGTGGCGCAGGCCCGGCTGGGCACGGCCCGCGCCGAGCACGAACGCCACTTCGCCGCCCTGCTCGGCGACGTCACCGAGCCCACCGCCCCGTTCGGGCTGCTGGACGTGCGCGGCGACGGAGCCGAGGTGGCGCGCGCCGGGCGGCCGATCGGCGAGGCGACGGCGGCGCGGATCCGCCGCCTGGCGGCGGACCTGGGGGTCAGCCCGGCGACGATCTTCCACCTGGCCTGGGCGCGGGTGCTCGCCGCGGCGTCCGGACGCGACGACGTGGTGTTCGGCACGGTCCTGGCCGGGCGGCTCAGCGCCGGACCCGGCGCGGACCGGGTGCCCGGCCTGTTCCTCAACACCCTGCCCGTGCGGGTGCGCGTCGACCGCCGCGGCGTGGCCGAGGCGCTGGCCGGGCTGCGCGGGCAGCTGGCCGAACTGCTGGAGCACGAGCACGCGCCGCTGACCCTGGCGCAGCGGGCGAGCTCGGTGCCGCCGGGCGGCCCGCTGTTCACCGCGATCATCAACTACCGGCGCGACCAGTCCGCCGGCGAGTCGGGCATCGGCCTGGACGGCGTCCGGCTGCTGTCGGTCACCGAGCGCACCAACTACCTGGTGACGCTGATCGTCCGGGACACCGGGGCCGCCTTCGACGTCACCGTGGACGCGGTGCGCCCCGCCGACCCGGAGCGGATCTACGCGCTGCTGCACACCTGCCTGGACAACCTGGCCGACGCGATGGCCGCCGCCCCGGACACCCCGTTCGCCGCGGTGGACGTGCTCGACGCGGCCGAACGCCGGCAGATCCTCGAAGGGTGGAACCCGACCGCCGTCTCGGGGCCCGCCCTGACGGTGCCGGGCCTGTTCGAGGCGCAGGCGGCGCGCACCCCCGAGGCCGTCGCGCTGGTCTCGGGACGGGACAGGGTCGGCTACCGCGAGCTGGAGACGCGCGCCAACCGCCTGGCGCACTACCTGCGCGGTCTCGGCGCCGGACCGGAGACCGTCGTGGGGCTGTGCCTGCCGCGCGGCACCGAGATGGTGGCCGCGATCCTCGGCGTGTGGAAGGCCGGGGCGGCCTACCTTCCGCTGGACCCGGGACACCCCCCGGCCCGGCTCGCCTACATGCTCAACGACAGCCGGGCCGCGATGCTGGTCGGCACCGCCGACGTGCTCGACGACATGCCGACCGGACGCGTCCCCACCGTCGCGGTGGACGATCCGGCCGTCGAGGCGTCCCTGGAGTCGATGCCGACGACGGCACCGCAGATCGGCGTGGACCCCGCCGGGCTGGCGTACGTGATCTACACCTCGGGGTCCACCGGCCGGCCGAAGGGCGTCGCGGTCACGCACGGCAACCTGGCGAACTACGTCGTCCACGTGCCGCGGCGGATCGGGTTCGGCGCCGAGGACGGACGGTACGCGCTGCTGCAGCCGCTGGCGACCGACCTGGGCAACACCGCGGTGTTCGCCAGCCTGACCACCGGCGGCGAACTGCACATGCTGGACGCCGAGACGGTGCTGGACCCGGTCGCGGTCGCCGGATATCTGGCCAGGCACCGCATCGACTACGTGAAGGTGGTGCCGTCGCACCTGGCGGCGCTGGGCGCCGCCGGCGACCTCGGCTGGCTGCTGCCGGAGCGGTCGCTGGTGCTGGGCGGCGAGGCGGTCCCGCCGGACTGGGGCGAGGAGCTGCTCAAGACCGCCGGCGACCTGCCGGTGTTCAACCACTACGGCCCGACGGAGACGACCATCGGGGTCGTGGCGGGACGGCTCGCCCCCGACGCGGCGACCGGCGCGGCGGTGCCGATCGGGACACCGGTCGCCAACACGGCGGTGTACGTGCTCGACGACGCGCTGCGGCCGGTGCCCGTCGGGGCGGCCGGGGAGCTGTACGTGGCCGGGGCCCAGGTGGCGCGCGGCTACGCGGGCCGCCCGGGGCTGACCGCCGAGCGGTTCGTGGCCTGCCCGTTCGCCGAGGGCGCCCGGATGTACCGCACCGGCGACCGGGTGCGCTGGAACGCCGGCGGTTTCCTGGAGTACCTGGGCCGCGCCGACGAACAGGTCAAGATCCGCGGGTACCGGGTGGAGCCCGGCGAAGTGCAGGCGGTGCTCGCCGGACATCCGGCCGTGGCGCAGGCCGCGGTGGTCGTCCGGGAGGACGCGCCGGGCGACCGGCGCCTGGTCGGCTATGTCGTCCCCGTCGACCGGGCCGCCTTGGCCGACGGCGCGCTGGTCCAGGCGGTCCGGCGGTTCGCCGAGGAGCACCTGCCGCCGCACATGGTGCCCGCCGTGCTCGTCCCGCTCGACGCGCTGCCGCTGACCGGGAACGGCAAGCTCGACCGCGGCGCGCTGCCGGACCCGGACCGCGCCGCGGCGGCGCAGGCGGGTCCGCCGCCCAGCGGGGAGCGGGAGAAGGCGCTGTGCCGGGCGTTCGCGGAGATCCTCGGCCTGCCCGCCGTCGGCCCCGACGACGACTTCTTCCTCCTCGGCGGGCATTCGCTGCTGGCGACGCGGCTGGTCAGCCGGGTGCGGGCGCTGCTGGGGGAGGACCTGCCCATCCAGGAGCTGTTCGACCGGCCCACGCCGGCCGCGCTCGCCTCCTGGCTCGCCGACCGCGCCGCCCGGGGCGACGGGGGCGGCGGCAGCCGCCCGGCGCTGCGGCCGATGCGGGCGTGGCGCTGACGGCGCGGCCCCGCGCGGCGCCCCGGGCGGCGCGGAGAGGCCGGCGCGGACGGGCCGGGGCGGGCGCACCCGCCGCCGACCGCGTCAGCCGCCCGACACGGCGGGCACTTCCTTGTTGCAGGCCGCATATGCCGCCACGGTCTTCTGCGGGTCGTCGTTCGGGTTCTCCTCGATGCTGATCTGAATCGATCCCGGCTCGGGGTCCTTGGCGTTGATGCCGCGCTTGCGCAGGCATTCGGCGAGTTTCAGGGCGCGGTCCTCCTGGGCGGCGGACGGCTTGCCCTCCTGGTGCGGATCCGGCGCGAGCGACCGGCAGGCCGCCTGGGCCGCCTGCATCTTCACGTCATTGGGGTCGAAGGTCTTCTCCGGGGCATTCGGGCCGCGGTCCGGGATTTCGACGCCGTGCTTGCGCATGCACTCGGCGAACTTCACCATCTTGTCCTGCTCGCTCTGCGACACCGGCGGGTTCTCCTCACCGCACCCGGCCAGTCCGAACGAGGTGACGGCGGCCAGCGCCACCGCCGCGAATCTCAGCGTCCTCATGTCCTCCAGCATGGCGGCCGCCAGGTTTCTGCGCGGTGACCGGCAACGTTGACCGGGCCCTTATGCGCGGGGCGAGACATCTTCTGTGAAGTCTTCACGGGCCGGAACGGCTCGATTTCCACCGCCGGAACACGCTTGATGGAAAAGGCGGCGCGTGTTGATCGCGCCGCCGGCCGGAAGCAGCCACCAAAGTCGCCGCTTGCGCATGACAGAAATGCTCGGCGGACCCGGACGGTACGGCCGGCTGCGGGGGGCATGACGGATCCGGACCGCCCGGGCCGTCTACGCGCCCGCGCCGGGCTGCGGTGCCGCCCCGCGGGGCGGCCCGAGACGGGCCTGTCGCCGTACGATGCCGGCGCGCCGGTGAACAACGGTGGTGCCGCGCCCGGCGGCGCCCGGGCATGCTCCCTGTCGGACGCCGGGGCGCGGCACCGCGCCCGCCGCGGTCACCCGTCGGACATCGCCACCAGCACCCGGCGGGTGCCCTCGAACGGGCGCCGGCCGTGCGCGACCAGGATGTTGTCGATGAGCAGCACGTCCCCGACGCGCCAGTCCACGTCGACGGCGGCGGCCAGCCCGCGGTCGCGGATCTGTTCGATGTAGGCGTCCGGGATCGGGGTGCCGTCGGCGAACGTCACGTACTGCGGGAACTCGTCGGGCGACAGGATGTCGTACAGCTCCTGCGACGTCTCGTCGCCGAGCCCGGCCGGGTGCCACTGGTCGGCCTGGTTGAACCAGACCTCCGTGCCGGTGACCGGGTGCCTGGTGGTCGCGGGGCGCAGCTGGACGATGCGCAGGCCGTCCGGGCCCCACTCCCACTCGGCCCGCGACTGTCTGAGGAATTCCTCGACCGCCTTGCGGTCGTCGGTCTCGAACGTCTCCTGCCAGCTCTTCCCGAAGCCGAACCCGTCGTGCAGGTTCTGGATGTAGCGCAGCCCGCCGGCGAACGCGTCGCGCACCTCGGCGTCGAGCGACTCCAGCCACAGCGCGCCGTCGACCACCGAAGTGGCGCCGCCGCTGTCGGGCGCCTTCTCGCAGTAGAACGCGAGCCGGGCCGGCCAGCGATGGGCGTAGCTCAGCTCGTTGTGCATCGAGATGGTGTACTGCCGCGGATACTCGGTCGAGGTGTAGACGTTGCCGCGCACCCGGGTGCGCGGGGAGTTCCCGTGCACGTACGGCAGCCGGTTCGGCACCAGCCGGTCGAGCACGTCCTCGACGTTCTCCGGGGTCACCGCGAAATTCCGGAAGACGAGCGCCTTGTGCTCGGTCAGCAACTCGGCCAGCCGGTCGCGCCCCAGGGCATCCAGCCAGGCGGCCAGGTCCGGCGTGCCCGCCGCGTCACCGGTGATCTCGTGCGGCCGCCAGGCCGCACGGCCGTTCGCGGTCTGCATAACGCCCTCCAATCCCACGCCAGGCCGACGCCCGGACGGGCCGTCGGCCTGGTCAGCGAAGCCGCGGGCAGTGCCGCCGCTATTTCTTCTCCATCGCCTCGATCAGGCTCTTGGGGCGCATGTCGGTCCACGATTTCTCGATGTATTCGAGACATTCGTCGCGGGACGCCTCACCGAATACCGTGGTCCAGCCGTCCGGAACGTCCAGGAAGGCCGGCCACAGCGAATGCTGGTTTTCGTCGTTGACCAGGACCAGATAGTTGGCGTCGGGATCCTCGAACGGGTTGGGCACCGTACTGTCCTCACTGCTCGGCGACAAGGATGGTACAGACAGGGTGACCAAGCGCTGTCAGCACCGCAGCGGCGGGCGCAACCACTGTGACACGGGCGGAAAGGGCCGGGCAAGGCGGCCCGGCCGCGCCGTTCGCACCGGCGTTCAACTGCGCGCGGACTCCAGTCGAACATGTCCGCGCCCGGACTTCACCGGGGCATTCGACGGGGTGCGCCGCGCGTTGACGTCCGCACGGCGATGTGGTGCGTTAGTGCAACGGACAGAGCGGGCGCATTCAGTGTGCCCGACGGGAAACCGCTCGCGGCGATCGGTACGGCGGCGGCGCGCGAGAAACGGTACGGCTGTGCCGCAAGTCGATTCCAGACGGGAGACAGCACATGCCCGAAAGCCAGGAGCGGGTCTTTCTCCGCTCGAATGCGATCATCGAGCCGCTGGTCGACAGATTCTATGCCTGGATGCACGTCGTCACGCCCGCCCAGGCCGCCATGAACCTGGCGAACGTGCAGGTGCCGCTGCTGGAGTCGTACCTGCACTCGCCGCAGGTGCACGTCGCGGCCAGCAACAACCCCGCGCTGCGCGGCGGCTACTTCGTCAACGTCGAGGAGGCGCGCGCCGACGAGATCCGCGATCTGCTGGACCAGATCAAACGGGACCGCACGGAGATGCTGACCTTCGCCGCGGCCGTGGCGGAGGCCGACGAGCTGCTCCGCCAGAACGCCACGGGGTTCGACCTCACCCCGCTGTACCCGAAGCTGCCGGCGGCGCTCAACGGCCTGGTGGAGCTGGCCTACGACACCGGCAACCAGGCCTCGCTGCACATCCTGGAGCCGCTGCTGTACCAGAGCCCGGTGTTCGACCGGAGCCGCCAGTCGGTGCAGCTGTCGCTGGAGACAGGGGTGGAGCGGCCGTTCATCCTCAGCACCCCGCGGCTGCCGTCGCGCGACGTGCTGGAACTGCCCATCACCTTCGACCACCCGGGCCTGGACGAGCTGTTCGCGGCGCGCGTGACCGCCACCCCCCGGGCCCGGCTGCACGAGGCGCTGGAGCTGGACGCCGACCAGGCGGCGCAACTGAACCGGCTGCTCGCCGACGAGCCCAGCCTCGCCGAAGACCGCAACATCGACAGCGGCGGGCGGATCCGCTACTTCGGCCACGCCTGCCTGGTGCTGCAGGCCCCGGACGCCGCCGTCGTGGTGGACCCGTTCATCAGCGCCGACAACCGGCACGGCGACCGGTACACCCTCGACGACCTGCCGGACCACATCGACCTGGTGCTGATCACCCACGGGCACCAGGACCACATCGTGCTGGAGACCCTGCTGCAGCTTCGCCACCGCACCGACGCGGTGGTGGTGCCGCGGGCGTCCCGGGGCAACCTGTGCGACCCGTCGATCGGCCTCTACCTGAAGTCGATGGGCTTCACGGTGATCGAGGTGGAGGAGTTCGACGAGGTGCCGCTGCCGGGCGGCAACCGGGTGGTCGCCACGCCGTTCCTCGGTGAGCACTCCGACCTGGACATCCGCGCCAAGTCGACCTACCTGGTGGACATCGCCGGAAAGAAGGCGTTCGTCGGCGCGGACTCCTCGGGCATCGACCCGGCGCTGTACCGGTACATCCGCTCGCACCTGGGCGACGTCGACATGGCGTTCCTCGGCATGGAGTGCGACGGCGCCCCGCTGACCTGGCTCTACCAGGGCCTGCTGACCCGGCCGGTCACCAAGAAGATGAGCGACTCGCGCAAGCTGTCCGGCTCCAACGCGCAGCAGGCCGCGGCGATCATGACGGAGCTCGGCTGCGGCGAGGCGTACGTGTACGCCATGGGCGAGGAGAGCTGGCAGGGGCACGTCATGGCGACCACCTACACGCCGGACACCTACCAGATCAAGCAGATCGAGGAGTTCCTCGCCTGGTGCAAGGAGCACGACATCGCCGCCGAGCACCTGTTCAACAAGCGAGAGTGGCGCTGGTAGGAAGCCCGTACGACGATGCCCTTCCTGCGCGTCAACGGTGTCCGGCTCTCCTACCGGCGGTCCGGCCGCGGCGAACCCGTCCTGCTCATCACGGGTTCCGGTGCGGCCGGCCACCAGTGGGACATGTACCAGACGCCGGCGCTGCACGAGGCGGGCTACGCGACCGTCACGTTCGACAGCCGCGGCGTGCCGCCGTCGGACGCCCCCGCGGGCGAGTACACGATGGCGGACATGGTGGCCGACGTCCGGGGCCTGATCGAGGCGCTGGACCTGGCGCCGTGCCGGATCGTCGGGACCTCGCTGGGCGCGCTGATCGCGCAGCGGTTGGCGATCGGTGCGCCGCGGCTGGTGCGCTCGGCGGTGCTCATGGCGACCCGGGCCCGGTCGGACGCGTTCCGCCGGGCCCGGTCCGCCGCCGAGCGCAGGCTGCTGGAGAGCGGTGTGCGGCTGCCGCCGGAGTACCAGGCCGTCAACCTGGTGATGCAGATGTTCTCCCCGCGGACGCTCGGCGACGACGAGGCGGTGGCCTCGTGGCTGGAGCTGTTCGAGCTGACCGCCGCCGGCGCGCCCGTCGCGCCCGGCCTGGAGTGGGTCGACACCGACGCCGACCACCGCGCCGAGCTGCGCCGCGTCAGCGCGCCCTGCCGGGTCATCGCGTTCGCCGACGACCTGGTCTGCCCGCCGCACCTGGGCGCCGAGGTGGCCGACGCCATCCCGAACTGCGACCTGGTGGAGATCCCCGGCTGCGGGCACCTCGGCCATCTGGAACGCCCCGGCCCGGTGAACGACGCGATCGTGGAGTTCTTCGACAAGCACTGACCCGCGCGCCGAGTTCCGACCCGCGCACCGTCGCGACCCGCGCCGTCCATGACCGCCGGGCGTGCGAACCGCGCGCTTCCGCCGCCCGGCGGCCGGCCGCGGCCAACGCCCGCGGCCACCTCGGGGAAGCGGTCACCTCGGGGAAGCGGTCACCTCGGGGAAACCGTTCGTCGGACAGGCTGGTCACCGTGAGGACATCGGCAGGGGAGCAGCCGGAGGCTGACGATGCTGGATTCTGAGCTGGACAACCCCCTAACGGACAAGAAGACGGTGCCGCCGCCCCGGCCGCGGCGCCGCAGGGGCCGGGCGCTGCTGGGCGGAACCGCCGTGCTGGCCATCGGCGCGGCCGGCGCGGCGTACGCGTTGAACGACGGCGGCGGCTCGAAAACGCCCGCCACCTCCGCGCTGCCCACCGCGACGGTGGTCCGCACCAACCTGACCACGACCGCCAACGTGGACGGCACCCTCGGCTACGCGGGCGAACACACCGTGCTCGCCGACGGCGGCAAGCGGATCACCTGGCTGCCGCGGGAGGGCGCCGTGATCCGCCGCGGCGAACAGGTGTACGGGGTGGACGGCCGCCGCGTCCCCCTGTTCTACGGCAAGATGCCGTTCTGGCGGACCCTGCACAGCGGCGTCTCCAACGGCTACGACGTGCTGGTGCTGGAACGCAACCTGAAGGCGCTCGGGTTCGGCGACGGCATGACCGTGGACCGCGACTTCACCTACGCCACCCAGCAGGCCATCGAGGAATGGCAGGACGACATCGGCGTCCCCCAGACCGGCGTGGTGAAGGTCGGCGACGTGGTGGTGCAGCCGGACGCGATCCGCGTCACCAAGGTCAAGGCGGTCCTCGGCGCCCGTGCGAGCGGCACCGTGCTCACCGCCAGCGGCACCAGACGCGAGGTCACGGTGAACCTGCCGGTCGGCCAGCAGGGCATGGCCGTCAAGGGCGCCAAGGTGGACGTCACCCTGCCCGGCGGGAAGAAGGCGACCGGACGCATCACCTCCGTCGGCACGGTCGCCACCGCCGGTTCCACCGGCTCCTCGACGCAGACCGGCCAGAGCACCGAGACCGCCACCATCCCCGTTTTCATCACCCTCGACAAGTCCGGCAGCGTGGGCAACCTCGACAACGCCCCGGTCACGGTCGCGTTCGCCAGCGCCGAGCGCAGGAACGTGCTGGCCGTGCCGATCACCGCGCTGCTGGCGTCCGGCGACGGCGACTACTCGGTCAACGTGGTGGACGCGTCCGGCGCGGTCCGCTCCGTACCGGTGCGGCTCGGCATCTTCGACGACGACATGGTCGAGGTGAGCGGCGCCCTCAGCCCGGGCATGAAGGTGCAGGTGCCCAAGTCATGAGCGAGGGCCTCCTGACCGGCGGGGACACGACCCCGGTCGTGTCGGTGCAGCGCGCGGTCAAGGACTACCCCGGCGGTGTGCGGGCGCTCCGCGAGGTGTCGCTGGACGTGCGGCCGGGCGAGCTCGTGGCGATCGTGGGGCCGTCGGGCTCGGGCAAGTCGACCCTGCTGCACCTGATGGGCACGCTGGACACCCCGTCGTCCGGCCGGGTCCTCATCCGCGGGCACGACGTCGCCCGGCTGCCGGACCGGCAGCTGGCCGCGGTGCGGGCGCGCTGGATCGGGTTCGTGTTCCAGCAGTTCTTTCTGACCGCGCACCTGACCGCCTTGGACAACGTCGCCACCGGGCTGCTGTACCACGGCGTGTCGCCCCGGCGCCGCCGCGAGCTGGCCCGGGCCGCGCTGGAGCGGGTGGGGCTGGGCCACCGCCTGCACCACCTGCCGAACCAGCTGTCCGGCGGGGAGAAGCAGCGCGTCGCCATCGCCCGCGCGGTCGTCGGCGACCCGCCGCTGCTGCTCGCCGACGAGCCCACCGGCAACCTCGACTCGGTGGCCGGCGCCGGCGTCCTGGAGCTGCTCACCGACCTCAACCGCGACGGCACCGCCGTGGTGGTCATCACCCACGACCTGGAGGTCGCGGCCGCGCTGCCGCGCCGACTGGAGATACGCGACGGACGGATCCACGCCGACACGGGGGTACCGGCATGACGACCGCTCTACCGGAACCGGCCCGGCTGCGCGCCGCCGACCTGGCCCTGGTCGGCCTGGACGGGCTGCGCGGCAGGCCGCTGCGGGCGGTGCTTTCCGCGCTCGGCATCGCCATCGGCGTCGCCGCGATGGTCGGCCTGGTCGGCATCAGCACGGTCAGCAAGGCCGGGCTGATGGAGGAGATCCGGCAGCTCGGCACGAACCTGCTCACCGTGAGCCCGGGGACGACGCTGAGCGGGCAGAGCGCGGTGCTGCCGGAGACCGCCGAGAGCATGGTGAGCCGGATCCCCGGGGTGACCGGGGTGTCGGCGGTCGGCCTGGTGCCGAACACCACCGTCCGCCGCACCGACAAGATCGACCCCGCCACCACCCGCGGCATCTCGGTGCAGGCGGCGCGGCCCAACCTGCTGCGGGCGCTGGGCGGCTCGGTCCGGTCCGGGACGTTCCTCAACGACGCCTCCAGCCGGTACCCGGCGGTGGTGCTCGGCTCGGTGGCCGCCGAGCGGCTGGGCATCGACCGCGCCGGCAGGCACGTCTACATCGCCGGCCGGTGGATGACGGTGATCGGCATCCTGGACTCTCTGAAACTGGCGCCCGAGATCGACCGGTCCGCGCTGATCGGCTGGTCGTACGCCCGGCAGCTGGGGTTCGACGGGCACGCGACCACCCTCTACGAGCGTTCGACCGACGCCACCGTGCAGTCGGTGCAGAAGGCGCTGGGCGCCACGGTCAACCCGGAGCATCCCGAGGAGGTGAAGGTGAGCCGCCCGTCGGACGTGCTCACCGCGGAGGCCGCCGCGAACCGGGCGTTCAACGCGCTGTTCTTCGGACTCGGCGCGGTGGCCCTGCTCGCCGGCGGCGTCGGCATCGCCAACATCATGGTGATCTCGGTGCTGGAGCGCCGGTCGGAGATCGGACTGCGCCGGTCGCTGGGCGCCACCCGCGGGCAGATCCGGCTGCAGTTCCTCACCGAGTCCGTCACCCTCTCCACGCTCGGCGGGGCCGCCGGAGTGCTGATCGGCCTGCTCGTCTGCTTCGGCTACGCGGCCTTCCGGGGCTGGCCGCTGGCCCTGCCGGTCCAGGCGATCTGCGGCGGCGCCCTCGCCGCCGTCGCCATCGGCGCCCTCGCGGGCGTCTACCCCGCCCGCCGGGCCGCGCGCATGCCCCCGACCGAGGCCCTCACCAGCACGTGACGGACCGACCGCCCCGCCCCCGCGGACCGGGGTGCCCCCGGCCGCCCGCGCGGCCTCGGGGTCACCCCGGTCGTCCGCTCCGCGACGTCCGCTCCCGGTGATCAGGTCTCGTAGCCGAACCGCCGGACGAGCGCGGCGAACTCCTCGTCCTCGCGCAGCCGCCGCTGGTACGCGGCCTCCACGTCGGTGCCGATCTCCGCGAGGGACGGCACCGGTTCCGGCGCCGAGGGGCGGCGCCTCCGCGGCTCCTCGAACGCCGCCATCCCCGGCAGCCTCTCCGAGATCGGGGCGTCCCGCACCGACTCCGGAGTCCACGCCGCCACGGTCCGCCGCACCCGGTCCTCGTCCACCGGGCCGAGGACGCCGAGGAACTCGACGAAGCGGCGCAGCGCCCCGGCCGGGTCGGCCAGCAGGTCCTCATAGCGCAGCACGCACACGTCCTTGAGGTTCGGAAAGTGCGCGCGGGCCCGCCGCGGCGACGTCCACTCCCGGACGTGCTGCTCCCACGTGCCGCGCTCGTCCGGGGACCGCGACACCGCACCGAGACGGGCGATCAGCCGCTTGGCCCGCTCCTGGCGCTCCCCGGGCTCGGGCCGGCTGTTGCGGACGATGCTGCCGATCACCGTGCGCGGGTCGCGCACCAGATACACCACCTTCTCCGTCGCCTCGCGGTAGGGGTCGAGGATCTCCTCGCCCGGCATGCCGTCGGCCTTCACCACGTACGGGCGGTTCTCGTCCAGCGGCACCATGCGGCCCCAGCTGAACAGCCTGACCAGGTTGGGCGCCACCTCGAACGCCTCCTCCAGGGAGACCTCGGCGGGCGGCGCGTCCAGCAGATAGCCGGTGATCAGATAATGCGCGGAGTTGCCGCCGGACTGGCGGCCGGCGGCGAGCCAGGTGAGACCGTGCATGGTCACTCGTCTCCGTTTCGTCGCGGGTGGCGTCCGCACCGGGTCACTGGGCGTATCCGTACCGCTCGGCGAGACCGGCGAATTCCTCGTCCTCGCGCAGCAGCCGCAGGTACGCCTCCTCGACGTCCTCGCCGTAGCCCGACAGCGACTGGCCGCTCAGCCCCTGACCGAAGAACGGGTTCCTCCCCGGGCGGCGCGACCTGTCGCCGCGCTCCTGCTCGCGCAACCTGTCCAGCGTCGAGTTCCGCACGGCCCGTTGCACCCGGTCGGGATCGATGTGGTTGTCGAAACCGAGAAAGTCGATCATCTTGTGCAGCGATGCGGCGGTGTCATGCTTCATGTCTTCGTACCGGATCACGCACACGTCGGCGTCCGGGAAGTGTCGGTGCAGCCGCTGCGGGGAGGTCCACTCCAGCACGTTCTGCGGCCAGGTGCCGAACCCGACCCGCCGCCAGGCATCGACCCCGCGGTGTTCGATGAAATGCCTGGCGAACGCCGTGCGGTGCTTTTCGCCGACATGCAGGAACCGCTCGTTGCTGTAGATCACGTCGCGCGGGTTTCGGATGATGTAGAGGACTTTGCCGGTGGCCGAGCGGTACCGGCGCTGCACTTCGGCCCCGGGCAGGAAGTGCGTCTTCACCGCCAGTGTCCGCGGATGGTCGAGCGGCAGCAGTCGGCCTTGCTGGAACATGTCCACCAGGTCGGTCACGGCCTCGTCCAAAATGCCCATCTCGTTGACGCGTATCCGCACCTCGTCGTCGCGCAGGTAACTGGCCAGCAGGATGCGGGCCCACGTGTTACCGGATTTCGGATAGGAGGCCACCCAGGCGATCGGCATGCTCGGCGTCCCTTCGCCAGGTCGTCCGTTACGGAGGTCCCGATTATGCGGGAAACGCTTTCCTATGGCGAGCGGCGTTCGGCGGGCCGCCGGCCGCGGCGATCCGGCGGGCGGACGATCCGCACCGGCGGTCACCTCGACACAACCTCCCGGCGGCCACACTGAACCCACGCCGATCCGCAGCCGTGGAATCGAAAGGGGACGGGCGCCGATGGACGAACACGCGGACACGGTGGTACGGCTCGCCTCGGTCCACAAGACCTACGGCGACGTCGTCGCGCTGGGCGGGGTCACCCTGCGGATCCGGCGCGGCGAGGCCGTCGCGGTGATGGGCCCCTCGGGCAGCGGGAAGTCGACGCTGCTCAACATGGTCGCGGGCCTGGACCGGCCGACCTGCGGCTCGGTGGTGGTGGACGGCGAAGACCTCACCGGCATGGGCGAGTCGGCGCTGGCCCGGTTCCGGCGCCGCCGGATCGGAATGGTCTTCCAGTTCTTCAACCTGCTGGACGACCTGCCCGCGCTGGAGAACGTCGCGCTGGCCGGACGGCTGGTCGGCATGCCGCCGCGCAAGGCCCGGGCGCGGGCCCTGGAACTGCTGGACCGGCTCGGCATCGCCGACCGGCAGGGCGCCTACCCGGCGGTGCTGAGCGGAGGCGAGCGGCAGCGCGTCGGGGTGGCCCGGGCGCTGATGAACCGTCCGGCGCTGCTGCTGGCCGACGAACCCACCGGCGCCCTCGACAGCAGGACCGGCGACCAGGTCGTCGACCTGCTGCTCGACCTCAACCGGACGGGCCAGACCCTGCTGCTGGTCACCCACGACGAGCGGCTGGCCACCCGGTGCGCCACCCGGCTGGTGGAGTTCACCGACGGCCGGATCGTCCGGGAGACCGAGCCGAACAGGAGCCGGCCATGGAGCGTCCGCTGAGCGCGGTGTGGGCCGCCTCGCGGGCCGGCGTGCGGCGGCGCCGCCTGCAGACGGTGAGCATCGGTGTCGTGGTCGCCCTGTCCACGGCGACCCTGCTGTTCGGGTTCGGGCTGCTCGCCGCCTCGAACTCGCTGTTCGACGACGCCTTCGCCCGGGCCCGCGGGGCGCAGGCGACCGCCGCGTTCGACGCCGCCGAGGTCTCGGCCGCCAGGGTCGCCGCGACAGCGCGGGCCGCCGGCGTCACCGCCGCCGCCGGGCCGTTCCAGACGGCGGTGCTCCGGCAGGCGCGGGCGTCCGCCGGAATGCCCGGCCCGGGGCAGGACCTGCGCGTCGCGGGCCGGGCCGACCCGGGCGGCCCGGTGGACCGGCTCACCATCACCTCCGGACGGTGGGTGCGCGGACCGGGCGAGATCGTCCTCCACGGCAGGCCGGGCGGCGCCCTGCGGGTGGGCGGCACGCTCAGCTCGCCGGGCCTGCCGGAGCTGACCATCGTGGGCTTCGCGATCTCGGTGACCGGATCGGCCGACGGCTGGGTGGCCCCCGCCCAGATCGGCGCGCTGCGGCCGGACGGGCTGCAGATGCTCTACCGGTTCGCGCGCGCCGGCGACTCGCCGCAGGTGCAGCGGAGCCTGGCCGAGGCGACCGCCGGGCTGCCGGTGACGGGCAACGAGTCGTACGTGACCGTCCGGCAGGCGTTCCAGGAGAGGTTCAACCAGCTCATCCCGTTCATCACCGTCTTCGGCGCCCTCGCCATGGCCGTGTCCGCGATCATCATCGGCACCGTGGTCAGCGGCGCCGTGGTCGCGGGGTTCCGGCACATCGGCGTCCTCAAGGCGCTCGGCTTCACCCCGGCGCAGGTGACCGCGGTGTACCTGGTGATGGTCATGACCCCGGCGCTGGCGGGCTGCGCGGCGGGCGTCGCGGCCGGCCACCTGATGGCCGACGCGATGGCCGAAAACATGGCGCGCGGCTTCGAGCTGCCCTCGGCCTGGGGAGCCACCCTCCTGCTGGACGCGGCGGCGGGCGGCTGCGTCGTCGTCCTGGTGGCGCTGGCCGCCCTGGGCCCGGCGCTGCGGGCCGGGCGGCTGCCGGCGGTGCAGGCGATCAGCGCCGGGGCCGTGTCCCGCCGCGGCCGCGGCCGGGGACCGCAGCGGTGGCTGGCCCGCACCCGGCTGCCGGCGCCGGTCGCGCTGGGGCTGGGCCTTCCGGTCGCCCGGCCCGCCCGGACCGCGCTCGTCCTGACGGCGCTCGGCCTCGGCGTGACCGCGGCGACCCTGGGACTCGGCCTGCACCAGACCGTCTCGAAGATCATGACGGCGGACCCCGAGGGCCACACGTCCGTCACCGTGGGCGCCGCCCCGTTCGGCCCGACGCGGCCGGACCTGTCCGAACGGCAGGTGTTCACGCTTCTGCGCGAGCAGCCGGGAACCGCCCACGTGATGTCGTACGACCTGCTGAAGGTGCGCGGCGCGGGGCTCCCCGACGGTCTGACCGCCGAAACCTACAACGGGGACTACCGCCCGTTCCTCGGCGACAACCTCATCCGCGGACGCTGGTTCACCGGTCCGGGCGAGGTCGTGCCGAGCGAAAGCCTCCTGCGGCTCCATCACCTGCGCGTCGGCGACACCCTCACGCTGCGGGCCGAGGACGGCGCACCTGCCCGGGTGCGCATCGTGGGCTCGTTCGCGCAGCCCGACCCGAACCGGCTGATGCTCGACGCGCGGAACTTCCCGGACTCGGAGGGCGCCGCCGGCCTGCGGCGGCCCATCTCGGTGATCGTGACACCGGGCACGGCCCCGGCGGACTACGCCGCCCGGATCAACGCGCTGCTGTCCGGCGACGGAATGTCCGCCAAGGTCACCGAGCCCGAAACCGGCGGCGCCGTGGTCTTCCACGGGCTGTTCCTGCTCCTCTCGCTGATCATCTGCACCGCGGCGGGGCTCGGCGTGCTGAACGGCGTGCTGCTCAACGCCCAGGAGCGCAGCCGCGACCTGGGCGTCCTCAAGGCCGTCGGGATGACCCCGCGGCAGGTCGCCCTCATGATGGTGACGTCGATGGCGGCCCTGGGCGCCGTCGGCGCCGCGCTCGGGATTCCGCTCGGAGTCGCCGTCCATCACGCTGTGGTGGACCTCACCGGCCGGCTGACCGCCGGCGGGATGGCCGCGTCGTGGATCCACGTCTACGACTGGTGGCTGCTCGCCCTGCCGGCCTGCGCCGGACTGCTGATCGCGGTCCTCGGCTCCTGGCCGCCCGCCGGCCGGGCCGCCGCCACCCGCACCGCCACGGTGCTGCGCGGCGAGTGACGGCGTTCCACACGGATAATCCGGCGCCTTGCCAATCGGAATGCCTATCGCGGATATTCGGCGCGCGGAACACACCCGTTCAACTGGACACGACAACAGTTGAACACCCCCGGCGCATCGCGCGTCGGCCGCTTCGCCCCGCCCCGGCGCCCGGCCTGTTCAACTGCGTCACCTTTTCGGTTGAACAGACGGCCGATCGGCGGCGGTCTTGTTCGCCGCGCGCGGATGCGTTGGGATGGCCTGGTCTGCCGGACCGAAGTGCGAGAGCCTGTTGCCGGGCGCTCAGGCGTGGCTTCGGTGTGGCGTTCGAAAAACAGGGAGATCCAGTGCTGATTCCGCTCTCTTTCGCGCAGCGCCGGTTATGGTTCCTGGCCCAGTTGGAAGACGCGAGCACGGCCTACAACAACGTCATCGCAGTGGCCTTGCACGGCCGGCTCGACGTGCGGGCGCTGGGCGCGGCACTGCGGGACGTGCTGGAGCGCCACGAGTCGCTGCGCACGGTGTTCCCGGTGGTGGACGGCGAGCCGCACCAGCACGTCCTGGACCCGCGGGAACTGCACTGGGAGCTGGAAATCCGGCAGGCCGGCCGGGAGGACGTCGCCGACGCCGTGGCCGAGGCGGGGCGGCACCGGTTCGACCTGGCCGCCGACGTGCCGATCCGGGCATGGCTGCTCGCCGTCGCGGCGGACGAGCACGTCCTGATATTGGCGCTGCACCACATCGCCACCGACGCCTGGTCGCACCGCCCGCTGGGCCGGGACCTGTCGGCCGCGTACGCGGCGCGGGTGCGCGGCGAGGCCCCGCAGTGGCAGCCGCTGCCGGTCCAGTACGCCGATTACACGTTGTGGCAGCGGGAACTCCTCGGCCCGGAGTCCGATCCGAACAGCCGGTACTCGGTCCAAGTGGACTACTGGCGGCGGAAACTGGCGGGAATCCCCGAAGAATTGACGCTTCCGGCGGACCGGCCCCGTCCGGCCGTGGCCAGTCATCGCGGACACCGGGTGCCGTTCTCGGTTCCGGCCGAGGTGCATCGGCGGCTGGCGGAACTGGCCCAGGCCGAACGCGCGACCCCGTTCATGGTGCTGCAGGCCGCGCTGGCGGTGACGCTGTCGCGGCTCGGCGCCGGCACCGACATTCCCATCGGGTCGGCGGTCGCCGGCCGCACCGACGAGGCCCTGGACGACCTGGTCGGGTTCTTCGTCAACACGCTGGTGATCCGCACGGATCTGTCCGGCGACCCGCGGTTCCGGGAGGTGCTCGCCCGCGTCCGCCGGACGAGCCTGGAGGCGTTCGCGCACCAGGACGTGCCGTTCGAACGGCTGGTGGAGGAACTGGCCCCGGCCCGGTCGCTGGCCCGCCAGCCGCTGTTCCAGGTCATGCTCGTCCTCCAGAACACCGCAGAGGCGACCCTGGAACTGCCCGGCGTGACGGCCCGGCCGCTTCCGTCCAACCAGCCGGTGGCCAAGTTCGACGTGGACGTGTCGCTGTCGGAGACCTTCGACGAGCAGGGCCGCCCGAACGGCCTGCACGGGGCGATCGTCGGAGCCGAGGACCTGTTCGACGAGCAGACCGTCACACGGCTCGTGCGCTGCTTCGTCCGCGTTCTGGAGACCGTGACCGCGGAACCGGATGCGCGTCTGCATGCCGTGGACGTTCTCGACCCGGGGGAACGGGACCTCTTGGTGCGCGGATGGAATGACACCGCGACGGATGTGGCGGGCTCTGCGGTCGTGGAGTTGTTCGAGGAGTGGGTGCGTCGAGCTCCGGATGCGGTCGCGGTCGTGCACGACGGGGTGCGGGTGACGTATGCCGAGCTGGACGCGCGGGCGAATCGGATCGCGCATCACCTGCGTGGCCTGGGCGTGGGTGCGGAGTCGGTGGTTGCGCTGCGCCTGCCGCGTGGTGTGGATGTTGTGGCGGCGATGTTGGGTGTGTGGAAGGCGGGTGCGGCGTATCTGCCGATCGATCCGGTGAGTCCGGCCGAGCGTGTGGAGTTCATGC
>NZ_BSTN01000020.1:30922-110526 GCF_030269545.1 Actinomadura sp. NBRC 104425 | reverse complement strand
ACCACCACGAGAAGATGAACGGCACCGGCTACCCCATGGGCCTGGCCGGTGACGAGATCCCCGAGTTCGCCCGCGTGATCTCGGTGGCCGACGCGTTCGACTCGATGACCTCCACCCGCTCCTACCGGCCGGCGCTCAGCATCGACCAGGCCGTGGCCGAGCTGCGCAAGTGCGCGGGCGACCACTTCGACCCGGTGATGGTCGACGCGTTCCTGCGCGCACTGGACCGGCACGGATGGAACCCGCCCAAGCCGGTGGTGGTGCCTGCGGACGGGACGGCCGAGACGACGCGCCTGGATCACGACGACCCGACCACGCCTCTCGGCGCGTCCGACGGCAGCCGGTCGGCACGCCGCTGACCGCTTCCTACGGCCGGGCGCAGCGGGCCATCTCGCGCAGACCGTCCGCCAGCACGGTCGGCGGTATGGGGCGGGACTCCATGAGCACCGCGGTGTACGCCGCGGCCGCATGGACCATCGCCGCCACCTCCGCGGGGTCCTCCTCGAGCGCGTCCCGCGGCCCCTGCAGATAGGCGTGCAAGGCCGCCTCGGTGTCGACGCCGGCGACCTGGCCGAGCACCTCGTGCACGCGGACGTCGAGCTGCCGGGCGTCGCCGTACCCGGGGACCTGCCCGTCGGGGGTGCTGACGGCGATGCGCGTGGACGTCGCGAGCGCGCCGAGGGTGCGCAGCAGGCGACGGCGCCGGCCGTCGGAGATGCCGTCGACCAGTGCCTGGGCGCGCCGGGCGTCCCGGTCGACGTAGGCGGCGACCAGGCCGGCGGCCACGGCCACGGGTGCGGGTGCGTCGGTCACGGCATTGAGCGTGCCCAGCGGGGCGTGCCGCCACGCGGCAGGTGCGCATGGTCGTCCTGGAAACCTCACACCGTGAGGGGTTCCCTGGCACAGCTGCCCCGGTGGCGCCGCGCCGCGACGGCCACGCGGACGCATGACCACGGCCGTCCGGCAGGGCCCCACGAAGCCGCGCACGGTGACCGAACCCGACCGCCCAGGCAGCCGGCGATCGGACATGACTTTCCTCTCACCCGAACACCTCTGACTTCGGGGACGCTGGCCGCCCCGCACCATGGGGCAGATACCTGAACGTGGTCGGGGGCTGCCGCCACAATGGGCCGGGTGCTTCGGATGCGTCTTGCGACCAGCGCCGACCGGTCCCAGGTCGCCCGGCTGGTTGCGGCCCGGTGCGACTGGATGGAGCGGCGCGGGCTGCCGAGCTGGCGGGACTCGCTCGACGATCTGGTGGCCCAGTGCGACAACCCCGATGGGGACGTGTGGGTGCTCGACAGCGACGAGCACGGCGTCGTCGGACAGATGGTCGTGCAGGATCAGGGGCCGCCGTGGGGCTGGACGGCGAAGGAGCGTGCCGAGCCCGCGCTGTATTTGTCGGGGTCGGTCACCGATCCGGCCGTGCGCGAGCGGAGGCCGGGGACGGTGATGGCGTTGTGGGCGGTCGACCGGGCCGCCCGGCTCGGTGTGCCGTGGGTGCGGCGGCACTGCCACTTCCCCGAGGTGGCCCGTTACAACCGGACCCAGGGGTTTACGCTGGTGCGCACCGAGCAGCGGACGCACGCCCGGCTGTTCATGATGGCGCGGCGGGCCGAGCGGCTCGACCTGACCCGAGTGTTCAGGGAAGGAACACCCGCGCAGCCAGGTCAAGGGCGATGACCTCCGCCGTCGGGGATGCGGCCGATCTTCTTGACGTCGATGTGGACCAGGTCCCCAGGGTGCCGGTGCTCGAGGCGGCGGACGGGCTCGCCCGTGGCCCGGTCGCACACCGCCAGGGGCGCCTCACCGTGCCGGGTCAGGATGCGGTGCGCGGTGGAGGGCGCGATGCCGGTGCGGCCGGCTGGGCCCGGGCCGATGCGGTGGTCGCGCCGCAGGCGCACGACCTGTGCCTCGACGGCAGCGGGCGTCCGGCGCGGGCTGTGGTGAGGGCGGCCGGGTGCGGGCGTGCATGCCGGCGGCGCCCGGCTGCCGGTAGCGGGCGGCCCACTGTGCGGGGGCGCTGCGAGGCCTGGCCGTCCAGGCGATCGAGTTGGGGCATGAACGCGCAGGACTGCATCTGGCCGATGCCGCTGCCGACGGGAATCCGCGCCGACGCGCCCGTGCGGACCCGCGCCCAGATCATCGCGCCGCGACCCTGGCCGCAGCGTCCGGAGACCGGGCGCGAATCCGAGCGCCACTGCGCGCGGAAACCGACCTGAAGCGCGCCAACCTGCTGCTCGAGCAGGACCGGCCTGGGGCTACAGACGCGAGCCCTTCGAGCATCAGGTCGGGCTGGCCCTCTCCCGGCTCGGCCACCTTTGGAGCGCTGAGGAGCACCTCGCGGCCTCGGTCGGCTCACGCCGCCCCATGGAGCGGCGGGCCCGTGCGCTGATCGGCGCATGTCTGGCCCAGGCTGCTCAGACGCTGCTCGGCCTGGCAGACGACCTGTCCAGCCTCTTATCGGTGCGCGTGAGTATGCCCCTCAGGAAAAGCAAGACCGGGTGGGAGCAGTCCCACCGCGACGACAGCGTCCGTCAAGCCGGAGAACTCCTCGCCGGCGTTCTCCACCCCGTCAGTTGCGCTGCGGGGAAGAGCGGATTGCGGCGAGGAGGGGGCGCGAGCTCCGGGTCAACCTCGGGGCAGGGACCGGCATTCACCCGGGCGGCAGACGTTCGAGCCCGCCGGACGAACGGACGTGCGGCCGACGACGTACGTCCCGGTCCTAGACTGCGGACGGTGAGCACCGGCACCATCCAGCCCGACGCCGCGCTGCGAGGGCTGGTCGATCACCTCGTCGGCGATGGCGCCATCCGCACGCCCGCGATCGAGGCGGCTTTTCGGGCTGTGCCGCGCCACCGGTTCCTGCCCGGCACGCCGATCGCCGACGCCTACGCCGATCGAATCGTGGTCACCAGACGCGGCGGTGACGGTGCGCCCCTCAGCTCCGCGAGCCAGCCGACGATCGTCGCCTGCATGCTGGAACAAGCCCGCCCCCGACCTGGATGGCGAGTGCTGGAGATCGGCGCGGGCACCGGCTACAACGCCGCGCTGCTACGCGAATTGGTCGGCGGCACCGGCCAGGTCACCACGATCGACATCGACGAGGACGTGGTGGCCGCCGCCCGCCGCAACCTGGCCAGCACCGGGTACGACGACGTGCTCGTGCTGGCCGGCGACGGCGCGCTCGGCGCCCCCGAGCACGCCCCCTTCGACCTGATCATCGTGACCGCCGGGGCCTGGGACATCCCCGCCGCATGGTGGACCCAGCTCGCCCCCACCGGCCGCGTCGTCGTTCCGCTGCGCTGGCGCGGCCTCACCCGCTCCCTCGCCCTGGAGCACCAGCCCGCCCGGCCGGGCCGCGCCGCGTCGCTGACCTCTTCTTCAATGCACCTGTGCGGCTTCATCGCCATGACCGGCGGCAGCGACGGCGAACGCACCATCGCGCCGGCCGACGACGTCGTCCTGTTCGCCGACCGGGACCAGTCCATCGGCGGACAACTGCGGGGAGTGCTCGACACCACCCGCGTTGAAGCGTGGTCCGGCGTGGTCATCCCCGGCGACCAGTCGATGGAGGGCATCTGGCTGCGCATGTCCACCGTCGAGGCCGGCACCTGCAGGATCAAGGCCGCCCCCAGCGCCGTCCGAAGCGGCCGCGCCACCCCCGCGACCCCCGTCAACCCGGCACTGGCCGTGGACGACTCGATCGCCTACCTGGCGTCCCGCCGCGTCGCCGAAGGTGTCTCCCGCTGGGAGGTCGGCGCCATCGGCCACGGCCCTCGCAGGGCCGACCTCGCCGACCGCATCATCGATCAGATCCGCCGCTGGGCGGAGGATCCCGACGCCCAGCCGACCATCACCCTGTACCCGGCGGGCACTCCGGACGAGCAGATGATCGACGGGCTGATCATCGACAAGCGCGACAGCCGCATGGTTTTCACATGGTGATCGGTGCCGACCTGCAACTCGGCGGACACCGCAATCAACCGAAGTCACCAGACGCACGGGCCGAACCTTTCCGCGTGCGCGGGACCGACGATGACGCGGCCGTGCTGACGGCACTCACGGCAGGACCATCCCCGCGTGCGCGGGGCCGACGCCGAGCAGGTCTTGAGGTCGCCCTTGGGAGGGGGACCATCCCCGCGTGCGCGCGACGACGAGGCCCACTGCCGGACGTAGGCGCGGCGGGTGGGACCATCCCCGCGTGCGCGGGGCCGACGGCTGAGCCACGGCGCCGCCGTCGTGAGGTCTAGGACCATCCCCGCGTGCGCGGGGCCGACGGCGCGCCGTTTCGCGGCCAGGTCCCGGTCGGGGGACCATCCCCGCGTGCGCGGGGCCGACACTTGCTGACCTGCGAGTCTATGACGACGAGGACGCGTTTTCATTTAGTTGGATTTCTGGACGGTCTCGGGGTGCGTAGGGGGTTGGCGTGCATCGTGGGCATTGGCGCTGGCGGGCGTTCATCTGGTGGAGTTCTGTTGCCACCTGGCGGCCATGGCGTCGACTCGGGTGGCGTCGGTGATGCCTCGTTGCCGGTAGGGCGACAGGGCGGTGCGGATGGCGCGGACGGCGTTGTGCGCGCGGGCGGAGTCGACGCCGTGCAGGAGGTGCAGTGCGTCGGCCCAAATTTCACAGGCGGGTTCGATGTGGCCGCGTTCGGCGTACAGCTCGCCCAAGTCGCACATGTTGAGGGCGCGGACGCGGGGGTGGGTTGTGGGATTCCAGCGGCGTATCGACTCCCACATGTGTTCGTCGACGGCGGCGTCGCCGAGGGCGCGCAGCGCTTTGGCGGTGTGGGTGGCCAGTAACGCCGACGGGTCGCCCATTGCACCGGCCCACCATGGCCGTTCGGTCGGGGCGGCGGCGATACAGCGTTCGGAGGTCGTGAGGGCGCGGCGTGCGGCTCGGGCGTCGCCGCGTGCGGCCCGGGTCCGCGCGACGGCCAGGTGGAGCTGCCCGAGCGTTGCGGAGTCGACGCGGCCGCGCGCAGTGGTCAGGGCGGATTCGGCCAGGTCGACGCAGTGGCGGCCGTGCCCCAAGTCGATGGCCTGGTGCGCCATCAATCTGAGGATGAAGGCGGCGTGCGTGTCGTCGGCTGTGCTGGCAAGGTGCCAGGCGTGCTGGTAGTACCGCTGGGCCAGACCCTCGTGGCCGGCGTCGTGGGCTTTGAAACCGGCCAGGCGGGCCAGCTCGGCGACGGCGGCGAACATCTGGTCGCGCACGGCCTGGTTGGCGAATCGGCCGCGCAGGTAGGCGGTGGCGTCGCTGGCGAGGTATTCGGCGATGGTAGAGCGGCCGACCCGGCCGCCGAGGCGTTCGTCGGCGCGGGTGAAGGCGGCCAGGATGTCACGGACGGTGTGGACCTCGGCGATGCCGATGGTGCCGCCGCGCCAGGCCGCCTGCGCCCGCTCCGACAGCGGCGGGGCGAGCGCGGCGTGCCCCGGGGCGGGGACGGCCATGGCCGCGGGCAGGCGGAACACAAGGTTGCCGAGAAATCCGCGTCGGTCCACGTCCATCCTTCCGAGCTCGGCGAGGTCGGCCACGGGGTCGCCGGTCGCGGCCGGGATGTCTTCGGGGGAGCCTAGTCCCAGGTCCGCCGGAGTGATCAAGCGTCCGATGCGGCGGCTGAGGGCTTCGGCGAGGTAGGCGGCGGTGGCGGGCTGGGGAGGCGTGCCGCGCACCCAGTGGGTGATCGCGGCGGAGTTGGTCCGCAGATATGCGCCGTTCTCGGCGGCGACGGCCCTCACGCTGGCGGCCAGGGCGGTGTAGGACAGGCCGGCCTCGGCGATGGCCGCCACCAGCCGGTGGTTGCGGGTATTGCGCGCAGGCTCCATGGCGGGCTGCATCCCCGGCCGTTAAGCGCGCTACGCGTGTCCGGTGGCCGCGGCCTGTGGTGGCCAGACCTAGGCGCGCATTCAATCGTCTACAGGCCGCAGGCCCGCCGGGCGCGCCTTCGGCCGATCCCCGACCACCACACCACGACCCAAGGAGCAGGAATGCCCGCTGACATCGGTGTCAGGGCGCTGGACGCCGTCCGGCTGGCCGGGGCGTCCGACCTTGATCGCCTTGCCGTGGAGCGCGCTGTGAACGAGGCGGCGCTCGATCCTGCACGACTGCGTGCGGTGCTGGCCGAACACGCTCCCGGCCGGGTATTCGTGGCGGGCACGCTGGAGCGGCGGTTGCTGTTGCTGGAAGGCGGTGACACGCGGTGGGTGGCGGCGGACCTGTCAGGTCGACCGCACTCCACGCGCCGCTGGCCCGCATGGGCCGAGGGGCACGTCCAGCTGGAGGAGTCCAGCGGGTGGCTGTCGCCGGCCGACGTCGACCAGCATGCGGTGTTCCGGCTCAGCCGTCCGCGCATGCTGCTGGCGGCGCTGTACCACCCCGAGTACTTCCCGCTGCCCCGGTTCCCGCTCGGGATCAGCGATGTGGCACGTGCCGCCCGCGCGACGCTGACGGGCACGGTGCGGCTGGCGGACATGCAGCTCGGCGTGACACTGGAGGACCTGATCGGCCAGGTCGTCACGGACAGCCCGGACATCCTCGGCGTGTCGGCGACGTTCGGGCAGCACGATCTGCTCATCCGCCTGCTGGATGCGGCCTTCGCCGCCCCTCAGCCGCCGCTGGTGGTGGTCGGCGGGTCACTGGCCGCGCGCAACGAGGCCCTGCTGCTGGAGCGGTACCCACGGCTACTGGTGGCCCGCGCAGCCGGGGAGGCCACCGTCCAAGGGCTGATCGCCCACTGGCACGGCGACATCGAACTCGATCAGGTGCCGGGCCTGGGGTACCTCGGGGCCGCGCGGGGCGGCGGCCTCAACATCACCCTGCGCCGCACGGCCAAGCCCGCATCCCGGGACACGGCGGGCGACATCTGGCCAGAGCTCGATCTGCTACCCGCCACGTTCGAGCACCACGGTGTGGCACAGCTGGAGACCAGCCGGGGGTGCACGAACTACTGCTCGTTCTGCCCACGCGGCCACAAGGGCACCTGGTCAAGCGCCCCGGTGGAGGGTCTGGAATGGGTGCTGGCGGAGATGCGCCAGGTGTTCGACCGATACCCGGGACTGTCCCGCACGCTGTACCTGGTGGACGAGGAGTTCATCGGCCGCGGCCCGGACGCCGCCGCGCGGGCGCTGCACGTGGCCGAACTGGTACACCAAGCCGGGTTCGCCTGGGAGTCCAGCTGTCGCGTGAACCAGGTGGTGGACCCGGCCCGGGACGAGGCATGGCACGTCGAGCGCGCCGGCATGTGGCGCACCCTGGTGCGGCGAGGGCTGCGGCGGATGCTGTTCGGGGTGGAGTCCGGTGTGGACTCCATCTTGGAGCGGTTGAACAAGGAAACCACCGCAGAGCAGAACGCCCTGGCCATCCGAACGCTGTCCGCCCTGGGCGTCCCGACCCGCTTCACCTACATCACCTTCGACCCGTTGATGAGCCTGCAGGAGCTGAAGGCCAGCTACGCCTTCCAGGGACGCACGGACCTGCTGTTGCGGCCGCAGCCGGACATGCCGGCGGAAGCGATCGTGCACGGTGTGCGCGACGAGGAGTTCGTGGCCGAGCACGCCGCCGGACGCGCCTTCCACACCGAGATCTCCTACCCGCTGGTGTCGATGGAGTGCCTGATCGGCGCCGCCTACACGCGCAAGGTGCACCAGGCCGGGCTGGCAGGGACGGCACGGCCGTCGATGGGCCGCATCGACGCCCGGTACCAGGACTGGCGCATCGGCGTGGCCAGCCAGTGGGCGCAGCGGTGGGTGGACCGCAACTTCGCGCTGGACTACACCCTCAAATCGCTGGAGAAGGTTCTGGACGGCTCGTCACGACACCTGGTGCGCGGAGCCCGTGTGGTCCTCAAGGACGCCGCACACACGGTCCTCGGCGGCATGATCGAGGCGATCGACGCCCAACCGTACGACGGCAGAGCCCTCGACGTCACAGACCGGGAGGCCGGCCAGGAGGCACTGTCCGGGCATATCCGCGACCTGCTGGAGAAGGGGATCGACCTCTTGCGAGGACGCATGGACGAAACGGTGGCGCAGGTCGCCGGTGCGCTGGAAGCCGCGCACTCCCGCCTGCTGCGACGCGAGTACGACTGTTGGGAAGCCGCCACCGGATGGCGGCTGATCAACGCGGCGGACCCCTGTGGCACCTGAAGCCCGCCGCGCCTGGGCGAGGAGGCTCGCCGGAGTCTCAGGAGCCGCTCTTCTCCGGGATGGGCACCCAGTTGAACTCCGGGCAGAACCGCCGATAGGTCGTGAGTTTCCACGCGGCGTACTCCTGCAGCCTGCCGGCGGTGCGCAACCGGTGCTTGACCCAGGTGTGGCAGACCCGCTCCTCCAGGCTCATGGCCTGCTCGATCTGGTCGAGCATCCGGCAGGCCACCGCGAAGTCCTCCACCGTCAGGGCGCTCAGGTCGATCTCGACGCCGTCCACCTGGAAAGCGAACACCAGACGCGTGGTGGAGAACCGGGTGGCGCGTTCGCCGAGGAACCGGGCACGCCCGTCGAGCGCCTTCATCAGGACCCCGCGCTGCTCGACCGGGTAGCCGATGCCCAGATCCAGGTCCGAGGTCTCCAGGTTCAGCCGGGTGCCGAAGGAGCCGACATCGCGCGGCGTGTGTCCGGTCCACTCCTCGATCAACGCGGACGCTTCGGCGCGGACCCGGACGAGACGGCCGTCGTGCGCGCGCATGGCCGCGTAGAACCGCTCGGCTTGCTCGTACTCGGCAGGCGAAAGGTCCGTGCGATCGACCCAGCCCTTCGCCAGGATCGCGTCCAGGTCCAGGTCGGTGTGAGGATGTGGGTTCGTCACGGCGCACGACCCTAGCCCCAGCCGCATCACCATCACCCCGCCTTTACACAGAGAGGGACGAAAGAACGTGGCAGGCTCCCCTACCCGGCCACCGGGTAACACGTCACCGCGCCGCACGCTGACCGCAGGACTGACCGTGCACCCCATCGGAATCGGCTGCTGGGCCATAGGCGGTCCCGCCACCAACCTCGGCCTGCCGATGGGCTGGTCCACCGCCGACGACGCCGCCTCAATGCGCGGCCTGGAGACCGCCTACAGCCTTGGTGCGAACCTGTTCGACACAGCGGACGTCTACGGGCACGGCCACTCCGAACGCCTACTCGGACGCCTGGTGGCCACCGTTCCCCGCGACAGCATCGTCCTGTCCTCCAAGGTCGGCTACTACCGCGGCACCGCCGTCCACGCCTACCAATCCGCGCACATGCGCCGCCAACTCCACACCACCCTGGAGAATTTGCGAACCGACCATCTGGACATCTACTTCCTGCACAACGCCAACTTCGGCCCCCACGACCGCTACCTAGAGCCGGCGATCCAGCAGATGCGCGCCTTCCAGCAGCAGGGGCTGATCCGCGCGGTGGGAATGCGCGGACCGCACCGATACGCCACCGACCGCCTCACCGTCCCCAAGCAACAGCGCGAAAACAAACACGCCCGCTTCCGGTACCTCTTCCACAAGGTGCGCCCCGAGTTCCTGGCCGTCCGGTACAACGCCCTCACCCCACCTCCGCCCGTCGGCCAGCAGGACATCTTCGCCTTCGCCGCCGAGCATGGCGCCAGCGTCCTCATCAACAAACCCCTCGCCCAAGGCCTGCTGACCGGCAAATACGACCCCGACAACCCGCCGGCCTTCACCGAAGGCGATCACCGGCTGCGTAAACGCTGGTTCACCCGCGACGCGCTGACCGCCATCCACCAGGGCCTGGCCCCCTTGCGCGAACGTTTCGGCTCTTCGACCGGTGACCTGGCCCGCGTCGCGCTCCAGTACTGCCTGCAGCGCGCCGACAACGCCGCCGTCCTCGTCGGCTTCACCACCCCTGAACAGATCACCCAGAACCTGGCCGCCATCGACAGACCGCTCACCACCGAAGACCTCGCGTTCGTCCGCGCCACCACTCAACGACTCCACCAACGCCTCGACAGCCTCGGCGAGGTCTTCATTGATGAAGAACAGAGGCCACGCTCATGACCGCCGACCAGCTCGCCCTCCTCGCCCGCACACCCTCACATCGGGCGTCCACCACCACGGCACGGGTAATCGTGTTCAACGCCCAGCACGCCTCACCAGCACGCGCCCGCCGCCAAGCCGCCTGGCTGGCCGACCAGCCGACCGCCGACCTGTTAGTCATCACCGAGGTCGGATCCGGTCCCGGCGGCGACGCCCTCACCACCGCCCTGACCGACCACGGTTACGCTTCCGTGCTCGCCCCCCAACCCGCGGGCCGCGATTACCGCACTGTGCTCGCCTCCCGCAGTGTCGAACTCACCCCGGTCCCCAGCGGCGTCACGGTGCTGCCGCACCGCGCCCCCTGTGCGACCGTGTACATCGGTGGCCACCCGATCACCCTTTTGGGGCTGTACGTCCCCTCGCGAGGACCACAACAGCGTCGTAACCAGGACAAGCGCGCCTTCCAAGAGGCCGTCTCCGCCGCCCTGCCTGAACTGGTCGCCAACTGCGACGGTCCCCTCGTCGTCGCAGGAGACCTCAACGTGCTCGAACCCAACCACACCCCGCATCACAGCGTCTTCGGCGACTGGGAGTACGACTTCTATCGTTCCTTCGCCGCCGCCGGACTCACCGACGCATTCCGCCACCTGCACCCGCAGGCCGTCGAGCACTCCTGGTTCGGCCGGTCAGGCAACGGCTATCGCTTCGACCATGCATTCATTACCACCCCGCACCGCGAACGACTGCTGTCCTGCGACTACCTCCACCAACCCCGGGAACTCGGCCTCACCGACCACTCCGCCCTCGCATTGCACGTCACCTGTGCCGAAGACCACCCCTGACGCATCGAAGGTGCCGCCGGGCGGCGCGTCAATCGCGCCGGGACACCTCGGGCTGAAAAAGCCCAAACCTTGCCGCGTTCGCCAAACCAGACACGTCGAGCATCACCGCACGACACGAGTTGCTCAGATCACACCGCGTCGCGCCGAGCACGGAGCCACCCCCGCGTGCGCGGGGCAGCCCCAGCTTTGATCAGCGCCGACAGCGCCACTGAGCCATCCCCGCGTGCGCGGGGCCGACACGATCCGGTACATCGCGGAGACGTTGGAGCGGGGACCATCCCCGCGTGCGCGGGGCCGACGTGTCGAGGGTGCGGATGGTGAGGATGTCGAACGGACCATCCCCGCGTGCGCGGGGCCGACCAAGAACGGAGACGCCTGATGGCCACCATCCGAGGACCATCCCCGCGTGCGCGGGGCCGACGACGCCAGGGATTGGGTCATGTGGCCAGCGTGGGGACCATCCCCGCGTGCGCGGGGCCGACTCCTCGTACCCGGCGGGCAGCGGCGTCAACAATGGACCATCCCCGCGTGCGCGGGGCCGACGCGAGCAGCTGCCGGACCTCGGCCGCGCAGCCGGGACCATCCCCGCGTGCGCGGGGCCGACCAGGTCCCACCCGCTCTGCCCGTGTGGGTGACGGGACCATCCCCGCGTGCGCGGGGCCGACGAGGTGGCGTCGATGACCCACCGGCCCGCCACTGGACCATCCCCGCGTGCGCGGGGCCGACACTTGCTGACCTGGGAGTCTATGCCAACGCGGCCCAGTTTTTATTTAGTTGGATTTGCAAACCCTCGACGGGGGCGGCAGCCTCGCAGGTACCACCGTGTAGAAGTTCTGGCAGCATGAGGCGGCGATGGACACGCCCCGTGAGCCGTACTGGTGCGACCCGCACCCTGCCGACGTCGATCTGCTGCCCAGGGACGGGCGTCGTCACCTCGGGGTTCTGGAGCGGGTCGTGCGCAGGCAGGGGAACCGGCCCGCGGCAATCCGCCCGCATGTGGCTGTCGCGGCGGGGTCGGCGTCGCTTTTGGCGGCCATGTCGACGGCGCCGTCGTCGAGCTGGGTGACGATCGCTCGGTCGTCGTTGACGGCCTGCCACCACCGGTCGGGGTCGGCGGTCCGGTCGATCCAGGAGTCCGGGTCGTCCACGACCGCGCCCACCAGGGCGATGTCCGGAACGAACAGGTGCCGGGGCACCGCCGAGATGAGGCTGTCGGGCACGAGGACGTCACCTCCGGCAGGGAGCGGACACACCGAAGGTATCGAGGGCTGGTCCTGCCAGAAGGTGCTGTTTCCCTTCCCGGGCTCTGGCGGCCCGTGACGCAGCCGGGGCGGCGGTCGCCGCCGGGGGCCGCAGGCGGGTTGGACGGGCTGGCCTTGTCGTGCTCGCCCGTGTCGTTCACGACTGGTCGGTGACGTTGTCTGCGCTCTCGGCATGTGGCGCGGCCGGCCCGTCCCACTCGTCGATGCCGGGTGGCGACGTCGTCGGCGAGGGCGGCAGCGCGCGGGCCATGACCGATAACGCCGATCTCCCAGTACCGGCCGTCTTCGCCTTCGCGGACGGTCAGCTAGGCCAGGGTGTCGTTGTCGAGCGCCGCCATGGAGCCCCAGGCAAAGTGCGGGGTGACCCCGGGGCGTCGGCCGGGCATCCGGGACAGGCCGCCTGGCGGGACGCATGCCGGCCACAGGTAGAGCCACTGCCAGGGCGAGCCCTTGCGGCACGCCGGTGCAGACCTTGTGGGACGGCTGGTCCGAGACGGTGCGCATCGCCTCCCGGTCCACGTGCTGCTCGCTGAAGGTCTCCCGTCAACAAGACCGGCATAGACCCCGCGCGTCCCACTCCACCAGGCTGTTCCGCGTCGGCCGGGCGTGCCTGAGCCCGGGCCGGGGGCGGCCCGGGCTCAGCGGTGTCCGGGGACGTGGTCAGGGAGCGGCGATCGCCTCCAGCACGTCCTGGCGGGCGGCGCGGCGGGCCGGGAGGAGGCCCGCCGCCAGGCCGGCGACGGTGGCCACGGCGACGACCAGCGCAAGCCGGCCGACGGGCAGGACCAGGGGGATGCCGCCGCCGGGGGCCAGTACGGCGACCGTGGCGGCGCCGAAGGCGATGCCCAGGGACAGGCCCAGCGTCACGGCCAGGGCCGCGATCAGGACGGCCTCGCCGCGGATCATGTGACGCAGCTGGGCGCGGGTCATGCCGACCGCGCGCAGCAGGCCGATCTCCCGGGTGCGTTCGAGGACGGACAGCGCCAGGGTGTTGGTGATGCCGAGCAGGGCGATGGCGATGGTGAACATCAGCAGGACGGTCACCAGGCCGAGAACCTGGTCGAGGGTCTTGGTGCGTCCCTCCACGGCGGCGGCCTGGTCACGCAGGTCCGCGGTCGGGAAACCGGCCAGCGCGGTCTGCAGGGCCTTGCGGGCGTCGGCCTCGGTGACGCCGCCCGCGAGCCTGAGGAAGACGCTGGCGTCGACGTCCTCGGCGAAGTGGCGGGCGAAGGTGTCCAGCGAGATCACGTAGTCGGTGGACAGGGCCTGGGCGTCGCGGTCGCGCATCAGCCCGACCACCGGCAGGTGCTGGACGCCGGTGCGGGGAAAGGTCATCGTGATCCGGTCGCCGACGCGCAGGCCGTGGCTGCGGGCGGCTTTCTCGGTGAGGATGATGCCCCCGCCGTTCAGAGCGTCCAGGCTGCCGGAGACCAGCTTCAGCCTGGTGACCCGCGGCAGCGTCACCGGGTCGACGGCGGTGAGTGCGGCGGTGGCGGCGCCGTCCTTCCAGTGGCCGTAGCGCAGCCGGGACGCCACCGCCACCTCAGGGAGTTCGGCCAGGTGGTGGTGGACGGCCGGGGGCAGGCCGCCGAGCATCTCGCCCCGGGCGCTCTCCACCACGTAGTCGGCGGTGATCACCTCGGTGTAGGACCGTCGCAGCGAGTCCTTGGCGGACGCGGCGACCACTGTCATGAAGCCGATCAACGCCAGGCCGAGGGCCAGCGACAGCACGGTCGCGGCGGTGCGGCGCGGGGCGCGGGCCGCCGACCGGCGCGCCAGCCGTCCCGGCACGCCGAACGCGCCGAGCGGACGGCCGATGACACGGGCCAGCCGGGGCGCCAGCACCGGGCCGAGCAGGGTGAGCCCCACGATGGCGCCGGACGCGCCCGCCCCCAGCATCGCGATCGAGCCGCGTCCGGTCAGGACGAGTACCACGGCCAGCCCGCTCGGCACGGTCACGATCAACCCGGCGGCGGTGCGCAGCCGTCCCCCTGCGGCGGGCGAGGAGGAGTGCCGCATCGCCTCGACCGGCGCCACCCGGGCCGCCCGGCGGGCCGGGCCCACCGCGGAGACCACTGTGACCAGCACGCCGACGGCCAGCGCCGCCAGCACGGTGCGGGGCGCCACCACCATGCCGCCGTCCGACAGGACGACGCCGAAGGCCCCGGCCAGGTCGCGCAGCCGGCCCGCCAGGGCCACGCCCAGCGCGATCCCCGCCAGCGACGCGGTGACGCCGACCAGCAGCGCCTCGCCGAGCACGGAGGCCAGGATTTGCCGTCCGGTCGCCCCGACGGCGCGCACCACGGCCAGTTCCCGCACCCGCTGGGCGACCACGATCGAGAAGGTGTTGGCGATGAGGAACGCGCCGACCAGCAGGGCCGCCGCCGCCAGGGCCAGCAGCATCACCTGCAGGTAGGCCACCTGGTCCTTGGCCGCGTCCGCACCGGCCGCCGCCAGGTCCCGGCCGGTGGTCACCTCATGTCCGGCGCCGAGGGCGGCGGCGACGCGGTCCCGCAGCTGCTCGTCGGTGACGCCGTCGTCGGCGACGACGGCCACCTGCGAGACGGACTCGCCCAGGTCGAGCAGGAACTGGGCGGTGGGCAGGGCGACGAGGGCGACCGTGGCGTTGGGCATTCCAGGCTCGTCACCGAAGCCGGCCAGGCCGACGACCCTCAGGTCCATGCTGCGTTCGGCCTGCACGGTGACGGTGTCGCCGATGGCGATGCGGTACCGCTCGGCGGTGGCGGCGTCGATGACGACCTCGTCTGTGGCGTCCGGCGCGGAACCGGCGCGCAGTGTGAAGGCGCCGAAGGGTTCGGGCGCCCAGGACGAGAGCAGGGACCGACCGGACGGGACGGCGGCCTTGCCACCGGCGATGATCAGCCCCTGGCCGCCGGCCATCGGACGGGCCTCGGCCACGCCGGGCACGGCCCGGATCCGGTCGGTGGCCGTGGCCGGCAGGGGGTCGCGCTCCACCTCGACGCCCATCGCCGAGTCGAAGGCCGCCGTGCGCCGCACGGTCAGGTCCACGCCCGCCGTCGCGGTGCGGAACTGGTCGTCCAGCAGCTTGCGGGAGGTGTCGGTGAGGACCAGGCTGCCGGTGGCGAAGGTGACGCCCAGGACGACCGACAGCATGGTCAGCGCCAGCCTGCCCCGGCGGGCCAGGGTGTTGCGGAGGATCAGCCGCCACATCGTGATCACTTCGCCTTCGGGGTGTCGGCGGGCGCGTCCAGGCGCGCCATGCGGGACAGGACGGCCGCCGCGGTCGGCTCGGCGAGCTCCCCCGCCGGACGCCCGTCGGCGAGGAAGAGCACCCGGTCGGCGTGGGCGGCGGCCCCGGGGTCGTGGGTCACCATGACGATCGTCTGGCCCAGGTCGCGGGCGGCGTGGCCGAGGAACTCCAGCAGCGCCTCCCCGGTGCGGGAGTCGAGGTTGCCGGTGGGCTCGTCGGCGAAGACGATCTCCGGCCGGGTGATCAGCGCCCGGGCCACCGCCACCCGCTGCTGCTGCCCGCCGGACAGCTCGGCCGGACGGTGCCGCAGCCGCTTCGCCAGCCCCAGGGTGGCGACCAGTTCGTCGGTCCACTCCCGGTCGGCGCGGCGCCCCGCCAGCGTCAGCGGCAGCGCGATGTTCTCCGCCGCGGTCAGGGTGGGCACCAGGTTGAAGCTCTGGAAGACGAACCCGACCCGCTCGCGGCGCAGCAGCGTCCGCCGCCGCTCGTCCAGCCGGGTCAGGTCGGTGCCGCCCAGCAGCACCTGCCCGGAGTCGGCGGTGTCCAGCCCCGCCATGACGTGCATCAGGGTCGACTTGCCGGATCCGGACGGCCCCATGACGGCGGTGAACCGGCCGGCGTCGATCGAGACGGTGGCGCCGTCCAGGGCCCGGACGGCGGTGTCGCCGCGCCCGTAGACCTTGACGACATCGCGGGCCTGCGCGGCGACGGTCGGCCGCGCCGGGGCCGGTGCGTCCGTGAGGGTTGCGGTCACGAGAGGCTCCTTCGGTTCGGGGGAAGCGCAGACGCGGCGTTCGCGTCGACGTGGAGCCTCGCCCACGGCCCTGTCCGCTCCCTGGCCGCCCGCTGGCCGGACCCGGGCCGCCCGCCGGGCAGGACGGGCAGGCCGGACAGCGTGCGGACAGCGCCCCGCCAGCCCGCTCGGCCAGGCTCGACCTCATGGCAGAGGAGCACCGGCAACCCGCAGAGCAGGAGATCGTCATACCGCGGGGGTTGTGCCGACGCTGCGTGCGCCTCGTCAGCCGCCGGGTCAGCGACGTCCCGGGCGTCGTGTCGCTGCGGGTCGACGCCGCCCTGGGCCTTTTGCACGTGTGGGGGGACGCGGCCCCGGCGGCGCTGCTGGAAGCGCTGCGCTCCGCGGGTTTCTCCCGCCACCGATGCGGCGACGTGCGGCGCTAGCGGAGGCTAGCGGGCGGCGGCGGCCATGGTGCGGGCGTGCTCGGCCTCGTCGGGGCGGCCGGTGGCCTCGGCGGTCTCGGCCATCAGCGTCCACAGCTGTGCGCGGGCCCAGGGGAACTCGCGGTCCTCCAGCAGCTTCAGGGCGGTGCGGCACTCGTCGGCGGCGGTCTCGGGGCGGCCGCCGGCCATGGCGATGCGGGCGCGGCCCCAGGCGGCCCATGCCTGGCAGCGGGGGTTGCGGACGCTGCGGGCGACCTCGACGGCCTCGGCGAGCAGCGGGATCGCCGCCTCCGTCTCGTGCAGGTCCAGGCGGGTGTGGGCGAGGTGGACGAGGGCGAACGCCAGGCCGTGCGGGGACCACCGGGCGCGTGCGTCCTCGACGGACTCCTCCAGCACGGCCAGGGCCTCCTCCCGCCGGCCGGTCTGCCGCAGCGCCACGCCCAGGTGGGCCAGGATCGCGCCGCCCATGAAGTGGTCGCCGGCCGCCAGCATCAGGTCATGGCAGCGCCGCCACTGTGCGGCCGACTCGGCGAACCGGCCCAGCCGCAGGTACAGCAGGGCCTCCACATAGTGGGTGATCGCCCGCCACCAGCCGCGGTCGTCGTCGCCGAGGACGGCGCGGCTGTGCTCGATCATGGCGTGCTGCCGCTCGGCGTCCCCCCGGTACTGGCCCTCCCAGGCGATCACCAGGCGCGAGACGGCCGCGTTCTTGTCGTCCCCGAGTTCCTCGAACAGGGCGAGGCTCTCCCGGGCGGCGGCGCGCGACCGGGGGGTGGGGTAGTAGACGTGGAGCAGGCCGATGCCCTGCAGGGCCAAGGCCCGGGCGGCGGTCGTGCCCTTGCCGGCGTCCACCAGGGCGGTCAGCGCGCGGACTCCCTCGTGACGCGCCCCGTAGTTCCAGAACCCGATGAGCGCGCAGGCCAGCCGCAGGGCGGGGCCGGGGTCGTCCTCCGCGCCCTGCAGCGCGTGGTCCATCGCCGCGCGGAGGTTGTCGTGCTCCTCCTTCAGCAGCGTCCAGGCGTCGCCGTCGAAGCGGACGCGGGGGGAGTGCTCCTCCGCCAGCCGGGTGTAGTGGTCCAGGTGCCGTCGCAGGACGGCGTCGGTCTCGCCCGCCTCGGCGAGCCTGGCCGCCGCGTACTGGTGGACGGTCGCCAGCAGCCGGAACCGTCCGGCGGCCGGGTCGGGGACCACCAGTGACCGGTCGATCAGCCGGAACAGCAGGTCGGCCACCTCCTCCGGCCCGATGTCGGCGAACCCGCAGACCGCCTCGGCCGCCGGCAGCGTCCAGCCGCCCCGGAAGACCGCCAGCCGCCGCAGCAGCCCGCGTTCGGGCCCGGTCAGCAGCTCGTGACTCCAGTCGAGCACGGCGCGCAGCGTGCGGTGGCGGGCCTCGCTGGTGCGCGGGCCGCCGGTCAGCAGTGAGAACCGGTCCCGCAGCCGGGCGGCGATCTGCGCGGGCGGCAGCGCCTTCACCCGGGCGGCGGCCAGCTCGATGGCCAGCGGCATGCCGTCCAGTTCCCGGCAGATGGAGCCCACCACCGCCGCGGTGGCGTCGTCCATGGTGAAGGAGGGGTTCACGGCCCGGGCGCGGTCGAGGAACAGCCGCACGGCGGCGGCCTCGGCGATGGTCTGGGGGTCCGCGGCCTCGTCGGGGACGGCGAGCGGGCTGACCGCGATCTGCAGCTCCCCGGGGACGGCCAGCGCCTCCCGGCTGGTGGCCAGCACCCGCAGGTCGGGGCAGCTTTGGATGAGCCGCTCGACCAGGGCCGCGGCGCTGTCGACGACGTGCTCGCAGTTGTCCACCACGAGCACGGTCCGCGCGCCCGCCAGGTGCTCGGCGATGGCCTCGGCCGATATCGCGTCCGTCTCCCCGGTCGCCCCGAGCTCGGCGGCGAAGTGCGCCGTGACGTCCGCACCGGGCGGGAGCGCGGCCAGCCGGACCAGATGCACCCGGGCGGCCAGTTCCGCGTCCGCCCGGCGGGCGGCCTCCAGCGCCAGGGTGGTCTTGCCCACCCCGCCCGGACCGGTCAGCGTCACCAGGCTCGCCTGCCGGAGGTGGTGCAGCACGGTGGCGATGTCGTCCTGCCGCCCGACGAGGGACGACAGCCGCCGGGGCAGCGCCACGTCGTGCCGTGCCGCGTCCGCGCCCCCGCCGGCCGCCTCGGCCGGACGGGCGGCGGGCCGGCCCGGGCCCGGCGCGGGCGCGGCGGACGCCCCCGCGCCCGGCGCGGGCGTCACGGCGCCGGACGGCGGCCGGGGACCGCCCTGGGCGGCGGGGTGCCGGCCGGCAGGGGGGACCTGCTGGCGGAGGATGGCCTCCGCCAGGGCCTGCAGGTCCGGGGACGGGTCGATGCCGAGGTCCTCCAGCAGCCGGTCGCGCAGGGCGCGGTGGACGTCCAGAGCGTCCGCCTGGCGTCCGGCCCGGTACAGGGCGAGCATCAGCAGCCGGTGCGGGCGCTCGCGCAGCGGATGGGCCGCGACGAGCCGTTCCAGGTCGGCGACGGCCTCGTGGTGGCGGCCGAGCCGCAGCAGCAGTTCCAGGCGGTCCTCCACGGCGCCGAGCCGCAGCTCCTCCAGGCGGGTGCGTTCGGCGCGGGCCCACTCGGTGTCCCCGGCGTCGGCCAGCGCGGGGCCGCGCCACAGTGCCAGCGCCTGCTCGTAGGAGGCGACCGAGGCGGCGGTCTCGTCGGCCGCCGCCTGGGTGCGGGCCCGGCCCGCCAGCTGCTCGAACCGGTGGGCGTCGACGGAGTCGGCGGCGACCGCCAGCCGGTAGCCGGGCGCCCGGGTGACGAGCACCTCGCCGTCCGCCCCGGCGCCCGCCAGGGCCCGGCGCAGCTTGGACACCCGGATCTGCAGGGCGTTGGCGGCGTCCGCCGGAAGGTCCTCCCCCCACAGCGCGTCGACCAGCTGCTCGACCGACACCACCCGGCCGGGGGCCAGCGCCAGCCGGGCCAGCAGCGCCCGCACCGACGGCGGCAGGCGGACAGCGGGCCCGCCGGACACCCGGACCTCGACCGGGCCGAGCACCCCGAAGGTCGCCTCAGCCATACCGCATCCAGTTCGGGCGGGACGTCCGTCGCATGCCGTTCCTCGTTCTCGCCACCGTCACCCGATGCCGACCGGCCGAGTGTGCAGGCCATGCTAGGGCACGCCCAACCGTGTCACCTGCGCGGATGGGGCGGAAAAGCCGGATGCTCCAGGATCCGCCCGAGCCCGCCGAACCGCGCCGCGCCCCGCGCGGCGGGGCCGGTCAAGCAGGACGGCCCGGCCGAGGACGGGCCGGGCCGCGAGCGCGTGCGCGTCAGGCCGGGGCGGGCCGGGCCGATCGCGCGGCGGGCGTCGAAAGGAGCAGGTCGGCGATGGTCTTGGCGTCGCGGGCGACCCAGCCGAGGACGGCGGAGCCGCGGGTGCGCTGCCAGGGAAGGCCGAGGAAGTACAGGCCCGGCCAGGCCGTCACGCCGCCCTCGTGGACCGGGGCGCCGGACTCGTCCAGGACCGGCACGTGCAGCCAGGGGTAGTGCGGGCGGAACCCGGTCGCCCACACCACCGCGTCGACGCGGTGGCGGGCGCCATCGGCCAGGACGAGTTCGCGGTTGTCGGCGCCGACGGCGCGGTCCAACCGGGTGACCCGGCCGAGAAGGTGCTTCAGGTCGGTGCCGATGATGGTGTTCTGCGCCTTGAGACGGCGTCCCAGCAGGCTGTCGCCGCTCAGCCGCATCGTGCCCAGACGGGAGAACCACCAGAACACGTCCCGGCCGAGCAGGCGCTGCGGCAGGGCCGAACCGAGCGCGGCGGCCGACAGCGCGACCCGGCGGCCGTGGTCGGCGAGTTCGCCGGCGATCTGCACGCCGGTGTTGCCGCCGCCGACCACCGCCACGTTCCCGTCGGGAAGCTGCGCCGGGTTGCGGTAGCCGGTGCTGTGGAGTTGGACGACGTCCTCGGCCAGGTCGGCGGCGAAGCCGGGGACGCGGGGGGTGTGGAAGGCGCCGCTGGCGATCACGACCCGGGCGGCGGTGTAGGACGCGGCGGAGGTCTGGACCTCGAACCCGCCGTCCGGGCCCGGGTGCACGGCCTCGACGCGGGAGTTCAGGTGCATCGGCAGGTCGAAGTGCGCCGCGTACCGCTCCAGGTAGTCGGCGACCTCGTCCTTGCCGGGGTGCCCGTCCGGGTCGCCGGGGAAGGGCAGGCCGGGCAGGGCGTCGTAGCGGCGGGGGGTGAACAGCGTCAGGGAGTCCCAGCGCCGCCGCCACGACTCGCCCACCCGGGGGTGGGCGTCGACGATGGCGAAGTCCAGGCCGGCGCGGCGCAGGTAGTGGCCCAGCGCCAGACCGGCCTGGCCGCCGCCGATGATCAGTGTGTCGAGGGGGGCGTTCACGGTTCGGCTCCTTGGGGGTACGCGGGCGGGGAGGGCCAGGCGACCGTGGTCCGCCCGGCCCGTCCGTCAGAATCCGTGGGTCTGCGTCGCAGGGGTCAGACGGCGTCGTAGCCGGCCTCGCGGACGGCCCGGCGGACCGCCGCCTCGTCGGCCTCGCCGGTGACCCGCACGGTCTGACAGGCCAGGTCCACCTGGACGGCGGTGACGCCGGGGACCGCGCCGACCTCGGCGGTGATGGCGTTGACGCAGTGGCCGCAGCTGATGCCGGGGACGGACAGTACGAGCTCGTTCATGGCTTTCTCCGCGTGTTCTCAGACGGCCCTGGGCGGACCGGCACGGCTGAAGGGTCTTGCCGGTGCCGGGGAGCGGCTCTCCGGCGGGATGCGAGGCAGCCTGCACGGCGGCGCTGTCCGCCTCCTGTCGGCCGTCCACGCCCCGGGCCCGACGCCCGGACAGCCAGTGGGCAGCGGGCGGACAGGGGGCGCCGCGACCGTCGTCGCCATCGGCTCGCGCGTCGCGGGCCGCCTGCGATGAGGAGAACGGCGATGAGCACGACGACGGCGATCTCGTGTGCGTTCGACATCGGCGGCATGACGTGCGCGTCATGCGTGCGCCGGGTGGAGAAGGCGCTGACGCGCGTGGACGGCGTCGAGACGGCGGAGGTGAACCTGGCGACCGAGGTCGCCACGGTGACCTACGACCCCGGACGCGTCACCGTCGAGGAACTGACCGCTGCGGTGGGCAGGGCCGGCTACACGGCGACCGTCCGGCGGAGGGCCGAACAGCAGCCGCCCTCCCCGCACGCCGAGGACGACCAGGCCGGAGAGGAGGAGGGCGCCCGCGAACTGGCCGTCCTGAAGCGGACCTGGCAGGTCACGCTGGCGGTCGGGCTGTCGATGATGGCGCTGATGTACCTGCCGCTGCCCATCGACGCGATGGACTGGCTGATGCCGCTGCTGCTGGTCGTCGCCACCGTCGTGCAGTTCGGGGCGGGGCGGCCCTTCTACCGCTCGGCGTGGGCGGCGGCCCGGCACGGCGCGGTGAACATGAACACGCTCGTCGCGCTGGGCACCACCGTCGCCTACGCCTACAGCGCGTTCGTCACCCTCTGGCCGGCCCAGGCCGAGAGGTGGGGCCTGCCGCTGCACGTGTACTTCGAGATCTCCGTGGTGGTCATCGCCCTCGTCCTCACCGGGCGGTGGATGGAGGCGCGCGCCAAGCGGCGCACCGCCACGGCCATCAGGACCCTGCTGGGCCTGCAGCCCCGGACCGCCCGGGTGCTGCGCGGCGGCGCCGAGGCCGAGGTGCCGGTCGAGGACGTGGCCGTGGGCGACCTGGTGCGGATCCGCCCCGGTGAGAAGGTGCCGGTCGACGGCGTGGTGACCGAGGGCTCCTCCACGCTGGACGAGAGCATGCTGACCGGCGAGAGCATGCCGGTGGCCAAGGGCGCCGGGGACGTGCTGATCGGGTCCACCATCAACCGGACCGGCTCACTGGTGATGCGGACCACCGCGGTCGGCCAGGACACCACCCTGGCGCAGATCGTCCGGCTGGTGGCCGACGCGCAGGGCTCCAAGGCCCCGATGCAGCGGCTGGTCGACACCATCTCGGCCTGGTTCGTCCCGGCCGTCATCGCCGCCGCCGCGCTGACCTTCGCGGCCTGGGCGCTGTTCGGCCCGGAGCAGGGACGGCTCACGCTGGGCATCGGCACCGCCATCGCGGTGCTGATCATCGCCTGCCCGTGCGCCCTGGGGCTGGCCACCCCCACCGCGATCATGGTGGGCACCGGGAAGGCCGCCGAACTGGGCGTCCTGATCTCCGGCGGCGACGCCCTGGAGCAGGCCCGCCGGCTCACCACCGTCGTGCTCGACAAGACCGGCACCATCACCACCGGCCGTCCCGAGGTCACCGTGGTCGAACCGGCCGACGGGACGGACGCCGGCCGGCTGCTCGCCTACGCCGCCGCGGCCGAGACCGGCTCCGAGCATCCCCTCGGTGAGGCCGTCGTCGCGCACGCCCGCGGCCTGGACCTGCCGGCGGCCGAGTTCTTCCAGGCGGTTCCCGGGCACGGCGTCGAGGCCCGCGTCGCCGGGGTCGCCGTCGCCGTCGGAAACGCCGCGCTCATGCGCCGCCACGACGTGGACGTCACCGCGCTGACCCCGGTGGCCGACCGGGTCGCCGCAGGCGGCGGCACCCCGATGTACGTGGCCCTCGACGGGCGGCTCGCCGGGGTGATCGGCGTGGCCGACACCATCAAGCCCGGCGCCCGCGACGCCGTCGAGCAGATGCGCGCCCTCGGGCTGGACGTGCGGATGCTGACCGGCGACAACCGGGTGACCGCCGAGGTGGTCGCGCGGCAGGTCGGCATCGAGCAGGTCATCGCCGACGTGCGGCCCGAGGACAAGGCCGCCCGGATCGCCGCGCTGCGCGAGGGCGGCGCGGTGGTGGCCATGGTCGGCGACGGCATCAACGACGCCCCGGCGCTGGCCACCGCCGATGTCGGCATCGCCATCGGCACCGGCACCGACGTGGCGATCGCCGCCTCCGACATCACCCTGGTCGGCGGCGACCTGCGCGGCATCGTGGCGGCGATCGCGCTGTCCCGGCGCACCGTCCGGACGATCAAGCAGGGGCTGGGCTGGGCGTTCGGGTACAACGTGCTGCTGATCCCGGTCGCGGCGGGCGCGCTGTACCCGTTCGGCGGCGTCCTGCTGAACCCGTCGCTGGCCGCCGCCGCGATGGCCATGAGCTCGGTCAGCGTCATCACCAACGCGCTGCGGCTGCGCGGCTTGCGCCGTCCCGAGACCGCGCGGGCCCTGCGTCCGCGGCTGCGCGGCGCGCTCGCCGATTACGCCTACCTGACCGGCGTGGCCGTCCTGGCGGTGGCCCTCGGCACCGGGCTCACCGCGCTGAGCCGCACCGACACCGCCCAGCGCGGTATGAACGGCGTGCTGGGCTGGGTGCAGGACACCGGCATGCCGATGCGTCCGGCCATGAGCACGATGATGACCACCGAGAGCGAGCCCGTCCACGCCGACGACGCCGGGCTCAAGGTGGACTTGGACGTGCCCGCCGGCACCGCTCCCGGGCGTCCGGCCGACCTGCGCATCCGCGTCAGCGACGCCGCGACCGGCCGTCCGGTCGAGGACGTCGGGCGCAGCCACCAGGCGTGGATGCACGTCATCATCACCCGCGACGACCTGGGCACCTTCGCCCACATCCACCCCGAACCCGGCGGCCGTCCCGGCGAGTTCACCGTGGCGGCGACGTTCCCCACCGAGGGCGCCTACACCGTCCACACCGAGTTCCGCCGCAAGGGCGAGATGACCGACGTCGTCGAAACCCGGCACGTCACGGTCGGCGACCCGGCCCGCGCCCCGCGGGAGAAGGCGGCCGTGTCCTCGCGCGAGCAGGTCATCGGCGGCGTCCGCATCACCCTCGACGGCGACGCCCGGACCGGCGACAACCGCTTCACCTACCGCTTCGCCGACGCGGCGACCGGCGCCCCGATCCGCGACCTGCGCCCCTACCTGGCCGCCGCCGGTCACGTGGTCATCAAGCCGGTGCACGGCGACGGCTTCGCCCACGAGCACGCCGAGGCGGAGGACGAGCAGGGCCGCCCGGTGTTCGCCCTCCCCGGCCAGTCCTTCGGCCCCGAGCTCGACCTGCACGCGGACCTTCCCCGCCCCGGCCTGTACCGCCTGTGGGGCCAGTTCCGCACCGCCGACGGCCGCATCCTCACCAGCACCTTCACCGTGCAGGCCCGCGAGGCCGCCTGACCGCCCCCACCGTGACGCACGACGACCGCGTGCGTCACGGTGGGTCAACTCGACCGGAAACCATCCCCGCGTGCGCGGGGCCGACTCGGCCAGCCCGGCCCAGCGGCGTTCGACCCGCGGATCATCCCCGCGTGCGCGGGGCCGACGGGTAGTGGTGGTTCATGTAGTCCATGTACTCGGGACCATCCCCGCGTGCGCGGGGCCGACGTACTCCTGGACCTGGTACCAGTAGCGCGGCCAGGACCATCCCCGCGTGCGCGGGGCCGACCGACGCTGGTGACGTCTGCGGCCGCCGGTCCGGGGACCATCCCCGCGTGCGCGGGGCCGACAGCCGTCCCTCCTGAGCGAGTCCGTCAGCTCGAGGACCATCCCCGCGTGCGCGGGGCCGACCTCAGGCGTGAGACCGAGACGATCCAGCACACGGGACCATCCCCGCGTGCGCGGGGCCGACATCGGCACCCAGCATGCGACGCCGGTCTGGATGGGACCATCCCCGCGTGCGCGGGGCCGACGTCACGCCACGCTACCCGGCCCTGCCGGTACAGGGACCATCCCCGCGTGCGCGGGGCCGACTACGGCGCGACGAACACGCTCATGTCGACGGTCGGACCATCCCCGCGTGCGCGGGGCCGACTTCACCAGCTCATCGACGTACCGGCGCACCGACGGACCATCCCCGCGTGCGCGGGGCCGACTCGCTGTCGGCCCACACGTTGGCGAGAGGGACCGGACCATCCCCGCGTGCGCGGGGCCGACACTTGCTGACCTGGGAGTCTATATCGGCGAAGCTCAGTTTTCATTTAGTTGGATTTGCCAACCCTCGGCCGGGGCGGCAGCCTCGCAGGTACCACCGCGTCGCAGTTCTGGCAGCATGAGGCGGCGATGGACACGCCCCATGAGCCGTACTGGTGTGACCCGCACCCTGCCGACGTCGACCTGCTGCCCAGGGACGGGCGTCGTCACCTCGGGGTTTTGGAGCGGGTCGTGCGCCGGCAGTGGGATCCGGCCCGCGGCAATCCACCCGACGAGGTGATCGCGGCGATCGATCGGCTCGCGGCACTGCCCGGCCCGATCGCCTCGCAGGTCGCCGAGGCGCTCACCGGTGGGCTGTGGGTCGGGATCGGCCCTGTCCCAGGACTGGACCATTTCGGTCGCCTCGCCGGGCAGCCCGTCCGTCCGGGGACGAGCACGACGTGGGACCAGGTGCCGGGCGTGACCGACTGGGAAACCCGCACCATGGCCGTCGGCACCGGCGACCATGTGAGCGCCTCCCTTGTCGATCATGAGATCGGCCACGTCATGGAGCGCCGTCGCCGAGCGGCCGAGTCCGCCGAGTGGGAGACGATCATGTTTCGCTGCCGGCCGCTGCTGATCGTGGACCGCTGGCTCGATCCGCTGGAGTGGTGGGCGGAGGCCTGGGCGCTGGTCATCACCGGGCAGTTCCCCAGGCTCATCCGGACTCTGAGCGGCCACGAGCCGGTCGCCGAAATCGTCGCCAGGTACTATGTGAGGCACTTCGGGCTGGAGGTGTGATGGCGCAGGCGGTGCTCAAGGGCGGACGGTTGCTGCTGCCGCACGACGCCGGATGCGGCGCCTCCGAGATCACCCCGGACGATCCGCGTTACGCGGACTTGCGCGCCGACGCCGTCGTGGACGAAGAGCTCAACGGCACCCCCGAGGAGAACGCGGCCATCGCCGCCAAGTGGCGCCGCAAGTGGGCGCTGGAAGAACGCCGTTCCGCGTAGCCGACTCATCACATCGCATCCGGAACCCACTGTGCGGCAACGGTCGACAAACTGCCCGCCGACACGGTGCTGCTCGACGGTGAGCTGCCTAGAGAGCAACTCGCCGTCCAGATCCTGGTCTCGGCTGCCTGCGAGGAGGGTGGCTTCCTCTCTCAACCCGGCGGCGCAGCTTGCCTCACCGTGGCGCGAACCGCAACCCGCGGGGGGTTGCGGTTCGCCGCCCCGGCGAGGCGGGCTTCCGCCGAACCGGGAGAGGAAGCCACCCTCTCCCGACAGCGCAGATAAGGAGGACGTGCACGTGACCGTGGTCGCGACGATCACGCAGAGCCCTCAGGCCTCTTGCCGACCGTAGAAGGGCCAACCAACGGTCAACTCCCACCGCTGCGGTAACCGTCTCCGCGTGCGCGGGGTCGACCATCAGCGCCCACAGCGCACGGGACTGCCACGAGGACCATCCCCGCGTGCGCGGGGCCGACCCGCACCGAGCGCGCACGTCGCGCCGAGCACGGGACCATCCCCGCGTGCGAGGGGCCGACGGCGCCGAGCGTCCGCCGGACGAACGCCAGCAGGGACCATCCCCGCGTGCGCGGGGCCGACTGGGTGGCCGCCTCGCCCGAGTTCACGATCAGGGGACCATCCCCGCGTGTGCGGGGCCGACATCACGGGCGATGTGCTCACCAGGGATGACCTGGGGACCATCCCCGCGTGCGCGGGGCCGACGAAAATCGTTAAGACCATCAGTCTCGGTAAGGCGGACCATCCCCGCGTGCGCGGGGCCGACACTCTGGCGCCCAGCTCGTCGGGCAGGCCGTGGGGACCATCCCCGCGTGCGCGGGGCCGACACTTGCTGACCTGCAAGTCTATGACGGCGAAGCCGGTTTTTCATTCGGTTGGAAATAGCAACTCAGTGGCGGCGAGGCCGAGGTGGTCCGATCTGGACGCCGCAGCAGATGGGCCATCCGGTCACGTACGCCGCCTACCGCGGTCGCCGTCGTGACCGTGCATCTGGATCAGACGACTGGAGGGAGAGGCTGACACGACGAACCTTGAGTCGGCCAGTTCATCGACGCGCCCCGTTCCTGCAGGGACGGGGCGCTTTCATTTCGCCCCCGTTGAGCGAAGGAGCGTGGAAGATGCCCCTGTCCTCGACACCCATCGTCGTGCGGACGGCCGCGGACGCCATCGCCCTGGTGCCCTACCTCCTCGGTTTCGTCCCCTCCGAAGACCTGGTGATGGTCGGAACGGGCTTTCAGCGCACCGTGGCATACCGCGTCGACCTGCCCGCCGCGAGCGACGAGGACACCGTCGATGCGGTGGCCGAGCACTTGGCCCGCCTTGCGCAACGTAACCGGATCGCCCGGGCGCTGCTGGTCGGGTACGGGCCCAGCGAACGCGTCGTTCCGGTCGCCACGGCGGTCACCGGACTGGTGTCCGCCTGCGGTGTGGAGGTCATCGACGCGTTTCGCGTGCACGAGGGACGGTGGTGGTCCCTCACCTGCACCGGCGGATGCTGCCCGCCCGAGGGCCGCCCCTATGACCCGTCGACCAGCGCTGCGGCGGTGGACGCCGTCACCCGCGGCCTGGCGGCCTTTCCCGACCGGGCCGCGCTGGCCGCGTCGGTCGCCGCGGTGACCGGCCCTGCCCGCCAGGCCGTGCGGCAGGCCACCGCCGTCTGGGAGCAGCGGTATCTGCGCGCGTCCCGCAGTGCCCCTGCCGAGACCCGCCACCGCATGATCACCGAGGGGATCCCGCTGGTGACCGAGCTGGCCGAACGAGTGCGCGCCCAGGGGCCGGCGCCGAGCGACTCGGAGGTCGCCCGGCTCGGCGTCCTGCTGACCTGCCTGCGGGTGCGAGACGAGGCGTGGATCCGCATCGACGACGATGACAGGTCGGTGCTGCTGCGCCACGTGGACTTCTGGCGGGACGTGCTGCGCCGGGTCGAGGAGCCGTACGCGGCCGCACCGGCCAGCCTGCTGGCGTACGCGGCCTACATCAGCGGGGACGGCGCGTTGGCCAACGTCGCCCTGGATCGTGCGCGCGCCGCCGACCCCGGCTATTCCATGGCCGCTCTGCTGCGCGACGTGCTGGCCGCTGGCGTCTCCCCGGACGCGGTCCGCCTCCGGATGACACCGGAGGAGCTGGCCGACATGTACGCCGCCACCGACAACCGCCCCGCCAACTGACCCGGCCGCCGTGAACCTCGCAGGTCGCGGCGGCCCTCACCACTACGTCGACTCACTACGCGGAAAGGAGGGCTGGTGGGAACCAGAGGGTTCATCACCTTCGTCGTCGACGCCACCGAGAAGACCGCCTACAACCAGTGGGACAGCTATCCCCAAGGGCTCGGCCTCGAGGTCCTCAGCTGGCTGCGAGCCGCCAGTGACAGCATCGACGCCCTGCGCGAGCGCGCCCGCGCGCTGCGCGTGGTGGACCCCGACAGCGAGCCGACCCCGGCCGACATCGCCCGCCTGACCAGGTATCTCGGCCCTGGTGCGGCCACCGGTCGGCTGGACGACTGGCACATGCTGCTGCGCCGGACCGAAGGCCGGCCCCACCTGATGCTCGAGGTGGGGGTTATCGAGGACGTCGGCGACTTCCCGCTGGACTCGCTGTACGCCGAGTGGGGATACGTGATCGACCTGGACGCCGAGACGTTCGAGGTCTACCGCGGTCTCCAGACCACCCCGCACGGCAAGGGACGGTTCGCCCACCGGGCCGCCGACAGCCCGCAGTGGGTCGCGTCGTCCACCTACTACCCCGTCGCGCTGGTCACCGGCTGGTCACTGGCCGAACTGCCCAGCGACACCGCCTTCTTGGACGCTCTCAGCGGCGGATGGGGTGACGGCGAAGGTTCGCCGTGAACCGTCGCAGCTGATCGGCTTCTTGGTCCTCCCGCCGCCGTCTCCCCAGGCGGCGGGCTTTTCCATGTCCACCGAAAGGAAGGGATCCGGATGTCACGGGAAAGCCTGCAGTGGCTGAACCAGAACACGCTGATCGGGTTCACCGACCAGCGCGGGCACGCCTGGCATTACCGCGCCAGCGAGCAGGGCGGGGAGCCCAACCACTATCCCGGCCCGATTCCGGTGAGGGACGTGATCCGCCGCCTGTTCGGCTGGCAGCCGGTCGAGGGCACCGTGGAGAGCGCCTTCATCACCGAGGACGGGGTCACCCGGGTCACCGACCCCGCGCGCAAGGCCATCATCCGGCCCGACACCGGCGCCATCCTGGGCGTCTTCAAGCAGGGCTACCAGATCCACGACTACGCCCAGTGGCTGGTCGACAACGTGGCGACCCTGCTGGACGACGATCTGGCGATCGGGTCGGCCGGCCTGCTGCGCGGCGGCGCAATCGCCTGGGTGCAGGTCGAGGTGCCCGAGACGTGCACCACCGACGAGGGGGTGGACTTCCGGCCGTTCCTGCTGGCGGCCTCCTCGCTGGACGGGTCTCTCAGGACGACCTATCGGCGCGGCGCGACCGTGGTGGTCTGCGACAACACCCTGTCGGCGGCGCTGAACGAGTCCGGCGCCTGGCAGATCAAGATCAAGCACTCGTCGAACTCCCTGGGGCGGATCACCAAGGCGCGGGAGGCGCTGGGCATCGTGCACCGGGTCGCCGAAGACTTCGCCGCCCAGGTCAGGGCCCTGTGCCGGATCGAGGTCACCGACCGTCAGTGGGACCGGTTCCTGGCCGAGCTCGTTCCGGTGCCGCCCGAGCAGGGCCGCAGCCGGACCCTGGCCGAACGCCGCCGCGAGGCGCTGACCGCCCTCTGGCGGCACGATCCGCGGGTCAGCCCCTGGCGCGGAACCGCCTACGGGGTGGTCGCGGCGGTCAACACCTACACCCATCACGAGCAGTCCGTCCGCGGCGCGCACCGGGCCGAGCGCAACATGCTGCGCGCCGTCACCGGCGAGTTCGATCAGCTCGACCGCGACACCCTCACCCTCCTGGACCGCGTTCTGGACGGCGTGTTCACCCGCTGACCGTCGTCCCGTGCGGTGCGGCCCGGATGCTCTCCGGGCCGCACCGCACGGCGCACGCGGCCCCGTCGGCACCTCGCCTTCGCTTCCTGGTCTCGACGGGGCCGCCGCCTGTCCTTCTCGACATCTCTCGGAGACGACCCGATGACCGCTACCGAGTTTGCTGTCCGTGTCACCCGTGACGGGGAGACCACGATCGTCCCCGTCCGCGACGAGGCCGCCGCGCTGGAGACGGTCGCGGAGTTCCTGGAGTACGGCGTCGAAGCCGCTCCACTGGTCCGCACCGTCACCGCCTGGCGTCTCGACGAGGACGCGCTGGCCCGCGCCCGCCTCACCGCCGCCCGCAGGCACGTCCGGCACATCGCCGACCTGTGCCGGGAGGACGAGCTGCGGCAGGACCAGGCGCTGGCCGAGCTGCGCCCGTTCGCCCCGGCCATGAGCGAAACCGACCGCGCCGCGCGGCTGGACGAGCTGCTGTCCGAGCTCGACCGCCGGGACAGGATCCGGCACGGCGACCACGACGCGTTGCCGGACGACGCCGAACGCCGTGTCGACGAGGCCGCCGACAGGCTGATCGCCGAGCCGGCCTTCGATCGCTCATGGAAGCCCGGAGCATCGACATCCGGCTCAGGGGGAGTCGCATGACCTCCGCGAACACGACGAGCACCGCTCGAGTTCGTGGCGACCGCAGCCCTGCCCCGCACCGCACCGGCAACCCGTCCCGGGGCACCCTGCCACCGCGGCGACGGCCTATGGACGATCGGCGCGCGCGGCTGTTCAGGGGAGCCCACGGCTCGGCCGCTTCCGGCCGCCCCACACCGCCCCCTCCACGTCCCGCTTCGTCACCGCATCGACGGACCTCTGGAGCGCGGACCACCTTCGTTCCCGGGCAGCTGCTGCGCGTGGTCGCCACCTGTCCGAACTTCGGTCCCCGGTCCCGCCATCGGCGTCCGCTGCGCCGGGTGGAGAAGGGAACCGTCGGCCAGTACCTCTACACCACCACCCGCATGAACATCGGCGAGGTCGCCGTGCTCCGCCTGGTGAAGCAGCGCCGCATCGTCATGGTGCGCACCGACGTCCTGGCGCCGTACGAGCCCGCCCTCGCCCCTGCGATCCGCGATGCGGCGCAGTGAGCAACATGCCCACCGCGTCTGCTCCACGGGCCCGCCCCTTCGAGGGCGGGCTCTTCCTTCTTTCGTCGCTGTCGTCTCTGGCGACCTGTACCTGTCGGAGGGATCAGCCATGGCCATTGGAGACACCGAGATCACCCTGGTGGGCAACCTGGTGCAGGAGCCCGCGTTGAGGTTCACGCCCACCGGGCAGGCCATCGCCACCTTCCGGGTGGCCTCGACCTCCCGCCTGTTCGACCGCCAGACGGGCGAGTGGCGGGACGGCGATTCGCTGTTCATCACCTGCTCGGCGTGGCGTCAGACCGGCGAGAACCTGATCGAGTCGGGCCTGGCGAGGGGCGATCGAGTGATCGTGCACGGCCGTCTGCGGCAGCGGTCCTACGAGGCCAAGGACGGCACTCCCCGCACCGTGTACGAGATCGATGTCCTCGACGTCGGCCCGTCCCTGCGCAACGCCATTGCCAAGGTGACCAGGATCCAACGCCACACCACCACCGGCAGCTTCGGCGACGCGGCGGGCACGGCCGATGCTCCCCGGACGCCCGCCGAAGACCCGTGGGCGTCGTCTTCGAGCGCCGGCACCGACGACGAACCGCCGTTCTAGACCACCGGCCGCAACCGCATCCCGGTCGGCACGACTGTGCCGATCCACGCCACGCCCCCACCCTCTCTGTGCGCTGTGGCCCGTCCCGTGCGGGCCGCAGCGCCGTCTCATGCCCGGGAGACCACGACCGTGACCAACTGGCACCGACCCCGCCCACCACGACACCGGTACCGAGCCCCATGTCGACTGTCCTGCCGACACCGGCCGACCCGACGCGGATCCGCTGGAGCACTGGCGCACGGTGGCCTTGACACAGGTGGCTCGGCTGCGCGCCAACGCCGCGCACATCCGGGCCCCGATCGCTGGCCGCGACTCCGACGAGCCGATGCGGACGTGCGTCCGCACGGCGAGCAGCGCGCCCGCCTGTCGAACGAACTGCACGAGAAGACCATCGAGCAAGATCGGCTGGACCAGGCCCCGTGCCATCCCCCCACGCGTGGCCCGGACTGGAGGCCGAGCTGCACGCCAACTTCACCCGCCGAGCCCACTGTGAATACCACCGCAAGGAACCCGATCACTTGGGTGGCCTGCTCGCTCAAATGCACTATCTGACAGGGCGCGCCTGCCCATTCCTCGAAGCCTCCCTCAACGGCCTCCATGAGCGCACACTCCGCCAAGACGTGGTGCTGTCCCCGGAACCGAACTGTCGCGATGGGCCAAGCGCATCGGCGACCGCGCTCGTCGTATCTGCAACGTTGACCCGCACCGGAGGTGACCGACACGCCCCGGGTGACCGCTACGCTCGGCCAGGGGCGCGGCTCGGCCGACGCGCTATGCACCGTCCAGTTGAACGCAATGCGACTGAGGACCCGGTGCCGAACGGGGGCCGGTTCATCTGCTACAGCGCTCTCTAGCCCACCCTGTGCTGTTCGGTCATCCGAATGGTGGAGCATCCCCGCGTGCGCGGGGCCGACGCCATTCTCGCCACGGCACTGGTGGACCTGCAGGGACCATCCCCACGTGCGCGGGGCTGACACCGGCACGGCCGACGACGCTGAGCTGGAGGGCGGACCATCCCCGCGTGCGCGGGGCCGACCGGGAGTGGGGCAGCGTGCGGTCGTCTTGAAGAGGACCATCCCCGCGTGCGCGGGGCCGACGTGGTGCACATCCGCACCGGCAGGCCCCTCCCGGGACCATCCCCGCGTGCGCGGGGCCGACTGGAACGCCACCTTCACCGATCCCGTGGCCCCGGGACCATCCCCGCGTGCGCGGGGCCGACCGCAAACGTCCATGCCGACGTGTGATACGCCGTGGACCATCCCCGCGTGCGCGGGGCCGACCCGTCGGCGCCCCACCCGGACGCGAGCGTCAGAGGACCATCCCCGCGTGCGCGGGGCCGACCACACGGGAGCGTGCCGTGATCGTTGCCGCGTGGGACCATCCCCGCGTGCGCGGGGCCGACGAAGGGCATGATCGCCACCCACGGTGGCGGGGGGGACCATCCCCGCGTGCGCGGGGCCGACAGCAAGCGGGAGATCGAGTCCGTGCAGTCCTGGGGACCATCCCCGCGTGCGCGGGGCCGACACTTGCTGACCTGCGAGTCTATGACCGCGAAGCCGGGTTTTCATTCGGTTGGAAATAACAACTCAGTGGCGGCGGGGGGCCGAGGTGGACGCCGCAGCAGATGGGCCACCGGTCATGTACGCCGCCTACCGCGGTCGCCGCCGTGACCGTGCATCTGGATCAGACGACTGGAGGGAGAGGCCTCGGTGAGCACCCGGCGTTGCAGGTCTGCGTCCCTGATGTACGGCAGCCCTTGCTCGTGGGCGTCCTGCAGTGTACGCAGCCCGTCGTTGTACACCACCCGCGCGCACCCGAACCTTTGGCCGGCGCCACGCGCTGACCAGGCGTCGGGTAGAGGCGGAAGTTGTACCGAAGCTGCACGCCGATCATTCCAGCATTGGTCTATCAGCCAGACCGAGGACTATCGGCGCGGCAGGCATTGCGTTTCCGCGCTTGGTGTTCACGGTCTTCGTGACCAGGTACCGACGTGGGGTGCCGGCAGGTGATCACCTGGGCTTCCTGCGGGGGGTGTTCGCCAAGGTGTGCACCCGACTTCCAAGCGCACCTGGTCGAGATGAACAGCGAGGATGATCACGTTCACCTGCTGGTGGAGTACCCGCCGAAGGTTGCGGTGGCGACGCTGGTGAACTCGCTGAAGGGTGTGTCGTCCCGGCTGCTGCGCAAGCACTACCGGGTCCGGACGCATCGCAATCACCTGTGGTCGCCTTTGTACTTGGCCGCATCATGCGGCGGCGCGCCACTGGAGATCGTCCGGCAGTACGTCGAGCAGCAGCGGCGACCGGGCTGAAGGCGCGGCCAACCCCGGCCTGAAGGCCGGGGCAGGTACGCGAAGGCCGGTGGCTGTCTGGTCGGCTGTGCACTCGCAGGTCGAGGCGGTGTGTCGGAATCGGGTTTGATGTCGAGACCTGTCGGCCCGTGCCGCCGTGCGGGGTGGCTGTCGCGGGCTACGCGTCCCGCCCGGTCGTGGTCTGCTCCTAGCGTCGGGCACCGGGTGCTGTGCGGTGGGAGCAGTTCAGACCGCCGGGACACAGCACGAAGGGGACATGGACGAACGCGTACCGAACCGAGGGGAGGCTCGGGCCCGCCAGGTCGCGCCTGTACGGGCGCAGCAGCCACGCCAGCTCCCGCCACACCGGGGACTGCCGGCTCCTGTGGCTCACGCCCGGCTGGGCCAGCCCCCGAAGGTCCTGCGGCTGGTCGGAGAACACGGCCACGAGCGTCTCGAACCGCGGCGAGTCCACCGGCAGCAGGGCGGGCCAGGTCAGGGGCAGACCCGGTTCGTATCCGCCGGGGTCGGCGCCGACCGCGTGCTCCTGCCCGGGGAGCAGCTCGATCCCGGAGGGTTCGGCGACGTTCAGGACGCTGATCCGCCCGGCGACGCCGAGGTCGAGCACGTTGGCGTAGACGGGGCGCCCGCCGTCGGCGTCGTTGCGCACCCGGAGCCGGATCCTGTCGCCGACGTGCGCGACCGGGTCGCCGGCGGACAGGTCCGCGGTGCCGCCCACGAGGGACGCGGTGAAGGCGACGGGCACGGTGAGGCGGTCCGCCCCCGGGGCCAGTTCGCGCAACCGCACCGCGTTGCCTAGATGGGCGATGTCCTCCCGCAGCCGCGCGATCGACGCGAGGTCCGCCGGCCTGGGGGCGGGGTAGAGCGGCAGCCTCGCGGCGTCGCGGAGCAGAAAGCCCGTCTCATCCAGGGTGATCGTCGCGATCTCGCCGCCCGTCTCCTCCTCCTCGGCGACCCGGACGTCGGGGATGCCGGCCAGCCGCCGTACGAACCGCGCGCGCCGTTCGGCGTCTGCGCATTCCACCCGCAGCCGGTGGGCCCTGCGGGCGCTCCGCAGGGGATGGGCCTCCAAACCTTCGGCGAGGGGGCCTCCGTTCGCGGCGGCCAGTCTTCGCCGGCCTGCTGAGCCCCCGGGACCCCGTGGCGGCGATCGCGCCGTTGCGTGAGCGGCTCACCGTCCTACATAGCCTGCGCGGACCGGCGCACCCGGATGTGGGGGCGGCCGCGTGCGTGCTCGCACAGGCCCTGTCGCATGCCGCCCAGACGCTGCGCAACGAAGCGGCAGCGCAGTACCGGGCCTCCCTGGACGTGTGGGCGCGGCAGCCGGCGAGCTCGTGGACGGCAGCGGTCTGGTCCGGATGGGGCGATTTGGCGGTGGGCGCAGGCGACCTCGACATGGCCGACCGCGCCTACCGGCAGGCCGTCGAGGCCGCCAGGAGCCTGACGTTCGGACCCGACCCCGCGCTCGCCCGGCACCTACTGGCGCTGGGCGACATCGCCGTCCGGCGGGGCCGTCCGGATGAGGCCGTGCCGCTCTGGGAGGAGGCGCTGTCGGTGCAGCGCGCGGTGTCCGGGGACGCCGATCCGGGCGTTGCGGCGACATGGTTCTCCGTCAGCCTGGCCACGGCCGGGGCGCGCTCGCTGGAGGCGTCACGGGAGGCGCTGCGCGCCGCCGGGGCCTGGCTGGAGACCGGCGCCGCCGCGGACCTGGACGACCGGCTGTGCCTCGCCGTCCTGGCGGACCTGCTCCGGTACTAGGGACATGTCGCGGCAGAACCTCGCCCTGTGGGCGCTGATCATCCTGCCGTTGCTGGTCAGTGTGGTCGCGAACTTGGTTAAGGCGGGCCCGATCGGTGTGGCGTGCAGCTTGGGCGCGGCGGCGTTCGCGGCGTTCGGGGCTGTGGTTTCGGACGTGTCGTCGGCGGTTCTGCGTGAGCGGGCGGCGGAGGTGACCGCGACGGATGAGAAGGAGTTGCGGCGGGTGGCGATGGCCGACGACCTGTTCGACACCGCGCCGTCGTCTCCTTCGGCGCGGTCGGTGCCGTTGCCGTCGGCGGTGGCGTCGCCGTTGAGGGGTCTCAGGGAGGACGAGCTGGTGGCGCTCGGCGCGGACGCGCGCGGGTGCGCAGCTACCTGAACCGGTTCGGGTTGGACGTTCCGGTCACCGAGATTTCTCAGGCGTTCGCCGGTACACCGCGGCCGGCTGCGCCTGTCGTTCGGTCACCGCGGGCCGTTCAGGTACAACAGCCGGTTGCAGAACAGGTTCAGGTTCCGCAGGTCAAACCCGAACTCGAACCCGAACTCGAACTCGAACCGGAATCGGAACTGGAACCGGCTGGCCCGCCGAACCTGAACCGCATGTGGAACCGGAACGTGAACCCGGCGGTGACCAGCGGAACGACGTGTCGAAGCGTGCCGCGGCCAAGGAGGCGCAGGTTCGTGAAGTGGTGGCGCTGATCCGCGCGCGAGGGTACGAGAACGTGTCGCTGGCCGTGGTTCAGGACGAGCTGGGGTTGGCGCGGACGACGGCGTACAACCGGCTTGTGGAAGCCCGCGCCCGGGTGAACCGGGCGGCTTCGTGAACCCGAACCCGAATCTGAACCCGAACCCGAATCTGAACCGTCCGGGTCTACGGCCGGTCCGGACGGAACGCGAACAGGCGGCACGGGGCGCAGGGCTGTCCCTAGCGGTCGGTTGAACGGCCCGCACTCCTGGTGGAGTGCGGGCCGTTGCCGTTACCGGCCCGCGTCATGCGCCGTTGCCGTACCACGCGCCAGCGATCACGACCGTTTCCGCTCGGCCTCTACCTGCTTGATCCGTTCGACTACCCGCGGATCAGCCGCTACGGCGGGAGGTAGCCGGGTTGTCGCGCCCAGCCGTGCCGCCACCACTTGTTCCACCGCGACATGCGTCCGGCTCAGGTCCGCGCCGTCCAGCACGGCGCCGGTCAGGTCCGCTCCGACGAGCATGGCGCCGGTCAGGTTCGCTCTGTTGAGCATGGCGCCGGTCAAATTCGCTCTGTTGAGCATGGCGTCTGTCAGGTCCGCGACGGTGAGCACGGCGTCGGTCAGGTCCACTCCGTTGAGCCGGGCGCGGGTCAGGTTCGCGCGGTCGAGTATGGCGTCGGTCAGGTTTGCGTCATTGAGTACGGCGTTGGTCAGGTTTGCGTCAATGAGGTAGGCGCCGGTCAGTTCCGCCTTGATGAGCGCGGCGTCGGTCAGGTTTGCGTCATTGAGGTGGGCGCCGGTCAGGTTTGCATCATTGAGGCGGGCGCCGGTCAGGTCCGCCTCGATGAGCGCGGCGTCGGTCAGGTCCGCGTCATCGAGGCGGGCGCCGGTCAGGTCCGCCTTGTAGAGCACGGCGCTGGTCAGGTCCGCTCCGTTGAGCATGGCGTCGGTCAGGTCCGCGACGGTGAGCGCGGCGTCGGTCAGGTCCACTCCGTTGAGCCGGGCGCGGGTCAGGTTCGCGCGGTCGAGTATGGCGTCGGTCAGGTTTGCGTCATTGAGTACGGCGTTGGTCAGGTTTGCGTCAATGAGGTAGGCGCCGGTCAGTTCCGCCTTGATGAGCGCGGCGTCGGTCAGGTTTGCGTCATTGAGGTGGGCGCCGGTCAGGTTTGCATCATTGAGGCGGGCGCCGGTCAGGTCCGCCTTGTAGAGCACGGCGCTGGTCAGGTCCGCTCCGTTGAGCATGGCGCCGCTCAGGTCCGCCTTGATGAGCGCGGCGCCGGTCAGGTTCCCTCTGTTGAGCATGGCGCCGCTCAGGTCCGCGTCGTCGAGCATGGCGTCGGTCAGGTCCGCGCCGTTGAGCCGGGCGCCGGTCAGGTGCCGGTTGGTGAGGTCGAGGGGAGCCGCGTTGTGGTCGACGTGCTGGCGGGCCCCGGGTCGGGTCAGTGTGGTGAGTGCGGCCTGCACATCGGCTTCCGGCTCGTCCGGCAGGGGCGGACGGCGTCCCAGGGAGGGGCCCTTCTCGGGGCGGCGGCAGGTCGGGGCGCGGTCCCGGACGAACGCCACCAGAACCTGAGTGGCGTGGGTTGCCTGATCAGGTGCATCCTGCACGATCTGCTCCAGGGCCAACACCCCGCCGTAGCGGACATACATCTCGGACGACCCCAAGCGCTCCAGCGCCTTGATGAAGCGGTCCGTGACCTGGCCCCGGCGGGTGAGCCGGTAGTTGCGCCAGGTGAACCACAACGCCACCAGGGCGCCGAGGCCGAGCAAGACCTGTGTCACGGCGGCGCGGAAACTGCTGATCAGCGCTCCGGCTGCGGACTTGTAGTCGGCCTTGTCGAGGTACTTGCCGTCGAACCACCACGGCCCCCGCCACAGAAGCACTGCCACAGCGCTACCGACCAGCACCACCAGGACCGCGAACGTCAGGGTCGGCCAGGCCGCAGCCGCTCCACGTCGAACTGCGCGGCCCCAACGCCTGCGACGAACTGTTCGACGTCCTCCACCTGGAACTGCTGCGCGGCCGCCTCGGCGCCGCCCCCCTGCTCTGCCGCGTAGCCGCTGCCATGCGTATCGGATCGACCTTGGCTTTCGCATCTAAGCATCACAGCGCAGTCCGCAACGGTCCGAGTGGTCGTTGCACGCGGCCCCCGTGGCCGGAACCGGCTGGGAGATGGGACGCTGGCGGGGGCCTGACGGGACCGGAGCAGGCTTGACGTCCTCCCGGCCCTGAAGGGCGGGGATTCCTACCGTGCCGCTCATGCGGCACCTCGGTGGGTTCCTGTTTCACCGACCTGCGCCACCGCGAGCGGTGGTCTTATCCAGTCTCCACAGGTGTTTAGCCTCTCCGCCTGTCGCAGCGGCCACCGTGGCGTCGACGGTCGCCGGCCGGGGCCGCGGGTCACGTCCAGCGGAGTGGTGTATGAGTCGGCCTCCGCGTGATCCTGTTTCTGCCGGTTAAGCAGTGATCGCCTGCTGGTCGGTCTCGTCCCCGCAAGGGCCGCCGTCAATCACCCGCAGTCTGGCTTTGGCGAGGAACTCCAGGCCCATGTAGCGGCGACCCTCGGTCCACTCGTCGGTCTGCTCCATCAGCACGGCGCCGACGAGGCGGAGGACCGCGGTGCGGTCGGGGAAGATCCCGACCACGTCGGTTCGCCGCCGGATCTCCTTGTTCAACCGCTCCTGCGGGTTGTTCGACCAGATCTGCCGCCAGACCTGCCGAGGGAAGCCGGTGAAGGCCAACAGGTCGTCACGGGCCTCGTCCAGATGCTGCGCCGCCTCGGGGTGCTTGGCCTCCAGCGATTCCACCACGCGGGCGTGCTGGGCGTGCACCTTTCCGGCGGCGGGCTGGTCGAAGATCGTGCGCACCAGCGTCGCCACCCACGGCTGAGCCGACCTGGGCACCTTGGTCAGCAGGTTGCGCAGGTAGTGGGTGCGGCACCGCTGCCAGGACGCCCCCGGCAGCGTCGCCCCCACCGCCTCGACCAGCCCGACGTGGGCGTCGGAGACCACCAGCTGCACCCCCGACAGGCCGCGGGCGACCAACCCGCGCAGGAACGCCACCCACCCGGCGCCGTCCTCGGCCGAGGCCACCTCGACCCCCAGGATCTCGCGGTGCCCGTCGGCGTTGACACCGGTCGCCACCAGCACGTGCACGTTGACGATCCGGCCGCCCTCACGCACCTTCTGGGTGAGGGCGTCCAGCCACACGAACGCATACGGCCCACCTTCCAGGGGCCGGTTGCGGAACGCGGCCACTTGGGCGTCCAGCACCTTCGACATCTCCGACACCTGGCTTTTGCCAGATGCCCTGGATGCCCATCTGCTCCACCAGCCTGTCCACCCGCCGCGTGGACACCCCCAGCAGATACGAGGTGGCCACCACGCTGATCAGGGCCTGGTCGGTCCGGCGGCGCCGCTCGGCAGCCACTCGGGGAAGTACGACCCGCTGCGCAGCTTCGGGATCGCCAGTTCGACCGTGCCGGCGCGGGTGTCCCACGTCCGTTCCCGGTAGCCGTTGCGGCGGTTGACCCGTTCGTCCGAGCGCTGCCCGTAGCCGGCGCCGCAGATCGCGTTGAAGGGGGCGGCTGGGTGCGGTCGTGCATGCCGGCGGCGCCCAACTGCGGCGGGCGGCCCACCGTGCGGCGGTGGTGTGACCGGCGCCGAAGCGTTCAGCTGTCCGGCGCAGTGGTCGGCCGTCCTCCACGACACACCGGGGCGGGCGCAGGCGTCCGGTCGGGGTCAAAGGGGCGTTGCGGTGGGACGCGAGGGCCTCCTGGACGTCGGTGGTAGATGTCGCAATCCACACCGCAATCAGAAGGCCCTCTTGCCGTTCAAGAACCGCCCAAGGCGTAGCGCCGACGGCCGCGGGCGGGCCCAGTGTTCCAGGTTGCCGGAAGCCGACAGCATCCGGTCGTGCTGCTCCGGGCGAGCGGTCGTCATGCATGCACCTGGAGGCGAGGGCTGCCGTCCGGAGGAGGTCGGCTGGCGGGCACGGGTGTGAGGGGTAATCGCTGCCACTGCTTGGGGGAAGCGGATTATTGGACCGGCCCAGCGGCCAGCGCCGTCGGCTCTCCAGAAGTCATCGCGCAGAGCGAAGGACTATGTCGCGAGTTCACTCGGCCGGTCCACCGCGTCGCTCTGGTCCTGGTCGGCGATTTGTGAGCGGGCACCTTGACGTTCTGAGGCTGTGATGGCGTCCAAGGCGGAGGGGGCCGTACTGGCCGGAGGTCTCCAGGGTGCGCATACCCAAAAGCGGTCAAGGTGCCGGGGCTGCTGGAGGTTTAGGGCGGGAGGCTGCGCGGGGCGGCGATGTTTCACGTGAAACGTTGGGCGAGGAGGTCGCGGCAGACCTGGGAAAGGTCCAGGCCTGCGGCAGCGATGGCGCGGGGGAGCAGGCTGGTCTCGGTCATTCCTGGGGCGACGTTGACTTCCAAGAAGTGGACTTCTCCTGAAGAGTCCACGATCAGATCGGTGCGGGACAGGTCACGCAGTCCGAGGGCGCGGTGGGCGGTGACCGCGGCGGCGGTGACTCGTTCGGCGGTCTCGGGGGAGAGGCGGGCGGGGGTGACGAACTCGGTGTCGCCTGCGTCGTAGCGCGCGGTGTAGTCATAGCGCCCGCCGGCCGCGACGATCTCAACGGCGGGCAGCGGATACGGTTCGCCGTCACGTTCGATCACGCTGACCGCCACCTCTGTGCCCTCGACGTACCGCTCGACCAGAGCCGTGTCACCGTAGGCGAAGCAGCCCACCATGGCGGCGGGGAGTTCGTCGGCGTCACGGACGACGGAGGCGCCCAGGGCTGAGCCGCCGCGGGTGGGCTTGACCATGAGCGGCAGCCCCATGCGGTCCACGATCCGGTCGAGTACCGACGCGGCGCCCAGGTCGTGGAAGATCTCCTTCGGTAGCGCCACGGATGCCGGAGTGGACAGACCGGCGCGGGCGACGACCGCCTTGGCGGTGGGCTTGTCCCAGGCGACCCGGCAAGCATCCGGTCGCGCACCAACGTACGGGACACCAAGGAGCTCTAGGACATCTCGGATCGAGCCGTCCTCTCCGGCCGCCCCGTGCAGGACGGGGAACACCACGTCCGGGGGATCGGTGGCCAGCGCGTCCAGGAGCGTCGCGTCGGTGTCGCGCAGTTCGACAGGGATGTCGAGGGCGCGCAGCGCGTCCGCGACGCGCCGACCGGAACGCAACGAGACCTCCCGCTCGTACGACAGCCCGCCGGCGAGGACGACCACGTGTCCGAGTTCCACACCACTGCCTTTCCCGTTGAACGGAAAACGCCGGCCCCAGCAGGGGAGCCGGCGTTCCCGACGAAGTTCCGTCAGACCAGACCGGGGCCCGGGGTGTCGACGCCACCGGACGCCGCGTCAGGGGTCACGCCTCCGAAAGTGTCTCGCAGGCGAAGCTCCTCCTCCAACACCCCTGCGAGCCGACGGACACCCTCACGGATGCGGTGCGGTTCGGGGTAGCAGTACGACAGTCTCAAGTGGCGTCGACCGTCCCCGTTGGAGTAGAAGCCGGTGCCGGGCACGTACGCGACGCGTTCGGCGATGGCGCGGGGGGCCATCGCCTTGGTGTCCAGGCCTTCGGGGACGGTGAGCCAGACGAAGAAGCCGCCGGACGGCCGGGTCCAGGTGCAGTCCTTCGGCATCAGGGTGTCGAGAGCGTCCAACATCGCGTCGCGGCGCTCCCGGTACATGACCCGGAAGTCCTTGATCTGCTCGCGCCACGGCTGGGTCGTCAGGTACTCCCGCACGGCGAGCTGCGAGAGGTTGGAGTGGCAGAGGATGGCGGACTCGGCGGCCAGCACCAGTTTGGCCCGCACCGCATGGGGAGCCAGCGCCCAGCCCACCCGCAGCCCGGACGCGATCGTCTTGGAGAACGAGCCGAGGTAGATGACGCGTTCGGGGTCGTCCGCGCGCAGCGCCCGCATCGGCTCCCCGTCGAAGCCCAGCAGACCGTACGGGTTGTCCTCGATGACGAGCACGTCGTATTCGGCGCAGATCTCCAAAACCTGAACACGCCGCGCGTGGGTGAGCGTCACCCCTGCGGGGTTCTGGAAGGTGGGCACCGTGTAGAGGAACTTCACCCGGCGTCCCTCACGGCGCAGACGCTCCAGGGCCTCACGCAGGGCGGACGGGATCAGCCCGCCCTCGTCGAGCGGAACATGGACGACGTCGGCCTGATAGGCGGCGAACGTGCCCAAGGCACCGACGTAGGAGGGGGCCTCGGCCAGCACCACGTCACCCGGATCCACGAAGATCTTCGTGAGGAGGTCGAGGGCCTGCTGGGCGCCCATCGTCACGACCACGTCGTCGGGATTGGCGCGAATGCCCTCCAGCTGCATCACCTCGCAGATCAGCTCGCGGAGGACCGGGTCGCCCTGCGCCGAGGAGTACTGCAGTACCTGCGCGCCGTTGCGGGCCACCAGTTCGCCGATCATCTCGCCGATTCTGTCCAACGGCAGAGCGGACACATACGGCATTCCACCGGCGAGAGAGACCACCTCGGGACGGTCGGCCACCGCGAACAGAGCCCGGATCTCCGAAGGCACCATGCCGGTGGCGCGGGCGGCGTAGCGGTCGATGTAGGCGTCTGTTCGCGAGTGCTGTTCCACGAGGCACCTCCAAGGGTGATCGGATAACCCAGAAACCTACGGCATGGCCTTGGGCGAACGTGGCGGAACCCCCGAGCGGGCGCCGCCCGGAGTCGAGGGTCCGGGCAGCGCCGTTGCTGCCCGGATGGTCCTCTCCCCGTGTGGCCGAAGCCGAGACCCCGTGGTCATGGGCCCTCGGTCCCTTCCAGCGGCGACGGGACGGATGGTCCGGGGCACCGATAGGAGGACATCGTGTACCCGTCCGAAACCCGGAACACAGCCCCCTCGACGAATGATCGAGGCATCTTTGCCCAACGTTGCCCCGCGTACCAAACGCCGACCGCCGACCGCGACGGGAAGAAGCCCGCTGTTCGATACGATGCCTCAGGGTCCCGGAACGTTGCCGGGATTTTCCGCGAAGTGGCGCTCCGCACAGCAAGCCCCGCAGCGAGCACGCTCGTTCACCGGTTCCGAACCGCGCCACAGAGACGGACCGGCCGAACGAGCTTCAGGGGGGTGCCGATCCGGTGTCGCGTCGTCTCGTCAACATCACGTTGGACAATCTCGACGACCTCCCGCGTCGCTGCCGCCGCTGCGTTTTCTGGGAGCTCGACCCGGTCAGCCGGGACCGCGCAATGGACACGGGCGACCCGGGGCTGGAAAAAGAGGCGTGGATTTCCTCCACGCTGCTGGAGTGGGGCAGCTGCGGAAAGATCGTTTACGTGGATGACGTGCCGGCAGGTTTCGTCATGTACGCGCCGCCGCTATACGTGCCGCGTTCCGTCGCCTTCCCCACCAGCCCGGTGAGTGCCGACGCCGTGCTGCTGATGACCGCCCACATCCTGCCGGAGTTCGCCGGTGGGGGACTGGGACGGATGCTCGTCCAGGGCGTCGCCAAGGACCTCACGCGGCGTGCGGTCAAGGCCATCGAGGCTTTCGGAGATCTGAAGGGGGAAGACGGCGCCTGTATGGTGCCCGCCGACTACCTCCTTTCGGTCGGCTTCAAGACCGTCCGGCCGCATCACCGCTATCCGAGGCTGCGCCTGGAGCTCAAGTCGGCTCTGTCATGGCGTGAAGACGTCGAGGTGGCTCTGGAAAGGCTTCTCGGCTCCATGACACCGGAAGGCGCCCTTCGACCAGTCTGAGCGCCTCTGAGGGGCTTGTCGTACTCCTTGCCGCAGGCGGCTGGCCCGGGGGCATGTGCGAGCGGGGGCGCGACCGCCCGCCCTGGGGCAGGGCGCGCGGCTGGTCCACCGCCTGCTCGGAGACGACTGGGTGGTTGGTGTTTCCGGTACAGATGGCATGCGAGGCGCTGGCCGGCCTGCCGCAGTGGCGTGCCCGCCTGGCCGGCGAGCGGGTCCGGCGGTGGTTGGTGTTCCCGGTGGTGAGCGCCGGCCTGTCAGTCGGGGGGTAGGGCGCTGCTGTCGGCCGCCCGGCGGCCGAGGGCGACCGTCCAAGCGGACCAAACGGCAGCTCATCGACGGGATCCGCCGGCGGGTGCGCACCGGCGCACCGTTGCGGGACGTGCCCGAGTGCCACGACTCCTGGCAGGCGGTCCACGGGCTGTTCCGCCGCTGGCAACGCGAGGGCGTCTTGGCGTGCATCCTGGCCGTCCTGCGGGTCGGCGGACGGTGCCGGGCCTTTCGGCGGGCAGGTGAGCGTCGCTCCCACCATCATGCGGGTGCGTCAGCACGCCGCCGGGCTCGGCGGCGAGACGACCTGCAGCGCGAACCGCCTGACGGCACGGCTGCCGAGCCGGGCGATCACTGGGCCGCTCCCGCGTGGGCTGGCGACCAAGGTGCATTGCCACCCTGCGAGCAGGAGGCAGATGCCGTTGTCGCCGGTGGTGACGGCCGGCAGCGCGGGGATGCTCCGCATGTCGAGGCGGTGATGGCCGGCATCAGGGCCGCCCCGGACCGGGGTGTCTCAGGGCCCGGCCGGATCTAATGCGGCCGGATCTAATGCGGCCGGATCTGGTGCGGCCGGATCTGGTGCGGCCGGATCTGGTGCGGCCGGATCTGGTGCGGGCGGACAAGGCCTACCGGGCGATCTGTGCCCACCTGTGTCGCCGTGGCGCCGCTGCGATCCCGGTTCGGGCGACCAGGTCCGGCACCCGCAGCGGCAGGGCGGCGGCGGTGGTCGTCTACCCGCCGTCGATGCGGCCGACTACCGCGGCCGCCATGCCGTGGGGTGCGGTCTCAGCCGCTTTGAGCGCCAGCGGGACGGGGCCACCCGCTACGAACCCGCTCTCCGTCCGCTACCGGGCCGTTTCGAGATCACCGCCATCAATGAATGGCTCCACCTACTTCGAAACATGATCTGGGCGAGCCTGCTGCGGACCAGGGGGTGCCTACCCGCTTCCAATGCGGCCGGCATGCTCAGCTCGGGCGCGTGATGGGTGGTGGGGGAGCTGCACACCGATGGGCTGCGGGACCAACTGGCTCTGACGAGAGAAGATCTACGGAAGTTACCTCCGCATGACTCGCCCTCAGGCGCGTCCAGAAATGTTTCACAAGAAACCTTGGTCATGTCAGCCAGTGCGGTTGCCGCGGAGGTCGGCACCTTCCGCAACTGCTCGGTCTTCAGAGCTGTTGCCGGAGGCTGCCGAACCGGTCCCCGGTGGGTCATGGCCTGAGGTTGGAGTCATGCACCTTCCGGCACAGTGATCGCACAGTGGGAGGAGTCGGGCGGCCGCGCGTCTGCCTTGTGGGGTATCCGCGCCGCGCGTCTTGGCTAGACGCCTTGATATTCAGCGCATCTTGGACGGCGTGCTGGTGAGCAGCGCGTCCGAGACCACCACCGCCCACCTTGTCGCGAACCTGCGCAAAGTGTCCGGCAGGTCGTCGACCTGGCGGACGCCCCCGGCGGTGTGCGCGTCTGGTGGGCGGTGAGGGCAACCTCGGCGCGCTGTGCGCCGTGGGCGGTGGAACGCTGGGCTTGGCGTCCGTTCCGCATCCGCTGACGAGCGCGCACAGCGAGAGCACGACGGCGCCGGGCAGCCCACGAGATCATGTCTCGCCTCCGGAGTTGCACGCCACCCTGGACCTGACGAGGAACGCCGGCGTCGGCATGGCGGCGGGCGTCAGCGTGCAACTGTGCTAGGGCGTGTTTCAACGTTGGCCAGAGCGGTTCGTTGTTGGTGGCGATGTGGACGGTGGCCTGGTAGCGGACGGCGAGTTTGCCGAACCCGGGTGGTCGGCCACCGCGCACGCCGCGCCGATACCGGCCGCCCGCCTGATCGGCCGGTTCGCAGATCGCGGCCGCGATGCCTCACTGCGTCCGGCGTGCGACATGCCGCCACTCATCACACTTCGAGACAGGCCCTAATGGCGGCGGGCCCCGTCCCGGAATGCCAGGACGGGGCCCGCCGCCTTGCGCTCGCCGCGGGAGGGCGAGGATCAGATGAAGTCGGCGAGTTCGCGCAGGAGCGCGGACTTCGGCTTGGTCCCAGTGATCTGGTGGGCGATCTGGCCGTCCTTGAACACGAACAGAGCCGGGATGCTCACGATGCCGTACCGCTGCGGCACCTTGGGGTTCTGGTCGATGTCCATCTTGACGATCTCAAGCTTGTCGCCGTGCTCGGTCGAGATCTCCTCCAGGATGGGGGCCACCATTCGGCACGGTGCGCACCATTCCGCCCAGAAGTCGACCAGGACGGGCTTGTCGCTCTTGAGGACTTCGGTGTCGAAGTCCGCGTCGGTCACGGCTTTCATGGCGTCTCCTCAGTGTTCGTCAGGTGGCGGACCGCCTCGTCGGCTCAGCCCTGATGGGTGAGCTCGGCCGGATCCTGCGGCACGGTCTCGGCCTGTCCGTGCTCCTGCAGCCAGCGTTCGGCGTCGATGGCGGCGGCGCACCCGGTGCCGGCGGCGGTGATGGCCTGGCGGTAGACGTGGTCGACCACGTCCCCGGCGGCGAACACGCCAGGAATCTTGGTCTTGGTGGTCGGGGACTGCACGACCAGGTACCCGTCGGCGTCGGTGTCCAACTGCCCGGCGAACAGCTCGCTGCGCGGATCGTGCCCGATCGCGATGAACAGCCCCGTCACGTCCAGCGTGGACTCCTCGCCCGTCCGGGTGTTGCGCACACGCACGCCGGTCAGGCGGTCGTCGCCCAGGATCTCCACGACCTGGCTGTCCCACATGAAGCGGATCTTGTCGTTGGCGAACGCCCGGTCCTGCATGATCTTGCTGGCGCGCAGCTGGTCGCGGCGGTGGATCACGGTGACCGACCGGGCGAAGCGGGTCAGGAAGATGGCCTCCTCCATGGCCGTGTCGCCGCCGCCGACCACCGCGATGTCCTGGTCGCGGAAGAAGAACCCGTCACAGGTGGCGCACCAGGACACGCCCCGCCCCGACAGCCGCTCCTCGCCCTCGAGGCCGAGCTTGCGGTACCCGGAGCCGGTCGCGATGATCACGGCCTTGGCGCGGTAGACCTCGTCACCCACCTTGACGATCTTGGGGTCGGCGGTCAGGTCGACCTCGGTGACGTCGTCGGTCACCAGTTCGGCGCCGAACCGCTCGGCCTGCTTGCGGAGGTTGTCCATGAGGTCCGGGCCCAGGATGCCGTCGGGGAAGCCGGGGAAGTTCTCCACCTCGGTGGTGTTCATCAGCGCACCGCCGGCGGACACCGAACCCTCGAACACCAGCGGCTTCAGGTCGCCGCGGGCGGCGTAGATCGCGGCCGTGTACCCCGCCGGGCCCGACCCGATGATGATGACGTTACGCACGTCGCTCACTGTTCTGCGCCTCTCCTCTGCTCGCCTCAGGTGCAGGACGATGCCGTGACCGCCACGGTGTTGTACGCGCCCTCCGCAACATCATGCCCCTTGTGCGTATTCGTACCTTTCGGTGCTCGACGCTCAGAGCGCGTGCCCCGGCCTGCCAGTCGCGTCAACCGATCCTAGGGCCCGGGGATTCCCGGCCTGGGCAGCGCGGCCCTGAGCCCGACCGCTGTTACCACAGACGCAGCCACATGGGCCCTCTGTGACACATCGCCGAGCTGCTGGCGCGCCAGTGGGGGCTGGCCGCCGGGGGCGACGACGGCCTGGCCGTGATGACCACGGGCGTTGGTAACGGTTGGAATGGGGAGGATTTCGTGGCGTGGGGTGAGTCGGCCGAGATCGGCACCGCCCGTCGGAGTCCTTCGTGTCCCACCGCAACGCCCTGCCGACCGTGCCGGGGCGGCCCACGCCTGGTCCGCTGTCGCGGACGGACACCGACCGCTGTGGCCGCCACCGCAGGGTAGCTAAGTCGACTGCCACCGTGCCCAAGGCGCTGTCGGGGTGGCCGATCGCTCGAGTCGTCCGCACAGGGGCTCGCGCACCGCGCCGTCTCGAACGGCGTGCCGTGCGTATGCGTCTCCGCGGCGGCCAAGATCCCCATCTACCGGGGACACGAAGAAGATGACGGGCGGTGGTGCTATGTCGTCGGGGGCGTTGGTTCGTGTGGTGGTGCGGATGCTGCGGGTGCTAGGTGTGCTGTTCGGACAGGTTGGTGACGCGGCTGGCGGGGTGGGAGGCCGCCGAGTGCGGTGTGGCCGCGGTGATGGTTGTACATGTGCAGCCAGGGCGCAAGCGCGGCGCGGCGTTCGCTCTCACGGGTGCAGGGGCGGGCGTAGGCCCATTCGTCCAGCAGGGTGCGGTGGTAGCGCTCGACCTTGCCATTGGTCTGCGGCCGAAACGGGCGAGTGCGCTTGTGCGCGATTCCGGCGGCGGCCAGGGGGTCCCGCCACAGCCGCGAGCGGTAGCACGAGCCGTTGTCGGCCGGCACGCGGCGCACGGTGATCCCGGCGGCGAAGAAGGCCTGCCATGAGTCCACAAACGCGGCGGCCGACTCCTTGGTCTCATCCGGCAGGATCTCAGTGCAGGGCCGGGCGGCAGTGGTCGTCGATGGCGGTGTGCAGGTACCTGTAACCGAGGTTGGGGCGGCCGGGGACCGTGCGGGGCCGGGCCGGATCGCGGTGGGCCGCGCTGTTGCGCCTGCCGATGGCGCGGCCGTGCACGCGGTGGCCGCCGCCGTCGGGGATGTTGCCCAGCTTCTTGACGTCCACGTGCACCAGGTCACCGGGCGGGTGTTCGTAGCGGCGCACGGGCCGGCCGGTGGCCCGGTCCAGATGGGCCAGTGGCGGGCAGCCGTAGCGGGTCAGGACGCGGTGCACCGTGGAGGGGGCAGGCCCAGGCGGGCGGCGATGCGGGCCAGGGCCAAGCCAGTGGCGGACACGGGCGCGCACGATCCGCCGGGGCGTGCGCCGGAGGCTGGTTCGCGGACCGCTGGGAGGGGCGCCCATGCCCGCTGCGCCCTGTCGTCGGTACCGGTCGGCCCAGCGTTCGGCGGTGGTGGCCGAGACCTGGAATCGTTCGGCGGCCCGTCGCAGCGACCAGACTGTGTCGCCGTCACCAACGTCCATGGTCAGTACTCGGCAACTCGGCGAGGTCGGCATGCACGACCGTTCCAGTCGGCCGCATCGCAGTCCCCACCGGACGCCGCCGCACGTCGAGGCGCAGGTGATCGCTCTGCGGCGGGCGCATCGCATCGGCCCGGTCCCGACCCGCCCGCACCGGCATCGCGCCCTCGACCGCGTACCGCATCCTGGTGCGGCACGGCGTGGCGCCCCTGGCGGCGTGCGACCGGGCCACCGGCAACCCACCCCGCCACCAGCACCAACACCCCGGCGACCTGGTCCACATCGACATCGACGTTGAGAAGCTCGGCCGCACCCCCGGACGGCGGCGGGCACAAGGCCCCCTGAAGCGTGCCGCGGGCCGCGCCAACACCGCGACGGCATCGGCTACCTCTACCCGCACACCGCCCCGGACGGAGCACTCCCGCCTGGCCTATACCGAGGTCCTGGCCGATGAGAGTGCGGCCACCTGCGCCGGGTTTCTGGTCCGTGCGGCGGCCTGGTTCGCCGCCCGCGGCATCACCATCCGACGCGTCCTGACCGACAACGCCCGGGGCCTGCACCAAGACGACCTGGCGCGCCACCTGCGCCGAGTTGGGAATCCGGCCGTGCTGGACCCGGCCCTGGCGGCCCCAGACCAACGGCAGGGGCGGACGCTTCCACCGCACCCTGCTGGAGAAACGGGCTCTGCCACCAGCCCTACACCTCAGAAAACCGGACGACAGGCCGCCTTCGGTGACTGGCTCCACTGGTACACCCGCACCGACCCCACACCGGCATCGCAGGACAAACCCCCAGCCGACCGCGTCACCAACCTGCCCGAACAACACACCTAGGGCGTGTCCGTTGGATCTTGAGCTTTCGCTGTGGTTGATCTCGCATGTGGGGTGGGCGGCAGCCGTGGGGTGTCCGCCGCCTGTCGCAGCCCCGGGGCATCGCCGCCGCCGTCTGCCGACGCGCCGGTCAGTGGGGCGCCCGCCTGTCTCGATGCTGCCGCCCTGCCGGCGCCGCAACGTGGTCGAGCGCGTGTCGGCCGACTCGAATGGCGGCGTGATGCCGGCCATCCGCTGCGCCGAGCTCGCCTGCCACTACCGGACCGGGTTCCCTCGGTCACCGCACTGCTGCGGATCGACCATGATCCATCGGACACGCCCTGGTCGTTTCGGTGAGTCTGGGGGCGCTCGTCGGTGTCGTGACGCGGTCGGGGCTACCGGGGGCTCCGGCCGTGGGGGCGGCTGACCATAGGCTTTGGCCATGGCGAGGATTCTGCTCTTGCACTCGATGTACGGGCTGCGGCCCGCTGTCCACCAGGCGGCCGACCGGTTGCGCGCTGCCGGGCATGAGGTGCATATCCCGGATCTGTATGACGGGCGCGTCGTGGACACCCCGGAGGAGGGCATCGAGATCAAGGAGGAGATCGGCCGGGACGAGCTGCTCAAGCGCGCGGTGGCGGCTGCGGCGCCGTTGTCGCAGGAGGGCCTCGTGTACGCGGGGTTCTCCCTCGGGGCGGCCCTGGCCCAGAATCTCGCCCTCGCCGACGAGAAGGCGCGCGGGCTGCTGCTCATGCACGGCACCTCCGACATGGCGGACGACGCGTCCACCGACATTCCGGTGCAGCTGCACGTCGCCGACCCGGACACCTACGAGCCGGTGGACTGGCTGAACGCCTGGTATCTGCGTATGCGTCGGGCTGGAGCTGATGTGGAGGTGTTCCGGTATCCGGGCGCTGGGCATCTGTTCACCGACCCTGATCTGCCCGACTATGACCGGGATGCGGCGGAAGAGGCTTGGGCAGTGGCCCTGGAGTTCCTCTCCGACTTCTAGGGATGCGTAGGGGGCTTGCCGGTCGGGAACCGGTGGACCCTGCCAGCGTGGGCGGGCTGAGTCATGTGCCGCGCTCGTGCAGGTCGGCGGCTCGTCACCGTCCGTCCCGGTCACGTCGCCTGCACGGGGTCGAGCGGGAGGTCTCGCCGCTGCGCTCGCCGACGTCGACGGCAGTTCGTAGCCGTGGTTGAGGACGGCTACGGCAGCACACGGCTTGGACGGCGAGCCTGCGGTCCGGTGCGGCCGGCCTCCCCTCGGGCGTGTAGGCCGGGCGCTGCTGCGCAGCACGGCGGGCAGTTGGTCCATGCGGTCTAGGGCGTGTTTCAAAGTTGGCCGGAGCCGTTCGTTGTTGGTGGCGATGTGGACGGTGGCCTGGTAGCGGACGGCGAGTTTGCCGAACCCGGGTGGTCGGCCACCGCGCACGCCGCGCCGATACCGGCCGCCCGCCTGATCGGCCGGTTCGCAGATCGCGGCCGCGATGCCTCACTGCGTCCGGCGTGCGACATGCCGCCACTCATCACACTTCGAGACAGGCCCCAGGAGGCCTGGACGCAGGCGGCGTCCTCGAACGTCAACCGGTCTGGCGGCCCGTAAGCAGTAGAGAAGGCCCACGGTCGCACCCCCTATGACCGTGGGCCTTCTCTACAGGGCATCGAGGGGGCGTAGGGGCTCTAGACCTAAAAACGGCCGACCCATCTGGTCGGCCCCCGCGATCAGCGCTCTGTTTTCTCGTGTTTGATCAGATCCGTTTGACCGGATGAACATCCGGGCCCCACCACCCAGACGTCCAGGCCGTCGGATCCGCCGGTGGGCAAGGCGATCACCGTGGCTGGTCGGCCTTCGTATGTCGCCACGTCCACCACCTTGGGGATCTTGCCCTGGGCTATTCGGTTGACGCATTGGGAGAGCCTGCCGTCCGGTTCGCCGCCGGAGAGCATGAGCTGGCGGCCCCCGTTGCCGACCAGCCCGGTGATCTGCCGGACGAGCGTTCCCGCGCGGTAGTCCGTGCCGCTGCGCAGGACGGTGTAGCCGGGGCTCTGCACGGTGTTCGGCGCCGGCGCCGCACCGGGGGAGTGCGATCTTCGGTCGGGCGGGTCCTGCACCGGCGTGCTCGCCGCGGTCTGGTGCTTGGCGTCCGACGAGGCGCCGAGCAGCTGATATCCGACCATCCCTCCGCCGCCGACCACGACCACCGCCGCGGCGGCCGCCGACAGGATCCGCCAGTGCCGCCTGCCGCGCCGCTGTGCCAAGCTCACCACGGCCGCGCTGTGCATCGACTCCGCGGCGATGGCCGAGTCGATGCGGGCAGCAAGGTCGGCGGGCATGGACGGTACGGGTGCCTCCGCCAGAATCCGGGAGACATCAGACAGCTCGTCCGAGCGTTTCCGGCATTCGGCACAGGTGTCGAGGTGCGCGGTGACGGAGGCGGCCTGATCGTCGTCGAGAAGGCCCTCGGCCAGGTCGGCCAGGGTGTCGTAGCTTAGGTGGGCGGGGTTCATCTGGGCGTGCCACCTCCTTCCACACCTCCGACGTTTTTACGCCCCTTACGGTTCCTATGGTGCGCCAGCAGCGGGGCGAGCCGGGCCCGTCCACGGGCGCAGCGGCTCTTGATCGTTCCCGGTGGCACCTCCATGACCTGCGCGGCGTCGTCCACCGAGTAGCCCATCATGTCGACGAGCACCAGGGCCGCGCGCTGCTCGAACGGCAACTGTGCCAACGCGGAATGCACGTCCAGCGCCACCCCGTGGGCGTCGGTCGGGTCCGGCATCTTGGGCGCCACGGCGTCGAACGTGGCGTCGTCGCCCATGGGCGTGGCCGGGCGCACCGATTTGCGGCGTACGCGGTCGAGGCAGGCGTTGACGACGATGCGGTGCAGCCAGGTGGTGACGGCCGCGTCGCCGCGGAACCGCGCCGCCGCGCGGAAAGCGGACAGGCAGGCGTCCTGGAGGGCGTCCGCGGCCTCCTCCGGGTCGCCCAGCGTCCGCATGGCGACCGCCCACATCCGGTCGCGGTGGCGTTTCACCAGTTCGGAGAACGCGTGCGGGTCGCCGTTGACGTGCCGTGCGAGCAGTTCCTTGTCCGGTACCTCGTTGACGCTCATGCTCATCGACGCCATGAGCGCCTGCTCTCACTCGCGGCACCACCGATCCGTGTCGGGTAAGTGCGATCGATCCTGCCAACTCGGGTCGACACCACGAAATCCTGGGGGGAGGGGACAATCTGCTCAGAGGCACGATACCGACTGGCACCGTCACCGTCACAGCTCGTTCGAGCTTGACTACGCGGACCGCAACGATGGATATCTCGTGCCGCCGACGGCATTCGGCCGACCGGCGCCGACACAGGTCACCATGTGCGGACGGTCCGGTGGCCGACGATGATCGGGTCAGCCCGCGGTGCCGTAAACGGTGACGTCGTTGAGCTTGGCCTTGAAACCCGGCGGCACGGGAGTAGTAAACCAAATCAGGACATATTGCCCGCGAGCCTCCCGGGTGGCCTTGATGGTGAACTGGCCGCTGCCCTCTTGCTGCCCCACCACCCGCAGGGCGCCGAGGCTGTTGCTGTCGCCGATGCGCAGCTGGATGGGGACGGAGGCGCTCACCGGCGCGTCGACCACCACATGGTCGACCTTGACCTGTTTGCCCATGTCGAGAACCACGCCGAAACCGTTGGACAGGTTGCCGAAGTTGCTCGACGTGTAGGTCTGGGTCTGCCACTGGGTGCTGGACTTGCCGTCCAGCACGGCCTCCGGGTTCTTGCCGATGGACGTGTCGTGGCTGCCGCGCTTGGGGTCCTCCAAAGCGGAGGCGCCCTGGGCCTCGAGTTTGGTCGCCGTCGGCGACGGGGAGGCGGTGGGACGGCCCGGGTCGGTCACACCGGCCTTGCTGGTGCCGTCGTCGGAGGAGCCGCCGAGGTTGCCGATGGCCCACGCGCTGAGCCCGACGATGACGGTGGCGGCGGCCGCGGCGACGCCCAGCAGGGCGCGGTTGAGCGGACTGCGCGATGCGGAACCCGTCCCCTGGAGGCCGACCGGGGACGTCGGCGGAACGGAGTCGTGCCGCGCACGGGGCGCGTGCGGCGCGGGTGCCGGGGCGGCGCCGCGTTGCCGAGGCTGCTGCGGCGCCTGGCGGTGCGACGCGGGGGCGGTCGGCCGGGCGGCGCGCGTGGTGGCCGCGTGGGCGCCGGGCGGGGGCGCGGGACGGGTGGGCGCGGACGGCGCCGGCGAGTGGACGCCGCCGAGCCCTGCGAACAGCGGCAGCGGCGTGCGGGGCACGCCGCGCATCGCCTTGGCGAAGTCTGCGGGGGAGGTGAGCGGTTCCTGCCCCGGCACCGGCAGGCCGAGGGCACGGCACACGATGGCGTCCACGGCGTGCGAGATGCCCGCCTGGACCTGCCGGGGGGCCCGCACCACGCCGTCCGCCACCGGTGCGGCGGGCAGCGCGGACAGCTTGGGGTCGCCCGGCCAGTGCGCGGTCAGCGCCGCGTACAGCAGGCCGCCGAGCCCGCGGACGTCATCGCGCGCGGGCTCGGCGGAGCGGACGTCGGCCAGCGCGGCCGTGGTGGCCACGCCGAGCAGCTTGACCGTCCCTCCGGTCGTCCACACCAGGTCGCGGGGGGACAGGCACAGGTGCGACAGCCCGGCGGCGTGCGCGGCGGCGATCGCCTCGGCCGCCTCGTACAGCAGCGTCGCGGCGCGGCCGGGTTCCAGCGGCGCCTTCGCCAGCATCTGCTCCAGCGTCTCGCCGGAGACCCACTCGCTGACCACGTACGCGCTCTCGCCGCTGTCGTCGGCGTCGAAGACCTGGGTGAGGCGTGGGTCGGTGAGCCGAGCCGCGGCGCGGGCGGACCTGACCACCTCGGCGACGCGAGGGAACTCGGGGTCGAAGGTCCGGACGGCCACGGCTCGCGCCAGGATCTCGTCGATGGCCTTCCACTGTGCGGACCCGCCCGAGTCGCTGATGCGCTCCTCCAGCCGGTAGCGGCCGGCCAGACGGGTTCCGGGCTCTATGACTGACGTGCTCACGGCAACGTCCTGCGCAGGTGGTCAGAATCCATGTTCGTGGCGTGGCAGCTTACGCCTCCGACCCTCCTCTTTGCGTTCCCCAGGGTGTCGCCCCGCAAGCCGTAGTCCCCATCATGGTAGTGGTTACACAGATCAGCGACGGCGTTATCGGCGTGCGTGCCGTGTACTTTGCCACGCTATACCCGTGATCTATTCCTGGTCTGTAGGTCACCACCGACCGACATATGTCACCCGGTGACGGACCTGTGTCGCCCCAGCTCTAGGCAACGTCACGCACCCGCCGTCCCTTCGCCGTTCCGACCTCCCCGGTGTGGGGTCTGTCCGTAGATACCTATCTCTACCGTCCGAAATTCGGTGCCGCTCGGCCGCGGCGCCCCTGAGCCCTGAGCAGGCCCCCGCCCTTCTCCCGCTGACGAGCCGCCGGACGAAGCGACACGCCCTCCCCGCGTCCCGGTGACCAGGGCCGAGCCACCGACGTGACGCCGCTCGATGGGCGGGAGGACGCATGCCCGCCCCGCATCCAACCTTGGCGGGGCGCCCCCACCGACGTCATCCAGCCCCGCCGTACGCCGCACCATCCGCTCCATGTGTTGGTGGGCTCGATCTGCCGCATCGTTTCGGGTGTCGCCGGCAGTTCGGCCAGCAGCGTGGGCCCGCACGTGAGCGGGCGCCGAGGCAGAGGGCGATGGACGTGAGGCCCGGCCGCCGCCGGCCTGGGCGGCGGCGGCCGGGGGTGGGTCAGCGGCGGCCGGGGAGGCGGCTGGTGAGCATTCCGGTCATCGTCTGGACCTCGTCGACGCGCAGCAGCCGGGCGAAGACGAGGTAGAGCAGGCCCCCGCCCGCGCTGCCGACGACCAGGGCGATCAGGCCGGGGGTCAGGCCGGTGCCGAGGGCGGCCTCGGTGATGGCGTGCGCGGCGTAGGCGAAGCCGATCAGCGGCCACAGGGCGACGATGAGCTTGAGGTAGGCGCCGGCGATGCGGCGCCCGTCCATGCCGCCCAGCCGGCGCCGAAGGATCATCCAGCTGATCAGCGTGCCGATGACCTGGGCGAGCGCGTAGCCGCCCGCGATGCCCATGACGATCTTGTCGGTGGGCAGCACGTTGTACATGGTCAGCGCCATGCCGATGTTGGTGGTCACGACGGCCACGCTGATGAACGCGGGGGTGCGGGTGTCCTGCATCGCGTAGAAGACCCGCATCATCAGCTGGTACACCGAGAACGGCACCAGCGCGATCGCGAACATCTGCATGACGCGCGCGATGACCAGCGCGTCGGAGTCGGAGGTGTTGCCGTGCGCGAACAGCACGGTGGTGATCTCCGGGCCGAGCACCAGCATCAGCGCCGCCGCGGGCAGGATGATCACCGAGGAGAGCCGCAGGCCGCCGGCGAAGGCGGCGCGGACGTCGGCGTGCTTGCCCTCGGCGGCGAACCGGCTCATGCGGGGCAGCAGCGCCGTGATCACCGAGACGCCGACGATCGCGTACGGGAGCTGGAAGAGCTGGTAGGCGTTGAAGTACGGGGTGTAGCCGTACCCTTCGCCGAGCCCCTCGGCCACGCCGCGGTCGCCGGCCCGGTTGGCCAGGGCGGTCACCACGGCCAGCGCGACCTGCGTGGCGACGACGTACATCAGCGTCCACCCGGCCATCCGCCCGACCTGGCCGATCTCGCCGCGCTTGAAGTCCAGGCGGGGCCGCCACCGGAAGCCGACCTTGCGCAGCGACGGCCACAGCGCGACCGTCTGCAGGACGATCCCGCCGGTGGTGCCGATCGCCAGCAGCATGAACTGGGTGTCGGAGATGTTGGACGGGTCGACCCGGCCGGAGGACAGCATCAGGAACGCGCCGCCGACCGCGATCACCACGATGTTGTTGAGCACCGGCGCCCACATGGGAGCGCCGAAGCTGCCGCGGGTGTTGAGGATCGCCCCGGCGAACGCGCCGACCCCGTAGAAGAAGATCTGCGGCAGGAAGAACTGGGTGAACAGCACGGCCACCCGCCGCTGGTCGCCGGTGTAGCTGCCGGCGAGGATGTCGATGAACAGCGGCGCCATCAGCACCGACACCACGGTCAGGACGGCTAGGCCGATCACCGCGAGGGTGAACATGCGCTGCTCGTACTGCTCGCCGTAGGCGCGGTCGCGTTCTTTGGCGCGCACCAGCAGCGGGACGATGACGCTGGTCAGGATGCCGCCGAGCAGCAGGTCGTAGACCTGGTTGGGAATGGTGTTGGCGGTGTTGTAGGCGTTGGCGAGCACGCCGGTGCCGAGCGCGGCGACGATCACGGCGGTGCGCAGGAAGCCGGTGATCCGGGACGCCAGCGTCCCCAGCGCCATGATCGCGCTGGACTTCAGCAGGCCGCCGCCCTTGCCGGACGGCTGCTCCTCCTCGGCGACCGCCTCGGCGGTCGGGGCGGCCTGGCCGGGGTCGGTGGACGTGGGACCCGCCGGGTCCGGAGGCACCGGCCCGGGGCCGTGCGGCTGGGGAGCGCCGCCGGCCGCAGCAGGGTACGGGGGTTGGTACGCCCCCGGGCCGGGGGCGTGCTGCTGCCCGCCCCACCCCGGGCTTGGGCGGTTCTGTCCTGCCGGGGTCATACCTGTGGGACTGAAATCCGCGGGGTTTGGTTCGCCGGAGCCGGCGTTCATGGGCTGCGGCCATCCGGGGGCCGAGCCCTCTGGCGCCCACCTTCCCTGTGCCGCCGGCGCGGTTTCGGGGGGCGCCCCCCAGTTCGGGGACCCCGCCCCACCGTTGGCGAAGCCGCCAGGGCGAGGCCCCTGCGGCCCCAGGGCCCCCTGCCCGGACGGAGACGAGCCGGACAGGTACGGCCCCGGTGCCGCCGGAGGACGGGACGCGCCACCGGCACCGTGCGCGGCCGCGGGTGGGGCCGACGGGCCGGGCGCGGCTCCGGGCATACCTGGCGCCCCGGGGCCCGGCTGCTGCGGCTGCGGCGGCGACGGGGGCTCGGGCGGGAACTGTCCGCCAGGTGCCGAGGAGCCTTGTGCCGACGGGGCGGGCCGGTAAGGGCCCGGGTTGGGTGGTGGTGACGGGGGATAGCCCATGGGAGGTGTGGTTCGTCCAGGTTTAGGGCCCGCGGTCGCCGGAGGCGGGGTGCCCCACGGCGTGGAGCCTGCGGGCGGCTGAGGGGACAGTGGCCGGGGCTGCTCGTTCTGCCCGGGGGCGGCGTTCTGCCCGGGGGCGGCGTTCTGCCCGGGGGCGGCGTTCTGCCCGGGGGCGGGCGAACGCTGGGCGCCCTCGAATCCGGCCCCGTGCCGGCCCCCGGAGGTCGGGTGGGGGCCGGGGGTGTGTTGCCCGGGTACGGGATGCCGGCCCCAGCCGAAGGGAGGCTGCCCTTGGGCGGGGCCGTGACCCCCGCCGGGAACGGGCCGGTCAGGGGTTGCCGGTGAAGGTGGGGGGGTTGCCTGGGTGGCCGTCTCGGGCGGGGGAGGCGGAGCCTGCTCCGGCTTCGGGGGCGCCGGGTGTTCCGGGGACCCCGGATGCCGGGGCCATGGCCCCGATGGGTGCTGGTTCCGCTCCTGTCGACCCGTCACCGCCTGCCTCCGCTTTCCGGCGGCGCCTTGCTCGCATGGCCCGCACTCCGACGCCCACGAAGAGTACGGCAAGCGAGCTGCCGGTGATGAGCAGGGCCAGCCGCCCGTATCCCGTGGTGCGCACCGTGATCTCTTCCGTGCCGAACACCCTGCCCTCGGCCGTGATCAGGCGCAGCCGGACCCGGAAGTTGCCGTTGCCGGCCGCCTGCACGGGGATCTTGCGGCTGACCTTCTCGCCGGGGCCGAGTTCGAGCACCAGGTCCTCGGCGGGGAACCGGCCGATCTGCAGCTTGGCGCTGTTCTCGCTGGTCACCTCCAGGCGGACCTTGATGTTCTGGTCGCGCAGGTTGTTGGCGACGCTGACCAGGATCCGGCCCGAACTGCCCGCCAGGGCGTTCTGGGACGGAATGATCTTCACTCCGGCCTTGTCCGCGCCGAGTTCGCGGGCGAGCTCCTCGCGTGCCGCCCGGGCGCGTATGCCGTGCCCGCGCCAGGCGGCCGACTCCAGGCGCAGCACGGCCCTGGTGTAGTCGATCCGCACGGGTTCGGCCGTCACCTGGGAGAACAGGGCGACGTCCCGCGCGATCTTGCGTACCTGCTCCAGGTAGGTGGGGCCGAGCTCGTAAACCTCGTAGGCGTCGGGGTAACCGGTGAAGACCCGCGCCTGCGGCTTGGCCTTGATGGCCGTCTGAAGATCGACCGCCTTCAGCCACGGCGCCGACTTGGTCTGGGCGAGGATCCTCTGGGCGAACTCGGGGGAGGGGTTCCAGTGCCGGTCGGGGACGACGACCAGGGTGCGCCGGAGGTTCGGCGCCTCCGCCGTGATCATGGCGGTCTCGGCGAGGAAGCGCTGTTCGGCGAGGGCCGCCGCCCCGGGGGACCGGGTGCCCGAGCTGACGATGTCGTTGATCGTGTCGTCGTAGGTGAGCACGCGGCGCATGCCCTGCTTGGTCTGCACCGCGGTGGTGGCGCTGCGGGTGTAGCCCTGCGCGTTCTCCTGGAACGCCGAGTTGCTCAGCAGGAACGCCCCGTCTGTGCCGATCTGCCCGTAGCGGGACAGCGCGTTCAGCGTGTCCGGGCCGGCCATGCCGGACGGCGGCCAGGCGACCTTCACCGTCGGCGCACGGCCGAGGACCTCGGCGGCCACGGCGGTGTTCTTGTAGGCGATGTCGAGGTGCCGGGCCATGGAGTCGCCGTACCGGACGAGCGCGACGGCGTCGGGGTCGGCGTAGGGGAGGACGAAGTACGGGTCGTCCTTGGACGCCCTCTTCAGCTTGTCGATCCACTGCCGGGCGGCCGGGTTGGCGGGCGTGCGGGTGCCCTTGCCGGAGGCGCCGGGCCGCTTGACGAGGTAGGTCTGGCTCATCGCCTGGACGTCGTCCAGCAGCGCCGGGTCGATCGCCCAGGTGATGGGCGTGGTGGTCGCGGCGGCCGCGTCGACGAGGGTGCTGAGCCGGCCGCGGGTGAGGTCGGTGGCGAGCCGGTTGTCGATGAAGGTGCTGTCGTTGGCGCGGTGCTGGCTGTCGATGAGCGGCCACACCCAGGCGACCGACAGCGGCTGGGTGCCGCCGGCGTTGCCGGCGAAGGTGAGGAACGTGGTGAAGCCGGCGAGGACCTGCTGGGAGGAGTTGATGACCTCGACGCCGACCGGGTAGACGCCGAACTGCCGCATGCCGACCGCGGCCGCGTTGCCGCTGAGCTTCCACGTCTGGGTGCCGTTCGCCGCGGCGGCCTGGGGCAGCGGGCGCGGCGTGGTGGCGCCCGGCAGCCTGGACGGCGAGGCGGACGCGTACTGGGCGAGTTCGCCCCTGCTGGTGATGCGGTGGGAGCTGTAACGCAGCCGGACGGACAGCCCGGCGAGCGTGTGCCCGGAGTTGTTCCGGACGGTGCCGGTCAGCGTGAACCTGGAGTTCTTGCCGGACGCGGTGATGGCCGACGGGGTCACCTTGGACAGCGCGAGCGTGACCTGCGACTGCTGCTTGCCGGCCTGTTGCGACGCGGTCTGCGTCTGCAACGCGGTCTGCGTCTGCAACGTAGTTTGCGCCTGCGACGCGGCCTGCGCCTGCGACGCCCCTTGTGTCTGTGCCGCGCCCTGGGCCGTCACCGGGTTCTGCGGCCGGTTCGGGGAACTGTGCGCCGTCCTCGGTGCCTTGGGCGCGGCCGCCAGCGCGGGCGCCGTGACCGCAGAAACGCAGGACACCAGTACGGCCAGCCAGGCCGCGCGTTTGACCGTTCTCACGCCATGTCCACCCGATGGCCGCCTGCAGCAGGAGGCCTCGCCTGAAGACAGCGGGCGTCATCGTCCCGCATCACGCGCTTGATGGTAGCCGCGTGACGGCTGCCGTCAGACCTTCCTCCCGTCTCTTCGCCCGATTCCCTTGCAAACCCGCACATGACGCCCCTAGTTGCGGAGGTGATCAACGGAGCTATTGCGCCTACTTCCCAGCAACGCGCGTGTGAACCTCGATCGTTCCTGACTCCTCCGGGTGCCGGACGGGACGCGGGACGCGGAGGCCGTTGCGGACGGTCAGACGGAGGTAGGCGCGGCGCCGGTCTGCACGGACGGGAACGCGACGGGCTTGGCGCCGCTGATCGCGTACAGATCCAGGCAGCGGATGGCGAGCGCCGTCGACGGCTCGCCGGTGGCGGCGTAGACGACCTCGTCGAGCGGATTGGCGTTCACCACGGACTGGTCGACCAGCAGCGGCATCCCCTCCGGCAGGAGGAGCGGGCACACCAGGCCGGCGGCGTACTCGGTGACCGCGTTCACCAGGTCCGGCCGGGCCGGGCGGATCAGGCGGGCGCCGACCGCGCGGCGTACGGCCTCGGCGGGCGGCAGGTCTCCCGCCGCCACGACCACCCCGGTGAGAAAACGGCGTTCGGGGCGGACGTCGTCGCACGTGTAGACGCGCGTCACCAGGCACCGCCGCGCCGGCAGGCCGAGCGCCCTCGGCAGCTCATCGGCGTGTGTGATCGCTACGGGCAGCCGCACGATCTGGTGCGTCGTCTCCCGTTCGAGCAGCGCGCGATGGATGGTGAGAGCGTCCTTCATGTCCTGCTCCGTCCTGCGGGGACCCCGCCGCCGGCCCCGCGCTCCGCTTCATCTGCGCCCCCGTACACCCCCACACCGGGAGATTCACCTCGTACCCGGACGAGCCGGGATAATCCTCTGAGCGGCCGACCCCTGCGGTGGGCCGCGCCCCGGCGTGCCCCGCTACCTTTGGTCGTACGGGAGGCTGCGGTGGTGTGCGCGGGCGTCCCCCGGGGTGCCCAGAACGTAACCCGGGGACCGCGCGACGGGAAGAGTTCCTCGCGCATTCCGCAGGAAGTTTTCCCGAGTCGCCTCCCGGGCGCCGAACAAATTCTTTTGTCAGTCCTCAACCAAGGAAATACGCTCGATGGCCGTGCCCGACCAGAATGTGACCCAGCAGCAGCCGACACAGCCGTCCCCGCGGCAACGGGCGGCCATCACCGAGCTGCTGCGCCGGGTCGCGCCGCTCGCCGACGAACTGGGCGAGCGCTTCCGGGCCGCCGGACACGAGCTGGCGCTGGTCGGCGGTCCGGTGCGGGACGCCCTGCTGCGCCGCGTCGGCAAGGACCTGGACTTCACCACCGACGCCCCGCCGCAGCGCGTCCTGGAGATCATCCGCGGCTGGGCCGACCACGTCTGGACGATCGGCATCGAGTTCGGCACCGTCGGCCTGCGCAAGGGCGACCACCAGCTGGAGATCACCACCTACCGCAGCGAGTCCTACGACCCCAGGTCCCGCAAGCCGCAGGTCTCCTACGGCACCTCGCTGCTGGAGGACCTGCGCCGCCGCGACTTCGCCGTCAACGCGATGGCGGCCCGGCTGCCCGGGCACGAGTTCGTCGACCCGTTCGGCGGCCTGGCCGACCTGGAGCGCAAGGTGCTGCGCACGCCCGGCCGCCCGGAGGACTCCTTCAGCGACGACCCGCTGCGGATGCTGCGCGCCGCCCGCTTCGCCGCCCAGCTCGGCTTCACCGTCGCGCCCGAGGTGGTGCGGGCCATGACCGACATGGCCGGACGCATCGAGATCGTGTCGGCGGAACGCGTCCGCGACGAGCTGTCCAAGCTGCTGTGCGGCGCGCACCCACGGCAGGGGCTGGCGCTGCTGGTCGACACCGGCCTGGCCGCCCACGTCCTGCCGGAACTGCCCAAGCTGCGCCTGGAGATCGACGAGCACCACCGGCACAAGGACGTCTACGAGCACTCGCTGATCGTCCTGGAGCAGGCGATCGCCCAGGAGGAGGACGGGCCCGACCTGGTGCTGCGGCTGGCGGCGCTGCTGCATGACATCGGCAAGCCCAAGACGCGCCGGTTCGAGCCGGGCGGCCGGGTGTCGTTCCACCACCACGAGGTCGTCGGCGCCAAGATGGCCCGCAAGCGGCTGACCGAGCTGCGCTACCCCAAGGACGTCGTCGCCGACGTGTCCCGCCTGGTCGAACTGCACCTGCGCTTCCACGGGTACGGGACGGGCGAGTGGACCGATTCGGCCGTCCGCCGGTACGTGCGCGACGCCGGGCACCTGCTGCCGCGGCTGCACAAGCTCACCCGGGCCGACTGCACCACCCGCAACCGCCGCAAGGCCGAACGCCTCCGCCGCACCTACGACGACCTGGAGGCCCGCATCGAGCGGCTCGCGGCGGAGGAGGAGCTCGCCAAGCTGCGCCCGGAGCTGGACGGCAACGAGATCCAGCGCGTCCTGGGCATCTCGCCGGGCCCGCTGGTCGGCAAGGCGTACAAGTTCCTGCTCGACCTGCGGCTGGACCGCGGTGTGATCGGCAAGGAGGCCGCCACGCAGGAGCTGCTCCGCTGGGCCGAGGCCGAGGGCCTGCCCGTCCCCGCCGGTGAGAGCTCCGACGGCCGGGCGGCGGGCGGGGACGCCGCGTCCGCCGGCCGGGACGACGCCGAGACCCGCACGGCCGAGGGCGGACGCGCGTGATCGAGGTCAGGCTGGGGCGGATGAGCCCCGCGGAGATCGAACGGCTGCAGGCCTTCGACCGCGACCACATCTGGCACCCGTACGCGCCGATGCCCGCCGCCGTGCCGCCCGAGATCGTGGTGTCCGCATCCGGGGTGCGGCTCACCCTCGCCGACGGCACCGAACTGATCGACGGGATGTCGTCGTGGTGGTCGGCCATCCACGGCTACAACCACCCCGAGCTCAACGCCGCCGTCACCGGGCAGCTGGGCCGGATGGCGCACGTGATGTTCGGCGGGCTGACCCACCCCGGGGCGGTGCGGCTGGCCGAACGGCTCGTCGAGCTGACGCCCGAGCCGCTGACCAAGGTGTTCTTCGCCGACTCCGGTTCGGTGGCGGTCGAGGTCGCCATCAAGATGGCACTGCAGTACTGGCGGTCGCAGGGGCGGCCCGGACGGCACCGGCTGCTGACCGTCCGCGGCGGCTACCACGGCGACACCTTCGGCGACATGGCCGTGTGCGATCCCGTCAACGGCATGCACCAGCTGTTCACCGACGTGCTGGCCCGGCACGTGTTCGCGCCGCCGCCCCCGCTCGGCTACCTCGCCGAACCCGATCAGGCGTACCTGGACGAGCTGGCCGCACTGGCCGCCGCGCACGAAGGCGAGCTGGCCGGGATCATCGTCGAGCCGATCGTGCAGGGCGCGGGCGGCATGCGCTTCTACGCCCCCGAGTACCTGCGGGCGCTGCGCGAGCTGGCCGACGAGCACGACCTGCTGCTGATCCTGGACGAGATCGCCACCGGGTTCGGCCGCACCGGCGAGATGTGGGGCTGCAACCACGCCGAGATCGCCCCGGACATCATGTGCGTCGGCAAGGCCCTCACCGGCGGGTACATGACGATGGCCGCGACGCTGTGCAGCGACCGGGTGGCGCACGGCATCACCACGGGCGAGGCGGGCGTCCTCATGCACGGCCCCACCTTCATGGCCAACCCGCTGGCGGCGGCGGTGGCGTCGGCGTCCATCGACCTGCTGCTGTCGCGCGACTGGCGGGACGAGGTCGACACCATCGAGGCCGTGCTGACCGCGTGCCTGGACGGCGCTGAGGACCTGCCCGGGGTGCGGGACGTGCGGGTGCTCGGCGCGATCGGCGTCATCGAGGCGCGCGAACCCGTGGACGTCCCCGCCGTCCAGAAGATCGCCATGGACCACGGGGTGTGGCTGCGCCCGTTCGGCCGCCTCGTCTACACCATGCCGCCGTACGTGTGCACGGCCGAGGAGACCGAGCGCATCGCCGACGCCATGTACGCCATCGCTGAATCCCTCTGACCCCCGACCACTTGGGCGCAGAGCGAATTCGCTTGGGCACGGGCGGAACTGCTTGGGGCGACGGGCTGTGCCACTTGAGCACAGGTCGTGTCGCTGGATGCGGGCCGTGCCGCTTGGGGGCAGGTCGTACCGCTCAGGGGCAGGTCGTACCGCTCAGGGGCAGGTCGTGCCGCTTTGAGGGGCGGCGTGCGCCGTTTGGGCGCGGGCCGAGGTGCTTGGGGGCAGGCCGAGGTGCTTGGGGGCAGGCCGAGGTGCTTGGGGGCAGGCCAGGCTGTGCTGCTTGGGTTCGGGACGTGCTGCCTGAGCGCAGGCCCGTGCCGTTCGAGGCGGGCGGATTCTGTTGGGCGCAGGGTGTGCTGCCCTGGCGGGGTCAGGTGGTGGTGGGGACGCGGGAGAGGCGGGCCGCGCAGGTGCGGAAGGCGACCGCGGCCAGCAGGTAGGCGGCCACGACGGCGACGAGGGTCGCGTAGGACACGCCGTCCGCGGGGAGCCAGGTGGCGGCGACGGCCGCGGCCGCGGCGAACGTGGCGTTGAACAGCATGTCGTAGACGGCGAACACCCGGCCGCGGTAGGCGTCCTCGATCGACTCCTGCAGGGTCGTGTCCACGCACAGCTTCACACCCTGCGACACCACCCCCAGCAGGAACGCGCCCACCACCCACGGCCCCTGGGCGAACGGCAGGCCGAGGACCAGCAGCACCACGCCGCCCCCCGCCAGCAGCCAGACGGTCCACGCGGCCTTGCCGACGCGCCGCACCACCGGCGGCGTGACCAGCGCGGCGGCGAAGTACCCGGCGCCCGACACGCCCAGCATGAGCGCGAACGCGGCCATGCCCGCGTCCGGGTCGGTGGTGAAGTGGTAGCGGCACAGCAGCAACGTCATGATCAGCACGATCCCGTACAGGAAGCGGTGCACGGAGATCGCCGCCAGCGACAGCGCCGCCGGGCCGTTGCCGAGCATGTGCCGGGCCCCGTCGACGAGGCCGTGCAGCACGTTGCCGAGGGCCTCGCGGGTGTGCGGGGCGGCCCGTTCCAGGTGCGGGCCGAGCAGCCGCCGCGGCAGCGATGTGGCGACCAGCGCCGCCGCCACCCACAGCGCCGCCGCGCCCAGCAGGATCAGCGCCGTTCCATCGTCGTGCGGGCCGAACATCCGCCGCATCAGATAGCCCAGGCCCGCGCCGGCGAACGCGATCACGGTGCCGGACGTCACGGCGAACGCGTTGGCCGTCACCAGGTGCTCGCGCCGTACGACGTGCGGCAGCGCGGCCGACAGCGCCGCCAGGAAGAACCGGTTGACGCCCAGCACGACCAGCACCGTCACGAAGAACACCGCGCCGTCCTGCCCGGCCGCCACCAGCGCCGCGACGAGCACCGTGAGCAGCGCCCGGACGACCGGCGTCCAGATCAGGATGCGCCGCCGCCGCCACCGGTCGATCAGCACCCCGGCGAACGGCCCGAGCGCCGAGTACGGCAGCAGCGTCACCGCGAACGCAGCCGCGGCCTTGCCCGCCGTCGTCTGCCGCTCGGGCGAGAAGAACACGTATCCGGCGAGCGCGACCTGGAAGACGCCGTCGGTGAGCTGCGACGCGAGCCGGGTGCCGTACAGGCGGCAAAAGTCCCGTCCGCGCAGGATCGCTCGCAGCTCGCTGGCCCTCACCCGATCACTCTACGCGGTAGATCGTCCACCTTATGGCAGCGCGTCCTGCGGGCCCGCGGGCGGGGCGGTCAGTCGGCCAGCCAGAGGCGGGTGTAGTCGTAGCCCGCCGCCGTCGGCAGGAAGGCCGCGCCGCGGACGCGGGCGGAGCGGTAGATGGTGTGGGCGCGGTTCAGCAGCGGGACGATCGCCGCGTCCCGCATGATCAGGTCGTCGGCGCGCTGCCAGTACCCGGCGGCGCGGGCGGCGTCGGGGGCGGTCAGCGCGGCGTCGATCAGGGCGTTGACCCGCGGGTTGTGGTAGCCGCCGTAGTTGGTGGAGTTCGGGCCGTAGACGCGCCCGTCGAACAGGGGCTGCACGACGGTGCGGCCGTTGTTGCCGTACCAGTCGGGCGTCCAGCCGGGGGCGGCGAGGTCCCATTGGCCGGCCTCCGTCCGCTCCGGCGTGGAGATCGTCTTGCCGTAGAAGTCGCCGCCGGTGTCGGGGATCAGCTCGGCCCGCACCCCGCACGCCGCCAGGTTCTGCCGGATCGACTCGGCGATCAGCTTGTGCACGCTGTTGGTGCGGTACGGGAACTTCAGCGCCAGGCCGTCCGGATACCCCGCCGCCGCCAGCAGCCGGCGGCAGCGCGCCGGGTCGCCCGCATCGCCCGGCGTCGGATACCGGTTGGCGGCGGCGTACCCGGAGGAGCCCGGCGGGATCACCGTGTGCAGCGGCTCGGCCGCCTCCGGCCCGCCCACGATCTTGACGAGTGCGGTGCGGTCGATGGCGTACTGCAGGGCCTGCCGCACCTCGCGGCGGCCGAGCGCGCCGCGGTTGTTCGGGCTGCGGGTGTTGAACACCAGGTACGGGCTGCTGCTGGGCGCGCGGTGGATGGCGAACCGCTCGTCCCGCCGCGCCCGCAGCCGGGGGATCGCGGCGGTGGGGACCGGCTGGTCCCAGGCCAGGTCGGCGGTGCCCTGCTCCAGCTGCTGCTGGACGGTGGCGGGGGAGTCCTGCCCGAGCGTGATCTGGATCTTCTCGACGTGGCGTTCGCGCAGCGGATCGGTCTCGCGCCGCCACACCGGGTTGCGGGTCAGCAGGTACGACATGCCCGGCCGGTAGGAGGTGATCTGGTACGGGCCGTCGGAGATGGTGTGCTGCCGGAACTCGGGGCTGTCGGGGACGTACGCGTCGTACTCCCTGGGGGCCGCGGCGGTGTACGGCAGCGCCAGCAGGTTGAGGAAGTCGCTGGCCGGCTCGCGCAGCGTGAACACCAGCGTGTGCGCGTCCCTGGCCTGGATCCCGGCGATGTCGTGCGAGTTCTGGTACGCGGCGATGGCTCCGGCGTCGTCGGCCCTGACGCGGGCGAAGCCCCGGCAGAACTCGTCCATGCCGCGGATGGTGGAGGTGTAGTAGCCCCGCCCCGGCGCCGGGGCCGCGGGGTTGCACAGCCGCTTGAAGCCCCGGACGAAGTCCTCGGCGGTGACCGGGCGCGGCGGCCGGGTGTTCCACAGCACGCCCTCGCGCAGCCTGAGCGTGTAGGTGCGGCCGTCCTCGCTGATGCCGCCGTTCTCGCGGGTGGGCACCTGCACCGCCATGTCCGCCCGGACGGGCAGGGTCTCGCTGAAGTCGTTGGACGCCTTGGTGCCGAGCAGCGTCCGCGCGTAGGTGCGGTTCAGCCCGTACGCGCCGACACCGTTGGCGGCGGCGGTGTCGAGGTGCGACACGTCGGACGAGCCGACGACGCGCAGCGTGCCGCCGTCGCGCGGCGGGCCGTCCGCGACGCGGCCCGATCCGCTTGCGCCGCACGCCGTCAGGCCCATGGCCAGCCCGGCCAGTCCCGCCGTCACTTTTCCCAGCTCGCGTGCCATCCAAGTCCTCCAGTCGGCCACTGGAACGGTACGCACAATCACTGACGGTGCAACAGTAGGACCAGAGCGTGACAACGTCCGCTACATCGGCATTTTCGTCATGTAAAGACATGCTTGAAGACGGCGAAAAACCGCCGTGCTCAAGCCCTGACCGCTCCGCCGGTGGACCATCTTCCCCGACCGCGGGCGCAACGGCGGTCCGGCGCGCGCCGGGCGGGCGTGTCGTGTCCGCTTCTCCTTTTCTCGAGCCGGAAAAGCCGAACGGCCGCCCTACGGTCCGGGCGGCCGTTCGGCGTCTCAGCGTGCGAGGGTCAGCGCTCGACCTCGCCGCGGATGAACTCCTCCACGGCCTCGCGCGCGCGGTTGTCGTCGTACTGCACGGGCGGGGACTTCATGAAGTAGGAGCTGGCCGACAGGATCGGGCCGCCGATGCCGCGGTCCTTGGCGATCTTGGCGGCGCGGATCGCGTCGATGATGACGCCGGCGGAGTTGGGGGAGTCCCAGACCTCCAGCTTGTACTCCAGGTTCAGCGGGACGTCGCCGAACGCCTTGCCCTCCAGCCGCACGTACGCCCACTTGCGGTCGTCCAGCCACGGCACGTGGTCGGACGGGCCGATGTGCACGTCGCTCTTGGCCATCTCGCGCGGCACCTGGGAGGTCACCGACTGCGTCTTGGAGATCTTCTTGGACTGGAGCCGGCTGCGCTCCAGCATGTTCATGAAGTCCATGTTGCCGCCGAAGTTGAGCTGGTAGGTGCGCTGCAGCTCGACTCCGCGGTCCTCGAACAGCTTGGCCATCACCCGGTGGGTGATGGTCGCGCCGATCTGCGACTTGATGTCGTCGCCGACGATCGGGACGCCCGCCTTGGTGAACTTCTCCGCCCACTCGGGGTCGGAGGCGATGAACACCGGCAGGGCGTTGACGAACGCCACGCCCGCGTCCAGGGCGCACTGGGCGTAGAAGCGGTCGGCCTCCTCCGAGCCGACCGGCAGGTAGGACACCAGCACGTCGGCCTTGGTGTCCTTGAGCACCTTGACGACGTCCACCGGCTCCTGGCTGGACTCCTCGATCATGTCGCGGTAGTACTCGCCCAGCCCGTCGTAGGTGTGGCCGCGCTGCACCACGACACCGGTCGGCGGCACGTCGCAGATCTTGATCGTGTTGTTCTCGCTGGCGGTGATGGCGTCGGACAGGTCCATGCCGACCTTCTTGGCGTCCACGTCGAAGGCCGCGACGAACTCCACGTCGCGGACGTGGTAGTCGCCGAACCGGACGTGCATGAGACCTGGCACCTTCGTGTCCGGGTCAGCGTCCTTGTAGTACTCGACGCCCTGGACGAGCGAAGCGGCGCAGTTGCCCACTCCGACGATGGCCACGCGCACCGAACCCATCCGGTTGCTCCTTCTCTGCTACGGGACGCGGGGTCGTCACACCCGTCCCCGGTGCAGCGGCCGCGGTGTCAGCGGCCGTCGCGCCGGGGCGCGTCCTGGTTTCTATCCGAAGTGCTCGCGTTCTCCTGTGCCGCCCGCTCGCGTCCGATGAGCTCGTTGAGCCACCGGACCTCGCGTTCGACCGACTCGAGCCCGTGGTTTTGCAGCTCAAGCGTGTAGTGGTCGACCCGTTCCCGGGTCCGCGCCAGCGCGGCGCGCAGTCTCTCCAGCCGTTCCTCCAGCCGGCTGCGCCGGCCTTCGAGGATCCGAAGCCGGACGTCGGCGCGGGTATGGGAGAAGAAGGCGAAGCGCACGCCGAAGCCCTCGTCCTCCCATGTCGCCGGCCCGGTCTCGGTGAGCAGGTGCTGCAGTCGCTCCTTGCCCTCGGCGGTGAGCCTGTAGACGATCTTCGACCGGCGGCTCTGCAGGGCGATCGCCACGTTCGGCTCCTCCGGCCGGTCCTCGACGATCAGCCCGTTGGCCAGCAGTTGCTTGAGGCACGGGTAGAGCGAGCCGTAGGAGAACGCGCGGAACATGCCGAGCAGGGCGTTGAGCCGCTTGCGCAGCTCGTAGCCGTGCATGGGGGACTCGTTGAGCAGGCCGAGCACGGCGAGCTCCAGCACGCCGGAGCCCCTCTTGCCTGCCATCGCGCCCCCCGGGTCGCCGGTCGATGTTCCCGCCTCTCGGGGAGGTCCCGAGAGGCGCCGCGGCCCCGGTCGGTCGGCCGTCGGCCGGTGCCGTCCGGACCGCGGGATGTATCGAGTCAATGTATCGATTCGATACATCGCAAAGATACGTAGCTCCCACGCATCCTGGCAAGTGGCCCAACCCTGGAAATCCGTACGTCCACCTCCTGGCAGGAGGGGGTTTCGTTACCTTCCGTACCGGTTTGCGATCTTTCCTGGCGTGCCGGGGCGACATACGCTGCTGGCATGTCGGGGCGGAGGAACCGCCGATGAGGCCGCGCCTGGTCGTCGACTACGGCCTGGCGAAGCGGGCGGCGCTGGCCGAGCTGCGGTCCGGCCGGCTGGCCCGGGACGACGCCTGCGACGCGCATCCCTACCTGCTGCGCGCGGCCAAGTACCACGGCGAGCCCACCGACAAGCGCTGCCCGGTCTGCCGGCGCGAGCGCCTCACCCATGTCACCTATGTGTACGGGGACGAACTCGGACGGTATGCGGGCCGCGTCAAGGCGACGTCCGAACTGGCGGAGATGGCCCGGGAATATGGCGAATTCCGGGTCTTCGTTGTCGAGGTATGCCAGGGTTGCGCCTGGAACCATCTAACGGTGTCATACGTCCTCGGGCACGGAGACGAGCCCCGCGGCCAGCGGGGATAGCTCTCCGGGTCACGCGTTCCGCCCGGCGCGCCGGCGCAGGGCCGGACGAGCGGATCGTGCACAGCCGTCTCCCGCTCATCAGCGTGCACAGTAATCTTCGGACGACGCACCATCCGTACCCCCCGTTGATGAGGTCGCGTGAGTATTCCAAGCCAGCCCCGACCAGGACCCGGGTCGCAGTGGCCGGGCGGGCAGAACGGTCCCCGCTCCGGCCGGCCCGGGATGCCCAGCAGGCAGGGCATGCCGAACGGCGGCAACGCCGGCTCCGGCATGCCGGGCCGCCCGCCGCAGCCGGGTCGTGGTCCCGGCGGGCGAGGCGTACCAGGCGGACCGGGCGGCGGCATGGGTAGGCCGCAGGGCGCTCCGGGACGCCACAGCGCGGGCCGGATGCCCCCGGGAGCCGGTGGCGGCGGACCGCGCCGCGCCGCCAGCGGCATGCCCGGCGCGCCCGGCGGTCCGGGCCGCCCCGGCGGTCCGGGTGGACGCGGAGGTCCGGGCGGACGCGGAGGACCGGGTGGACGCGGCCCCGGCGGTCCGGGCGGTCCGGGGGGGCGAGGCCCGGGAGGGCCGGGCAGGCACGGCGGCGGCCCCGGCGGGCCCGGCGGACGCGGGCGCGGTCCCCGCGACCCGGAGGACCGCGAACGCAGGTGGTACGACCATCTGCGCTCCCGCCCCTACGGCTGGCGCCGGTTCCTGCCCTCGTGGAAGCTGGTGGTGGGCGGCGGCCTGTTCAGTTTCCTCAGCCTCGCCGCGCTGATCGGCATCGCGTACGCCAAGACGCCGGTGCCCGACCAGGGCAACGAGGAGGCCACCAAGACCGCGGCGATCTTCTACTACCGGGACGGCAAGACCGAGATCGGCCGGTTGGGTACGAACCGGGTGCCGGTCACCTTCGACCAGATCCCGGAGCACGTCCGCTACGCGGCGATCGCGGCGGAGAACCGCACCTTCTACACCGACAGCGGATTCTCGATAAAGGGCATCACCCGGGCGGTGTGGAACAACCTCACCGGCGGTGAGACGCAGGGCGGTTCGACCATCACCCAGCAGCTCGCCAAGAACTACTACCTGACGCCCGAGCAGACGATGAGCCGAAAGTTCAAGGAGATGTTCATCTCCTTGAAACTGGAGGACAAGCTGGGCAGCAAGGACAAGATCCTTGAGCTGTACCTGAACACCATCTACTTCGGCCGCAACTCCTACGGGATCCAGGCGGCGGCCAAGAGCTACTTCGGCAAGGACGTCAGCAAGCTGACGCCGGACGAGGGGGCGCTGCTGGCCGCCATCATCCAGCAGCCGGGCCGGTTCGACCCGCGCAGCGACGACCCCGAGGCCGTCAAGGAGACCCAGGCGCGCTACCTCTACGTGCTCGACGGCATGCGCAAAATGGGCAAGCTGAGCGACGCCGACTACGCCAAGTACAGCCAGCGCCTGCCGGAGACCAAGGAGATCGGCGGCACCGCCACCTTCGGCGGCCAGAACGGCTACATGATCAAGCGGGCGCTGCGCGAGCTGCAGCGCGACCAGGGGATCACCGAGGACGAGGTCATCCGCAACGGCCTGCGCGTCATCACCACCTTCGACCGCAAGAAGATGATCGCGGCCAAGCAGGCCGTGGAGAAGTCGGTCCCCGGCGTCGACCCCGAGAAGCTGCTCAAGCAGCATGTGCGGCTGGGCCTGACCTCGGTCAACACCACCAACGGCGAGGTCGAGGCCATCTACGGCGGACCCGACTACCTCAAGCAGTCGTTCGACAACGTGTGGGCGGGCTCGGCCCAGGCGGGCTCGGCGATGAAGCCGTACGTGCTGGCCACCGCGCTGAAGAACGGCTGGAGCCTGCGGACCACGGTGGAGAACCGCTCCGGCGTGTCGTTCAACGGCAGCGGCCAGGTCGTGGCCGCCGGCACGCCCGGCGCGCTCGCCCCGATCCGCAACAGCCACTCCGGTCCGGCCGCGATCGACCTGGTCAAGGCCATCCAGGAGTCGAGCAACACCGGGTTCGTGCAGCTGGCGCTGAAGGTCGGCGTGCCGAACGTGGCCGAGACGGCCGAGAGCGTGGGCATCTCGTCCGACCTGGTCGAGCCGTACAAGAACCAGGCCGGTCTGGCGCTGGGCATCAACGACATCCGGCCCATCGAGCAGGCGGCCGGGTACGCGGTGTTCGCCAACGGCGGCACGTACTACCAGCCGCACGTCGTCCGGGAGGTCCGCACCAAGGACAACGCGGGCAAGTACAAGGAGCTGAGCTGGAAGAAGCGCACGGGCGTGTTCAGCGAGACCGTCACCCGCGACGTCACCTACGCGATGCAGCAGGTCGTCAAGCCGGGCGGTACCGCGACGGCCGCGGCGCTGTCCGACCGGCCGGTGGCCGGCAAGACCGGTACCACGGAGAAGAACGTGGCGACCTGGTTCATCGGCTTCACCGCGAACCCGAAGCTGTCCACGGCCGTGACGATGTTCAACGACAAGAAGAAGACGTTGTACATCCCCGGCCTGGGCGAAATCTCCGGTGGTGCCGTCCCCGCACGAATCTGGCACGCCTACACCGCGGCGGTCGCGCAGGGCACCACGCCCGAGCAGTTCGCGCCGCCGGCGTTCGGCGGCAGCCAGCAGTCGTTCGGCAAGACGACGCCCACGCCGACGGCGAGCGCGACGCCCGAGGACCGCGAGACGGAGGAGCCCGACTGCAGCGACCCGCGCAACCAGAACAACGCGAAGTGCGCCCAGCAGACGACTCCGACGACCCCGACGCCGTGCCCGGGCAACGGTAACGGCAACGGCAACAACTGCACCCCCACGTCGACGCCGACGCAGGGCACCGACCAGATCTGCAAGTACTTCCCGAACCGTCCGGAGTGCCAGGATGGCGGCGACGACGATGACGACGACTCGAACGATCCGACCGATCCGAAGCCGCAGCAGCAGTCGACACCGCTGACCTACACAAGATCAAGGCCATAGCGCCATGACCCACCGCGAACGGCCCCGCCCCGGGCGACCCCCGGGCCGGGGCCGTTCGCCGTGCCGGGGCGACGTTCCGCTCGTCCGCGCGCCCCTGCGGCTGCCGCCCCGTCATGACGCCGCGCGCGTACCGACGTGCGCAGTACCCTCGGACGACGCAGGGCCCTCGACACCGAGCAGGAGTGAACCGCGCACAATGGCAGACCCCGAACGGCCGCGGGCGCACAGGTCCTCCCGCCGTGCGGCCGTCGGCGGCTGGTCGTCGGCGCGGCGCCCGAAGGTACATTCGCTGACGACGGCGGCAGAGCAACTACCTGATGAGGTCGCGTGAGCTACCGAAGCCAGTACGGACCGGAATACGGAGAGGGCCCGGCACGGCGGTCGGGCTCCTACCCGCCCGGCGGGGCGGGGGCGTCGGGCGGCGGTGCGCCGGACCTGGGTCCCGCCTCGGGATCGGGGGGAAGACCGGGCGGAAGAGTCTCGGCGCGCGGAACACCGGGGCGAAGACGGCGCGGCGCCCCGCACCCGGGGCACAGGGCCGCGGCCGCTCCGATACCCGGCGGGGGGCCGCCGTGGCAACCCGGCGGGCCGGGCGGCCCCGGAGGTCCGGGCGGACCGGGCCCCGGCGGCGGAGGACGCAGGCACGCCCGCCCCGGCAAGCCCCCCAAGACCGGGTGGCGGCGCTACGTCCCGTCCTGGAAGATCCTCGCCGGGCTCACGGCGCTCGTCTTCCTCGCCGGGGTGACGCTGTTCGCGGTCGGCTACACGATGACGCCGATGCCCACCAAGCCGCAGGACGGCGTGACCGACGAGGGCTCGGCCATCCTCTACGCCGACGGCAAGACCCCGATCGTCCGGCTCGGCGCGCACCGCGAATCGGTCCCGCTGGACAAGGTGCCCGAGCACGTCCGCAACGCCGTGCTCGCCGCCGAGGACCGCGGCTTCTACCAGGAGAGCCTCGGCGTGTCCCCCAAGGGCCTGACCCGCGCCGTGTTCAAGACCGCGATCGGCGGCGACACCCAGGGTGGCTCCACGATCACCCAGCAGCTGGCCCGAAACTATTACAAGGGTCTCAGCCAGGACCGCACCCTCAGCCGCAAGATCAAAGAGATCTTCGTTTCACTTAAGATCGGTGAGAAGCTCTCCAAGGACAAGATCCTGGAGATGTACCTCAACACGGTCTACTTCGGCCGCCAGGCCAACGGCATCCAGGCCGCGGCCCGGGCCTACTTCCACAAGGACGTCAGCAAGCTGACCGTCGCCGAGGGCGCCCTGCTGGCCGCGATGATCCAGCGGCCCACCTACTTCAAGACCCAGGGCAACGACGAGGCCAACCGGGCACTGCGCGCCCGCTGGAACTACGTCCTGGACGGCATGGTCGAGATGGGCAAGCTGTCGAAGGCCGACCGGCAGCGGCAGAAGTTCCCGCTCACCGAACGCGAGTGGACCGACACCAAGCAGACCAACCAGACCGGGTTCATCAAGGAACGCGTGATGGACGAGCTCCGGCAGATCAAGGGCCTGCCGGACGACGTGGAGAACGCCGGTCTGCGCATCACCACCAGCCTCGACCCCCGCTGGATGTCCTACGCCCGGCAGGCGATGGCCGAGGCCGGCGTGAAGAACTGGCCGAAGAACATCGGCACCGGGCTGATCGCCGTCGACCCGGAGAACGGCGAGATCAAGGCGTTCTACGGCGGCGACCCCAAACGCAGCCAGGTCGACACCGTCTTCACCCCCGGCGCCCAGGTCGGCTCGTCGTTCAAGCCGTACGTGCTGGCCACCGCCCTCAAGAGCGGGCAGAGCATCAAGTCGACCATCGACGGCCACTCGCCGCAGTGCTTCGACGGCAGCGGCGAGAGCCACCCCGTCTCGTCCAGCTGCTACACCGTCAACAACGACGAGGGCGACCCGCCGATGGGCGTGATCGACCTGGTCACCGCCACCGAGAAGTCGGTCAACACCGCCTACGTCAAGCTCGGCCTCAAGCTCGGCCTCGACCGGGTGGCCGAGACCGCCGAGGAGTTCGGCATCCCCAAGCGCTACATCGACCCGCACCGCAACGTCGGCGGCCTGTCCCTGGGCATCGCCAACATCCCGGCGGTGTACCAGGCGGCCGGGTACGCGGCGTTCGCCAACGGCGGCACGTCCGTCACCCCCCACCTGATCAGGAAAGTGCAGGTGAAGACCGAGGACGGCACGTACCGGACGATTCCGCTGCCGTGGGGCAAGGACAAGGGCGAGCGGATCCTCACCCAGGACCAGGCCGCCCAGGCCACCTACGCGATGCGCAAGGTCGTCACCAGCGGCACCGCCACCAATGCGCAGCTCAGCGACGGCCGCCAGGTCGCCGGCAAGACCGGCACCACCGACAAGAACGCCGCGGCGTGGTTCGTGGGCTACATCCCGCAGCTGTCCACGGCCGTGACGATGTTCAACAAGAACGGCCAGAAGCCCATCACCGGCATCCCCGGGTTCCAAGGCAACAGCATCTACGGCGGCACCGTCCCGGCGAAGATCTGGAAGAACTTCATGGAGAAGGTCATCGCCGGGGAGCACCTGCAGCCGGAGACCTTCCCGCAGCCCACCTACAGCGACACCGCCGCCAAGGCGTGGGACACGCCGCCCCCGCCCAGCCCCAGCCCGACGCCGACCCCCTCTCCCTCGCAGACCTGCCCGCCCGGGCAGGAGGAGGGCCCGGACGGAAACTGCACGCCGCTGTCGCCGTCCCCCTCGCCGAGCGACACGGCCACGCCGCCGAACGGGCAGGTCCCGTGCAACCGGTTCGGCATGCCGGTCGGCTGCAACCCGAACATCCCCCCGTCCGACCCGCCGCCGCGGTGGTGGTGCAACGCGCACCCCTACCACCCCCGGTGCGAGTCGACCGAACCGAACTTCGGGTCGAACGACTGACGGCCACGTGAGCCCGGCCCTTTTCACGTACTTCGCGAGGGGCCGGGCCCGCGTGCCATAGTGTGCGACCATGTCGCCGTCTTCTTCCGCGGATGGGTACGCCGACCGCGAGGTGAGCGCGGAGAACCCCGCCGCGCCCGCCCCGTCCGGCGCGGGCGGCCGCCTGCGCGGCCTGGTGCCCGTGCTGACCGGCGTGACGAGCCTGGTGTGCCTGCTGGGCTGGCTGCAGAAGCAGCCGTGCGCGACCGCCGGGTTCGACTTCGTCAGGACGACGACGCGCGCCTGCTACACCGACATCTACCCGCTGTACTTCGTGCGCGGCCTGAACGAAAACAAGATCCCCTACTTCGACTCGTTCGCCGGCGACACCTTCCACTACGTCGAGTACCCGGTGCTGAGCGGCGCGTTCATGCAGGTGGTGAACTGGCTGGTCCAGCCGTTCGGCGCCGACGGGCGCGGCATGGCGTTCTACAACGTCACCGTCGTGCTGCTGGCGGCGCTGGCGGTCGTCACCGTGCTGGCCACCGCCTACGCCGCGGGGCAGCGCTCGCTGCGCGCGGGCCTGATGGTGGCGCTGTCCCCGTCGCTGCTGCTCACCGCCTACATCAACTGGGACCTGCTGGCCGTCGGCCTGACGGCGCTGGCGGTGGCGGCGTGGTCGCGTCGCGCTCCGGCGCTCGCGGGCGTGCTGCTCGGCCTTGCGATCGCCGCGAAGTTCTACCCGGTGCTGTTCCTGTGGCCCTTCGTCCTACTGTGCGTGCGTGCCGGCCGGTGGCGGGCCTTGGGACGCCTGCTGGTCGGCACCGCCGCGAGTTGGCTGGCGGTGAACCTGCCGGTGATGCTGTTCGCCTGGGACGGCTGGCTGACCTTCTACTCCTTCAGCCGCACCCGGGGCATCGACTGGGGCTCCATCTTCTTCATCCTCCAGGACCACGGCCTGGAGGGCGTGGCCGAACGCGACCAGCTCAACCTGGTGGGCAGCGCAACGTTCGCGCTGCTCGCCCTGGCCATCGGCGTGCTGGCGCTGGCCGCACCCCGCCGTCCGCGCCTGCCCCAGTTGATGCTGCTCGTCCTCATCGCGTTCATGCTGCCCAACAAGGTGTGGTCGCCCCAGTACGTGCTGTGGCTGCTGCCCCTGGTGGCGCTGGCCCGCCCCCGCCTCCCCGCCTACCTGCTGTGGCAGGCCGGTGAGCTCGTCTACTTCTTCGGCATCTGGTGGTACCTGCTGTCGGTGTCCCTCCGCGTGGACGGCGCCGGACTGTCCGCGACGCTCTCGACGCTGCTGGGCTTCGACCTGCCCACCGAGGGCATCGACACCAACGCCTACTACGTCGCCCTACTCGCCCGCTTCGTCACGGTTCTGCTGCTCGCCGTGCTGGTCGTCCGCGACATCCTGCGCCCCTCCGGCGACCCGGTCCGCGCCGACGGCGACGACGACCCCGCAGGAGGCGTCCTCGACGAGGCCCCCGACGCCTTCCGCCTGTCCCCCCGCCTCAACAGCCTCCGCCCCCTCAAAACAACCTGACCGCACCCTTCGAAGAACCGCGTCACCGTCGCGCCCTGAGACAACCGAACAGCCGCACAACACAGCCGTGCCCCACGCCCAGACGGCATGCCCGCATCGCCGACGCCCCCCGGGTGCACCTTGCGGCGGCCGGGCGCCGCGTTGGTAGGGCGTCACCAGGCTCGGATGCCGACGCGGCCACACCCGCCCAGCTCTACGCAACCCGACTCACGTTTGGAACGGCGTGCCCACGCCGCCGTAGCCGCTGGGGGTCCGAACGCTGGTGTGTGCTGTGTGGGGGCTGTGTTGGTGCGGCGGCAGCTGGCGCGGTGCTGGTGCGGTTGCACCTGTCGAGCTTTCCGCAGGGCGACTGACGTCTGGAATGGCGTGCTTACGCCGCCGTAGCCGCTGGGGGTG
>NZ_BSTN01000020.1:0-30824 GCF_030269545.1 Actinomadura sp. NBRC 104425 | reverse complement strand
TCCGAACGCTGGTGTGTGCCGTGTGGGGGCTGTGTTGGTGCGGCGGTAGCTGGGGTGGCTTCGGTGCGGTTGCACCCGCCCCGCTCTTCGCAAGGCGACTGACGTCTGGAATGGCGTGCTCACGCCGCCGTAGCCGCTGGGGGTCCGAACGCTGGTGTGTGCCGTGTGGGGGCTGTGTTGGTGCGGCGGTAGCTGGGGTGGCTTCGGTGCGGTTGCACCCGCCCCGCTCTTCGCAAGGCGACTGACGTCTGGAATGGCGTGCTCACGCCGTCGCAGCTGCTGGGGCCGAACGCTGGTGTGTGCTGTGGGGACTGTGTTGGTGCGGTGGCATTTGGGGGCGGCGCTGGTGCGGTTGCACCTGTCCTGCTCTCCGCAAGCCGACTCACGCCTGCTCTCGATGTGGCCGTGCGTCGCCACCGCCAGCCCGATTAGGGCGGCGGCACAATCCACCTGGCCCTCTTGTGGGGGTGTCGGTAGCCACGCGGCTCGGTCCTGTCCCGGTGGAGTGTGACGACGCATTCGCCTCGAACGGCAGGTGCCCGGAATGCGGGATTCTGCCGGTCCGATGATTCGAGGCGGCATCACGGGGGTCGCGGGGCGTCATGATGTTGTCATGTTGGTCCCTTCGGCGCGGGACGGGTGCCTCGCGTCCAAACCCGGATCACGGCACCTCAGCGCCCGTGGGGACGCGGACGCGGAAAGGAACGCTGCCGGCACGTGTGCCGCGAGTGGTGGCGGGAACGGTGGGAGCCATGTCCAGTTCGTCCCCTCGGTCGACGACGGCGCCCGGTCCGGGCGGCGCCGTAATCCCTGCCCGCATGGCCCCATCCGTAGGCGCGGACACCCTGATCGCCCGTTACCGGCCGTGGCGACTCGGAGGGCGCCGCTGCCGCCACCGGACGCCGGCGGCCTCGCGAGCCGGAATAACGACTTTGCCGGGAGGTGACGTTTCGTGGATGCGAACCGAGCACTAGACGAGTTGCTCACCGGACGGTTGAAGCCGGGCGTCTACCAGTGGCGGATCCCGCCGACCCCCGGCGCCGTCGGCGACACCGGCTGGACGGAACGCGCCCTGGCGGCGGGCTGGCGCGCCTACCACCTCGACGGGCGCCGCGCCCGCGACAAGGACGCTTTTCTGCGCCTGTGCGCCGAGGTCTTCGCGTTTCCGGCGACGTCCGGCGGCGACTGGGACGCGCTGGAGAAGTGCCTGACCGACCTGTCGTGGGCCCCCGCACGCAACGGCTACCTGGTGCTGTACGAGTCGTGGGCCGAGCTCGCCGAGACCGACCAGCGGTCGTTCCGCACCGTCCTGGACATCTTCGCCAAGGCCGTAGAGGAGTGGCGGGAGACCTCCACCCCCATGACCGTGCTGCTGTCGAACGTCGGAGTGGAGGTGGCGGGCGTCCCCCGCCTCGCCTGACCGTCGGCGACGCGACGGCGTTACGGCACTCCGAAGGCCCTGGCGATGATTCCTCCGCCGGGGCCTTCGGCAGCGCTGCCCGTCAGTAGCTCGTCGAACTCGAGCTGACGCTCCACAGCGCGAAGCCGTAGATCCCGAAGATGACGACCCAGTAGATGATCCACAGGGCCGTGACGACGTAGCCGAGGACGAGGCCGGCGACGGCCTGGCCGTGCCCCTCCTGGCCGGTGCGCTTGATCTGGCCCAGTGCGATGTGGCCGCAGATGATCGCCGGGATGGAGGTCAGTCCGCAGAACACGAAGCCGACGATCCCCATGACCAGCGATGCGGTGGCCAGACCGTTGGTCCCCACCACCGCGGGCGGGGTGGAAGGGTAGTAGTGGTGCTGCACCGCGGGCTGCTGCTGGTAGGGCTGGGCGTACGGGTCCGGCTGCCCGTAGGAGCCGTATGGATCCGACGGTCCGTAAGGGGGGTGTGCCATGGGAGTCCCGTTCGTTCTGGGCGCGCTCGCCACGGGGCTGGTTCCGAGCTTCGCCGGTTGTCTCGTGATTGGTGACGGTATTCGGTTGGATGTCGTTGATCGCTTCCCGGTTCACCATGGTGCCGGACCCGGCCGCGGGCGCGGAAGTGCAGGCCGGAACCGGATCATGTCGCCAGGTTGTCGCGCAGCCAGGAGATGTCCTGAGCCTGACCCGCCTTGGGCGTCTCTACGACCACCGGCGCGCCGGCGGCTCGCACCACCGAAAGGATCAGCTCCGGGTCGATCGTGCCGCTGCCCAGGTTGGCGTGCCGGTCGGCTCCCGAGCCGAACGCGTCCCGGCTGTCGTTGCAGTGCACCAGGTCGATCCGCCCGGTGATGGACTTGATCCGGTCGACCGCGTCGATCAACTCCTCGCCGGCGGCGTGCGCGTGGCAGGTGTCCAGGCAGAACCCGACCTTGGAGTCGAGATCGGCGACGCCCGACAGTACCTCCCACAGCCGGGCGATCCGGTCGAACCTGCGCGCCATGGCGTTGTCGCCGCCCGCGGTGTTCTCGATGTAGATCGGAATCGGGCAGTCGAGCCGTTCGAAGACCTTGCGCCAGTTCTCGAAGCCGGTCTCGGGGTCGTCCTGCTTCAGCACGTGCCCGCCGTGCACGACCAAGGCCTTCGCGCCGATCGAGGCGGCCGCCTCCAACTGCTGCGAGAGCACCTTGCGGCTGGGAATGCGGATCCGGTTGTTGGACGTCGCCACGTTGATGATGTACGGGGCGTGCACGTACACGTCCACCCCGGAACCGCGCAGCGCCTCAACGCCCTCCGGCAGGACGGGTTTCTTCCAGCCCTGCGGATCGCCGAGGAAGAACTGGACGACCTCCGCCCCGATCGAACGGGCGGTGTCGAGCGCGTTGTTCTGGTCGACGTGGGCTCCGATGCGCATGTCCCGAGCCTATCCGCGACCTACGACATCGGCTCCTCGAGCCACAACACCCGACCACACCGGACACCCTTCTCGCCCGCCAAGCAACGCGATCGGCCTCTCAACCGTCGACGACCGCAGGGCTCTGGCAAGGGAAGGGCGGGGCTCGCGGGGGCGTGGCGGCGGGTGCTGAGCGGGAGTTGGCGAGGGCCGTGTTGTGGTCGGTGCCGAGTGTGGTGGGGCTGCAGGTCCGTGGGAGATGGACGCGCGGGGGTGGAGACGGGTGTGTTTCGGGCAGAGGTGAAGGCGCGGGGGCGTGGCGGCGGGTGCTGAGCGGAAGTTGGTCGAGGGCCGTGTTGTGGTCGGTGCCGAGTGTGGTGGGGCTGCAGGTCCGTGGGAGATGGACGCGCGGGGGCGGAGACGGGTGTGTTTCAGGCAGAGGTGAAGGCGCGGGGGCGTGGCGGCGGGTGCTGAGCTGCGCGCGGGCTCAGAACGCGGCGGCGGTCTCCTTGGTCTCGTCGGGCCGACGGCACGGTCGCGGTGACCGTCGGCTACCTGATCGAGTACGAGGCCGTGCTGCGTGCTGTCGCGTAGGCCGCGGGCCGAGCCGAGGCGAGCGATCTCCACACAGGTCAGGGAGTTGGCCGAGGGCCGTGTTGTTGGTGCTGGTTGTGGTGGGGTTGCACGTCGGTGTGAGGTGGACGCGCGGGGGTGGAGACGGGTGTGTTTTGGACAGGGGGCAAGGCGCGGGGGCGTGGTGGCGGGTGCTGAGCGGGAGTTGGTCGAGGGCCGTGTTGTTGTCGGTGGTGGATGTGGTGGGGTTGCACGTCCGTTTGAGGTGGACGCGCGGGGGCGGAGACGGGTGTGTTCCAGGCAGAGGCGAAGGCGCGGGCGCGCCCTCGCACGGCGGGCGGCTCAGAGGCTGAAGCCGCCGTGGCGCAGTGCGAAGGCGGCGCCCAGGAACGAGGCGATCATGCCGATGACGTTGAGCCAGCGCTCGCCCGTGGTCGCGGAGACCATCTGCGAGAAGAGAGCCAGCGGCAGGCCGATCACGCCCGCCAGCGCTCCGAAGAAGTGGGTCGCCGGGATGAATCCCAGCACCAGAGCGATCAGGCCGATCGTGATGGCGGCGATGGCCAGCGCGTTCTCCAGCGGGTGCCGCTCTCCGTCGGTGTTGAGCGTGAGCAACGGGCGCTTGGTCTCGGTCGCCTCGTCGGACATCAGTCCACCACCCCCTCCGGGTGCGGTCGGAAACTCGTCGGGTCGGGGTTCACCTGTGGTGCCGGCCACGGCGGCCGCGGATCGGCGCCACCGGGCGCGGCGACGCGGTAAAGAGATTCCCGCCAGTCCGGTAGATCAATCGGAGCCGCGAGCGCGGAAACTGTCGGCGGGGACCGGTAGTGTCGAACATGGATTCGAGGCCGCGTGGACACCCAGGAGGTGCCGAAGATGAGGGAGAGCGAACTCGCGGTCATCGGCGACGCGGAGCTCGTGGAGGAGCTGTCGCTGCTGACCACCCAGACCGCCCGCATGCGCGCCCGGATGGCAGACATCATGGCCGAGCTGGAGCGCCGCCGGTGCGCCGCCAGGTCGGCTGCCGCCACCGCGACCCGCCGCTGACGCCGCCTCTCATGATCGCGATGCGGTGGTGTCGTGGCCGCCGGCCGGGTCCGGCGATGCCGTCGGGCCCGGCGCCATCGGCGGGCAGGCCGTGGCCTCGCCCTGCTGCCTTGACGATGGGCACGGGTTGGGCCGCTGCGGCGCCTGCCTTCGCAAGCGCCGCCACCGGCAACCTCCGCTCACAGCACCGGTGCCGTGCCGGCGGCGGCATCCGGGGCGTCACGGGCGACAACCTCGCGGGTGTCGCCCCGCCCATCGTGACGGCGGCCGTGGCTCGGCACCTGCGGCGAGCCGGGGAGCCGCGGCTGCCGCACCTGTTCGTCCGCGGTCACTGTCTCCGCGACCATGGGACGCGTCGTCGGCGGCCCCCGCTCGTCACCGCGGCCGACAACGTCGACCGGCTTTCGGAAGGGCCCCCTGATGCCATCGCTCGTTCAGCCGTAACCCCACTGGGCGGCCGGGCTCTCCCTTCGGGTGGACGAAGCCGGTCGAATCGCGGTAGAGCAGGCAAAGTGCCCTGGCGGCAGCCCCGAGAAGGGGTTCGGAGGGCGTCTGGGCTTGGTAGCCTGTACCGGTCTCACGGGCGGTGCCCCGATCATCGGTTCGGACCGCCGCCGTGGGGGACGCAAGAGCCCTCCTGTCACGGAGAGACCGTGACCGCATCAGTCCAGAGGAGGTAGGGACATAAGCATGCGTCGTTACGAAGTCATGACCATCCTCGACCCCGCGATCGACGAGCGCAACGCGGCCGCGTCGCTGGACCCGTTCCTGAAGGTCGTCAAGGATGGCGGCGGCAGCGTGGAGAAGCTCGACGTCTGGGGTCGTCGGCGCCTGGCCTACGACATCCAGAAGAAGTCCGAAGGCATCTACGCGGTGATCGACCTGACGGCCGAGCCTGCCACGGTCAAGGAGCTCGACCGGCAGCTCAACCTGAGCGAGTCGGTGCTGCGTACGAAGGTCATCCGCCCCGAGGTCCACTGACCGGGGCCCGTCACCGCACACCAGCCACACCAGCCGGAGCGAGCCCATGGCAGGCGACACCCAGATCACCCTCGTCGGCAACCTCGTCGAGGACCCGAACCTTCGCTTCACCCCCAGCGGGCAGGCGGTCGCGTCATTCCGCGTCGCGTCCACGCCGCGGTTCTTCGACCGCCAGACGGGGGAGTGGAAGGACGGCGAGGCCCTCTTCCTCACCTGCAACGTCTGGCGGCAGGCGGCCGAGAACGTGGCCGAGAGCCTGCAGCGCGGCATGCGGGTGATCGTTCAAGGGCGGCTCAAGCAGCGCTCGTACGAGACCCAGCAGGGTGAGAAGCGCACCGTGTACGAGATCGAGGTCGACGAGGTCGGCCCGTCCCTGCGCAACGCGACCGCGAAGGTCAACAAGACCCAGCGCCAGGGCGGCGGCGGCTTCGGCGGCCCCGGTGGCGGCGGTTTCGGCGGTGGCGGCGGCCAGGCCGGCGGCCCCGGCGGCGCCCCGATGGACGACCCCTGGACCACCACCGGCGGTGGCGGTGGCGGGTTCACCGACGACCCGCCGTTCTGACCCGCGCTCGGACATTCCTCGGCTGCGACCGCCATGACCGGCCCGGTCGTGGCGGCCGTCGCACCCGGCCGACCCCGCCGACCGCGCCGGCCGCACGGCGGGGGCTGCACCGGCGGCGCCGGTGGCGGCCTCGCGCCGCGTCGGTCGGCATCCAACCGAACACAACGTCCATTCCCGCGTGAGCGGGGCTCTCGATAAAGGAGCACCACGATGGCGAAGCCACCTCCGCGCAAGCCCAAGAAGAAGGTTTGCGTTTTCTGCCAGGAGAAGATCTCCTACGTCGACTACAAGGACACGGTCCTGCTGCGGAAGTTCATCTCCGACCGCGGCAAGATCCGTGCCCGTCGCGTGACCGGTAACTGCACCCAGCACCAGCGGGACGTCGCCACGGCGATCAAGAACGCCCGCGAGATGGCGCTGCTGCCGTACACCAGCACCGCGCGCTGAGTGGGGAGGGACCAGCAGACATGAAGCTCATCCTGACCCAGCAGGTCTCCGGGCTCGGCGAGCCGGGGGACGTCATCGAGGTCCGTGACGGCTACGGCCGCAACTACCTCGTGCCGCGCGGGTTCGCCATCAAGTGGACTCGTGGCGCGGAGAAGCAGATCGAGTCCATCAAGAAGGCGCGTGCGGCCCGCGAGATCGCGACGATCGAGCACGCCCGGGAGATCGCCGACCAGCTGCAGGCCCTGAAGGTGACGCTGCGCAGCCGCAGCGGCAGCAACGGGCGCCTGTTCGGCGCGGTGACCGCCGCCGACATCGTCGAGGCGGTCAAGGCCGCCGACGGGCCCGAACTGGACAAGCGCCGCATCGAGATCGCCAACCCGATCAAGACGCTCGGCTCTCACCAGGTCAGCGTCCGGCTGCACGCCGACGTCAACGCGACGATCGACGTCAACGTCGTCGCCGCCTGACCCGACTGCGGCAACACCACTGACGCGATGCGCCACGTCGCCCAGGGCCACCAGCGGCCGGCGGCCACCGCGACGTGGCGCATCGCGCCGGGCCTTCCCGCCCGGCGTGCTGCCTTCTTGCCTCCAAAACCCCGCGCTGACCAGCGCCAATCCCACTTCGGCGCGCCCTCCGCGTCACCACCGGGCACCACCGCGCGTCGAGACGCAGGTGCTCGCCCTGCGCCGTGCGCATCGCATCGGCCCGGTCCGGCCGTCCGCAGCGGCATCCCACTCTCTACCGCGCACCGCATCCTGACCCGCCACGGCTGCCCCATCGCTCGTCGCCAACCACGGCTGCACGGACTTGGGCACCCGGTGAGGGGATTGCGCAGGTAGTGCGTGCGGCACCGCTGCCAGGCCGCCCCGTGCAGCGTCGATCCGATCGCCTCAGACCGCGGTGAGCCACTTGTTGACGGCTGCCACCTCCAGGGGTGGCCTGGCAGCGGATGCCGAGCTTGTCGTAGCGGGTGGCCACGGCCCGCCGCTGACCCGGCCGCAGTTGGCCGAGGCACGGCGGATGCGTGCCGCCGAACTGCTCGAGCAGGGCCTTTCCCAGGCCGAGGTCGCCCGGATGCCCGTCTGTGGGCGGCCTGCGCTGCGTTTCATGTGAAACGTCCGCGAAACGCCCTCTCCTTGGTGTCCCGTCCGCCGGCAACTACCTTCCGTAGTGATCCGACCGCGGGGGAAGGGGCGATATGGCCGCGCTTTCGGAAGGTCATCCTGAAGAAGGCAGGTGGCCGATGCGCCGGACGGTGGCCGGGGTGCTCAGCATCGGCCTGTTCGACGCCCTCCTTCTTGAGACGCTGCCCGCGGTGGCCGCCGCGGAGTCGCAGCGCTTGCCGGCGGACGGCCACGACGATCGCCGGCTTGCCCTGTCCGCGCTGCGTCCCCGGATCTACACGCGCAGCGAGTGGGGTGCGCGGCCGCCTCGGGAACGGGCCCGGATTCTGCGCCGTCCGCCCAGGCACATCGTCGTCCACCACACGGCCACGCCGAACTACCCGGACGAGTCGCTCCAACACGCCTACTGGCTGTCGCGCTGGATCCAGCATCACCACATGCGGGTCCGCGGGTGGGCCGACACCGGGCAGCAGCTCACCATCAGCCGCGGCGGCCACGTCATGGAGGGCAGAAACCGCAGCCTGAGCGCCATCCGGCGCGGCCATCTGGTCGTCGGTGCGCAGGTCCGGGGCTACAACCGCACCACCATCGGCATAGAGAACGAGGGCACCTATATGGAGGACGAGGTGCCCCGCCGACTTTGGGTCTCTCTGGAGCGGGTCTGCGCGTGGTTGTGCGCGCAGTACGAGCTGGACCCGTTCCGCGCCATCGTCGGACACCGCGACTTCGCCGACACCGACTGCCCCGGCGACGTCCTGTACGCGATGCTTCCCGACCTGCGGCGCGGCGTCGTGGACCGCCTCGAACGTTCGATCGGACGCGCCCGGCCGAAGAAGCGGCGCGTGCGCAAGAGGGCCGACGCCCGGGCAGCCCGTCCCGACATCGACCCCGCGCCGAGCACGTCGCCGACGCCCCGTCCTCCGGCGCCTGAAACGCCCAGTCCTTCGACGAGCAGGCCTGAAGCGACATCCACGGCTCCGGAACCGGCCGTGGCCGAACCGTCCAGCCCTCCTGAGGCGCCTGGCGACGTGTCATCCTTGCTGGACCTTTTCGAGTAAGGGGAGGCGTCCCGGCGGAAAGGCCACCGCGGACAGCTGCTCCCCTGCACGGCATTGGGGTGGCCAACTATTTCAGCGCTCGATGTCGGCGGGCCGGTCACCGATGCGGCGATCCCGCATTGGGCGACCAGTAGCGATGATCCCTCGCTGACCTGGGACGTCCTGGGATTTCTGCGCGCGCCCGGGCGCCGGCCGATCGCGCTCGAAGGCATGACGCGCGGTGGCTGCGGGCATGCGGCGACGTGATCGTCTCCAACGACGCCGGTGGATCGACGGAGCGGTGGCGTCGCTGGACGCGCTGCCGCCCGTGGTCGAGGCCGCGCGCAACCAGCCGGAGGTGTTGTTCGACAGCGGCATGCGCACCGGCCATCGCCGAACCTGATCGGGGCTTTGTGTCGACGTGCGGTGCGCGTCGCCGCACGCCGGTGCGCGGCGGACCTGCGAGGCGGCGACGTCGGGCTAGTTCTCGCTGGTCATATAGCGGCTGCGGCGGCGGGCGATCTCCGGGTCGATGCCCTCCACGAGCGACCAGATGTCCGCGATGCGTTCCACCAGGGTCTCCGGGGGCAGGTCGGCCATGCCCTCGGCGGCCAGGTCGTCGATCGCCCGGGTCAGCAGGGCGAGCCGCTCGCCATCAATAGAACGCATGTTCGAATCCTATCGGCTCAGGAGGCTCGAAGAGGGGGTTTTCGGCAGGGGAGTCCCGCGCATCACAAGAACCTCCCGAAGCTCGCTTTGCGCTGGTCAGCGGCGGACGGCACCGGTGACCAGCCAGGCGTCCCCGAGTGTCCGCACGCCCAATGTGATCAGCCGGGCGACCATCCACAGCCCGATGGCCAGCCACAGCCCGATCAGCCCGGCACCCGTCCCGTAAGCCGCCAGCGCGGCGGGCAGGAACACCACCGTCGCGATCAGGGTCGTTGCGGCCAGGTATGCGCCGTCGCCCGCGCCGATCAGGATGCCGTCCAGGACGAACACCACGCCCGCGACCGGCTGCAGCAGCGCGACCAGGATCAGGCTGACCAGCAGCAGGTCACGCACCTGGCCGTCGCTGGTGAAGAACCCGGGCAGCCAGGGCCGCACGAGGAGGATGCCCAGCAGGAACACGACCCCGCAGACGACGCCCCACTGGACCATCCGGCGGGTGGCGGCGCGCGTCCCGGCGGTGTCGGACGCACCGAGATAACGCCCCGTGATGGCCTGCCCGGCGATCGCGATGGCGTCGTGCGCGAACGCCAGCAGCGTCCACACTTGGAAACCCACCTGGTAGGCCGCGATCTCGGCGTCGCCCATGCGAGCGGCCACGGAGGTACCCACGATGAGCACCACGCGAAGCGCCGCCGTCCGCAGCAGCAGGTTCACGCCCGCCGTGGCGGCGGTGCGCAGCCCGCCCAGATCCGGCCGTACCGGTGCGCCGTGCCTACGGGCGGCGCGCAGCACCACCGCGACGTACACGGCGGCGCTCGCCGTCTGCGCGATGACGGTCCCCCAGGCCGACCCCGCGACGCCCCAGCCCAGCCCCAGCACGAACACCAGGTTCAGCACGAGGTTTCCCGAGAAACCTCCGATGGAGACCAGCAGCGGTGTGCGGGTGTCCTGCAGGCCGCGAAGCACGCCCGTACCGGCCAGCACGACCAGCATCCCCGGAATGCCGAGGAGGCTGACCGTCAGATACGTCCGGGCGTACGGGGTGACGGAGGCCGACGCCCCGAAGAGATCGACCAGCCAGGGGACCAGCGGGCCGCCCGCGACGGCGAGGACCGTCCCGATGGCCAGCGCCAGCCACATGCCGTCGATGCCCTGCCGGACCGCCGCCCGGATGTCGCCGGCCCCCACCTGCCGGGCCACCCCGGCGGTCGTGCCGTACGCGAGGAAAATGCACAGGTACACCAGCGTTGCCAGCGCCTGACCGGCCACGCCCAGCCCGCCGAGCTGCGCCGTGCCCAGGTGCCCCACGATGGCCGAGTCGGAGAGCAGGAACAACGGCTCGGCGATCAGAGCGCCGAACGCGGGCAGCGCCAACCGCAGGATCTCGCGGTCGTGCGCGTTCGCGAGGGCGCGCAGGGGTGAGCGGGCCATAACTGCCGCAACGCTACCAAGTCTGTAAGGGGCATGAAAAGTTTGACTATTACCGGCGGGCATCGCCGCGAGCGGTGGTACGAGCCGTTGGCGGTCGGCACGCGGCGGCGGTGTGTCGGCGTTGTCGGGCGTGATCTCGGTGCCGGGCCCCGGCGGCAGTGGTCGTCGTGGCGGTGTACGGGGTAGGCGCAGCCCAGGCCGGGGCGGCTGGGGACCTTGCGGGACCAGGTGCCGCAGTTGGGGGCACGCTGCACGGCCGTGGATGCCGGCCGCTGCCGGTGGACGTGGACATGGCGATCGGTACGGCGGTCTCGGTGGCCTTGCGCGAGCGGGTCCTCGGCGGAAACCGTTGGCGTCCGTGATGCGCCTGGCGGGCGACCGCGGTGGTCCGGCGCTGCGGTTTTGCGGACGGCATGACGTCGAGGAAGGTAATGGCGCTGGTCGCGGCTGGGGTGCAGGATGCCGCATCGGGGTGGGGCTGCCACTGCCGGTGCTGGACCGTGGCGCGCGGTAGCGGCGGTGATCACAGCGTTCGTGCCGTTGTTCTGGGCGGGTGAGGTGTGGCTGGGGGCGACGGCGGATGTGGCGTTGTCACGGGCGCGAGCGCGTTGGTTGCGGTGTTGGGCCAGTTGTGTGATCAGCATCGTGGTGTGGCGAGCGGGGCCTTGGGCGGCGCGGTCGCGGTCGAGGGGCGTTCGGAAGGTGCCTTGGCGGGGGCGGCGGCCTGGTGGCTCGAGGGTGTGGAAACGGGGGCGGGACCCATGTGGGGGCGGGGATGGCGGACTTTTCTTCCCACACACCCGGTGGATGGTGTTCCTGCAGGTCAGCGGCTTACTAAAGGATCTTGGATGGAGTTATCCGCAGGGTTGTCCCCAGGTTGTGCACAGGGGGCACCGGCGTGTATGCACAGGTCCTCCACAGGTCATCCACAGCCGCTTTTGCACCCCCGGCACGCCGGGCCGGAGAATGTCGGAGGCTTCCGGTACTTCTGGGATACGGGGGCGACATCGGGGCCCACGAGGCCTCCGGTGACCGAGTCGAGGGGGTGTGCAGGTGAGCGTGACCGATCTCGGGCCCCACGACCAGGAGTTCGAACGCACCCCGCCGCACGACATCACCGCGGAACAGGGCGTACTGGGCGGCATGCTGCTGTCCCAGGACGCGATCGGCGAGGTCATCGAGGTCCTGCGCACCCAGGACTTCTACCGTCCCGCGCATCAGATCATCTTCGACGTCATCCTGGACCTGTACGGGCGCGGCGACCCCGCCGACGCCGTCACCGTGGCGGGCGAGCTGACCAAGCGCGGCGAGATCGGCCGGGTGGGCGGCGCCCCCTACCTGCACACGCTGATCTCCTCGGTGCCCACGGCCGCCAACGCGGGCTACTACGCCAAGATCGTCCGTGAGCGTTCGGTGCTGCGCAAGCTGGTCGAGACCGGCACCCGCATCGTGCAGATGGGGTACGCGGCCGACGGCGCCGACGCCGACGAGATCCTCGACCGCGCCCAGGCCGAGGTCTTCGCCATCGCCGACAAGCGCACCGGCGAGGACTACGTCCCGCTCAGCGAGATCATGCCCGGCGCCCTGGACGAGATCGAGGCCATCGGCAGCCGCGGCGGCCAGATGGTCGGGGTCCCCACGGGGTTCGCCGATCTCGACGCCCTCACCAACGGCCTCCACCCCGGTCAGATGATCGTCGTGGCGGCGCGGCCGGCCATGGGCAAGGCGCTGTCGCTCGACACCCCGCTGCCGACCCCCGCCGGCTGGACGACCATGGGCGAGGTCGAGGTCGGCGACATGCTGATCGGCGCCGACGGACGGCCGACCCGGGTCGTGGCGGCCACCGAGGTGATGCACGGGCGGCCGTGCTACGAGATCGAGTTCTCTGACGGCGAGGTGATCGTCGCCGACGCCGGGCACCAATGGCGGACCACCGCCCGGGACGGTCGGCGACACGAACTGGAGCGCGGCGCACAGCGAGGACATGGCCTGCCGCGGCGCCAGGGCGACCGCCGCCGGCGGGGTTGCGGGGCGGGTCGGCCCGGTGGGCGTGCCGTCGCGGTGACCAGCGGCCGGCACAACGATGCGGTTGCCGCGGCCGGCCGAATTCCACCGGCGGTGGCCTGCGCGTTCGACCTGGACGACCAGCCGCGCAGTCGGCGGCCCGCCGGGACGCTGCCCGAGAAGACCGCGCGGCCCGGCTGTGGCGGCGAAAGCGGCTTCGGCACGGCGGCCGGTGCGGTCACCGCAGTGCGGGCGGGTGCGTCCCGCGGGGCCGGCCGGAGCGGGCGGTTCGGTGCGGCGGGCGTGGCGCCGCCTGCCGTTTCGGTCAGGACGACCGCGCAGATCGCCGCAACCCTGCGTTGCGACGACGGCCGTCCCAACCACGCCGTGGCGGTCGCGGCCCCGTTCCACCTGCCGCCCGCCGACCTGCCCATCGACCCGTACCTGCTGGGCGCCTGGCTCGGCGACGGGAACGGCGGGCACGCGGACGGCCAGAACGCGGGCCAAGCCTTCAGAAAGGGGCTGCGTGAGCCGGGCCTGCCGGGGGACGCGCACATCCCCGGCGTCTATCTGCGGGCTTCGCGGAGCCAGCGGCGGGCGCTGCTGGCGGGGCTGCTCGACACCCGCGGCCACATCTCCGAAACCGGGCACGTGTGCCTTACCCTGGCGGATCGCAGGTTGGCGGAGGACGTCCGCGAGCTCATCCTCACGCTGGGCCACCAGGCCACCCTGACGACCGAGCGGGTCACGGGGCGCTCGGGCGAGGATTCGACGCGCTACCGGATCGCCTTCACCCCGGCCGAGCCGGTGTTCCGCCTGCCGCAGAAGGCCGCGCGGCTGCGCCGGGCCGTCCCCCTGGAGAGCCGCGTCCGGTACATCGTGGACGTGCGGCCCATAGCGAGCGTGCCGGTGCGGTGCGTGCAGGTCGACAACGACGACCACATGTACCTGGCCGGACGGTCGTGCATTCCCACCCACAACTCCACGCTGGCGCTGGACTTCGCCCGCGCCGCGTCCATCAAGCACGGGCTGACCTCGGCGTTCTTCAGCCTGGAGATGGGCCGCAACGAGATCACCATGCGTCTGCTGTCGGCGGAGGCGCGGGTGGCGCTGCACGCGATGCGGTCGGGGACGATGACCGACGAGGACTGGACGCGACTCGCCCGCCGGATGAGCGAGGTCGCCGAGGCGCCGCTGTTCATCGACGACTCGCCGAACATGTCGATGATGGAGATCCGGGCCAAGTGCCGACGCCTGAAACAGCAGCATGACCTGCGGCTGGTCATCGTCGACTATCTGCAGCTGATGACGTCCGGCAAGCGGGTGGAGAGCCGCCAGGTCGAGGTGTCGGAGTTCTCCCGTTCGCTGAAGCTGCTGGCCAAGGAGCTGGGCGTGCCGGTCATCGCGTTGTCGCAGCTCAACCGTGGTCCGGAACAGCGGACGGACAAAAAGCCCATGGTGTCCGACCTGCGGGAGTCCGGCTCGATCGAGCAGGACGCGGACGTGGTCATCCTGCTGCACCGCGAGGACGCCTACGAGAAGGAGTCGCCGCGCGCCGGTGAGGCCGACCTGATCGTGGCCAAGCACCGCAACGGGCCGACCGCGACGGTGACGGTGGCGTTCCAGGGGCATTACAGCCGTTTCGTGGACATGGCGCAGTGACGGCCGGTCGCCGACCGCGCACTTGCGTGGTCGGCGACCTGACGTCGGCAGCGGGCAAGCCGTCATGTTTCCGTGACCGACCGCCCCACGAGCGATGACGACCGGGCGGACGGCGTTCTCGTTGCGGGCGCGCCGGGCCGCGCCATCGGGGTTTCACGCCGTGGCGGACTTCCGCTGCGAGCGGGCCAAAAAGTCGCGGTAGTACTCGGCGAAGTCGGGCCGGGTGCCGTCGGTGTCGGTGAAGCCGTACTCCTTGGCCAGTTCACCCGTGCTGTACGAGCCGCCGGTCTTGGACATGACGTCCGGGTCGGCGGCCAGTGCGACGACGGCGCGTCCGATGTAGGCGGGGGTCTCGGAGGCGCCGAAGTGCGGGTCCCGAGCGATGGCGTCCCGCCAGGTGTCCTCGGTGACGCCGAAATGGTCGAGCATCGCCTCAGAGCGCAGGAAGCCGGGGGTGAGCGCCAGCGCGGCGATGCCGTGCTCGCGCAGCTCGGCGGCCTGGTTCCTGGCCAGCCGGATCACGGTCTGCTTGGCCAGGTCGTAGAAGAACGAGCCCCGGTAGCCGTTGAGCAGCTCGTCCACCATCCGTTCGGTGCCGTCGGTGATCTCGATGACCAGCCCGCTGCGCCGCGCCACCATCAGCGGCAGTGCGTGATGGCTGGTGATGATGTGGGTGTCGACGGCGCGGTGCAGGAGCGTCAGGCCGGCCGACAGGTCCTGCTCCCACAGCGGACGATCCCACGCGGTGAGGTGGTCGCCGCCCCACACGTCGTTGACCAGCAGGTCGAGCCGTCCCTGCTCGGATTCGATGCGGGCGACGAGGGCGCGCACCTGGGCGGGGTCGCTGTGGTCGCATCGGACGGCGATGCCTGTGCCGCCGCGTGCGGTGACCAGTTCGGCGGTCTCCTCGATGCTCTCGGGCCGGTCGAGGTCGGAACGGGACGTCCGGGTGGTGCGTCCGGTGACGTACACGGTCGCTCCGGCGGCGCCGAGTTCGACGGCGATGCCCCGTCCGGCTCCCCGCGTGCCCCCGGCCACCAGGGCGACTGTGCCGCTGAGCCGCATGTCTGCCTCCATTAGTAAATATATGTTCGTTTACTATAGGGGCTTGAGGAGGCCGCGACCTGCCATCCGCAGTTGCTCGACGCGTCAAGGTGGACGGCTCCTCGCACATGAGGGGCCTGCACCCCTCGCGCGCCGCGCCCAATGGATGCGGCAGTACGGCGGCAATCGGGGCGCACCGCCCTCGCACTCCGCCCATAGGACGACCAGCACGTTCTTCCGCCTGCCGGGACCGCCGCCCCGTTCCGTTCGCTGGACAGCCGCACCTGGCTGATCGGCGACGGCGTCAGGCGGGGGAGAGGCGCCAGAGGGAAGTGGTCTCGGCGGCGCGGGCGGCGTGCAGCGGGTCGTCGGAGGCGGTGGCGCGCGGGTGGGTCGGCTTGGTGTCCAGCCGGTCCACGACCGTCAGACCGGCCTCGGCGAAGGCGTCGAGCAGCTCCGTGCGCGTTCGCAGTTCGAGATGCTCGGCGAGGTCGGAAAGGATCAGCCAGCCCTCGCCGTCCGGGGTGAGGTGCGCGGGCAGCCCGGCGAGGAAGCCGCGCAGCATGGCGCTGCCGGGGTCGTAGACGGCGTGCTCCAATGGCGATGTGGGACGGGCAGGGAGCCAGGGCGGATTGCACACCACCAGCGGGGCTCGTCCGGGGGGAAACAGGTCGGCCTGGACGACCTCGATGCGATCCGACAGGTTCAGGCGGTCGACGTTCTCCCGGGCGCAGGCAAGCGCGCGCGGGTCGGCGTCAGTGGCGACCACCCGTGCCACGCCCCGGCGTGCCAGAACCGCGGCGAGCACGCCCGTGCCGGTGCCGATGTCGTAGGCGAGTTCGGCGGACGGGAGCGGGGCCCGCGCCACAAGGTCGATGTACTCCCCGCGTACTGGCGAAAACACTCCGTAGTGGGGGTGGATCCGCTCGCCCCCCAATGCGGGGATGGGCACGCCCTTCGTCCGCCATTCGTGCGCGCCGATCAGACCCTGCAGTTCCCGCAGGGACACCACGTACGGTTCCTCCGCCGGGCCGTAGACCTCCTGACACGCGTCCCGTACGTCGGGTGCGCGCCGCAGGGGGATGACATGGCCCGCGTCCACGGGAATCAGGAGCATGCCGAGTACGCGGGCGCGCTGCCCCTGTGCCTGCCTGTGCAGATGGAAACGCTGCGCAGGGGGCGGATCGCCGGCCTTGCCGCGGGCGCGGCGTTTGCGGCGCGGCGTGCGGTCGGCGCGCCGCGCCATCGCCGAGAGCAGTTGCCGGGCGTTCTGGAAGTCGCCGCGCCACAGCAGCGCGGTGCCCTCGCACGCCAGCCGGTACGCATCGTCGGCCCGCATCCGGTCGTCGGCGACGACGACGCGGCGGGGCGGCGGCGTGCGGTTCTCCGAACGCCAGCGCGCCGACCGCTCCGCGCCGTCCTCACTCCACTCGATGATCAATATGCCCGCCTGCTCGTCCGCGCCGTACCCGCCGCCGCGCCTTGCCGTCTCACTCATCGTTCCTGGTCGGGCGTCGATCCGGTCGGCGCGGCGATGGGGTGTCCGCGGTGGTCCGTGCTGTGCTCTGCCGTCCCGCCCGTCGCTCGCCGTCCCGCCCATTGTCCCCGGCTGGACGCTGATCCGGTCGGCATGGCGGCGGGGTGCCCGCGTCCGTGGTGGTCTGCGCCGTGCATCGCCGCCGCGCTCGTCGTCTCCGGTCGGGCTGGTTCGTGTGGCGGTGGGGTGTCTGTGTCGGCGGTGGTGCGCACATGTCGCGGTGGCCCGCGCTGCGGTGGGCGCGCGGGCCATCCTTGATCACTGCAGGGCTGCGGGGCCCGGCTGTGTGCGGTTCAGGCGGGAACCTTGTCGAGGAACCCGTGGACCTTGGCGAGCCGTCCGTCCTCGGAGAACTCCGCCACGTCGAAGCCGACCGCCACGGCCTCACCGTCCTTGGGACCCAGCTCCCAGGTGAACCGCGCCAGGTGGTGGTGGGCGTCCACCTCGCCCGCCAGGCGGAACACCAGGCCGGGGAACTGCGCCTGGACGGCCGCGATGGCGGCGTCGATGGCGTCGCGCCCCTCGGCGACCACCAGCGGATCGACGTAGGCGGCGTCCTCGGTCCACAGTTCGTCGACGGCGGCGCGGCGGGCGGCGGAATTCCTCTCGTTCCAAGCGGCCAGGTAGCGTTCGATCAGTGCACGGGCATCGCTCATGGGTCTCTCCCTCGGTGCAGGCGGCGGGGCGTTCCCGCCGGTCACCACACTGGCCGCACGGCCGGGACCTGATCGATTACCTGACATGTCATGAGCCAGGATGATGTCGGATTTTTGCTAGTGGACGCCGGTGACCATCGGTGAAGCTGGACGCATGCACGAAGACGTGGAGCGGTTCACACGGGCGGTCCAGGCCAAGGACGCCCGGTTCGACGGCTGGTTCTTCGTCGCAGTGGTGACCACCGGCATCTACTGCCGCCCGAGCTGCCCCGTCGTGGCGCCCAAACCGCAGAACATGCGCTTTTTCCCCAGCGCCGCCGCCGCACAGCAGGCGGGTTTCCGTGCCTGCAAGCGGTGCCGTCCGGACGCCAGCCCCGGTTCCCCCGAGTGGAACCACCGTGCGGACGTGGTGGCCCGCGCGATGCGCCTCATCGCCGACGGCGTGGTCGACCGTGAAGGAGTGCCCGGCCTGGCCGCCCGCCTCGGCTACAGCACCCGCCAGATCGAACGGCAACTGAACGCCGAGCTCGGCGCGGGACCGCTCGCCCTGGCCAGGGCCCAGCGCGCGCAGACGGCGCGGCTGCTCATCGAGACCACGGCCCTGCCCATGGGGGACGTGGCGTTCGCCGCGGGGTTCGCCAGCATCCGGGCGTTCAACGACACCGTGCGGGAAGTCTTCGCGCTCACCCCCACCGAGCTGCGCGAACGGGCGATGCGGGGGCAGACGGGCGTCGCGTCCGGGGCGCTGTCGCTGCGGCTGCCGTTCCGGGCCCCGCTGTGCCCCGACAACCTGTTCGGGCACCTGGCGGCCACCGCCGTCCCGGGCGTCGAAGAGTGGCGGGACGGCGCGTACCGGCGGACGCTGCGGCTGCCGAACGGGCACGGCGTCGTCGCGCTGCGCCCCTTTCCCGACCACGTGGCCTGCACGCTCACCCTCACCGACCTGCGCGACCTGACCATCGCGATCAGCCGGTGCCGCCGCCTGCTGGACCTGGACGCCGATCCGGTCGCCGTCGACGACCTGCTGCGCGCCGATGACGTGCTGGCCCCGCTGGTGGACAAGGCCCCGGGGCGGCGCGTCCCGCACACCGTCGACCCTGCGGAGTTCGCCATCCGCGCGGTGATCGGCCAGCAGGTGTCCACCGCGGCGGCCCGCACCCACGCCGCCCGCCTGGTCACCGCGCACGGCGAGCCGATCATCGATCCGGGCGGCGGCCTGACGCACCTGTTCCCGGCGCCCGAGGCGCTGGCCGAGCCGGACCCGTCCGCCCTGGCCTTCCCGCGTGCCCGCCGCACCACCCTCACCGCGCTGATCACGGGCCTGGCCGGCGGCGATATCGACCTGGACGCCGGCGCCGACTGGGATGAGGCCCGCGCCCGACTGGCCGCCGTGCCCGGCATCGGTCCCTGGACCGTCGAGACGATCGCCATGCGCGCCCTCGGCGACCCGGACGCGTTCGTCCCGACCGACCTCGGTGTCCGCGGCGCCGCCGCCGACCTGGGCCTGCCCGCCACCCCGGCGGCCCTCATCCGCCGCGCGGCGCGGTGGCGGCCGTGGCGCGCCTACGCCGTCCAGTACCTGTGGGCGACCGGCGACCACGCCATCAACCGCATCCCCGCCTGAGCATCTTCCGAAAGGATCTGTGACTCCATGACCTCCACATCCGTCGCGGCGGCCGCGTCGGCACCGACGGTCCCGGCCGGGCACCGCACGCACGCCGTGCTGGACAGCCCCGTCGGGCCGCTCACGCTCGTCGCCCACGACGGCGTCCTGTGCGGCCTTTATGTGGACGCGCAACGCCACCGTCCGCCGCAGGAGCGGTTCGGCCTGCGGGCGGCGATCGCCGACGAGCCGTTCGCAGCCGCAGCCGAGCAGCTCAAGGCGTACTTCGCCGGCGAGCTGACCACGTTCGACCTGCCGCTGGCCCTGCACGGCACGCCGTTCCAGCTGCGCGTCTGGGAGGCCCTGCGGGAGATCCCCTACGGCGAGACGGTCTCGTACGGGGAACTCGCCCGGGAGATCGGCAGGCCGACGGCGGCCCGCGCGGTCGGCCTGGCCAACGGCCGCAACCCGATCAGCATCATCGTCCCGTGCCATCGCGTCATCGGCTCGACGGGCGGCCTCACCGGATACGGCGGCGGCCTGGAACGCAAGCGCTTCCTCCTCGACTTCGAGCGCCGCACCGCCATGGGAGCCGCCCTTTTGTGACCGGCGCGCCGGCCCTGCGGCTTCGGCTCCTCCAGACGGGGAACGCGGTTTTGTCAGGGCCGGCGGTTAACGTGCGCCGTGACGACCGAGGGGGGCTGGGCCATGGTGGAGTTCCGTGTCGAGCGGCAGACGCTCGCCGAGGCCGTGGCGTGGGCGGCGCGCACGCTGCCGTCGCGGCCCGCGCTTCCGGTGCTGGCGGGGATGCTCGTCGAGGCGTCCGCCGACGGTGCGCTCACCCTCTCCGGGTTCGACTACGAGGTGTCGGCGAAGGCCGCCGTCGCGACGGACGTGACCGAGCCGGGCCGCGTTCTTGTTCCGGGACGGCTGCTGGCCGACATCGTGCGCAACCTCCCGCCCTACCCGGTCGAGGTGGTGACCAAGGGCACCGAGGTCGTGGTGCGCTGCGGCAGCGCCGAGTTCGGCCTGCAGACGATGCCGGTGGAGGACTATCCGACCCTGCCGGAGCCGCCGCAGCCGTCCGGGACGGTGCCGGGCGAGGTGTTCGCCGCCGCCGTCGCCCAGGTGACGCCCGCCGCGGGACGCGACGAGACGCTGCCGATGCTCACCGGCGTCCGTATCGACTTCGACGGCGACACGATGTGGCTGGCCTGCACCGACCGCTACCGGATCGCCGCACGCGAGCTGACCTGGTCGCCGTCGGACCCGGGCTTCACCGCGGGCATCGTCGTGCCCGCCCGCACCCTCGCCGACACGGCCCGCGCGATCCGTCCCGGCTCGCAGGTCGCCATCGGCCTGGGCGGCACGGGCGACACGCTGCTCGGCATCTCCAGCGGCGACCGCAGCACGACCACGCGGCTGCTGGACGACCAGTTCATCAACTACCGATCGCGGCTCTCCGACGCGTGGTCGACCACCGCGAAGGTCCGCACCGCCCCGTTCATCGAAGCGATCAAACGGGTGGCGCTGGTCACCGAACGCAACACCCCCCTGCGCCTGGACTTCACCGGCGACCAGGTGCTGATCCGGGCCGCCTCCGGCGACGCCGCCCGCGCCAACGAGACCATTCCCGCCCTGCTCACGGGCGAGGGGATCGACATCGCCTTCAGCCCCCAGTACCTGCTGGACGGCCTGGCCGGCATCGACACCGAGTACACCCGCCTGGAGTGCACCGGCCCCACCCGTCCCGCGCTGCTGACGGCCATCCCCGACCGCCGCGACGACGACGCCGACTCCGACACACCGCCCGACGACACGGGCGACACCGGCTTTCGCTACCTCCTCATGCCGATCCGCCTGACCGCCTGACCGGCCGCCGCCCCGGGGGCCGGGCCGAGCAGTCGGCCGTCACCCGTGCAGGTCGTCGCCGTCTGTATAGGTGCGACATAGGTACGACCGCGCACCGGCGAGTACACCGTTGATGAATTGGGGGGTTGTCCCCCTGTCCGGCGGCACCGACGGACCGCTGATAGGACCCCGCCCTTTGTGTGCGGGCGGCACGGAAGGGGGTCACGGGTCCATGACGGCCAGGACGAAACGCACATCCTCGTCGGTTTCGTTGCCGTAGGAGTGCGGGCGGTCGCCGACGAAGACGGCCGCCGTGCCCGCCTGGACGGTGTCGCGGTGACCCGCCACGCCGAGCGTCAGCACGCCGTCCTCCACGTAGATGATCTCTTTGGTGCCGGAGACATGCGCGTCGCTCCGCCGGACCTCGCCGGGCCGCAGCACCCAGCGCCACAGCTCCAGGGACGGCCGCGGGTCGCTGCCGCCCAGCAGCGTGCCGGTGCCGCCGGACGGGCCGCGCCACAGCACCACGTGCCGGTCCGGTGGGAAGAGCCGTGTCACGGGCTCCTCCTCGACCTGCACCAGCCGCGTCAGCGGCACCCCGAGGGCCTCGGAGATGCGGATCAGCGTGCCCAGGCTGGGGTTGCCGCGCCCCTGTTCCAGACCGACCAGCACGCCCTTGCTCACCCCGGCGCGGCCGGCCAGCTCGTCCAGGCTCCAGCCGTGCCCGGCGCGCAGAGACCGCACGGTCCTGGCGACGGCCTCGCCGATCGCTTCCTGGTCGCTCACAGGTTCCTCCCGCCGCCGCGCCCGGCCCCCCGCACGGCCGGTCGTTATACTGACTTTCGATTTCATTTTAGTGACCGAGATGAGGGAACCCCGAATGCTGGACCGGATCGTCGTCGACGACGCAGTGCGAGCCCTGCGCCCCGACTTCGCGGTGCTCGCGATGACCGCGGAGGGCCTGCTCAACGGCCCCGGCGACGACACCTCGGCGGCATGGCTGACCGCCGCCGCCGAGCACGCCGCGCCCGACGACCCGCACGTCACCGCCTGGCGCGAGGCCTACCGGGCGTTCGGCGCCAAGCCGCAGCGCACCCGGCCGTCGGTGGACGCGCTGCTGCGCCGCGCCGACGCCCTCCCCTCGATCAACAAGGTCGTCGACGCCTACAACGCGGTCAGCGTGCGGTACGTGCTGCCGATCGGCGGCGAGGACCTCGACGCCTACCGCGGACCGGCGCGCCTGGTCCGCGCCGCCGGCGACGAGCCGTTCGACACCGTCGCGGGCGGCGAGCCGGCCGTCGAGCACCCGGCCGAGGGCGAGGTGGTGTGGCGCGACGACGCCGGGGTGACCTGCCGCCGCTGGAACTGGCGGCAGTGCGTCCGCACCCGCATCACCGAGTCCACCAAGAACGCCCTCTTCCTGCTCGAACGCCTCGAACCGTACCCGCTGGACCGGCTGCGCGAGACGGGCGACGAACTGGCCGCCCGGCTGCGCGAGATCTCGCCCGACGTCCGGATCGCCACCCGCCTGATCGCCGGAGAGTGACGGCGCCGAGCCCTTGAACACGGCTCATGTCAGCCGCGGATCTCGTCCAGGTGCGGGTCGGCGGCCGACACCCGGTCATCAGCGGCGCCGGGGGCGGCGTATCGGTCCGTCTCCCACGGTCGTAGCCTCCCCGAAAGAGCAGCGAAACAGTCAGTCCACGCCAGAACGCGCGAAGATGCCCAACGCTCGCATGACCGGCGCGCCCCCGGCCGCCGCACGGCCTGGGCCCAACCCACGGCGGCGTGGTCATCCCGGCGAAGTGGCCATGGCCTCGGCTTCGTCCAGGTAGTCCGCGGCGGTACTGCGATCACCAGCACGGGGACGGCGCCGCCGGCTCCCTCGGCGACACCGCCGCAGGTCAATCGGCCGGATGCCGGCAGCCTGCATGATGCCGCCCGCGCGCCCCAAGTCGGGGATCTCGGGTGCGGGTCGGACGGCAGCCCGCGGCGTCCGCCGCCTGCTGCGGGGCCGTGACGTCGCCGCCGTCGGCGAATCTGCCGATCAGCCGCCCGGGCGGGCCGCCGTATCCGATGCGACCGCAGCGCCGCCGACGTTGCGATGTGGGTGAACGCCACGTCAACCGGCCCGACTGATGGCGCAGTACCCCCGCTGTGCCACGCTCGTCCGTCATGGCCTGGGCGCGGGGGCCGTCGGTCGACGACCGGGCAAGGGACTGTCCGGAAAACCGGGGGCGGTCGCCGCCGTGCTCGGTCGGCCGACCGGCGCGGGCGACGAACCTCAACGCGTACGGCGCGTGCCGACCGGACCATGTGGCGGCCGGGTGCCGGGTGTCGCCGTGGTTGCCACCGGTTGACAGGCCGGATCTCGCATCGGCTGCCGTCCGCTCGTCGCTGTGTCAAACGCTGCTCTTCCGGTCGCGTCCGGAAAGCGGGGTTTGTGACCGGGATTTTGCCCTAGACGGCTATTGTTGTGATTTGTCTATGGTGCCGGTTATTGGCCTCGACAATCGTCGCGGGGCTCGTGGGCGGTGCCCTAGGTGGGACGGCGTCCAGGCCGCTTGTGCACGGCGGAGGAGGTGGGCGCGCCGCTGCCCTCCTGGTGGGCGGCATCTCTCAAATGTCCGTCAAAGAAACTTCAAAAACCGTTAAAGTCAAGGAACAGGGCATACGGCGCAGTCCGCTCTAGCGCTTGTGAGCTTATCGTTTACTGGCGGAATCATCATGGTCTGATGCGGTATCACCAGATTCCATGACGGTGCCGTCTGCGAAAGGGCAGGGGTGCAGGGGCACCCCGGAGCGGGGGCGGCCAAGGGAGGAGGGCCTGGGTGGGCGTGAGCGAAGGGCTTGCGGAAGGCCCGCAGGGGCGGCCGCACCGGGTGCGGCGCGAGCGGCTGCGGCTGCTCGCGGCCGTCGACCCCGGTGACGGCGGCACCGATGTCCTGCGGTCCGCGCTCGCTCACGCCATGGCCGAGTTCGACGGGCTGGGCGGCATGGCGCACCTGGCGACCGGGGGCGTCGCCGGGGAGCTGGACCTGGTGGTCAGCAGCGGCCTGCCCGCGTCGGTCATGCGCGCCTGGCAGATCATTCCGAAGGGCGACCCGGCCGCACCCGCCGAGGCCTGGCGCACCGGGCGGCCGGTGTGGCGGGCCGCCATCGAGCCGCCCGCCGCATGGGCGGAGGAGTCGCTGCGGCCAAGGCCGCCCCGTCTGCCCCTGGCCGCCGGCATGCTCTGCGTGCCGCTGCCCGGCCCGGCCGGTCCGCTGGGCGCCCTGTCCGTGCTCGTGCCGTCGGACGTCGAGCCCGCCCGCGACCAGCAGCAGTTCCTGCAGGACGTGGCGCGCAGTGCCGCCGAGGTGCTGTTGCGCGCGGCCTCCGACGCCACGACCGCCGCGCACCCCGCCGACGCAGAGCACGTCGGCGAGGCCGAGCCGCAGCCCGAGGGCACCACCGGGATGTGGGAGCTCGACATCGTCACCGGCCGCGTGGTCTACAGCGATTCGCTGAGCGACCTGGTCGCCGGCATCGGCTTCGACGGCCCCAGGGAGCGGTTCGAGAGCTGGCGGGACGTCATCCACCCCGACGACCTGCCGAACGTCGGGAAGGACTTGGAGCGGTCCATGCGGTCGGACCGCGCCTACGAGACCGAGTTCCGGGTGCGGCGCGCCAACGGCTCCTTCGGCTGGCTGCGGATCCGGGCCAGGATCACCGTGGACGAATCCAGCGGGGTGATCCGGCTGGTCGGCACCTTCTGGGACACCACGTGGGACACCGACGAGGACCACGCCGCCCTGGACTCGGTGGCGCGCGTCCTGTCGGCGGTCCGCGCCGCCAGCGCCCGCGCCGCGCTCATCGACCGGCTCACCCGCGCCCTCACCGAGGCCGTCACCCCGCAGAACGTCGTGGACGCCGTCGCCGAGAACGTCCTGCCCGCCTTCAACGCCAGCGGCCTGCTCATCTGCGAGGTGCAGGGCGGCGTCATGCGGGTCACCGGCGCCGCCGGGTACAGCCAGGACTTCATCGACCGGCTGTCGGGCTCGCCGTTCCCGTGGGACTCGCCGTTCGGGCAGGCGCTGCGCACCCGCGCCCCGATGTTCTTCGCCTCCGCCAAGGAGGTCCTCGCCCGCTTCCCGCATGTGGCCGAGTACCCGTTCGCCGAGGACAAGGACGCGCGGGCGTTCCTGCCGCTGATCGCGTCGGGGCGCGTCATCGGCGTGGGTGTGCTGGGCTTCGCCGGCCCCTGCCACCTGAGCAGGGAGGAACGCACCCTGCTCACCGCGCTGAGCGGCCTGATCGCCCAGGCGCTGGACCGGGCGCGGCTGTACGACGACGCCGCCACCCGCGCCCGCGAGCTCCAGCGCGACCTGCTGCCGCGCGAGCTGCCCGAGCTGCCGTGCCTGTCGGCCGCGGCGCACTACCGGCCCGCCGGGTACGGCGCCGAGATCGGGGGCGACTGGTACGACGTCATCCCGCTGTCGTCCGAGCGGGTCGCCCTGGTGATCGGCGACGTCATGGGGCACGGCATCTCCGAGGCCGCCACCATGGGACGGCTGCGCACCGCCGTGCGCACCCTGTCCGACCTGGACCTGCCGCCCGACGAGATCCTGGACCGGCTGAACGCGATCGTCGGGGACCTCGGCGAGGACTACTTCGCCACCTGCCTCTACGGCGTCTACGACCCCGTCACCGGCGTCCTGTCGTTCGCCAGCGCGGGCCATCCGCCGCCGGTGCTCGTCCGCCGCGACGGCACCGCCGCCTTCCTGACGGCGGTCGGCAACCCGCCGCTGGGCGCCGCCGCCCCGCCGTTCGACACCATGACCGCGCGTCTGCGCGACGGCGACCTGCTCGTCCTCTACACCGACGGCCTGGTGGAGGCGATCGACCGCGACATCGAGTCCGGCATGGCGCGCCTCGCCGACACCCTCACCGGCGCGCTGCGGGCCGAGCCGGACATGCCGCTGCGGACGGTCCGCGACAACGTCACCCGCGCCCTGCTGCCCGCCCACGAGCCGATCGCCGACGACGCCGCCCTGCTCGTCCTGCGCACGCACCGGATCGCCCCCGAGAACGTCGTGTCGTGGACCTTCGCCGACGACCCGAGGGCCGCTGGGCTGGCCCGCGAGCACGTGCGCGGGCAACTCGCCGCCTGGGGGCTGGACGACACGCTCCTGATGACCACCGAGCTGCTGGTCAGCGAGCTGGTCGGCAATGTCATCCGGCACGCCAAGGGCCCGATCGGACTGCGCATGATCCGCAGTTGGACGCTGACCTGCGAGGTGTCCGACAGCAGCCTCACCACCCCGCTGATCCGCCGCAGCAAGCTCACCGATGAGGGCGGCCGCGGCCTGCAGCTCGTCGCCGCCCTGTCCCACCGCTGGGGCACCCGCTACAACTCCGGCGGCAAGACCATCTGGGTCGAGCAGCGCATCCCCCAGCCGGGCTCCCCCCGCGCCGCCGACCGCCCCGTCGAGCACCAGCGGGTCTGACGCCCGCCACCCAAGGACCATCGCACCCGTGAAAAGCAGCGGAGCCGCGGTCCGCGGGCGGCGGACGCACGGCTCCCTGTGCGACGCGGTGGTGGTGGGATTCGAACCCACGGAAGGTTGCCCTTCACACGCTTTCGAGGCGTGCGCCCTCGTCCACTAGGCGACACCACCGCGGGGAAGCCTACCCGACTCTGCGGTGCGCGAAGAACTCGATTAGCAGTTCGCCGCATTCGTCGGCCAGGATCTCGGCGACGACCTCGGGCCGGTGGTTGAGGCGGCGGTCGCGGACGACGTCCCACAGGGAGCCCACCGCGCCCCCCTTGAGATCGACGGCGCCGTAGACGATCCGGTCGAGGCGGGCCTGGACGGCGGCCCCCGCGCACATCGTGCACGGCTCCAGCGTCACCACGAGGGTGCAGCCGGTCAGCCGCCACGTGCCCAGCGCCGACGCGGCGGCGCGCATGGCCACGATCTCGGCGTGCCCGGTGGGGTCGGCGGTCCGCTCGCGGTCGTTGCGGCCGGTGCCGATCACCGTGCCGGACGGGCCGAGCACGACCGCGCCGACCGGCACGTCCCCGCAGTCGCCCGCGCGGCGCGCCTCGGCCAGGGCCAGGCGCATCGCGGCCTCGTACGCGGCGATGTGGTCAGTCACGGAGCCGGTCGAACTCCTCACCGAACCCGGCCAGCTCGGCGATCGCCGCCAGCGCGTCACCGGGCAGCGACCGCTCGCCCAGCTCGACGAGGTGCGCGGCGTCCACGCCGAGGTCGTCCAGCAGGCCGGACTCGCCCGCGGCGTCGCCCTCGGGCACCTCCCCGACCAGCTCCCGCAGCAGCGCCCCGAGCCCGTCGCCGTGCGCGGCGGACACGAACGCGCGCGGGTCGCCCTCGCCGTCCACGCGGACGACGGCGAACCACTCGTCGTCCTCCTCGACCAGCAGCAGGACGGGATCGCCGTAGGACTCGACGGCGGCCTCGCGCATCAGATCGGCGAGGTCGTCGACGTCCTCGGCCTCGGAGAGCATGGCCTCGGTCCCCACCCAGCCCTGCGGGGTCTGCGCGAAGACGGCGGCGAAACAGGACACTCAGATATTGTGACGCACAATGTTGCGCCGGTCACATGCCCGGACGGCGCCCGAAGGCCGCGGCGGGCCGCGGGGTCAGTTGATCGTGTCCAGGGCCCGTTCGAAGGCGGCCGCGAACCCGAGCCGGGTGGCGATGCTGAGCAGCATCTCGTCCGGATAGAGCTCCAGGTCGCCGGAGATCGCGCCGAGCTCCATCTCGTCCAGGCCCAGATCGGCGAAGATCGACATGTCCCCGACCGGGAGGACCTGGTCCAGCTCCTCGTCCTCGGGGATGGGGATGTCCAGGTACTCCAGCACCTGCCCGGCCAGCGGCCAGTCGACCGAGGCGGTGACGTCCGACAGGAACACCATGACCTCGTCGCCGAGCAGCCGGATCGCCACGAAGAAGTCGTCGCCCACCGAGACCAGGCCGATGGTGCCGCCGATGCTCGGCTGCTGCCGCAGGGCGTGGATCAGCCCCTCCAGGTCCTCGGTCAGCGCGACGGGGAGGACCCCGGCCTCCCAACTGTCGTCCTCCCGGTACACCACGACGGCGAAGTCCGTCGCGTCCACATCCGTCATTTCCACCCCACCGGCGCCGTTCCTGCGAACGCATGGTCCCAGATGCGGCGGCTGCTCGCGTGCACCACCGCCAAACTGGGCGCCGCTGCGGCCCTGATCCGGCCCGCGACAGCCTTCCGTCGAGTCTGCAGGAGGATGTACGCAGACCGCCGCCGGGGTCGGCCGTTCGGGGGGCACGGCGCTTGTGTGCAGGCCCGCTGCCGTCGGCTTCGCATGCCGGGTGCGGCCAGTTCGGCGCGTTCGCGCGGGCCCGCCTCGTCCCAGGAGTCGAAGATCGAGCCCATCCCTGCTCTGGTTCTCCCGCCTGCCCTGACGGCCCGCCCCGTCCGGCACGGCGGTCCCGTGCGCGCGACATCTCGGCCCGCTTCACCGGCATCGCCCTGCTGTTCGCCCTCGCCGCCGGCGGCACGCGCAGGGAGCCGGTGACGCAGTAGGCCTCCAGGGTCTCCCTGGTGTGACTCGTCCCCGAGGCCATCGACGCCTCCCGCGCCGAGCGGTTCGCAGACAAGGGCGATGGCGCCGTTAATTAGCCGGGGCCGGTGACGCAGCCGGCCGATGATCGCGCATGTGGCCGCGGTGACGGGCGTTCAGATGTGGTGTTTATCACGCGACTTGTGGGGCTGGTCCTCGTTGACGACGGTGACCCCCGCGATGGACAGCCTGGCCTTGCTCAACGTCAGCCAGGGCGCCGGACCGCGCAGCCTCGCTGTCTCCGAGGACCGGGCGGGGCGGCCGGCGCGGTGCTTGACGGGGCGCGAGCGCCGGGCGAGGGCGATCGGTTCACCCGGCGCTCTGGTAGTGGCGGGACGACGCGTGCACGGCAGGGCGGTGCTTCGTCGACCGATTGGGCGGGCGTGAATGCAGGTCGGTTTCAGTGGAGACGGAAGGTGCGGCGCCGCAAAGCCGCATGGATGCGGGCCCGGCGGGAGCGGTGCGGGGTCACGCGGCGGCGCAGTTCTCGGGCTTCGGCGAGTTCACGCAGGAAGATCGCGCGGCGGCGGAGGCGTTCGCGCACCTGCTCGGGAGTGATGTCGCGGTCGGAGGCGGGGTCGGCCGAGGCGTCGTCGCCGTTCCCGGCGCCCCGGAGGTCCCCGTCGTCGTCTGGGGTTTCGGCTTGCCCGTTCCTCATGGCCTGGGTGTCCTCGGTGGTCTCGGCGTCCCCCACGGCTTCAACGTCCCACGCGCCCTGCGCGATCCCTACGTCCGGGCGGGGCGGGGCCGCATCGGTCCCGGCAGGCCCTCCGGACCGGGCCTCGCCGTCGTGAGAGGAATGCGTCGGCGCCTGAGGGTGTTCGGCCCGGGCCTCACCGGGCGGGTCATGGACGGATTCACGTGCCGGGGCCGCGTCCCCCGGCCGCTGGCTGCGATCGCGGCTCATAGCCTCATCCTGCCCAGGTCACCGGGCTCGTATCCGCTCACAACGGATGTGCGAGGAATCGCCTGGTGTGGACTACGGTGTGCCCATGCAGACCCTCGTCGTGGATCATCCGCTCGTCGCGCACAAGCTCACCACGCTCCGGGACGAGCGAACCGACTCTCCCACGTTCCGCCGCCTGGCCGACGAACTGGTCACCCTGCTGGCCTACGAGGCCACCCGGGACGTGCGCGTCGCCGAGGTCACGGTGCAGACCCCGCTGGCGGATGCGACGGGGGTGCGGCTGGCCAGCCCCAAGCCGCTCGTCGTGCCCATCCTGCGGGCCGGGCTGGGGATGCTGGACGGCATGGCCCGGCTGCTGCCGATCGCCGAAGTCGGGTTCATCGGGATGATCCGGGACGAGGGGACGCTGCAGGCCCAGACGTACGCCACGCGCCTGCCCGACGACCTGTCCGGCCGCCAGTGCTACGTGCTCGACCCCATGCTCGCCACGGGCGGCACCCTCGCCGCGGCCATCCGGCTCCTGCTCGACCGCGGGGCGACCGACGTCACCGCCCTGTGCCTGCTGGCCGCCCCCGAGGGCCTGAAGTACCTGGAGACGGTGTTCGAGGGCACCAACACGCCCATTCGGGTGGTGACCGCCGCCGTCGACTCCCACCTCAACGAGCAGGGCTTCATCGTCCCCGGCCTGGGCGACGCAGGGGACCGCCTCTACGGCGTCGTCTGACAACCGGCCGCCTTGACCTACCGCGCCGACCGCGCGTCCACGCGATCACGCGGCATGGGCCGGGGGTGAGCCGGGGCCACCAGGCAGCAGGCATGTCCCGACATGGCATGCCCCATCAAGCAGCACCAGGTCTCGCCAGCACGCGCACGGGCGATAAACGTAGGCCGGAACGCCGAACGGCGTGCCCCTGTCGCGGTGCGTTCGCCCTAGGGTGTGTTCGGTGGATCATGATGGGCACGCAGCAGTGCGGTGACCGGGGCGATCCCGACCACAGTTGCTCCGTCGGCAGGGCGGCCGCCGCACCGGTCCGCTCGCACATGACGGCGGCGAAGCCGCAGACTCGCAAGCACGCAGCGGACGACCCGGCCTCCACCCGCTCTCAAGAGCCGGGTGCCAAGATCCACCGGACATGGCCTAGGCCGTGTTTAGAAAGTGGTCTTGGTGAGGGCGCGGAGCCAGATGTCGATCACGGCGATGTGGATGGTGGCTTCGTAGCGGACGGCGAGCTTGTCGTAGCGGGTGGCGACCGCGCGGTGTTGTT
>NZ_BSTN01000019.1 GCF_030269545.1 Actinomadura sp. NBRC 104425 | reverse complement strand
ACCACCACGAGAAGATGAACGGCACCGGCTACCCCATGGGCCTGGCCGGTGACGAGATCCCCGAGTTCGCCCGCGTGATCTCGGTGGCCGACGCGTTCGACTCGATGACCTCCACCCGCTCCTACCGCTCGGCGCTCAGCATCGAAAAAGCGGTGAGCGAGCTGCGCAAGTGCGCGGGCGAGCATTTCGACCCGGTGATGGTCGAGGCGTTCCTGCGCGCGCTCGAGCGCGAGGGGTGGGACCCGCCCAAGCCCGTCGTGCTGCCCGACGACGACGTGGTGGAGACCACCCAGCAGGACCACGACGACCCCAGCGCCCCGATCCGGGTCGCCGGGGACGGCGCGCGGCGGTAGGGCGCCGTGAGCGCGCACCACACCCGGACCGCCTGGCAGCGCGTCGACGCCGGGAAGCTGCTGGTCATCGCCATCGTCGGGCTGCTGGTGGCGGTCGCCGTCACCCGGGTCGCCGCGGTCGGCCTGCAGCAGCCCGACGTCGCGGTGCTGTTCGGCGTGCTGATCGCGCTGGGCGAGCTGTTCCGCATGGTCATGCCCGGCAACCGCGAGGTCGCCCCGGTCGCCACCGCGGGCGCCGTCGGATACGCCCTGCTGGTGGGCGTCGGCCCCGAGAACGCCCCGCCCGGGGCGCTGCTCGGCGTGCATCCGGCGGTGCACTCGCCGCTGCAGGTGGTGGCGGTGACCGCGGTCGGCATGCTGGTCGGCTCGCTCCCGCACGCCGCGGTCGGCCGGATGCCGCGGCTCGACGCCATGGCGCGGCGGCTGCTCATCGCGGCGGTGGTGGCGCTGTGCTTCCGCCCCCTGCTGGCGCTGGACCTGAACTGGCAGTTCCTGCTGGCGGCGATGTGCCTGACCGTGGTGATCTCCTGCTTCACCGATGTGGTGGTCGCGGCGTGGATCCGCGCCGAGACGGTGCGGGCCCGGTTCGGCATCGCGGTGCGCGACGAGATCCGCGCCAAGATGGCGCTGTGCGCGGCCACCAACGCCACCGCCATGCTCATCGCGGTCGCCACCACCGTGCTCGGTCCGGTGGCGCTGGCGGTGTTCACCGCGCCGATCCTGGTCACCCAGTTCGCCTTCCGCCGCTACTCGGGGGTGCGGGCCACCTACCTGCAGACGGTGCGGGCGCTGTCGCGGGTCACCGAGGTCGGCGGCTACGTCGAGACCGGGCACTCGCGGCGGGTGTCGCGGCTGGCCGTGGGGATGGGCCGCGAGCTGGGCATGTGCGAGGAGGAGCTGCTGGAGCTGGAGTACGCGGCCCTCATGCACGACATCGGCCAGCTGTCGCTCGGCGACCCCATCCCCGGCGGCGCCACCGTGCTGGCCTCGCCCGCCGAGCAGCGCCGCATCGCCGAGCTCGGCGCCGAAGTGATCAAACAGACCGGGGTGCTGGACCGGGTGGCGCACATCGTCAAGCTGTCCTCGCACCCCTACCGCACCGCCGCGACTTCCGGGGAGGGGGCGGCCTCCCCCACCTCCCGGCGGGGCAAGGGCGAGCCGGCGGGCGCCGACGACGGCGTGGAGCGGCCGGCGCCGCCGCCGCTGGCCAGCCGCATCATCAAGGTCGCCAACGCCTACGACGACCTGGTCGGCGACTCCTCCGACCGCGACCGGGGCGCCGCGGTGCTGGAACGGCTGCGGCTGGACTCGGCGTCGGAGTACGACCCCGCCGTGGTGGAGGCGCTCAGCCGCGTCGTCGAACGCCGTACCCGCACCTAGCCCGGCCCACGCCCGGCGCCGCACGTGTCGCGGCCGGCCGCCGGACACGGCGGGCATAGGGGCGGCGGACAAAACTACCGGCCGGTATTTGTCGCTCGCGCACCCGGACGAGCATTGGCGCGCGCAATAGGGTCGGCCACGTCCGTTCCGGCGCGCCGTCGCGTGCACACACGTGCACGTGGAAGGAGAATCCCCTGGTGTTCGAGTCCGTGCTCGTGGCGAACCGCGGTGAGATCGCCAGCCGGATCATCCGCACCGTGCGCGCGATGGGCCTGAAGGCCATCGCGGTGTACTCCGAGGCCGACGCCGACCTGCCGTTCGTCGCCGAGGCCGACGAGGCCATCTTGATCGGGCCGCCGCCGCCCGCGCGCAGCTACCTGGACGCCCCGCGCATCCTGGAGGCCGCGCGCCGCACCAACGCGCAGGCCGTCCACCCCGGGTACGGATTCCTGGCGGAGAACGCCGACTTCGCCCGGCAGGTGATCGACGCGGGTCTGGTGTGGATCGGCCCGCCGCCGCTGGCGATCGCCCGCATGGGCGACAAGATCAACGCGCGGAACCTGATGAAGGACGCGGGCGTCCCGGTGGCGCCCGGCGTGTGGGAGCCGGTGCCGGACGCCGGCACCGCCGCCGAGGAGGCCGAGCGCATCGGCTACCCGGTGATGGTCAAGGCCGCTGCGGGCGGGGGCGGCATCGGCATGGCCGCCGTCCGCGACGAGGCGGCCCTGCGCGCGGCGTTCGAGACCGCCCGCACCCGCGCCGAACGGTTCTTCGGCAGCGCCGACATCCTGCTGGAACGGTACGTGGAGCGGGCTCGGCACGTGGAGGTGCAGATCCTCGGGCTGGCCGACGGCACCGTGCTGGCGCTGGGCGAGCGGGACTGCTCGGTGCAGCGCCGGCACCAGAAGGTCGCCGAGGAGGCCCCGTCGCCGGGCGTCGCCGGCGAGCTGCGCGAGCGGATGCTCGCCGCGGCGGTGCGGGCGGGCGAGGCGATCGGGTACCGCGGGGCGGGCACCGTGGAGTTCCTGGTCGACCCGGCCACCAAGGACTTGTTCTTCCTGGAGATGAACACCCGGCTGCAGGTCGAGCATCCGGTCACCGAGCTGGTCACCGGCATCGACCTGGTCGAGCAGCAGCTGCTGGTCGCGGCGGGGGAGCCGGTGTCGTTCACCACGGCCGAGCCGCGCGGCCACGCGATCGAGCTGCGCGTGTACGCCGAGGACCCGGTGCGGTTCCTGCCCGGCCCCGGCCGGATCGGCGTATGGGAGGAGCCGGTCGGCGACGGCATCCGCATCGACGCCGGATACGCCGAGGGCAACACCGTCACCCCGCACTACGACCCGCTGCTGGCCAAGCTGTGCGTGCACGCCGACACGCGCGACGACGCGCTGCGCCGGGCGCGGGCGGCGGTCGGGGCGTTCCGCATCGAAGGTCCCAAGACCAACCTGCCGTTCCTGGCCGAGCTGCTCGACCATCCGGAGTTCGCCGACGGGTCCTACGACACCGGGCTCGTCGGCCGGATGCGGGAGCGCTAGCCGCCCCGCCGCACCCCCATCCCGCGCGCCGCGTCCCGCGGCGAGCGACCCGCCGACCCGCGGCGGCGCCCGGCCCCGGGCGCGTCCGCCGACATCGTCCCTGGCACATCGAAGGAAGGAACCGCCGTGGCCGACGTGTACGCCGAGATGGTGGCGAACGTGTGGAAGGTGACCGCCGCCGAGGGCGACCAGGTGAACGAGGGCGACACCCTGGTGATCCTGGAGTCGATGAAGATGGAGATCCCGGTGCTGGCCGAGGAGCCGGGCACGGTCGCCAAGCTGGCCGTCACCGAGGGCCAGGTCGTCCAGGAGGGCGACCTGATCGCCGTCATCGAGTAATACGCTCGCACCGTGGAGAGGTACTGCGACCGCTGCGGCGCGCCGGAGGCGGAGGGCGACCACCGCGACTGCCGGGCCGCCCGGCTGATGGAGCCGCCGCGCTACTGCACCCGGTGCCGCCGCCGCCTGGTGGTCCAGGTGACGCCGATGGGCTGGACGGCCCGCTGCGCCGAGCACGGCACGCTCACCTCGGCCTGACCCCGCCGCGACCTGCCCCGCCGCGACCTGAGCCGCCCTGACGTGACCTGACGCGACCGGGTCCGCCGCGGCGCCCGCGGCCGCGGCGGCATGCCCGTCACAGCGGCATGTGGTAGGCGAGCAGCTCTTTCCCGGACTCCAGGGTCCAGTCGCGCTCGGGCGTCCGGCGAAAGCCCATCCGCTCGTACAGGCGGTGGGCCGCCGGCATGTTGTGCTGCGTGACCAGCCGCAGCCCGGACAGCCCCGCCGCGCGGGCGCGGTCCAGGCACGCCTCGACCAGGGCGCGGCCCACACCCCGGCCGCGCGCCCGCTCCACGACGGCCAGCATGCGGAACTCGGCCTCGTCCACGCCGGCGAGCGCCGCGTACCGGCTGCCGGGCGGGCAGTACGCAACCGAGCCCACCACCTCGCCGGCGAGCTCGGCCACGAGCAGCTCGGTGTCCTCGGCGCGGGCGCGGGCGTCGCGCAGTTCGGGCACGTACCCGGAGTCGGGCGCGACCAGCCCGCCGCCGACGTAGACCTCGACGGTCAGCTCGCCCACGAGATCGTGCTCGTCCGGGCGGGCGGGCCGCACCGTCACCGGGCCGCGCACAACCGACGTCTCTGCCACCTGTGGTGCTCCCTGGGGGTCGATCGGATCCGCGCCACAGGGTATGCCCGGAGTCAGAGGCGGGCGATGTCCGCGCAGGCCGTCTCGTCGGGCGGCAGCGGCCGGAAGCGGACGGAGAACAGGTGTGCGCCGCTGCGCCAGACGGTGCCGGACGAATCGGATCCATACGAAATCGGACGCGGCGAACCGCGTCACCGGGCCGTCGTGCTCCTCGGGCAGAACCACCCGGGTGCGCGCGGTCCTCATGGTGATCTCCAGGGCCATGGCGTCCATGACCTGCCGGCCCCGGGGCGATCGTGCTCGGACGCGGCACCATCGCCGGGTTCCGGGGGATTCCGGGGCATTCCGGAGGTATGCGCGCGAACCCGCGTACAAATTCCCCTGGCCAAGACTGTGGAATTCGGCGAGGGCGCCGCCGGAGCGGCCCGCGCTAGGGTGCCGGTCGTGAGTGTGCTCGTGGTGACCGGAACCGGTACGGGCGTCGGCAAGACGATCGTGACCGCGGCGCTGGCCGCGCTGGCCGCCGCCCGCGGGTCGTCGGTCGCCGTGGTCAAGCCCGCGCAGACCGGCGTGCGGCTCGGCGAACCCGGCGACCTGGACGTCGTGCGGCGTCTGGCGGGCGTGGACGACCTGCACGAGTTCGCCCGTTTCCCGGACGCGCTGTCCCCGGCCGCGGCCGCCCGCCGCTCCGGGCTGCCGCCGGTGGCGCTGTCGGAGGTGGCGGGCCGTATCCGCGAGCTGGCCGAGACCCGCCGCCTGGTGCTGGTGGAGGGCGCGGGCGGGCTGCTGGTCCGCTACGACGAGGAGGGCACCACCGTCGCCGACCTGGCCCGCTGGCTGGGTGCCCCCGCCGTCGTGGTGACCCGGCCCGACCTCGGCACCCTCAACCACACCGCGCTGACCCTGGAGGCGATGGCGCACCGCGGCGTGCAGCCCGCCGGCGTGGTGATCGGGGAGTGGCCCGACAAGCCGGACCTGGCGATGCGCAGCAACGTGCCGGACCTGGAGACCATCTCGGCCCGGCCGCTGGCCGGGGCGGTGCCCGCGGGCGCGGGCGCCCTCGACCCGGCCGAGTTCCTGGTGGCCGCGCACCGCGCGCTGGCCCCGGTGTTCGGCGGCTCCTTCGACCCGGCCGCGTTCCGCGGCGCCCAGGGCACCGCCGTCCCCTGACCGCCCGGCTTCTGCGAGCCGATGTCCTCCCCGAGCACGAACACCGCGTCAACCCAGGAAGGAAGGTAGGGGTCCGTGACCGACATCCTTGAGGTCGCCCGCCGCCAGGTGCTGGAGGAGGGCCGGGGGCTGTCCGCCGAGCAGGCCCTGGAGTGCCTGACGCTGCCCGACGAGCGGATCTCCGACCTGCTGGCGCTGGCGCACGAGGTCCGGATGCGCTGGTGCGGGCCGGAGGTCGAGGTCGAGGGGATCGTCTCGCTGAAGACCGGCGGCTGCCCCGAGGACTGCCACTTCTGCTCGCAGTCGGGCCGGTTCGAGTCCCCGGTGCGGTCGGTGTGGCTGAACATCCCCGAGCTGGTGGAGGCGGCCAAGGACACCGCCCGCACCGGCGCCACCGAGTTCTGCATCGTCGCGGCCGTGCGCGGCCCGGACGAGCGGCTGATGGCGCAGGTCCGCGAGGGGATCAAGGCCATCAACGACGCCGTCGACATCAACATCGCCTGCTCGCTGGGCATGCTCACCCGGGCCCAGGTGGACGAGCTGGTCGAGATGGGCGTGCACCGCTACAACCACAACCTGGAGACCGCCCGCTCCCACTTCCCCAACGTGGTCACCACGCACTCGTGGGAGGAGCGCTGGGAGACCTGCCTCATGGTCAAGGAGGCGGGCATGGAGCTGTGCTGCGGCGGCATCATCGGCATGGGCGAGACCGTCGAGCAGCGTGCCGAGTTCGCCGGGCAGCTGGCCGAGCTGGAGCCGGACGAGGTGCCGCTGAACTTCCTGGCGCCGCGTCCGGGCACCCCGTTCGCCGACCGTCCGCTGGTGGAGGGCACCGAGGCGCTCAAGACGATCGGCGCGTTCCGGCTGGCGCTGCCGCGCACGATCCTGCGCTACGCGGGCGGCCGCGAGCTGACCCTGGGCGACCTGGGCACCCGCGACGGCATGCTGGGCGGCATCAACGCCATCATCGTCGGCAACTACCTGACCACTCTGGGCCGCCCCGCCGCCCAGGACCTGGCCCTGCTCGACGAGCTGCAGATGCCCATCAAGGCCCTCTCCCAGACCCTCTGACCTGCGCGGGCCGACCCGCACGCGTACGGGGCGACCGCTTCAGTTCCGTTTGAGGCGGGTGATGAACTTGTAGCGGTCGCCCCGGTAGAGGCTCTGGGCGAACTCGACCGGCTGGCCGGTGTCGTCCAGAGCGTGCCGGGACAGCAGCAGCATCGGCAGGCCCACGTCCACGCCCAGCAGCTGGGCGTCGTGCGGGGTCGCCAGCACCGTCTCGATGGTCTCCTCGGCCTCGGCGAGGTGGACGTCGTAGGCGGTGGCCAGCGTCTCGTACAGCGAACGGTGCCGCGGCAGCTCGCGGCGCAGGCCCGGAAAGCGGCGGGCCGGCAGGTGCGAGGTGTCGATCGACATGGCCTCCCCGTCGGCCAGCCGGAGCCGGTGGATGCGCAGCACCCGGCCCCCCGTCCGGATGCCGAGCAGGCCGGCCAGGCGCTCGTCGGCGCTGACATAGCCGATCTCCAGGATGCGGGTCTCGGGCCGCAGGCCCTTGTGCCGCATGTCCTCGGTGTAGCTGACCAGCTGCAGCTCCTGGGCGACCTTCGGCTTGGCGACGAAGGTGCCCTTCCCCTGGATGCGCTGCAGCCGCCCCTCGACGACCAGTTCGGCCAGCGCCTGGCGGACCGTGGTGCGGGAGGTCTCGTACTTCTCGGCGAGGGTCCGCTCCGGCGGGAGCGGGCTACCGGGAGGCAGGGACTGGATCAGCTCGACGAGCAGTTCCTTGAGCTTGTAGTACTTCGGAATGCGCGGTGCGTTGGCCGAGTGGTGCCGGCCGATGTCGCTGAGTGGTGCCCGATCGGCTCTGTAGCCGCCCCCGTGCCGGGGCCCGCCCCTGACCTCCGTCACGGTCTCTCCTCACGTTCATCATGGGTTTCCCCGATGTTATGTGTGAAGGGTACGGGTGGCCGACGCGGCGACATCTTTCAGGGCCCGTTCTAGCGTTGTGAGGTCGGACTCGTCGAGGGTGGCTCGGGCGGTGACGCGCAGGCACGCCTGCCCCTTCGGCACCGACGGGGGCCTAAAGCAGCCGACGCGGGCGCCGTGCCGCGCGCAGATCTCCTGGCCGCGCACCGCCGTCAGCGGCTCGCCCAGCACCACCGGCACCACGGCGGCGGCGGGCTCGGCGGTGGTCTCCAGCCCCAGCTCGGCGGCCGTCGCGGCGATCCGGCGGGCCATGCCGCGGGCGCGGGCGGGCAGGTCCGGTTCGGCGGCCAGCACGTCCAGGGCGGCCAGCGCGGCCCCCACCGCGGGCGGCGCCAGCCCCGTATCGAAGATCATGGAACGTCCGGTGTCGACGAGCGTCTGGACGACCTCGGGGGCGCCGAGCACCGCGCCGCCCTGCGCGCCCAGCGACTTGGACAGGGTGACGGTGAGCACCACGTCCGGCTCCCCGGCCAGGCCCGCGGCGTGCACGGCGCCGCGTCCCCCGTCGCCGACCACGCCCAGGGAGTGCGCCTCGTCCACCACCAGCAGCGCCCCGTGCGCGTGGGCCGCCCGGTGCAGCTCGCGCAGCGGCGCCAGGTCGCCGGCCACGGAGAAGACCGCGTCGGTGACGACCAGGGCGTGCTCCTCCTCCCGGTCGGCGAGCACCGCCTCCACGGCGCCGACGTCGCGGTGCGGGACGACCGCCACCCGGGACCGCGACAGCCGGCAGGCGTCGATGATCGAGGCGTGGTTGACCTGGTCGGACACCACCAGCACCCCGGGGCCGCCCAGCCCCGCCACCGCGCCGAGGTTGGCCATGAAGCCGGAGGAGAACACCAGCCCGGCGGCGCTTGCGGTGAACGCGGCCAGCCGCTCGTCCAGCTCGGCGTGCAGCCGCGTCGTGCCGGTCACCAGCCGGGACCCGGTGGCCCCGGTGCCCCAGGCGCGCGCCGCCGCGACCGCGCCCTCGATCAGGCGCGGGTCGCGCGACAGCCCCAGATAGTCGTTGGACGCCAGGTCGATGAGGCCGTCGTGGTCGGCGGTCCGGGGCCGCAGGCTCCGCCGCAGCCCCGCCCGCTCGCGGCGGGCGGCGGCGGCGCGCAGCCGCTCCAGGGGATCAGGTGCCATGACCAGATCTTGCCAGGTCCTGTGCCCGGCCCCCGTCGGCGGGGGACGTGCCGGGGGTGGACGGGGCGGTCCCCGGCATCGGCGATGATGGAGCCGTGCCCACCTTGACCGACCTGGTACGCGACCACACCGACCTCACCGACACCGACCTGGAGTGGCTGCACGCCCTGGTGTCGGACTGGCAGCTGCTGGCGGACCTGTCGTTCGCCGACCTGCTGCTGTGGGTGCCGCTGCGGTCGGCGGAGGAGGGCCCGGTGCCGTCGTCGTGGGTGGCGATCGCGCAGATGCGCCCCACCACCGGCCCCACCGCCTACCCCGAGGACCTGGTCGGCCGGATCGTGCGCAGCGGACGCCGCGGCCTGATCGACGTGGCCTGGCGCGAGCGGCGCATCGTCCGCGAGGGCGACCCGGAGTGGGGCAGCGGCATCCCCGTCCGGGAGGAGTCGATCCCGGTGCGGCGCGGGGCGAAGATGCTCGGCGTCATCCAGCGCAGCACCAACCTCAGCTCGGCCCGCACCCCGAGCCGCCTGGAGCTGACCTACCTGCAGAGCGCCAGCGACCTGGCCCAGATGATCTCCGAGGGCCGGTTCCCGGTGCCGGGGGAGGAGCCCAACCTGGTGCGCGCGCCGCGCGTCGGCGACGGGCTGATCCGGCTGGACCGGGCCGGGCGGGTCACCTACGCCAGCCCGAACGCGCAGTCGGCCTACCGGCGGCTCGGCTTCCCCACCGACCTGGTCGGCGAGGTGCTCGGCGAGATCACCACCCAGCTGTGCGACACCGGCGAGCCGCTGGAGGAGGCGCTGAGCGTGCTGCTCAGCGGCCGCGCCCCGCGCGAGGTGGAGGTGGAGGCGCACGGGTCGGTGCTGCAGCTGCGCACCATCCCGCTGGTGGTGGGCGGCACCCGGATCGGCGCGATCGTGCTGTGCCGCGACGTCACCGAGCTGCGCTGGCGCGACCGCGAGCTGATGACCAAGGACGCCACCATCCGGGAGATCCACCACCGGGTGAAGAACAACCTGCAGACGGTCGCGGCGCTGCTGCGGCTGCAGGCCCGGCGGCTGCGCATCCCCGAGGGGCGGGCCGCGCTGGACGAGGCGGTGCGCCGGGTCGGGTCCATCGCGATCGTCCACGAGACCCTGTCGCTCACCCCCGACGAGCTGATCGACTTCGACGACATCGCCGACCGCGTGATCACCATGGCGGGGGAGGTGTCCACGCCGGAGGCGCGGGTGACGCCCAAGCGCACCGGCAGCTTCGGGGTGCTGCCCGCCGAGGTCGCCACCCCGCTGGCGATGGCGCTCACCGAGCTGCTGCAGAACGCCCTGGAGCACGGCCTGTCCAACCGGTTCGGGACGCTGGAGGTCAGCGCGCGGCGGCAGGAGGCGGCGGGCGAGACCGGGCCGCGGCTGGCGGTCACGGTCGCCGACGACGGGGTGGGCCTGCCCGCCGACTTCGACGTGGAGAGCAGCAACAGCCTGGGGCTGCAGATCGTCCGCACGCTGATCGTGGGCGAGCTGGGCGGACGGCTGGAGTTCGGGCGGCGCGAGGGCGGCGGCACCGAGGTGCTGGTGGACATCCCGCTCGACCAGACCGGGGCGCGCGGCCCGGCGGCGCGGGACCGGGGTGCGGCGGCGCGTCCCGCCTTGAAGGACCTCGGCCTCGGCCGGGGACGCGACGGCGGGAGGTCGTCGCTGCGGGGACGGCCCGACCAGGGGGTCTAGGCGGTCTTCCGGGGAAATGACCGGCGCCCGCGGCGATGCCGCGGGCGCCGGGAGTCTGCGGACGCGCGGTGCTCTCCGACCGGGAGGTTCAAAGGCGGCGCGTCGGCGGGGGAGACGGAGGTGATTTCGCGGCGGCTCAGACGCGGGCGTTGGCGCGGGCCCGCGCGCGGGCGGTGCGCCGCTTGAGGATGCGCCGCTCGTCCTCGCTCATGCCGCCCCACACGCCGGCGTCCTGGCCGGACTCCAGCGCCCAGCGCAGGCAGGCGTCGGTGACGTCGCAGCGGCGGCATACCTGCTTGGCCTCTTCGATCTGCAGAAGCGCGGGCCCGGTGTTGCCGATCGGGAAGAACAGCTCGGGGTCCACGTCACGGCAGGCTGCGCGGTGGCGCCAGTCCATGCGGTCCACTCCTTCGTCAGCGTGGAGGAATCGCCCCCACATTCTTGTGAACTGATTCACATGTCTCGCGAAGCACCCCGAGCCGCAGAAGGGGGGATGGGTTCAGGGGTGGTCGTTTGCGTGGCGCTCCTCGAACACGAGGCTGACGACGCTGGGCCTCTGTCGCGGCGCACTTTGAGCGTGTCAGGGCAGCGTAGGGGGACGCAAGACCTTTGAGAAACGTTTCTCAAAGTATGAGTGTCGTATGTGTCACATCCATGGTTCGGCGGTGTTGCTTTGCCGTTAACTCGGACGTGACCGGCGTCATATGACCACGCGTATCGCCTTCGGGACGGCGCGGAAGGTGATGGCCGGCGTCTCGCCGAGGTAGTCGCCGTCGAGCTGGTAGGCCACCGGCCGCGGCGCCCGCAGCGTGACCTCGGCCGCATCGTGCACGTTCACCACGTGGCGGCCCTGCACGGGACGGGTCCGGGCCACCAGCATCTGCGCCACCGTCGCCAGCGCCGGGCCCGCCTCCAGCGACCGCATCGCGAACACGTCCAGGCCCTTGTTGAAGTTGGCGCGCGGACTCGGATTCACCGGAAGCGGTCCAAGGAAAGTCCACGGCGAGGTGTTGGAGACAAAGGCCAGAAACAGCCCGGCTTTCGCCGGGCGGCCCGCCTGCTCCAGGGTCAGCGCCGGACGCCTCCGGTCCGTCCCGGTGAAGAAATGCCGTATCGCCGTCCGCACGTACAGGGACGCGGGCGCCCGGCCGCCCTTGCGGCGCTGCCGCTCGACCTCGCGGACGACCTCCGCGTCCAGCCCCACCCCGGCGTTGAAGGTGAAATACCGTTCCGGGCCGCCGGGCAGGCTCGCCGTGCCGAGGCCCACCGTGCGGTGCCGCCCGGCCCGCAGCCCCTGCAGCACCTGGCGGGTCGCCCCGATCGGGTCGCCCGGCAGGCCCAGCGCCCGGGCGAACACGTTCGCGCTGCCGCACGGCACCACGGCCAGCACCGGCAGGTCCGGGGACGGCCCGTCGGCCAGCAGCCCGTTGACGGCCTCGTTGACCGTGCCGTCGCCGCCGAGCACCACGACCCGGGCGTACCCCTCGTGCGCGGCCTTGCGGGCCAGCTCCATGGCGTGCCCGCGGTGCGCCGTCTCGGCGAGGTCGACGGTCAGATCGCCGGTGAAGGCCCGCAGCAGGATGTCGCGGGCCCGCCGGGTGGTCGAGGTCGCCTTGGGGTTGGCGATGAGCATGGCGCGCACGGCGTTCAGCGTATCCGTGCTCGGGGACGGGGGCGCCGGCGCCCGGGGATAGGCTTGCTGGTTGTGTCGAAGCGTCTGAACACCGTGCACGGCGCCGCCGCCCTCGTCGCCGCCGAGGGCCTCACCGCGATCGGGTTCGGCCTGTTCACCGGCTACGAGACGGTGATCGGCGCGGCGGTGGACCCGGCGACCGCGATCGCCGTGACCGTCATCGCGCTCGGCGCCGGCGCGGGCATGCTGGGCTGCGCCCGCGGCCTGCTGCGCGGCGACGGCTGGAGCCGCTCGCCCGGCGTCCTGGTGCAGCTGTTCGCCCTGCCGGTCGCCTGGTCGCTGTGGCAGAGCGGGCAGTACTGGCTGGCCGTCCCGCTGGGCCTGGTGGCCGTGGCCGCGCTGGTGCTCCTGCTCAGCCCGCCCACCACGGCCTGGCTCGTCCACGACCACCAGCCCTCCGGCGATTCCGGTGAACGGGGCGCGGCGGACGAGAGCGCCGGCAGGCCGCGGGAGAAGGCCGCGGCGGCGCCCCGCGGACGCGCCCCGAGCGGCAAGAAGAAGCCGCAGGGCGGTAAAAAGCTCTGAAAATACGCGTAGGGGCGGCGGCCGGTGCATCCGGCTCCGCCCCCCACACGCGTGTGTACGCACCGTGACGCTCGCCGTGCGCGTCTCTCCCCGCGCCGCGCCGACGGCGGCACGCATCTTGCCTACAGGGAACGCCGTGCGAGCGGGACCCGCCTGCGGACTCCGCGGCGGCCTTGCGGTCACTCGTCGGCGGTGAGGCCCTCCCGGAGCTGGGCGAGGGTGCGGGCGAGCAGACGGGAGACGTGCATCTGGGAGATGCCCAGTTCGGCGGCGATCTGCGACTGGGTCATATTGCCGAAGAACCGCAGCAGGAGGATCTTCTTCTCGCGGGCGGGCAGCTTCTCCAGCAGCGGCTTGAGGGACTCGCGGTACTCCACGCCCTCCAGCGACTCGTCCACCATGCCGAGCGAGTCGGCCACCGCGGGCGCGTCCTCGTCGCCGGAGTCGGGGGCGTCCAGCGAGACCGTGGAGTAGGCGTTGGCCGACTCCAGGCCCTCCAGCACCTCTTCCTCGGTCATCCCCAGGTGCGCCGCCAGCTCGCTGACGGTCGGGGCGCGCCCCTCGCGCTGGGCCAGATCGCTGATCGCCTTGGTCAGCGACAGCTTCAGCTCCTGCAGCCGGCGCGGGACCCGCACCGCCCAGCCCTTGTCGCGGAAGTGCCGCTTGATCTCGCCGACGATGGTGGGCGTGGCGTAGGTGGAGAACTCCACGCCGCGGTCCAGGTCGAACCGGTCGATCGACTTGATCAGCCCGATCGTGGCGACCTGGATCAGGTCGTCCAGCCACTCGCCGCGGTTGCGGAACCGGCGGGCCAGGTACTCCACCAGCGGCAGGTGCAGCTCCACCAGCTGGTCGCGGATGCGCTGGCGCTCCGGGTCGCCCTCGGGCAGCTCGGCCAGCCGCTCGAACAGCGCCCGGGCCCGGGCGCGGTCGGGCACCGCGGTGTCGGGACGCTCGCTCGCGCCCGCCGCGCCGCCGCCCTCCGGAAGGGTCGTCTTCTCCGTCACGGGGCCCCCGTCGCGCCGCGACGCTTCTGCAGCATCACCGTGACCCGGTCGTCGGCGCCCGCCTCGGAGTCGACCTCTCCGGCCAGCGACGACAGCACCGTCCAGGCGAAGGTGTCGCGGCTCGGCTCGCGGCCGTCCACGGTCAGCACCGACACGTTGATGCGCATCGCGTCACCGGTCAGTTCGAACTCGCAGGTCAGGTCGGTTCCGGGCACCGCCTGTGCGAGCAGCATCGCGCACGCCTCGTCGACGGCGATGCGAAGGTCCTCGATCTCGTCCAGCGTGAAGTCGAGCCGGGCCGCAAGACCCGCCGTGGCGGTCCGCAGGACCGACAGGTAGGCGCTCGCGGCAGGCAGCTTCACGGTCACCGCGTCGCGCGGCGACACCTTCGTACTGGCCGGCATCGCAGCGGTTTCCTCAGTCACGTCACTCCCTTGCGCGGTAGGTCCCGCTGCCTTCGAAACTACCGCCTAACCGGCCTGCTTCGAGACTCCGGCGCGCGTGGCTTTGCCGCATCCGGTAGAAATGGATCACCTGTCCGGGTGTCCGGGCCCCGGTCCCCCTTCGCTCCGGCCGCCGCCGAGCTCCTCCAGCGCCCTGCCGGTGAGCCGGAACACCGTCCACTCGTCCTGCGGCTGGGCGCCCAGCGCCTCGTAGAAACCGATCGCCGGGGTGTTCCAGTTCAGCACCGACCACTCGACCCGGCCGTACCCGCGTTCCACGGCGATCCGCGCCAGCTCCGCCAGCAGCGCCCTGCCGTAGCCCCTGCCGCGCGCGGACGGGCAGACGTACAGGTCCTCCAGGTAGATGCCGTGGCGGCCGAGCCAGGTGGAGAACGACAGGAACCACAGCGCGAACCCGACGACCTCGCCCTCGTGCTCGGCCACATGCGCGAACACCCGCGGCTCCGGCCCGAACAGATGCTCGCGCAGATCGTCTTCGGTCGCCTTGACCTCGTGCAGCGCGTGCTCGTAGTCGGCCAGCCCGCGCACCAGGGTCAGGATCGCGGGAACATCCTCGGGAGCAGCGGGGCGGATCACATGGGAGAGGTTACAAGGCTCTGACCACTACAGAACCCACGTCACAGGAACGGCCGACCACCGAGAGTGATGAAAGTTTCACGTTCGGCCCCGCATGCCGCGGGGATGTTCCGAGATCGACGACATCTTCTGTGATGCGTGCTCCCCGCGCCTGCGGGAATGGACGAGGCCCCGCCCGGGGTGGGCGGGGCCTCGTGACGTGCTGCGCCGGCGTGCTCAGCCCTGCTTGGTCTCCCAGAAGATCTTGTCGATCTCCGCGATGCGGGCGAGCAGGTCCTCGGCGGCCTTGACGTCCATGCTGCCCTTGGTGCCGCCGGCCCCGGCGAGCTTGGTCGCCTCGTTGAACAGCTGGTGGAGCTGCGGGTACTTCTCGAAGTGCGGCGGCTTGAAGTAGTCGGTCCACAGCACCCACAGGTGCTCCTTGACCAGCTGCGAGCGCTGCTCCTTGATGAGGATGGCGCGGGCCCGGAAGACCGGGTCCTCGTTGGCCGCGTACTTCTCGCAGATCGCCTTGACGGACTCGGCCTCGATGCGCGCCTGCGCCGGGTCGTAGACGCCGCACGGCAGGTCGCAGTGCGCGGAGACCGTGGTCTTGGGGCGCAGAAGTTTAGCGAGCACCTGCGTTTCCCTTCCCTCGTATCGGATCATGCTCAGGTCACCGACATTACTCTTGTGGCGGCGCCGCCGTCGGGGCGGGGCGCTCGGTATTTGGGCCTAGGACCCCTCGGGGGAGTGCCCGGAGAGACGTTGTCTCCACACAACGGTGACCTATGCGGAGGACTCGGGAATGGCCGGCCGGTTGTTGGCCGTCGCGGTGACGGGGGAGTCGATGACGCCTGCGCTGCGTCCCGGTGACTGGCTGCTGGTACGCCGGGGGACGCGGGTCGCCGAGGGGGACGTCGTGGTGGCGTGCCATCCGGGACGTGCCGAGCAGCTGATCGTCAAACGGGCGACGCGGCGCACCGACGGCGGCTGGTGGCTGGAGAGCGACAACCAGGGCGCCCCGGGCCGCCAGGACAGCTGGGACTTCGACGCCGTCCCCGACGCCCTGCTCGTCGGCCGCGTCGTCGCCCGCTACTGGCCGTTGTCCCGCCTCGCGGTCTTCACCCCCGGCCGCGCAGGTCGTCGAGCAGATCGCTGAGAACGAGCTCCTCCTCGACCCGCACCCCGAGTTCGGCCATCGCCGCCCCCAAACCAGGATCCCAAGGCGTGGCAACAGCCCGCCCGCTCAATGACCCTCCGGAAGCCGCCGCCAGATAAGCACCCCTGTCATAACGCCACGCCCGCCACCCGCCGACCCGCTCGCGCACAGCCGCAGCGATAGCGACACCGCCCTAGTCGGAGCCGAGTGGGGGCGGACGTTCGCAAGTGGCGCGGCCGCTCCAGTGATCCGCCGCCCACGGCCATGCCACCGGGGCTGCTCGGCGTCCGCTGGGGGTGCTCGGTCAGCGCGCGTTCAGATCTTCGTTGCACTGGCCGATAGGTTCGGCCAGTTCGGTGACGTCGGTGAGCGCGAACCGCGCCGTCCCGGTGAGCGGCATCGTGACCGTGATGACCTGTGGCCTGGCCCATACGGTGATCTCGGCCCGCACGGACAGCACGGCCATGTTCCAGCCCTCGCACCGGTGAAGCCGTTCCAGCCCTCGCGCGGCCAGCTCGGCCTCCCTGCACGAATCGCGGCTCGGCAACTCGGTAACAGAACTGTAGAAATGGGCGAAGTTCATCGTGTGGGACTGAAGTGGCGCAAGAGTTCCCGTTCGGCACAGGCTGCGACCTGCGTTGAGCTGGCTCGGGTCGCTGACGGGGTCGTGGTGCGGGACTCCAAGCGGCCCACTGGGCAAGTGCTTGCGTTCGGATTGGGGGAGTGGCGGGCCTTCCTCGTGCGGGTGAAGGCGGGTGCGCATGATCTCGCTCGCGTTTGATGCCAGCGAGGGGGCGGTTAGAGGGGAGGGGCTGGGACGGGAGTGGTGTTTGGTGGTGGTGTGGTGGGGCAGTGGCGGCGGGAGGGGCGCCTGTGGTGTCGAGTCGGCATAGGAGAGGGCCACGAGGGCTCATGACAGAGTCGGGCCCTCGGGCGGGGCGGGGGGATTGCATTCCCTTGTGTCGACTATTGCACCTTGGGGCGACGGCGCACCGGCCAGCCCATCACCAGCTTGCTGATCGCCTACGACCATTGGAATCACTCGTAGAGTCAAGTCGTTTTCCGCGGGCCAGTGCGCGTTCACGGCGGGCTTTCTCTGCGGCGCGTTCGGCCTCTTCCCGGCGCTCGCGCTCGTTGCGGAACTCGGCGGCGGCGTCCAGCAGTTCGGCCACCGTGCGCCGGCCGTTTCCGGGGCCGTCGTGCCCACCACGGAACTGGCGCATGAGTTCCATCTGGACCTGGGCGCCCTGGCCTTGGGCGACCCGCCGAAGCAGCTCGTCCTTGTCCCGGTCCGGCAGGTTCTTGATCCAGTCGGTCAGGTCGCGGGCATCATCCTTCGGTCTGGCCAGTGGCGGGCTGGCTTGGGCGGCGACCTTGAGCAGGTCGGCGTCGACGCAAAGGAAGTCGGCCAGGGCGCGCTGGGCTCCGGTGAGCGTTCTCAGCCCGGCGGGCACCGACGGCTCGAGTACGTCTTCGTGGTCGTCGCTGAAGGCGTCCTCGTTGCGTTCCCATGTACCGTACGCCGCCAGCCAGGCGAGATAGAGAGGACGCCTGTCCCCGGCTGCGAGTTCGGCGCGGACGCCGATGATGGCATCCAACCTGCTCTCGGACTCCTCGGACCAGTCGTCCGGATCGGCCTCGCTGGTCAGATCCAAGACGAGGTTCTCCTGGGAAACAGAGGCGGTCACATAAGGATCGACGCAGTACCGCTCGGCCACTTCCAGGCTGAGTATTTTCCGGGGGAGGCGCAGCATCACCCGGCGCGTACCCCAGTTGGCGTAGTAGAGATGCGCGTCGTAGTAGCGCGCCATCAGCGTGCTCGGGTCACCGCGGAAGTCGCCCCAGTGGTACTCATTGGCGAAGCTGGTGGCAGTGATCCGGGCTCGGGTGGAAAGAGCGCGGACCTCGGCCTGCTGCCGCTCGTCCAGCGGCTGATCAACGGCCAGAAACTCGTAGTACTGGTATTCGCTCATGGTCGCCCAACACCATACCGGCACCTCTCCGGGTAGCGGCAGGCTTCTCGATCAACCGGCCGACCGTTGTAGGCGGTGCTCGTCTTATATCGGTGCCTCTCCGGCTTCTGACACGAGTGGGACGCAGTCTGATTTGCCGGTATGGCGCGGTTTCTTGCTTCGTTGGACGAAGCAAGCAAGTCCCGGCTTTACTTCGCGCCGTTGACGCTCTTGACCGGTTGCGCTATCTCTGGCCGACGGGGCAGAAGGGTGTACTGCGGGTGGATGGAACGAAGATCGATGCCGCGGCGGTTCAGGCGGAGTTGCAGGGGATCTCCGCGCTCATGAACGAGATCAACCGGGTGATGGGGCCCGATACGTGGCAAGGCGGGACGGCCGCCGCGTTCACCACGGATCTGGACGGCCACGGCCGGTCGCTGGGCCGGATGATGGCGGAGATCCTGCGTGCGGTCGCGCGTGCCAACGAGGTGCCGATGACCCTGACGCCACCTCACATATCCCGCGTGACGCCCCCGTCGGGCCTTCCCGGGGTGGCATCGGTCTCGATCTCCCGTATGGAGCGACTGGAGACGGCACTACGGAGAGCGGCCGACGGCCTGCCCGACCAGGGCCGCCGCATCCGCGCTCTGCTGGCGAAAGCGGGACCTGGGATAGCCGGTACCGCCCAGTGCGATCGCACCGCCGCCTGGTGCAGCCAGCAGGCGGGCCGGATGCGCACCCGCCTCCGTTACGCGATCGCGGAGAACCGTGGTCGCGCCTCATGGGGCATGACGAGCATCCCCGACAAGGAGCGGTTGGATAGCAAGGAGATGGCCCGCCTCGGCCAGATGCAGGCCGACCTCTACGCCGCGCACATGCGGCAATCCAACGCCGAAAGCACAGAGCTGCTCGCCGACATCGCACGCTCTCTACGAGAGAACCGCAAGGACGCGGGCTACCTCGCGGCCTTCTTCTCCCAAGTCCCACCCGGATCGATCGGCAAGCTGGCTTACAACCTCCACCGCCGGCATGGCGGCACTGGACTCAACGCAACCGACAAGCAGATAGTCGCCGACATGGGCACCGCCCTGGCCGCCGCGTCCAACAAGGAGGACTCGGAGAAGGCGGTGTCCAACGCGCTCGGCCCCATCGGCTCCGACATGCCAGGACAGGCGCTGTTGGTGAAGCTCAGCGCTCCGGAGGTCAAATGGAGTTCCGCCGTCCTGCTGGACATGGCCAAGGCCGCGCTGCGCTGGCGCCAGCGGTACCCGTCATACGAACTGACCGACGCCACCGGGTTGCCTGGGTCCCGACAAGTCTCCGTCATCAATCAGCCCCACGGCCGATGGTGGGACGACTGGGGCATCGACGGCAGCGGAGAAAATCCTTTTACCGACCCTAATGTCAAACGTCTGCGTGAGTACGACCCGGCACTGAACATCCTTGGCAGGATCGCCCAGCAGCAGGACACCACCGCCGCGCGAGAGCTTGCCGCCACAAAGCTCGAGGGCTCCTTTACAATCAAGGACGCGGACAAGGCACTTCCATTGATCCTGCTCAGCCGCGGCTCGGGCAACACCTACGGTTCGCTGCTGGTCGCGCCGGACTGGATGGACCAGGGAACGGCGGCGGGAGCGGTGATCAAGCTGGCCACAACTCCCGAGAAGGGCCACGAAGAGCAGGCCGCGGAGAACGCCGCCAACATCATGGAAACCGTCGCCTGGTGGAACGACGTCGGCAGGGACAAGGTCCATAAGTTCCTGGATCGAGGGAAGGCCGCCGACTACAACCCTCTCGTGGCCGACAGTTCGGCACCCGACTGGATGCCGCACCGCGGCGAAGAGTATTTCGCCGAACTCGGCCCCGGCCTGCGCCAGGGGTTGCTCCAGATGACCCGCATGCATATTCCTGCGCTTGCGACTGCCGAGCGCACAACGAGCGGCACCGGGCTTTTCCTCACCGACCCCGTCACTGGGCAGATATATATTCATCTTGGGCAGGAGGTGCAATCCTTCCTGCGCACCCTCGCCATCGACGACAGAGCTTGGGCGCAACTCGCGTTGGACACCCAACGGTACCGGCAGCTTCTTAACGCATGGGCGATCCGGAAGGGCAGTCTCGGCGATGCCACCACGAGAGGTGGCTACCTTGAGGGAAATCTCATTGCTGCGTACGCCAAGGAGCGAGTCACCAACGAGGAGCGCATCAAGGCGCAGTACGAAGAGGTCAAGAAGCAGCTCAGTCTCCTCCGCGATGCCGCGGCGGCCATCATCGGAGTGACGCCCGCAGGGAACATCGGAGCCGACAGTGGTGTCGAGATGGCCACCAACCCGGCCCTAGACAAGATCAAGTACGCTGACTTCGATAAGAATGTCGAGCAGATCAAAGCTGTTCACTCTAGTTATTCCAGTCAGCTCTACGTGGATCTGGCCCGGGGTTATGCCATCGCCCACAACGGCAAGGTCGGCGATCCGTTCATCGACGGTGTTCTCTGGAAGTCCGTGCTGAGTGATGAGGAGCGGGATCGCATCGTGGTATGGGCCATGCAGCACGAGTTCAGTGGTGGATCAAGCAGGTCGGCTGATCTGCCGAGGACGGGGCTGGCTCTCGTTCGTGAAACGCAGGACGCGGTGTCGCACAACGCGCCGCAACAGTAGCCGCCATGGTTTCCGGCCGAGTTCAGGCGGGGTAGGGTCTTCCCGCCGGATCGTCGGGCATGCGGAATGAATAGACGCGACCGCACATCTTGTCGCTGATCACCAAACTACCATCCGGTAGGCGTGCGATGCCGCCAGGGAATGCTGAGCCGATCGTGGCGAGCGAGCCGTCGAACTCGTCACACCGTCTCGCTTCGCCCCAAGACAACAATGTCAACCCTTTGTCTTTGCTTGCGCGCACTGGGCGAGGGGTGCGATGGGTCGCGTTCACGCCCCCCAGGAGTAGTGTCGACCCATCACCCAGCTGTGCGGCGACGGTCCAGGGGGGCAGGGACCGCGCGGATTGGGGGAAGCGAAGTCCCGACGCGGCGCCGGTGCGGGGAATCCAGATGATCCCCTGGTGGCCGAGAATCGCCATCTCGCCGGTGCGGCTATCGCTGGCCACGTACGTAGTGTCAAAAGTCGTGCCTGCGGAGACCTTGGCCAGTGCCTTGTCGTATCCCTCGGGATGCCACCTCCGAATGGTGCCTATTTCGGGCACCTCGAACAGTTCGCCGTCTTTTCTGGCGATAATCGGCGTGCCGTCGGCTCTCAGGTTGAATCGAGCGTCTTGCAGGCTTTCCGCGATCTCTTCGCGCTTCGTCTTCGATGCCGGCCGCCCTGAATCCGTGACCACTGAAAGTTTCTCGCCCAGTGCACTGTCCCAAGCGAGCTGGACCTCTTGTCCAAGAGTGGCAAGAGAAGCTTTCGTGAGATCAAAGCCCGAGTATGCGCTCATCAGCCACAGGTCGTTGCCGTGCACGGCGAGTTGGCTCGGCACGTTCCCCAACTTCAGCAGCGTTATTCGGCCGTTGTGTTCAAGCCGGGCTATTCTGCCCTCTCGGCCGTGGACCACTTCGAACATTATGCGTCCGTCGCCCGCCGCTGCCAGCCCGCCGTTCGTGTATGCACTGGTCTGGAGGGCATACTCGCCGTCGCGTGGATCACGGTTGATGTTGTGGTCGCCGGCGATGATGACGACCTGGCCGGGGCGGGTGGGGCGGGGGGTGGGGTTGAACGACGGTTCGTCCGGGGTCGATGAGCAGGCGCTCAAGATCATGATGGCGGCGGCGGTGGTCGTGAACCTGTTGCGTCGCACGAAGTTGATGATGACACCAATCCGTCTTTCGCTGGCACCGAAGTGGGGATGTCCGCCCAGGGGCGTCGCGTCGCCCGCAACCGCGTGATCGCGCAATGACTAGTGATGTTCTGCCCGAAATCCTGCCCGGTCGCGCGTTATCGCCAGTGTCGATGGCTGAGCAGCGCAAGGACCTGGTACCTGTTCCTGCGCGTGCCCGGCCAGTCGGAGTGCAACGGGCATCTGGAGGATGCGCAGCCCCGTTGTTCGCTGCGGCGGCATGGCTGGTGTTACCTGGCGTGCCGGCTGTGGTCGATGGACGGCACCCCGCTGTGCTGCGGCGCCTCTCGCTCCGTCGGCTGCGGCACGGGGATCTGCTGGAGTGTCCAGCTGCTGCTGATCACCAGTCAGGGGCGGTGTCTGTCTTCGGCCTGGCCCATCCCCAAGGCGTTGGACGAACGCAGGTGGTGCAACTGCTGCGCGTCCAGCGGTTTCGTGCCGGAGTGTGGCCGATCGTGTGCGGCGGGGGATTCATGGGGGCAGGCGTGGAGAAGGGGGCCGTCGGCCTGGGTTGTCCTGATCCGCCCTGTCCGAGCCCAGCCGCTGGGCGTGGTGTTCCCGGTCGGCTGCGCCGGTGCGTTGAGGTGGTGAGCTGGACACTGGAGAGCCGGTTCGGGCTGGGGATGCCACGGCGCGCGCACCACGGAGGACTGTCGGTGGATCTGCGTGTTTGACGGCGCGTCCTGGCACTGCCGCGATGTCCTGGTCGGGCTTTCCTGCGCGCGGATCTCTAGCGGGGGTGTGGGGGGAGGGGGACGGTGACGCGGCGGGGTGGGTGGTGGTGGGCGGCGGCGGTGACGCGAGGGGTGTGAGCGGGGCAGTGGTGGCGGGAGGGGTCGCCTGTGGTGTCGAGGTAGGCCCGGTCGCAGCCGTCGGTCGCGCAGATGCCGAGGCCGTGCATGCCGCGGTCGCTGATGTGGACGGCCAGGCCCATCGCGGCGCGGGCGGCGTAGCGGTCGGGGATGGAGCCGCCCTCGTTGAGGTGCAGGTGCCAGCCCTGGGCGTCGTGGCCGGACAGCTGGGGGTGGATGGGGTGCTGGATGAGCAGGGCGTTGAGGCGTTCGGCGGCGTCCTCCTCGTCGCCGTGGTCGGCGGCGACGAAGACGGCGCGCAGTTCGTCGCGCAGTTCGCGCATCGCGTCCAGGTCGCGGCGGGTGACGCGGCCGCCCAGGTGCGGACGGTGGGCCAGCAGGGCCTGCAGCCCGTCCAGGTCGCCCAGCCCGTCTCCGCTCGGCTGCCGGGTGTTCACCAGGTCGAGCGCCAGGTCGGCATAGGAGGAGAGGTCCACGAGGGCTCCTGACGGAGTCGGGCCTTCGGGCGGGGCAATGCATTCCCTTGTGTCGACTATTACACCTTGGGCGACGGCGGCGGCAGAGGGCGCCGAGGCGAATATGAAATATTTGCGGGATGAGCGGTGTGATGGCGGCAGATTGGTCGTCTGGTTGGAGTTTGGGGGAAGTTTTGACGGAGGTGGTGGGGGTGGAGTTGATTACGGCCCGTGTTCCCGGGGGTGGGAGCACGGGCCGTAATCGGGGCCGGAAGATCGTTGTCGGCTCAGCAGCGGGCGACGCCCTCGCGGCGGGCCTGGTCGGCCACGGCCGCGCTCACCGCGGGCGCGACGCGCTCGTCGAACGGGCCGGGGATGATGTGGTCGGGGGCGAGGTCGTCGCCCACGATGGCGGCCAGGGCGTCGGCGGCGGCCAGCTTCATGCCCTCGGTGATGGTGCGGGCGCGCACGTCCAGCGCGCCGCGGAAGATACCGGGGAAGGCCAGCACGTTGTTGATCTGGTTCGGGAAGTCGCTGCGGCCGGTGGCGACCACCCGGGCGTACCGCCGGGCGACCTCCGGGGGCACCTCGGGCGTCGGGTTGGACAGCGCGAACACGATCGCGTCGTCGGCCATGGCGGCGATGGCCGACTCGTGCACGGTGCCGCCGGACAGGCCGATGAACACGTCGGCGCCGCGCAGCGCCTCCTCGGTGGAGCCGCGCAGGCCGGCCCGGTTGGTGTCGGCCGCCAGCGCCTCCTTGACCGGGTTGAGGCCGGCCCGGCCCGGGTAGATCAGGCCGCGGCTGTCGGACACGGCGATGTCGCCGATGCCCGCCTCCAGCAGCATCCGCGTCACGGCCACGCCGGAGGCGCCCGCGCCCGCGACGACGGCGCGCAGGTCCGACAGCGGCCGGCCGATCAGGCGGGCGGCGTTCTTGAGCGCGGCCAGCGTCACGACCGCGGTGCCGTGCTGGTCGTCGTGGAAGACGGGGATGTCCAGGGCCGCGCGCAGGCGGTCCTCGATCTCGAAGCAGCGCGGTGCGCTGATGTCCTCCAGGTTGATCCCGCCGAAGCTGGGCGCCAGCCGCACGACGGTCTCCACGATCTCGTCGACGCCGGTGCAGTCGAGCGCGATCGGGACCGAGTCGACCCCGGCGAACTCCTTGAACAGCAGCGACTTGCCCTCCATGACGGGCATGGAGGCGGCCGGGCCGATGTCGCCGAGGCCGAGGACGGCCGTGCCGTCGGTCACCACCGCGACGACCTTGGACGTCCAGGTGTAGTCGTTGGCGAGCTCGGGGTTGTCGGCGATGGCGGTGCACACCCGGGCGACGCCGGGGGTGTAGGCGAGGGAGAGGTCTTCCTTGTCGCGCACCGGGATGGTGGAGCGCATCTCGAGCTTGCCACCCCGGTGCAACCGAAATGCCGGATCGTTGTCGAGCGAGGCGGAGTCCGGGGATCCGGACCGGCGCGTTTCGCTGGTGAAGGGCTGAACAGCCACAGCGACCCCTGTCTGTGAGATGAGAGCTTTGAGGCGATGCCGCGCGTGGACGATGGTGCGGTCTGGTGGCCGGGCACCTGCGGTGATCTCGCGACGTACGGGGGTCACCCGTTGTCCGATTGTGCCACAGGGGCCTCGTCCCGAAGAGCGGGGCCCTGCGTGGCGGCCGTCACGGAGCGTGCGCCCCGGACGCCCCGCCACACCCGTCCCTTTCGCGTCATGCCCACCGTGTGCAGCCGAAACGTCGCCGCGGGTAGGGTGGAGCCGCCCGCTCTGTTGTGCGATTGTTTCGCACCCTTAATCCAGTTCATGCCTGGTGTACGCCAGAATGTGCACTCGTCTGCGGATCGACCCGATCCGCCCAATGATCGAGAAATTGTGGAGGGGGACCGTGACGACTGGTTCTCTGCGTCGCCGTGCCGTCGCGGCCGCCGCGCTCGCCATGAGCGGCCTGCTGGCGCTGAGCGCGTGCGGAGGCGACTCGGGCGACGACTCGGCGACCGGGACCAAGGTCCCCGGGGTCAAGCTGGTGAGCAGCGGCAAGCTGAAGACCTGCACCAACCTGCCGTACCCGCCGTTCCAGTACGAGGAGGGCGGCAAGGTGGTCGGGTTCGACGTCGACATGATCGACCTGGTCGCCAAGAAGCTCGGCGTCACCCAGGAGATCGTCAACATCGACTTCGACGTGATCAAGAGCGGTGCCGCGCTCAACGCCAACCGCTGCGACGTCGCCGCCGCCGGCATGACGATCACCGACGAGCGCAAGCAGAACCTGGGCTTCTCCCGGCCGTACTTCCCCGAGGTGCTCGGCCTGCTGGTCAAGAAGGGCGCGGGCATCACCTCGGTGGACGACGTCAAGGCCAAGAACGCCAAGCTCGGCGTCCAGGCCGACACCACCAGCCAGGACTACGCCAAGAGCAAGGGCATCGCCGGCGCCCGCCAGTACAAGGACTCCGGCAAGCAGCTGCTGGCCCTGCAGTCCGGGGCGATCGACGTTGTCCTGCAGGACCTGCCCGTGGTGAACGGGTGGCTCAAGAAGCCCGAGGTCTCCGGCAAGTTCGAGCTCGCCGCCGAGATCCCGACCGGCGCGCAGTACGGCTTCGCGGTCAAGAAGACCGGCAGCGAGGAGCTGCTGAAGGTCATCAACGAGACGATCACGTCCGCCATCCAGGACGGCACCTGGAAGGCGACGTACAAGAAGTGGGTCGGCTCCGACCCCAAGACGATGCCCGCCGAAGGCTGATATCTCCTCATGACCGCGACGACGCCAGAGGCCGGTCCGGCCGGAAAGCCCGCCGGCCGGACCGGGCTCAGCCCACGCCAGAAGCAGCGGATCGGCCGCTGGATCCAGTACGCGATCTTCCTGCTGATCGTGGTGCTGGTCGCTGTGTTCGCCGACTGGGGGAAGATCCACGAGCACTTCCTCGACGGCGACGCGGCGCGCGAGACCGTCCCCGACATCTTCCGGGCGCTCGGCAACACGGTGATCTACACCGTCCTGGCCTACGCGCTGGGCATCGTGGTCGGCCTGGTGATCGCGCTGATGCGGTTGTCGTCGGTGGGGCCGTACCGCTGGTTCGGGCTGGTCTTCATCGAGATCTTCCGCGGGCTGCCCGCGCTGCTGATCCTGATCCTGGTCGCCTTCGGCCTGCCGATCGCCTTCCCGGCGTTCAGCGACCCGCCCGGCGGCATCTACACCCAGATCGCCCTCGGGCTCGGCCTGGTGGGCGCCGCCTACATGGCCGAGACGATCCGGGCCGGCATCCAGGCGGTGCCCAAGGGCCAGATGGAGGCGGCCCGCTCGCTGGGCATGTCCTACGGCCGCGCCATGCTCACGATCGTCATCCCGCAGGCGTTCCGGATCGTGATCCCGCCGCTCACCAACGAGCTGGTGCTGCTGTTCAAGGACTCCTCGCTGGTCTTCGTGCTCGGCGTGACCAGCAGCCAGGTCGAGCTGACCAAGTTCGGGGAGCAGGTCGCGGTGCGGCTGGCGGACGTCACCCCCATCATGGTGGCCGGCACGGCATACCTGATCATCACGATTCCGCTGGGCTACCTCGTGCGCAGGCTTGAGGCCCGCCAGGCGAAGGCACGGTGAGCGTTGTGACGCACATGGTGGAGATCCGCGGGCTGCGCAAGTCGTTCGGCCCCGTCGAGGTGCTCAAGGGCATCGACCTGTCGGTGCAGCGGGGCCAGGTCATCTGCATCATCGGCCCGTCCGGCTCGGGCAAGTCGACGCTGCTGCGGTGCGTGAACCTGCTGGAGGAGCCGACCGCGGGCACGATCGTCGTGGACGGCGTCGAGCTGACCCACCCCGACGTGGACATCAACGCGGCCCGCCGCCGCCTGGGCATGGTCTTCCAGCAGTTCAACCTGTTCAGCCACCTGAAGGTGCTGGAGAACCTCACCATCGCCCAGCGGCGGGTGCTCAAGCGGTCCAAGGCCGAGGCCGAGCGGATCGCCCGCGAGAACCTCGCCAAGGTGGGGCTGGAGGGCAAGGCCGACAGCTACCCCTCCCAGCTGTCCGGCGGGCAGCAGCAGCGCGTCGCCATCGCGCGGGCGCTGTCGATGGACCCGAGCCTGATGCTGTTCGACGAGCCCACCTCGGCGCTCGACCCGGAACTGGTCGGCGATGTGCTCACCGTCATGCGCCAGCTCGCCCAGGAGGGCATGACCATGCTCGTGGTCACCCACGAGATGGCCTTCGCCCGGGACGTGGCCGACCACGTGGTGTTCATGGACGGCGGTGTGATCGTCGAGCAGGGGCCGCCGGACCAGGTCATCGGCGATCCGCAGCACGAGCGCACCCAGCGCTTCCTGCGCCGGGTCCTCGACCCCACCCACGTGGACGTCGGCGACGCGCGCGGCTGACCTGGAGCACCCGGAGGGCCTGACAGCCGGCGAGGCGCCCGAAGAGACCCCGAAGCCGCGCTCCTGGCGTCCCTTCCTGCGCGGAGGGCGCCCCCGGCTGGGGACTGCGGCGGCGGCGCGGACTAGGGTGCGGTCATGTTCGCTGTGACGGCTACGCGATTCGACGCAGACAACCCCGTGAACGGGCTGACGCTGGGCGAGCGGCCCGACCCGCAGGTCCCCGACGGGTGGACCACGGTGACGGTCAAGGCCACCGCCCTCAACCACCACGACCTGTGGTCGCTGCGGGGCGTGGGGCTGCGCGCCGAGCGGCTGCCGATCATCCTGGGCTGCGATGCGGCCGGGCTGGACGAGGACGGCAACGAGGTCATCGTGCACTCGGTCATCGGCGACCCGCAGCGCGGCGGCGGCGACGAGACCCTCGACCCCAAGCGGTCGCTGCTGTCGGAGCTGCACGACGGCACGTTCGCCGACAAGGTCGCGGTGCCGCGCCGCAACCTGGTGCACAAGCCCGCGGAGCTGTCGTTCGAGGAGGCGGCCTGCCTGCCGACCGCCTGGCTGACCGCCTACCGGATGCTGTTCGACAAGTCCGGCCTGCAGCCCGGCTCGACCATGCTGGTGCAGGGCGCGGGCGGCGGCGTCGCCACCGCGTTGATCGCGCTCGGCTCGGCCGCGGGCTACCGGGTGTGGGCGACCAGCCGCAGCGAGGCCAAGCGCGCGCGGGCCCTGGAGCTGGGCGCGGACGCGGCGTTCGAGCCCGGCGCCCGGCTGCCCGAGCGGGTGGACGCGGTCATGGAGACCGTCGGCCAGGCCACCTGGTCGCACTCGCTGAAGTCGCTGCGGCCGGGCGGGCGGATCGTGGTGTCGGGCGCGACCAGCGGCCAGGTGCCGCCCGCCGAGCTGAACCGGGTGTTCTTCCTGCAGCTGTCGGTGGTCGGCTCCACCATGGGCACCCGCGAGCAGCTCCAGCGGCTGGCGCGGTTCCTGGTCACGACGGGCGTCCGGCCGAGGATCGACCGGGTGCTGCCGTTGAACCGGGCCGTCGAGGGCTTCACCGCCATGGCCGAGGGCGACCTCTTCGGCAAGATCGTCTTCACGCCGTAGCGGCTCCGCCCGGCCGAAGGGAACCGGGCGGGACGCGCACAGCGGCGATCACGACAGCGATCACGACAGCGATCACGACAGCAGGTCGCGGAGGCGGGCGCGGGCGTCGTCGAGCAGGTCCCGCACCGCCTCCAGGTCGTGCTCGCTCAGCCGGGCGTCGCGGGCGTCGCGGCGGACGTCGTCGACGAAGCGGCCGAGCAGGCGCTCCAGCTTGAGGCGGGCGAAGTCGTCCTGGGAGCCGGTCGCGGTCTTCCAGACCTCCTCCCAGTTGCGCTGCCACTCCTCCTTCCAGGTCTGCGTCTGCTCGCGCCAGAAATCCTTCTGCCGGCGCCACTCCTCCTTCTGGCGTTCGGCGGTCTCCCGCCACGCCTCCTTGGAGGCGGCCCGGCCCTGGTCGCGCATGCTGCGGGCGGCCTGGGTGAGCTCCTCGCGCAGCGAGCGCACCGTCTGCCGGACGTCCTGCTGCACCTCGCGGGCGAACCGCTGCGCCGAGGCGGAGATCTCCTCCTCCAGCTCGGCCAGCTCGTCCATGCGGCGCTCCAGCTCGGCCCGGCCCTTGTCGGTCAGCGAGTAGACCTTCTTGCCCTTGACGACCTCGTGGCTGACCAGGCCCTCGGACTCCAGCCGGGCCAGGCGCGGGTAGATCGTGCCGGGGGAGGGGGAGTAGACCCCGAGGAAGCGGTCCTGCAGCAGCCGGATCACCTCATAGCCGTGCCGGGGGGACTCCTCCAGCAGCTTGAGCAGGTACAGCCGCAGGCGGCCGTGGCCGAAGACGGGGCTCAACTCACTTCTCCATTTCGGATGCGGGGTCGCCGGGGGCGCGGCCGAGCAGGGTGACGCTGCCGGACACGGTGCTCACCGACAGCCGGCCGGCGGCGTCCCCCAGTCTGCCCGCGACGGTCCGGCCGAACGGGCGGTCCTGCCGCTCCAGCCCGGGGAAGGAGGATTCGAGCCGCCCGGCCGCCGAGTTCAGCGTCACCTCGGCCGAGACGGACTCCGGGAGGCGCAGCGCCACCTCGCCGGACACGGTGTTGACCTCCACCGAGCCGGACTCGGCCAGGTCCACGTCCACGGCGATGCGGCCGCTGACGGTGCGGGCGGTCAGCGCGTCGACCGAGCCGCCCGCCAGCGCCAGGTCGCCGGACACGGAGGTGAACGCCACCCGCCCGTCCAGCCCCTGGGCCTCGATCGCACCCGACACGGTGCCCACGTCGATCTCGCCGGTGACGCCGTCCAGGGTGACGTCGCCCGAGGCGGTCTTGAGGGACGTGCGGGCCGACAGCCCGGTGATGACGGCGTCCGCGGACACCAGGTTGACGGTGACCGGGCAGTCGTGCGGCACGGTGACGGTGACCACGGCGCGGCACCGCTGGGTGCGCAGCCAGGTCAGCACGCCCTCCCAGAGCCGCTCGTGGCTGACGTTGAGCATGCCGGCCTCGTGGCTGACCACCAGCGGCGGCCCCTCGACCTCGTCCACCAGGACCGAGGGCCGCTCGCCCCCGGCCAGCACGCAGACGCTCCCGGCGATCAGCGTGGTCTTCAACGCCACCACGCCGTCGAAGTCCAGGGAGGTGGGTTCCTCGATCGTCCAGCGCGGCATCGCGACATCGCCCTTCGTTCGACTGCTTCCAGTAAACACGATATGTCGCGTCTCGGTAAGTCCGGGCATATCGCGTCGGGACAGCGCCGGAACGGGCTACTCCTCGTCGTCCTCGTCCAGCCGGGCCAGCCAGGTGGCCAGGCGGTCGACGGGCGTCTCGAAGTCGGGGTTCAGGTCCACGAACTCGCGCAGCCGCTCGGCCAGCCAGCCCAGGGTGACCTCCTCCTCGCCGCGCCGCTCGGTCAGCTCCTCGATTCCCCGGTCGGTGAAGTACATCGCCTCTCTCCAGCCATGCGGCAAAGGCGAGGGCTCCGGGCGCGGCCGCGCCCGGAGCCCTCGACCCTCAGCCGGTCGTTACCCGTTCCGGTCCGTCACTGCTCGGCGCCGAACACCCGGGCCAGCAGCGCCTCCTGCTCGGCCTGGTGCAGCTTGGCCGAGCCGACCGCAGGCGACGAGGCCGCCCGGCGCGACACCCGGTTCAGCTGCCGGCCGTCCAGGTGCGGCGGCAGCTTGATCGCGATGAACGGCCAGGCGCCCATGTTGGCCGGCTCCTCCTGCAGCCACACCAGCTCGGCGTCGGCCGGGTACTTGGCCAGTTCCGCCTTGATCTCGTCCACCGGCAGCGGGTAGAGCCGCTCCACCCGCACCAGCGCCGTGTCGTCGACGCCCGCCGCCTTCCGCGCCGCCAGGGCCTCGTAGTAGACCTTGCCGGACGTCAGCACGACCTTGCGCACCTTCGACGGGTCGATGTCCGCGGACGTCTCGCCGATCACCGGCTGGAACGAGCCGCCGGTGATCTGGTCGACCGCCGAGGTCGCCGCCTTGAGCCGCAGCAGCGACTTGGGCGTGAACACCACCAGCGGCTTGCCCCGCTGCGACAGCACCTGCCAGCGCAGCAGGTGGAAGTAGTTCGCGGGGGTCGTCGGGTAGACCACGGTCATGTTGTCCTGGGCGCACAGCTGCAGGTAGCGCTCGATGCGCGCCGAGGAGTGGTCGGGCCCCTGGCCCTCGTAGCCGTGCGGCAGCAGCAGCACCACGCCCGAGCGCTGGCCCCACTTCTGCTCGCCGGACGAGATGTACTCGTCGACGACCGACTGCGCGCCGTTGGCGAAGTCGCCGAACTGGGCCTCCCAGCACACCAGCGCGTCCGGCCGGGTCATCGCGTAGCCGTACTCGAAGCCCATCGCCGCGTACTCGCTGAGCAGCGAGTCGTGCACGTAGAACTTCGACACGCCCTGCCCGAACTGCTTGAGCGGGGTGTACTCCTCGCCGGTCTTGCGGTCCACCAGCACCGCGTGCCGCTGGCCGAAGGTGCCGCGCCGCGAGTCCTGGCCGACCAGCCGGACCGGGTGCCCGTCGATCAGCAGCGACCCGAACGCCAGCAGCTCCCCGGTGGCCCAGTCGATCGCGTCGTCCTCGATCGACTGCACCCGGCGCTGCAGGATCGGCTGCAGCCGCGGATGCACGTTGAAGCCCTCCGGCAGCGTGACCTGCGTTTGGATGATGCGCTTGACCGTCTCCATCGGGATCGCGGTGCCCGTGCCCGCGTGGTCGATCGGGATGCGCTCCTCGACGTCCGGCTTGACCACCGACCCCGGCTCCAGCGGCCGCTTGGCCGCCTCCCGGGTCTCGGTGAACGCCCGCTCCAGCTGCTCCTGGTAGTCGCGCAGCGCCGCCTCGGCCTCCTCGACCGTGATGTCGCCGCGGCCGATCAGCGCCTCGGTGTACAGCTTGCGGACCGAGCGCTTGGCGTCGATCAGGTCGTACATCAGCGGCTGGGTGAACGAGGGGTTGTCGGACTCGTTGTGCCCGCGCCGCCGGTAGCAGACCATGTCGATGACGACGTCCTTCTTGAACGTCTGCCGGTACTCGAAGGCCAGCCGCGCCACCCGCGCGCACGCCTCCGGGTCGTCGCCGTTGACGTGGAAGATCGGCGCCTGGATCATCCGGGCCACGTCGGTGGAGTAGACGCTGGAGCGCGAGTACTCCGGCGCGGTGGTGAAGCCGACCTGGTTGTTGACCACCACGTGCACGGTGCCGCCGGTGCGGTAGCCGCGCAGCTGCGACAGGTTCAGCGTCTCGGCCACCACGCCCTGCCCGGCGAACGCCGCGTCGCCGTGGATGAGGATCGGCAGCACGGTGAAGCCCGCCTCGCCGACGTCCAGGACGTCCTGCTTGGCGCGGACCACGCCCTCCAGCACCGGGTCGACGCACTCCAGGTGGGACGGGTTGGCCACCAGCGACGTGCGGATCTTCGAGCCGTCGGGGGCCACGAAGTCGCCCTCGGCGCCCAGGTGGTACTTCACGTCGCCCGAGCCCTGGGCGCTGCGCGGGTCGAGGTTGCCCTCGAACTCGCCGAAGATCTGCCCGTAGGACTTGCCGACGATGTTGGCCAGCACGTTGAGCCGGCCGCGGTGCGCCATGCCGATGACGACCTCGTCCAGGTGCGCCTGCGCCGCCGCCGAGATCACCGAGTCCAGCAGCGGGATCAGCGACTCGCCGCCCTCCAGCGAGAATCGCTTCTGCCCGACGAACTTGGTCTGCAGGAACGTCTCGAACGCCTCGGCGCTGTTGAGGCGGCGCAGGATGTGCAGCTGCTCCTCGCGCGACGGCTTGTCGTGCGGAACCTCCACCCGCTCCTGGATCCAGGCCCGCTCCTCGGGGTCCTGGATGTGCATGTACTCGATGCCGACCGTGCGGCAGTAGGCCATGCGCAGCACGCCCAGGATGTCGCGCAGCTTCATGGTCGGCTTGCCGCCGAAGCCGCCGGTGGCGAACTCGCGCTCCAGGTCCCACAGGGTGAGGCCGTGCTGGAGGATGTCCAGGTCGGGGTGGCGGCGCTGCTTGTACTCCAGCGGGTCGGTGTCGGCCATCAGGTGGCCGCGCACCCGGTAGGCGTGGATCAGCTCGTGGACGCGGGCGACCTTGGCCACGTCGTCCTCGTGGGTGGCCGAGATGTCCTGCACCCAGCGGACCGGCTCGTACGGGATCCGCAGCGCCTCGAAGATCTCGTCGTAGAAGCCGTCCTCGCCCAGCAGCAGCTGGTGGATGCGGCGCAGGAAGTCGCCCGACTGCGCACCCTGGATGATGCGGTGGTCGTAGGTCGACGTCAGCGTCATGACCTTGCTGATGCCGTTGCGCGCCAGGGTCTCGGCGGATGCCCCGGCGAACTCGGCCGGGTACTCCATGGCGCCCACGCCGATGATGCAGCCCTGGCCGGGCATCAGCCGCGGCACCGAGTGCACGGTGCCGATCGTGCCGGGGTTGGTCAGGCTGATCGTGGTGCCCTGGAAGTCCTCAAGCGTCAGCTTGCCGGCGCGCGCCTTGCGGACGATCTCTTCGTAGGCGGCCCAGAACTGGCGGAAGTCCAGCGTCTCGGCGGCCTTGATGTTGGGCACCACCAGCTGCCGGGTGCCGTCGTCCTTCTGCAGGTCGATGGCCAGGCCGAAGTTGACGTGCGCGGGCTTGATCAGCGTCGGCTTGCCGTCGATCTCGGCGTAGCCGTTGTTCATCTCCGGCATCGCCTGCAGCGCGCGGACGATGGCGTAGCCGATCAGGTGGGTGAAGGAGACCTTGCCCCCGCGGCCGCGCGCGAGGTGGTTGTTGATGACGATGCGGTTGTCGATCAGCAGCTTGGCCGGGACCGCCCGCACGCTGGTGGCCGTCGGCACCGCAAGGCTGGCGTCCATGTTGGTCGCGGTGCGGGCGGCGACGCCGCGCAGCCGGACCTCCTCGGCGCCCTCGGGCAGCTGGACGGCGGGGGCCTTCTTGGCCTCGGCCTTCGGTGCCGCCTTGGGGGCGGCCTTGGGCGGCGTCACCGGCTGTGTCGGCGGGGCGGCCGCGGTGCCGTTGGCGGCCGTCACGACCGCTCCGTCGGTGCCGGGGGACGCGGTCGGGGGAGCGGCGGACGGCCGGGAGTCCGGCTGGTAGTCCGCAAAGAAGCTCCACCAGGCTTCGTCCACGGAGTTCGGGTCTTCGAGGTACTTGTGGTACAGCTCGTCGACCAGCCACTCGTTGGCACCGAAATCTGTGTGCTTGGGGTCGGCACTTGTGTGCGACTCTGTCGACACGGCGGAGATCGCCCTCTTCCGCAGCTCGCAGGTGTGTTCTGAGACGACTTAAGGCTACTCGCACTCGCCCGCCGGGGACGCCGCGACGGCGGCACCCCGCCCCCGCAGGCCCCCGTTACGGTGGATCTTGCCGAATCCGGCGGGCCGAGTTCATCGTGATCTGTGAAAACCTCCGGCGGCTGCGAGCCGTCCGCAGGTCAGTGGGTGTGCGGCGGGATCGTCGGGCCCTCGCTGGCCTGGACGAGCACGAAGCCCTGCCCCTGGAACGCCAGCTGCATGGCCTCGCCGCTGCCCCGGCCGATCAGCGCGCCCATCTTGAAGGTGCGGTTGACGCCGACCTGCAGGTGGCTGCTCCAGGCCACCGCCGACTGGCCGTCGACGAACGTGGGCGCCCGGCCGCAGTCGAGCATGACCGGGGTGCCGTGTGTGGTGAGCGCCACCCAGCCGGTGCCGGTGAGGGTGGTGTTGAACAGCCCGCCCGCGGCGATGCCCGCGCCCTGCACGCGCTTGATGTCGGACTGCAGGTGCGCGTCGTAGGCGAGGATGTTGGAGCCGTTGACGGTGATGCCCTCGTTCTCCAGGTAGAACAGGTGGATGTCGTCGGCGTCGTGGGCCAGGAACAGCAGGCCCTGCCCCTTGACCCGCATCGTGGGGACGCCCTCGCCGGTGAGCGCCTTCTTCATGAACTTGCCGATGCCCCCGGCGCCCTCGTAGTCGAAGTCCATCTGCCCCTGGAAGGCGACCATGGACCCCTGCCGGGCCAGGACGTCCCCGTTGAGGTGGACCCGGAGCATCTTGGAGTTCTGCAGGGCGAAGTGGCCGGGGAGCTGCTGCCCCTGGTCCATGTTGCCGAAGAACGCGCTGCGCATTGACTGACCCTTCCGTGGAGGTTTCGCGAAGTATTTGACGGTCGCGCTGGCCCCGGAGGTTCCGCGGACGGCGCGTCCCGGGGGCGGGATGTGGGGCGTCAGCATAACGAGGGAGGCCGACGCCCCGAGGACTCTCCGCGCGCAGCGCGACGTCTGGCACGGACCGGCCACGGCGGGCTCCGCCGCCTCAGCCGGCGGCGAGGCGGGCGCGATCGTGCGGCTCGTTCCAGTTGATGATCGGCCCCTTGGGCACCACCCCGGAGGGGTTGATGCCCTCGTGCGTGACGTAGTAGTGCCGCTTGATGTGGTCGAAGTCCGTAGTCTCCCGGAAGGCGGGCATCGAGTACAGGTCGCGGACGTAGCCCCACAGGTTGGGGTAGTCGACCAGCCGCCGCAGGTTGCACTTGAAGTGCCCGTGGTAGACGACGTCGAAGCGCACCAGCGTGGGGTAGAGCCGCACGTCGGCCTCGGTGAGCCGGTCGCCCATCAGGTAGCGCCGCGTCGCCAGGCGCTCCTCCAGCAGGTCGAGCGTGTCGAACAGCGCGTCGACGGCCTCCTCGTACGGCTCCTGGGCGGTGGCGAAGCCGGCCTTGTAGACGCCGTTGTTGACGTTGGTGTAGACCAGCTCGTTCAGCTCGTCGATCTCGGCGCGCAGCTCCTCGGGGTACAGGTCGGGCGCGCCGGGGGCGTGGTGGGCGGCGAACTCCAGCTCCATCGTCGTGGTGATCGCCGGGAAGTCGTTGGTGACGATCCGCCCGGTGCGGGCGTCCCACACGCACGGGACGGTGACGCGCCCCTCGTAGGACGGGTCGGTGGCCCGGTACAGCTCGGCCAGGAACGTCGCGCCGGTCACCGGGTCGGGCTCGGGGAAGCGCCAGCCGCGCTCGTCGCGGATCGGGTCGACCACGCCGAGGCCGATCACGTCCTCCAGACCGAGCAGCCGCCGGACGATCAGCGAGCGGTGCGCCCACGGGCAGGCGTAGGAGACCAGCAGCCGGTAGCGGCCGGGCTCGGCGGGGTACCCGCTGGAGCCGTCCGCGGTGATCCGGTCGGTGAAGCGGTTCGGCTGGCGCTCGAACCGGCCGTCCTTCATCTCCCTGGTGATGATCTTCGTCATCCGCGCCCCTGACGTCCGTCGCGTGCTCGTCTTTTTCCCACCAGCGTGCCGCCGCACCCGCCGGTGCCGCTAGCCTGAGCGCCGGGGTTTCCATGACGCAGCACTTCAGCGCCCTGGTGGACGGGCTGCCGCCGCTGCCGGTCTACCTGCTGGTGGCCGGCCTGGTGTTCGCCGAGGCCGCACTGTTCTTCGGGTTCGTCTTCCCGGGCGAGACCGCGATCGTGGTCGGCGGGGTGCTGGCCTCCCAGGGGCGGCTGTCGCTGGCCGTCCTGCTGCCGGTGGCGATCGCCGCCGCGATCGCGGGCGACTCGGCGGGCTACGAGATCGGCCGCCGCTACGGCGACCGCCTGCTCGACACGCGGGCGACGCGGCGGCACCGGGCCGCGGTGGGCCGCGCCCAGAACCTCATCCGGCGGCGAGGGGCGTTCGCCGTGTTCATCGGGCGGTTCACCGCGCTGCTGCGCGCTCTGATGCCCGCCCTGGCGGGCAGCGCCCGCATGCCCTACGCCCGGTTCCTGGTGTTCAACGCGCTCGGCGGGATCTGCTGGGTGGGCGTGTTCACCTTCGGCGGGTTCTTCACCGGGGCGGCGTTCGAGCACGTGGCCAAGGTCGCCGGGCGCGGCCTGTCGGTCGCGCTGGCCGCGGTCGCGCTCGTCGTGCTGGGCGTCTGGGCGTGGCGCAGGCACAGGGGCGAGGCGCGGTCCGGAAAAGGGGCCGATGGCGTCGAGCGGGACCTGCCCGGGGACGCCGCCGGCGCCCTCGTCGCGGACGCCGCAGCGGACGGCGCGTCCGACGGCATCCGTGACGGGCGGTGACCCGAACCGGACGATCACCCGCCGACGGGCATCCCGGACGAGTACCCGCCGCGCCTCCGGGGGAGAAGTCCAGGGGGCGAAGCCGAGTCAGATTCGGTCAGGTGGTACCACTGGGTAACCCTCGGGTGGTTACCTGAGGGCGTACACCCGTCGACCACCCGTCGACGTGTTCGGTGCGATGTGAGGAGAGCGGGATGTCGGAACTGCGCTACGACGGCCGGGTCGCGGTCGTCACCGGAGCGGGCCACGGTCTCGGGCGTCAGCATGCGCTGGAACTGGCCGCGCGCGGCGCCAAGGTGGTCGTCAACGACCTGGGCGGGGACCGCTCCGGCGTCGGCGCCTCCGCCGGTCCGGCGCAGGAGGTCGTCGAGGAGATCACAAAGAACGGCGGCGAGGCCGTGGCCAGCCCCGACAACGTGGCCACGCCCGAGGGCGCCGAGGCCGTGGTGGGCGCGGCGCTGGAGGCGTTCGGCAAGGTCGACATCGTCATCAACAACGCGGGCATCCTGCGCGACCGGTCGTTCAAGAACATGACCGTCGAGGAGTTCGACGCGGTGATCGCCGTGCACCTGCGCGGCTCGTTCCTGGTCACCAAGGCGGCCTGGCCGCACCTGCGGGAGAACGGCTACGGCCGCATCGTCAACACCTCCTCGCCCGCCGGGCTGTTCGGCAACTTCGGGCAGGCCAACTACGCCACCGCCAAGATGGGCCTGGTCGGGTTCACCCGGACCCTCGCCCACGAGGGCGCCAAGTACGACATCAAGGCCAACGCGATCGCCCCGGTCGCATGGACCCGGATGACCGAGGACCTGCTGCCCCCCGACTCCGCCGAGAAGCTCGGCGTGGACAAGGTCACCCCGCTGGTGGCCTACCTGGTGCACGAGAGCGTCCCGGTCAGCGGCGAGGTCTACACCGTCGGCGGCGGCCGGGTGGCCCGGGTGTTCGTGGCCGAGGGGCCGGGCTGGGGCACCAAGGACGCCCTGTCGGTGGAGGCGATCCGCGACAACTGGGAGGCGATCAACGCCCAGGAGCCGTACATCGTGCCGAAGAACCCGGGCGAGCAGATGGCCCCGCTGATCCAGCACCTGGGCTCCTGACCGCGCGCCGGACATGGGTGATCTGAAACTCGAGCGGCGGGACGGGGTGCTGGTGATCACCCTGTCCCGCCCGGAGCGGCTGAACGCGGTCACCGCCGCGCTCACCGAGGAGATGGTCGACGTCCTCAACGAGCTGATGCGCGACGCCGAGACCCGGGTGGTCGTGCTCACCGGCGAGGGACGCGGCTTCTCGGCGGGCATGGACCTGCGCGGCGGCGGCGCCGGCGACACCGACGCCGCCGGTGATGCCGCCGACGGGGCCGCGACCGAGGGGCGCCCGCAGCGGATCTACCGGAGCATCGCCCGGGGCGGCGAGGTGACCGCGCGGCTGCGGGAGATCCCGCAGCCGGTGATCGCGGCGCTGCACGGCCCGGTGGCGGGCATGGGGGTGTCCTGGGCGCTCGCCTGCGACCTGCGAGTGGCCGACCCGACCACCAGGTTCGTCGTGCCGTTCGTGGACCTCGGCCTGTCGGCGGGCGACTGCGGGCTGTCGTGGCTGCTGCCGCGGTTGGTCGGCCCGGCCCGCGCGGCCGAGATCTTCTACCGGGGGCGGCGGCTGGACGTGACGGAGGCGGCCGAGCTGGGCCTGGTCACGGAGGTGACCGAGCAGGGCGCGGACCTGAAGGCCGCGCTGGCGCTGGCCGACGAGCTGCTCGCCAAGTCCCCCTACGGGCTGCGCCGCACCAAGGAACTGCTCAACATGTCCCTGGACGCCCCCGGACTGCGCGCCCAGCTGGCGGCCGAGACCGGTGTGCAGACGCTGGCGTTCTTCACCGAGGACCTGGCCGAGGGCATGGCCGCCACCCTGGAGAAACGCCCTCCCGACTTCAAGAACCGCTGACCGCGTCGTGGGCGTGCCGTCCTGATGGGACGGCACGCCGCGCGCTGTCCGGTGCCGGGCCGTCTCGGGCGGCGGACGGTGGCGGCGGGTCGATGGCGGGGTCGTCTGGGCGCTCGGGCACGGCGGCATGGCGGGGTGGCTCGGCCCCCGGGGGCCGCTCGCCGCGAGCGGACGGCGCGTGCCGTCAGCGGCGCTCGAGGGCGGTGAGGGCCCGCTCCATGGCCTCGGTGTAGCGCAGGGCGGCCAGCTCCGCCAGGGCCGGGTGGGCGCCGATCGGGGCGGCGTACTGGGCGCCGGCGCGGGCGGCCGCGTTCGCGATGGCCTCCCGGTAGGGCTCGCCGTTGATGATGTACGGGGCCAGCGCCAGCCGGTTGGCGCCCGCGTCGCGCAGCTGCCGGACGGCGGCGTCGATGCCCGCGGGGTCGTCCAGCAGGGCGGTGAACACCGGGGCGGCCAGCCGGGAGGCCAGCAGCACGCTGGTCACCTCGGCCTGCCGCAGCGCGGGCTGCTCGCCGGGCGTGACGACGAGGAAGCCGCTGGCGGCCGTCACCATGCTCATCATCCGGATGCGGTCGGCGCGGGCCAGCCCGGCCTCGGCCAGCCGCTCGTGCAGCGCCGCGGCGATCTGCGGGTGCGGGCCGAGCGGCTCGGCGAGCAGGACGGGCGCGGGCGCGGACGCCACCGCCTCGCGCAGCAGGGGGTCGACCTGGGGGTGCGGGCCGGTCAGCAGCGGCACCACCACCGCGGCGGGCTCCTCGGGGCGCTGCCGGCGCACGCCCGCGAGGACCGAGCGCAGCGACTTCTCCTCGCCCTCCAGGTGGCCGACCAGAGCAGGCTGCCCGGTCTGCTCGGTCTCCACCAGCACGGCCAGCTCGGCCGCGATCGCGCCGCCTCCGCCCGCGGCGGAACCGGGGACGGCCAGGACGAGCGGGGGCGCGCCCGGGGGGAGCACGAAGGATTCGGTACCCCGGTGGCGGCCGCCGCGGGGCGTGCGGCGGCGTCTCGACGGAAGTGCCTCGGATGCCTGGGTTTCGGGACTCACGGCGGGAATCGTAACGCCGTCGGCCGTCGCACGCGGACGGCTCGGCGTTTCAGGGCATCATGGCACAGCACCGGGCCCGGCCGCACGGACGCCCGCGACCTGCGCTTCGACCGCGCGACACCGAGCGTCAATTCGGACTAATTACGCAAATAAGACATCTGTGTCGGGAGATGGGGTGGGCGTCCGTCGGCGTGCCAAATGGCGAATCCGTGGAAATGCCGCATAGCGGCTGGTAATGTCTGCGGCGCTTTCAGGGGCCGGGGACGCGTCCGAAAACGGCCGACGCGGACGCCGGGAGCCTGCCGACCGACGAGGGAAAGATGACGCACAACACCGCGACCGGTGAGCTGAACTGGCTGGTCAACGACTTCGCCGAGCGTGTGCCGGCGGTCCGGCAGGCGGTGCTGCTGTCGAGGGACGGCCTCGCTGTCGCCGCCTCCCGTGAACTGGCCCGCGAGGATGCCGAGCACCTCGCGGCGCTCGCCGCCGGCGTGCAGAGCCTGGCCCGGGGCGCCGGACGGCACTTCGGCGGCGGAAACGTCCGCCAGACCATCATCGAGATGGACCACGTCCTGCTGTTCGTGACCGCCGCGGGCGACGGCTCCTGCCTGGCCGTGCTCGCCGAGGCCGAGGCCGACGCCGGCCTGATCGCCTACGAGATGGCCGTGCTGATCAAGCGGGTGGGCACGCACATGCAGGTCGATCCGAGGTTCGCCTGAGGGGATGCCCGGTGGCCCGCGGGCGGGCCGTCCCGCCGTCCCGAACGCACCGGCCAGGCGGCCGGTGCGGCGGGGCGCGCCTTCGTGCGCCCACCGGGCCTGACTTTCGGCGTTCGGCCCGTCACGGCGCGCCGCCCCGAAGATCGGCAATGCCGGGCCGCCATAGTAGGCTCCGGCAAACCCCCGCAGAACCCGCATTCGGGAGGTTCACCAGCATGTCGTCCCCCCGGCTGCCCTCGACCGCCCACGCGCGCCCGGTGTGCCGACCGTGAGGGCCCGGCGTTTCACCTCCATCCGGTCGAGGATCGCGTTGATGCTCCTCGTGCCGCTGCTGTCGCTGGTCGCGCTGTGGGGCTACCTCACCACGATCAGTTTCGGTGACGCCAAGGCCCTGCTGGACAGCGACCGGTTCCAGAACCGGACGCTGCTGCCCACCCAGCGGCTGGTCGACGCGCTGCAGAAGGAGCGCCGCCTGTCGCTGGCCGTCCTGGGCGCCCGCTCCGCGGCCCGGCAGTCCGAGCTGACCGCCCAGCGCCGGGCCACCGACGGGGCCCGGGCGACCGTGGAGCGTTACAGGAAGGACCCGGAGGCCGGCGACACGCTCGAACCCCCCGTCCGCGCGCGCCTGGACGGGCTGCTGCGGGAGCTGGGCGAGCTGGACGGCATCCGCCGCCTGGTCGACCAGCGCGGCGCCGACCGCACCCGGATCCTGACCGACTACTCGGAGGTCATCGACGCCGCGTTCGGCGTCTACGGGGCCGTCACCCCCGAGGACCCGCGCATCGCCGCCGAGGCCCGCGCCCTGCTGCAGCTCACCCGCGCCCGCGAGTACCTGGCCCGCGAGGACGCCCTGATCACCGGCGTGCTGGCGGCGGGCCGCCTGACCGCCGCCGAACGCGCCCTGTTCGCCCAGCTCGCCGGCGTCCAGCGGTACACCTACGCCGACGCGGTACCGGGCCTGACCGCCGCCGACCGGGGCCGCTACGACCGGCTGGTCGCCATGCCGCAGTTCTCCCGGCTGCGCAACCTGGAGGAGCGGATCATGCACGCGGCCGAACCGACCGCGCGCACCGGTGCGCGTACGGCCGGCCGCACCGAGACCACGGCCCGCACGGCGCGCACCGGCGCCGCGGCCGACTCCGCCGCGCACATGACGCCGCCCGTCGGCGCGGTGGACTGGAACGCGGCCGCCGAGCCCGTCCTCGACCGCCTCTACGGCTTCGAGAACCAGGTGCTGGACGGCGTCACCCACCGGGCCCGCGGCATCGCCGTCGGCGTGTTCGCCCGGCTCGCCGCCGCCGGCGGCCTCGGCCTGCTCGCGCTGGTGCTCTCCCTGGTGGTCGCGGCGCGCGTGTCGCGGCGGCTGCTGCGCGAGTGCCGCACGCTGACCGCCCGCGTCGTCGACTTCACCAAGCGGCGGCTGCCCCAGCTCGCCGAGGACGCGCGCGCCGGACGGCCGCTCCGCACCGCCGACGAGGAGCCCGAGGACGACTACCGGATCGACGAGATCCGGCAGATCTCCCAGTCGTTCGCGCGCGCCCGGGAGGCGGTCCTGCTGGCCGCCGCCGCCGAGGTCGACGCCCGGCGCGGCCTCAACGAGGTGTTCGTCAACCTGGCCCGCCGCAACCAGGCGCTGCTGCACCGCCAGCTCAGCCTGCTGGACGAGATGGAGCACCGCACCGAGGACCCCGCCGAGCTGGCCGACCTGTTCCGCCTGGACCACCTGGCCACCCGCATGCGGCGGCACGCCGAGGGCCTGGTCATCCTGGCCGGCCGCCCGTCCGGCCGCGGCTGGCGCCGCCCGGTGCCGCTGGTGGACGTGGTGCGCGGCGCGGTCGCCGAGGTGGAGGACTACCCGCGGGTCCGGGTGCAGCCGCTGCCCCGGCTGGCGCTGGCCGGATCCGCCGTCGCCGACGTGGTGCACCTGCTGGCCGAGATCGTGGAGAACGCCACCACGTTCTCCCCGCCGCAGTCGCCCGTGCGGGTCAGCGGGCACCCGGTGGCCAGCGGCTTCGCCATCGAGGTCGAGGACCGGGGGCTCGGCATGTCCGCCGAGGCGGTGCGGCTGGCCAACGAGCGGCTGGCCGACCCGCCGGAGTTCGACCCCGCCGACAGCGCCCGCCTCGGCCTGTTCGTGGTGGCGCGCCTGGCCCACCGCCACGACATCCAGGTCACGCTGCGCCCCTCCCCGTACGGCGGGACGACGGCGATCGTGCTGCTGCCGTCGTCGCTGATCGTCGAGCCCGAGGACCCGCCCGTCCGGCAGTCCGAGGGCGAGCAGGACCGGCGGGTGCTGCCGCAGCCCGTGGTGGTCGCGGCGCCCGCCTCGGCGCCGGCCGCCGCGTCCGGGCAGCAGGGCGTCATGCGGCTGGTGGCCGGACCGTCCGCGAGGTCCGAGTCGCCGGCGCCGTCCGAGCGGTCCGACAAGCCGGCGCCGCCCGCGCTGCAGCCCGCGGCCGGCGACGCGGCGACGGACGAGCTGCCGCGGCGGCGCCGCACGGGACGTCCGCCCGTCGGCGGGCCTCCCGCCGATGAGGCGCCCCCCTCCGACGAGGCGCCCCCCGCCGCGGGGGCGTCCGCAGAAGACACGTCCCCCGCCACCGGGGCATCCGCCGAGGAGCGGCGGCCGCCCGCGGCGGACCAGGAGCCGCTCCTGACCGAGGACGGGCTGCCGCGCCGCAGGCGCCAGACGCACCTGGTGCCCCAGCTGCGCGAGAAGGTGGACGCCGACCTGGCCGCCGCCGGGCTGCGTCCCCCGGACGACGGCGCCCCGCCCGCCGGCACCGGCCCCCTGCCCGCTCCGCCCGCCCCGCAGGCGGACGCCCCGCCCGCCGAGCCCGCCGCCGCCGGTCCGGCCGCCGCGGACCCGCAGCGCTCGCCCGACAGCCTGCGCACGATGCTGTCGGCGATGCAGCGCGGTTGGGAACGCGGCCGCCGGGAGGCGGAGCGGGACGGCGCCCCGCCGCCCCCAGCCCAATCCCCCCGAGCCCAGGAGGACGACAGCCGATGACAGAATCCCAGCAGGCCGGCACGGACACTGCGGGCGGACCCGGCGGTGAGCTGAGCTGGCTGCTCGACAACCTGGTCCAACGGGTGGCGAAGGTGCAGAACGCGGTCGTGCTGTCCAGCGACGGCCTGCGCATCGCCTCCTCCAGCGGGCTGGACGCCGAGCAGTCCGACCACCTGTCCGCGGTGGCGGCCAGCTTCCAGAGCCTCGCCCGCGGCGCCGGGGAGAGCTTCGGCGGCGGTCCGGTGCGGCAGACGATCGTGGAGATGGAGTCGGCGTTCCTGTTCGTCACCGCCGCCGGGCAGGGCGCCTGCCTGGCGGTGCTCGCCGACGCGGGCGCCGACCTCGGCGTCATCGCCTACGAGATGGCGATGCTGGTCACGCGGGTCGGGCAGCATCTGTCGGCCGACCCGCGGGTGGGCTCCGAACCAGGTGGCGCGTGACATGGCGGGCCCGCATTCCACCGGCTCCGGCGCCGCGGGGCGCCGGCCGCCGGTCTGGCACGACGAGTCGAACGGGCCCGTGGTGCGCCCGTATGCGCTCACCGGGGGCCGCACGGACCACCAGCTCGCCGAGCAGTTCGACCTGGTCGCGCTGATCGTCACCGACGAGCAGGCGGCGGCCGGGCTCGCCGCGGACGGCGACGCCGCAGAGCAGGTCCCGGCCGGATCGGGAGCGTCCCAGTGGGCACCGGAGCCGGAACATGAAATGATCTTGGCACTTTGCCACACCCCGCTGTCGGTTGTCGAGATAGCGTCGGAACTGGAACTCCCCCTCGGGGTCGTCCGGGTCCTGCTCGGCGACCTGCTCGACCGCTCGCTGATCCAGGTCCGCCGACCCGCGCCGGTGGCCCAGTTCCCCAGCGAGCGCGTACTCAAGGAAGTGATCGATGGAATCCGTGCGCTCTGACGCGGGCCCGCCGCCGGGCGATTCCGCGCTGACCGTCAAGATCCTGGTGGCCGGCGGGTTCGGAGTCGGCAAGACCACGCTGGTGAGCGCGGTGAGCGAGATCCGGCCGCTGCGCACCGAGGAGGCGCTCACCGAAAAGAGCATCGGGATCGACGACACCACCGCCGTCCAGGACAAGACGACCACGACGGTGGCCATGGACTTCGGGCGCATCACGCTGCCCAACGGCCTGGTGCTGTTCGTGTTCGGCACGCCGGGCCAGGACCGGTTCTGGTTCATGTGGGACGAGCTGGCCAAGGGCGCCCTGGGCGCGGTGGTGCTCGTCGACACCCGGCGGCTGGCCGACTGCTTCGCCTCGGTGGACTACTTCGAACGCCGCGGCGTCCCGTTCATCATCGGGGTCAACCGCTTCGAGGGCGCCGCGCGGCACTCGCCCGAGCAGGTGCGCGACGCCCTGGACCTGCCGTCGTACGTGCCGGTCATCGACTGCGACGTGCGCGACCGCGAGTCGGCCAAGCAGGTGCTGATCACGCTGGTGGAGCACATCATGCGGTCGATGAGCAGCCGCCGGGACCCGGGCGCGCTCACCCACTGAACCGCGGCCGCGCCGGCCGCCGCCGCGCGGCTCACCGGCGCCTTTCCGGCCCCGGCGGGACGGGCGGCCCGCCCGCGTCCCCGCCGGGGCCGGCGCCTGCGGCACGTCCGCGCCCCGGACGGCTTCACTCCATCTCCGACAGCCGGGCCGGGTCGAAACCGACGGGAAACGGGCGTTCGACCACCAGCTCCTCGCCCGCCCTCACGCGGGCGTGCGTGCGGTACACCGCGCCGCCCCGCGCCGGGGCGGTCAGCTCCAGCAGCGTCACCGCGGGCCGCGGCTCCAGATCGACGATCCAGTAGTGCGGGATGCCGGCGGCGGCGTACTCGGCGACCTTCGCGCACCGGTCGATTCGCTCGCTGCCGGTGCGCGGCGTGACGACCTCGGCGACCAGCAGCAGGTCGGGGCCGTAGTAGGCGCGGCTGCGGCGCTCCAGCGCGGCGCGGGCCACCTCCCGGCCGACCACGAACACGTCGGGCTTGCGCACGCCGCGCGGCGTGATGACATCCTGCGGCGCGCCCGCCACGTGCACGTCCGCGCCGGCCAGCCCGGCGGCGTCCTTGAGGATGTCGCGCAGCCGGGCGGCGGCGTGGTCGTGCCACACGTCGCCGGGCAGCTCGGTCAGCCAGCCGTCCGCCAGCTCGTAGCGGCGCCCGCCGTCCTCGGGCATGGCGTCCAGGTCGTAGAGGGTGTACGGGCCGAACGCGCGGCCGACCGAGTTCACCACGGGACACGCCCCTTCCCCGAGTACCGGGCCTTCTTGATCACCTGACGTATCGCGAATGTAACGGACCGTCCGCGCGGACGGGTGCAGGGCACGCGTCCACCCCGATATCTCTCGCCCGGCGAGCGAAGTCGAGTTACGATGTATCTCGTTTATTCGGCCAAGGTCGACTCGCCTTGACCCTCCGGCGGCGGGAGGGTGCAGGCTCGGCGGCGGCGCCGTCCCTCCGGGCGCTGGGGCAGGCGTCCGGCGCGGCGCCGCGCAAGGACGCGAAGGGGAGATGCCATGACTGTCGAGCAGCGGCCGCGGCCCGCGCCACCGGCCGGGTCGTCTCAGCGCGCCTCCGACCGCGACCGCGACGAACGCCTCGTCCGCCTGCACACCGCCTTCGCCGAGGGGAGGCTGACCGAGGCCGAGCTCGACGAGCGCATCGACCTGGTTCTGGCCGCCCGCACCTACGCCGATCTCGACCGCCTCACCGCCGACCTGCCCGGCACCGGCCGGACCGCGCCGGACGGCACGGCCGCGGCCGCCCCGCGGGCCCGCGTCGTCCCCGCGCCGCGCACGGGCCTGGCCGGACGCTGGCAGATGGCCTACAAGAGCAGCGTGCGCCGCACCGGGCGCTGGCGCCTGCCCGAGCGGTACACCGTCGTGGTCTACAAGGGCGGATGCCTGCTCGACCTGCGGTCGGCCGAGCTGTCCTCGCCGGTCACCGTCGTGCGGGTGGTCGCCTACAAGTCGAACGTCGACATCGTCGTCCCGCCGAACGTGCGGCTGGAGATCAGCGGGCTGGGCGTGTCCGCCGACGTGCACGGGGCCGCCGCCGACCTGGACGCTCCCGTCGTGCAGGTGCACGGCATCGCCTACAAAGGGGCGATCGAGGCAAAAGATCAACTTCGCCTGGCCTGAGGCGATATAAACGCTCCGCGATACCTTTGACCGGCGATCCGGCGGTTGTCGGTACAGAGACTGATGTGACGCGGTTGGATGGTGTTCCATCGCCGAGTCGGCACCGACGGGTCCTGCGGGACCGCTGCGCGCGTGAAGGAGCGGGAGTGACGGCACAGACCCCTGAGCAGGACAGTGCCCGGCCACAGGCGGGGACGGATCCTTCCCCGGGGCCCGATCTGTCCGGTGCGGGGGCCTCCCGCCGGATCCGGCAGCGGCTGGCCTTCAGCGCCCCCGACACGCTCGGCGAGACGCCCGTGTCCGGCGGCCGTCCGTCCCGGGGCAGGGGCGGGCGCGCCAAGAACGTCCCGTCCCCCTGGCAGCGCGCCGAGGAGGCCTGGCGCCGCGCGGGCGTGCCCTGGCCGGACGCGGACAAAGCCGCCGAGCCCGCCGCCGAGCCCGCCGCCGACCCGAAGCCGGGCAGGCCCGCCGAGTCGGCGGCCGCCGCCCCGAAGGTTAAGTCCAAGCCGAAGGCGGCGCCGAAGTCGGCATCGAAGGCGGCATCGAAGGCGGAGGCCGAGCCGAAGTCGAAGAGCGAGCCGACGGCGAAGAGCGAGCCGACGGCGAAGAGCGAGCCGACGGCGAAGAGCGAGCCGAAGCCGCGGGCCGAGGCCGCCGCCAAGCCCGTGGCCGCGGCGAAGCCGAAGGGCGCATCCAAGGCCGCCGCCAAGCCCAAGACGCAGCCCAAGGCCGCGGCCAAGGCCAAGGCGGACTCCAAGACCGCCTCCAAGGACAAGACAGCCTCCAAGGCGGTACCCAAGGACAAGGCCGCCGCCAAGCCGAAGGCCGCGCCGCAGGCGAAGTCGAAGACCGGCCCCAAGCCGAAGAGCGGTCCCAAGCCGAAGGCAGGGCAGAAGGCAGCCGCGGCCGCCAAGCCGAAGGCGGCTGCCAAGCCGAAGACCGAATCGCAGCCGAAGACGCAGCCGAAGACACAGACAAAGGCGAAGGCGCAGGCAGGGCCGAAGCCGCAGACGAAGGCGAAGGCGCAGACCGGGCCGAAGACGCGGGCGAAGGCGGCGGAGGCGCCGAGCACGGCCCCGGTCGCGGCGGCGCGCGGGCGCAGGCGGCTGGTGGGCGCCGGGGCCGCGGCCGTCGTCGTGGCCGTCGTGGCGGCGGGCGTGTACGCGACCGGGAACGGCGACGACGAGCCGGGGCAGGCGGCGCCCGCGGCCATCGCGGCCGACCGCCTGTTCGCCACCGACCCGGCGGCCGGGACGGACGGCCTGGTGCAGGAGCTGTCGGCCGTGGCGGCGTCCGGCGGCACCGTCGTGGCCGTCGGGAACGAGAAGGCGGGCGACGGCGCCGAGGGCCGGGAGCGCGCGCAGTTCCTGTTCTCCGGCGACGCGGGGCGGAGCTGGCGGCTGGCTCAGGTGAAGGCCGCGGGCGGCGGCGAGCCGGCGCCCGGCGACCAGCCCCGGCACATCGCGGGCGGCTCGGGACGGTGGGCCGCGCTGGGGCAGGCCGCCTCGCAGGCCGGCGCGGCCGCCGCGACCGCAGGCGTGGCCGTGTGGACCAGCCGGGACGGCCGCGTCTGGACGCGCGAGGCGGCGAACGCGAGCGCGGCGTTCCGTCCGGGCGACCGGATCAACGCGCTGGTCCGCACGTCCGCCGGGTTCGCGGCCGTGGGCGCGAACTCGCCGAGCGGCACGTTCCGGGGCGACCAGCGGGCCGTGCTGTGGACCTCGGCGGACGGCCGGTCCTGGCAGCGCGTCGACCGCCCGGCGGGCGGCGAGATCACCGGACTTGACAGGGTGGCGGCGACCGGCAACGGCGCCCTGGTGGCGCACGGCTGGTTCTCCCGGAAGGTCACCAAGACCGTCACCCGGAAGGGCAAGCGCAGGAAGCAGACCGTCACGCAGCGCGGCGAGGGGCTGTGGCTGACGGCCGACGGCGGGCGCACGTGGACCCCGGTGACCGTGCCGCAGGCGCAGGGCTCCTACGGGGCGACCATCGGGCTGGCGTCCGGCCCCGGCGGCGTGTACGTCGCCCGTGAGGGCCGACGCGTGACCAAGGCGAAGAAGCGCCGCACCACCACCCGCTACGGCGTGGTGTTCTTCTCGGCGGACGGGCGCACGTGGGCGCCGGCCGGGCAGGTGTCGGTGCCGTCGTACGGGGGAGTGGCGCGGCTGGCGGGGTCGTCCACCGGCCTGGCGGTCCTGGTACGCGGCAAGGGCGGCGCGGGCACGGTGCTGCGCAGCGGCGACGGGCGCACCTGGCGGCCCGGCGGCGACGTGGGGGCCATGGCCGCCGCCCCCGGTTCGGGGCTCACCGTCAGCGGGCTGACGGTCGCGGCGGGCGCCGCCGCCGTCATCACCGGGCGCCGGGGTGACGACCCGTACCTGGCGCTGTCGGGCGAGGCGGCGGCCCGTCCGGTGAACGTGGTGGACCTGGCCAAGGTGCCGGGTGCGATCCGCCCCGAACGCGCCGTCACGTCCATGAGCGTGGGGGCGGGGCGCGTCGTCGCCGTGGGCAGCACGGGCGGCGGCGGGGCGGTGTGGAGCGCGCCCGCGGCGACCCCCGGTTCCTGGGCGCGCGCGCAGACGCCCGACCTGCGCGCAGGCAAGGCGGTCGGCGGGCCGCGCCAGCCGCGGCAGCGGTTCGGCGACGTCGTCTACGGCGCCAAGGGGTGGCTCGCCGTCGGACGCGTCACCGCCCCCGACGGGAAGGTGACGCCCCTGGTGGCCGGGTCCGCGGACGGGGTGACGTGGCGCAAGACCCCGTTCCCCGGTGCGCGGGGCAACATGGTGGACGGCGTCACGTCCGGGCCGTCCGGCTACGTCGTCGTCGGCACGTCCGGGGGGAAGGCCGCCGCGTGGCGTTCCACCGACCTCAAGAGCTGGAAGCGCGGCTCGAACGCGGGCAAGGGCGATCTGGACGGCCGCACGTGGATGCGGGACGTCACGGCCGTCTCCAAGGGCTATGTGGCCGTCGGAGGCCGTCCGACGGCCGCGGGCAGCGGCCGCAAGCCCGCTAAGCCCGTCTCCTACCGGCCCGCGGTGTGGACGTCCCAGGACGGCGTGAAGTGGTCGGCCGTCGCGCCGCCGCCGCTGCCGTCCGGGGTCGCATCGGGGGCGTTCCACCAGATCGTGGCGCGCGGCGACGTCCTCGTCGCGCTCGGCTGGGGCACCACGCCGCAGACCGCGGGCCGGCCCGCGCGGTGGCTGGGGTTCATCGGGGTGTCGTCCGACGGCGGCCGCACGTGGCGCACGAGCGTGCCCGCGGGAGCCGAGGAGGCGTCGGAGCTCACCTCGGCCGCGGTGACGCCCAAGGGGTTCGTGGTGGCCGGCGCGGTCGGCCGCAACGGCGCACAGGACGCTGTCATGTGGGCCTCGGCGGACGGGGTGACGTGGCGGCGCGTCCCAACGCGCGGCACCGGCCTGGACGGGCCGGGGGACCAGCGGCTCACCGCGCTGGCCGCGGTGGGCGGGGACGTGCTCGCCGTGGGCGTGGACGCCGACCACCGGGGGGAGACGCCCACTCTGTGGCGGACGACTGCCCCGTGACCGGCGTCCACGCCCAGGAGCGGTCTCGTTCGGGGTAGCGGTTCGGTTACGGAAGTCGGCGGCTCAGCCGTTGCACCCGCAGGCGCAGCCCTTCGGGCAGGAGCATCCGCTGCCGTGTCCACAACTGCATCCAGCTTTGCTCATGCCCGGAACGTAACCCCTCGGGCCATGGGCGGTCTATGACTGAAACGCAACGAATGTCTGAACGCTGGGGCAATGTCCGCATGACCCGGCGCTCCCGGCGCGCCGGTTATCGGACGAAAAGACCGCTGTATTCGGTCGAACCGGAAAACGCGGATGTAGCGGATGCGTCGCCGACGGCGATACTCCGGGTGGCGCGCGATGGTCGGCGGCCCACGGGCAGCGCACGCCGACCATCGCCCGCGGCCGGTTCCCCGGCCCGCCGGATGGCTTCTGCCACTGGGGACGGCCGCCACGCGATTGCGGCGCGCACACGCGTCGGCGAAACCGGCTGAGGCGATTCGCAGACGGTGGCGGGCCGACGGCCGCAGCCTGCATGCGTTCCGGGCGAAGGTGAGGGCCCGCCTCGGCGGGCGCCTGCCGCGTGCGCGGCGGCGCATCCCACCGTAGGCGCGCCGGGGCCGGCGGCGGCCCTCTGCGTGCCGTCTCGTGCCCTGAGACGGGCCACCGCGCTCCCGCCGCGGCCCGCGCGGGCCCTCGGCTCGTGTGCTCGCCGCCTACTGGCGGGAAGCCGTGCCCGAGGAAGCGGCGGTCCCGGTGGACGACATGTCGATGCGGACGACGGCCGGGTCGCGCTCGCCGGCGGAGGGGCCTGCGAACTCCGAGCGCCGGTGCACCACGTCGTACTCGTGCTTGCGGCGCGCCAGCGACGGGCTGAGCATGATGTGGTCGAGGGCCTGCGAGTTCCCGGCCGACACGCTCGTGTACCGCTCGGCGCGGGGCAGCTCGTCGGTCAGGTCGCGCAGCCCCGTCTGCCGGGTGAGCTCGCGCACCGAGTCGGAGAACTCGGTCTCGTTGAGGCTGCCGGTGACGATGACGTCGGCGTCGCCGTCCACGGCGCGCACCGACCGGACGAACCGCGCCACCACCTTCGCCTGTGCGGCGCGGCGCCACTCGCTGGGCCGGCGCGGCGGCTGGATGCGGCCGAACTCGGGCTGGTCGTCGCTGCTCTTGGGGTACCAGTCGTTGGCCACGACGATGATCCGCCGCCCCCGCCAGGTGATCTCACCGGCCAGCGGCTTGCGCGCGTTGCTCCACACCGGGTCGGTGGGCGCGACGCGGCCGGGACTGAGGCTGAGCCGGGCCTGCCCTCCCACGGCGAGCGCGCGCACCGACGTGCGGGTCAGGTCGGGGCCGCCGGGCGACACGGCCGGGTCCAGGCCGTCGCCGGAGCCGCCGGCCGCCCGGTCGACGAAGCTCAGCCCCCGGTCGGTGCGGAACAGGAAGCCCACGTGGTCGTTGGCGCCCTTCTCGCCGCCGTCGGCGTTGTCGCGCGGCGCCACCGACCGCCAGTCGTAGTTGGGGCCGCCCGCCTCGCTGATCGCCGTGATCAGCTCGGCCACGGTCTGGTCGGCGGAGACCGTGCCGTCGTCGTCGGGGCCGCTGTTGTCCCGCACCCCGGACACCGCGATCAGGTCGGGCGAGCGCAGGCCGTCCACGATGTCGGCGGCCACGGCGCGGAACCGCTCGCGCGATGCGCTCGGGTCGAGGCCGTCCACGGTCAGCGTCGCCACGGCCAGCTCGCCGGAGCGCTGCGGACGCGTCGTCTCGCGCCGCAGCCCGCCGCTTGCGGTGCGCGGTGTCGCGGTCGGCAGCAGCGTGTAGACGCCGTAGCCGTAGTCGAGCACGCCGTCGACGGCGCCGGGCAGCCGGTCGCCGACGTTCACGGGGGGCAGCGGGGCCAGCGCGTCGTCGAGGAAGATCCGCTCGGGGTTGGCGTCGCCGACCGCCGCGACGATGCCGCCGCGCGCGGTGCGCGGACCCGCCCCCGCGCCGCCCGCGGGCAGCACGGGGATCTGGCCGCCGCTGGTGGGGCCGACGGCCACCGCGTCCTGCACGCGGACGCGCAGGCCCTCCAGCGTCTCGTAGAAGTCCAGGGCGTCCCGGGTCGGGTCGAACGAGCCCCGGGTCTCGACGTTGATGGGCAGGCCGCGGCCGTCGTCGTCCACCACCTGGCCCGGCGGCCTGCGGCCCTTCGGGCCCAGCACCACCGGCGCGGGCAGCTGCACGCCGCGGGCCTCCACCGCGGTGGCGGTCGCGTCGATCTCGGTGCGGCCCAGGGTCGCCGACGCCTTCCCGCCGGGGCGGAACTCGCTGACCTTGCCGTCGACGCGCACGGCGTCGGCCACGGCCACCGACGGCCGGTTGCGCGTGTAGACGAAGATGCCCTCGGACGTGGCGTCGTCGCGGTCGGGCCGCGGGTCCTGCATCCAAAAGCCGGTGGCGGTGACGGTCGTGACGACGCCGCGCACGCCCGTCACCCGCGCCCCCTTCATCGGCGACACGTGCCCGGCGCCCTGGATGTCGTGGATGCGGATCTGCCGGGCGCCCGCGGCGGTGGACGGCGCGGTGCCGCCCGCTCCGGTGCGCGCGGCGCCGTCAGGGGTGCTCTGCGCGCCCGGCGCGCCCCGCGCGGCCTCGTGCGCGGAGACCCCCGCACCCTCGGGCGGTGCCGCCTGGGAGGTCGGCACCGCGAGGACGGGCAGGGCGAGCACCGCTCCCGTGAGAAGGGTCCTTGGCGCTGAGGGGCGGCGTCCGCGTCCCCGTCCGACGTAGGTCACCCACGCTCCATGCTCGACTGACGCGCGTGTTCTCGGTGGTGCGTTCGGCGCCCGCCGCTCACCGGCGGGCGCCGTGCACGACAAAGGATGACATGCGTTGTCGGCGGGGAAAAAGCGGTTGCCGAACAACCCGGATGATCTTGGGTGAACGGCGGGGTCCCGCCGCGGCTCAGTCGAACAGCACCACCTGGCGGATCACCTCACCGTTGCGCAGCGCCCGCACGGCGTCGTTGAGGTCCTCGAAGCGGATGCGCCGGGAGATCAGCCCGTCGATGTCCAGGCGCCCGGCCCGCCACAGGTCGACGAACATCGGGATGTCGTGCTTGAGGTCGCAGCCGCCGTACAGCGACGCCTTGAGGTTCTTGCCGTCGAACAGCAGCGCGAACGCGCTCAGCTGGACGTTGTCGTCGGCCGCGCCCGCGCCGACCACGATGACGTCGCCGCCGCGCCGGGCGAGGTTCCAGGCGGTGGTGATGGCCGCGGCCTTGCCGACCACCTCGAAGACGTAGTCGAACCCGGCGCCGCCGGTCAGCAGGTTCTTGGTCTCGTCCAGGCCGTCCAGCGTGGCGACGTGCGTCGCGCCGAACTGCTTGGCGACCGGGTGCTTGGCCTCGTTGGGGTCGACCGACAGGATGGTGGACGCGCCGGCGATCTTGGCGCCCTGGATGACCGCCAGGCCCACGCCGCCCGCGCCGACCACGGCGACCTTGGACCCGGGCCGCACCCGCGCGGTGTTGACCACCGCGCCCACGCCGGTGGGGATGCCGCAGCCGAGCAGCGCGGCGTACTCGAACGGCACGTCGTCGGCGATCTTGACGACGCCCTGCCGGGGCACCGTCATCTCCTCCGCCCAGGTGCCGCAGCCCGCCATGCCGAACGCGGGGGTGTCGGCGCCGATGCGGAAGTGCGGATCGCTGAACGACTGCGCCATGAACGTCATGCACAGGTACGGCTGCCCGCGCAGGCAGTCGGGGCAGGTGCCGCAGTCGGGCGTCCAGTTGACCACCACGTGGTCGCCGGGCTTGACGTGGGTGACGTGCTCGCCGACCTCGGCGACGACCCCGGCGCCCTCGTGGCCGAGCACGGCCGGCGGCACGACGGGCAGCACGCCGGTCATGGTGGACAGGTCGGAGTGGCAGACGCCGGTCGCCTTGAGGTGGACCTTCACCTGGTCGGGACCGGGGGCGACGGCGGTCACGTCGTCGCGCAGGTCGAGTTCGGTGTCGCCGACCGCGTGCAGTACCGCGGCACGTGCCATGGCTGCCTCCACTGAGGGGATCGGACGCCGCGCGGGGCGCGCGGGTCGCGGAAAGGGGTGGGGGAGGGAGGATGGTGGACGGCCGGGATCACTCGTCGAGGGTGAGCGCGGCCTTGGGACACGACCGCACCGCGTGCCGGACGCGGTCGGCGTGCTCGGCCGGGACGTCGGGCAGCAGGATCTGCAGCTCGTCGTCGTCGGTCAGGTCGAAGACCTCGGGAGCCAGGCCCACGCACACGGCGTTGGCCTCGCAGACCAGGGGGTCGACTCGTACGCGCATCGCCTTCTCCGTTCACTTCCCGGTGGGCTCGCGGATCCCCGGTACGGGCACGCGAACACGTTCTAGCGGCGGCCCGGGTGCGGGGTCGCGCCGGCCGCCGCCTTCCATCATCCTCCGGAAGGTCCGGCTGCCAACATAGCGAACGTCATTCGGTTTGGTCACGGGTGGGGCGGACTCCGTGCTCTCCGGGGATGTCGGGAGGCGGGTCGTGTCAAAGGCGGGCGGTGTGCGGCCCGCTGCGCGGCGCGGCCCGGTCGTCCCGGCCGGCGCCCGAGGCGGCCGGGGCGCGCCGCCGTCCGCTGCCCCATAACCGAAGTAGAACACGTTTCACTAAGACGTCACAAGGCGGATGCCCGGCCGGGCCGCCGCCCGGATAGAGTGCGCGGCAGACCCGGGCGCCGCCCCCATGGCCGCCGACCGACCACGGAAGAAGGCACCGATGACCGACACCCTGGCGTCCACCGGCGCGGGGACCCCCGCCGAACCGGCCCCGCCCGCCGCCCGGACGCCCGCGGACACCGCCTACGAGCCCATGCCCCCCGACCTGCTGCGCGCCGCGCTGAACGCCAAGGGCTTCATGCCCGAGCCCGAAGGGCAGGCGCTGTACGAGACGGCGCTGGAGTACGGCGCGCGCCTCGGCGGCCGCGGGCCGCTGCTGGAGGTCGGCAGCTACTGCGGCAAGTCCGCCATCTACCTCGGCGCGGCCGCGCGCCGCACCGGAGCCGTGGTGGTGACCGTGGACCACCACCACGGCTCGGAGGAGAACCAGGCGGGCTGGGAGTACCACGACCCGTCGCTGGTCGATCCGGAGACCGGCCGTATGGACACGCTGCCGACGTTCCGCAAGACGATCGGCGCGGCGGGCCTGGAGGACCACGTGGTGGCCGTCGTGGGCGCGTCCCGCACGGTGGCGCGGCTGTGGCGCACCCCGCTGGCGCTGGCGTTCATCGACGGCGGGCACGCCGAGGAGCACGCCCGCGCCGATTACGAGGGCTGGGCGCCGTGGGTGATGGTCGGCGGCGCGCTGGTCGTCCACGACGTGTTCCCCGACCCGGTGGACGGCGGGCAGGCCCCCTACCAGCACATCTACCTGCGGGCGCTGAACAACGGCGCGTTCGTCGAACGGCGCGCCGTCGGCTCGCTGCGCGTGCTGGAGCGCGTGGACGACCGCGACCCGCTCGCCGCACCGTAGGCCCTCCCCGGCGGCCTTCCCGGGGCCCGCGCGCGGTTCAGACGCCGACGAGGGCGCAGCCGCAGGCGACGGGGTCGGCGGCCGCGGACGGCCCGAGCCGGCGCCCGGCGATCTCCTTGAACAGGCGGGCGCCCGGGGTGGCGTCCGCCAGCACGTCGGCCGCAAGGATCACCGCGGCGGCCGTGTAGGTGGAACGGTCCCCGGGGAAGTGCCGCCGGTTCTCGAACTGCCAGCCCGTCCAGTACGAGCCGTCCTCGTGCCGCAGGTGCTGGACGGTGGCGAACAGCTCCAGCGCCCGGTCCCGCTGGCCCGCCGCGTCCAGCGCCATCACCAGCTCGCAGCTCTCGGCCGCGGTCACCCACGGCTGGTCGGACACGCAGCGGCAGCCCAGCCCCGGCACCACGAACGTGTCCCAGCCCTCGGCCAGGCGGCGCGCGGCGGCCTCCCCGCGCACCGGGCCGCCCAGCACCGGGTAGTACCAGTCCATCGACCAGCGGCGCTTGTCGGCGAACGCCTCCGGATGCTCGGCCACCACATGGCCGAGCTGGTCGGCGGCCAGCTCCCAGTCCGGCTGCGGCTCGCCCAGGTGCTCGGCGAGGGCCACCGCGCAGCGCAGCGACTGGTAGATCGACGAGCAGCCGGTCAGCAGCGCCTCGCCGGCGGCGCGGCCGTCCGGGTCGCGCATCCAGCGGATCTCCCCGCGCCGCGTCTGCAGGCCGAGGGCGAACTCGACGCCGGCGCGCACCGTGGGCCACATGTGCCGGGCGAAGTCCTCGTCGCCGGTCACCAGCAGCTCGTGCCAGACCCCGACCGCCAGATAGGCGGCGTGGTTGGACTCGCCGCCCGGCTCGGTGATCTCGCCCAGCACCCACTTGGCGGGCCAGGACCCGTCCGGCCGCTGCGCGCCGCGCAGCCACTCGTAGGCCAGCCGCGCGTGCTCGCGCAGCCCGGCCACGGTGAGCGCCATGGCGGCCTCGACGTGGTTCCAGGCGTCGACGTGGCCGGGCACGCCGTCCAGCGGCGCGAACCAGGGGATGGCGCCGGACGGCTCCTGCTGGGCGACGATGCTGCGCGCGGTCGCGACGATGTCGTCGGCGGTCACCACGCCGGGCACCGACGGGACGGCCTCAGACGGCATCGGCGGTCTCCCGACCGGCGTCCTCGCCGGAGACCCTGCCGGCGCCGCCTCGCGCACCGTCCGCCGCCGCGGAGCCCTGGTCGGCGGGCTTGGTGAAGTAGACGACGACGCTCTTGCCGATCAGCGGGTTCAGCACGCGCTCGGCCAGCCGGGTCGGCAGCGGCCGCTTCATGATGTCCCACACCAGCAGCTGGTGGTAGGCCTTGGCCAGCGGGTGGTCGTCGTTGTTCACGCCCACCGCGCACTTGATCCACCAGTAGGGGGAGTGCAGGCCGTGCGCGTGGTGGTGGCCGTGCACCCGGAAACCGGTGGCCTTCAGCTTGGCCTCCAGCTCGGCGCGGGTGTAGATGCGCACGTGCCCGCCGGGAGCGGTGTGGTAGTCCTCCGACAGCGCCCAGCAGATCCGCTCGGGCAGCCACGCCGGCACCGTGACGGCCAGGTGCCCGCCGGGCTTGAGCACCCGCAGCAGCTCGCGCATGGCGCGCATGTCGTCGGGGATGTGCTCCAGCACCTCCGACGCGATGATCTTGTCGAAGTGGTCGTCGGGGAAGGGCATGTCGAGGGCGTCGCCCTGGACGGTCCGCGCGGTGGCGCCCTCGGGCGCCTCGCCCGCCAGGCGCATCGCGCCGAACATCTTCTCCACCCCGGCCAGTTCGTCGGCGTCCAGGTCGAAGGCGACGACGTGCGCCCCGCGCCGGTACAGCTCGAACGCGTGCCGTCCGGCGCCGCATCCCATGTCCAGCACCCGTTCTCCGGGGGTGACGCGGAACCGCTGGAAATCCACGGTCAGCAGGGTCGTGCTCCTTCCGTACGGGGGACCGCGCGCGGCCGTCCCTCAGTCGGTGTGCGGGCCCGGACGGGCGCCGGCTACCGCCGCCGGCGTCTGTCGCGGCGGCGCGCGGCGGCGGCCAGCCGCAGGTAGCGGTGCTGGCGGATCGCGGCGCGGTAGTGCTCCACCGTCGCCTGCGCCACCGCCCGCCAGGCGAACCGCTCGCGCACCCGCGCCAGCGCCGCCTCGGACAGCCGGGCGCGCTCGGCGGGCGAGTCGTGCAGGCGGCGCAGCGTGGCGGCCAGCTCCTCGTCGTCGCCCGGCTGCACCAGCACGGCCGCGTCGCCGACCACCTCCGGCAGCGCCCCGGCGCGGCTGGCCACCAGCGGCGTCCCGGACGCCATGTGCTCGACGGCGGGCAGCGAGAACCCCTCGTACCGGGACGGCACCACCGCGATCTCGGCGGACGCCAGCAGCTCGCCCAGCTCCTGGTCGCCGATGCCGCTGACGAACCGCACCCGCTCGCCCAGCGCCAGCTCCCGCACCAGCCGCTCGGTGGGGCCGTCCGGCTGCGGGCGGCTGACCACGACCACGTGCACGTCGCGTTCGGTGGCGACCTTGGCGACCGCGCGCAGCAGCACGTCCACGCCCTTGATCGGCGCGTCCGCGCTGGCCATCGCCACGATCCGGCCGGGCACCCGCGGGCCGCGCGGGTGGAAGATCCGGGTGTCCACGCCCAGCGGCAGGATCTCGATGTCGCGCGGATCGACCCGGAAGTCCTTGACGATGTCCACCTTGGAGGACTCCGAGACGGTCAGCACCGGCCCGACCCGCCGCGCCACCTGCGCCTGCATCGCCACGAAGCCGTACCATCGGCGCTTGCCGAACCGCTCCAGCCAGCCGTGCGCCGCCTCCAGCTCGATCCGCCGGTCCACGCTGATCGGGTGGTGGATGCTGGTGACCAGCGGCAGGCCCAGCCGGGGGATGCCGAGGTTGCCCAGGCCGAGCACCTGGTTGTCGTGCGCCACGTCGAAGTCGCCGCGGCGGCGCCGCAGCTCGCGCAGCATCCGCAGGCTGAAGGTCAGCGGCTCGGGGAAGCCGCCGGTGCGCATGTGGGCGAACTCCAGCACGTCGATCCAGTCGCGGAACTCGCCGAGCGCCGGGGTGCGGAACGGATCGTCGTCCCGGTACAGGTCCAGGCTGGGGATCTTGGTCAGGACGATCTCGTCCCGGTCCAGCTCCGGATAGGGCTGCCCGGAGAAGACCTCCACGGTGTGCCCCAGGTCGACCAGCTCGCGGGTCAGATGGCGCAGATACACGCCCTGGCCGCCGCAGTGCGGCTTGCTCCGGTAGGAGAGCAGTGCGACGCGCAACGGACCGCCCTGCTCCCGGGGCGGTGCCTGCTCTGCCTCAGCCACGCCAGCCCCTGCTCACGCACCACTCCCGTCCAGTAGGGGGGACCCTGGGCGATGCCTCGGCCGTGTGCCGGCGCCGTGGCCGCGCGGCCGCCTCAGCCACGCGCCGACGCCTCCTGGACCTCGCGAACCTCGCGAACCCGGACCGGCATCTCCTTTATCCCGTTTGTTGAACTAGACCTTAGTCTGCGGAGGTTACCGGACGGTTCAGTATTAGGCATAGCGTCCAAGAGCGTTTCGAAGAGCACATCCGGCTCCAAGCGGGCGAGACGGGCGCATCGGGCGCCGGTGCGGGTTGCCGGCGGGCACGTGGGCGCCGGGATCGGGCCGGATCGATGCCGGGGCGCCCGTCACTTCCTAGGCGTTGCGGCGGGGCGGGGAGTGAAGCGGACGGGCAGCTCCTTGTAGCCGTTGATGAAGTTGGACCGCAGCCGGCGCGGTTCGCCCGCCGGGGCGATGTCGGGCACCCGGTCCAGGATCGTCTCGAAGATGATCTTCAGGTTCATCCGGGCCAGGTGGGTGCCCAGGCAGTAGTGCGGTCCGCCGCCGCCGAAGCCCAGGTGCGGGTTGGGGTCGCGGCCGATGTCGAAGGCGAACGGGTCGTCGAACACCGCCTCGTCCCGGTTCGCCGACGGGTAGAACAGCACCACCTTGTCGCCGGCGCGGATCGTCTTGCCGCCGACTTCGGTGTCGGTGGTGGCGGTGCGGCGGAATTGGTTGATCGGTGACACCCAGCGGACGATCTCCTCCACCGCCGACGGCAGCAGGCTCCGGTCGGCCTTCAGCCGCTCCCACTGCTCGGGCCGCTCGAAGAACGCCTGCATGCCGCCCGCGGTGGCGGTGCGCGTGGTCTCGTTCCCGGCGATCGACAGCATGAGCACGAACATTTGGAACTCCGACAGGCTCAGCCGGCTGCCGTCCGGCGCGGGCTGCAGCAGCTTGGTGACGATGTCGTCGCGCGGATCGGACTCGCGTTTTTCGGCCAGCTCGGCCGCCCAGGCCAGGAACTCGGCGGCGTACCGGATGCTGTCGGAGCGGTCGCCGATGAACTCGGGGTCGTTGAAGGCCACCAGCTTGTTGGACCAGTAGAAGATCTGCTTGCGCTCCTCCAGCGGCGCGCCGAGCAGCTCGCAGATCGTGTACAGCGGCAGCGGCGCGGCGAAGTGCTCGACGAAGTCGCACTCGCCGAGCGGCACCGCCTCGTCGATGAGCCGGTGGCAGACGTCCCGGATGTGCTGCTCCAGCTTGCCGATCATGCGCGGGGTGAAGCCGCGGTTGACCATGGCGCGCAGCCGGGTGTGGTCCGGCGGGTCCTGGAACAGCATCATCGTCCCGTACAGGGCGATGTCCTCGTCGGTGAACTCCTCGAACATCGCGGTGCGCGTGTGCGAGGAGAACAGCTCCGGATGCCGCGAGACGTGCACCACGTCCGCGTGCCGGGTGATCGCCCAGAACCCCGGCACCCCCTCGTAGGGGTCGGGATGCCAGTGCACCGGGTCGTTCGCGCGCAGCCAGGCGAACTGCTCGTGCGGGACTCCGCCGTTCTCGTAGACGCCGGGATCGATGACGTTGATCTCAGGGGCCATGGCCGTCCTCGGAGCGGGTGTCGGGGTGGGGCGGCGGGCGCCGTCGCGGGGACGCCGGCCACACCCATGATCGAACGCTTGCTTGGTTTGCTGGCTAGAACCGGTTCTAACATGAGACGGGAGTCTCATCAAGCGTCTCACGGAAGAGAGTCGCGTCGCATCCGGGCACGTCGCCGCGCAGAGGGAACCTCGGCGGTGCTCAGGTCGGGCGAATCAGGCGGCGCGGACGAACCGGATCGGGGCGTCCGCCCCGTCCCGCCGGGCCACCCCGCGCCGCTCCAGGGTGCGCAGGTGCGCAGCCGCCTCGCCCGCGGCCATCTCCCGGTCCGCCAAGCCCATCGCCTCCCATGGCGAACGCCGGTGCAGGCCCGCCGCGACCTGCCACAGCGTCACCGGCTCGGCGCCCAGCAGCGGCGACCTCGGCGAGCCGGTCCTCGTGGTGCCCGATGATCGCGCGGGCGCGTTCCGCCAGGCCGGTGAAGCGGGACTGCTGGGCGGGCAGCACCTCCGGCACGCTCGGCCGCGGGCAGCCCGGCGACACGGCGCAGCGACGCCAGGAAGTCGCCGAGCCCCTCGCCGAGCACCGCCCAGGCGTCCTCGTGTTCTCGTCCACCAGCACCGGGCCGCGCACGCTCTCCAGCACGTAGACCGGCGTGTACGCCGGCGGATTGCCGGGGATGGGCACCGGAACGCTCTACAGCCCCCCGCCCGGATGCTGCGGCCGCACCGGCTCAGAGGCGTTCGAGGACGGTCGCCGTGGACAGCGCCCCGCCGCAGCACATGGTGACCAGCGCGGTCGCGGCGTCCCGGCGCTCCAGCTCGTGCAGCGCCGTGGTGACCAACCGGGCCCCGGTCGCGCCCACCGGATGCCCGAGCGCGATGGCGCCGCCGTTGACATTGACCTTGTCCATGTCCGGCCGGTGCACCGACGCCCAGGACAGCACCACGGACGCGAACGCCTCGTTGATCTCCACCAGGTCGATGTCGCCGAGCGTCATCCCGCTGCGGGCCAACACCCGCTCGGTCGACTGCACCGGCCCGTCCAGGTGGTAGTACGGCTCGGCCCCCACCAGCGCCTGGGCCCTGATGCGCGCGCGCGGACGCACCCCCAGCGCCTGGGCCTTCTCCTCCGACATCAGCAGCACGGCCGCCGCCCCGTCGGAGATCTGCGAGGACGTGCCCGCCGTGTGCAGCGCCCCCTCGCCCAGGACGGGCTTGAGCCGGGCCAGCCCCTCGCGCGTCGTCTCCCTGAGCCCCTGGTCGCGGGTGACCGTGCGCGTCTGCCCGGTGGGCTGCCCGTTCTCGTCCAGCACGGGCGCGTCGATCGGGGCGATCTCCCTGTCGAAGCGGCCGTCCGCCCATGCCTTGGCGGCCCGTTGCTGGGAGCGGACCCCGAACGCGTCCAGGTCGTCCCGCGTCAGCCCGCGCCGCCGCGCGATCCGCTCGGCGGCCTCGAACTGGTTCGGCATGTCGATCGACCAGTCGTCCGGACGCGGCTTGGCGGGCAGCACGTTGCTGCCTAGCGGAGACCGGCTCATCACCTCCACGCCGCACCCGATCGCCACGTCCACGGTGCCCGCCGCGATCTGCGCCGCCGCCAGGTGCACCGCCTGCTGCGCCGACCCGCACTGCGCGTCGATGGTCGTGACACCCGTCTGCCATGGCAGCCCCGCGTACAGCCAGGCGTACCGGCCCACATGGCCGCCCTGCTCGCCGGCCTGCGTGACGCACCCGGCGAAGACCTCCTCCACCTCGGCCGCGTCCACCTCCGCCCGCTCCACGACCGCCCTGAGCACGTGCGCCAGGACGGCCTGCGCCTTGAGCCCCGCCAGCCACCCGTTGCGCTTGCCCAGCGGCGTGCGCACCGCCTCGACTATCACCGGCCTGCCCATAGCGGTGCCTCCCAGACGCAACGTCCCGAACCGGATTCACCCAGACTGTAACCTGTTCCACTTTCCCCCACCAGACCCTCCACGACCAGGCCCCACCCTCCCGAACCGTGTCCAGCGCCCTGGGCACCGGATATGGGTGCATCGCAGGCGCCCGCCAACTGGATGCATACTGTACGTTACTACTCAATTACTATAAGCTTCACCTCGGCGATGCTGCGCACGCCATGCCGCCCGACCTCGGCCAGGGCGCCGGCCAGGCGTTCCAGGATGCGGCCGCGCTGACCCGCCACCTGGCCGGAGCCGAGCCGGGGGACGTCGTCCGACGTCTCCTGCGCGACGACGCCGAACGCAGGCCCAGCGCCAACCGCATGATGCGGGCGGCGGCCGGCAGTCGCGGCTGACCTCCCAGACCGGCGCCGCCGCGTGGCTGCGCGACGCGATGCTGCGCGCCGTACCCTCCCGGCTGGCCACCCGGCCGATCGTCGCCCTGTGGCACGCCTAACGCTCCGCGGTTTGTAGAAACGTACGAATTCCGGTGCGAGGCGGCGGCGGTGTTCGGGGGAACCGGATCTCGACCCGGCGGCATGAGGTGTGTGTACTCGGGGGACAGCACCCACACGTCGGGAGGTGCCGGTGGATCCTGGTCTGCGGCGGTTGAACGGGCTGCCCCGGGCGGAGGCGGAGGCCGAGCTGCGCACGTGCTGCGCCTCGCGGCGGTGGGCGGCGCAGGTGGCGGCGAAGCGGCCGTTCGCCGACCGGGCGGCGCTGTGGGCGGCCACCGCCGACGCGATGGACGGCCTGGAATGGGGCGACATCGAGGAGGCGCTGCGGGCCCATCCCCGGATCGGCGAGCGCGCGGGCGGTGCGTCGCGGGAAGCGGCCTGGTCGCGCAACGAGCAGGCCGGGATGGCGGGCGCCGACGACGATCTGAAGGCCGCTCTCGTCGAAGGCAACCGGGAGTACGAGCGGCGGTTCGGGCACGTGTTCCTGATCTGCGCGACGGGGCGCAGCGCGGCGGAGATGCTGGCTGCGCTGCGCACCCGGCTGGCCAACGACCCCGAGTCCGAGCGGGCGGTGGTCCGCGACGAGCTGGCGAAGATCACCGAGTTGCGGCTGGCGAAGCTGCTGGGAGGAGGGTAGGCCGGTGGCGATCGTTCTGGGGCCGAACCGGTACGGCAAGGCCGAGACGCGGGTCGTCCACGTCAGCAGGGACGGCGAGACGCATCACCTCAGGGACCTCAACGTCAGCATCTCGCTGTCGGGGGACATGGACGCGGTGCACCTGACGGGCGACAACTCGGCGGTCCTGCCGACGGACTCGCAGAAGAACACCGTGTTCGCCTTCGCCCGCAAGCACGGCGTCGGGGAGATCGAGGAGTTCGGGCTGCTGCTGGCCCGGCACTTCGTCGCCTCGCAGCCGACCATCCGGCACGCCCGGGTCGAGATCGCAGAGTACGCCTGGGAGCGCCAGGGCCCCCACTCGTTCGTCAGGTCGGGCCGGGAGGTCAGGACGGCGCTCGTCCACAGCGACGGGCCGGGCGGGCGCGAGTCGGTGGTGTCGGGGCTGACGGACCTGGTGGTTCTCAACTCCACCGGCAGCGAGTTCCACGGGTTCATCCGCGACGAGTACACCACCCTGGAACCCACCCGCGACCGGATCCTGGCGACGTCGGTGACGGCGCGCTGGCGGCACCGGGGCACCGACGCCGCATGGGGGCGGTCGTACGAGCGGGCCAGAAGGTGCCTGCTGGAGGCGTTCGCCGGCACCCACAGCCTGTCGCTGCAGCAGACGCTGTACCAGATGGGGCGGCATGTGCTGGCCGAGTGCGGGGAGATCTGCGAGGTACGGCTGTCCATGCCGAACAAGCATCACTTCGCGGTGGACCTGACGCCGTTCGGCATGGACAACGACAACGAGGTCTTCTTCGCCGCGGACCGCCCGTACGGGCTGATCGAGGGCACCGTCCTGGACGACGCGGTCCCGACGGCGCCGGGGGCCTGGAGCTAAGGGAGGGGCATGGAGTTCCTGCGTCCGGCGAGCTGGGCGGACGCGCTGGCCGCCAAGGCCGAGCGGCCCGGCGCCGTGCCCATCCAGGGCGGCACGGACGTCATGGTCGAGATCAACTTCGATGTGCGCCGCCCCGAGGCGCTGCTCGACCTGAACCCGGTGAAGGAGCTGGCCGAGTGGGACGTCGCCGACGACGGGCGGCTGCGGGTCGGCGCCGGGGTGCCGTACGCGCGGCTCATCGCGGAGCTGGGCGACCGGCTGCCGGGGCTGGCGCAGGCGTCCCGCACGGTGGGGTCGCCGCAGATCCGCAACCGCGGCACGATCGGCGGGAACCTGGGCGCGGCCTCGCCCGCCGGGGACGGGCATCCGCCGCTGCTGGCGGGCGGCGCCGAGATCGAGGTGGAGTCGGCGCGGCGCGGCGTGCGGATGATCCCGGCGGCGGAGTTCTTCACCGGCGTCAAGGCGAACGCGCTGCGCGACGACGAGCTGATCCGGGCGTTCTGGATCGCCCCGGCGAGCGGCCCCCAGTACTTCGCCAAGGTCGGCACCCGCAACGCCATGGTGATCGCGGTGTGCTCGTTCGCCGTCGCGCTGCACCCCGAGCGGCGCCGGGTCGGCACCGGGCTGGGGTCGGCGGCGCCGACGCCGCGCCGCGCCACCGCCGCCGAGGAGTTCGCGTCGGCCGAGCTGGACTGGACGGGGCGGCGGCCGCTGGACCCGGCGGTCGCGCGGCGGTTCGGCGAGCTGGCCGCCGCCGCGGCGTCCCCGATCGACGACGTGCGCGGCACCGCCCGCTACCGCCGGCACGCACTGGCGGTCCTGGCGCGCCGCACGCTGAGCTGGGCCTGGAACGACTACGTGGCTGGACGGAGGGCCTCGTGATGCGGGTCAACTTCACCGTCAACGGTTGCGCGCAGACCGTCGACGACGTGTGGGAGGGCGAGAGCCTGCTGTACGTGCTGCGCGAGCGGCTGGGCCTGCCCGGCTCCAAGAACGCATGCGAGCAGGGCGAATGCGGGTCGTGCACGGTGCACCTGGACGATGTGCCGGTGTGCGCCTGCCTGGTGGCCGCCGGGCAGGTGGAGGGGCGCCGCGTCCGCACCGTGGAGGGGCTGGCCGACCGGGGCGGCGAGCGGCTCGATCCGGTGCAGGAGGCGTTCGTGGAGGCGGGCGCCGTGCAGTGCGGGTTCTGCACGCCGGGGCTGGTCGTCCAGGCGCACGACCTGCTCAGCCGCGTGCCCGACCCGCAGGACGCGCAGATCCGCGAGGCGCTGGCGGGCAACCTGTGCCGCTGCACCGGATACGAGAAGATCCTCGACGCGGTGCGGCTGGCCGCGCGGCGGAAGGCGGCCGCCCGATGAAGGTCATCGAGAACGCCTACGTCGTCACCGTGGCGGGGGACGAGCATCCCGGCGGGCACATCGTCATCGACGGCGACCGCATCGCGGCGGTGGGCCCCGGGCCCGCGCCGCGCATCGACGGCGCGGAGCGGATCGACGGCACCGGCTGCCTGGCCACCCCCGGCCTGGTCAACACCCACCACCACCTGTACCAGTGGGCGACCCAGGGCCTGGCCGTCGACAGCACGCTGTTCGAGTGGCTGGTGGCGTCCTACCGGGTGTGGGCGCGGATGGACGCCGAGGTGGTGCAGGGCGCGGCCGGCGCGGGCCTCGCCTGGCTGGCGCTGTCGGGGTGCACCACCACGACCGACCACCACTACGTGTTCCCCAAGGGGCGCGGCGACCTGTTCGCCGCCGAGATCGAGGCGGCGGCCGAGGTGGGCGTCCGTTTCCACCCGTGCCGCGGCTCCATGGACCGCGGCCGCTCCCACGGCGGCCTGCCGCCGGACGAGGTGGTCGAGGACCTCGACACGATCCTCGCCGAGACCGAGACCGCGATCGACCGGTACCACGACGCCTCGCCCGGGTCGATGCTGCGCGTCGCGGTCGCGCCGTGCTCGCCGTTCTCGGTGAATAAGGAGCTGCTGGTGGCGGCGGCCGGGCTGGCCCGCGCCAAGGGCGTCCGGCTGCACACCCACCTCGCCGAGACCCTCGACGAGGAAGAGCACACCAAGCAGCAGTTCGGCATGACGCCCGTCGAGTACATGGACTCCATCGGCTGGCTGGGCTCCGACGTCTGGCTGGCGCACTGCGTCCACCTGCACGACTCCGACATCGCGCGGCTGGCCGAGACCGGCACCGCAACGGCGCACTGCCCCAGCTCCAACGCGCGGCTCGGCGCCGGCATCGCCCGCGTAGCGCACCTGCTGGCGGCGGGCGCACCGGTCGGGCTGGGCGTGGACGGGGCGGCGTCGGCGGAACTGGTGCCGCTGGCCGGGGAGCTGCGGCAGGCCGTCTACATGCAGCGCGCCCGGTACGGGCCGACCGCGCTGACCGCCCGGCAGGCCCTGGAGATGGCCACCCTCGGCGGCGCCCGCTGCCTGGGCCGCCAGGACGAACTCGGCACGCTGGAGCCGGGCCGGCTCGCCGACATCGCGCTGTGGCGGGTGGACGGCTTCCACGCCGCCGTCGACGACCCCGTGGTGGCGCTGGTGTTCGGGCAGACGCCGCCGCTGGCCCGCCTGCTGGTCGGCGGCCGCACCGTGGTCGAGGACGGCGTGCTCGTCACCGTCCCGCAGGACGAGGCCGCCCGCCGCGGCGCCGACGCCCACCGCCGTCTCATGGCGCTCGCCGAGGAGGTGGTGTGATGGCCGCGCCGCCGCGCAGCCCCGGCCGGATCGCCGCGCCCGGCCTCGGCGGGGTGGGGGACAGCCCGCCCCGGCCCGACGGCACCCTGAAGGTCACCGGCGAGTTCGCCTACGCGTCCGACCTGTGGATGGACGGCATGCTGTGGGGCGCCACGCTGCGCAGCCCGCACCCGCGCGCCCGCATCGCCTCGATCGACATCGGCCCCGCGCTGGCCACACCGGGCGTGCACGCCGTCCTGACGCACGAGGACGTCCCCGGCGAGAAGGTGTACGGGCTGGACGGCACGCGGGACCAGCCGGTGCTGGCCATCGGCGAGGTCCGCCACCAGGGCGAGCCGGTCGCGCTGGTCGCCGCCGACCACCCGGAGATCGCACGCCGCGCGATGGAGAAGATCGCGGTCGAGTGGGAGGTGCTGGAACCGGTCACCGACCCGCGCGCCGTCATCGCCGACCCCGAAGGCAACCGGGTGCAGGAGCGCGGCGGCATCTGCCGGTACCAGCCCGTCCGCGTGGGGGACGTCGCGCAGGCCAAGCGGCGGGCCGAGGTCGTGGTGTCGGGCGAGTACGAGGTCGGCATCCAGGACCAGGCGTTCCTCGGCCCCGAATCCGGGCTGGCCGTGCCCGCCGAGGACGGCGGCCTGGACATGTACGTGTCCACCCAGTGGATGCACAACGACCTGCGGCAGATCGCGCCGTGCCTGGGGCTGCGCGAGGACCAGATCCGCATGACGCTGGCGGGCGTGGGCGGCGCGTTCGGCGGACGCGAGGACCTGTCGATGCAGATCCACGCGGGCATGCTGGCGCTGCGCACGGGCCGTCCGGTGAAGATGTCCTACAACCGGTACGAGTCGTTCTTCGGGCACGTGCACCGGCATCCGGCGCTGATGCGGTACGAGTACGGCGCCACCCGCGACGGCCGCCTGCTGTACGCCGACGTGGAGATCGTGCTGGACGGCGGCGCGTACACCTCCTCCACGCTGAACGTCACCGCCAACGCGGCCTCGCTGGGCGTCGGCCCGTACGAGATCCCCAACATCAGCATCGACGCGTACGGCGTGTACACCAACAACCCGCCGTGCGGCGCGATGCGCGGGTTCGGCGCGGTGCAGGCGTGCTTCGCCTACGAGTCGATGATGGACAAACTGGCCGCGGCCTGCGGGATCGGCCCGCTGGAGGTGCGGCGCCGCAACGCCGTCCGCCAGGGCTCCAGGCTGGCCACCGGCCAGGTGATCGACTCCCCGGCGCCGCTGGCCGAGCTGCTGGACCGGCTGGAGGCGATGCCGATGCCACCGCCGCCCGGCCCGTCCCCCGACATCCGCGACCTGCCGGGCGGCGCGTCCCAGACCACGCACGGCGAGGGCGTCGTGCGCGGCGTCGGCTACGGCGTCGGCCTGAAGAACATCTGCTTCTCCGAGGGGTTCGACGACTACTCCACGGCGCGGGTGCGGCTGGAGGTGATCGGCGGGGAGCCGGCCGCGCTGGTGCACACGGCCGCCGCCGAGGTCGGGCAGGGCCTGGTCACCCTGCAGGCGCAGATCGCCCGCACCGAGCTGGGCGTGCAGCGGGTGACGATCCACCCCGCCGACAACCGGGTGGGGGACGCCGGGTCGTCCAGCGCGTCCCGCCAGTCCTACATGACCGGCGGCGCCGTCAAGACCGCCTGCGAGGCCGTGCGGGCCGAGCTGCTGGCGCGGGCCGGGCGGCGGCTCGGGCTCGACGCGTCCGGGCTGTCGGTGCGCGACGGCAAGATCGTGGCGCGGGACGCGGAGGTCGTGGCGTCGATCGAGGAGATCCTCGGCGGCGACGCCATCGAGGCGACCCGCGAGTACCACCACCGGCCCACGCAGCGGATGGACCCCGTCACCGGGCAGGGCGACAGCCACAACCAGCTCGCCCTGTGCGTGCACCGGGCCGTGGTGGACGTGGACGTCGAACTCGGCCTGGTCAAGGTGGTGGAGCTGGCCGCCGTCCAGGACGTCGGCAAGATCATGAACCCGCAGGCGCTGGAGGGCCAGATCCACGGCGGCACCGCGCAGGGGCTCGGGCTGGCGCTGATGGAGGAGATCCAGGTGACCGGCGGCCGGGTCCGCAACCCGTCGTTCACCGACTACCTGATCCCCACCATCCTCGACATGCCGCCGATGCGGCTGGACATCGTCGAATACCCGGATCCGCACGCCCCCTACGGGCTGCGCGGCGCGGGCGAGCCGCCCACCCTGTCGTCCACACCCGCGATCGTCGCCGCCATCCGGGACGCGACCGGCCGGCCGCTCACACGAGTACCCGTCCGTCCTGAGGAGATATCCCTGCCAGGGGGTGCCGCGTGAACACAGTGACCGAGGTCAACGAACCGTACGATCTGGTCGTCCGCTCCCGCCGGACGGTGCTGCCGACGGGGGAGCGGGCGGCCGCGGTGGCCGTGCGGCACGGGGTGATCGCCGCGATCGGAGCCCTGGACGCCCCGTTCGCCGCCGCCGAGGAGGTCGATCTCGGCGACGTCGCGCTGCTGCCGGGCCTGGTCGACACCCACGTGCACGTCAACGAGCCGGGACGCACCGAATGGGAGGGCTTCGCCAGCGCCACGCGCGCCGCCGCGGCCGGGGGCGTGACGACGCTGATCGACATGCCGCTCAACTCGCTGCCCCCGACCACCGAGCCCTACGCCCTGGCGGTCAAGCGCAAGACGGCGGCCGGCCAGTGCTTCGTGGACGTGGGGTTCTGGGGCGGCGCCGTCCCCGGCAACCTGCCGCAGCTGCGGCCCCTGCACGAGCGGGGCGTGTTCGGGTTCAAGTGCTTCACCTGCGACTCGGGCGTGCCGGAGTTCCCGCCGCTGACGCCCCGGCAGATGCGCGAGGCGTTCGCCGAGATCGCCATGCTCGGCGGGCTGGTGGCCGTGCACGCCGAGGACCCGGACGCGCTGGGCGAGCCGCGCGGCGCCGACTTCGCCGCGTTCGCCGCGTCCCGCCCGCCGGACGCCGAACGCGCCGCCGTGCAACGGGTGATCCGCCTGGTGGAGGAGACGGGCGTGCGCGCGCACATCCTGCACCTGTCCGCCGCCGCCTGCCTGGAACCGATCGCCGACGCCCAGCGCGACGGGCTGCCGGTGACCGCCGAGACCTGCCCGCACTACCTGACGCTCGCGCCCGAGGACGTCCCCGGCGTGACCGGCACCTCGTTCAAGTGCTGCCCGCCCATCCGCGACAAGGCCAACCGCGAGGAGCTGTGGGGAGCGCTCACCGACGGCGTGATCTCCTGCGTGGTGTCCGACCACTCGCCCTGCACGCCGCAACTCAAACGCGGCGACTTCCGCACCGCGTGGGGCGGAATCTCCTCCCTGCAGATCGCCCTGCCCGTGATGTGGACGGCCGCCGCCTCCCGCGGGCACGGGCTGGACGCGGTGGCGCGCTGGATGGCCGAGGAGCCGGCCGCGCTCGCCGGCCTGGACGCCCGCAAGGGCCGCATCGCCGTCGGGCACGACGCCGACCTGGTCGCGTTCGCCGCCGACCGGACGTTCATGGTCGATCCCGACCGGCTGCGGCACCGCCACCCCGTCACCCCGTACGCGGGACGCACGCTGAGCGGCGTCGTCCGGGCCACCTGGGTGCGGGGCGTGCTCGTCGACGACGGCACGCCGCGCGGCGAACTGCTGACCAGGGTGCGCCCGTGAGCGACGCCACCGCCCTGCCCGACCTGGCCGTACGGACCCTGGGCGGCTCGGTGATCGCCGCCAGCGACGAGTCGTTCGCCGCCAAGGAGAACCTGATCAACCCGTGGGCCCCGGTGTTCCGGCCGCAGACGTTCGGCGCCAAGGGGCAGGAGTACGACGGCTGGGAGACCGCGCGGCGCCGCCCCGGCCCGGACGGGCGGCTCGGGCACGACTGGGCGGTCGTCCGGCTCGGCCTGCCCGGCGTCATCCGCGGCGTCGTCATCGACACCGCCCACTTCACCGGCAACTTCCCGCCGCAGGCGTCGGTGGAGGCGTGCGCGGTGGACGGCCACCCCTCGCCCGACGAGGTCGCCGCCGCCGACTGGGTGGAGATCGTCCCCATGAGCCCGCTCAAAGGCGACACCGCGCACGAGTTCACCGTCGCGGGGGTGGAGCGGCGCTTCACCCACGTGCGGCTGAACATCCACCCCGACGGCGGCGTGGCCCGGCTGCGCGTGCACGGCGACGTCGTCCCCGACCCGCGGCTGCTCACCGGCCTCACCATCGACCTGGCCGCGCTGGAGAACGGCGGCCGCGTCGTCGCCTGCTCCAACGGGTTCTACTCGGCGCCCGACAACATGCTGCACCCCGGGCCGGCCCGCAACCAGTCCGAAGGGTGGGAGACCGCGCGGCGCCGCGAACCCGGCAACGAATGGGCGGTCGTCCGGCTCGCCGCCCCCGGCGTGATCCGCCTCGCCGAGATCGACACCAGCAACCTGCGGTACAACGCGCCCGGCGCCGTCGCGCTGTGGGGACTGGACGCCCGCCGCGCCTCCCTGGACGACGCGTCCGCCTGGCGGGAACTCCTTGCCCGCACCCGCGTGCAGCCCGACGGGCGGCACCGCTTCCGCCTGCCCGGCGACCGCGAGGTCACCCACGTCCGCGTCGACATCCACCCCGACGGCGGCCTGGCCCGCCTGCGCCTGTTCGGCGACCTCACCCCCGACGGCGAACGCCTCCTCACCGCCCGCTGGCACGAACTGACCAACTGAACCGGGCCGGTGCGCGTCGAACAGATGGCAAGTCGCGACGCGCCCTGGAGGACCCGATGGCCGAACCCCTGCTTCCGGACGACCCGACCCGGCTGGGCGCGTACACGCTGACCGGGCGGCTCGGCGAGGGCGGCCAGGGCGCGGTCTACCTCGGGCGCGACGCGGACGGCAGGCAGGTCGCGGTCAAGCTGCTGCACGCCCGGCTCAGCCGCGACCCCGCCGCCCGCTCCCGGTTCGTGCGGGAACTGGAGGTCGCCAAGCGGGTCGCCGGGTTCTGCACGGCGCGGGTGCTGGACGCCGACGTCGACGGCGACCGGCCCTACATCGTCAGCGAGTTCGTGTCCGGGCCGTCGCTGGCCGCGCTGGTCCGCGACGAGGGGCCGATGGACGACTCCGCGCTGCTGCGGCTGGCGATCGGCACCGCCACGGCGCTGGCGGCCATCCACCGCGCCGGGGTCGTGCACCGCGACTTCAAACCGCAGAACGTGCTGATGGGGGCCGGGGGCCCGCGCGTCATCGACTTCGGCATCGCCCGCGCCCTGGGCGACGACACCGCCATCGTCACCAGCCAGGTCGTCGGAACACCCGCCTACATGGCGCCCGAGCAGGTGGCGGGCAGCGCGATCGGCCCCGCGACCGACGTGTTCGCGTGGGGCGGCACCCTCCTGTTCGCCGCCACCGGGCGTCCCCCGTTCGGCGGGGACTCGGTCCCGGCGGTGATGCACCGCGTCCTGCACGCCGAGGCCGACGTCGGCGTGCTGCCGGGGCCGCTGGCCGAGATCGTCGGCGCCTGCCTGGCCAAGGCTCCCGAGCGCCGCCCGTCCGCCCAGGATGTGCTGCTGCGCCTGCTCGGCCTGGTCGGCGCGCACTCCCCGTCCGGCTCCGGCGATCCGCTGGAACGCGGCGCGACCCTCGTCACCACCCGGCTGACCGAAGTGATCAAGAACGTGCCCGCGGGCTCTCCGCCGCCGCAGGTGTCACCGCCGGACACCGTGCCGCCCGCACGCCGCCCGCGCCGCCGGCGGCGATCCGCCCTGATCGCCGCCATCCCGCTGGCCGCCTCGGCGATCATCCTGCCGTTCGCGGTGGCCCCGCTGCTGCGCGGCGGCGAAAACGGCGGGAGCGGCGGCGGGACGACCGTCACCCTAGGCTTCGTCGGCCCCCTGTCGGGCGATAGCGCTCACCTCGGCCGGCCCATGCTCGCCGGCGCCCGGCTGGCGGTGGCCGAGTACAACGCCCGCGGCCCGCGGGTGCGGGCGCGGCTGGTGGAGTACGACACGAAGGGCAGGGAGGAGGGCGCGGCGGCGGTGGCGCCCCGGATCGCCGATGACGAGGTGCAGGCGCTGGTCGGGCCCGCGCTGAGCGGCGAGGCCCAGCGGATGGCACCGCTGCTGGAGCAGTACCACGTGCCCAGCGTCTCGCCGGGCGCCACCGCCGAGAGCCTGTCCGAACAGGGCTGGCAATACTGGCACACCGTCGTGCCCGACACCGACGCGTCCGCCGTCGCCCTCGCCGACCTGGCGCTGCGATCCGGCCCCCCGAACAACGTCATGGTGATCGACGACGGGACCCTCTACGCGCGGACCACCGCCAACGTCTTCCAGACCCGGCTGGAGACCGGCTCGGTGAATGTGCTGCGCAAACGCGTCCCCGAGCAGGCGCAGGACTTCTCCGCCCTCGTCCGCGAGATGAAGCGCTCGGGCGTCGACGCGGTGTTCTACGGCGGCCTCTACCCGCAGGCCGCGCCGCTGATCAAACAAGCGCGCCAAGAGGGCGTGAGCGCCCGCTTCTACCTCACCGACGGCTCGTTCGACCCCCAGCTGACCACCCTGGCGGGAACGGCGGCCGAGGGCGCGGTGCTCACCTGCTCCTGTCTCAACCCCGGCGCGACCACGGTGGTGACCCCGCAATACGCCGACTTCCTGAAGCGGTACGCCAAGGCCAACGGCGGAGCGCAGCCGGAGACGTTCGCGGCCGAGGGCTACGACGCGGCGAACGCCGTCCTGGACGCGCTGGCCGCGGGAAAGCGCACCGGCGAGGAGATCAACGCCTATTTCGGCACGATGGACCGGCAGGGGGTGACCCAGCGGATCCGGTTCACCGCCAAGGGCGAGATCATCGACGCCGTCGTCTACGCCTACCAGGTGCGCAGCGGGCGGTTCGTCCTGCTGGGCGACAGCCGCACCGCGCGGATCTCCTAATCCTGCTGGGCCTGCTCCTGCGGCGGCTCCTCCTCCAGGAGGTCGTCGAACTCGCCGTCCTTGACGCCGGCGATGAAGGCGTCCCACTCGGCCTCGGTGAAGTACAGAATCGGGCCGTCGGGGTTCTTGGCGTCGCGCATCACCACGGCCCGCTCACCGAATTCCTTGTGGTCGACGGGCACGTCCTTGCCATCGATGAACTCGATGATGACGCCGTCGCTGAGCACCGGCTGCTGCTCGGTCACTGGCACACCTTCTCCATCCGGGGTGGGGGACGGCACCCAGGCTAGCCCGGCCCACCCCTGCGTGCCCGCTCCTTCACCCACCGACACGTGTACCCGGCCCCGCCTCGCACCCCTTTTGCTCCACTTGGGGGGGAAATAACTAGCCGAGGAGTTCGATTTCTATAGCCAGTACGCCGAGCCTCTCCTTCTCCGGCGGGTAGATGCCGCGGATGACCCTCAGCAACTCCGCGCGGTCCTCCCCGACATCACCCCCGATCGCCCGAGGATCCTCCCGGTCGAGCATCGCCTCGAACGAAGCGTATTCGGTCACCCGCGTGACCCGGGTCGGCACGCGCTCGTCACCGGACACGAACGTCAACTCCTGCCCGGCCCGGATCCTGCGCATACTGCGATACCCGACCCGAACCTCGACGGTCTTCACCCCGTCCTTGATCAGCTTCAGATACGGCGCCCGAATATTCAGCTCGGACTTGACCGCGCCACCCATCGTCACCTCACCGTTCGGCTGTTCCGGTACGCCTCCCGGAAATCCTGCACGGCACCCAGCCCGCGATACCGCTCGTTGAGCACCCGATCAAGCTCCCCGGCCCGCCGCCGCACCGCCGCCAGCAGGCGCGAGGTGTTGAGCGCCTGCCGTCCCAGCTCCGCTGCCTCCTCTGGTTCCGCCAGTCCGGCCAGTGCCAGGGCCAGGTCGAGGCGGGCCATGGCCGTCCGGCTTGGCGACTTCGACTGGTCGGGCCACGCCAGTTCGATGTCAAGGGCGTTCTGAGCGTGATGCCTTGCGCGGGCGAAATCGCCCCACTCGGTGTCCCCGAGCCAGATGTACGCCTCCGCGGTATGGCCGGTCATGCCGAAGGCGGCCAGCGATCCGGTTTCCATGACGATCCGGAGCGGCGGACGAGCCGGAAGGCGTTCGTGCAGGTCACTGGCCTGCCGGAACATCTCCTGGAACCCGTCCCGATCACCCAGCCGGGCATGAGAGCGGGCTGCCTGGGTGCGCAGGCGAACCGACAGCGGGTGCCGCGCCGGTGCTTTGGCGATCCCGCGCTGCGCCGCGGCAAGGGCGCGAGCGGGCTGGTTGCTGTAGATGGCGATCGAGGCCAAGGCGTCGGAGGCGAACGCGCATAGCACGTCGTGCCCCGCCTGTTCGGCGTGGTGGTAGGCGTCGGTCGCCCACGCCTCCGCGGCCAGCGGATCACCCAGGTATTGCGCCATCCACGCGAGGATCTCCGACAGCCAGGCCGCGCAGACGAACAGTTCGCGGGACTCCTCCGGGGTTCGCGGGCCGTCGATGAGTTCGGCGACCCGAACGCGGTAGGCGCGTGCGCTGTTGAACACGTCGGCAGGCGGATCGAAATTCTGGCGGCGGTCGAGAGTGGCGAGCGCGGACTCCAGGTGGGCGAACGTGTCGCGTCCGAGGGCGGTGGCATTCGCACGCTGGGTGAACTCCATCGCCTCGGCTGCGGTGTCTCCAAGGACCCTGGGCAGCACCTTGGGGGCGACGGCGGCGGCCACTCCCAGCCCGAGGGCGACTCGGCGTTTCATCTGCCCACCCCTTCCGGACGAACCGGCTTCGTGGATACCGCGCGCGGACGCGACCGCGTCGCCATCGTCACCTCGCCGGTCGGTGATGTCGATACGCCTCTTGGAAGTCCTGGACGACGGTCAGCTTGCGGTAGCGGTCGCTGAGTACCCGGTGCAGATCCTCGGCCCGCCGCTGTACCGGATCTACCCGGCGTGCGGTGGTGAGTGCCTGCTGTCCCAGAGCGGCGGCCTCTTCTGGCTCTCCCAGGTGGGCCAGTGCGATGGCGAGGTCGATGTGGGCCATGGCTTCCCGGATGGGCGAACGTGACCCGGCGGGCAAGGCCAAGTGTGTGTCGATGGCGGCTTGGGCGTGCTGCTTGGCGCGGAGGAAGTCGCCTTGCTCGGCGTCGCCTAGCCAGAGATACGCATGTGTCACATGGCCCGTGATGGCGAAGGGTGCCAGGTCGGCTGTGTCCAGGGCGAGCCGGAGCGGAGCGCGCGTCGGAAGCCGCTCGTGCAGGTCGCGGGCCTGCCGGAACATCTCCTCGCACGCTTCCCGGTCGCCCAGCCTGGCATGGGCGCGGGCCGCTTGAGTGCGCAGATGGACCGCCAGTGGGTGCCGTCCGGGTGCCTTGGCGACACCCCGCCGGGCTGCGGCGATGGCTCGTGCGGGCTGGTCGTGGTAGATCGCGACCGAGGCCATGGCGTCACAGGCCCACGCGCACAACTCGTTGTGCCCGGCCTGGTCGGCGTGGTGGAACGCGTCGATCGCCCAGGCTTCGGCGGCGAGCGGATCACCAAGGCAATGCGCCAGCCAGGCGAGCATCTCCGACAACCACGCCGCGCAGACGTAGAGCTCACGGGCTTCCTTGAGCGTCCGCGGCCCCTCGATGAGGTCGGCGACCCGGTTCCGGTAGGTGTGCGCGGTACTGAACAGCTCGGCGGGTGGATCGATGTTGTACTTGCGGTCGAGAGCGACGATGACCGATTCCAGGTGGTCGAACGTGCCGTGTCCGACGGCCGTGGTGTTGGCGCGTCGGGTGAACTCCATCGCCTCGGCTGCGGTGTCCGGGAGGACTTTGTGCAAGACCTCGGGGGTGACGGCGACGGCGGCTCCGAGTTTCAGGGCGTCTCGGCGTTTCGTCGGGCCACCCCCTTGCGTCGAGGTGGATGGGTGTCCACCATCGTCGCCCGTTTGAGGGGGATTTGTCTTCGGTGGGGGGCGGAGTTCTGTTTCGGGGATGTCGAACACCCTGGCGTAGGCGGTGACCCAGTCCCGGGGGTACACGTAACCGTTCTCGTGGCGGACGATCTGCCGGGCCAGCGCCTTGACCTTGTTCGAGGGGTGGCTGGTGATCCCGATGGCCTGGCGTAGTTGCCGCGCCATCTCGAACGTTCCCCAGCCGCGCGACTCGCGCTCGTTGCGCAGCCGCTCGGCCCACGCCGGACGCTCCTGCTCCATGGCACCTCACACCCTTTCGTTCGGGGTGGCCGGGGACAGTGCGGGGATGTCCCCGGAGGTGCTGCCATTGTCTACGTTCCGTGACGGGTTCGCAGCGCTTTGAATCTGCCGTGCGGACGCGGGGTGGCCGGCCGGGTCCGCCGTGGGAGGCGACCGAGACCGTCCGCCCGCGAAGACGAGGACGGCAGGAGGGAAACCCACTATGGACGAGCGTGCGGAAACGCATGACCCGCTGTGGCCGCTGAGCCTGCGGCTGGCCAAACGCGGACTCGTGGTCGAGCGCGGCGCGGACGGGCTTTGCGTCGCGGTCGAGGGCGACCCGGACGCCCGTGACACCATCACGTGCCGCCCCCGGCCCGAGGACGGCGGCAGGCTGTGGTTCTGGACGTCGCGCGGCGAGCCGATCGCCGAGGCCGACGGCAGGCACACCGACGATGCGGCGCTGTACGTGTTCGCGCACCTCGCCCGGCGGCAGGGGGACGCGGGGGCCCGGCGGTGACCGCCGGGTGGAACGCCGACCAGGCGCTCGCGGTGCTGCGCGCCCGGTTCCCCGAGGCGCAGGTGTGGCGCGGGGAGCACACCGGCAAGCTGTGGGGCCTGGTGCAGGACGCGTCCGGCCGGGCCCATCTGGTGGAGGCCCACGACCCCGTCGAACTCGGCCGGTGCCTGGAGGCCGCGCGGGCCGGGTGGCCTGCGGTGCCGCGGCCCGTCATCGCGGCACCGCGCCCGGCGGACGTGCGCACGCCGGACGTGCGCGCGCCGGTGTACGGGCGGCACGAGGCGCCGCGGCCGCCGTGGTGGCGCCGTCTTGCGGGTGCCTTCGTCCAGTTGGACGACGAGAGGTGGTGAGCGCGGCGCGGCTCAGAAGTCGTGCAACAGGCGGGCTGCGGCGATCTCCAGGCGGGCCTGGGATTCCTCGGCGGTGGCGCGGCCGCGCAGCATCTCGATCATCTCCATGGTCCAGACGCTGGTCAGGGCGCGGACGACGACGCGGCGCGGGTCGTCGTCGGGGATGTCGGCGCCCGGGCCCGCGGCGGCGCGCAGCAGGAGGGCGGCGAGGCGGTCGCCGATGTCGGTGCGCACGTCCGACAGCAGCAGGGAGCGGATCAGCGCGTCGGCCAGTTCGGGTTCGCGCATCAGGCCGCGGGTGGCGCGCATGAGCACCTCCACCGTGCGGCCGGGCGGGGAGTCGGTGCGGGGCGGGCGGCGTTCCACGCTGCCCTCCAGCAGGTCCAGCTCCTCGCTGACCACGGCCACGACCAGGTCCATCTTGGACGGGAAGTAGCGGTAGAGGGTGCCGAGGGCGACGCCCGCGCGTTCGGCCACGGTGCGCATCTGCATGGCCTCCACGCCGCCGCGCGAGGCCAGCGCGGCGGCGGCCTGCACGATGCGGCGGCGGCGCTGCAACTGGCTGCGGGAGCGGCCGCCCTGCCGACCCGCACCGGCCGTGCTGTCGTCGGTGGTCGTCGGCTCTGCGGTCACGGTCGCTTCCCTTCCTCGCGGTCCCCTCGCGTCGTGCGGGCCCAGCTTACCTTCCGGCGAGAACGTGTTATCTGATTCGTTGCACCGGGCTGTGCGAACCTTCCGGCGGGGTGCCCGGTGGGCGGTGTGAACGGGGTGCCCGGCCGGGACTCTGGACAATAACTAGAATCTGTTCTAATTTGCGCCGTGTGGTCCGGACGGGCGAAAGGCGGGCGGGCAGGTGACCGTGGCGGCGATGCTGACGGCGCGGGCCGCCGACGACCGGCCCGGCCTGCGTCGCGCCGAGGACGGGCGCGCCTGGACCTGGCGGCAGGCGGTCGCCGAGTGCGCCGTCCGGGCCGCCTGGCTGTCCGCCGAGCCGCACCCCGCCGGGCGGCCGGTGCACGTGGGCGTGCTGCTGGACAACGTCCCGGAGCTGGTGTTCCTGCTGGGCGGGGCGGCGCTGTCGGGGGCGGTGCTGGTCGCGCTGAACACCACCCGGTCGGCCGCCGAACTGGCCGGGGACGCGGGCCGCGCCGACTGCGATCTGATCGTCACCGAGTCCGCGCACGCCGCCACGGCCACCGCCGTCGGTGAGGCGACCGGGCTTCCCGTGCTGGACGCCGACGGCGGGCCGTATGCCGACCGGCTCTCGCGGCACGCCAGTGCGCCCCTGCCCGATGTCACCGGTGTCACCGACACCACGCTGCTCATGCTGATCTTCACGTCGGGCACGTCCGGCCGCCCCCGCGCCGTGCGCGTCACCCACCGCAAGGTCACCGTCCCCGGCCGCAACCTGGCCGAACGCCTGCTCACGCCGGACGACGTGGTGTACTGCCCGATGCCGCTGTTCCACTCCGGCGCGGTCATGGCCGCCTACGCGCCCGCGCTGGCCGCCGGGGCCGAGCTGGTGCTGCGCCGCCGGTTCTCGGCGTCCGGGCTGCTGCCGGACGTGCGCGCGTACGGCTGCACCTACCTGCACTACGTCGGCAAGGCGCTGTCGTACGCGCTGGCCGTGCCTCCCGCGCCCGACGACGCCGCCAACCCGCTGCGCGTCGCGTTCGGCAACGAGGCGGCCCCGGCCGAGCAGCGCGCGTTCGCCGACCGGTTCGGCTGCCGCGTGGTGGACGGCTACGGCTCCACCGAGACCGCGATCGCCTTCACCCCCGACCCGCACGGCCCGCCCGGCGCGCTCGGCCGCCTCGGCGACGGCGTTGAGATCCTCGACCCGGAGACCGGCGCGCAGTGCCCGCCCGCCCGGTTCGACGCGTCCGGACGGCTCGTCAACGGCGACGAGGCCATCGGCGAGCTGGTCAACACCGGCGGGCTCGGCCTGTTCGACGGCTACTACAACGACGACGCCCCCGACCGGCTGCGCGACGGCATGTTCTACAGCGGCGACCTCGCCTACGCCGACGCCGACGGCCACGTGTTCTTCGCCGGGCGGACCGCCGACCGGCTGCGCGTGGACGGGGAGAACTTCGGCGCCGTGCAGGTGGAACGCGTTCTCGCCGACCTGCCGGGGCTGCGGGCGGTGGCGGTGTACGGGGTGCCGGACGCCGCGTCCGGCGACCAGGTCATGGCGGCCCTGGTCACCGACTCCGGCGACTTCGACCCCGAGGCGTTCGCCGCCTACCTGCGCGGCCGCGCCGACATGAGCCCCAAGTGGGCGCCCCGGTACGTGCGGGTGGCGCGGGAGCTGCCCGCCACCGCGTCCAACAAGATCCTCAAGCGGCGGCTGGCCCGGGAGGGCTGGCGCACCGGCGACCCGGTGTGGTGGCGGCCCGGCCGGGACCTGGCCTACCGCCGGATGACCCCGGACGACGCGGCAGCCCTGCGCGCCGAGTTCGCCCGGCGCGGCCGCCTCCACCTGCTGGACCCCGAGCCCTCGCCGAAAGGAAGCGACTGACGTGGACTTCGATCTCGACGAGACCCAGCGGGAGCTGCGGGACCTCGCCGCCGGCGTACTCGGACGCGAGGCGTCCCGCGAGCGGCTGGAGGCGTTCGAGAAAAGCGGCGCCCCCTACGACGCGGCCACCTGGAAGGCGCTCGCGCAGGCCGGGCTGCTGGGCGTGTGCCTGCCCGAGGACGCGGGCGGCGCCGGGCTCGGCCCCGTCGAGATGGCGGTGCTGCTGCGGGAGGCGGGCGCGCACACGGCGCCGGTGCCGCTGTACGCGGCGCTCGCGCTGGCGGCCGTCCCCATCGCGCGGCACGGCACCGCCGCCCAGCGTGCGCTGCTCAAACCGCTCGGCGAGGGCGGCACGGTGCTGACCGGCGCGTTCCGCGAGCCCGGCCCGTCCGGGACGGTCACCGCCACCGCCCGCGGCGACGGCGGCGGCTACGTGCTGGACGGCGTGAAGACGTTCGTGCCGTACGCGGCCGAGTCCTCCCGCATCCTCGTCCCGGCCCGCCTGGACGGCGGCGACGTCGAGGTGTTCCTGGTGGCACCGGACGCGGTGTCGCTCACCACGCAGCCGTCGGCGACCACCGAGCCGCTGTCGCGGGTCGGGCTGGCGGGCGTGCGGGTCGGCGCGGACGCCCTGCTCGGCGGCGGCACCGGCGGCGAGGCCTGGCGGACGCTGCGCCGCGCCGCCGTCGCCGGGGCGGTCGCGATCGCCTCCGGCGTCATCGACAGCGCGCTGCGGCTGACCACCGACCACGTCAAGACGCGCGAGCAGTTCGGCCGGCCGCTGGCGCAGTTCCAGGCCGTCACCATGCAGGTCGGGGACGTCTACATCGCCAAACGCGCGGTGGACGTGGCCATGTGGGCGGGCGTGTGGCGGTTCGCCGAGTCGCTGCCCGACACCGACGAGGTGCTCGCGGTCGCCGCGTACAACGCCTGCGATCCGGTGCCGCGCGCCCTGTACACCTGCCAGCACCTGCACGGCGGCATCGGCCTGGACGTCACCTATCCGCTGCACCGCCGGTTCGCCTGGGGCAAGCAGGTCTGCCACCTGCTCGGCGGCGCCGACGACCAGCTCGACGCGCTCGGCGCGCTTGTCGGCGCCGAGGAGCCGGCCGTCACCGCCGGGAACTGAAGGAGCGTCACCCGTGTTCATCGACCTCACCGACGAGCAGAAGAAACTGCGCGCCGAGCTGCGCGAGTACTTCCAGGGCTGCCTGACCCCCGAGCAGCGCGCCGCCATCGCCGACGACCCGTTCGGCACCGCGTACATGGAGCACTGCCGGCGGCTCGGCCGCGACGGCATGCTCGGCGTGGCGCTGCCCGAGGAGTACGGCGGACGCGGCTACGGCCCGGTCGAGCAGCAGATCTTCGCCAACGAGATCGCCCGCGCCGAGGTCCCGTACCCGATCATCACGCTGAACACGGTGGCGCCGACGCTGCTGCAGTACGGCACCGACGAGCAGAAGCGCATGTTCCTGCCGCGCATCCTGGCGGGGGAGTGCCACTTCGCGATCGGCTACAGCGAGCCGGGCGCGGGCACCGACCTGGCGTCGCTGCGCACCACGGCGGTCCGCGACGGCGACCACTACATCGTCAACGGGCAGAAGGTCTTCACCTCGGGCGCGCACTACGCCGACTACATCTGGCTGGCGGCGCGCACCGACCCGGACGCCAAGAAGCACAAGGGCATCTCCATGCTGATCGTGGACTGCCGCGATCCGGGCTTCTCGTGGACGCCGATCGTCACCATGGACGGCCGCCACCACACCAACGCCACCTACTACCAGGACGTGTGCGTCCCGGTCGGGATGCTGGTCGGGGAGGAGAACAAGGGCTGGGACCTGATCGTCAACCAGCTCAACCACGAGCGGGTGACGCTCGGCCCGGCCGGCAACATCGGCCACACCTACGACCGGTTCGTCCGCTGGGCCCGCACCGCCGCCGGGCGCGACGGCAGGCCGCTGATCGAGCATCCGGACGTGCGCCGCGCCGTCGCCCGCGTGCACGCCTACCTGCGCGTCAACGAGCTGCTGAACTGGCAGGTCGCGGCGAACCAGAATTTGGGCTGGCTGGCCGCCCCGGACGCGTCCGCCACCAAGATCTACGGCTCGGAGCGGATGCAGGAGGTCGGCCGGATCGTCGGCGACACGCTGGCCCGGTTCGGCGACCCCGGCGACCCGGACACCGCCGAGTTCATGCGCGTGCTCGACCACGGCGTCAAGGGCGCGGTGGTGCTGACGTTCGGCGGCGGCGTCAACGAGGTGCAGCGCGAGCTCATCGCGATGCTCGGCCTCGGCCTGCCGCGCGCCCCCCGCTAGGAGGTCCACCGATGACGACGACGCAGGAGGCGGCCGCGGAGCCGTCCGTGCACGACCGGCTGACCGAGGCGGCGCGGCGGCTCGCCGCCGCCGGGGAGCGGCCCGGGCAGCCCTGCCCCGACCCCGTCAACGCCGCGATGATCCGCAACTGGACGCAGGCGCTCGGCGACACCGGCGACTGGTCGCGGTTCGCACCGCCCGCGATGATCCAGGTGTGGTCGATGCCCGGCCTGGTCTCCGAAAGGGGCGGCTCTGCGGCCGACGAGGTGCTGCGCATGCTGGACGACCACGGCTACACGGGCGTGGTCGCCACCAACTGCGAGCAGACCTACGACCGGTACGTGCGGGTCGGCGAGCACCTGCGCCCGGCGATGCGGTTCGGCGGCCTGACCGGCCCGAAGCGCACCGCGATGGGTGAAGGCTACTTCGTCACCTGGTACCAGACCTGGTACGGCGAAGACGGCCGGCGCGTGGCCGAGATGCTGTTCCGCGTGCTGAAGTTCCGGCCGCGCGGGCGCCGCCGCGCCCAGAACGCGCCCGTCATGAGGCCGGTGACCAGCCCGGACACCGCGTTCTTCTGGGAGGGCGCCAAGGCCGGCGAGCTGCGCATCCAGCGGTGCGCCGACTGCGGCATGCTGCGCCACCCGCCCGGGCCGATGTGCCCGTCCTGCCATTCGCTCGAACGCGACCACGTGGTGGCGAGCGGACGCGGCCGCGTGCACAGCTACGTGGTGCACCACCATCCGCCCGTGCCCGGGCGGACGCCGCCGTTCGTCGTCGCCGTGGTCGAGCTGGAGGAGGGCGTGCGGGTCGTCGGCAACGTCCTGCGCTGCGACCCGGGCGAGGTGACGGTCGGCATGCCCGTCCGCGTCGTGTTCGAGAACGTCGACGACGAGCTGACGCTGCCGCAGTGGATCCCCGCCGACGCCCCCGACGACGAACCGCCCTGCGACCCCGGCGAACCGGCGCTGCTGGAGATCCCGCTGACGCCCACGTTCGTCATCGCCACCGCCCTGGCCACGCGCGACTTCAACCCCGTCCACCACGACACCGCGCTGGCCCGCGCCCAGGGCACCAAGGACATCTTCCTCAACATCCTCACGACCATGGGCCTGGTGCAGCGCGCCGCCCTGGCCGCCGCCCCCGGCGCGACGCTGGGCGGCATCGCCGTGCGGCTCGGCGTCCCCGCCTACGCGGGCGACACCCTGCGCCTGTACGCCGAACGCGTGGACGCGACCACGCTCAAGGTGCGCGGCGCGGTGAGCCTCGGCGACCACGTGACCGCGACCGTCAAGCTCAAGGAGGGCGTGTGAGCCTGTCGGGCAGGGCCGCCGTCGTCGGCATCGGCGCGACCGAGTTCTCCAAGGAGTCGGGGCGGTCGGAGCTGCGGCTGGCCGTCGAGGCGTGCCTGGCCGCGATCCGCGACGCCGGGCTGGCGCCGTCCGACGTGGACGGCCTGGTCACCTACACCGCCGACACCAGCTCCGAGATCGCCGTGCAGCGCGAGCTGGGCATCCCCGGGCTGCGGTTCTTCTCCCGGGTCGACTACGGCGGCGGCGCCGCGTGCGGCACGGTCGCGCACGCCGCGATGGCCGTCGCGACCGGGCAGGCCGACGCGGTGGTGTGCTACCGCGCGTTCAACGAGCGCTCCGGGCACCGGTTCGGGCAGGCCGCCCGCTCCGGCCGCGCCGACTCCACCGGGCTGGAGTTCTCCTGGCACCTGCCGTACGGGTTCGCCACCCCGGCGGCGTGGGTGGCCATGCACGCCCGCCGCTACATGCACGAGTACGGCGCGACCGGCGAAGACTTCGGCCGCGTGGCGGTGGCCATGCGGCGCCACGCGGCCACCAACCCCAAGGCGTGGTTCCACGGGCGCCCCATCACGCTGGCGGACCACCAGGCGTCCCGGTGGATCGTGGACCCGCTGCGCCTGCTGGACTGCTGCCAGGAGTCCGACGGCGGCGTGGCGCTCGTCGTGACGTCGGTGGAACGCGCCAGGGACCTGCCGCACCCGCCCGCCGTGGTGACGGCCGCCGCGCAGGGCACCGGCCCGGACCAGATGATGATGTTCGGCTTCTACAGCGGCGACCTGGCGTCGCTGCCCGCCATGGGCCGGGTCGGCGCGGCGCTGTGGCGGCAGTCCGGCCTGACGCCCGCCGACATCCGCACCGCGATCCTGTACGACCACTTCACCCCGTTCGTCCTGATGCAGCTGGAGGAGCTGGGGTTCTGCGGCCGGGGCGAGGCCACGGACTTCGTCCGCGACGGCGGCATCGAGCTCGGCGGCAGGCTGCCCGTCAACCCCCACGGGGGCCAGCTGGGCGAGGCCTACATCCACGGGATGAACGGCATCGCCGAGGCCGTGCGGCAGATCCGCGGCACCGCGGTGAACCAGGTGGACGGCGTCGGGCACGTGCTGGTGACGGCCGGAACCGGCGTCCCGACGAGCGGCCTGGTGCTGAGCGCCCTGCGGTGAGCCCGGGCTAGGACCGCGCGGGCGGGAAGTTCAGGCCCTGCTCCAGGACGGCGAAGGCGTCGTCGACCGCGTCGGACATCCGCTCGTAGCCCATCTTCGGCGAGCGCATCGCCTCTGCGGCGGCGCGGAACGCCGACACCGTGGCGGCCGCGACCACGTGCGGCCGCATGTCCACGGCGGGGTCGGTGCCCATCCGCTCGGCGACCAGCCGGGTCATCTCGGCCTGCTTCTTCTGCGCCAGCTCCAGGCTGCCCGCCATGAGCGTGGCGCTGCCGGCGGTCAGGTCGAGCAGGCAGCGGAAGCGCGCCGGGTCGAACCCCAGCTCGCCGCGCTCGGCCGCGCGGGTGGCCTCGACCGCGATGCGGCGCAGCGCCGTCATGATCGGCTCGTCGGTGTAGCGCTCGGCCACCATCCGCATGATGGCGTGGTGCTGCTCCTCCTGGAAGGTCAGCGCCACGTCCTCCTTGGAGGCGAAGTAGCGGAAGAAGGTGCGCGACGACACCTCGACGGCCTCGGCGATCTCGTCGACGGTGGTGGCGTCGAACCCCTTCTCGGCGAACAGCCGGAATGCGGCGTCGACCAGGGCCTTTCTGGTCTGCTGTTTCTTGCGTTCGCGGCGCCCGACCGGCTCCGGGCGGGCGGGGCGGACCTGCAGACCGGCGGGGTGGGCCTCGGGGGCGGTCGCGGTCATGAGCGAAGTGTGGCATTCCCGTCGTGCATCACGCCAGTGGAACTCGGGCCGGTGCGGCATGAACGGGATATGCCGGCCGGCCGTCCGGAAGCCGCCTGCTCCGCCGCGCGCCCGTCATAGACTTGGCCGCCGAAACGGAGGGGGGCAGAAGCCTTGGGCAAGCACAGCAAACCGCCCACGCGTCCCTGCCCTGGATGCCAGGGGACGGGCACGCACAAGGGCCACACGTGCGGGGTCTGCCGGGGCGAGGGGCGGATATGACGGACTACCCCCCCGACGGGTGCACCTTCGAGGTCACCTACACGCTCGGCAAGCGCGGCATGGGGCAGGAGTCCTTCCCCGACGTGTACGCACTCGGCCGCTGGTTCAAGGAGATGGAGCGGCGCGGCGCGTTCGCGCCCGAGGACTTCCAGACCCCCGACGAAGACGGCCGCAACGGCTACCGGATCGTGTGCGTCACCGACAGCGAACGCGTGCCGATCAGCTACTTCCATCCGCGCCTGGTGATGGGCCGCATCGAAGGCGCCCGCTGACGCCTGAGCCGGCCGGGGCTCAGTCCTCGCCCGGGCTCGGCGTCGGGTTGGACGTCGGCGTGGGGGCGGCCGACGGTTCGGGCGACGCGGCGGGCGGCGGGCTCGACGACGGAACCCCGGGCGCGGGCTCGGCGGACGTCGGCGTCCCCGACGGCGTCGGCGTCCGCGTGGGCGGCGACGAGGTGGCGGTCGGTGTGCCCGGCGACGTCGATCCCGGAGCGGACGGCTTGCCGGTCGTGCGGCGCTTCTCGTCGGGCGTGGCCGACGCGCCGCCTCCGCGGGAGGGTGTGCCGCCGCTCCGAGCCGCGGTCGCGCCGGACGTGCCGCTGCCCGTCCACGACGGTGCCGCCGGGCGGCTGCTCTGGGTGAGCGGGCCGGTGCTCAGGGCGCCCGAGCGCGCGGCGTCGGACGCGCCGCCGGAGGAGCCGTCCGTCGGGCGGGTCGAGCCCGCCTCCGCGCGGTCGCTGCCCGACGTCGGCACCAGCTTGGCCGAGCCTCCGCCCTTGCCCACCGGCCACGAGATCAGCATGCCCACCGCCGCGGCGGCGGCCGCGGCCAGGCTCGCGGCGGCGCCGACCCTCTTGGCCTTCTTCCTCGCCGTGGAGCGGCGGGCGCCCGGGGACGCGGCCTCGGACGCGGCCTCGCCGCCGATGACGACCAGCGGACCGCCGGCGGTGACGGCGGGCAGCGTCCGCCGCGCCTCGACCTCGCACGCCGCCAGCACGCGTTCGCGCAGCTCGCGCGGCGGCCGGTCCGGTACGCGGCGGGCCAGCAGCCGCGGCAGCCCGCCCTTTTCGAACGCGCCGATCAGCTCCAGGTGCTCCGGGGTGCCCGCGGGGGCGCGCATGAGCGCGTCGAGGACGGCGCGTTCCAGGCGGGTGCGGGCGGCGTGCAGCAGCCCGCGCGCGGTGTCGGGGGCGACGCCCACCACCCGGGCGATGTCGTCGATCTCCAGCCACTCGCCGGCCGACAGCAGCAGCACCTCGCGGTGGTCGGCGCGCAGGCCGGCGGCGGCGCGCAGCAGCGGGTCGCCCGGCGAGGCGGCGGGCCGCGCGGACGGCGGTCGGCCCTGGAAGGCGCCGTCCGGAAGTCCGCCCAGGGCGCCGAGCTCCATGCAGGCCGAGCGGGCCAGCGCGTACAGCCACAGCACCGTGTCGCCGCGCGGCGGGTGGCGCACCGTCGCCACGAACGTGTTGGTGACGGCGTCCGCCGCGCGGTCGCCCACCAGCGACCAGCAGTAGGCGTACAGCCGGGCGGCGTGCGCGTCGTACAGGGCTCCCGGGTCCGCGCGCATCATTCCTCCGTCGTGACCTGGGCCGACACCCCCAGGCAGGACAAAACGGTGGGAAACGGGACTCTAGTGCAATCAGCGACTGGGTGGGTAATTGGGATTGTTTCCCTAACTTTCTCAAGATTGCCGGATATGTGATCCGGTTCACCGGGGAAGGTTTGGAGACCGTCGCCGAAGGACCGTCTCGACCCCTGGGGGTATCCCGTGGCCGGCCTGACCGTGGACGAGGTCCACCAGTACGTACGCGGCGTCTGCTTCAAGAAGGGACCGCCCGGCACGGTCGGCGCGGAGACCGAGTGGCTGGTGCTCGACCGCGCCGCGCCCGGCGCGCCGGTGCCGCCCGCCCGGCTGCGCGCCCTGCTCGACCGGGCCGGACCGCCGCCGCGCGGCAGCAGCATCACCTACGAGCCGGGCGGGCAGCTGGAGCTCAGCTCGGCGCCGTTTTCCGGGCTCGGCCCCGCGCACCGCGGCCTGGCCGCCGACATCGCGCACGTCCGCAGCGCGCTCGCACCCGCCGGGCTCGTCCTGGCCGGGCACGGCATCGACCCGGCGCGCCGCCCGGTGTTCCAGGCCGAGCACCCGCGCTACCGGTGCATGCGCAGCTACTTCGACCGCCGCGGCTTCACCGACGCGGGCATGACGATGATGTGCACGTCCGCGTCCGTCCAGGTGAGCCTGGACATCGGCGCGGACACCGCCGCCGCGGCGCGGCGGTGGTGGCTCGCACACGCGCTCGGCCCGGTCCTCGTCGCCGCGTTCGCCAACTCCCCGATACGCAACGGCCGCCGCACCGGCCTGCGCTCCACCCGGCAGGCCGTCTGGACGGAGCTGGACCCGTGCCGCACCCTGCCCGTCCTGCGGCCCGGCGCCGACGCCGACCCCGCCGACGCATGGGCCCGGTACGCGCTGGACGCCCGCGTCATGGTGGTGCGCACCGCCGCCGGCGACTGGGTGGCCGACCCCGGCATGACCTTCCGCGAGTGGCTGGCCGAGGGGGAACCGGAGCTGGACGACCTCGTCTACCACCTGTCCACGCTGTTCCCGCCGGTCCGGCCGCGCGGCTGGCTGGAGCTGCGCATGATCGACGCGCTGCCGGGGGAGTACTGGGCGGTCCCGGTCGCCGTCGCCACCGCCCTGCTGGACGACCCGCGCGCCTCCGCCGCCGCCGAGGCCGCCGTCGAACCGGTCGCCGACCGGTGGGAGACCGCCGCCCGCCACGCGCTCGCGGACCCGGCCCTGGCCAGGGCCGCGCGCACCTGCTTCCACGCCGCGCTGGACGCCCTGCCCCGGCTCGGCGCCCGCCACCTGGTCCCGCTCGTGGAGGAGTACACCGCGCGCTACGTCGACCGCGGCCGATGCCCCGCCGACGACATCGCCGGCACCTCCCGTCCGCCCCTGCGCCCCGGCGCACCGACCCGTGAAGGAACCCGCCGTGCCTCCGCTGAGCTCGCTTGACGAACACGCCCTCAAAGAACTCGTCGCCGCCGAGTTGGAAGCGGCGCGCGACCGCAGCCTGGGCCTGACCACCGAGGCGCTCGACGAGCCCGAGCTGACCGCCCAGGTGTCCCCGCTCATGTCCCCACTGGTCTGGGACCTGGCGCACGTCGGCAACTACGAGGAGCAGTGGCTGCTGCGCGCCGCCGCCGGGGTCGAGGCCATGCGCCCCGAGATCGACGACCTGTACAACGCGTTCGAGCACCCCCGTGCGGAACGCCCCAGCCTCCCGCTGCTGCCCCCGAGGGAAGCCCGCGAGTACATCGCCGCCGTCCGCGCCAAGGTGCTCGACTCCCTGGACGCGGTGCGCTTCGACGGTGCCGAGCCGCTGACCGCGAGAGGGTTCGTCTACGGCATGGTCGTGCAGCACGAGCACCAGCACGACGAGACCATGCTGGCCACGCACCAGCTGCGCAAGGGCGCCCCCGCCCTGCTCGACCCGCCGCAGGCACCGGCCCCCGCCCGTGACACCGCGCCGGCCGACGAGGTCCTCATCGAGGCGGGCCCGTTCGAGATGGGCACCTCGGACGACCCCTGGGCCTACGACAACGAACGCCCCGGACACATCGTCGACCTGCCCGCGTACTACATCGACACCGAGCCCGTCAGCAACGCCGCCTACCTCGCCTTCATGGAGGCCGGTGGCTATGACGACCCCCGGTGGTGGCACCCCAAGGGCTGGGAGTGGCGCTGCACCACGGGCAAGCGCGCCCCCGCGTTCTGGACGCGTGACGGCGGCCGGTGGCTGCGCCGCCGCTTCGGCAAGGTGGAACCGGTGCCCATGGACGAGCCCGTCCAGCACGTGTGCTGGTACGAGGCCGACGCCTACGCCAGGTGGGCGGGCAAGCGGCTGCCCACCGAGGCCGAGTGGGAGAAGGCCGCCCGCTGGGACCCGGACACCGGCCGCTCCCGCCGCTACCCCTGGGGCGACGTGTACGAGGAGGGCAGAGCCAACCTGGGGCAGCGCATGCTGCGTCCGTCCCCCGCGGGGTCGTTCCCGTCCGGGGCGTCCGCGTACGGGGTGCGGCGGATGCTGGGGGACGTGTGGGAGTGGACGTCCACCGACTTCCACGGCTACCCCGGATTCCGCTGGTTCCCCTACAAGGAGTACTCCGAGGTGTTCTTCGGCCACGACTACAAGGTGCTGCGCGGAGGCTCCTGGGCCACGCACCCCCTCGCCGTACGCGGCACCTTCCGCAACTGGGACTTCCCCATACGCCGCCAGATCTTCACCGGGTTCCGCCTGGCCCGCGACGCGGAGGGCGCCTGATGTGCCGGCACGTCGGCTACCTCGGGACGCCGGTGACGCTGCACTCGCTCATGTACGAGGGGGAGCACTCGCTGGAGCGCCAGTCGTACGCACCGCGCATGACCCAGGGGAACCTGCTGAACGCCGACGGGTTCGGCGTCGGCTGGTACCACGCGGGGGAGGCCGTCCGGTTCCGCAGGGCGCAGCCCATCTGGACCGACCAGTCCTTCCGGGAGGTCGCCCGCGTCGTGACGTCCGGATGCGCGGTCGCCGCCATAAGGTCGGCCACCGTCGGCTTCCCCGTGGACGAGAGCGGCGCCCAGCCGTTCCGGGACGGCCCCCGCCTGTTCAGCCACAACGGCGTGGTGGAGGGGTTCGCGGGAGTCGAGGCCAAGCTGCGCGAACTGGCCGGCGACCTGTCCCCGGTGCCCGACGCGCGCGCCGCCGTCGACTCGGCCCTGCTGTTCGCCATCGCCGCCCGCCACTGGCGCGGCGGCGCGTCCCTCGCCGAGGGCCTGGCCGCCGTGGTGCGCACCGTCACCGCCCTCGCCCCCGGCCGCTACAACCTGCTCGCCGCCGACGGCACCGCGCTCGCCGCCACCACCTGGGGCGACTGCCTGCACGTCCGGGCCAGTCCCGACGCGGTGACGCTGTCGTCCGAACCGCTCGACGGGTCCGGATGGCAGGCCGTGCCCGACCGATCGCTGGTGACCGCCGACCCCGCCTCCGGGGTCCGCGTCACCCCCCTGTGAAGGGAGCCGCCCGTGGACCGGTACCTGACCGCCGACGACCTGGCCAAGACGCTGCGCCGCGACGTGCACGACGGGCTGACCGCGACCCCCAAGTCGCTGCCGCCCAAATGGTTCTACGACGAGCGCGGCAGCGCGCTGTTCGAGGAGATCACCCGGCTGGAGGAGTACTACCCGACCCGGCGGGAACGGGAGATCCTCACCGCGCGGGCGCCCGCCATCGCCGCCGCCACCGGCGCCGAGACGCTGCTGGAGCTGGGCGCCGGATCGGGGGAGAAGACCCGGCTGCTGCTGGCGGCGCTGGACGGAACGCTGCGCTCCTACGTGCCGGTGGACGTCAGCGGCGACTTCCTCGCCGAGGCCGCCGGGCAGATCGCCGCCGACCACCCCGGCCTGGCGGTGCGCCCCGTCGTCGCCGACTACGAGCAGCATCTGCATCTGCTGCCCGGCGGGCGGCGCCGCCTGATCGCCTTCCTCGGCGGGACGATCGGCAACATGCCGCCCGGCGCCCGCGTCGGCTTCCTCGGCGGCCTGCGCGCGGGCATGGCCGACGGGGACGCGCTGCTGCTGGGCGCCGACCTGGTCAAGGACGAGCACCGCCTCGTGCGCGCCTACGACGACGCGGCCGGGGTCACCGCCGAGTTCAACCGCAACGTGCTGCACGTGGTCAACCGGGAGCTGGACGCCGACTTCGACCCCGCCGCCTTCGAGCACGTCGCGCTGTGGGACGCCGAGCGGGAGTGGATCGAGATGCGGCTGCGCTCGGCCCGCGACCAGGACGTGCGGATCGGCGGGCTGGACCTGGCGGTGTCGTTCGCGGCGGGCGAGGAGATGCGCACCGAGATCTCCGCCAAGTTCCGCCGGGAGCGCCTGGAGGACGAGCTGCGCGCCGCCGGCCTGGCCCTTGCCGAGTTCTGGACCGACCCGGCGGGCGACTTCTCGCTCTCCCTGGCCCGCCCCGCCTGACCGTTCCACCTGGCCTGGCCGCTCCCGGCCCGCCCGCACCGGACGGGCCGGGGGGCGTCGCGCGTCGTCAGGCGGTCGCGCGGGAGGGGTTGGCCAGGTGCAGGCGGCGCAGGTCCTGCACCAGGCGCGCGGCGATGTAGCGGTGGCCCTCCGGGGTCGGGTGCACCCCGTCCTTCTTGATGAAGACCGCCGCGTTGCCGGTGCCCTCGGCGCGGTTGCCGGTGATCCACCGTTCGGCGATCGGGTCGATGAACGGCACCTTCATCTGCTGGGCGACCGTGCGCAGCTGGTCGCGCACGGTCAGCGCGGCGGCCGGGGGCGAGTCGTTGCCCCACAGCGGCCCGATCAGCACGATGCGGGTGCCGGGCCAGCGCTGCCGCGCCCGGGTCAGCAGGTCGCGGGCGGGCGGGCCGACCTGCACGTTCGGGATGCGCGCGTCGTTGTGCCCGCCGGAGATGATCAGCAGGTCGGGGGCCGGGCGCCAGCCGAGCTGGCTTTCGAACATCACCCCGAACGGGGTGCGGGCGGAGCTGCCCTGCACGAATCCGGTGCCGGCGCGCCCCCCGACGATCACCTGCCAGCCGAGCAGCCGCGCGGCCGCCGAGGGGTAGGCGTTCTCGACGAGGCTGCCGCGTTCGCCCACCGTGTAGCTGTCGCCGAGGAACATGACCACTGGCGCGCGCGGCACGGCCGACGCCGACGCCGAGGACCCGGCCGTGGCGGCGGCGTTCGGGCGGCTCGGCTCGGAGAACGCGCCACAGCCCGTCGCCAGCAGGGAGCCGAGGCACAGCGTGGCGATCGCCGCGCCGCGGCGGGCGCGGCGAGATGTCATGAAGTGACCACCATTTCTCCGGGGACGCACCGAATACTACTGAGGAGCGCGCCTCCGGAGGGGCGGTCTTACCCGACACGTGGCGTTCACCGGCGGCTCATTTGGCCGACGCGGACGTGCCACCCGCCGCCGCCAGCCTTCCCCGTCGTGAATCGACGCGACCGGCTGCGGGAACTGGATCTGCTGCGCTTCGCCGCGGCCATGGCGGTGGTGCTGTACCACTTCACCGGCTTCGGCGGCTCGGGCCCCTGGCCGGAGCCCGCCCGGGAGGTGTTCCCCGGCCTGGGCGAGTTCACCCGGTACGGCTATCTCGGTGTCGACCTCTTCTTCATGATCAGCGGGTTCGTCATCCTGATGAGCGCGTGGAACCGCGGGCCGGGCGAGTTCGGCATCTCCCGGGTGACCCGGCTGATGCCCGCCTACTGGGCCAGCGTGCTGCTCGGCGCGGTCATCTACCTGGTGTTCGGCCTCGGCAAGGGGGTGCCGGGGCTGGTCGTGCCGAACCTGACCATGCTGCAGGGCGGCCTGGGCCTGCCGAACGTGGACGCGGTCTACTGGACGCTCTGGGTCGAGCTGCACTTCTACTTCCTGGTGGCGCTGCTGGCCGCCCGGGGCATCACCTACCGGTCCTGCCTGGTGTTCATGGCCGCCTGGCTGCTGCTCGGGGTGTTCGCCGACGAGGCGGAGAACAAGTTCCTGCAGGTCATGCTGGTGCCGACGTGGAGTCCGTACTTCATCGCGGGCATGGCGCTGTACCTGATCCACCGGTTCGGGCCGACGCTGCTGCTGTGGGGGTACGTGGCGGCGGCGTGGCTGCTGGCGACGCACTGGGCCGCATGGCGCACCGACGTGGCGTTCAAGGGCGCCGACGAGACGGTGGCGTCGGCCGCCGTCGCCGGGATCTTCCTCGTCATGATCCTGGTGGCCACCGGGCGGCTGTCGTGGCTGCGCTGGCGCGGGCTGACCGTGCTGGGCGCCCTGACCTACCCGCTGTACCTGACGCACTCGCAGATCGCGCTGCCGCTGCTGGACCGCGCTTACCCGTCCCTGGACCGCTGGACGGCCCTGGCGCTGGTCACGGCGGTGTCGCTGCTGGCCGCCTACGCGATGTACCGGCTGGTTGAGCGTCCGGGGCAGGCCTGGCTGCGGCGGCGGCTGAAGGACTCGCTGGCCGCGCTGCGCTCGGTGCCGGAGCGGGAGCAACCGGCACGGCCGGGGGATGGGGCGGCGGACGGGCCGGCGGACGGGGCGCCGCCCGCCGTCCCCGCGCCGCGCCCCGCCGACGCCGACCTGGTCGGCACCGCCGGGCGGCCCGGCGGCGCGGGCTGACCGCGGGGCGGACCGGGCGCTGTGACGTTTCCCGGTTAGCTGGCGCTGGGAGAGGCAAGGGGCGGGCCCTCCGGCCGAGTGAGCGGGGATCGGACGGCCCGCCCCCTCCAACGCGGAATCAGGCGGGGGCGTCCAGGGGACGCAGCTCGTCGGCGTAGCTGACGGACACGCGGCGCATCACGCCGTCGCGGCCGATGGAGTACTGGCCCAGCCGCCACAGCGGCGGCGAGTAGGCGTGGATGGACACGCTGGCCTCGGCCACGCCCGTGATGCGGTGGATGTGGTCGGGCCCGAAGCAGAACGACTGCCCCTCGGTGACGACCGTGCGGACGTGGTCGCCGCCGATGCGCGGGTTGCTCTCCTCCAGGGCGCCCGAGACGACGCGCACCGCCCCCGAGGAGATGTCGTGGTCGTGCCAGCCGGTGTCGTTCTGCGGTGTCCAGCACAGCAGCCACACGTCGACGTACTCGTCGCGGTGGAGCGAGGCGTAGTGCCGCTGCTCGTCGGAGAAGGCGACGTGATGCCGCCACAGTCCGGGCTCCTGCGCCAGGGCATCGACCAGGGTGCGCAGCTCGCGCTTGTCGAGCGTCCTGGCGGGCAGGCTCGTCAGACAGGACGAGGCACCGGGGGACGAGGGGGTCAGCAGTGCCTCAGACGGCATGTGCTCGCTCCTTTCCATGCAGCAGTCGGTACGGGTTGGTGACGCGGAAGGCGTGCCGGGCCGCGTCCCCCTGCTTGAGGTCGGCGGGCAGCGCGTACGGGCGGTCCGAGCCGTGCACGACGACGTCGACGCCGAGCGCGCGCACCACGGCGTCGGCGGCGCGCGGCCCGTAGGAGGAGGTCTCGACGAAGGCGTCCGGATCGACGTCGCCCCGGCCGCCGCCCCGGGCGGCCAGGCGCTCGCCGTGCACGGGGGCGAGCCCGGCCAGCAGCGCGAAGCACACCCGCAGGCGCGGATGGCGCGGATGGCCGTAGGCGCGGAACGCGAACCAGGCGGCGTGCATCTGCTGCACGTAGGGCACCAGCGCCGTCCACCACGCCGGGACGTCGCCGTCGATGCGGGGAGCCGGGCCGGGGTGGACGAACAGCGGCAGGCCGCGCCGCTCCAGCACGTCCAGCAGGGGCGCGCAGCGGGCGTAGCCGGCGGCGTCGGCCAGCGCGTCGGCGGGCAGCTGGAGCCCGACGAAGCCGCGGTCGAGGTCGCGGTCGAGCGCGTCGGCGTCGATCTCCCGCACGCACGCGGCCGCCCAGGCGCGGAACGGCTCGGGCAGCGCGGCGGCGCCGTCGTGGTAGGCGTCCACAAGTGGCCGACTGTGCTCAGGGGGCAGCCATTCAATGCCCAGGGGTGAGGACAGTGAGACCAACGCGGAGTCCAGGCCGTCGGCGGCGGCCAGCTCGGCGCGGCGGGCCGGGTCGTGGTCGGCCGGATCGACCTCGTACGGCGGCTCTCCGTGCAGGTGAAGCGTCCATCCGTCGAGCCGGGGCGGGGTGCGGCGGGCGCGCAGGGCCTCGATCAAAGGAGCGCCCCACAGATGCTGGTGCACGTCCACGCCGGGCATGCGCGACTCCCCCCGAGGTTGTCTCGGATTTACTGAACCGCATCACTGAACCGCTTCAGTGAACCGGTTCAGCCATTGGCGCGTCAAGTTGGGACCTGGGACTGTCGGCGCCGCCCTCTAGGGTTGGGGTGTGCCAGACAGGCGCAAGCGCGCGACCATCAGAGAGGTGGCGCAGGCGACGGGGCTGTCGCCTGCGGCCGTCTCGTACGCGTTGCGCGGCATCCAGACGTCGGAGGAGACCCAGGAGCGGGTGCGCGCGGCGGCCGAGGAGCTCGGCTACGAGGCGCATCCGATCGCCCGCGCCCTGGCCAGCGGCCGCACCGGCATGGTCGGGCTGCTGTGCGGGTCGCTGGAGGACTACTGGCAGCAGTCCCTGGCCGTGGGCATCGGCCGGGCCCTGCTGGCCCGCGACCGCTACGCGCTGATCGTGGACGCCGTCGGCGACCCCCAGCGCGAGCTGGTACTGGCCCGGCAGCTGCGCGACCAGCGGGTGGACGGGCTGATCGTCCAGCCGCTCGACCCGTCCGCGCCGCTGTGGGCCGAGCTGGCCGAGACGCTGCCGGTGGTGTCGATCGGCGACGCCCTGGCGGGCGGCAACTCCCAGGGCGAGGTGGTGTTCGACAACCGGTGGGGCGTGACCCTCGCCCTGGAGCATCTGCGCATGCTCGGGCACCGCCGCATCGCGGTGTTCACCCCCACCCGCGCCAGCACCCCCGACCGCCCCGCCGACGTCCACGTCAACGCCGAGGCCCGGCGGCTCGACCTGGAGGTCGAGGTGGTCGTGGCGCAGCAGTCGCTGGCCGAGGCCACCGACGCCGCCCGCCGGGTGCTGGAGGGCCCCGGCCGCCCCTCGGCGGTCTTCTGCTTCTCCGACGTGATCGCCTACGGGGTGTACGCGGCGACGCGCGCGCTCGGCCTGTCCGTCCCCGGCGACGTGGCCGTGTGCGGCTACGACAACCACCCGATGTCGGCCCTGCTCACGCCGCCGCTCACCACCGTCGACTGGAACATCGGCGGCATCGTCGAAACCGCGGTCCGCCTGGTGGTGGACGTCATCGAGGAGCGCTCGCCCGCCCGCCGCGTCGTCTGCGAGCCCGCCCTGCGCGTGCGCGAATCCACGGCTCCTGCGACCGCATGACCGCCAGTGGCCCGGCCGCACTCCGCATGGTGCGGGTCGGCGCACGCCGCCTGGTCCGCAGGGCGCCTCGGCGCGGCGCGGCCGGTTCCGGCCCGGCGGTCGCAGCGGCGCTGCGGCTACTGCGGGTCGTGCGCGGGAAGGGGCCGCGGGACGACCGGGCCGTCCTGCGGCGGGGTCGTGCCCGGCGGCGCGGTGGCCTGGCGCAGGGCGCGGGCCAGGCGGGGCAGCAGGTCGGCCGCCGACGCGATGTCGGTGTCCAGGGGCCGGTCCTCCACGCGCGCGTCCAGCACGCCGCAGGCCATGTCGAAAGCGGCCCTCAGCGGGCCGCCCGCGGGGGCGCGGCCCTGCATCCGCAGCGCCCGCACGGCCGCGACCAGCTCGCAGCCCAGCCCGATCCGGTACGCGCCGAGCGCGTCGGTGGTGGCGCGCGCCGACTGCGTCGAAAAGCCCGCGTGCTCCTCCACGCCGCGCGACAGCACGGCGCTGCCCAGCGCGGCGGGCGTGGCAAGACGGCGCACGTCGGCCAGCGCCGAATGCGCGACATACTCCAGGATCATGATCCCCGAGGACGCCTCCGTGGCGCCCTGGAACGGGTACAGGCCGGTGAACGAGGGCTCGGCGAGCGTGCCCAGGCGGGCCGCCGACAGCGCCATGGTCTGGAACAGCGCGGCCCGCACCGAGTCCAGCGCCAGCCCCACGTAGGCGGTGTGGAAGTTGCCGTTGTGCCAGACCGTGCGGCCCGCCACGTCCACCAGGGGGTTCTCGGCGCGGGCGTTGATCTCGCGGGTGATCGTGTCCTCGGCGTAGGCGGCGGCCTCCAGCGCCGGGCCGTGCACCTGCGGGAACGCCCGGTAGCCGTAGGGGTCCTGGATGCGCGCGGGGGTCGGCTGGTCGTAGGCGAGCAGGGTGCGCATCGCGTCGGCGACCCGCTGCTGGCCCGGGTGCGGGCACGCCTCCTGCACGGCCGGGGCGTACGGCTCCTCCGACCCGCGCACCGCGAACAGCGACAGCGCCGCCACCACGATCGAGGCGTCCAGCAGTTCACGCAGGTCGGTGACGGCCAGCGCCGCCTCGCCGAGCGTGGCCGCGTTGGAGCTGATGAACGCCAGCGCGTCCGCCGAGCGCAGGGTGAAGCCGGGGCCGGCCGCGGTGCCGCCGTCGGCGCCGCCGCCCAGCCAGGCCCGCTCGCCCAGCAGGCACAGCGCGGTGGACGCCAGCGCGGTCAGGTCGCCGGTGCCGATCGCCCCGTACACCGGCACGGGCGGCAGCAGGCCCAGGTTGAGCACGTCGGCGAGGGCCTGCAGGACGCCCGGGTCCACGCCCGAGCCGCCCGCGGCGATCTGGTTGAGCCGCACCGTCAGCATCGCCCGGACGATCTCGGGGGCGACCAGCGGGCCCGCGCCGGCGGCGTGGCTGCGCAGCAGCCGCAGCCCGTGCGCGTCGGCGTCCTCCCACTCCACGTCCACGACGCGGTTGGCGCCGACCCCGGTGGTGCGGCCGTACACCGGCTGCGCGGCCGCCACCTCCCGGGCCACCCGCCACGCCGCTGTGGCACGTTCCACAGCGCTTTCGGCCACGGCGATCGCGACATCGCCGCGTGCGGTCCGGGTGACCTGGGAACAAGTGAGAGATGTCCCATCGATAACGATTCGGCTGGTTTCCACGGCCTCACGGTACTTTCTTTAGTTTTCAGGTAGCTATGCTTCGGTGAGAGGGCGGGCCGGTCAGCCGACCATGGCTCCGCCGGTGTCGATTGACTACCGTGAGGTAAGGACGTAACCCGGCAAAGCACGACGGAGCGGGCAGCCGCCAGCAGCACGAAGACACCCACCGGAGACCGCGGCGTCGCCCCGGCGCCCACGAGGACGTGACCACATTGATCACCTTTGCGGGCGTGACCAAGCGCTACCCCGACGGCACGGTCGCCGTCGACCGACTGAACCTGAAGATCCCGGCCGGGCGGATCACCGTGCTGGTCGGCCCGTCCGGCTGCGGCAAGACCACCACGCTGCGGATGATCAACCGGATGGTCGAGCCCAGCGAGGGCACCGTCACGGTGGACGGCCGGGACGTGCGCGGTGTCGACCCCGCCACGCTGCGCCGCGGCATCGGCTACGTCATCCAGCAGGCCGGGCTGTTCCCGCACCGCACGATCATCGACAACATCGCGACCGTGCCGTACCTGCTGGGCTGGGACAAGAAGAAGGCCCGCGCCCGTGCGCACGAGCTGATGGAGCGCGTCGGCCTGGACCCGGCGCTGGCCCGCCGCTACCCCGCCCAGCTGTCGGGCGGCCAGCAGCAGCGCGTCGGCGTCGCCCGCGCCCTGGCCGCCGACCCGCCGATCATGCTGATGGACGAGCCGTTCAGCGCCGTCGACCCGATCGTGCGCGCCGGGCTGCAGGAGGAGTTCCTGCGGCTGCAGCGCGACCTGGAGAAGACCATCGTGTTCGTCACCCACGACATCGACGAGGCGGTGAAGCTGGGCCACCGCATCGCGGTCTTCCGGGTCGGCGGCGTGCTGGCCCAGTACGCCACCCCCGACGAGCTGCTGGAGCGGCCCGCCGACGACTTCGTCACCGACTTCCTCGGCGGCGAGCGCGGCATCCGCCGCCTGCGCTTCTTCCACGAACTCGACGCCGAGGCCGCCACCGCCGGGGACGCCGCCGGCGAGGACGAAGGCGGTCGGACCGCGGCGGCGGGGCGGTGACCGCGCTCAGTGCGGCCGCCGCCGACGGCGAGCCGCTCGTCCGCTGGGACTGGATCTCCCGCAACCTCGACGGGTCCATCGCCGAGGCGTTCCGCGAGCACCTGGTGCTGTCGTTCACCCCGGTGCTGCTCGGCCTGCTGATCGCGCTGCCGCTCGGGCTGGCGTGCGCGCGCTGGTCGCGGCTCTACCCGGTGGTGCTGGCCGCCACCAGCGTGCTGTACGCGGTGCCCGCCATCGGCCTGTTCGTGATCTTCGTGGCGTTCACCCAGCTGACCTACACCACGGTGATCGTCCCGCTGGCGCTGTACACGCTGTCGGTGCTGGTGCCGAGCGTGGTGGACGGGCTGCGGTCCGTCCCCGACCACGTCCGCCAGTCCGCCGAGGCCATGGGCTACCGGCCGCTGCGCCGGCTGCTCGGGGTGGAGCTGCCGATCGCACTGCCGGTGGTGATGGCCGGGCTGCGGGTCGCCACGGTCGCCAACATCAGCCTGGTCAGCGTGGGCGCCCTCATCGGCATCGGCGGCCTCGGCCAGCTCATGGTCACCGGGATGAAATGGCCCGGCGGCGGGTTCACCACCCCGATCGTCGTGGCGATCGTGCTGATCATCCTGCTGGCGCTGGTCGCCGACCTGCTCCTGCTGCTCGTCCAGCGGCTGCTCACCCCCTGGGCGCGGGCCGGGCGCGGCGGGGGACGCGCCGCACGCCGCGCGGCCGCGGCGAAGGGCGGTGGCGCCGCGTGAACGTCATCTGGAACTCCCTGGGCTGGTTCGGCGAGGCCGGCCGCTGGTCGGGCCCCGACGGCATCCCCACGCGGCTGCTGGAGCACCTGTGGTACTCGCTGCTCGCCTTCGGCATCACCGTGGCGATCGCGCTGCCGCTGGGCCTGGTACTGGGCCACCTGCGCCGCGGCCGGACCGCCGCGGTCGCCGGATTCCTGGTGATGTCGTCGGCGAACGCGGCGCGCGCCCTGCCCACCCTGGGCCTGCTGATCCTCGCGGTGATCGTCACGACCGCCGGGGACCTGGTGCCGATCCTGATCCCGCTGGTCGCGCTGGCCATTCCGCCGGTGCTGGTCAACACCTACGCCGGTGTCCAGCAGGTGGACGCGGGGCTGCGGGACGCGGCCGAGGGCATGGGGATGACCGGACGGCAGGTTCTGGCGCGGGTGGAGCTGCCGGTGGCGCTGCCGCTGGTCCTGCTGGGCCTGCGCACCGCGCTCATTCAGATCATCTCCACCGCCACCATCGCCGCCTACGTGGGGCTCGGCGGGCTCGGCCGCTACATCGTCGACGGCTACTCCCGGCAGGACTACGACAGCATGGCCGGCGGCGCGATCCTGGTGATCGCGCTGGCGATCGCCACCCAGCTGGTCTTCGCCGCCCTGTACCGCGCCGTGGTCTCGCCGGGCGTGCGCCCGCAGGCCCCCCGCCCCCGCCCAGAGCGTCCAGGAACGAAGCGGCGCGCGCCGAGCGCACCGCCCGCGAGGAAGGAAACCCTCCCATGACCCGGATGATCCGCGGGGCGGCGCTGCTGGCCGCCGCCGTGCTCGCCCTGTCGGCCTGCGGCGGCGGAGGCGGTGACGAGAACCCGCTGAGCGGCGGCGGAGGCGACGGGACCACCATCACCGTCGGCAGCGCCGACTTCCCCGAGAGCGGCCTGATCGGCGAGATCTACGCGCAGGCCCTGGAGGCCAAGGGCGTCAAGGTCGAGCGCAAGTTCGGCATCGGCTCCCGCGAGGTCTACTACAACCAGGTCAAGAGCGGCGCGATCCAGGTCTTCCCCGAGTACAACGGGGCGCTGCTGGCCTACGTCGACAAGGACGACCCGGCCGGCACCGGCCAGGAGGTGGACGCCGCGCTCAAGCAGAAGCTGCCGCCGGAGCTGGAGATCCTCGACCCGGCGCCCGCCGAGGACAAGGACAGCCTGGTGGTCACCGGTGACACCGCCGCCAAGCACAACCTCAAGACGATCGAGGACCTCAAGCCGGTCGCCGGGGACATGGTGCTCGGCGGCCCGCCGGAGTTCAAGACCCGCAAGCAGGGCGTGATCGGCCTGGAGCAGGTGTACGGGTTGAAATTCAAGGAGTTCAAGTCCCTGGACACCGCGGGCCCGATCACCGTGTCCAACCTGAGCAAGGGACAGGTGCAGGTGGCCAACCTGTTCTCCACCGACGCGGCCATCAAGAAGAACGGGTTCGTCGCGCTGCAGGACACCAAGAACGTGTTCGGCGCGCAGAACGTCGTGCCGCTCGTCTACAAGTCCAAGGTGAACGACACCGTCCGCAGCACGCTGAACGCGGTGTCGGCCAAGCTCACCACGGACGGGCTGCTGCAGATGAACGCCGAGATGTCGGAGAACAAGACCGACCCGGCCACCGTCGCCAAGGACTGGCTCGCCAAGAACGGCCTCGGCTGACAGCCGTCCGGCACCGCTGACAGGACCTCCTCGCCGCACGGCCGGCGAGGAGGTTCTCGCGTGTCACGGGGCGTCGGCGCGTCGGCCGATCCGTTACCGAACTCGTCCCCGGGGCGAGTCATCTTAGGGGGAGGATGATCAACGCGTCCGGTCACCGCGCTGACACGGACGGTCCTCGCCAGGTCAAGGAGGGACGATGCCGCAGCCCGCCGGAGACTACCCCGACGGTCAGGGCAACATCCGGTATTGGAACGGGCAGTACTGGACGGACAAGGTCCGCACCCCGGCGGGGGGATACGCCCACGACCCCAACGTGCCCTCCGGCTCCCCTCCAGGGGAGTTCTGGCGGGAGGGCCCGCCGCGGGCGGTGCCCACGGCCCCCGACGACCCCGCCGTGAACCCGTTCCCGATCGTGCCCGCCGGGTTGCCCGGCTGCATCGTCGGCGGCTTCGCCCTGGTGCTCCTGCCCAGGGTGCTGTGGTGGGCCTACAAGCAGCAGATCCAGGCCCACCGGTGGGAGCTGCTGGTTCTCCTCGTCGTCGTGACCGCCGTCTGGGCCGTGCGGCGGATCACCGGCAAGCCCAGGCTCGTCAACCGCGCCGTGGGGGCGATCATCTGGTTTGTGCTGCTCATCTCCACGGTGGGCGGCTTCCGCGGCGACAACGGCTCCGACTCCGAACCCAAGCCCGCGCCGAGCTACGACGTGGTCGCCGAGGCGCGCAAGGTCCTGGTGGCCGCGGGCAGGGGCGACGAGGACCTGTGCTCGGAGATGCCGGGCGAACTGCAGGGCGCGCTGCAGGAGCGCACCGGGTACGCCAGTTGCTTCGGAGCATTCCAGGAGATCGCCCGCCAGACCGACGCGCAGGAGCTGGAGCAGCTCAAGAACGTGCAGGTCACCGTGCTCGGCAAACGGGACGTCAAGCCGTGCTGCGCGGTATTCGCCGAGCCCCGCACCTACTACCGGGTTCGGCTGGGGGCCAACCCGCTGGGCTGGAAGGAGATGGAGTTCTCGCCTGGGAAAGAGGTCGCCGCCATCATGTCCGTCACCTGGTGACCGGTTCTCCGGCAGGGCCCGCTAGCGGGTGTGCGGGCGGCCGCCGAGGCGGGTGGTGAGGTCGGCGGCGGTGGCGCGGACGCGTTCGGCCAGCCACGGCCACGACTCCTCGGGGCGGCGCTCCCGGCGGAACGTCACCGCGACCGCCGCCGCGGGGTGGCCGGTGTGGTCGAACGCGCAGGCGGCGATGCTCGCCAGGCCCTCGGTGATCCAGCCGTCCTCGTACGACCAGCCGCGCCGCGCGTCGTCGGCGAGCACCCGGCGCAGCTCGCGCAGCGACGCCGGGCCCCGCCCCGTCCGGTGCACGAACGGCGCCGGCCCCGGGAACAGCGCCCGCACCTGCGCGGCGGGCAGGTGCGCCAGCATCGACCGGCCGCTGGCGGTGAGCTGCGCGGGCATGCGCACGCCCACGTCCGTCACCAGGGTCTCGTGCCGCGGCGGCTGCTCCTTCAGCAGGTACAGCGTCTCCGCCCCGTGCAGGACGCCGAGCTGGGCGATCTCCCCGACCCGGTCGACCAGGCGGCGCAGCAGCGGGCGGGCGAGCCGCTCCAGCGGCCCGTGCCGCAGATAGGCCGAACCGATCTCGAACGCCGCCACCCCCAGGCCCCAGCGCCGCTCCTCGGGCAGGTACGTCACGAACCCGTCTTCGGCCATCGCCGCCAGCAGGTGGTAGGTGCTGGACCGCGGCACGTCCAGGTGGCGCGCGATCGCCGACGCCGGGAGCGGACCGGCGGACGCCGCCAGCAGCCGCAGCACCGCCATCGCCCGCCGCGCCGCCGGCACCTGCTCGCCCATCGCGCCTCCCCTCCCGGACGCGGCGGCGGCGTCCGGACGGCGCCATTGTCTCGCATGCCAGACACAGGCGGCGTCCCGGCTCTGGGGCGGCGGGGCGCGGCGCGCTCCAATGGTGGGTATGGATTTCGGCATGGGGGACGCAGTCGTCGAGGTCGGCCCGGAACCGCTGGACTTCGACCAGGTGGTGGCCGTCGCGCGGAACGGGGCTGCGGTGGCGCTGTCGGACGAGGCGCTGAAACTGATGGCCGACTCCCGCGCCCACATCGAGGAACTGGCCGCCCTCCCCACCCCCGTGTACGGGGTGTCCACCGGCTTCGGGGCCATGGCGACCCGGCACATCGAACCCGGGCTGCGCGAGAAACTGCAGGTCAACGTCGTCCGATCGCACGCCGCCGGATCGGGCCCCAAGGTGGAGCGCGAGGTCGTGCGGGCCATGATGCTGCTGCGGCTGCGCACCCTGGCCAGCGGCCGCACCGGCGTGCAGCCCCGCACCGCGCAGACCCTGGCCGCCCTGCTCAACGCGGGCATCACCCCGGTCGTGCACGAGCACGGCAGCCTCGGCTGCTCCGGCGACCTGGCGCCGCTGGCGCACGTCGCGCTCGCGCTGATCGGCGAGGGCACCGTGCGGGACGCGTCCGGCGACATCCGCCCGGCCGCCGAGGCGCTCGCGGACGCGGGCATCCAACCCGCCGTGCTCGGCGCCAAGGAGGGCCTGGCGCTGATCAACGGCACCGACGGGATGCTCGGCATGCTCGTCCTGGCCATCACCGACCTGCGCCGCCTGCTGACCGCCGCCGACCTGGCCGCCGCGATGAGCGTCGAGGCGCTGCTCGGCACCGACCGCGTGTTCGCCGCCGACCTGCAGGAACTGCGGCCGCACCCGGGGCAGGCGGTGTCCGCCGCCAACCTGCGCGCCCTGCTCGCCGACTCGCAGATCATGGAGTCGCATCGCGGCCCCGACTGCACCCGCGTCCAGGACGCCTACTCGCTGCGCTGCTCCCCGCAGGTGCACGGCGCCGCCCGCGACACCCTCGCCCATGCCGAACTGGTCGCCTCCCGCGAACTGGCCGCCGCCATCGACAACCCGGTGGTGCTGCCGGACGGGCGGGTGGAGTCCAACGGCAACTTCCACGGCGCGCCCATCGCCTACGTCCTGGACTTCCTGGCCATCCCCGTCGCGGACGTGGCGTCGATGTCCGAGCGGCGCACCGACCGCATGCTCGACCGCGGCCGCTCCGGCGGGCTTCCGGCGTTCCTGGCCGACGACCCCGGCGTCGACTCCGGCCACATGATCGCCCAGTACACGCAGGCCGGGATCGTGTCCGAGCTCAAACGGCTCGCCGCGCCCGCCAGCGCCGACTCCATCCCCAGCTCGGCCATGCAGGAGGACCACGTGTCCATGGGCTGGAACGCCGCCCGCAAGCTGCGCCGCGCCCTGGACGGCCTGGCGCAGGTCGTCGCCGTCGAGATCCTCACCGCCGCGCGCGCCCTGGACCTGCGCACCCCGCTGCGCCCCGGGCCCGCCACCGGCGCCGCCGTGGCCGCGCTGCGCCGCCGCGTCCCGCCGCCCGGACCCGACCGCCACCTCGCCCCCGAGATCGCCGCCGCGACCGAACTGGTCCGCGACGGCACCCTCGTCGCCGCCGCCGAAACCGTCACCGGCCCCCTCGCCTGATCCGGCCCCACTCCTCAAGGAGCGATCACCATGTCCGCTGGTCCCCGGCCCGTGCGCGCACCGCGCGGCACCTCGCTCACCGCCGCCAAGGGCTGGCCCCAGGAGGCGGCCCTGCGCATGCTCATGAACAACCTCGACCCGGAGGTCGCCGAGCACCCCGACGAGCTGGTCGTCTACGGCGGTTCCGGCAAGGCCGCCCGCGACTGGGACTGCTTCGACGCCATCGTCCGGTCGCTGGCCTCGCTGGAGGGCGACGAGACGCTGCTGGTGCAGTCCGGCAAACCGGTCGGGATCTTCCGCACCCACGAGTGGGCGCCGCGCGTGCTGATCGCCAACTCCAACCTGGTGCCGCAGTGGGCCACCTGGGAGGAGTTCCGCCGGCTGGAGGCGCTCGGCCTCACCATGTTCGGGCAGATGACCGCCGGGTCCTGGATCTACATCGGCACCCAGGGCATCCTGCAGGGCACCTACGAGACGTTCGCCGCCGTCGCCGCCAAGCGGTTCGGCGGCTCCCTGGCCGGGACGATCACGCTGACCGCCGGGCTCGGCGGCATGGGCGGCGCCCAGCCCCTGGCCGTCACCATGAACGGCGGCGTGGCCATCTGCGTCGAGTGCGACCCGTCCCGCATCGACCGCCGCGTCGCGCACCGCTACTGCGACGTGCGCGTGGACGACCTGGACGAGGCGCTGCGCCGCGCCGAGCAGGCCCGCGACCGGCGCGAACCGCTGTCGATCGGCGTGCTCGGCAACGCCGCCGACATCGTGCCCGAACTGCTGCGCCGCGGCGCGCCCATCGACATCGTCACCGACCAGACCAGCGCCCACGACCCGCTGAAGTACCTGCCGCGCGGCGTGGCGTTCGACGACTGGGCCGCCGAACGCGACAAGGACCGCGACGGCTTCATCGCCCGCGCCCGCGAGTCGATGGCCGCGCACGTCGAGGCCATGGTCGGATTCCAGGACGCCGGCGCCGAGGTCTTCGACTACGGCAACGCCATCCGCGGCGAGGCCCGCCTCGCCGGATACGCCCGCGCGTTCGACTTCCCCGGATTCGTGCCCGCCTACATCCGCCCGCTGTTCTGCGAGGGCAAGGGCCCGTTCCGGTGGGCCGCGCTGTCGGGCGACCCCCGCGACATCGCCCGCACCGACCAGGCGATCTGCGACCTGTTCCCCGACAACGAACCGCTGACCCGCTGGATTCGCATGGCGGGGGAGAAGGTGCACTACCAGGGCCTGCCGTCGCGGATCTGCTGGCTCGGCTACGGCGAACGCGACAAGGCTGGGGCGGTGTTCAACGACCTGGTGGCCCGCGGCGAGATCAGCGCCCCGATCGTCCTCGGCCGCGACCACCTGGACTGCGGCTCGGTCGCCTCCCCCTACCGGGAGACCGAGGGCATGGCCGACGGCTCCGACGCCATCGCCGACTGGCCGCTGCTGAACGCCCTGCTCAACACCTCCTCCGGCGCCACCTGGGTCTCCCTGCACCACGGCGGCGGCGTCGGCATCGGCCGCTCCATCCACGCCGGACAGGTGTGCGTGGCCGACGGCACCGATCTGGCCGCCCGCAAACTGGAACGCGTCCTCACCAACGACCCCGGCACCGGCGTCATGCGGCACGCCGACGCCGGATATGAACGCGCCCGCCAGGTGGCCGCCGAACGCGGCGTCCGCATCCCCATGAACGAGACCCCCGGGAACGAGGGCTGACGGCGTGGGCTTCGAGGAGATGTGGTCGGATCTGCTGCCGGTCGGCCGCGACCCGGACGGCGGCGGATACCACCGGTTCGCCTGGACGCCGCCGGAACTGGAGTGCCGCGCCTGGTTCCTGGACCAGGCGCGTCGCCGCGGCCTGGACGTCGAACACGACCGCAACGGCAACCTGTTCGCCTGGTGGCGCCCCGACGGCGCCGCAGGACCGGCCGTCCTGACCGGCAGCCACCTGGACTCGGTGCCCGGCGGCGGCGCGTTCGACGGGCCGCTCGGCGTGGTGTCCGCGCTGGCCGCCGTCGACCTGCTGCGCGAACGCGGCGTGCGTATTCGCCGACCCGTCGGCGTGGCCGTGTTCGCCGAAGAGGAGGGTGCGCGCTTCGGCGTCGCCTGCCTGGGATCGCGGCTGCTCACCGGCGCCATCGACCCGGCCCGTGCCCGCGCCCTGCGCGACCGCGACGGCCGAGCGTTCGCCGACGTGCTCGCCGCCCACGGCCTCGACCCGGACGCGATCGGCCGCGACGACGACCTGCTCGGCCGCGTCGGCTGCTTCGTCGAACTGCACGTCGAACAGGGCCGGGCCCTGGACGCGCCGGTCGGCGCGGCGAGCGCGATCGTCCCGCACGGGCGCTGGCGGTTCGACTTCACCAGCGAGGGCAATCACGCCGGCACCACCCGCCTGGCCGACCGCCGCGACCCCATGCTGCCGTTCGCGCGGATGGTGCTGGCCGCCCGCGAGGCCGCCGAACGCCACGACGCCGTCGCCACCGTCGGCAAGGTGGACGTGACACCGGGCGGGGTGAACGCCATCGCCTCGTCGGTCGCGGCGTGGCTGGACGCCCGCGGCCCGTCCGACGACGCCGTCCGCCGCACCGTCGCCGACGTGCACGACGCCGCCCGCGCCGCCGCCGCGTCCCACGGCGTCGCCGTCCGGCTGTCACAGGAGTCCTACACCGACACCGTCGGGTTCGACACCGCACTGCGCGACCGGATCGTCACCGCCCTCGGCGGGGTGCCGGTGCTGCCCACGGGAGCCGGGCACGACGCGGGCATCCTGGCCGCGCGAATGCCGGCCGCCATGCTGTTCGTCCGCAACCCGACCGGGGTGTCGCACGCGCCCGCCGAACACGCCGAGACGTCCGACTGCCTGGCCGGAGTGGAGGCCCTCGCCGCGGTACTGGCCGACCTCACCCGCGGGTAGTGAATTTGTTATGTACTGGCATGCCGAGTTCGCCTGGCTCGGTGACCACATCGCCGCCGACGTGCTCCTCGAGGCCGACGGCGAACGGTTCACCCGCATCACACCCGGCGTCCCCGCCCCGCCGGACGCCCGCCGCCTGCCCGGTCTGACGCTTCCGGGCCTGGCCAACGCCCACTCCCACGCCTTCCACCGCGCCCTGCGCGCCCGCGCCCAGGGCGGCCGCGGCACCTTCTGGACCTGGCGGGAGCGGATGTACGCGGTCGCCGAACGGCTCGACCCGGGCACCTACCGCGCCCTGGCCACCGCCGTGTACGCCGAGATGGCGCTGGCCGGGGTGAGCTGCGTCGGCGAGTTCCACTACCTGCACCACCGGCCCGGCGGGGAACCCTACGACGACCCCAACGCCATGGGGGAGGCCCTCATCGCGGCCGCGGCCGACGCGGGCATCCGCATCACCCTCCTCGACACCTGCTACCTGACCGGCGGGATCGGCCGGCCGCTGCAGGGCGCCCAACTGCGCTTCGGCGACGGCACCGCGGGCGACTGGGCGCGCCGCGTCGACAGCCTGCACGACCACACCGGCAAGGCCGGCAGCGCGCACGCCCGGGTCGGCGCCGCCGTGCACTCGGTGCGCGCCGTGCCCCGCGAGCAGATCGGCGCCGTGGCGGACTGGGCGCGGCGGCACCGGGCGCCGCTGCACGTCCACCTGTCCGAGCAGCCCGCCGAGAACGCCGAGTGCCGCGACGCCTACGGCATGACCCCCACCCGGCTGCTCGCCGAGTGCGGCGCGCTCGGCGCCCGCACCGTCGCCGTGCACGCCACCCACCTCACCGGCGAGGACATCGGCCTGCTCGGCGCCACCACGACCGGCGTGTGCATGTGCCCCACCACCGAACGCGACCTGGCCGACGGCATCGGCCCGGCCCGCGACCTGGCCGACGCCGGATCGCCGATCTGCCTCGGGTCCGACCAGCACGCCGTCATCGACCTGTTCGAAGAGGCCCGCGCCGTCGAACTGGACGAACGGCTGCGCACCCGCGAACGCGGCCACTGGACCGCCGGGTCGCTGCTGGCCGCCGCCACCTGGAACGGCCACTACGGGCTCGGCTGGCCCGAGGCGGGGCGGCTGGAACCCGGCTCGTACGCCGACCTGGTCACGGTCGCGCTCGACTCGCCCCGCACCGCCGGCGCCGGCCCCGCCCACCTGGCCGAGGCCGCCGTCTTCGCCGCCACCGCCGCCGACGTCCGCCATGTCGTCGTGTCGGGCCGCGAGATCGTCCGCGACGGCCGCCACCTGCTGGTCGGGAACGTCGCCGCCGCCCTGGACGCAGCCATCGCCGCCGTCACGCGGCGGGCCTGACCCCGCGCGCCGCCACCGTCCGCCCGAACCGCTGCGCCGGAGCCTCGATCCGGCGGTGGGTCGCCCCCGCAAGATTCAAATGCCCACGGAACCACCCGAACCGTCAGCCGGCGATGAGGCGCTGCGCCCCCTCGCGGGCCCGGTCGGCGGGGATCGCGAACCCGATGCCGATGGAACCGCCGGTCCCGTCCCGCATCAGCGTCGCGATCGCGGTGTTCACGCCGATGACCTCGCCGCGCGCGTTGACCAGCGGACCGCCGGAGTTGCCGGGGTTGATGGAGGCGTCGGTCTGCAGCGCGGTTCCGGCGGCCCCGCCCTCGCCCAGGCGCACCTCCCGGTCCAACGCGCTGACGATGCCGCTGGTGACCGTCCCCTGCAGGCCCAGCGGCGAGCCGAGCGCCAGCACCGGCTCACCGACCCGCACCTGCGACGAGCGGCCGAACGGCAGCGGCGCCGGGCTCTGCTCCGCGGGGATCGCCAGCACCGCCAGGTCGCGGGCGCGGTCGGACCCCACCACGCGCGCCGCGACGCGGCGGCCGTCGGCCAGCACCACGGTGACCCGGCCGCCGCCCTCGACGACGTGCGCGTTGGTCAGCACGCGCCCCTGCCGGTCGATGACGAACCCGGACCCGGTGCTCAGCCTGCCGCCGGACCGCACCTCGATCGACGTCACGCTGCCCTGGACTCGCGCCGCCACGGCACTGAGATCACCGCCCGCGCTGCCCGCACCGCCCTCCGGCGCGGCCGCGGCCTGCGGCACCGTGGGCGTCGGCACCTGCGCCAACATCCGCCCGGCCACGCCCCCGGCCAGCCCCCCGACCACCAGCGCCGCCAGCACCGCCGCGACGACCAGCAGCCCGACCCCGCCCCTGGCACGCTGCGACTCGCCGTACTCCCACGGGTCCGGCGGCGCGGAATCTGTGAACGGATCGTCCTGAGGCCACGTAGATGGGGGAGACGGGAAGCGAGGCAGGTCCGACTCGAACGCTCCGTACGGGACGCCGTTGCGTGCGGTGCCCGTACCCAGCCCGTACTGCCGATCTGTGTGCGGTGGGTGACTCATGCGGCTCCTCACTCTCACAAGTGAGTACTCCGGCCGAACCGCTCTCCGTTCAACGGAGGCGGACGCCCGTCTGCCGCCATGCGCCGGAACTGGTCTGTTCTACCCCTTCGCCTTCGCGATGACCCGGTTCACCTCGTCCCGGCCGAACGCCCGCAAAGTCGTGCTGCGGACGTTGCCCGCCCCGCCGTTCCGCAGCAGCGCCGCGGCGGCCGTTTCGTCGTCCGGGGCCTCGATGATCGTCACCAAGTCGTACTGGCCCACGGTCCAGTAGAGGTCCACGAGCCTGGCGCCCATCTCCTCCAGCGCCGCGGCGAAGAGCTCCGCCCGCTGCACGGTGTCCTCGTAGGCCCGAATCCCCTGATCGGTCCAGTTCAGCAGCGAAATATAAGTCGGCACCTCGTCTCACCCCCCAGGGACGACGGCTCGCCCACCCGCTCCTACCCCGCCCCCGACCAAGCAAGCCCCGCGTGCGGATCCGCGTGGTGAGGGCCTGACGCGCGGGCGGGGCGGCTCGTAGCCTGAAGGCGGCGGGTCTTCGAAAGGTGCGGGCTCATGCGTGACATCGATCCGGCCGACCCGGAGCTGTCGGTGGGGCAGCGGGTCCGGTACTTCCGGCGGCGGCGCGGCATGAGCCGCGAGATTCTCGGCGGGCTGGTCGGCAAGAGCGCCCGCTGGGTGAAGGCGGTGGAGCGCGGGGAGATCAGGGAACTCAAGCTGCCGACCGTGCTCAGCCTCGCCGAAGCCCTGCGGCTGCGCGACATCGCGCAACTCACGGGCGGGCGGCCGCTGCCCACCAGCATGTTCCGCGGCCCCGGGCATCCGGCGCGGCCGCGGCCTGCGGCACCGTGGGCGCCGGCACCTGCGCCAACATCCGCCCGGCCACGCCCCCGGCCAGCCCCCCGACCACCAGCGCCGCCAGCACCGCCGCGATGACCAGCAGCCCGACCCCGCTGCGGGAACGCCGGGACTCGCCGTAAGCCCACGGGTCCGGCGGCGCGGAATCTGTGAACGGATCGTCCTGGGGCCACGTAGATGGGGGAGACGGGAAGCGAGGCCGGTCCGACTCGAACGCTCCGTACGGGACGCCGTTGCGTGCGGTGCCCGTACCCAGCCCGTACTGCCGATCTGTGTGCGGTGGGTGACTCATGCGGCTCCTCACTCTCACAAGTGAGTACTCCGGCCGAACCGCTCTCCGTTCAACGCCGCACCCACTTTGTGCCCATCGGGCACCCTGCTGTGTGGCCCTACGCACGCGACGTCCGGCGACAGAGGATGAGGTGTCCGGCAGCTACAGTCCTTCTACTCGACGAGCGAGAGAAACTGCTCCACCGTCATTCCGGCATCTCGGATAATGGCCCGCAAAGTACCACGCGGCATGTCCCGGCCCCGATGGACCGGCACTGTGACATGCCGACCGTCGGGATGGCTCATACGGTGGTGGCTCCCCGTCACTCTGACCAGGTCGAACCCGGCCCGCTCCAGGGCTTTGACCACCTGAACGCCCGGTAGCGTCGGAACCGGTGGCATCAGGCGGCGTCAGGTGCGTTCACCGGGACGAGATCTGGGTTGCGTCCACGGAGGTGGTGTACGAGTTGATGCAGGTCAGAGGGCGTGGCGTCGTGAAATGAGACGGCCATCGCGTGATCCTTCGAGAAGCCGAAAACCAAGATCGAAGGAGAGGACGCGATGG
>NZ_BSTN01000018.1 GCF_030269545.1 Actinomadura sp. NBRC 104425 | reverse complement strand
CTGACTCAGAAGCCCCTTTGCCGCGCGTGTACTGAAGGCACCGCGCCGCAGTCCGAGGTGGAACACAGTCGACAACCCGGGGCAGCCCTGTGCAGGGCTGCCCCCTTCCATGCCCGTCTACCCGCGTGCCGGACCACCCCTGCTCGCGCGGGGAGAACCTGAGCCGGATCGTGGACTCGATGCCGTGCTGCGGACCACCCCCGCTCGCGCGGGGGAAAACGACCGGCTGCACATCATCGAGGCCCTGCACGGCGGACCACCCCCGCTCGCGCGGGGAGAACAGCGTACGTACAGGTCATCCAGGTCGGTCACTCGGACCACCCCCGCTCGCGCGGGGAGAACCCGTCCCACCGGCCGCCCGCTGCCCGAAGAACCGGACCACCCCCGCTCGCGCGGGGAGAACACGATGCCGCCCTGCTCGATCAGCTCGCGGGCCGGACCACCCCCGCTCGCGCGGGGAGAACGACTCCGACATGGCAGGCGGCCTGGTCAACCGCGGACCACCCCCGCTCGCGCGGGGAGAACTTGCCGAGGGAGGTTCCTGGACCCTCGACAACCGGACCACCCCCGCTCGCGCGGGGAGAACTGCCCGGGGCGAAAGAGGCGCGGCCCATTAGACGGACCACCCCCGCTCGCGCGGGGAGAACACAAACGCGCACGACACCTACTGGCGGGGCGACGGACCACCCCCGCTCGCGCGGGGAGAACGGTGTCGGTGATCGAGAAGTACAGCGGGTTGACGGACCACCCCCGCTCGCGCGGGGAGAACGTCTGCACGTGCTCGTTGCTCGCCTTGGCCCCCGGACCACCCCCGCTCGCGCGGGGAGAACGGCGGACAGCTCGTCCGCTCGTGGCTGCCCGACGGACCACCCCCGCTCGCGCGGGGAGAACGGTAACGCCGACTCCGCAGCGCCGCACACGCACGGACCACCCCCGCTCGCGCGGGGAGAACACTTGCTGAGCTGGTGCTAAGCGACGGCGTTATCGTTTTGTGACCTTGTGTGGTGTGCCGGTGGCCGGTCGGGCATGGAGGCAGTTTAGGCGCGGCAGGGATCGTGTCGGTGGCTGTGGTGCGGTTGCCTTGGGAGGTTGTGGCCGTGAGCGCAGGTGAACGTGGCGCAGTTCTCCCCGCGCGGGCGGGGGGGGGGGTGGTTCGCTGACGCGGCGGGGCCGGCGGACCGCCATCGGCTGCCGTCTTCGACTCTTCGACTGGGGTTTCGTCGGCTGTGTCTGGGGGCTGCCGTCGCGAGATGGCGTCCGGCGTCCGCGTACTGATCGCCGGGCACGCCGGGCACGCTCAGGTGCGCATCGTCCGTTCATGGTGCGTCGTCGACCGGTTTGTTGAACAGCCCACTTGGCCTGCTTCCTTCTCCTGCGTGCAGGGGTGGCGGTGGCCATGCCGTCTACGCCCTTTGAACGGCGGCAACCCGTATCGAGGGTGCCCGCTTTGAACGCCGACTGTGTCTGTGTCTGGCGGTGCGGCACCGTCTTGCTGGGCGTCAAGATCCGCGGGCCCATGTCGGGAACATGGTCGCCCCTGGGTGCAGTCATCGTCTGCTGGTGGCGCCTGGTTCGCTGATGTTGCTGCATCTGTGAGGGGCGTGGGGCGAGGTGGGGGTATGGGGGCTCGGTGATGTCTGGGTTCGTGTCCGCGAGCCAACATGGAGCCGACACGGGGACGAACCGGGGTGAAGGCGACGGCGGGCATACCGGGGCATTCTCGCGTTTGCCCTGGTCAGACTGGGTGGGTCGCGTGGGACTCGAACCCACAACCTACGGATTAAAAGTCCGGAGCTCTGCCAATTGAGCTAGCGACCCTGGGGATGGTGTGGTGTGGTTCTCACCGGCCTTCGTGGGTGGTAGTCCTTTCCGATCAGAGTCTAGAGGGCGATGTTGGTACTCGCATCCGAGTATGGCCATGGGGTCGGGTGAGGCGCACGGGGAGGTGCTTGAGGCCGTTCTGGAAGTTGGACGCGAGGCGGACGGGGGTGCCGGTGCGTTCGACGTCTAGGTGGAGGAGTTCGGTGAAGACGGCGCGCATCTGGGTGCGGGCCAGGTGGGCGCCCAGGCAGTAGTGGGGGCCGAAGCCGAAGCTGACGTGGTCGTTGGGGGTGCGGGTGATGTCGAAGCGGTCCGGGTCGGGGAAGACGGTCTCGTCGCGGTTGGCCGAGGCGTGGTAGGCGACGACCTTGTCGCCGGCGCGGATGCGGACGCCGCGCAGGACGGTCTCGCGGGTGGCGGTGCGGCGGAAGTTCATCACCGGGGGCCAGTGGCGGAGCATCTCCTCGATGGCGGTGGGCAGGTGGGAGGGGTTGTCGCGGAGGCGGCGGAACTCGGCGGGGTGGTCCAGGAGGGTGAGCAGGGCGCCGGGGATGGCGTTGCGGAGGGTCTCGTTGCCCGCCACGGCGAACAGGAAGAACATGTTCTCGAACTCCGGGCGGGTGAGGCCGCCCGCGAGCATGCGGGACATGATGTCCTCGCCGGGGTGGCGCCGTTTGACGTCGGCGAGGGCGTGGGCGTAGGCGAACATGTCGGCCAGGGCGGCGCGGGAGCAAGGGTTCATCGGGCGGCCGTCGGGGCCGGTCAGGGAGCGGGGGCGGTGTGTCAGGGCGGCGCGGCCGAGCGGGGTGAGGGGTGTCCGGTCGGCGGTGGACAGGCCGGCGTGGTCGGGGTCCTGGTAGCCGATGACGCGGGACGCCCAGTCGTACAGCAGGCGGCGGTCCTCGGCGGGGACGCCCATGATCTGGGCGAGGGTCCAGACGGGCAGGTCGGCGGCGACCTCGACGAAGTCGATCTCGTCCTGGTCGGCGGCGTCGGCGATCAGTGTGCGGGCGCGGGCGGCGATGGCGGCTTCCAGGGCGCGGACGGCGCGCGGGGTGAAGGCGGCGGCGACGATGCGGCGCAGGCGGGTGTGGCCGGGCGGGTCCTGGTTGAGCATCATCGACCGGACGAAGGCGAGGTCTTCGGGCGTGTCGGGGTCGCGGATCTGGGTGGCGCCCAGATGGGAGGAGAACGTCTCGGGGGTCCGCAGGACGTGTTTGACGTCGGCGTGCCGGAAGACCGCCCAGTAGCCGGGGCCGGGAGGCCAGGGGCCGACGGCGGGTTCGGGGATCCAGCAGACCGGGGCGGAGGCCCGCAGCCGCCGGAACGCGGCGTATGGCACGCGCTCGGCGTAGGTCGCCGGAAGGAAGATCTCCTCGTGCGTCGGCACCCTTCCATTGTCATCGTTGTGTGACGCCCGCCGACGGCGACCGGATTCTGCGCGACAACTTCGCGCCCTCGGTGCAGGACCTCGGGCTCACCGTGGAGGAGGTGGGGGACGGGCGCGCCACACTGCGGCTGCCGTGGTCGGACCGGCTGGCGCGGGAGGGCGGCGGCCTGTCGGGGCAGGCGCTGATGGCGGCGGCCGACACCGCCACGGTGATCGCGGTGTCGGGGGCGCGCGGCGGGTTCGTGCCGATGACGACCGTGCAGCAGCCGACGTTCCAGCGGCCCGTCGTCGGGACGGACGTGCTGGTGAAGGTGCAGGTCACCAAGCTGGGCCGGACGCCGGCGTTCGCCGATGTGACGATGACCGCCGGCGGTGCCACGGCTGGCACGGTCTACGCTCTGCTCGCATGAGCAAAACGATCAAAGTTGCCGTTCCCGACGGCGCGTTCGACCTGCATGTGTGGGTGCCGGCCGCCGGGAGCGGGCCGGGCATCCTGCTGATCCAGGAGATCTTCGGCGTCAGCGACTACATTCGCGCGGTCGCCGAGGATCTGGCCGGGCTCGGTTACGTGGTCGCCGCCCCCGACCTGTTCTGGCGGTTGCAGCCCGGCTGGGCGGTCCCGCACACCGAGGAGACCGTCAAGCAGTCGCTCGAGCTGGGGGCGCGCTTCGACGCCGAGAAGGGCGTCGACGACCTGGCTGCCGCTCTGGAGCTGCTGCGGGAGCTGCCGCAGGTGACCGACCGGGTCGGGGTGCTGGGGTTCTGCCTCGGCGGGACGATGACGCATCTGCTGGCCGCCCGGGCGGACGTGGACGCGGCCGTGTCGTTCTACGGGTCCGGCGTGCCGGACGCCGTGGAGCTGCTCGACCGGATCAGCTGCCCGATCCTGTACATCTTCGGCGGGTCCGACCCGTACATCCCGCGTGACAAGATCGCCCAGGTCGAGAAGGCCGCCGAGGGACGGGCCAACGCGACCATTCAGGTGTTCGAGGAGGCGGGGCACGCCTTCCACAACCGCAAGGCGCCGATGTTCCACCAGCCCGAGCACGCCGCCCGCGCCTGGGCGGTCACCGAGGATCACCTCAGGCGGCATCTTCCGGCTCGACCCAGGTAGGGAGTGCTTCGGTGGCCGCCGGCCACTCGGCGGGCGGCGGGGCGCCGGACGCGGTCAGGGCGGCGGCCTCGGGATGTGTGTGCGTCACCACGGCCGCTCAGGGAGAGGTGAGCGTGCATCCGCCGCACCCTAGCCGGAAGCTGCGGTCACGACTCCGCTCGTCCCGCTGCGGCCAGCACCCGGGGCAGTTCCCTGCGGGACGACACGCCCAGTTTGGGATACGCCTTGTACAGGTGGTACTCGACGGTCCGTGGGCTCAAAAAGAGCTGGGCGGCGATCTCGCGGCTGCTCGCGCCGTCCGCCGCGAGCCGCACGACCTGCCGTTCCTGCGGAGTCAGCCGGTCGAGCACGTCGGGTGCGGCGGCGGGTGCCGCGGCGCCGGCGTCGCCGGTGGCGCGCAGCTCGGCGCGGGCCCGCTCGGCCCACGGCGCGGCCCGCAGCCGTTCGAACGTCTCCAGGGCCGAACGCAGCGGGGCGCGGGCGTCCGAGCGGCGCCGCGACCGCCGCAGCCATTCGCCGTACAGCAGTTGCGTGCGGGCCCGTTCGAACGGCCTGCCGCCGTGCTCGGCGTGCAGGCGGACCGCCTCGGCGAACGGCTCTTCGGCGTCGTCCAGGAGGGCCCGGCAGCGGGCCGCGACCGCCAGCGCCCACGGCTGCCCGCCCGCCTGCGCCCAGCGCTGGAACCGCTCCAGCGGCTGGCGCGCCCGGTCCGGGTCGCCCGCGCGGACGGCCGCTTCGACCCGGTCGGCGTCGGCGGCGGCCATGCGGTGCGCCACGTCCTCGAAGCGGCGCAGCGCGTCGGCGTGCCGGCCGAGCCCGAGGTCGAGCAGGCCGAGCGCGTATGCGGCGGCGTCGGGCGGCGCGTCGGCGAGCAGTTCGCGCACCCGCTGCTCGTCGCCCTCGATCGCCGCAATCCGCGCCAGCGGCTCGCGGAGCAGTCCGGTGCCGTGCCGCAGACCGATGTCGCGGGCCAGCGCGACCGCCTCGGCGACGGTGCTCTCGGCGTCGCGGTGCAGCCCGGCGGCGACCTGCGCCTGCGCCTGGGCCCGCAGGACGCCCGGAAGGGAGCCGAGCAGGCCGCCCGCGCGGCAGTACGCGGCGTGCGCGGCGGCCAGCTTCAGCGTCGCTTCGTCGTCGCCGACGGCCAGGCCCGCGTGCACGGCCTCCATGCGGCGGTCGGCGTGGGCGGCGTCGGCGGCGGAGGGCGACGCCTCCGCGGCGCGCACCTCGGCGATCAGCTCGGTCAGCAGGGGCAGCCCGGCGGCGTGGTCGCCGGCGGCCACGAGCGCCATGCCGTCCACCGCCTTGTCGGGGCGGCCCAGCGCGCGCAACCGTTCGGCAACTTTCCGCACCCCCGACAGCTCGCCCGTCGTCCAGGCGTACGTGGCGGCGGTGCGCAGCATCGACTGGGCCTCGGCGGGCGCGGCTCCGGCGGCGTGCTCGACGAGCACCCGCGCGGCCGAGCACGGGTCGCCGCGTTCGAACTCCACCGCCGCCCGGACGGACGCCAGCCGCGCCCGTTCGGCGGGGTCGGCGGCGTACTGCTCGGCCTCCGCCGCCAGCGACAGCGCGGCCTCGGCGTTGCCCGCCCGCAGGACGGCCGACGCGGCGTGCCGCAGCCGCCGGGCCCGCCCCGGCCGGTCGGGGGTGAGCCGCGCGGCCTGCCGGTACAGGGACGCGGCGGTGTTGAAGTCGGCCAGCTCGGCGGCCCTGGCGGCCTGGGTCTCCAGGTCGGCGGCGACGCTCTTGTCCGGTGTCACGGCCGCCGACGCGCGGTGCCGGGCCCGGCAGCCCGGGTCGTCGGCCGCCTCGGCCAGCGCCCGGTGCACCTGCACCCGCAGCGCCGACGGGGCGTCCTGGTAGGCGGCGGCGCGCACCAGCGGATGCCGGAAGGTGATCGAGCCGCCCGTCACCTCCACCAGCCGCGCCTGTTCGGCCGCCGCCAGGTCGGACAGGTCCACCCCGAACCGCTGCGCGGCGCCCAGCTGCGCCGGCATGTGGCCGCGTCCCTCGGCCGCCGCGATCAGCAGCATCAGCCGGGCGCGCTCGGGCAGTGCGGCGATCTGCGCGCGGAACGAGGCCAGCACCCGGTCGGCCACCGGCAGCGGCGTGACCCCGCCGTCGGGCAGCCCGCGGCCCGCGGCGGCGAACTCGATGAGCGCCAGCGGGTTGCCGGCCGACTCGAGGAAGACCCGGTCGTGCAGCGCGGCGGGCAGCCCCCGGTCGGCCAGCAGCCGGCCCGCGTCGGCGCGCGTGAGCCGCCGCGGCCGCAGCTCGGGCAGGCCCGTCCCGCCGAAGGTCTCCTCGCGGGTGGCGAACAGCATCGCCACGCCCTCGGCGGCCAGCCGCCGCGCGGCGAACAGCAGCGCCTCGCTCGTCCCGCGGTCGATCCACTGCAGGTCGTCCACCAGGCACAGCAGCGGCTGCCGGTCGGCCAGGTCGGCGAGCAGGGTGAGCAGCGCCAGCCCGGCGCCGAACCGGTCGCCCGGCCGGCACTCCACGCCGGCGCCCAGCCCGAGCAGGGCCTGCAGAATCCGGGCGTGGGCGGGCGGCAGCGCGTCGATACGGCCATGCACGGGCCACAGCAGCTGGTGCAGCCCGGCGAACGGGAGGTCCTGCTCCGCCTCGACGCCCGTCGCGCGCAGCACCCGCATCGCCGGGGCGCCGTCGCCGGTGTCCGCCGCCGTGCGCTCGGCGTACTGCAGCAGTGCCGACTTGCCGATGCCCGCCTCGCCGCGCACGAGGAGGGCGCCGCTGCGCCCGGCGCGCGCGTCGGCGAGCAGCCGGTCGATCTCGGCCTGCTCCGCTTCCCGCCCGTACAACACGCTCCCAAAGTTACGTGGGCGAACCCCGAAACCCTACGGATTCGGTCCGTACCGCCCGCTCATAGGTTCATGGACGTCTGCCGACGACCCCTGTATTCCTCTTGGAGAGCATCGTGGACGAGCTGTTCGAGCCCGTGACCGTAGGGAAGCTGGAGCTGCCCAACCGCCTGGTGATGGCCCCGATGACCCGCAGCCGGGCCACCGAGGACGGACGGGTGACCGAGCTGACCGCCGAGTACTACGCCCAGCGGGCCGGCGCCGGCCTGATCATCAGTGAGGCCGTGCAGCCGAGCATGCGCGGCCAGGGGTACATGCTGACGCCGGGGCTGCACTCCGCCGAGCAGACGCAGGCGTGGCGTGCGGTGACCGACGCGGTGCACGGCAAGGGCGGCCGGATCTTCGCCCAGCTCATGCACGGCGGCCGCATCGGGCACCCCGTGCTGTACCCGGACGGCGGCCTGCCGGTGGCCCCGTCGCCGATCGCCTCGGGCTTGCAGAGCTTCACCCCGGACGGCATGCTCGACCACCCGGTGCCGCGCGAGATGACGCTGGACGACATCGCCGAGACGGTCGCGGACTTCGCCTCCGCCGCGCGCAACGCCGTCGACGCCGGCTTCGACGGGGTGGAGGTGCACGGCGCCAACGGCTACCTGATCCACCAGTTCCTGGCCGACGGCACCAACCGGCGCACGGACGCTTACGGCGGCTCGATCGAGAACCGCATCCGCTTCGCCGTGGAGGTGGTGGCCGCCATCGCCGACGCCATCGGCCCCGACCGGGTCGGGCTGCGCGTCTCGCCGGGGGGCACCGTCAACAACATCTCCGAGAGCGACACCGCCGACCTGTACCCCGAGCTGCTGCGCGCCGTCGCCCCGTACAACCCGGCGTACCTGCACATCATGGAGGCGGGGGACCGGGCGCTGACCGAGCGGCTGCGCGCGCAGTGGCCGGGCACGCTGATCCTCAACCCGCATCCCACGCCGGAGGCGTTCCCGGCGACCGTCGACAATGGCGTTGCGGCGCTGCGGGACGGGGTCGCCGACGCGGTGGCCTTCGGCGAGCTGTGGCTGGCCAACCCGGACCTGCCCGCCCGCATCAAGGCCGGGGGCCCCTACAACACCGCCGACAGGGGCACCTTCTACGGCGGCGACCACCGCGGCTACACCGACTACCCGGCGCTGGGGGCCTGACCGGGGTCCGCGTGCGCGGTCGCGCCGTGAGCACGGGTGAGCGCTCCGGCGCCGTCGCCAACGGCGCCGGAGCGCTCACCGCGAGCAGCCGAGATGAGCCCCGTCATGGCCGTCTCAGCTTTTGCGTCGCCCTGGGGTTCAGCTGCCCAGGGCCGTCCGTGGGCCGCGTCGCCCGCGTGCCGCGTCCGAGCGGGGTCCGCACCCCGCGCCGGGGCGGCGTGCCGGTCGTGCGTCCGCGCCGATCGCACGACGTGACACCGCCCCGGGCACGGGGCCGGGTGTGGGGGATACGGAACGCGGGCGACGCGGAGCCGCCGATCAGTAGCCGGGGCGGACGGCGCCGCTGAAGTTGCGCTTGTAGTAGCTGGTCAGCTTGACCTTCTTGACGCGCTTGCCGGAGCTGGGCGCGTGGATCATGTAGCCGTTGCCCACGTAAATGCCCATGTGGCTCTTGCCGGAGTAGAAGAACAGCAGGTCTCCCTTGACGGCTCCCTTCCAGGAGACCTTGTACTTGACCGCACGGTAGATCTGCTGGGTGGTGCGCGGCAGCTTCACGCCCGCGCCCTTGCGCCAGGCACCGCCGGCCAGACCCGAGCAGTCCCAGTACTTGGGACCGGTGCCGCCGTAGCGGTACGGGTCGCCGATCTGCTTGTAGGCGTACTTGACGGCGGCGGCCGCGCGCTTCTTCTGCTTGGCCTTGCGGGAGGCGGAGATCTTCGCACTCACCAGGGTCGCCGTCTGGGGGGCGATGGTGATGGCCTTCGCGCCCTGCCGCGACGGTGCCTGCGCTGCTGTCTGCGATGTCGTCTGCGATGTCGTCTGGGCTGCGGTCTGCGGCTCGGCGGCTTGCACCGAGCCGGCCGCGACGAGACCGGCGCCCAGCGCGGCGGTCACGGTCAGGACGATGCCGCCGGTGAACGCGCCGCGGATGCCGGCCGTGGACCTGGGGGTGGTTCGGGGGGTATGCAGAACTGCTCCTGACCTCGTTCCTGACGCCTACCGGGGCAGCCGACGCGCACGCGGTGTCACCGCGGTCGCGATGGGGGATGCCGGGGCCGCCCGGCGGCGGTCGCGTCCTGGGAAGCCGGACACGCCACCGGCCTCGGGGCCCGCACCGGTTCCGTGTCTCCGGTCGACACGGATTCGGCTCGACGGCGGTCTGTTCGGGCGCCGGGCGGCCGGTGTCTCCGTTGACCGGCTCGCGCTCCCGGGGCCTCCGGGATGGGGGACGGCGCCACCGCCCGTCGTGGATGTTCTGTTATCGGCAGCGGCAGCGGTGCCGCGTACTGGAACCGGCACGAAGGTAGCCACGGCTCGGGATATCCGGCAAATCTCCGCGGCCGGCCGGAAGGGCGGACAGGCGTCCGGGGAGAACCCGGCCGAGCCGTTCTGCCTGCGCGAATACAGTACGGTATTCGCATATTGTGATCTGAATCACATTTCTTGCGGATAGGCAAATCTGCCGTCCGCGCCGGGCGCGTCGTAGGGCTTCGGATAGGGCCCCGGCGCCCCGCCTCCGACCCCCGCCGATGGTTACGTTCCGTAGCGGGCCGCCGTGCGCCATCCCCTCGGGGTGAGATCTTGCATGCTGGTCACGGCACTGAAAAAGTAAATGCAATTTGCAACACTTTACTGTGTGTGATATCGGCGTTGCTTGGCCGATAGGCATTTGTTCAGTCTGTGATAAACCCCACAATGGCCGAGTGGGTTGATCTTTGTGGCCGTGCGGACCGTATCGCATGGACGGGTGCGCCCGGCGGCGGGGGCGTCTGGAGCGGTCCACTCGGTAGCGCTCCGTGTCGGTCCGAACACGTCGACGGCGCCCGCCGGGTGGCGGGCGCCGTTCCATTCGGTCGTTCGCCGGGCCTTCGCAAAGCGTCCGGCGACCCTTCCGGTTGAGGAGTGTTGCGTTACTCGCGGCGGTATTCAGCTGTCCCTCAGCTCCAGGCGGCGGAAGAGTCGACGTACGGAGCGTTCGGCGGCAGCACCTGCCCCGACGCGTCGCGCCGGGCCGCCGCCGCGCCGGCCTCCTGGCGGTCGCGCACGCACTTGGCCAGGGTGAAGGTCGAGGTCGTGACGTAGAGCATGCCGAGCGCCAGGAAGGCGCGGATCCAGACCGGCGCCGGCAGGAAGACGATCCCCAGTGCGACCGCGGTGAGCGACACCGCGAACGACAGGATCGCCTGGACGAAGAATGCGGTCGTGCCCTTGAGCTGCAGCAACGCGTTCATGCGCCCACTGTTCCGCGCGGTGGGCGGCCGCGCCTGAGTACCTGTGCGCACTGACCTACTCAAGTGGGTCCTCAGATCTGCCCCGGGGTGCGCCGGGCCCGCGGCCGCATACCTGGGCATATCCGACACATTTCAGTAACCAGGCCGGAATCGGTCATTCGCCGGCCGGCGCGTTCGCGTTGAAACGAATATCGTTTTCATGTCACCCTGGGTCTTGGATCGTTCCGACCCGTAACCGAAGGGAGACAGTCATGTCCCTCAACGTCGACGACCGGCTGCTGGAACGGGCCCGGCAGGGCGAGGTGGACGACGCGGAGTTCGTCGACTGCATCCGCCGGTCGCTGCCGTACGCCTGGCAGGTCATCAGCGACGTCGTGGCGCGGATGCGCGAGTCCGCCGACGGCTTCGCCGACAACACCACCCCGCCGCCGGACGAGCGCTCCCGCGGCCAGCTGCTGCGCGTGCTGGCCAGCGACGCGATGCGCGGTGCACTGGAACGCCACTTCGGTGTCCGGCTGGCGTTCCAGAACTGCCACCGCGTCGCGGCGTTCGCTCCGGGGGAGACCCGCCGCCACGCCGAGTTCGTCACGCCCCGCGCACAGCTGCTCAACCAGTCGCCGGAACTCGTCGACTGCTGACACGACCACCGCACGCCCCTCCCGGCGGTGCCCGGCCGGGGCACCGCCGGGAGGCCTGCCACACGCCGCCGATCACGCCGCTCAGGGGCACCGGGAAGGGCGTCACGCTCGGTGGGGGGCAATGCTGTCGGCGGTCCAGCGCGCGCGGTGTGCTGCTCGGACGGTGCGAGTGCCCGCTCTTCGCCGAACACGCCGCCCTGCCCCGGCGCCGTCCGGATGAAGCGTCGATCGCCCGCTGGTGGGGCAGGCCGGGGCGCGGCCGGCCGGGGTGGTCTCGCTGTTGCGAGGGGGCGCTGGGGTAGGGGGACGGCAGGCGAGCCCCCGCGGGGAAGACATAGGACGGGGTGATCTCGGCGTTGGCGCAGTGGCCGCGGGTCTTGGCGGGCGGGTGTCATCTCTCTGGGATGGTCTGGGTAGGGCTGGGGTTGCGCGGGGCGTTTGTTCTTGGTCTCCTCGCGGGGCTGGTTCCGGCAAGCCGGGTGTGCGGTACGGGGCCGGCCGCGGGGGCCGAGCATGACCCGCGGCGTGACCCTTCGGTAACATCGGCCCGAACCAGATTCGGTCCCTGACGTAAGGTGCTGCTTATGGACCTGAACGGAGTTTCCGCCGTCATCTCCGGCGGTGCGAGCGGCCTCGGCGAGGCCACCGCCCGGGAGCTGGCCGCCAACGGCGTGAAGGTGGTCATCGCCGACCTCCAGGAGGACAAGGGCAAGGCCCTGGCCGAGGAGATCGGCGGCGTGTTCGTCAAGACCGACGTGACCGACGAGGCCCAGGTGCAGGCCGCCGTCCAGGCCGCCGTCGACACCGGCGCGCCTCTGCGCATCATCGTCAACAGCGCCGGCATCGGCTGGGCCGCGCGCACCGTGGCCCGCGACGGCAGCCCGCACGACCTGGGCGCCTTCGAAACCGTCATCCGGGTCAACCTGATCGGCACCTTCAACCTGATGCGCATCGGGGCGGCCGCGATCGCCAAGACCGACCCGGCCGACGAGGACGGCCAGCGCGGCGTCGTCATCAACACCGCCTCGGTCGCGGCGCTGGAGGGGCAGACCGGCCAGGTCGCCTACTCGGCGTCCAAGGGCGGCATCGTCGGCATGACGCTGCCCGCCGCCCGCGACCTGTCGGCGATCGGCGTGCGGGTCAACACGATCTGCCCCGGCATCATCGACACCCCCATCTACGGCACCGGCGAGGCCGCCGAGGCGTTCAAGGCCAAGCTGTACGCGCCCGTTCCGTTCCCCAAGCGCATGGGACGGCCGTCGGAGTTCGCGCACCTGGTCAAGGCCCTGATCGAGAACGACTACATGAACGGCGAGACCGTCCGGTTCGACGGCGGCATCCGCTTCCAGCCGAAGTGAGGAACGCATGAGCGAGGCTGTTCTCACCGAGGAGGACGGTGCCGTCCTCGTCATCACCATCAACCGGCCGGAGGCCAGGAACGCGGTCAACGGCGCGGTCGCCCAGGGCATCGCCGCCGCGCTGGACGAGCTCGACTCGCGCAAGGACCTGTCGGTCGGCATCCTCACCGGCGCGGGCGGCACGTTCTGCGCGGGCATGGACCTCAAGGGCTTCCTCACCGGGGACAACCCGGTGGTGGAGGGCCGCGGGTTCGCCGGCATCGTCGAGCGCCCGGCGGCCAAGCCGCTGATCGCCGCGATCGAGGGCTACGCGCTGGCCGGCGGCTGCGAGGTCGCGCTGGCCTGCGACATGGTGGTGGCGGCGCGGGACGCCAAGTTCGGGCTGCCCGAGCCGTCGCGCGGGCTGGTGGCGGCGGGCGGCGGGCTGCTGCGGCTGCCGCGCCGCATCCCGTACCACATCGCGATGGAGATCGCCCTGACCGCCGACAAGTACCCCGCCGACCGCATGGCCGAGCTGGGGTTCGTCAACCGGCTGGTCGAGCCGGGCCAGGCCCTGGCCGCCGCCAAGGAGCTGGCGCTGAAGATCGCCGAGAACGCTCCGCTGGCGCTGGCCGCCACCAAGAAGATCATCGTCGAGTCGGCCGACTGGTCCGAGGAGGAGGCCTGGCGCAAGCAGGGCGAGATCGTCATGCCCGTCTTCGGCTCCAAGGACGCCCAGGAGGGCCCGGCCGCCTTCGCCGAGAAGCGCAAGCCGGTCTGGAAGGGCGAGTGACCCTCCGCTGACCCTTCCGCAACCGCGCCGAGACGCCCGGACGGCCCGCACCGTCCGGGCGTCTTCGCTGCGCGCCGGGCATCCTCGGTGAAGGATCAGCGTGCTTTCAGGTTGCGTTCAGGTTGGCTTGTCACCCTCTGGAATGATGGGACGAGGGGGACGTGTCAGTGGCTGAGCGAACGCCGAACAACGCCGCGGGCGGGGCCCGGGCGCCGGAGGCGCTGCTGCTCGTCGTGGAGGACGAGCCGAACATCCTGGAACTGCTGGCCGGCAGCCTGCGCTTCACCGGCTTCGAGGTGATCACCGCCACCACCGGGGCGGACGCCGTCCAGGCCGCCCAGCGGCACCGTCCCGACCTGATCGTGCTGGACGTGATGCTGCCGGACTTCGACGGGTTCGACGTCGTGCGGCGGCTGCGCTCGGGCGGCACCCGCACCCCGGTGCTGTTCCTGACCGCGCGGGACGCCGTTCAGGACCGCATCAAGGGCCTCACCATCGGCGGCGACGACTACGTCACCAAGCCGTTCAGCCTGGAGGAGGTCATCGCGCGCATCCGCGCCGTGCTGCGCCGGGTGCGCGACGGCGTGCCCGAGCCCACGCCGCGCATGGTGTTCGCCGACATCGAGCTGGACGAGGACAGCCACGAGGTGTGGCGCGCGGGCAAGCCCATCCAGCTGTCCCCGACCGAGTTCAAGCTGCTGCGCTACTTCATGGCGAACGCGGGCCGCGTGCTGTCGAAGGCGCAGATCCTCGACCACGTGTGGAACTACGACTTCCGGGGGGACGCGGGCATCGTCGAGTCCTACGTCTCGGCGTTGCGGCGCAAGGTCGACAACACCGAGCCGCGGCTCATCCACACCCTGCGCGGTGTGGGCTACGTCCTGCGCATGCCCCGCAACGGGAGCTGATCGGCGTGCCAGGGCCGGACCAACCGAGGCGCCCCGGCTTCGTCCCGCCGGACGACCATCGCCCGGCCCACCCGGGCGCCCCCGCGCCGACCCAGCCCGTCCAGCCGGCCGGAACCACCCGCCCGGACGGCGTCGCGCAGTTCGGGTACGCCCCTCCCGGCGGCGCAGCCGGCTACGGCGCGACGCGCCCCGGGTGGGCGGCGCGGATCGCCGCGCGGCTGCGGGCGGTGTCCGCGCGGACGTCGCTGCGGGTCAAGCTCATCGCCGGGATGCTCGTGCTGGTCACCGCGGGGCTGACGGTGATGAGCGTCGCCTCGGTGTACGTGCTGCGCGAGTACCTGATCGACCGGGCGGACGTGCAGCTGAACGCGGCGGTGGAGCAGGCGATCGGGCAGGTCGTCCCGCAGCTGCGCCGTCCCGCGGCCGACATCGGCATCCGGGTGCCCAGCGAGATGTACGCCCAGGTGCGCAGCGCCGACGGGCAGATCCTGGACGAGGAGGCCGCGTTCGGCGAGCGCGGCACGCCCCGGCTCCCGGCGCACCTGGACGGCCGCATGAACGAGCCGTTCACCGTGCCCGGCCGCGGCGGGTCGGGGGCGAGCTGGCGGGTGCTGGCCGAGTCGCTGCCCGGCGGTTCGATCCTCGTCGTCGGGCTCAGCCAGGACGAGCTGCAGCGCACCGTGGGCCAGCTGATCGCCATCGACGCGATCGTCGGGGTCCTGGTGGTGGGCGTGCTGGCGGGCGTGGGCGTGTGGGTGGTGCGCGCCAGCATGCGCCCGCTGGCGGCGATGGAGCAGACCGCCGGGGCGATCGCGGCCGGGGATCTGTCGCGTCGGGTGCCGGACGCCGACCCGAGCACCGAGGTGGGACGGCTCGGCAGCGCGCTGAACACCATGCTGGCGCAGATCGAGGCGGCGTTCCGGGCGCGGGCGGAGTCCGAGGCGTCCGCGCGCCGGTCCGAGGAGCTGGCGCGGCGTTCGGAGGAGCGGATGCGGCGGTTCGTCGCCGACGCCAGCCACGAGCTGCGCACCCCGCTGACGGCGATCCGCGGGTTCGCCGAGTTCTACCGGCAGGGCGCGGCGCGTTCGCCGGACGAGCTGGACCGGCTGATCGGCCGCATCGAGAACACCGCGTCCCGGATGGGCCTGCTGGTGGAGGACCTGCTGCTGCTCGCGCGGCTGGACCGGCAGCGGCCCATCGAGCGGCGCCCGGTGGACCTGCTGGCCGTGGCCGCCGACACCGTCCAGGAGACCCGGATGGTCGCCCCCGACCGCGAGATCGAGCTGTCGGTCAGCGGCGAGGTGGCGTTCCAGGTGATCGGGGACGAGGCGCGGCTGCGCCAGGTGCTGGGCAACCTGCTCGCCAACGCCGTCACGCACACGCCCGCCGGCACGCCGGTGGAGGTGCGGCTGCGTCCGGGCACGCTGCGCGACGCGCCCGCGGCCGTGCTGGAGGTCGCCGACGAGGGACCGGGCCTGACCCGCGAGCAGGCCGAGCGGGTGTTCGAGCGCTTCTACCGGGTCGATCCGGCGCGCGGCCCGCAGACCCGCAGCAGCAAGCAGTCCGGGACCGGCCTCGGCCTGGCGATCGTGGCGGCGCTGGTGGCCGCGCACGACGGGGCGGTGGAAGTGGACTCCGAGCCGGGGGAGGGCGCGGTGTTCCGGGTGCTGCTGCCGCTGGCCCCGGACTGAACCCCTGCCGCGCCGAACCGATCCTTGCCGCGCCGATTCGCATGGCGGTTGTTTCGTCCGGCACGTGATTCGACCTGCGCTGTTTCGGTCTGCGCTGTTCGAGCTGCGCTGTTCGAGCTGCGCTGATTCGCTCGGCAGAGGGAGCAGGTACCGGTCCTCGGCGAAGTTTTAGGCGCGATTCAGGAAGCTTTCAGGTATGTGCGGTTCGCTGGCTGGTACAGGGCGCCCTCCGGGGCATGGGCCCGCCGGCGGAGGCGTGCGCCCTGGCCAAGCGCTGCCGCGGCCGGGAATCGTAGCAAAGTCCCCCCCGCTCCGATTCCCGGTCGCGGTTTCCCATGATCGAAAACAAAGGGGCCGGATTTGTTTTCAGGGGACTTTCAGGTTGGCCTCAGGGACATTACAGCACGGTGGCGCATCATCGTAGGCAAGTGAACGACAGGGGGATGAGATGAGCGCCGATCAGCCGGACTTCGCTCCGTACGGGGAGCGGCGGCAGCCGACCCCGCAGCCGCAGCCCGGTCACCAGACCGACCCGCAGCGGGACGACCAGGCGGGCCCGCGGCACGACCCGCACGGCGCCGCCGCGACCGGACCGCATCCGCAGCCCCAGCAAGGCTTTCAGGACGGCCCGCAGGCCGGGCCGTACACCGGGCCGCAGCCGCAGTGGCGGATGCCGCACTTCGCGCCGCCCGCGCCGGGCATGCCCGCGATGGCGCACCCGCCGGCGGAGCCCGCGGGCCCCTCGGGCGGGCTCTGGTGGACGGCGCGCCGCAGGATCGCGGCGCTCGGGGCGGCCGTGGCGCTGGCGCTGGGCGCGGGCGCCACGGGGGCGGTCACCGCGCTGGCCGTGTCCGGTGGCGGCGAGACGGTGTACTCCAGCCCCACCGCGGTGTCCGGCGCGTCCACCAAGAACGCGACGACGACGGCCAAGACGGCCGCGGCCGTGCAGCCGAGCGTGGTGTCCCTGCAGGTGCAGGGCGCCACGGGGGAGACCGCCAGCGGGTCCGGTGTCATCCTGCGGTCGGACGGCGTCATCCTGACCAACGCGCACGTCGTGGAGGACGGCGCCCAGATCGCGGTGAAGTTCAGCGACGGCAAGACCGCCTCGGCGCGGCTGCTGGGCGCCGACTCCACCCACGACATCGCGCTGATCAAGGCCGAGGGGGTCTCCGGGCTCAAGCCCGCCACGCTCGGCGACAGCGACGCCCTGGCCGTCGGCGACCCGGTGCTGGCCGTGGGCAGCCCGCTGGGCCTGGACGGCTCGGTGACCTCCGGGATCGTCAGCGCCCTCGGCCGCAAGATCGAGGAGGGCGGCTCGCAGGAGCAGGAGGGGCTGCCGCCCTACCTGCAGGGCCGGCTGTCCCAGCAGGAGACCAAGGTGATCGAGAACGCGATCCAGACCGACGCGGCCATCAACCCCGGCAACTCCGGGGGCGCGCTGGCCAACGCGGCCGGGCAGGTGGTGGGCATCAACACCGCGATCGCCACGTCCGGCAGCAGCTCGGGGAGCATCGGCGTCGGGTTCGCCATCCCGATCAACGAGGCCAAGGAGATCGCCGACAAGATCCTGGCCGGCAGCGGAGCCTGACCGGTCAGTAGGGGGAGAGCCGCCGCGCCGCGCCGGGTTCGTCTAGGGGGTTCGGGTCCGGTGGCGGCGCGGCCTGGGGGACACGGCCGTGTGATTCCGGTGGGGGTCGGAATCACACGGCCGTGTCGCCGTGTGGCCGATGCCTGCGCCGTCCTCCGGCAGTGGACGCGGGGGAGTCGCCGCAGGCGGCGGCCGTGGGGGCGCGGAAAACGAGACGACATGGGCCCGGACAAGCAGGGATAATCGGGCGCATGCCCGAGCAGATCCGCGTCCGCGACTCGTTCTCCGTGCCGGAGTCCGAGCTCGCCTGGCGCTTCTCCCGCGCCTCCGGGCCGGGCGGGCAGCACGTCAACACCAGCGCCACCGCGGTCGAGCTGTCGTTCGACGTGGCGGGCTCGCCGTCCATCCCCGAGACGCTGCGGCGCCGGGCGCTGGACCGGCTGGCCGGACGCCTCGTGCGCGGCGTGCTCACCATCCGCGCCGAGGAGCACCGCTCCCAGCGGCGCAACCGGGAGGCCGCCAAGGCCCGTCTGGCCGCCCTGCTCGCCGAGGCCACCGCGCCGCCGCCCAAAAAGCGCATCCCCAAGAAGATCCCGCGTGCCATCAACGAACGCCGCCTGCAGGACAAGCGCCGCCGCTCAGAGATCAAACGGCAGCGTGCGGCCCGCTGGTACTGATCTGCAAGTCCGCGGGGCCGCCCGCGGCTATGCGGACGCCGCGCGGATGGCGCGCATGGCCTCCCGGCGCTCCTCGCCCGACAGCGTGTCGATGTAGACCTGGCCCTGCAGGTGGCCGTACTCGTGCTGCAGGCAGCGCGCGAAGTAGCCGGTGCCCTCCACGCGGATCGGCCTGCCCTTGACGTCGACGCCCTCCACCACGGCGTGGCCGCACCGGGGGGTGTCGAACCGCAGGCCGGGCAGCGACAGGCAGCCCTCCGGCTCCACCAGCGTGTCGCCGTCCGCCGCCACCAGCACCGGGTTGATCACGTGGCCGACATGGCGGCGGTCGCGGTCGTCGAGGCAGTCGTAGACGAAGATCTGCTGCGCGACGCCGATCTGGTTGGCCGCCAGACCCGCGCCGTCCGCCTCGTACATCGTGGCGAACATGTCGTCGACGAGTCGGCGCAGCGCGGCGTCGAACGTCCGCACCGGGTCGCATTCGGTCCGCAGCACCGGGTCGCCGAGCCGCCGGATCGGTCGGACGGTGCCCCGCCCGCCGTCGCCGCGCCCGCGGCGCCGTGCGCCACGCGTGTCGTCCGCCTTGCTCATGACCGTGATGCTACAAAGCGCGAGCGGCGCTCCGCCCGAGGTGGCGGAGCGCCGCTCGCGCATGCGAAACGGGACGTGCGTCGCGTCCCGAACGCCCGGACCCGGTACGCCTCAGCTCGGGTCGAGCGGGCCGCGGCCCGCCTGGGGCGGCACCGGACCCTGGCCGTGCTGGGCGCCGGGGCCGCCGGGCCGTGCGATCTCGGGGCCGTCGGCCGGGCCGGGCGCGGGCACCTGCGGCACGGCCTTGCCCTGCGGCTGGGCCGGCGCGGGCGCGTCCACCCCCGGCGAGTCGGGCTCGGGCTTCTTCAGCGGCGCCGCGGGGGCCGCGGCCTGCGGCGCGGGCGGGGCGGCGTGCTTGCCCGCACCGGCGCCGCCCGCCTGCGCCGCGGACGGAGCCGACGGGGCGGCCTGAGCGGGCTTGGCCGCCGGGGCGGGGGCGGCCGGGGCCTTGGCGGCGGCCGGCTTGGCCTGGGCCTGAGCGGCCGGGGCGGCCTGCTTGCGCTGCGGCGTCGAGGTCTTGACCGCGTCCTCGACCATCTTCTCCAGCGGCCCGGCCTCGTTCTCGGCCGTCAGCAGGCGGTTGAGCGTCTCGCTGATCTCGGTGAGCCGCTGCAGCGCCGTGGTGTGGTTCTTGGTGAGGTGGTTGAGCCGCTGGGTGGCGCCCTCGTTGATCACGCCGGCGCGGCGCTCGGCGGCGGTCAGCGTCCGCTCGGCCTCCAGCCGGGCGCTGGTGACCGTCTGCTCGGCCTCGGACTTGGCCGCCGACAGCACGCTGTCGGCCTCCTTCTTGGCCGACGCCAGCACCTGCTCGGCCTTCTCCTGCGCGTTGGCCACGTCCCGGTCGGCGCGGGCGCGGGCCTCGTCGATGATGCGCCGCGACTCGTTCTCGGCCTCCTTGCGGATCTCGGCGCCCTTGGCCTCGGCCTGGGCGACCTTGTCCTTGGCCTCGTCCTCGGCCAGGTTGATGATCTGGCGGAGCCGGTCGGACAGGTCGTCGCCGGTGGGCTTGCGCGCCTCGCGCAGCTCGGCCATCTCGCGCCGGGTGCGCTCGACGTCGTCCAGCGCGCGGGCCAGCCGCGCCTCCAGCTCCTGGATCTTCTGCTGGCTGCGCGCGATGTACTCGTCGACCTGGCGGCGGTTGTAGCCGCGCATGACGATCTCGAAGTTGTCCTCACGGAGGAGGTTCGGCAGGATTTCCGCTTCGTTGCTCATGGTGCCTTGGGGGGTCGTCGCCGGGGTGTCACCCCGTCGGGGTCGGGGACTGCACGGGCTTCTACGTCGCTCACTGCGTCGTGAGGGTGGGCGGGACGTCGCTAAGGGTAGGGAACGTCAGAGTTGACTCTCGTGTGCCTCACCCCGTTCGCGCAACCGGAATGCCTGTTCTCGCTGCCGTTTCTTGTCCCGCGCCACAGCGGCACGTTAGCGGCTCGGCCGTAAAACCCGGATATGTCCGAGACGTCCCGTGCGCATGCCCCGGCGCGGGGCGGGCCTAGCATCGGCCCCATGAGCTATGTGGGTTCGTTGGGCGAGGACGCGCCGCGCATCCACCCCGAGGCGTGGGTGGCGCCGGGCGCGGTGGTCGTCGGCAAGGTGACGCTCGGGCGCCGGTCGAGCGTGTGGTACGGGTCGGTGCTGCGCGGCGACGACGAGGAGATCATCGTCGGGGACGAGTGCAACATCCAGGACCTGAGCTGCCTGCACTCCGACCCGGGGGTGCCCGCCGTGCTGGAGGACCGGGTGAGCCTCGGCCACAAGGCGATGGTGCACGGCGCGCACGTGGAGACCGGGTCGCTCATCGGCATCGGCGCGATCGTGCTGAACGGCGCGCGGATCGGCGCGGGCACCCTGGTCGCGGCCGGGGCGCTGGTGCCGCCGGGCAAGAAGATCCCCTCCGGGGTCCTGGTCGCCGGGGTGCCGGGCAAGGTCGTCCGGGAGCTCACCGACGATGACCGGCTCGTCCTGCAGTACACCCCCGACACCTACATGGAGAAGGCGCGGCGGCACCGCGAGGCCTCCTGGGAGTGACCCCGCCCCGCCCGGTTCCCCCTCCGACAAGGCCGTTCCCACCAGGCGATGCCGCCCATTTCGGGTGATCGCCGGATTAGCGGCCCCGTCATGCTGACTACGATGACGGCGTGGTGTGGGGACCGGGCTATGGCAGTGCTCCGCCGCCCAGCCCCCCGAGGGGGCAGGATCCTTTCTCGGCGGCTGAGCACGACACGAAGGCGATGGTGGCCGCCGGTTGGTGGGCGTCGGCCCCTCCCCAGCAGCGCCAGCACGCCCTCAGCGGGCGGGTGCTGGTGCTCCCGGACGGCACCCGTTGGCTGTTCGGCGCGTGGGCACGCTGGTACCGGCTGCACCCCTCGGACGGCCAGTGGTACCTGTGCCCGCCCCCGCGCTCACCGCAGGTCCGCATGGCGGCGCGCCCGGCCCAGCACGGGGCGATGGGGCCGGTGCCCGCGCTGCCTCCCCACGTCATCCCGGCGGGGCCGGACTTCTCCTACGACGCCCCCGAGGCGCAGCCCTTCGTAAGGCGCTCGTTGCTGCCCGACCTGACGTCGCGGATGCGCTCGACGGTGGAGTCGGCCGCCGCGCTGCCCGTCAGCGAGTACCCGCACACGTGGCAGCAGTTCACGCCGCAGACGCCGTCCACGGTCGTCGCCGCCTGGGGCGTGATGCTGTGGTGCGCGCCCGCCCCCGTCTTCGACGCGCGCATGGACGAGCAGATGCTCGACCTGTGGCGCCCCTACCGCGCCAAGCCGCTGCCCAAGGTGGACGGGCCGCGCTGGCTGACGCCTCCGTCGCTGGAGGCGCTGGCGGGGCTGTACGCCGAACGGCTCCGTGCCAGCCGCGTGGACGCCGCCGTCGTCGTCCTGCGCACCATGTGGGCGGTGGCGAGCGCCCTGCGCGAGGACGTCCGCTTCCGGGCGCGCGCCGACGCGCTGCTGGCCATCCTCGGGGTGACGCTCAGCAACCCCACGGTCGACTACGACGTGCTGCCGTACGGCGATCAGGCCCTCGTCCAGCAGTGGCTGACCCGCTGCCCCCCGAACCTGGTGCCCGCCCTGCGCGACGAGAGCTCCCCGGGGGACAACTTCCGCCACGCCTTCTACACCCTGGCCGAGGTGGTGGGGAGGCTGTCCGGGCAGCACGCCGACCCCGCCTACGTCGAGCCGCGTCTGGTGGCCGCCGCGCTGCTGGCCGCCGACCTGAACGTGGTGCGCAGGGACGTGGCCGCAAGCATCGTCCCCTGGCTGGACCCGGAGATCCGGTACACCGTGCAGGCGGTGCTCGACCAGCAGGGCCACCCGCTGCGGCGCCTGTGGCCGGAGGACCTGCGCCTGCCCGAGCCGCTCCGCTCGGCGATCTCCCGGGGCGACGACGCCGAGACCCTGCTGGCGGCCGTGTACGCGCTGGACCTGGCGTGGTGCAGGCTGGCCGGGGGGATGCCCGCGCGTCCCCGCGGGTTCCCCGTGCCGAACGCCGTCATCGCCAAGATCATCGGACGGCATCGCGTGCGCGCCACGGCGTCGGCGGCGACGATGTCGCCTTCGTCGTCCGCGTCCCCGGCGCAGCCGTCCCCCGACCCGTCGTTCAGGGCGCCGTCGTTCGGCCCCGTGGGCGCGCAGGGGCAGCCGGGGCTGCCGCCGGGTGCGGCGTCCGGTTCCCCGGGCGGAGTGAGCGGGCCCGACCGGCCGTTCGTGCAGCCCCCCGCGGACGCCGACCGCAGGGAACGGCGCGACCTGGGCCGGATGCCGGCACCGGCGCCGGACATGCCGTACGCGTCGGTCGAGCCGCCGGTCTCGGCTTCCGAGGACGACACCGAGCCCGACAGCGTGTCCCCGCCCTACACCGAGCTCGGCTTCCAGCGTCCGGGCACGCCGGGCCAGGCGAGCCCTGCCGCGCCGCACGGCCCGGGGGTCTCGCCGGGGGACGCGGCCGCCGTCTACGACATGCCCGCCCCCGGCGTACCGGATCCGTACCGGGCGCCCCACCCCGCCCAGCCCCAGGCACCGCAGGGCCGGCCCGCCCAGGGGCAGGCGCCGCAGATCCAGCCTCCGCAGCATCCGCAACCGGCGGAAGAGGAGCAGCAGGCGGAGAACGCCGCCCCGCCGTACACCGCGCTCGGCTTCCAGCGCCCCGGAGCGCCCGCCGCGACGCCACCCGGGGCCGCCCAGGGGCCGCCTGTGCCGCCCGTCCCCGCCCAGCCCCCGCAACCCGAACCGCCCGCCCAGCAGCAGCCAGCGCAGCAGCAGCCGACGCAGCAGAACCCGCCGCGCACGCGCGTGTTCACCGGCGAGGACCTGCAGGGCCTGGACGAGCAGGGCGAGCAGCCCCAGCAGCCGGCGCGGCCGTCCGGGGCGGAGACCGGCGGTCCCGGCACCCGGGTCATGTCCGAGACCATGATCGGAAGCTTCGACTTCCTGGAGGACACGCCCGCCCCCGACCGGCCCGTCCACGAGATCCCGCCGCCGCGCGTCCCGGAGGAGGACCGGCGCGTCCTGGAGCGGTACGGCATCAGCTTCGTGTCCGGGGCGCAGGACGCCGCCGAGCTGCTCGACGAGCTGCGCGCCCAGGCCGAGGAGTGGAACGCCCCCGCCGGGTCGGACATGGAGGCCACCCGCGTGGACCGCCCGGGCGGCGGTGCGGCCGCTCCCATGACGCGCATCGACAGGCCGTCGCGGCGGGAGTCGACGTCGGGCCTGACCCGGGTGGACGGCGGAGCGGCGTCCGGCCCCGGCGTGCCCAGCGTGCTGCTGGTGGGCAGCCCGCACACCGGCCAGCGGCGCCTGGCCCGGCTGATCGCCCTGACCCTCGCCGAGGCCGGCCTGGGCGACGGCGCCATCCGCGCGGTGGACGCCGAGGACGTGCGCGCCGCCCCCGCCGAGCGCACCGCGCACATCCTCACCAGGCAGGGCCCGACGATCCTGTTCGAACGGCTCGACGTCGCCATCGACTCCGCCCCCGACCCGAAGGCGGTCGTCGACGCGGTGCGCCGGGCCCGGCTCAGCCCGGCCGCGGACACGGTGCTGATCGCCACCTGCGACCCCCGCGCGTTCCGCCGCCTGCGCGAGGATCACCCCAAGCTGGTCCAGCTGTTCCGGGTCTTCCGCATGCCCGACCTGACCGACCTGGACCGGCGCATGACGCTGCTGCACGTGCTGGCCGCGGAGCGGCGCGTCACGCTGCCGCCCGCCGCGCTGGAGGTCGTGCAGGCGGACCTGGACCGCCTGCGCGGGCCCGGCGACCTGGTCAACGCCCGCCTGGTGGAGGCCTATCTCGACCAGGCGTGCCAGCGGCACCTGGAGCGGGCGGGCAGCGCCTCCCGCGACCGCCTGGTGCTCACCCCCGAGGACTTCGAGGGCGTCGCCGAGGGCATCGAGCCCGCGCTGCGCCCGCCCGGCGACGTCGACGGCTACCTGGAGCGGCTGGACGGCCTGTACGGGCTGGAGGAGGTCAAGGCCGCCGTCCGGGAGCTGCTGGAGGAGGCCGAAGTCGAGGCCGAGCGGGTGCGGCACGGGCTGCGCGCCAAGGCCGACCGCAACCTGATCTTCGTGGGCCCGCCCGGCACCGGCAAGACCACCGTGGCCGGGCTGGTCGGCGGGATGTACGCCGCGCTGGGGCTGCTGGACGCCGGGCACGTGGTGGCCTGCCGCCCGGTGCACCTGGCCGGACGCGACGCGGTCGACGCCGAGAACCGCGTGCACGCCATGGTGGACCAGGCCATGGGCGGCGTCCTGCTGATCCAGGAGGCCTACCGGCTGGACCGCACCCCCGCCGTGGTCAACGAGCTGATGCGCTGCATGGCCGAGCGCGGCGACCGGTTCATGGTGGTCTGCTCCAGTCCGGCGGCGGAGATGGAGGGCTTCCTGGCGGGCAATCCGGCGTTCCGCGGCCGGTTCGGGCGGGTCGTGGAGTTCTCCGGCATGGACGACCGCGACCTGGTGCGGCTGTTCCAGGACTACGCCGAACGCGACCTGTACGTGCTGGACGAGGAGCTGCGCGTCGAACTGCTGACGCGTTTGGGCCGGATGCGCCAGGACCGCTCGTTCGCCTACGCCCGCACCGTCCGCGAGCTGTTCGAGCAGACCGTGGCGCGGCAGGCGGCGCGGCTGGCGGGCGTGGACGTCAACGCCGCGACCGTGGCCCGGCTGAGCGTCCGCGACCTGCCCGAGTCGCCGCTGCAGCAGATGATGGGCGAGCTGCGCCCCGGCCAGTGACCATGCGGTCATTACGCCCCGTCGACCCCCGTCCGATCTATATAAGTATGGCGTGATGTGTCCGGTCCGGTGGGGGCGGATGCTACTGGCGGGTCATGTATGACCATGGGCGGACTAGGTCGGACATGGCACGCATCATCCCCACGGCGCACGGGAAGACCGGGCAATGAGAGTGACCCCCGAATGGCCCGCTTGGGTCATGTGCCGCCGGGGGTCGGACGCGTAGCCTCGAGTTTGGGTGCGGGGAACGAACGGAGGTGGACGCGGTGCGCCAGCAGGATGTGGACCTGCGCGTCCACGACCGTGTCGCGCTGGACGAGATCGAGCTCTACGCCGAGATGCTCAGCGCGGTCGCGGCGGCCGAGGGGCCGCTGTCGCTCGCTGAGATCGACGTGGTGCTCGGCGTGCGTCCCGACGGAAACGGTCGTCGCGATCTGACGCCACGGGACTAGCCGGCTCGGGACCGGCTACCGGAGACCGGGATGTGCCGGGGGAACGCGCAAGCGTCCCCCGGCACATCTGTGTCCGGCGCCCCTCGGACCTGCGCTTCGGGCCCCGGACGGCCCGTCCGGACGCCCGGCAGGCCGCCGCGCGAACGCCCCGGGCATGGCCGGAAGCGGGCTGTAACGAATCTCACGCGCTGTCCGCGGCCCCGTGCGGCCGCCCCTTCGCCGCCCGCCCTCCGCCCGCCGCGGCGGCGCATCCGCCCAGATCGCGGGCTATGACCGGAGTGTGCACCTCTTGATCTCGGGCATCTTCTAAGTGAGAGGATGGGGACCGGCAGCCGAAGGAGGGGCAAAGGTTCTTTTTACAGCTGGTTGCCCCTACGATCCTCTGCGGACCGTTCCGGCACTTCAGGAGTACGACGTGCGCTTGCGTCTCACGCCGCGTGAGGACAGCTTCTACGACATGTTCGCCGACTCGGCGAACAACCTGGTCACCGGCGCCAGGCTGCTCGTGGAGCTCATCAGCGACGGCGCCGACCGGGAAGCGATCGCGGAGAAGCTGCGCGCCTGCGAGCACGCGGGCGACGAGTGTACTCACGCGATCATGCGCAGGTTGAACGAAACGTTCATCACGCCGTTCGACCGCGAGGACATCTACCGGCTGGCCTCCACCATCGACGATGTGATGGACGCCATGGAGGAGGCGGCCGACCTCGTCGTCCTCTACCAGCTCGACGAGCTGCCCAAGGGCATCGTGCACATGGTCGAGGTTTTGGAGCGGGCCGCCGAGCTGACCGCCGAGGCGATGCCGCGGCTGCGCTCGATGAAGGAGCTCAACGAGTACTGGATCGAGATCAACCGGCTGGAGAACCAGGGCGACCAGGTCTACCGCAAGCTGCTGGCCACCCTGTTCGGCGGCGAGTACGACCTGATGACGGTGATGAAGCTGAAGGAGGTCATCGACCGGCTGGAGGAGGCGGCCGACGCCTTCGAACACGTGGCCAACACCGTCGAGACCATCGCGGTCAAAGAATCATGAGCGCGGCCGGCAATCCGGGGGCGACGCTGGCCGCCAAGGACGCCAAGGACGCCAAGGACACCGCGCCGGGGGCCGCGCCGACGCTGGCCGAGCAGGCGCGCCGGGGGCCGCGCAGATTCTGGCTGGTGCTGCCGGTCGGAATCGTCGCGGTAATGCTGGCCGGGGCGCTCGGGCTGCGCCAGGACGCCCAGACGGCGGTGCTGGTGCTGGTCGTGGCCGTCGCGCTGGTCTTCGACTACACCAACGGGTTCCACGACGCGGCCAATGCCATCGCCACCTCCGTGTCGACGCGGGCGCTGACGCCGCGGGCCGCGCTGCTGATGGCCGCGGTCATGAACATGCTCGGCGCGCTGCTGGGCGTGGAGGTCGCCAAGACCGTCAGCGAGGTCATCACCCCGCCGACCGGCCTGCACGGCCTCACCGTGGTCGCCGCCGGGGTGCTCGGCGCGATCACCTGGAACCTGATCACCTGGTACTTCGGGTTGCCGTCGTCGTCCTCGCACGCCCTCATCGGCGGCGTGGTGGGCGCCGGGCTGGCCTCGGCGTCCTCGGTGAACTGGAGCAGCGTCGTCGAGAAGGTCGCCGTCCCGATGGTGGTGTCGCCGGTCGTCGGGTTCTGCCTGGCGTACCTGGTGATGGTGGCGATCCTGTGGATGTTCCGGCGGGCGCACCCCAGCCGGGTGGGGCGCCGCTTCCGCGTCGCCCAGTCGCTGTCGGCGGCGTCGATGGCGCTCGGGCACGGCCTGCAGGACGCCCAGAAGACCATGGGCATCATCGTGCTCGCGCTGGTCACCACCGGGCACCCCACCGGCGGCACGGTGCCGCTGTGGGTGATCGTCTCGTGTGCGGGGGCGCTGTCGCTGGGCACGTACGCGGGCGGCTGGCGGATCATGCGGACGCTGGGCCGCAAGGTGATCGAACTGGACCCGCCCAAGGGGTTCGCCGCCGAAGCGACGGCCTCAATGATCCTTTACGCGACCGCCTACATCTGGCACGCTCCAATCTCCACCACCCACACGATCACCTCGGCGATCATGGGGGTGGGTGCCACCAAGCGCCTGTCGGCGGTCCGCTGGGGCGTGGCGGGCAACATCGTCGCCGCCTGGGTGCTCACCATGCCGATGGCCGCCGCCGTGGCCGCCGTCGTCTACTGGCTCGTCCACTTCTTCGGCGCCTGATCCGCGGCGCCGCCACGCCTGTCGCGGGCGGGGCCGCCCGGTACCGGGCGGCCCCGCCCGTCCGGCTCACTGGCCGGAGATGCGGTCCAGCGCGGGCGGTGAGATGGGCGAGTTGTTCTCCAGGTACTTCTGGAAGGCGTCCAGGTCGATGGGGCCGAGCACGGGGCTGCTGTCCTCGGTGAAGACGGTGAAGCCGTCGCCGCCGCCGAGCAGGAAGTTGTTGGCCGCCACCTTGTAGGTCGCCGCCGGGTCCACCGGCTGCCCGTCCACCGTGATGTCGGAGACGCGGTCGCCGACCGGCTTGGACCGGTCGATGGTGAAGTGCAGCGTCGACGACGGCTGCAGGATCTTCTCGCCCGCCGACGTCCACTGCTGCTCCAGCAGCGCGTCCAGCTGCGCGCCGGTCAGCGACGCCACGCCCACGACGTTGTTGAACGGCTGCACGGCGAACGCCTCGCCATAGGTCACCACGCCGTCGCCCTCCGAGCCGGAGGCGGCATAGGTGAGGTCCGCGCGCACCCCGCCCGGGTTCATCACCGCGATCTGGGCGCCCTGGTCCCGCATCGCCGCCAGCTGCGCGTCGGCGATCACGTCGCCCAGGGCGGTCTCCCCGGCCGGGGACGGCGTGCGGGTGAGGTCGGCGGTGATCCGTCCGATCGGCTTGTCGGCGACCTCCGCCACCCGCTCCTTCCAGGTCTCGACGAACCGGTTGATCCCGGGGTCGGGCGGCACGTCCCGGGTGACGACGTGGTTGTCGCCCTTCAGCGTGGAGCGGACCACGTCGCCGGTGCGCCGGTCGACGCGGAAGTCGACCTGGGTGATCACCCGGCCGAACGACGAGCCCGAGGAGTACAGCCGCGGCCGGCCCTTGGGGTCGGCGATCTTGCACACGTACTGCTGGTGGGTGTGCCCGGCCAGGACGACGTCGATCTCGGGGTCGGCGTCGCGGGCGATGCGGGTGCCGGCGCCGGCCACCACGTCGCAGGAGTCGGGCCGCTGCCCGGACGGCACCTGGTCGCCCTCGTGGACGAGCAGCGCCATGGCGCGCACGCCGCGGCGCTTGAGCTCGGCCGCGGCCCGGTTGGCGGCGGCCACCTCGTCGTCGAACCGCAGCCCCTGGATGCCGGACGAGGTGACGATCGTCGGGGTGGTCTTGGTGACCACGCCGATGAACCCGACCTTCACCCCGTTGATCTTGCGGATCGTCCACGGCCTGATCGCGGGCTTGTTCGTCTTCTCCGACAGCACGTTGGCGCCGAGGTAGTCGTACTTGGCGCCCTTCCACCGGCCCGCGGGCGAGCAGCCGTCGACGGGGTGGCAGCCGCCGTTCTGGATGCGCAGCAGCTCCTGGTAGCCCTCGTCGAACTCGTGGTTGCCGACGGCCGAGGCGGTCACGCCGACCTTGCCGAGGAACTCCACCGACGGCTCGTCGTGGTAGGCGGCCGACAGCAGCGGAGAGGCGCCGATCAGATCGCCCTGCGCGACGGTGACGGTGTTGCGGTCGGCCAGGCGCTTGAGGTGCGTGGCGACGTACGCGGCGCCGCCCGCGGGGACGGACGCGCCGTGCTCGTCCACCGCCGTGCCCGAGCTCCCCGAGGGCGGCTCCAGGTTGCCGTGGAAGTCGTTGAGCGCGAGCAGCCGCACCGGGGCCGTGGGGCCGTGCGGGCCGGTGGCTGCGGCGGGCTGCGCCGCCACGCCCACGGCCAGGCCCGCCAGTGCGCAGGCCAGGGTGATTCGTCGTCTGATCATGCGGGCACCGTAAGCCAGCCGGACGAACGGGCATAGGCAACCCCAATGACGTTTGCGTGACGGTTTCGTCAGGGCGGGGGTGCCCGGCCGGACCATCCCGTATGCCGCATAACCTGTGATCATGAGCGGTGTGGCGGTGCGGCGGACGCTTTCGGAACCGGAGATTGCCGAGGTCGCGGCGCTGGTGGCCGCGGCCGAAAAGCACGACGGCGTGGGGCCGCTGTCCGAGCACGCGCGCCTGTGGCTGCGCCGCGCTCACGAAGGCCCGGGCCGGTCGCGCGCCTTGACGGTCACGGCCTCCGGCGCCGTCGTCGCCTACGCGCACCTGGACCCGGCCACCGACGAGGAGCAGGCGTCCGCCGAACTGGTCGTCCACCCGGACCACCGGCGGCGCGGCCACGGCCGGGCGCTGCTGCGGGCGCTGTGCCGGGAGGCCGGCGACGGACTGCGCGTGTGGGCCCACGGCGACCTGCCCGCCGCGGCGGCCCTGGCCCGGTCCGAGGGCCTGGCGCGGGTGCGCGCGCTGTTCCAGATGCGCCGCCCCGCCGCCGACCCGCTGCCCGAGCCGCGCCTGGCCGAGGGCGTGCGGCTGCGCACGTTCCAGCCCGGCCGCGACGAGCGGGACTGGCTGCGGGTGAACGCCCGCGCCTTCGCCGACCACCCCGAGCAGGGCGCCTGGACGCTGGACGACGTGCTCCAGCGCGAGCGCGAGCCGTGGTTCGACCCGGCCGGCTTCTTCCTGGCCGAGCGCGGCGGCGCGCTCGCCGGATTCCACTGGACGAAGATCCACCCGGACGGCGTCGGCGAGGTGTACGTCGTGGGCGTCGACCCCGCCGCGCAGGGCCTCGGCCTCGGCCGCGCCCTCACCCTGGCGGGCCTGCACCACCTGCGGGAACGCGGCGTTCCCGAGATCATGCTGTACGTCGACGAGGCCAACACGGCGGCGGTGCGGCTGTATGAGTCGCTCGGCTTCACCCGTCGCGCCGTCGACGTCATGTACGGCGTCGCACAGCCCGGCGCATAAGGCGTCCCTTACGGCACGGGGCCCGCCGCCGCGGCCGAACGTAACCTGCGATGTTAACCCGCTGTCCATACCTAGGCGAGACAGTCTTTTTGACGTTGCCTGACCTGGTTCACCCTCCGTTCACCTTCTCCAGGGGGGTTGGTCACCTCCTCTGCCTAACTTCTCACCCGACGGTGACCCCATGAGCCCAGACAGACCGCCGGACCCGGCTGTCGGACGGGGTGGGTTGGTCGGGTGTGACCAGGACGGGGCGCCGCCCGACGACTAAGAGGAGATTGACCGGTGAAGAACGGTTCTCGGTTGGCCGCCTTGGGCGGTGTGGTGGTCGCCGGGGCTCTCGCCCTGAGCGCCTGCGGCAGTGACGACAACACTACCGCCACTGCCAGCAACGCACCCACCGGAAACATCGACTGCGCCACCGGCATGGTCAACGCGGCCGGGTCCAGCGCGCAGAAGAACGCCATGGACGAGTGGGTCAAGCAGTACACGGCCAAGTGCTCGGGCACCCAGCTCAACTACAACCCCAACGGTTCGGGCGCGGGCATCAAGGCCTTCACCGACGGGCAGGTCGCCTTCGCCGGGTCCGACTCGGCGCTCAAGCCCGAAGAGGTCACCGCCGCCAAGCAGCGCTGCCAGGGCAGCAACGCCGTCAACCTGCCGATGGTGGTCGGCCCCATCGCGGTGGTCTACAACCTTGAAGGTGTTGACGGCCTGCAGCTGTCGCCGGAGACGGTCGCCGGCATCTTCACCGGCAAGATCAAGAAGTGGAACGACCAGGCGATCGCCAAGGAGAACTCCGGCGCCAAGCTGCCCGACACCGACATCAAGCCGGTGTACCGGTCGGACGAGTCCGGCACCACGGAGAACTTCACCAAGTACCTCAAGGCGACCGCGCCGGACGTGTGGACCGCCGAGCCCGCCAAGAAGTGGCCGTCCATCGGCGCCGGGCAGGGCGCGGCCAAGTCCGACGGCGTGAGCGGCCAGGTCAAGAGCACCGCCGGGACGATCTCCTACGTCGAAATGTCCTACGCGGACAACCTGAAGCTGCAGACCGCCAAGATCAAGAACGGTGCGGGCGAGTACGTCGAGCTGTCGGCCGACAGCGCGTCCAAGGCCCTGGCCGGCGCCAAGCAGGTCGGCACCGGCAACGACGTCGCCCTGGAGCTCGACTACGCCACCAAGACGGCGGGCGCCTACCCGATCGTCCTGGTGACCTACGAGATCGCCTGTGAGAAGGGCCTGCCGGCCGAGCAGGCGAAGTTCGTCAAGTCCTTCCTCAGCTACACCTCCAGCGCCGACGGCCAGAAGGTGCTGACCAGCGTGGGCTACGCGCCGGTCCCGCAGGAAGTGCTGAGCAAGGTGCAGGCGAGCGTGAAGGCCCTGTCCTGAGACAGGAACTCCGGTGACCGCAGCCCCGCCGCCGAGCACCTCGGCGGCGGGGCACGCCTGGGTTCCGCCCCGTCAGTGAAGGAGGACCCCCGTGACCACCGACACGGGCGTGAAGAGCGCCGCCGCGGTCCAGAGCCCGGTGCGCGGCGCGGCCATGAGCACCGGACGCGCCGGTGACAAGATCTTTGTCTCGGCCGCACGGGGTTCGGGGATCCTCGTGCTGGCCATCATGGCGGCCATCGCCGTCTTCCTGATCTGGAGGGCGATCCCCGCGCTGCAGAAGAACGAGGCCAATTTCCTCACCAGCGAGCAGTGGGACCCCAACGGGACCCCGGCCCGGTTCGGCATCGCCCAGCTGGCGTTCGGCACGGTGGTCTCCTCGCTGCTGGCGCTGCTCATGGCGACGCCGGTGGCGATCGGCATCGCGCTGTTCATCTCCTACTACGCGCCGCGGTCCGTGGCGGGCCCCCTGGGCTACCTGGTGGACCTGCTGGCCGCCGTGCCCAGCATCGTGTACGGGCTGTGGGGGCTGCTGGTGCTGGCCCCGCACATGGAGGGCGTCAGCTCGTTCCTCAACTCCGCGCTCGGCTGGATCCCGCTGTTCGGCGGCGACAACCCGGGCAAGAACTCGATCTTCACCGCGTCCGTGGTGCTGGCGATCATGATCCTGCCGATCATCTCGTCCATCTCCCGCGAGGTGTTCCTGCAGGTGCCGCGGGCGCATGTGGAGGCGGCGCTGGCGCTCGGCGCCACCCGCTGGGAGATGATCCGGCTGGCGGTGCTGCCGTACGGCCGGTCCGGCATGATCGGCGCCTCCATGCTGGGCCTCGGCCGCGCCATGGGCGAGACGATCGCCGTGGCCATGGTGCTGACGTTCGTGCCCGGCATCAACTGGCACATCCTGGAGGACGGCGGCACCACCTTCGCCGCCAACATCGCCAACAGCTTCGCCGAGGCCACCGAGACCGGCCGGGGCGCGCTGATCGCCTCCGGTCTGGTGCTCTTCGTGATCACGCTGATCGTCAACATGGCGGCGCGGGCCGTCGTCGCCCGGCGCAAGGAGTTCGTGTGACCACCCTGACCAAGCCCACCGACGACCTGCCGCCCGCGGCCCGCGGCTCCCTCGGTTCGGTCTCCGCCGCGCGCAAGCTCAAGGACCGCCTCGTCCAGATCCTGGTCTACATCGCCTTCGCGCTGGCCGTCGTGCCGCTGGTGTCGGTGCTGTGGACCGTTCTCACCAACGGCCTCGGCCGCCTGGACGCCACCTTCCTGCAGTTCTCCATGAACGGCGTCGGCGGCCGCGACGAGGGCGGCGGCGCCTACCACGCCATCCTCGGCACCCTGGAGCAGGTCGCCATCACCAGCGTGATCGCGGTGCCGATCGCCGTGCTGACCGCCGTCTACCTGGTCGAGTACGGCGGCAACGGCCGGCTGGCCCGCGCGGTCAGCTTCTTCGTGGACGTCATGACCGGCATCCCGTCCATCGTGGCCGGCCTGTTCGTGCTGGCGCTGTGGCTGCTGACGTTCGGGTTCACCTACTCGGGGTTCGCCGGGTCGCTGGCGCTGACCATCCTGATGATCCCCACGGTGGTGCGGGCCACCGAGGAGATGCTCAAGCTGGTGCCGAACGACCTGCGCGAGGCGTCCTACGCCCTCGGCGTGCCGCGCTGGCGCACGGTCTGCTTCGTGGTGCTGCCCACCGCGCTGACCGGGATCATCACCGGCGTCATGCTGGCCGTCGCCCGGGTGATGGGGGAGACCGCCCCGCTGCTGCTGACGATCTTCTTCACCAAGGCGATCAACGCCAACCCGTTCGAGGGGCCGCAGGCCGCGCTGCCCACCTTCATCTGGGAGCAGGCCGGCGACCCCAACCAGGCGTCCATCGACCGGGCGTGGACCGGGGCCCTGGTGCTGATTCTGCTGATCATGCTGTTCAACCTGGGCGCGCGGCTGGTGGCGCGGTTCTTCCGGCCGGTGAGCCGCTGACCGTCCCGCGACGAGCCGACCGCGAGGCGACCGCACTGTGCGCCCCGCACCGTGAGACCCGCACCCGCACAGTAGGACCCGATAGGAGCGAATCCCCCATGGCCAAGCGGATCGAAGTGTCCGGACTGCACGCCTACTACGGCGGCGTCCACGCCATCGCGGACATCTCGATGACCATCGAGCCGCGCTCGGTGACGGCCTTCATCGGGCCCTCGGGCTGCGGCAAGTCCACGTTCCTGCGCACCCTCAACCGGATGCACGAGGTCATCCCCGGCGCCCGCGTCGAGGGCAAGGTGATGCTGGACGACGAGGACCTGTACGGCCCCGGCGTGGACCCGGTGGCGGTGCGGCGCGTGGTCGGCATGGTGTTCCAGCGCCCCAACCCGTTCCCCACCATGTCGATCTACGACAACGTGGCCGCCGGGCTGAAGCTGAACGGGGTGCGCCGCAAGAGCCGGCTCGACGACATCGTCGAGGAGTCGCTCAAGGGCGCCAACCTGTGGAACGAGGTCAAGGACCGGCTGAACAAGCCCGGTGCGGGCCTGTCCGGCGGTCAGCAGCAGCGGCTGTGCATCGCCCGCGCCATCGCCGTGCAGCCGCAGGTGCTGCTCATGGACGAGCCGTGCTCGGCGCTGGACCCGATCTCCACCCTGGCCGTCGAAGACCTGATCGCCAAGCTGAAGAGCCAGTACACGATCGTCATTGTGACGCACAACATGCAGCAGGCCGCCCGGGTCAGCGACCGCACCGCGTTCTTCAACATCGCCGGCATCGGCAAGCCCGGCAAGCTCGTCGAGATCGGCGACACCAGCAAGATCTTCACCAAGCCCGAGCAGAAGGCCACCGAGGAGTACATCACCGGCCGCTTCGGCTGAGACCGCGCGGCGGGGCTAGGCGCGGCGCGGGCCCGATGCCTGTGCGGCGCGGGCCGACGCGCGCGGGGCGGGCGTCGGCGCCGTGGGGTGGGCGGGCCCCGGGCGGCGGCGTGCTGGAGCGCAACACGTGGTGGGGCGACTCGTAGGACGACTCGTGGGATGACTCCGCCGCCTGGCCAGGCGGCCCACCACGTGCGGGGTTTTGGCGCGTTCCCGAAGAGAGCGGCGCAAGGCGCTCAGGAGGGGACCGGGGCGCTTTCCTCCTGCTCGCCCGGACGGTGGTCGGGGACGAACCGGTACCCGACGTTGCGCACCGTTCCGATCAGCGACTCGTACTCGGTGCCGAGCTTGGCGCGCAGCCGCCGCACGTGCACGTCCACCGTCCGCGTGCCGCCGAAGTAGTCGTACCCCCATACCTCCTGCAGGAGCTGAGCGCGCGTGAAGACCCGCCCGGGGTGCTGGGCGAGGTACTTGAGCAGCTCGAACTCCTTGAAGGTCAGGTCCAGGACCCGGCCGCGCAGCCGCGCGGTGTAGGTGGCCTCGTCGATGGTCAGCTCCCCGCTGCGGATCTCCCCGGGGACGTCGTCGGCCTCGGCCGCGGCCGCCGCCCGGCCCACCGCCAGCCGCAGCCGCGCCTCCACCTCGGCGGGGCCCGCCGTCTGCAGCAGCACGTCGTCCAGCCCCCACTCGGGGCTCAGCGCGGCCAGGCCGCCCTCGGTGACGATCGCCAGCAGGGGGCAGTCCAGCCCGGTCGTCCGCAGCAGCCGGCACAGGCTCTTGGCCTGCACGAGGTCGCGGCGGGCGTCAACGATCACCACATCGGCCGGGGGAGCGTCGATCAGCGCGGCCCCCTCCGCGGGGGCGACGCGCACCGAGTGCAACAGCAGCCCCAGTGCGGGCAGGACCTCGTCGGAGGGTTCCAACGCGTTGGTCAGCAGGAGCAGGTTGCTCAAGTGCCGCCTCCTCGCCCATAAAAACGATGAAGGATCCAGGCTCGCGTCCTTCGTCCGGCCCGGTCGCCGGTCCGAAGGCGGGGTGACCATGGAGGGTGTTCTCGCGAACTCCCCCGGCCCCATCGCCCTGGATCCCTAACACCCGAGCATATCCCAGGCGACCTGCCGGGCAACGGGGCGGATCTGCGCCCACCCCGCCGGACCGCATCCGGCCGCCGGTGGGAACATCGTGGAGGGAACGCTTTCCCTTTCCTCTGCGGACTCTCAGCGGCTGGTGACGATGGCCAAGGGAACGATCAGGTACTGGGCGGCGGCGAAGGCGGCGGCCGGGGCGGAGCAGGAGCCCTACGACGCGCAGACCCTGGCCGAGGCGCTCGCCGCGGCGGCCGGACGGGACGGGCGCGGCGAGGACTTCCGGCGCGTGCTCGCACGCAGTTCGTTCCTCATCGACGGCGACCCCGTCGGCACCCGCCCCCACGACGCGGTGGCGCTGCCCGAGGGCGGGGTCGTCGAGGTGCTCCCGCCCTTCGCGGGCGGCTGACGCCCGCCGCCGGGGCGCATGCCGCCGGACCCGCGCATAGTGCCGAATTCGTACGGACATTTCCCCGATGTCATCCCGCAAGGCGACTCGGCGGACCCCGCGCGCACGGCACTATCGTGAGGCGACCGTCGCCGGCGGCAGATCCGAACCTGCGAGGGCCCGAGGAGAGGCATGCGCAAGCTACTGGTGGTGTTGGTCTTCCTGGCCGTGGTGGTGGGCGTGCTCGGCCTCATCGCCGACCCGATCGCCCGCAACCGGGCCGAGAACGAGATCGGCAGGCAGGTGGCGGCGCAGTACGACCTGTCGACCCAGCCCGAGGTCACCTTCCACGGCTTCTCCTTCCTGCTGCAGGCCGTCCAGGGCGAGTACGAGGGCATCGACGTCGACCTCGGCCGCTGGACCGAGCAGGGGGTCACCGTGCACGACGTCAAGGTCGAGATGCGCGGGGTGGACGCGCCGCTGTCGGAGATCGCCAAGGGGGCGGGCGCCGACGTCACCGCCCGGACCGCGACGGCCTCGGCCGTGGTGCCCTACGACGTGATCAAAAAGCAGGCGCCCCAGGAGGTGCGGAGCATCGCGCAGCGCGGCGACGACCTGGAGGTGGAGCTGGCCGGATCGATCGCGGGCATCCCGCTGTCGGGCAGCGCCGTGGTCGAGGTCAAGGCCACGTCCCGGGGGATCGCCATCACGCCGGTGTCGGTCGGCGCCTCCGGCGGCCTGCAGATCCCGCTGACGCTGATGCGGCAGCGGCTCACCTGGACGGTGCCCGTCACCGACCTGCCCGTCGGCTCCCGGATCAGCCGGGTCGAGCCGACGCCGGACGGTCTGCGCGTGGCCGCGACCGCCGAGAACGTCCACCTCAACGACCTGCCGAAGACGTGACGGCGGACGATCTGCGGCCCGGTTGAACCGATGGGGAAGCCCGGACGTGATGAGGGTGTGGGTCCCACAGCGGATGAGGGGCTGCTGCGCGCCCTGTACAGCGAGCACGGCGGCCCCCTCCTCGGTTACGTGCTGCGGCTGACCGGCGGGGACCGCCCGCAGGCCGAGGACGTCGTCCAGGAGACGCTGCTGCGCGCCTGGCGAAATCCGGAGGCGCTGGTGGGACGTCCCGTGCGGCCCTGGCTGTTCACGGTCGCGCGCAACCTGGTGGTGGACGCCCACCGCGCCCGGCGCGCGCGTCCGCCCGAGACCGGCATCGACGAGCAGGTCACCGCCACCGCCGGGTCGGACGACATCGACCGGGCGCTGGAGTCGTGGACGGTGGCCGAGGCCCTGGCCGACCTCAGCCCGTCGCACCGGGCCGTGCTCGTGGAGACCTACTACCGGGGCCGGTCGGTCGCCGAGGCGGCCAAGGCGCTCGGCGTCCCGCCCGGCACCGTCAAATCCCGTACCTACTACGCGTTGCGGGCGCTCAAACTCGCATTGGAGGAGCGGGGGTTGGCGCCATGAACGAGTGCGCGCAGGTGCGCACGGCGCTCGGCGTGTACGTCGTCGGCGCGATCGACGCCGCCGAACGCAGTCGGCTGGAGCAGCACCTGGACGCCTGCCCGGCCTGCCGTGACGAGCTGGCCGGGCTGGCCGGGCTGCCCGCGCTGCTCGGCCGGGTCGACGAGGCGCAGATCCGGCAGGTCGCGGAGCCGCCGCCCGAACTGCTCGACTCGCTGCTGGCCCGCGCCGCCGAGCAGAAGCGCTCCCGCCGGTTCGGGGGCGGTGTGGGGCGGCTGCGGTGGGCGCCGCTGGCGGCGGCGTGCGTGCTGTTCCTGATGGGGGTGCTGTTCGGCGGGCTGGTGCGGCCGTTCGGGGACGGCGGGCGCCCCGCGGCCACCCGGACCGTTACGGCCGACCCCCAGCCGCAGGTGGCCCCTGCGGAACGGCTGGACGCCTCCGACCCGCGTACACGCATCGACGCCTACGTGATGCTCTACAAGAAGCAGTGGGGCACCAAGGTCGAGCTGTACCTGTCCGGGGCTCCGCGCGGGGAGCACTGCAAGTGGTACGCGGTGGCCCGGGACGGGCAACGCGACCCCTTGGGTAGCTGGTACGTCCCTTACAGCAAGGGCTACGGCCGGTACGACGGGTCCACGATGTTCCAGCGCGACCAGATCTTCTCGTTCGAGATCATGACGGTGCAGGGGCGGCCGCTGCTGACCGTCCGCGGATGAGCGGCGACCGGTGTCCGTGGTCGCGCTCGCCTGCCGGGACGGCGCTGACCTGCGCCGAGATGATTGTCACTGTCTCGCAAGCCGAGACAGATGTGACAGAGCGCCGATCGTCGGCTTACCATCGGCTCGTGCGTTATCGGACGGAGCAGCTGCTCACCAAGCGTCGCGCGGTCGACTTCTGCCGCGTGACCACCGCGCTCTGTCGTATGGCCTGAGGCATCGAGCCCGTTTTCCGCCCCGAGCCCCATTCGATCTCGTCGAACCCGCCGTACGCACGCCTCCTCTCCGCCAGGAGCACCCCGGATGCAGGTTGACCCGCGCGGGCAGCGTTGGGCCGCGGCCGTCACGACGGTGGTCCCCGGTACGATGCCGGCGACCCAAAGCCGGTGGCCGCTCGCCGGCCGGCCGGCAGGGTTCGCGATCGCAGCAGTCCAGGGGGCGCGCCACGCCTCGGGCAGGCCGCTTGCAAAGATGCAGGCACGGCCTCGGCCGGACGCGCCGCGGGAACCGCAGGCCGCCGGTCCGCACGGGTCCGCACAGGCCGGGTACGCCTGCCGGTACGCGCGCCCGCACGCCAAGGGGCCAGGATGGCTCGGCAACGGTGCCATCGCCATCGCGCCGGGTAAGGGGTTGCCGAACGCGGCGTTCGGGTTCTGCCTCCGCGAGATGTACTTGCTGACCCGCCGTTCCACTCCAAAGATCCGCTCCGACAGGGAGGTTCCCGCATGAGCCGCTCCGACGTCCTCGTGGACGCCGACTGGGTCGAGGCCCACCTCGACGACCCCGGCCTGGTTCTGGTCGAGGTCGACGAGGACGTGTCCGCCTACGACAAGGGCCACATCCGCGGCGCCATCAAGATCGACTGGAAGACCGAGCTGCAGGACCCGGTCCGCCGCGACTTCGTGGACAAGACCGGCTTCGAGCAGCTGCTGTCGGCCAAGGGGATCGCCAACGACGACCTGGTGATCCTCTACGGCGGCAACAACAACTGGTTCGCCGCCTACGCCTACTGGTACTTCAAGCTGTACGGCCACGAGAAGGTCAAGCTGCTGGACGGCGGCCGCAAGAAGTGGGAGCTGGACTCCCGCGAGCTGGTCACCGAGGTCCCGTCGCGTCCGGCCACCGAGTACAAGGCCAAGGACCAGGACCTGGCCATCCGCGCCTTCCGCGACGAGGTCGTCGACGCCATCGGCAGCAAGAACCTGATCGACGTCCGCTCGCCCGACGAGTTCAGCGGCAAGCTGCTGGCCCCCGCTCACCTGCCGCAGGAGCAGGCGCAGCGGGCCGGGCACGTGCCGACCGCGCGCAACATCCCGTGGTCGAAGGCGGCCAACGACGACGGCACCTTCAAGTCCGACGAGGAGCTGCGCCGGCTCTACACCGAGGCCGGGGTGGACCTGTCCAAGCCCACCATCGCCTACTGCCGCATCGGTGAGCGCTCGTCGCACACCTGGTTCGCCCTGCACGAGCTGCTGGGCCTGTCGGACGTGAAGAACTACGACGGCTCCTGGACCGAGTACGGCTCGCTGGTCGGCGTGCCGATCGAGCTCGGCGAGGCCAAGTAACACCCGGCCGGGCAGTACGCGCCCGACCGAGACAGCAAGGCCGCGCCCGACGGCCGAGACCCGCCAAAGCCGCCCGGCGGCCGTGCCCGCCGTGTCCCGGAGATGTGGAGGAACAAATGACCACCCAGGGCTGCGCAGCGCCCGCGCAGACGGCGCATCTGCCCGCTACCGTCGACCTGTCCAACGAGGCTGTCATCCAGGGCAAGGTGACCCGTGACGGCGCCCCCGTGAGCAGCGCCTACGCCCGGCTGCTGGACTCGACGGGCGAGTTCACCGCCGAGGTCGTCACCGGTGACGAGGGAGTGTTCCGCTTCTTCGCCGCCGACGGCGACTGGACCGTCCGCGTGCTGGCCGCGGGCGGGGTGAGCGTCGACACCACCGTCACCGCCAAGACCGGCGAGGTCGCCGCCGTCGAGGTCGCCATCTGACCTGAGGCGATCGGCAAACGACCAGCGGACCCCGGCACCCGTCGTGCGGGCGCCGGGGTCCGTCGCGTCTCACGTGCGGTTGCCGCCGGGAGGCTGCTGCGGAGGGGAGTAGGGCTGCTGCGCGCCGGGCTGGGGCGCGCCGGGCTGGGGCGCGCCGGGCTGGGGCTGCGGGAACGCGGCCCCGCCGGGAGCGCCGGAAGAGCCGGGGAACGCCACGGAAACCCCCTTGTCGGACGGGCCCCGGTTCGCGCCGAACGCCACGGCGCACGCCGCCAGGGTGAGCGCGGCGAACCCGCAGGTGAGGGTGAAGGTCATCCCTATCTTGACATTGGCCTCGCGGTCGGCGACCTGGCCCCGCTGGATGATTTCCGCCTGGGCGTAGCAGCCCATGTCGGCGTCGCGGCCCGTCCCGCAGTTCGCTGAGGCGTTGATCTGGCTGGTGCCGCTGGAAAGGGTGGCGAAGGTGAAGACCACGCACAGCGCGAGGGCGAGGAACGCCAGAACCGCGAAAACGGTCACCGCTGGACTCTTCGGGGGAGCGTTCATGCCCAGGCAGATTACCGACGGCGAAAACCCGTATCACCTGCTATTTGTGTAGCATTCACGGAATGCCTGGACTATCGGCGCGTTCACCGCTCGTTCTGCCGTTGGCGACGATCAGGCTCGCCGGGCGCTTCGCCCTGCCGCTGGCGCTGTGGTGCACCGTGGGCGAACTGCTGCGGTACGGGGCGATGTACGGCGGCTACCGGCTGGGCCAGCTGAAGGGCACCGCGGCCACCGTGGCGCCGCTGGTGACCGTCAGCCTGCTGGTCATGATCTCCCTGACGGTCACGGTGGCGATGATCCACTGCGTCCGGGAGGGCCTGGACGCGGTGCATGCCCGCGAACCGGGCGGCGACCTCACCCCCTGGGCCGTGGGCAACCGCGAGACGGCGCTGGAGGCGCTGGGCCGCGCCGTCCTGCCGTTCATGGTGTTCTACCTGGGCTGGGGCCTGCACAGCCGGGACGCCCGCGAGTTCGCCGACATGGCGCAGAGCCGCGGCTTCGCCGAGGGCGGCATCACCGGCCAGATCGAGGGCCTCGGCATGCTCATCACCCTCGAACGGCACGTGACGCTGGCGGTGGCCCTCACCGCCGGGTTCTTCGTGCTGAAGGTGGGTTTCGAATGGCTGGCCCGGGAGCGGCTGGGCGCCCCCGGCGCCGTTCTGCTGGCCTTCCTGGAGATCAACTTCGCGCTTTTCGGCATTTTCACCGTGGACCATCTGCGCCGCGAGGCGGGCGAGTGGATGACCGACCGGCGGGCGTGGGGCTGGGTCGAGCAGGCCGCCGGCGGCGGTCTGGACCTGTGGCCATCGTTCAAGCATGCCGTGCTCGGCTCGCTGATCTGGCTGGTGCTCGCCGGGGTGGTGCTGGGCCTGGACACCGGGGACGAGCGGGTCGTGCTCGGCCGCAGCGCCGCGGCCCGGCGGCTGGCCCGCGCCGGCGACCTGGACCGGACCGGCAGCCCGCGGGAGATTCCACCCGCGGCATCCGGGAGATGTGGCTGCCCGCCTGGTACGGGCTGCGGCTGGTGCGCCGGTCGGGCGTGGTGCCGTTCGGCCTGTTCTGCGCGCTGTTCATGGGTTTGGACGTCGCCGAGCGGCTGGCCCGGCGGCAGATCTACGAACTGATCGGCCCGCACTCGGCGGCCTGGTGGGTGCCCCGCCTCACGCTGATCGGCTTCGGTACCGCCCTGGTCTTCCAGATTCTGCGGATCTGCCTGCTGGCGGCGGCGTTCAACCTGGTCGTGGCAAGGGTCACGATGCGAACCGCAGCGAAGGCAGCGGTTCCTTCGGCCGGTATGTCGTCGGCGGCCGCACCTCAAGCGTCACCGTCTGCGCCTTGGAGCGGGGCAGCACCCCCTTGACGGTGAGCAGCGCGATGGCGCCCGCGCGCGGCGTGGACGACGGCACCGCGGTGGCCGACCAGATGTGCCCTTCGCCGTCGCGCAGCCGGTAGGACATCCCGAACGAGCCGACGGTCTTGGCGCCCGCCTGGGTGAGCGGTTTGATCGCCACGACCATCCGCACCTCCGCCACGTCCGGGTCCGGGTTGAGCGGCGCCCGGGCGACCGTCCGCCGGACGAACAGCCAGCGGGTGTCGGCGAGCACGCCGACCTTGCCCTTGGCCACCGTGGTCGGTTTCTCGGGCCGCTCCAGTCGCTGCTGGATGTTGCGGGTGTCGTCCAGCCAGTGCAGCCCGACCAGGGCCGGCAGCAGTGTCACCAGGGCCATCGCCTCGAGGAACCGCCGATCCCCGGGGCGCATCCGCCGCCGCGGTGCCGCCGCGTCCGCGGCGTCGTCCGCGGCGTCGTCCGCGGGGCCGTCCCGCTCGGGTGCCGGGTCGCCGGACGCCCGGTGCTCGTCGTGTTCCCGGCGCTCCGGCTCCCGGACGGGATGCGCGCCGGTCCCGTCCGGGAGCCCCGTCTCGCGCGAGGGCGGCCGGGCCGCCGACTGCGCCCGCTCGTTGCGCGCCGTCCTGCTGTAGCGGCCCACGGCGGGCAGCCCGCGCCCCTGCGGCCGGGTGCTGCCGGGCCGCTCGGAGCCCGGATCGGGACGGGCGGGCGGCGGAGCATCGCGCCCGCCCGCGTCCTGCCGGAACCGGTCGCCGGGATCGTGGAAAGGTGCCCGGTGGGTCATGACGTCGCAGCCCGCAGGTCGTAGTTCTCCGCGGCGCGGCGGATGAGGTCGGCGGCGCGGGACCGGGTCAGCCCCAGGTCGATCTCGGCGGCGGCCGACAGCTGGGGCAGCAGCCCGCCCTCGCCGACCACCAGCCGCGCGCCCGCCAGCCGCCGCGGCGGCAGCTCGAACACGAACGCGGTCTCGTCCCAGATCAGCGGCTGGAACGTCGGATCGGGCCCGAGCGACACCGACGGCCGCGGGTCCTTGCGGAAGACGTAGCCGCCGGGGGTCTCCAACTGCGCCGTCTGCAGCCGCAGCGGCTCGCGCTTGCTCGTCGCCCGCGCGTGGACGATCAAAAAGACGCCCTCGGTGCGCACCGGCGGTCTGGTGCGCGGCGTGGCGGACGCCAGCGAGCGGGCGGCGGCCACCCGCTGCACCTGGACGCTGAACCGCGGATTGGTGACGATCTGGCCGATGCGGCCGGTGTCGCGGATCGGGTCGAGCTGCCGCGACTCCACCTCGGGCGTCAGGTCGTACAGCCACATCGCCGCGGCGAGCAGTGCGGTGCCGACGAGCGCGGCGCCGCCCTGGACGAGCAGTCTGCCCGTGTTCATGACCGCCCCACCGGCAGGGTGAGCCGTCCGGCCAGGCCCGCGTCGTCGTCGGTCTCCACCCGCCACTGGAACGAGGTGTCGGTGAACCCGGTGCCGTACTTCCACTTGCGCAGGCCCACGGTGAACGTGGCGGGGGTCTCCTGCGGCCCGAGCTGCCAGCGCACCGCCGCCTCGACGGGCAGCCCCGGTTGGACGGCGTCGGTGGCCGAGCCCGCGGCGGTGCCCGCCACGTCCTCGGGCTTGACCCATTTGCCCTTGGCTGTGCGCGCCGCGACCCCCTGGCCGAACCCGCTGAGCCCCAGCGAGGCCGTCTCCTTGCCCTTGTTCACCACCCGCATGCGCACTTCGAGTCGCCGCTGCGGCGTGGTGCCGAACGGCGGTTCGACGTTGACGATGCGCGCGTCGTGCACGGTGACGTCGAACCATCCCTGGTTGATCGGCCGGCCCGGCGCCTTCAGCGGCTCCTGCGGCGCCTCGCGGAGCCCGCCGGTCAGCCACAGCACCGGCGCCAGGACCGCCGCCGCGCCCGCCGCCGACACGGGCACGAGCCGGCGCGACCGCGCGGGCGGTGTCGTCGACGTGGAGGCTCGCACGCGCCAGATGCTAACGGCGGCTGCCGACAGGCGGCAGGCCGAGGTCCGTCACCGCCCCGTCCGGACCTCGTGCGGCGCGGTGCTCAGCGGTTGCCGCCGATCTTGGCGAGGGTGTCGTTGATGGCCTGGGTGATCAGCTCCATCTGCCGCAGGCTCTGGTTCTGGATGTCCTCGGACCGCTCGCCGGGCTCCGCCTCGCGCCGGGCCGCCGCGGCGGTCGCCGCCTTGACGCGCAGGTCCTCCAGCGCGGCGTTGACCGCCGTCACCAGCTGCTCGCCCAGCTTCTGCGCAGACAGCCGCATCGCCTTGTCGTCCAGGGCCACGCTCTTGATGCGGCCCGCGGCCTCGGCGACCACCTTGACCGCGCCGTCGGCCGCCTCGCCGACCCCCTCCAGCGCGTCGCCGTCCGCGGCCTCGGCGGTCTTGGCGGGACGGGGCGCCGTGCCGCCCTGCCGCATCGACTCCAGGGTCTCGCGCGCCTCGGCCAGCATCCGTTCCAGCTCCGCGCCCGAGAACTCCGCCACCCTCGTCCCCCTCCAAGATCGAATTCCGTCCGCCAGAGGAGCATATGACGCTGCATGGTCGGATACGGAGCCATTCCTTGGACGAATGGCGGACGTCCATGCCGCGCGGGCCGCCCGCACCGCCCGCACCGTCCGCGCCGGTCGGGACGCCGCGGGGCGCCATGGCGGTGATTAGGCTGGCGGTGACGAAGGGGAGGCAGGTGTCCGACGCAGGCTGGCAGGAGATCGTTCTGCGCGACATGGGAGTGTCCCAGCGCGGACTGGCCGCCCTCGATGCCCCGGAGCCGGACGGCGCCCAGCGCGAACCGGCACCCCGCCCCGCTCCGGTGGCGCAGCCGGAGGCCGCCCCGCCAGCGCCGTCCGGGCATCCGGGCGGCCCGACGCCGGGTGACGGGAGCAGCGGCGCCGAGCCGGGGCGCGGACCGCACCGCGGCGACCCGCTGCTCGTGCGGATGGGGCGGGGCGTGCGCAAGGCCGTCGGCGGCTCCGGAGCGTCCGGCGGCCATGCCCGTACCCAGGCCGAGACCGCGGAGATGCTGCGGCGTCCGGTGCCCGGCCTCCGGCGGCTCACGGTGGTCAGCGTGCGCGGCGGCGCGGGCAAGACCACCCTGGCGGCGCTGCTGGCGACCGAGCTGTCGCGGCACCGCACCGACCGCGTGCTGGCCGTGGACGCCGACGCCGAGCTCGGCTCGCTGCCGCCGCGGCTCGGGGTGCGGACCGAAGGCTCGCCGGCCGACCTGGTGGCACGCCGGCCCCGGACGTTCGAGGAGGCCGCGCCCTGCCTCGCCCGCGCGGGCGAGCGGCTGTGGGTGCTGTCGGCCGCCCGCAGCGGGCGCATCGCCGAGCGGTGCACCCCCGACGTGTTCGAGGCCGCGCTCGGCGCCGTCGCCGGTCACTTCGCCGCCGCGGTTGTCGACTGCGGCTCGGGCGTCCGCACCGACCTGCACCGAAGTCTCCTCGCGGGCACGCACGGCCTCGTCCTGGTCACGCCGGGCACGGTGGACGGCGCGCTGAGCGCCGGCGGTGCGCTGGAGTGGTTGCGCGACAACGGTCGGCAGGCGCTGCTGAGGCGCACCGTGGTGGCGACGGTGACGCACGCGCCGCGGGCGAGCGCCGACCTGGACCGCGCCGAGGAGATGCTCGGCCGGTGGGGGCTGCCCGTGGTGCACGTGCCGTACGACCGGCGGCTGGCGCTCGGCGGCGCGGTCGACGCCGGCAGGCTGTCCGGCGCGACCGGGACCGCCGTCGGACGCATCGCCTACGAGGTGTTCGCCCGTGCGATCGGCGCGCCGGAGGTGGGCGGGTGAGCCGCGACCTGGTCGCCGTGGTGCGCCGTCCGCCGGACGTGCGCGCGGTCGTCGACGGGCTGGTCGCCCTGGGGGTGCCGGTGGAGGTCCGCGGCGGCGACCCCGCGGCCACCCGGCTGTACGACTCCGCGGGACGGCTGATCGTCTCGATCGAGGCGCCGGTGCCGGTGGCCGTCCCCGGGGAGATCCGGCGTCTGCTGGGCGACGAGTTCGCCGGGCGGCTGGCGTCCGCGGACCGGCTGTGGTGGGTGGACGTCCGCGCGGCCGCCGACGTGCCGGAGGGCCCGAGGGTGGCCCGCCGCTTCGCCGACGCGCTGGTGCACTGGCTCGGCGGCGCGGTCCACCCCGACGGCGAGTGCGACGGTCCGCCGCTGAGCTGGCGCGCGACCGCGACGGCGGCCGAGGCGGCGACCGGGGCGGCGACCGGGGCGGTGACCGGGGCGGCGGGCGCCGGCGGGGCCGCCGCCACCGGCTGAGCACCGGTCCGCGGACATGGCGAAGGGCCGTACCGGTCGGTACGGCCCTGATGCGGAATCGTCAGTTGCTGAAGCGCAGGGTGTTGGTCACCTCGACGCCCAGTTCGCCCGCCGTGTTGTAGACCGAGCCGGTCCGGTCGCCGACGGAGCCGCCGCGCGCCCAGTACGACTGGGCGTAGACGATCGTGGAGTCCAGCGTCCAGGCGCGGGTCCAGCTGCTGGGCTCCTGGCTGAGCTGCGGCATCCCGCTGTCGTCGGACGGCTTGAGCAGGCGCGGCCAGCCCTCGGAGTAGACGGCCCGGCTGAGGCCGTTGGCGTCGGTCGAGCTGCCCGTTTGCACCACCGAGATGACGGTGACGATGGTGCGCGACGGGTTCGCGTACACCGCCGAGTACATCTGGTCGGTGCACGGGTAGAGGCGCAGCCGCTCCAGCATGGTGGAGTTGGCCCGCGCGGTGCACGAGTCGACGCGCGTCCCGACCCGCGTGAACGTGTTGCCGCGCGCGGTGCGGATGGTGGGCGTGAGCACGCCCTTCGGGTCGATGCCGCCGGCGCTGGTGGTCGGGGTGCTGTACGGCGAGTATGTGGACGACGTCGACACCGTGACCGGGGGCGAGGTCCGGTCGTCATCGTCGTCGCCGCTGGCCAGCACGACGACGACGCCGACGATCAGCACGAGCACCAGGAAACCGCCGCCGAGGAGCAGCGCGATGATGACACCGCCGGCGCCGTCGCTCTTGGGCGGCGGAGGCGGCTTGGAGATGCCGGGACCGAGCGGCGGCCCCTGCTGGGGCCCCGGCGGGTAGCCCGGCTGCCCGGGCCATTGAGGCGGCTGCATGGTCCCTCCGTATCGGCAGGTACAGGTCGAACGGTGAGGTTCCAGCGAGACATGGACGGCGCGGCGGTCAACAGACGCCCGTTTAGTCCCTATATGTCGCTGTTTCGGCCATCTCTTTCGATGCAGTCGAGGCGGCCGATGTTCATGGGACGCAACGTCGGCCGCGCCCGTTCCCCCGTCCGGAAAGAAACGTGAGGCGATGTTCGCGCCGGTCAGCGGCCGGAGTGGTGGGCCAGCAGCGCCGACAGCAGCCGCACCAGCTCGGCGCGTTCGTCGGGGGAGAGCGGGGCGAGCAGCTCGTCCTGGATCCCGGCGAGCACCTGGTCGAGGCTGTGCAGGCGGCGCGCGCCCTCGAGGGTGATGGTGATGACGTTGCGGCGCCGGTCGGCCGGGTCGGGCGAGCGGCGCACCAGCCCCTGGTCGGACAGCTCGTTCAGCATGGCGACGACGTCGCTGCGGTCGATGCCGGTGCGGCGGCCGAGCGCCGCCTGGCTGGCGGGGCCGAACTCCTCCAGGGCGGCCAGCAGCCGGTAGTGGTAGCCGCGGGCGCCGGCGGCGGCCATGCCCTCGGCGACCAGCCGCTGGGAGTGCAGCGAGACCTGGTTGATCAGCCAGCTCGCCGCGCCCTTCAGGCGGGCCGGGGTGCCGTCGTCGGCCGTGGCGCTCATGCCCGCCAGTCTAACGAGCCGTTGGTCGCACCCACGATCGCTGGTGCCGACGCGTCAGGACGGCCGCCGGGCGGACGTCAGATGCCGCATGACCTCGCGGTGGCGCCGCCACCCGTCGGGGGAGCGGCCGTCGCCGAGCGGGAAGAGGGTGACCGGCGCGTCCGGCGGGCCGATCTGCCGGCCGGGGATGCCGGGCGGGCCCGCGACGGCACCCGCCACGGCCAGCGAGACCACGGCGGGCTCGCCCGTCCAGCGCGGCTCGGCGGTCAGGTCGGCGCGGCCCGGGACGACCTGGGCCAGCAGCGAGGCCACCGGCTGCTCGGCGGCCAGCTCGGCGATCAGGGACGGCAGCCGCCCCAGCGGCGGCCGGTCGCCGGGGGCGTAGCCGACGGTGACGGTGGTCGTCTCGGTGGTCGCGCCCCTGCCCGCCGCGGTGAACTCGCACACCGCCTGGGCGGTGCGCGGGCCGTCGCCCATGACGACCAGCCGGGCCGAGGCGCGGCCGCGGACGTGCTCGGTGAACCGGTCGGGCTCCCAGGGGTGCGACAGGGGTTCGGCGGGACCCCACCCGGTCGGCGGGCGGCCGGTCAGCAGCCGCAGCAGACGGCCGGCGGCGCCGCCGAGGGTCTCGACGCGGCGGCCGTGCCGCGCGCGGTAGACCAGCGCGAGCTGCGCGCCGACCGGGGCGGCGGGACGGGTCTTGAAGCCCGGCGCGTAGTCGCGGGCATCGGGCACCGGGACGAACGCCGCGCCGTCCCATCGCAGCGGCCGTCCGGTCAGGCCCTCGTAGTAGCCGTCGCCGTCGCGCACCACCCATTGCGCAGTCCGCCCGGCCGCGACCGAGCGCAGCGGCAGCGACAGCCGCGTGCCGATCGGGGTGACGAGGTGCAGCGTGCGCCCGGACGCGGCGCAGTCGTCCAGTAGCCCGGCCAGCCAGGCGTGCAGTGCGACGAGGGGACGGTCCTGCAGCACGACCATCGCCTGGTCGGTGAGGGCGTCCACGATGCTCATCCTCAGCGGAGTCTAGCCATGCCATGGCGCCCCGCAGCGGCCGGAGCGGGCGGGTCGGCGACTTTGCTGTGAACTCCGTGACGGCTGTCCATTGTGTGCTGAAATGCTACGGATGCATAAATCGGTGGCGCCCCCGCGCGTGTACTTCGACAACGGTGCGGCCCCGCCCCCGGAACCCGGGCGGGACCGGCGCTGGCGCGTGCTCGGCTGGGCGTCCATCGCACTGTCGGCGCTGCTGGTGGTCGGCAGCCTGACCGCCTACGGCTTCTGGCGCCGGCTGGACGGGCAGATCACCCGCGAGAACGTCGACGACAAGCTGGGCGAGAACCGCCCGGCCAAGCTGAACAACTCCATCAACATCCTGCTGATGGGCTCCGACAGCCGCCAGGGCGAGAACGCCCGGTACGGCACCGAGCAGGGCGAGCGCTCCGACACCACGATCCTGCTGCACATCTCCCCGGGCGGCGACCGGGCCATCGGCCTCAGCTTCCCGCGCGACCTGATGGTGCAGCGCCCCTCCTGCAAGACGCGCAGCGGCGGCACGCAGCCCGGCGGCCTCAGCATGCTGAACGCGGCGTACGCGATCGGCGGCCCGGCCTGCACCTGGAAGACCATCGAGGCCATCACCGACATCCGCATCGACCACTACGTCGAGGTCGACTTCACCGGCTTCAAACGGGTCGTGGACGCGCTGGACGGCGTGGAGATCTGCGTGCCCAAGGCCGTCAACGACCCCAAGGCCGAGCTGTACCTGCGCGCGGGCCGGCAGACCGTCAACGGCGAGCAGGCCCTCGGCTACGTGCGCACCCGCACCGGCGGCCTCGGCGACGGCTCGGACCTGTCGCGCATCAAGCGCCAGCAGCAGTTCATGGCCTCGGTCGTCAAGAAGGCCACCAGCCAGGGCATGCTGACCGACCCCGGCAAGGTGTACGGGTTCCTGTCGGCCGTCACCAAGTCCATCAAGACCGACAGCCGGCTGACGCTGTCGGTGATGCAGCAGATCGCCGGCAGCCTGCAGGGCCTCAGCGCCGGCAAGGTGCGGTTCGTGACCGTCCCGGTGCAGGCGTATCCGGCCGACCCCAACCGCGTGCAGTTCAACAACGCGCAGGCCCGGCCGCTGTTCAAGGCGATCCGCCAGGACAACGAGGTCCCGCAGAGCAGCCCCGCGCCCAAGGCCGCGGCCGCGGGCCAGAAGAACGGGCGGGCCGGCGCGGCGAAGCAGGGCGCCGCGCAGCAGGCCGTCCCGGCGAACCAGGTGAAGGTCGTCGTGCTCAACGGGACGACCACCGACGGGCTGGGCCAGCGCGTCGCCGACCAGCTCGCCGAGAAGAAGTTCCAGGTCGTCGGGATCGGCAGCACCAAGGCCAAGTCCACCGCCCGCACGCAGATCCTCTACGGCACCGGCGCCGCACGGCACGCCGCCGCGCTGGCCGCCGTGCTGCCCGGACGGCAGCCGCGGCTGTCCGCGGCGGCCAAACCCGGCCAGGTCTACCTGGTAATCGGACGGGACGGGGCAAACGTCGCAGGAACGGCAGGCCAGGTGCCCAAGGTGGCCGGAGAGATCCGCGCTGACCAGGACGTTTGCGCCCAGACATGACCGGCACGCGGCCCGCGGGACAGGCGCGGGGGAAGGTAACAAGAGGGTGAATCCAGCGATGAACGCGAACAACCGGTCGATGGTCCGTCCGGCCGCGCTGTATCTTGGCGACGCTCACGAACCTTTCACTCACACTTGGCAATGACTCGACTGGACGTGACGGCTCCCCGCCCGTGACGACCGCGGGGCCGCGTGCGACCCCCCTGCCAACACCGCACGACGGCCCGCTCCCGGGAATGGACAGTTCTTGAAGGCCGACAGCCCCCCCGAACCCTTCGCCCTCCTGATGACCGTCTACGGCGGTGACCGGGAGGAGTACGTCCGGGACGCCTTCCGCAGCGCCGTGCACGACCAGACGCTCCGGCCCGACCAGGTCGTCCTCGTCCAGGACGGCCCCGTCTCGCCCGAACTGGAGTTCTGCCTGCGCGGGCTGATCGCCGACAGCCCGGTCGAGGTGACGTTCGTCCAGCTCCGGCACAACCGCGGCCTCGGCCCCGCCCTGGACGCCGGGCTGCAGGCCAGCCGGTTCGACATCGTGGCCCGCATGGACGCCGACGACGTGGCCATGCCGCACCGCTTCCAGCGGCAGGTCCCGCTGGTGCGCGACGGGGCCGACCTGGTGGGCGCCGGGCTGCTGGAGTTCGGCTCCGATATCGACGATGTGGTGGGGCGCCGCATCCCGCCGAGCGACCCCTGCGACATCGCCCGCTACTCGCGCCTGCACGACCCGTTCAACCATCCGACCGTCGTGTACCGGCGCAGCGCGGTCGTCGCCGTCGGCGGCTACGGCGACCTGCCGCTGATGGAGGACTACTGGCTGTTCATCCGCATGATCGCCAACGGGGCGCGGGTGGTGAACATCCCCGAGCCCCTGGTGTACTACCGCGTCGGCGACGGCGCGTACGAGCGGCGCGGCGGCCGCGAGCTGCTGCGCTCGGAACTGCGCCTGCAGCGCGAGATGTACCGCGAGGGCTTCATCAGCCGCCTGCAGTACTGGCGCAACGTCGCCATCCGGGGCGGCTACCGGCTGACGCCCACGCTGATCCGCCGCCCCGTCTACCGGATGCTCGTCGCCCCCTACGGCGCCCGCCGCAACCGCAACCGCGGCGTGCCCGATGTGCCGCCCGCCCCGCAGCAGGCCCCGAGCGCGGCCCCGCGCGGCGCGGCCGGGCGGTCCAAGTCGTCCCGCTACGTGCCCCGCCACGCCCGCGACCGGCGTGACGCGGTCGCGGGCGGCGGAAGCGAGGGCTGACCGGCCGTCAGGAGGGGGCCGGGCGCGTCCACAGGATGGGCTGGTCGTCGGTCTGGTCGGCGGTGCGGCCCACGCCGAGCAGCTTGCCCTTGAACACGGCGAGCCCGGTGACCTGCTGCTCGCCGTCGCCCGCCAGGCCCGTGCCGCCGGGCTTGTCCGCCGTCCAGTCCGAGCCGTTCGCCGCCGTCCACGCCACCACGTCCCCGGAGCCCGCCTCGCCGGTCGTGCCGGTGGCGGCGAAGCCCTTGCCGGTCGAGGCCAGCGCGGTCACGGTGACCTTGGCGTCGCCGCCCGGCGCCTCCAGCGGCTGCCACGTCTTGCCGCCGTCGGACGAGAAGTAGCCCAGCCACCCCAGGCCCTGCCCGGTGGCGGCGATCCCCGCGGCCACCAGCATGTTGCCGCTGGCCGCGACGTGCGTGAAGTGCGCCTCCTTCGTGCCGCCCGGCAGCGACAGCACCTGCAGCGTCCACTGCCTGCCGTCCGTCGACGTCCACACGCCGGGGCGGTTGCCCGCCTTCGGGTCGCGGACGCCGCCGACGGCGACGTAGCCGAACGGTCCGCCGGTCACGTCGAGCATCCACCGGGTGTCGCCGTTCCGGCTGTTCAGCGCGCCGTCCAGACCGGCGTCGGAGTTCGAGGCGCGGCCGCGCTCCCAGTTCTTCAGGTCGGCGGAGAACCAGGCGGCGGCCGACCTGCCCTCGGTGCCGACCACCACGTAGCCGGCCTTGCCGGACGCCGCCGCGTTGGTCGTCGGCACCGCCCGGGAGCTGCCGCGGAACGCGTTGGCGGTGTCGGCGGCCTGCCAGTTGGCCCCGTCGGCGGACGTGACGACCAGCGGGCGCCGCGGCGCGACCTGGTCGTAGCCGACGGCCAGCCAGCCGGCGCCGCCCGAGGTCACGTCCAGGAGCTGCTGCGAGCCCGGCCGGGTGAAGGCGGCGCCGAGCCCCTGGGCGGGCTGCCACCTGCCGCCGTCCTGGGATGTCCACACGGCCGCGTCGCCCGCCGCGCTGCCCACGGCCACCGCGCGGTCGCCGGACGCGCCGACCGCGACGACCGAGTGGTCGGAGCGGACCGCGCCGGGCACCTTGGCCAGGTCGACGGGCAGCTGGCGGCCGCCGTCGTCCCACACGCCGAGCAGCGGGTCGGTGTCGCCGCCGCCCGGCTCGGTGCCGACGAGCACGGTCTGCTCCCCGGCCAGCGCCGCGTCGATGACCTCGCGGCCCGGCTGGGCGGCCAGCGTCCCGGCGTCGCGCCAGGACCGGCCGTCGGAGCTGCGCGACAGCAGCACGTCGCGGCCGCGCGTGACGACGGCGGCGAAGCCCTTGTCGTCGCCGAGCAGCTGCTTGGTCACCCGGTAGCCGGACGACCGCAGCTCGCCCGCCCGGGTCCACGAGACGCCGTCCTTGGAGGTGAACGCCTGGCCGTGCGCGGAACCGCCGGTGCCGAGCTCGCGCACCGCGACGAACCCGGCCGGGCCGCCGCCGATGATCAGGCCGCGCGAGCCCTTGGGCACCGGGACCTCGGAGTTGGTCCAGGTGCGGCCGCCGTCCTGCGAGCGCCACACCCTCCGGTACGGGGTCTTGCGGCCGGTGCGCGGGGTGACCAGCGCCTCCAGCAGGATGGCGTCGCCGTTGGAGGCGGCCGTGACCAGCCGCAGGTCGGCGTCGCGGACCTGCAGGCCGATCTGGTCGCCCGAGCGCGGCTCCCAGCGGCGGCCGTCGCTGGACAGCCACACGGCCGGGACCGCGTCGGTGAAGTCGCCCTTGGCGGAGGTCTCGCCGACGGCCAGGTAGCGGCCGCCCGCCGCCACGATCCGGGTGACCCGGGTGTTGCCGCCGAACACGTCGCCGACCGCGTCGGGCTGGCGCTGCCACTCCCGGCCGTTCTCGCTGGTCCACACCGCGCCGCCGGTCACCCGCGAGCCGATGGCCACCCAGCCGCGCGCCGATCCGCCCACGGCGGACGGGACGTCGCCGGCGCGGGGCGCGGCGCCGTCGGCGCCGCGCACCTGGGCGGTGTTGAACGTGCGGCCGCCGTCGGTGGAGAACAGGAACACGCCGCGCGAGCCGCGCACGCCGGTCTCGCCGCCCACCGCGACCACGGTGGAGCCGGACGCGGCGACACCGGTGATGCTCTGCTCGTACCCGTCGGTGCGGGCGGTGGCGTCCACCGGGAAGACCGATCGGGCGAGCTGGGCGCCGGGGCCGCCGCCGCCATCGTCGTCTCCGCCGAGGTTGGACACGGCCACGAAGCCGCCGGCGACCAGCGCCGCGGCGGCCAGCCCGGCGCCGGCGATGAGCGCGATCCGCTTGCCGAGCCTGCCGCGCTTCTTCTTGCCCTTGGGGACGGTGCGCCACGGCTCGTCGATGTGCGGCGGTGGCGCCACCGGCTTGGGCGCGGGCAGCCCCAGGTCGAACCGCGTCTCCGACAGGTCGGGCGCGTTCTGCTCGTGGCCGGGGATCTCCTGGGCGTAGGGGAACGGCGTCGGCTGCGGCTTGTTGTCGGGGATCTCCTGCGGGAACGGGAACGGCGCCGCGGGCTGCTGGTTCGCCGACGGCGGCGCCGGAGGCTGGTGCGGCGCCGGCGTCGGCCCGGGGGCGGGCGGAGCGGACGACGCGTCCGGCAGCGCGTAGTAGGGGAACGGCATGGGCGGGGCCGGCGGCTGAGCCGTGGGGGTGGGCGCGGCCAGCGGGGTTCCCGGGATCTGCTGCGCGTAGGGGAACGGCGCGGGTTCGTCCGGCTCCCCGGGCGCGGGCTGCGGCGGGAGCGGAGGCTGCTCGGCCGGCTCGTCCTTCGACAGCCGCGGGCGGTCGACGCGGGTGCGCTCCAGGTCCTCCTCGTCGTCGCCATCCTCGGCCGCGGAGGCGGCCTCGCTCTTCGACGGGGGCCACGGGGACAGGTCGGTGACGGTCTCGTCGGACGACGGCTGGGCGGCCGGCGACGCGGCGGCGGCCTTGGCCGGATACACGTCGGTGCGGGTGGCGTCGGCATCGTCGCCGCTCTCGCCGCCGTCCTGCGCGGCGCCGGAGTCGACGCGGGTGGCCTCGCCGTCGAAGCGCACGGCCTCGCCGTCGGAGCGCGTGCTCTCGCTGTCGAAGCGCATGGTCGTGGCGCCGGCGGCGGGCATGGCGCCCGCGTCGGAGCGCGTGGTCTCGCCCTCGGAGGGCGCGACCTCGTCGTCGGCGTCGTCGCCGCCGAACGGCGGCGGGGGCACCTCCGGCAGCAGGGGAGCCTCGGCCTGCGAATCGCCCTCGGTGAGCCACCGCGGCGGGGGCGGCGCCGCCGCGTCCTGCGGGGCCGCCGCGTCCTGCGGGTTCGACGCCTGCTGCTGGTCGCGGCCCGGCTCGCCGTCCGGGGTCCTGGGTGCGGTCACGCCCGTCTCCAGTGATCGTGTGACGCCCGACTGTGCGCGCCTCAAAGTATGCGCGCTCGATGCCCATCGAAAAGGTTCGTCACGGATCATATCGGCGGCGCCGCGTGAAACGGTCTTGCCGGGCAGTGCCCGGCGGCACATCCGTTGCCGAGAACGGCCTGTGACAGGCAGGAACGTGCGTCAGACCGTTTTTCGATTTTCGTAAAGGCGGCATGTTGCGGACCACATGACCGGGTGGTTTAGCGGGTGCGTCCCGCCGAGCGGCACTTGGCGCCCGAACAGCGGGTCAGCGCGTACATCAGGCCCGACAGTTCCTGCGCGCGCTGCGGCGGGATCGCCTTCGCGCGGTTGTCCAGGGCGTGCGGGTCGCGTGCCAGGTCGTAGTACTCGCGCTCGCCGTTGGCGTATTCGACGTACAGCTCGTTCTCGGTGCGCAGCGCGTTGTAGGTCGGGGGCGCGCCGGGTCCGGAGTCCTGCCGGTCGGGGTCCTCGCGGCTGGGCGGCGGCTTGACGTGCTCGATCAGCGCCACATTCCGCCAGTCGTCCGGATCCTTGCCGCGCAGGAACGGCACCAGGGAGCGTCCGTCGGTCGCGGCGGGAACGGCCGCGCCCGCAAGTTCCAGGAACGTCGGGGCGATGTCGGTGTTCTGCGCGAGGGCGTCGGTGGTGCGGCCCGCCGGGACGCCCGGGCCGGTGACGACGAACGGCACCCTGATGTCGGTGTCGTAGGCCGTCATCTTTCCGCCCGCCAGCCGGTACTGGCCCAGGTGGAAGCCGTTGTCGGAGCCGAAGACCAGGTAGGTGTCGCGGGCGTGACCGGCGGTGGCGAGCGCCTGCTGGATGCGGCCGATGAGCTCGTCCACCGCCTGCACCATGCGGACCCGGTCGCGGAAGCCGGCGTCGATGCGGGCGATGCCGGGCTTGCGCAGCCGGGGCCGCGACCGCAGCCAGGACGGCTTGTCGGAGTTGTCCGCTTCGTTGAAGGACGGCGGCCGGGGCGCCGTCACCTGCGGGAAGGCTTGGCTGTGGCGGGGCGCGGGAACGAACGGGCCGTGCGGTGCGAACGTGGCGACCTGCAAGAAGAACGGTTTGCGGTCGGCCGCGGCGCGCTGGATGAAGTCGACGCTCTTGTCGGCCAGCACGTCGGTGAGGTAGTCCTGCGGGCGGTTGCCGTAGTGGACGAGCCTGCCGTTCTCGTTCAGGTTGTAGTTGTACTCGGGGTAGCCGTTGCCGGTGACGGCCCACTCGTCCCAGCCCGGCGGCACGTACGGGCGCGACCCGCCCTGGGGGTCGCCGGGGAGGTAGCCGTTCAGGTACTTGCCCATGAGGGCGGTGCGGTAGCCGGCGTTGTGCAGGGCCGGGGCGTAGGACGCCTGCTCGCCGCCGCGCGCCTTGAACACGCCGTACCCGCCGTCGGGCGGGAAGTTGGTGCGCACGCCGGTGTTGTGCGGATACCGCCCGGTGAAGATGGTCGCGCGGGACGTGCAGCACAGCGAGTCGGCGACGATGAACTTGTCGAACGTGGTGCCCTTGGCCCGCATGTCCTGCACGCGCCGCATGTGCGGCACCAGGTCCCAGGACAGGTCGTCGGTGAGCACGAAGACGATGTTCGGCTTCTTCGGCAGCGGGGCGACCGAGGGGCGGTCGCCGCCGAACGGGGACAGGCCGATGCCCAGGCATCCCGCCAGGCCGAGCGTGAGCGCCGACAGCAGTGCGACGACGAGAGGAAGACGGGCGGTGCCGAGACGCCTAGGCCGGTACAAGTCCCGAGTCTCCTCTCCGGCGGGGATCGCCCAGTAAGCGTATTAGCTCCCTCAGGAGTGCTCCGAATGCGTAATCAGTGACAAAGAAGGCCGAAACGGGCATGCGGGTCGGGTGTTTTGGCATCATGCCGGGTGGCGAGGGAGTTGATCGTGGACCTGCGAGCACGCGGACCGCTGTCGTCGTTCGGCGGTCCCCACGGCAGGGCCGGCGCGCCGGTCAGCGCGCTGGCGGCGCTCGTGGTGCTGGCCGGGCTCGCGGGCATGCACGCCCCGCACCCGGGCTGGGCCGACGCGGGCGGACGGAGCAGGCCCCAGGCCGGACGGCCTGCGCCCTCAGCGAAAACCCCGCGGGCGCCCGCGCCGCCGGTGCCGAGCCCGGCGCAGACCGCGACACCGTTCACCGCGCCCGGGTACTCGCCCGTCAAGCCGGTGATCGGCGACTACTTCGCCGACCCGACCGTTGTGAAGGTGGCGGGCACGTACTACGCCTACGGCACCAACAGCCCCGACGCGATGATGCCGGTGGCCACGGCCCCGTCGCCGACCGGGCCGTGGACCCGCAGGCCGGGCGACGGCCTGGCGCGGCTGCCGTCGTGGGCCGCGCCCGGGTGGACGTGGGCGCCGGAGGTCGTGCCGCCCCGTCCGGGCGGCCGCACCTACCTGCTGTACTTCTCCGCCCGCCGCAACGACCGCGACATGCAGTGCATCGGCGTGGCCACCTCGACCTCGCCCGCGGGCCCGTTCGTCCCGCTGGACGGCGGGCCGCTGGTGTGCCCGACCGACCTCGGCGGCGCGATCGACCCCGCCTCCTACATCGCCGAGGACGGCACCCGCTACCTGCTCTACAAGACCGACGCCCGCAGCAAGGCCGCGATATACCTCGTCCGGCTGACCGCCGACGGGCTGCGTCCGGCGGGCCCGCCTCAGCGCATCCTCGGCCGCGGAGCCGGCGAACCCGTCCTGGTGGAGGCCCCCGACCTGGTGCGGCGCGGCGGCAAGTACGTGCTGTTCTACTCGGCCGGCTGGTACTTCGACTCCTCCTACCAGACCCGGTACGCGGTCGCCTCGTCGATCGAAGGCCCGTACGAGAAGGCCGCCGGGCCGCTGCTGTCGACCGGCGGGTACGGCGGCCGGGTGCGCGGGCCGGGCAGCGTCGACGTGCTCGCCGACGCCGGCGGCGACTACCTGGTCTTCCACGGCATCCGGCAGCGGCTGGGCGGCTCGAAGGTGAACCGGGGCATGTACGTGGCCGCGCTCGGCTGGGACGGCGCGCGGCCCGTGGTGCGCGGCGCGCCGGTCCGCTACGAGGCCGAGCGGGCGCGGCTGAACGGGTGCGCGACGCCGCTGCGCCGCCCCCGGGCGTCCGGCGGCGGGGCCGCCGGGCCGTCGGGCGGTCCGGGCTGCTCGGTGGACGTCGCGGTGTTCGCGCCGGTTGCCGGGCGCTACTCGGTGCGGATCCAGTACGCCAACTGGTCGGGCGGCAGGGCGCGCCTGGAGGTGGCGGTGAACGGGGCGGCGCCCGCGCCGGTGAGCCTGCGCAGGACGAAGAAGGGCTCCTGGACGTCGGCGACCGTCCAGCGCGACTTGAGCGCCGGATGGAACACGCTGGGCCTGCGGCGCCTGGACGGCGGCGGCCAGATCGACTACGTGGAGGTGCGGTAGGGGCCGGTCCGCTCCAGCAGGGTGAGCATGCCGCCCCGGAACCGCCACTGCCCGGCCACCCGCCACGGCCCCGTGGCCAGGACCATCTGCTCGCGCCGCCACACCACGTCGCCCGGGTGCGTGACGATCGACCTGGTGCGCATCACCCAGACGCGCCGCGAGCGGATGAGCGGGCCGCGTAGCTGGCGGGGGAGCAGGTCGCGCCCCTTGAGGTTCTCGGCCCGCACCGGGGACTGCGCCTGCCCGATGTCGCGCAGCCGTCCGAAGGCGCGCGGATAGGCCGCCGCGCCCCACCGGGCGATGCCCGCCAGGTAGACGATGGCGTCGCCGTCGCGTGCGTGGTTGCGCACGGCCTGGGCGGCGGCCCGGAAGTCGTCGGGGCGGCTGTCCTGCCGCCGGATCGCCACGTGCTGGGGCACCGAGACGGCCGCCACGGCCGCGGCCGCCGCCGTCACGGCCGCCGCGCCGACCGCCGGGCGCCCGAGCGCGCCGAGACGCGCCAGGCCCGCGCCGGTCAGCAGAGCCAGGGCGGGGACGCAGAAGAAGACGTAGCGCTCGGTGTACATCGGGTCGGACACCAGCGAGACGACCACCAGCACCGCCGGGGGCAGCACCAGCCACGGCACGGCCAGCGCGGTCAGCGGGGCCGTGCCGCGCGGCCGCCGTCCCGCGACCGCGCCGAGCACCGCCAGCGCCAGCACCGGCGCGACCAGCCACCGCCCGCCGGTCAGGAACTCCGGCAGCTTCTCGGCGGTCTGCCACGTCGGCGTGCGCAGCCAGTCGATCTGCACCTTCTGTCCGGAAGCGGCCAGCCCGAACGGCACGAGCGGCACCGCCGCGACGGCCACCGCCGCCGACCAGCCCGCCCACACCCGCCCGGCGCGCGCCGGCCCTCTGTGCGCCGCCAGCAGCGTGACGGCGTGCGCGGGCACCAGCAGCACGCCGTCCAGGTTCAGCAGCCCCAGCAGCACGACGGCGGGCGCGTAGGCGGCGAACCAGAGCCACGGCCGCCGCGCGTTCCGCTGCACGGCCCGCACCAGCAGGTAGGAGGCGAGGACGGCGGCCGCGGCCACCATGGCGTACGAGCGCGCCTCCTGCCCGTACCGCGACACCGTGACGCCGCCCGCGTACGCCAGCCCGGCCAGCAGTCCGGCGAGCGGGCCGCAGCAGCGGCGCCCCAGCACCGCGACCCCGGCGGCGGCCGCCGCGGTCGCCAGCGCGCTGGGCAGTCGCAGCGACAGCTCGCCCGTGCCGAACACCGCCGCCCACGGACGCATGATCAGGTAGTAGGCGGCGTGGACGAGGTCCAACCGGTCGAAGACCGGCAGCAGGTCCGCGACGGGACGCCCGGCCAGGCTGACCGTGGCGGACTCGTCCAGCCAGAACGACGGCCCGCCGATACCCGCGAGCGTCACCGCCAGCGCGGCCGCCGCGGGCAGCAGCGGCATCAGCCGGAGCGCCCGGGACGGCGCGCGATGGTCCACGGCGCGCACGTGTTGATCAGACGTCGCGTGGGACATCTGGGGATCATGCCGAAGAATGCGGCGGTTCGTCCACGGAGTGCGACGCCTTGCGCACGGCGTTCGCCTCCGCGTTCCCCTCCGTTTCCACGCCCGCGCCGCCCTTCACGTCCACTCCCACGTCGCGCAGCAGCGCCGCCGTCGGCCGGGGCCGGGACAGCACCCCGTCCTTGAGCCCGCGGAGCAGGGCGCGGCGCAGCACCCGGCGGTCGGAGGACGCGGCGAACGTGCGCGACCAGCGCCGCAGCGTCGACCCGGCGTACAGCACGCGCTCCGGCGGCGACAGCCCCGGACTGCCGGTGAACAGCCAGATCTTGTTGCGGACCTCGTAGAAGAAGCGGTCGCCCGGGTCGGTCTCGGTCCCGCCGAACGCCCGGGTCTTGTGCACGACCACGCTGTCCGGGCACAGCACTCCGCGGCGGCCGCGCAGCAGCCGGGTGGTGAACTCGAAGTCGTCGTTCCACAGGAAGTAGTCGGCGACCGGCAGCCCGCGCTCGCGCACGGCGGCCGCGTCCACCAGCACCGACACGAACGACGCGGACCGGATCGGCACGCACCCCGCCGCCTGCGCGATCCGCCGTTCGGCGGCCGTGGCGCGGGGCTTGGCGCGTGGTGTGTTCATCGGATGGTCGCGGCCGTCGCTCCACACGACCCGGCTGGCGACCAGCGTGGGCGCGCCGTCGCCGGCGGTGGCGCGGTCGCGCGCCGAAAGCAGCGCCTCCAGCGCGCCGGGCTCGGGGACGGTGTCGTCGTCCAGCAGCCACAGCAGGTCGGCGTGCCCGTCCAGCGCCCGCGCCATGCCCGCGCCGAACCCGCCCGCACCGCCGATGTTGCGGGGCAGCTCCAGCAGCTCGACGCCCGGGAACCGGTCGCGCACCATCGCCGCGGTGCCGTCGGAGGAGGCGTTGTCCACCACGACGATCCGGTCGGGGGCGCGGGTCTGGGCGCGCAGCGCGGTCAGCGACTCGGCCAGCAGGTCGCGCCGGTTGAAGGTGACGACGACGGCCGTCACCGCGACGCTCACGAGGTGCGCCTTCCGGCGGCGCGGCGGGCGGCCCGCTGCAGCCCGGGCGACGGCGACGCGGCCGTCTCGATGAGCCGGTCCAGGTTGTGCCGCACGTTCGCCAGCTCGCTGTGCAGGTGGGCCAGGCCGATGCGCTCATTGGCCTCGCAGATGCGTTCCAGCAGGTAGGCGGCGACGGCGACGGACGCGGTGGCGATCTGCTCGTCCGGCACGTCCCCGGGCAGCAGCGTGGCCCGCGGGGACCGCGAGGTGGTCAGCTCGTCCAGGTCGCCGACGATCCGGTAGCCGGACGCGCGCAGCGAACCGGCCAGCTCGCGGGTGCGGTCGGCGGCCCAGGCGGCGTGCCGGGCGGGCAGGCCCATCGGGGTGCGGCCGGCGTCCTCGGCGGCGTCGGCCAGCCCGGCGCCGACCAGGTGGTCGCGCACGGCCCGCTCGTAGTCGGCGCCCAGCGCGGGCCCGATCTTGACGTTGAGGCGGCGCAGCAGTTCGGCCTCGACCACCGTCAACGGCTCCTCGGCGGGGATGCCCGCCACGTCGTAGGCGTCCGGGTCGAGCCCGGTGACCCGGCAGAACCGCCGCCACAGCTGCTCGGGGCCCGGCCCCGGCGGCGGCAGCGTGATGACGTGGATCCGCTCGCGCGGCACCGCCGACTCCCACGTGCGCAGCACCCGCACCGGGTCGTGCAGGCCCCAGAACATCGGCCCGTACGGTTCGGGCGCGGCGATGCCCAGCTCGACCAGGTCGTCGACGAACTGCTCGAAGGTGATGGTGTGGGCGTGCCGCAGCTGCGCCTGCCAGTCCAGGATCAGCTGCCAGCCCAGGTCGCGGGTGATGAACACCACGTGCACCTCGGCCGGCTCCAGCGCGGCCACGGCCCGTTTCACCTGCTCCTCGGTGGCGCCGCCGAGCAGCTCCTGGGAGAACAGCACGGTGGGCCCGTCCCAGTCGCGGGCGCGGCGGGCCACGCGCTGCCAGGCGCCGTCCCAGGCGGGGTCGCGGCGGCCTCCCCACGACATCTCGCGCAGGTCCATGACCGCGCCGAAGTGCTCCCCCGGCCCGCCGAGCGGGTAGCAGGCCCCGGAGTCGCCGAGCCGCGCCCGGTTCTTCCACAGCGCCCGCTGCAGGAAGTCCGCGCCGGCGCTGGGCGCGCCGACGTGCAGGAAGACGGACTTTGCGGGTCGTTGCTTCGCGGGTCGTTGTTCGGCGGATCGTTGTTCGGCCATGTGCGCGTTCACCTTCACTCGCTGCCGGCGCGGTCGTCCCGGGCCGCGCCGGCGTCCGGCCGGGCGCCGGTCCGGGCCTGGATGCGGCGGTAGGCGCCGCCCAGCCGCCGGACCGCAGGGTAGCGCCGCATGCCGAGGGCGGCGCGCGTGGTGAGCGGGGCGGCGTCGCGGGCCATCCGCGCGGTCAGGTCGCCCAGCGCGGCCGCGTCGTTGGACAGCTCCTCGAGGCGTTCGCGGACGGTCGCGTCACCGCCGGGCGCCTCCGCCGCCTGCCGCTCGCGCTCCAGCAGCCGCCCCAGCAGCGCGGCGACCGCGTCGGTGCCCACGTCGGCGGCCTCGGCCCAGCGCGGGACGTCCGGCGGCGGCGCGGGCGGTGCGCCGGGCGGGGTCTCGTAGTTGGGGATCAGCTCGTACAGGTCGCCGACGACGCGGTAGCGGGCCGCACGCAGCGCCTCCACCGTCTCCACGGCGCGTTCCACCGCCCAGGGCAGATGCTCGGCGGGCAGTCTGATCTTGATGGGGGAGGGGCGCCGGGTGAGCACCTCCTGCGCCAAGAACAGCTTGACCTCGTCGTTGAAGACGTGCCAGCCGACCCGGCCCTCCAGCCCCTCGTTCAGCAGCCGCAGGAACTGCGTCTCGGCCAGGCCCAGCGACGGGTTGGCGAACGTGGCGGACAGGTCGCAGACGTCGGGGTCCAGGCCGACGGCTTCGCAGAACCGCCGCCACAGCAGGTCGCGGGGCGCGCCGGGCCGCGGCAGCGTGACGACGTGGACCCGCTCGGGCGGCAGCCGCCCACCCCACCGGGCGAGCACCGCGACCGGGTCCTGCAGCCCCCAGAACAGCCGCGCGGCCTCGAAGTTCTCCCAGTCGGGCCGCGACAGCGCGTCCACGAACTCCTCGAACGTCCAGGTGAAGCGGTTCTTGACGTCCTCCTGCCAGTGCGCCGGGATCTGCCGGCCCAGGTCCCGGGCGGTGAACAGGATGTGCACCTCGGCGAAGTCCAGGTCGTCCAGCGCCTGCGCCACCCAGCGCGGATGGGCGGGGGCGAACAGCTCCTGGGAGATGACGGTCGTGCCGGGCCAGTCGCGCGCGGCGTCCACCAGTTCGCGCCACGCGCCGCGCACCGTCGGGTCGCTGGCGCCGCGGAAGAACGTGCGGCGCAGGTCGAAGGCGGCCCTGACGTGGGCGGCGAAGTCGCGGCCCGGGTACAGCACGCCCTCGGCGCGCAGCCGCTCGCGGTTGTGCCACAGCACCGTCTGCAGGTACGTGGTGCCGCTCTTGGCCGCCCCCACGTGCAGGAAGACCACGGGACGGTCGCCCGAGGGCACGCTGCCGGAAGGGGTCGGGGGCACGGAGATCCTCGTTGACGTACGCGTCGACGTGCGAATCCTCACGCCCGCCGACGGCTGATCCGCACGGACTTGCACTTGTACCAGTGGAACCCCGGGTATCTTAGCCCCGAATCAGTACCGATCGGCCGATAGCAGGCCCTGGCAGACCCCCGAAGCCCCCCGCGGAGACGGCGTCGTCCTGTGAATGTTGATCTAGTAGTGGCCGGGTCCGGCTTCTTCGGGCTCACGGTGGCCGAACGCTGCGCCGCCGAACTGGGCCTGCGGGTGCTGGTGCTGGAGCGCCGCGGCCACATCGGCGGCAACGCCTACAGCGAGCCCGAACCAGAGACCGGCATCGAGGTGCACCGCTACGGCGCGCACCTGTTCCACACCTCCAACGAGCGGGTGTGGGAGTACGCCCGCCGGTTCACCGAGTTCACCGGCTACCGGCACCAGGTGTACACGACCTTCAAGGGCCGGGTGTACCCGATGCCCATCAACCTGGGCACGATCTGCGCCTACTTCGGCCGGGTGTTCACCCCCGACGAGGCGCGCGCGCTGATCGCCGGGCAGGCGGCCGAGGTGTCCGACCCGGCCAACCTGGAGGAGAAGGCGATCTCGCTGATCGGGCGGCCGCTGTACGAGGCGTTCATCCGCGGGTACACGGCCAAGCAGTGGCAGACCGATCCGCGGGAGCTGCCGGCGGAGGTCATCACCCGGCTGCCGGTGCGGTACACCTTCGACAACCGGTACTTCAACGACACCTACGAGGGGCTGCCGGTCGACGGGTACACCGCGTGGCTGGAGCGGATGGCCGACCATCCGCGCATCGAGGTGCGGCTGAACACCGACTTCCTCGACGTGCGCGACGACGTGGTGGGCAACGTGCCGGTGGTGTACACCGGGCCGCTGGACCGCTACTTCGGCTACGTGCACGGCGAGCTGGGATGGCGCACCCTGGACTTCGAGACCGAGGTGAAGGAGACCGGCGACTTCCAGGGCACCGCGGTGATGAACTACGCCGACGAGGACGTGCCGTACACGCGGATCCACGAGTTCCGGCACTTCCATCCCGAGCGCGACTGGTATCCGCCGGACCGGACGGTCATCATGCGGGAGTACTCGCGGTTCGCCGCGCGCGACGACGAGCCCTACTACCCGATCGGCACCCCCGCCGACCGGGACCGGCTGCTGGCCTACCGGCGGCTGGCGCGCGGCGAGCAGGGCGTGCTGTTCGGCGGGCGGCTGGGCACCTACAAGTACCTGGACATGCACATGGCCATCGCCAGCGCGCTCAGCATGGTCGACAACAAACTGCGCCCCCACTTCACGGAGGGAGCGCGTCTCGTGACCGGAGGAGCAGACGAGTGACCGAGGTGACCGGCGCGCCCGACGCGCCCGCCGATCTGCGCGTGCTGCAGCGCGTGGTGCTGCCCGTGGACCGCGACCTGGACGTGCTCAAGCTGTACGTGGAGGGCCGCATCGCCCGGGGCGCCGAGGCGCTGGAGGCCGCACGCGCCGCCGAGAACGACATCGCGCGGGCCGCCGAGCTGCCGCTCGACGTCGCCGCCGAGGACGTGGGGCGCCGCACCGTCGTCGTCCCGATCGGCCGCCGCGTGTCGTTCGCCACCTACTTCAACGCCTTCCCGGCCAGCTACTGGCGGCGCTGGACCAGCGTCGAGGACGTGCTGCTGCGGGTGCGGGTGCGCGGCCAGGCCAACGTGATCGTCTACCGGTCGTCCGCCAAGGGCCACATCCAGCGGGTGGCGTCGGTGCGCATCGACTCCGACGAGCCGCGCGAGGAGACGTTCCGGCTGTCGCTGCAGCCGTTCATCGACGGCGGCTGGTACTGGTTCGACGTGCTGGCCGGGGAGCGCACCGCCGTGCTGGAGCGGGCCGACTGGTGCGCCGAGCCGGACGGGGCGCAGCCGGTCCGGCAGGGCCGGGTCAGCGTGGGCATCACCACGTTCAACCGGCCCTCGTTCTGCGTGGACCAGCTGATCGCGCTGGGCGGCGCACCCGAGGTGCTGGACGTCCTCGACGCGATCTACGTCGTCGACCAGGGCACGCAGAAGGTCCGCGACCACGAGAACTTCCCGCGCGCCGCGGAGCTGCTCGGCGAGCGGCTGCGCGTCATCGAGCAGGCCAACCTGGGCGGCTCGGGCGGCTTCTCCCGCGCCATGGACGAGACGCTGCGCGCCGGCCGCAGCGACTACGTCCTGCTGCTCGACGACGACGTGGTCACCGAGACCGAGGGCATCCTGCGCGCGGTGGCGTTCGGCGACCACGCCCGCACGCCCACCATCGTCGGCGGGCACATGTTCAACCTGTTCGTCCGGTCGCAGCTGCACGCCTACGGCGAGAGCATCCAGCGGTACCGGTGGTGGTGGGAGGAGGCGCCGCACACCCGGCGCGAGCACGACTTCGCCCGCCCCGCCAATCCGCTGACGGCCAAGCAGGCCAGCACCGGCAGCCTGCTGGAGACGCCCTGGCTGCACCGCCGCGTCGACGTCGACTACAACGGCTGGTGGATGTGCCTGATCCCGGTCGACGTCATGCGCAAGATCGGGCTGTCCATGCCGATGTTCATCAAGTGGGACGACGCCGAGTACTGCGTGCGCGCCGGCGCCGCGGGCTTCCCGACCGTCTCGCTGCCCGGCATGGCCGCCTGGCACGTCCCGTGGCAGGACAAGGACGACGGCATCGACTGGCAGGCCTACTTCCACGAGCGCAACCGGCTGGTGACCGCGCTGCTGCACTCGCCCTACGAGCGGGGCGGCAACCTGCTCAAGGAGAGCCTGATCATCTCGATCAAGCACGCCCTGGCCATGCAGTACTCCACCGCCGAGCTGATGCTGCAGGCGATCGAGGACGTGCTGCGCGGACCGGACCACATGCACGCCGAGATCGCCGGAAAACTGCCGCAGATTTTGGCGTTCCGGGCCGCCTTCCCCGACGCGCAGAACCGCTCCAGCCACGAGGAGTTCCCGCAGGTCAAGCGGCGGCGGCCGCCCAAGCGGGGGCGCGAGCCGCGGCCCCCGCGCGGCCGCGCCGCGCTGCTGGTCGGCGCCGCGCTCGGCACCCTGCGGCAGCTGCGCCCGGTGGACGCCGCGACCCGCGAGAACCCGCAGACCGTCATCCCGCACATCGACCGGCACTGGGGCGTGCTGTCGAAGTTCGACAGCGCCCTGGTGTCGTCGGCCGACGGCACGAAGGTGGCCTGGTACCAGCGCGACCCCGACCGGTTCAAGCGCATCATGAAGCGGACGTCGCTGCTGCACGCCCGGCTCACCCGCGAGTGGCCCGAGCTGAGCCGCCGCTACCGCGCCGCCATGCACGACCTGGCCGCCCCCGAGACCTGGCGCCGGACCTTCGACGCCGCGGACGCCGGGGACCGATGACGGCGGCTGCGCCGCGGGTCGCCGCCGACGGGCTGCGCCCGCCCGAGGCCGACGGCGGGCTGGCGCAGGTGTTCCGGCGCCGCTACCTGCTGCGGCTGCTGGTGCGCCGGGAGCTGAAGGCCCGCTACAAGGGGTCGCTGCTGGGGCTCGGCTGGTCGTACGTGCGGCCCGCCGTGCACTTCACGGTGTACTTCTACGTCATCGGCGTGTTCATGGGCATGGACCGGGCGGTCCAGCACTTCCCCGTCTACCTGTTCTCCGGGATGGTGCTGGTCAACCTGTTCACCGAGACGCTGCACTCGTGCACCCGCTCGGTCACCGGCAACGCGCCGCTGGTGAAGAAGGTGTTCCTGCCGCGCGAGCTGTTCCCGGTGGCGTCGCTGCTGGTGTCGCTGGTGCACTTCCTGCCCGGCTTCGGCATCCTGCTCGCCGCGTCGGCGGCGTACGGGTGGCGGCCGACGCCGGCCGGGCTGGGCGGCGCCGTGCTGGCCTTCGCGATCGTGGTGGTGCTGGGGCTGGGCCTCGGGCTGATGTGCGCCGCGGTCAACGTGTACTTCCGGGACCTGGAGCAGGTCGTCGACATCCTGATGATCGTCATCACCTGGACGGTGCCGATGATCTACCCCTGGACGCATGTGCGCGACCAGGCCCCGGACTGGGTGCTGGACGCCTATCTGGCCAACCCGCTGGTCTCGGCGGTCAGCCTGTTCCAGCGGGCGTTCTGGTTCCCCGGCACCCGGCAGGACTTCGCCTTCCCGCCCGACCTGTACGCTCGGGCCGCGGTGTCGCTGGCCGTGGCGGCGGCCGTGCTGGCGGCCGGGAGGCTGCTGTTCGCCCGCGCCCAGCGCCGCTTCGCCGAGGAGCTGTAGCCGTGAGCAGTGACGCGACAGGCGGCGCCCGGAACGGCGCAGCCGTGAACGGCGGCGGAGCGGACGTCCCTCCGTCGATCGTCATCGACCGGGTCAGCAAGCGGTTCACGCTGCGGCACGCCCGCTCCATCAAGGAGATGACGGTGCGGGCGATGCGGCGGGAGAAGCTGTCGGAGACCTTCAACGCGCTGGACGACGTCAGCCTGACCGTGCGGCCCGGCGAGACCGTGGCGCTGATGGGGCTGAACGGCTCGGGCAAGAGCACCCTGCTCAAGCTGATCTCCGGGGTGATGCGGCCGGACCGCGGCCGGGTGCTGGTGCGCGGCCGCATCGCCGGGCTGATCGACGTCGGCGCGGGCCTGCACCCCGAGCTGACCGGCCGGGAGAACGTTTACCTCAACGCGGCCATCCTCGGCATGGGCGAACGGGAGATCCGCGCGAAGTTCGACCAGATCGTCGAGTTCTCCGGGGTGCAGCGGTTCCTCGACAACCAGGTGAAGTTCTACTCGTCCGGCATGTTCATGCGGCTGGCGTTCGCCATCGCCGCGCACACCGAGCCGGACATCTTCCTCATCGACGAGGTGCTGGCCGTCGGCGATCCGCCGTTCAGGGAGAAGTGCCTGGCCCGCATCCGCGAGCTGCGCGGCGAGGGCCGCACCATGGTGATCGTCGCGCACGACATCCGGATGCTGACCCAGCTGTGCGATCGCGGCGTGATGATGCGGGACGGCCGCAAGGTCTTCGACGGGGACGTGGCGGAGGCCGGCGCGCTGTGGCGCGAGGACCGGCAGGCCCGCCGGCTGGCGGCCACCAGCGGCCACGGCGGGACGCCCGGTCCCGGCGGCACCGCCGGACATAATGGGACGGCTTCCTGATTCTGCCGCGATGACGGAACGCATCGACAGATAACGCGTCGAAGTATTGCGCGTGGATGAAGCAGTGCGCGTGGATAGGGTGTCCGCACCATCATCCACACGTCGGGCAGAACAGGCATGGCAGCAGGAGGGGACGGCGTTGGCTGAGCACGAGATCGGGTGCCCGATGCTGGAGGAGGTCCACCGCATCGTCGCCGACAAACAGTGCGCGGTGCTGTCCCTGGACATCTTCGACACCCTGCTGTGGCGGCGGGTGCCGCGGCCCACCGACGCGTTCGCGCTGCTGGCGGCCCGGCTGCGCGCCGAGGGCCTGTGCCCGCCGTGGGTCACCGACGCCACGTTCCGCCGCATGCGGATCGCCGCCGAGCGCACCGCCCGCCGCGGCCGCGACGCCATGGGCAGCGAGGTGTCGCTGGCCGACATCTGGCGCGCCATGCCCGCCGACGTGTTCGCCGGCGCCGAGCCCGAGCAGCTCGTCGAGGCCGAGGTGCGGCTGGAACGCGACATCACCGTCGTCGACCTGGACGTCGCCGCGGTCGTGCGCGCCGCCCGCAAGCAGGACATCCAGATCGTGCTGGTGTCCGACACCTACTTCACCGAGGACCAGCTGTCGCTGCTGCTCGACCGGCCCGAGCTCGGCCCGATGCACGACGTTGCGATCTTCCGCTCCAACCAGCACGGCACCGACAAGGCGTCCGGCCTGTGGGAGATCGTGCTGCGCGAGCTGGACCGCAGCCCCCGCCAGATCGTGCACATCGGCGACAACGAGACCGCCGACTTCGAGGTCCCGGCGGAGCTGGGCGTGCGCACCGTCCACTACCGCAGGCTCGACGACGCCTACGAGGAGGTGCTGCGGCGCGAGCGCGAACCGCTGGACGACCTCGACGCGCACGCCCCCGACCTGGACCCGGTGCACGGCGACTTCGGCCTGACCAGCCTGCGCGCCAAGACCATCCACGCCGGCGGCCCGCACGCCACCTCCGCCCTCGACACCGCCTGGCGGTACGGCGCGGGCGTGCTCGGCCCGGTGCTCACCGGGTTCGCCGAATGGGCCGCCGCCCGCGCGCACGCGTCCGGCATCCGCCGGCTGTGGTGCCCCATGCGCGAGGGCGAACTGCTCTCCCAGATGATCAACAATGCGGCGCGGACCCGCGGCTGGGACGTCGAGGCGCACCCGGTCTGGCTGTCCCGGTTCGTCACCTCGCTGGCCGGGCTCGACCCGTTCGACACCGCAGCGGTCCACGCGTTCGTGCGCAGCGGCTACCAGATGACCGTCCGGCAGGTGCTGTCGGTGCTGGAGCTGCAGGCGGGCGAGGTGCCCGGCCTGGCCACCGAGCTGGACACCGTCATCGACAACGGCGACATCGCCGAACGCGTCGCCCGCGCGCTGACCGAGACGCCGCACCTGCGCAACCGGCTCGCCGTCACCGTCACCGCCGCCCGGGAGCGGATGATCCGCTCGCTGCGCGAGGCCGGCGCCCTCGACGAAAGCGCCGACGGGGCCGACGGCAGGGGCGAGCTGACCCTGGTGGACCTCGGCTGGGGCGGCACCATCCAGCTCCAGCTGGCCCGGGCGCTGCGCATCGCCGGGATCGACGTCGCCCCCGCCGGGCTCTACCTGGCCACCGACAACCGGTCCGAACGCGTCTACCTGGCCGGGCTGCGCGCCGAGGGCTACCTGGCGCAGGCCGGGCACCCCGAGCGGGTCGCCGCGACCATCACCCGCAGCCCCGAGATCGTCGAGCAGTGCGTCAACGCGCTGTGCGGGTCGCTGGTCGGGTTCGAGGAGGACGGCTCCCCGATCCTCGGCGAGACGGCCGACGCGCCGTCGCAGAACGCCGAGCGGCGCGCCGTCCAGGACGGCATCCTGGCCTTCCAGCGCAACTGGAACCGGTACGCGGCGGCCGCCGACACCCCCTGGCCGGACCTGGCCGAGCCGCAGGCCGCCCGCGACCGCCTCGCCCGCATCCTGGTGGCGGCACTGGAGACGCCGACCCCCGCCGAGGCCGCCGTCTTCGGCAACTGGGTGCACGAGGACAACTTCGGCTCCGACCTGGTCACCACGCTGCTGCCGGACGACCTGCGCGCCGCCGTGCCGTACCTGTCCGTCAACGACCTGGCCGACCTGCACATGCGCGACTCGTTCTGGCCCGGTCTGATCGCCGCGTCCGACCCGCAGCTCGGCGCGCTCGCCCGCGTCATCGCCGACGGCCACCTCGACCGGCGGGCGCTGGAACCGGCCGGGGAGCCGGTCGACACCCGGCTGCGCTACCGCACCGTGGACGACCGCTGGCACGAGACGATCCGCTGTCGCGTCCGCGTCAACCACAACGGGCTGTCGTTCGCCCGGCTGCGCTTCGAGCACCACGACACCGTGGACATCTCCCTGGCGATCCCCGGCCGTCCCGCGATCGTGCGGGTGGACTGGATCGAGGCCCGGGTCATCGCGGGCGGCCGCCGCCGCGAGCAGGTGCTGCGCTGGGACAAGCCCGAGGACTTCGTCGGCCTGCACTACGCCGACTGCCGCTACCTGGGCGGCAACCTGATGGAGTTCTTCGCCCCGCACGCCGCCGTCTGGCTGCCGATCGCCCGCCGCGCCGGCGCGCCGGTCGTGTCGTCCGGCCAGGTCAGCGTCGCCTTCGCCATGCTGCCGCAGTCGATGAGCGGGATGGCGCCGCGGATGCCCGTCGACAAGCGGGCGGAGCTGTCGGCGCGGGCGGCCCGCCTGTCGGGGCGGCTGCGCGAGGAGTACCGCACCTCGGGCGTCAAGGGCGTGGCCGCCGGGGCGGGCCGTGTCGCCAGGCGCAAGCTGGGAGGTGCGTTCTGAACCCGGCCGAGATCCGCGGCTCGCGCGGCGACCCGCACCGGCAGGCCAGGGCCGCGCGCGAGCAGCCGCTGCTGCTGCACTCCATGGCGGTGTTCCGCGAGCTGTTCGAGCTGGTGTTCGCGCACCGCCGGGTGTCGGCCGTCGTCGAGGTGGGCGTGGAGTCCGGGCAGGTCAGCGCCGTCTACGCCGACCTCGGCGCCACCGTGTACTGCGTCGAGCCGAACCCCGACGAGCGGTTGCGCGAGTTCCTGGCGCAGCATCCGCGGCTCAACCTGGTCGAGGGGGCGTCGCCCGACGTCCTGGGCGAGCTGCCCGCCGCCGACCTGTACGTGCTGGACGGCGACCACAACTACGCCGTCGTCCGCCGCGAACTGGCCTGGATCATGGCGCATGCCCCGGACGCCGTCGTGGTGCTGCACGACGTGCTGTGGCCGTGCGGCCGCCGCGACTTCTACTACCAGCCGTCCCCCCTGCCGCCCTCGGACGTGCACGACTCCACCCGCGACGGGCCCACCGTCTGGCACGACGAGGTCACCCCGGCCGGGTTCGTCGGCGACGGCGCCTACACCGTCGCGACGCATGCGGGCGGCGAACGCAACGGCGTGCTCACGGCCGTCGAGGACGCGCTGGCCGACGGCGGCGCGGGCTGGCGGTTCGAGATCGTCCCGGCGGTGTTCGGGTTCGGCGTGCTCGCCCGCGACGAGGTCCCCGGCACCGCGGAGCTGTTCGCGGCGCTGCGGCCGTACACGTCCTCGGCCCTGCTCGCCGCCATGGAGAACAACCGGATCGCGCTGTACACGCGGGTGCTGCAACTGCAGTACGAGGCGCAGACCCACGCGGACGACGCCAACCGGCTCGCCGAGACCATCGCCGCCCAGCAGCGGGAGATCGAGCGGCTGCGCGGCGAACTCGAACAACGCGACGCCGAGATCGCGACCCGGCGGCACGAACTGGAGGGGCTGCGCGCCGAACTGGCCCGGCGGACGGCCCCCCGCCGCGCCGCACCGCCCGAACTCGGCACCGCCGTCACCCAGCTGGGGCGGGCCATAACCGCCAAAGTGCGCCGGGACCCGGACGGACGATGACCCCGGCGCCGCCGTCCCGGCTGATCGCGATCCTGGCCTTCCTCGGCTTCTTCGCGGTCGGCGGCGGCTGGGCCATCGCGATGCCCTGGGACGGCGGCCCGGACGAGCAGGCGCACATCACCCGCGCCGCCGGCGTGGTCGGCGGAGACGTCGCCGCACCGCCGGCGTACATCACCGTGCCCGGCTTCCCGCGGCCGCTGCCGGGCACCCACCAGACCGTTCCGTCCGGTGTCCTGCGCAAGTCGCCCGCGTGCTTCGCCTTCAAACCCGAGCAGCCCGCCAGCTGCATGGACGAGAGGGCCCCGGCGCCGCGTCCGCACGCGCCCGCGGAAGGGTTCTCCGCCACGGGCCGCTACCACCCCACCTACCACGCGGTGGTCGGCTGGCCGCTCAGGCTGTGGCCGGACGACACCGGTCTGCTGCTCGCCCGGCTGCTGAGCGCGGCCCTGTCGGCGGCCTTCCTCGCCGCCGCGACCCACAGCGTCCTGGCCTGGGCGCGGCGGCCGTTCCTGCTCGCCGGTCTGCTGGTCGCCGCCACGCCCCTCGCGCTGCACCTGACCGGCGTGATCAACCCGAACGGGCTGGAGGTCAGCGCGGCGATCGCGATGTGGACGGCCCTGATCCCCGCCGTCCTCGATGACCGGCCGGTCGAGCGGCGGCTGCTGGTTCTGGCGGGTGTCGCCGCCGCCGTCGTGGCGTGGAGCCGCCCGTCCGGACCGCTGGCCGTCGCGCTGGCCCTGGCCGTCCTGGGCGGCACCGCCGGCCGCGCCCGCCTCGCCCGGCTGGTCCGCGACCGCGCCGCCCGGCTGACCGCCCTGGCCGTCGCCGCGGCCTGCCTGACCTCGGGGATCTGGACGCTGGCGATGAAGGCCACCGAGCTGGTGCCGGTCCCCGGCGGCGCCGGGCTCGGCCCCGCCGACGCGCTGCGCGTGGTCGCCGTCGAACGCCTGTCGTTCTATCTGAAGTCCATGGTCGGCCAGTTCGGGTGGCTGGACTTCACCATGCCGGCCGCCTTCTACGCCGTCTGGTTCGCCGCGGCCGGCTTCCTGCTGCTCGCCGCGCTGGCCGCGGGCACCGGCCGCGACCGGCTCCGCCTCCTGCTCACCGCGGCGGGCGCGTTCGCCCTGCCGCTGTGGCTGGACGTCTTCGGCGCCGAATCCGACGGCATGGTCGCGCAGGGCCGCTACATGCTGCCGTGCGCGGTCGGCGCCGTCCTGCTGGCCGCCTACACCGTCGACGAAAGCGGCCTGTTCGCCCGCCCGTTCGCCCCCTCGGTGACGCGCTGGCTGGCGGCGGCCGTGCTCCCCGCGCACCTGGTGGGACTGGCGTATACGATGATCAGATACCAGCACGGCCTGCGGCCCGGCGTGCCCGCTGTGAACCCGCTCACCGGCGAGTGGCAGCCCCCGCTGGGCTCGGCCACGGCCCTCCTCACGGCGACGGTCGGCCTGCTCGCGCTGGGTGCGATGACCTGGCTGTGCACCCGCGCCGCCCGCTTCGGGAACGCCGGGGCGCCGCGCGATCGTTACACCCCGGCCGCGGCTTCCTGACCGGATCCGACCCGCCGCCGCGGCCTCGCTCTTTGCGGAGGGACGAATTGGGCAACTACGTCACGACTGTCGCGATGCACGAGGAGACCTGGGGGACCTTCCTCGAACCGGACCCTGCCCTGGCCGACGTCGACGACCTGCACGAGGCGCTGCACATCCCCATCTACAGCGGGCACCATGCCCCGCTCAAGACGTTCGCCGGACGCAGCACGATCTTCGACCGCATCACCGCGCGGATCGAGTCGTCGCAGGTGGCCTACGAGGACCAGTGCAGCGCCCACCACTACTTCGACGTGTTCTGCCGTGTCGAGCGCACCCATCTGGAGCTGACCCGGCTGGTCGACGTCGGCGTCTTCATGGGCGGCTCGTCGGCCATCCTGGCCGGGTGCGTGGAGCCGATGGGGCTGGAACTGGACCTGGTGGACGTCAACCACGCCTACCTGCAGTTCACGCGCGAACGCCTGCGCCGCCTGTTCCCGAACGCGATGGCGCGCGTGCGGATGTTCCACGGCGACCTGCCGACCTACGTCAGCATCGTGCTGACGGCCGAGCCGCAGACCCGCGCGTTCGTCCACCACGACGGCGCCCACGACTTCAACCAGGTCGTCAAGGACCTCAGCGCCCTGTACTTCGTCCGCGACCGCGTGCACGGCCTGGCCATCCAGGGCACCCACCTGCGCGGCTCGATCGAGCACAACAACTTCGTGGACGCCGCCGTGTACGCCGTGTTCGGGGTCGGCGTCGACTGCGAGCCGCTCGGCGCCAACTTCCCGGTCGGCGACCCGGTCACCAACCCCAACCGGTGGAACGGAAACTACTTCCTCGCGGGCCGGCACGAGGGCATGTACGTCCCGTTCGCCGGCCTCGACTGGAAGTATCCGCACCCCTCCATGGAGCTGGAGGCCTTTCTGCCCGTCAAAGCCTGAGGCGCGCCGCCGGACGCCACGTGATCTCCGCTCAGGAGGCGGAGACCGTGCCCGTGGCGACCAGGGCGAGCACGATGACGCCGAGCACCACCCGGTAGCCGATGAAGACGGTGTAGGTGTGCTTGGCGACGAACTTCAGCAGCCACGCCACGGCGACGTAGGCGACGATGAAGCTCACCGCCGTGGCGGTGAGCGTCGCGGTCCAGCCGACGCCCTCGGTGATCGTGTCGTACTCGTCGACGAGCTGCAGCCCGCCCGCGGCGGCCAGCGCGGGGACCGACAGGAAGAACGACAGCTTGGTGACCGTGACCCGGTCCAGGCCGCGCAGCAGGCCCGCGGACATCGTCGCGCCCGAACGCGACACCCCCGGGATCAGCGCCAGGCACTGCGCGAGCCCGATGACCAGGGTGTCCTTCCAGGTGACCTCCTTCTCGCTGCGGGTCTGGGCGGCGGTCCGGTCGGCGAAGTACATCACCCCGCTCCACAGGATCAGCGCCGACCCGACGTACCACAGGCTGCGCAGCGTCGTCTCGATCTGGTCCTTGAACAGCAGGCCGACGATGCCGATCGGGATCGCGCCGAGCCCCACCGCCCAGGCCTGGCGGTAGTCCAGATCGTCGCGGAATTCGCGGCGGAACAGGCCGCGCAGCCACGCGCCGATCAGCCGCGCGAAATCGCCGCGGAAGTACAGCAGCGTCGCCAGGACGGCGCCGATCTGAATGATCGCGGTGAACGCGGTGATATCAGCATCGTCGGGAGAATATCCGAGCAGGCTCTCCAGAATCGTCAGATGCCCGGTACTGGATATCGGCAGGAACTCGGTCAGCCCCTCCACGGCGCCGAGGAATACCGCTTCCAGAATGTTCAAGGTGGCCCTCGTATTCGTTCATCGGGTGCGCTGCGGACCGGTCGCGGGTGGACCGCGGCGACCGGCTCGATCGCATGTCAAGGGGTGTGTGCCGCTCGCCGTGCGGTCTCCTCGCGGGCGGCGCCGCGGCAGTGGACTCCTCTGGCGCCAAGGGAGACGATACTGGTCCTCGCCAAGCAGGCAAACCAGCGATCGGCACCCGATGCAGCTTACTTTGGCCGGTGCGTCCGCCATGCACGAATCGACGGAATCGGGCGGGCGGAAGCGGTTTTCGGGGCAGATCGCCGGGCCGTGTACTTTGCGGCGGAAACGGCTCGGCGACACGCGGATTAGCAATCGGCGAAATTCGCGTGAACGGTTAATGAACGAGCCGTGTGCCGGGTTTCCGGTTCCCGCGGCGGCCGAAGCGCCCCTTCGGTCGTCCGGACTGCACCAGGGTGTCCCCCCGTCATCGGTAAGGTCGGGCCCTGTGACGGGGATCGTGGACTATGGGCGCTTTGCGGAGCGGCTCCGGCAGGTGATGCCGCGCTGGGACGACCGGGGGCGGATGTCCGAGGAGGAGTTCGCCGAGCACCTGGCCGACACCGGGCCGCGCTGGGAGCTGCTGCGGCAGTTCCAGGAGGAGTGGGGGTACGTGCCGCCCGGCGGCGAGCCCGCCTGGCCGCGCTGGACGGAGGACGGGCACAAGGCGTACGTGCGCAGCCTGTTCGGCCATACCGACGACGACCGGTTCGCCGACGTCGACCTGTCGCTGCCCATCCCCAAGGCGCTGGACGAGTGGTGGGACCTGCCGTTCAACTCCTTCGCCTACCGCCCCCGCCTCTACTGGACGAACCCGGTGTGGCCGCCGGCCGTGCGTCCCGACCCGACCGGGTACGGCGTCAGCGACGGGCTGCCGGAGGACAACCCGTACGTCGGCCCCGGCGGCGACCTGCGGCTCTGCGTGTTCATGGCGGAGAACCAGTATTGCAACGAGTGGGGCTACCTGGCCGCGGAGGCCGGGATGGCCGATCCGCGGGTGTTCGTGAGCGTCGAGGACGGCTGGGTCGTCCAGAGCCGCTCGGTGTCGGAGTTCTTCCTCCAGCTCGCGGTGGAGCGGTTGCCCCAGCACTTCGGGTGGACGCTGTGGCTGGGGGAGGAGGAGTTCGGCGCGGACGAGGCGGAGATGGCCCGGCGGGTCCGGGAGCGGTTCCCGGAGCTGGGCCTGCTGCCGTGGCGGGAGCTGGGCGCCGAGAGCCACACCTACGGCGCCCCTGACGCGATCATCCGGTTCAACGCCGAGGACTACGACGGCGGCCCCCTGCACATTCACGGGCGGACCCGCGCCGCCCTGTGCGACGTCGCGGAGGCGCTCGGCATCGACGTGCGGGACGAGTGGATCTCCGAGCCCGACCCCGAGGACGCCAAGCTGGACCTCGGGCCCGTCGCGCTCGCCGCGGGCGATGCCGACGACCAGGGCCGGTGGACGGTGCTCCAGGTGAGCCCCGAGCGGACGGAACGCGCCGAGATCTCCTTCGGGGCCGTGACCGGCGAGGCCGAGCCGCCCGGCCTGACGGTGGCGGCCCTCGACTCCGAGGCCGCCACCCTGGTCGCCGGGGACCGCGACGGCGGAGTGCACGTCCGGCTCCTGGACGCCGACCCGCCGCGCGCCCTCCAGCACGCCCTGCACAACGGCGCGGTGACGGCGGTGACCAGCCTCAGGGCGCGGAGCGGGGCCTCGGTGATGTGGAGCGGGGACGACAAGGGCGTCGTCCGCATGTGGGGTTCGGAGCTCGACCCGCTGGACGTGCCCTACGACATCAGGAGGCGGAACCGGGTCACCGCCCTGCATGCGGAGCTGCTGCCCACGGGCGTGGCCGTCGCCGTCGCCTGGTCGGACGGGCTGGTCCGGATCCACGACATGGTCACCCAGCTCACCGCCGACCTCGAACTCGGCAGCGGCATCGACCATCTCGTCCTGCGGCCCGACGCGACGCTCGTCGTCGGCGGCGACCACGGGACGGTCCTGCTGCGGTTGCGTCCCGAACGGCTGTGGCCGACGCGCGAACTGGCGGCGCGGCTGCAGAAGGTCGAGTGGGAATCGCTCAGGACCTTCCCCGACCGCGACGCCTCCAACATCCCCGACCTGATCCTGCGCGCGGCGACGGCGGACGCCTACGAAGCCGAGCGCACGGTGGAGGCCCTGGCGGCGCGGTTCCTGGAGGACGGCGCGACCTGCCCGGCCGCGGGGACGGCGGCGCCCCCGCTGCTGGACGCGGCCGCCGACCCGGGGTGCAAGGTCCGCGCCGGGCTGCTGGACCTCCTCGCCCGGATCGTCGGCGCCCCCGCCGCCGATCGCGGTGCGGCGCTGGCCCGCGCGGCGGTCGCGTCCCGGCGGCAGACCCTGCTCGGCCTGCTGGACGACCCGGACCCGGCGGTACGCGCCGCCGCCGCGACCCTGGCCGCCGCCGCCGGCCTGGACACCGCCCGGCCGGACGCCACCTGAGCACGGGGCAGCCGCCGGGCGGCCGCGCAGTGTCGGTGGGGCCGGTTAGCTTGCGGCGCATGTCGCGAGGATCCCTGGACGAACTGCCGGACGGGCTTCCACCGGGCAGGCTGATCACACCTGAGGAGGCCGACCGTCCGGCCCTGTGGGTGTCGGACGAGCCGCTCCCCGACGCGGGCCGGCACTGGCTGCGGCTCTACGACCTGCGTCACGAGACCGGCCTCTACCCGCTGCTGCTGGAGGGGCTGGCCGGTGACCCCGGCCGCCCCTGGCATGACGGCGAGCTGTGGCCCGGCTCCGTCGCCGCCATCGACGCACTGGACGCCGAGAACGTCCTGGAGAAGGCGTGGCATTCGGTGACCGAGGGGGCGGAGCACGGCCCGCTGTCCGGCCCGTGGCCCGGCCTGGCCCCTCCCGGCGAGGCGGACGCGGACGCCGACGCCGCGGCGCGCCGCCAGGCCGAAAGGAGCGACTGCGCCCTGCTCGGCCTCGTGCCCGCCGAGCGCGGCGCGGACGCGCTGACCGCGGCGGGCTGGGGCGGTCCGTGCAACCACCTCGGCACGGCCGAGGTGTCGGCCGTCGTCCGCTCCTGGGAGAACCGGTTCGGGGCCCGCGTGACGTCGGTGGGCTTCGACATCCTCCGCCTCTCCGTGGCCGCGCCGCCGACGACGGTCGAGCACGCCCGCCGGGTCGCCGTCGAGCACCACGCGCTGTGCCCCGACAACATCTGGCAGGGCGTCGGCGACTTCGACCAGTACGCCGAGTTCCTGGCCGACGCCGAGTCCTGGTGGTTCTGGTGGGACTGACAGCCGCGCGGCGTCCGCCCTCGGCCGGGGCTCAGCACTTGATCTCGATCGCCCGGGGCACGATGCGTCACTCGGCCCGGCGGACGGGCTGGCGGAGGATCGTCTTGAGCTTCTCCGGCCGGGTCCGGCGCGGGTCGCTGAGGTAGATCTCGTGGTGCAGGCCGTGCAGGCGCAGGCCGCCCGCCTGGATGTACTCGTTGTGCAGCCGGGCCAGCAGGGGCGCCTCGTCGTCGTAGGAGCCGACGTGCAGGACCTGCGCGCACAGGCCCTCGTGCAGGGTGTGGTGGCGGACGTCGGCGATGGCGGGGCGCTTCTTCTTGGCCGCTGCGATGGCGCGGGCCTCCTCGACCGCCTCCTTGGTGATCCAGTCGGGCAGGCTGATCAGCATCGTCCATGCCCAGGACGCCTTCGCCCGGGCGGTGAACACCTCGTAGTCGTCTGCCCACCACAGCCCTTCCAGGGGCGCCACGACGAAGTCGCGGCCCTCGCGTTTGGCGGCGAACTTGAGCGTGTAGGCCACGCTGTAGAGGGCTTCGACGGCGGCCGCGTAGACGGGCGAGGTGTTGGGGTCGCCCTGGCCGTCGATCGCGATGAAGTGCTGCTCGGGCACCTCGACCAGCGCCCATTCGGTGTTCTTCGGCGCGTACAGCGCTTTGCGTTCTCGTTTGACGTCGTAGGACGCCATCGTTCAGGTCCCTTCGAGGTCGGACGCGTGGTCAGCCCGCGTCGTCAAGCCGGATCATCAGCCGGGTCTCCAGCCGGTAGTAGCGGTAGCCGGTGTCCGGATCGACCCGGGCCGGAACCAGCAGGCCCAGGATGCCGTAGTGCCGCAGCTGCTTGACGCCGAGCCGGTACAGCCGGCGAACCGCCCGATCGGCAGGAGTTCCTCTGTCACGCCACCAGCATGGACGCTCCCATTGCGGGAGAGTCAAGATCGCGAAACGTGCGTGTGCGGGATACGGGCGGAACGCACCGAATCCCCAATGGGTGGGACAATATGAATGTGTCTCATCTCTCCGTTTCCGGGGTTCTGCGCAGCGTCGTCGGAACCGTCGTCACCCTCCTGTTCGGCGTCGTCATCGCGGCCATCGGCGTCGTCTTCGTCGTGGCCGAGTTCCCGGACGGCGTCCGCGACCTGCGCGCCTACGAGGCGGCGCAGCGCTGCCCGGCCGCCCCGTCCGGGCCCGCCGAATGCCGCTGGACGCAGGAGTTCACCGTGTCCGGCGTCCACCTGACCAACAAGAGGGGCGACTTCGACCGCGTGGTGCTGACCGGCGCGGACGGCAAGACCTGGGAGGCGCGCTACACCTCCCGGGCCCCCGTCGTGGACAGCCTGGACAAGGGCGACCGGGTCACCGGCACCATCTGGCGCGGCCGGTTGACCGAGATCGCGGCCGACGGCGAGTCCCAGCGGACCTACGACGCCCCGGCCGACCTGCGCGCCCGGTCCCTCGTGCTCGCGCTGATCACCATCCCGAGCGGCCTGCTCATGGCGGCCGTGTGCCTGTGGCGGCTGGCCCGCCGCGTCGCCGACCCGACGCCGGGCATGGCCGCCGCTCTGGGCCTGTCCATCGCGCTGTTCTTCGCCGGGCTCTTCGCCCCGGTTCTGACCGCAGGCAGCGACAAGGAACGTTTCTGGCCGGTGGCGGCCGTCTGGCTCCCCATCGCCGCCGTCATGACCGTCGTGGCCTGCGTCTACGCCTCACGGAAGCGGACCGCCGAAGCCGAACCCGAGCCCGACGCCGCGGCGCCCGCCTCGTGACCGCCCGCACCAGGCCCGACAACCTGCGCATTTCCGGCGACCGATCCACGGCTGAAAAGGCTCGGGGGTGCGGAACCGGCCGGTGCCCACGGCGGCCGGGTGCCCCTGCCGCTGTGGCGCCCGGACGGCGCCTCATGTACGGCGGCATCGCCCGCAAACCGTAGCCCCCACGGCACCTGTACCGGCTCGGCCGAGCCCGCGGGGGGTTGACGGCGATGTTCCGGTGACCGGATCCGGCCAGCGCTGCGGCGTCGGGGTGCCCGATGTTTACCGCAGGTGAACCTGCTGACCGAATTCGCCATGAATATCGCTCATCAGGCGCTCTTCGGGGGAACGTGGCGCGGGACCCGGCGAACGTCTTTAATCTGGGCGGAAGAGGACGCCATGCCCTCAGGCATCCCGCAACTCCCAGGGGTCTCACGACGTGACCGACAGCGCCCGCGGGTCCGCGACGACACGGCTGATCCAGGCCGACCGCGTCTACGTCGGCTGGCGCTACGCGCAGGTCCATCCGGACCCCGGGCCGCCGCCGGAACCGCCCGAGCCCGCGGGGCTCGAACCGCCGCCCGCCGTTCCGGTGCCGCGGCCCGTCGAGCACATGGCCGGGCGTCCGCTGCGCATGGCCGCGGGCGCCACCGGCGTCGGCGTCGCACTGTTCGTCGGCTGCGGGCTGGCCGGGGTGCTGCCCTGGGCGTTCGCCGGTGTGGCGCTGCTGGCCTGCGCGATCATCCTGGGCATCACCGGGTCCGCGCTGTGGCGGGAGGAGCGGGTCATCCGGGCCCGCCTGGCCGCCGAACGCGACCGGCTGGAACGCCTGCGCGCCGAACGCCGCCGCCGCGAGGAGGCCGCGGCCCGCGAGCACGAGGCCGCCTACCGCGACTGGGAGCGGCGCCGCCGCGCCTACGACAGCCAGCGCGAGTGGTACCCGGTGGCCGTCCCGCCCGGCGTCGACCGCGTCGACATCGTCGGCGGCACGCTGGCGGGCTGGTCCGCCGCCGTCACCACGATGGGCGCGTCCCGGCTGGCGGTCGGCGCCCGCGTCACCGTCATCGACCTGTCCGAGGGCGCGGTCGCCCATGACCTGCTGCGGCTGGCCGCCGACCGCGGCGACGACCCGCTGGTGTGGGTGCTCCCCGCCGACCTGCCCCGGCTCGACGCGACCCGGGGGCTCGGCCGCGAGGCGCTCGCCGACGTGCTGTCGCTGGTGGTCGGCGCCGGCGACGAGCACGGCAGCACCCGCGACCTGTCGTTCGACAACTCCATCCTGGAGCGCGTCATCGACGTGCTGCGGCCCGCCGGCCGAAGGAGCACCGCCGAGCCCACCATCCCGCAGATCACCGCCGCGCTGCGGGTGCTGGCCCAGGTCGGCGACCCGCGCGACGACCTGCGCCGCGGCCTGCTCACCGACGACCAGCTGGAACGCCTGGCCACGATGTTCGGCCGGGACGCCACCGACCGGATCGTGGTGCGCCGCGCCTGGGCGCTGGAGGCGCAGCTGCGCAAGCTGGAGAAGCTGGCCACCGAGCCGGTGCGGCTGCCGCCGTCGCGCCTGCACGTGCTGTCCATGGACCGCCGCGCCGGGGTGCTCACCAACCGGATCCTCGGCACGTACGTCACCACCGCGCTCACCCACCGCATCCGGCAGTCGCCGCCCGGCGGACGCTGGGACCACACCCTGTTCCTGTGCGGGGCCGAGAAGCTGCGCGGCGACGTGCTCGACCGGCTGATCGACGCCTGCGAGGCCGCCGGCACCGGGCTGGTGCTGATGTACCGGTCGATCCCGCCGCACGTGCGCGAACGGCTCGGCCGCCGCGGGCACGCCGCCGTCGGGTTCATGCGCGTGGGCAACCCCGAGGACGCCCGCGTCGCCGCCGACCACATCGGCGCGGGTCAGCGGCTGCTCGTCGCCGAGATGACCGACTCGGCCGGTGAGGCGCTGCCGGACGACGTCGCCGCGGAGGGCTACGCCAGCACGGTCGCCTACGCCCGCGTCCGCGGCGACGGGCTGACCGACCCGGTGTGGTCGCCGCTGCCCGGCCCGGCCGACGACGCGGCGCTCGCCCGGGTCATCGGCTCGGCCACCGCCTGGGGCCGCACCGTCGGCGCCGACGGCGCGGGCAAGCAGCGCTCCCGCGAACTGCTCGTCGAACCGCACCAGCTGCAGGAGCTCCCGCCCACCGCGATGGTCTTCACCCACGCGGGCGGCAGCGGCCGCCGCATCCTGCTGGTGGACGCCAACCCGGGCATCATCACCCTGCCCACCACGCACTCGATGCAGTTCGAGGAGTATCTGCGCGAGCAGGAGAAGCAGGACGGCCAGGTGGGACTGGAACGCGACAGCGGTGACGCCCCGCCGCCGGACGGCTCGTCCGACGCGCAGGCCCCCGAAGCGCCCAACGGGTCGCACGGCCGGTCGTCCGCCGCACCGCCCGCCGCCCCTCACGACGCGGCACCCGGCAGCGGCGCCACGGACCACGCCACGAACCGCAACGCGCACGGAGAGGCGGACCGCGACACTGGCCGCAGCGCGAACCGCGACACTGGCCGCAGCGTGAACAGCGGCGCGAACGGCAGTGCGGGCCGCGGCGCGAACAGCGGCACGAACGGCGAGGTGAACGGTGCGGTGCGGCGCGGCAGGCACGGCGGTGCCCGCCGGGGGACGCGGATCGTCCCGTCACTGCGGTCCAGCGGCAGGCACGCCGCCGACCCTCCGCAGGGACGCTAGGAGCTCTGGCGCGAGCGGCCGGGGGCCGGTAAGGATGCTGGGGTGACATCAGCCCCGGATGCGCAGTCCTCAGGTGCCGAACTCCAGCAGGGCGGATCCGTACTGGCGGGGCCGTGGTACCGGATCCAGGCGATTCCGGCGCCGCGGCGCACCGCCTCCGCCGAATGGGACTTCGTCAGCGTGCTGCCCGCCGCGTTGTCGGCGGCGCGGCGGCGCCGCCCGTTCGTGGTGGGCTGGCTGTCGCCCGGCGGCGGCGCGCCCCTGCAGCTGATCACCAACGCCGGGCCGGTCGGCGGGCCGCCCGCCCGGGACGGCGAGACCCGCGGGCTGCTGTTCCCCAGCGGCGCGCGCGGCGTGGCGATCGGGGACGGGTGGCTGCGCCAGGCCGAGCGGATGACCTGGACCCGCTGCCCCGGTCGGCTGGCCCCGCAGGCGTCCCGCCCCGACGAGGGGTTCGGGCTGTTCGAGTCGACGCTGGTCACCCTCATGGAGCGGCCGTTCGGCTGGTTCGTGGTCGCCGACCCGTGCGACGAACGGCAGGTCGACGTCGAGATGCGCGAGCTGCACCACGAGCTGCGCATGCTGCGGCGCGGCGAGGACGAGCAGGCCCGGCTCGCCGTCGCCCGCGCCGACCAGCGGCTGGCCGAACTGGACGCGTTCCGCGAGGCCGGGCTGTGGCGGGTGCGGGTGCTGGCGGGCGCGGCGAACCCGGCCGAGCTGGGCCAGATCGCGCCCGTGCTCGTCGGGTCGATGGAGCTGGGCCACCACCCGTACCGGCTGCGGTCGGGGCAGATCACCGGCACGTTCAGCGAGATGCTGGACGTGGGCCCGTACCGGGCCGCCGACGGCTACCGGGCCGCCGAACCGGCCCGCTACCGCGCGGACGCCGCCGCGTACCGGGGGCAGACCCGCCGCCCCGACCCCGGGCTCGTGGACGGCGAGCAGCGGTTCCCGTTCGTCGCCACGGCCGGGGCGCTGGCTGCGCTCGCCGGGCTGCCGCGCCGCGAGGTGCCCGGCCTGCGGGTGCTGGACGCCGGCTACTTCGACGTCACCTCCGAGACCGACGAACCGCAGTCCACCGCCGCGCACGAACCGCGCATCGAGCTCGGCGCGATCCTGGACGGGCAGGACCGGCAGGTCGGCCGGTTCACCGTGCCCCGCTCCACGATCAACCGGCATGTGTTCGTCACCGGCGCCACCGGGGCGGGCAAGTCGCAGACCGTCCGGCACCTGCTGGAGCAGCTCACCCGCGCGGGCATCCCGTGGCTGGCGATCGAACCGGCCAAGTCGGAGTACGCGGCCATGGCGGGCCGCATCCGCGACCTCGGCGGCGGGGTCACGGTGGTGAACCCGTCCGACCCGGCGGCGGTGCCGCTGTCGGTCAACCCGCTGGCGCCCGAGCCCGGCTACCCGGTGCAGGCCCACATCGACATGGTGCGCGCGCTGTTCCAGGCCGCCTTCGACGCCGAGGAGCCGTTCCCGCAGATCATGGCGCAGGCGCTGCAGCGGGTGTACGAGGCCAACGGGTGGGACGTGGTGACCGGCGGCGGCGTGCCCGGCTCGCTCATCGAACCCGCGGTCCCCACGCTGGAACAGCTGCAGAACGCCGCGCTGCAGGTCATCGGCGAGGTCGGCTACGGGCGGGAGCTGATGGCCGACGTGCAGGGGTTCGTGGACGTGCGGCTGCGCAGCCTGCGCATCGGTTCGGCCGGGCGGTTCTTCGAGGGCGGGCATCCCGCCGACGTCGGCGGCATGCTGCGCGAGAACATCGTGCTGGCCATCGAGGACGTCGCAAACGACGAGGACAAGGCGTTCCTCATGGGCACGCTGATCATCCGCATCGTCGAGCACCTGCGGATGCGGGCCCGCGCCGGCGGCACCGCGCCGGGGCTGCGGCACGTCATCGTGATCGAGGAGGCGCACCGGCTGCTGCGCAACCGCGGCCCCGAGCGCACCAGCTCGCACGCCGTGGAGCTGTTCGCCGGGATGCTGGCGGAGATCCGCGCGTACGGCGAGGGCATCATCGTCGCCGAGCAGATCCCCACCAAGCTGGTGCCGGACGTCATCAAGAACACCGCGCTGAAGGTCGTGCACCGGCTTCCGGCGTTCGACGACCGGCACCAGGTGGGCGCGGCGATGAACCTGGACGACGACCAGTCCCGCGAGGTGGTGTCGCTGCGGCCCGGCGTGGCGGCGGTGTTCGCCGACGGCATGGACCGGCCGCTGCGGGTGCGGGTGCCGCTGGGCGAGGGCCGCGAGAAGGCGCTGCCCGGCCCGCCGCCCCCGATCGACGGGCGCCGCTCGGCCGCCTGCGGCTGCGAGTGCCGACTGGGCCGCGCCTGCACGCTGATCGAGCTGCGCGAGGCCGATCTGCTGGCCGCCGGCCCCGACGGGGCGTGGCTGCGGCTGTGGGCGGACGTGCTGGTGCTCGCGCACGTGGTCAACCGGCCGCTGCCCGCCGTCCCGCCGGACCTGTCGCGCACCTGGTCGCGGCTGGCGCCGCGGCTGCGCGAGTGCGCGCTGGCGACCGTCGTGGAACGCGCGGTGACGCGCCGCGCGTGGGCGCTGCGCACCGCCTACCCGCCCGCCGAGCTGACCGCCAAGGCCGCGGAGGTCGCGCAGCGGCTGCTGGACGGCGCGTACGAACTCGTCGGCACGGCACCGGGACCCGGGTGGGTGATCCCCCAGGTGCGGTGGCTGCACGAGATGGACAAGCTGTTCCCCTACGGCGCCGGCGTCCCCGACAAGCACGCGCCCGCCCCGCCCCTGGACTACCAGCTTCCCGGGTTGAAGCAGCCGCCCGAACCCAAGCTCGGCCACCGGCTGCGGGCGCTGCGCCGCCACCCGCTGTCGATGGAGCTGCAACGCAACCGCCCCGTCGCGCTCACCGCGCTGGGCGGCGACGACGAGCACGAGGCGTTCGCCCGCGACCTGGCCGCCGTCGCGATCGGCGTGCCCGAGGAGGAGCAGCTCGACCAGATCGCCGAGACCATGCGCGTCGCCTCGTGGCTGGAGCCGGTGCTGACCTGGCCGGACCGGTTCATCGACGCGTTCGAGAAAAACCCGCCGGGCCCGCCGTTCCCGGACGCCTGACCGTGCGGGTCAGATCGCGGCGGGTCAGATCGCGGCGGGGCGGATCGCGGCGGGTCAGATCGTGTCGGCCGAGCGCGGCGACAGCCCCTGCTGCTCGGCGATCGGCTGCCAGTAGCGCATGAACTCGGCCTTGGCGTCGCTGGCCCGCCCGTTGACGTCGGCGACCTCGCTGTCGGACGGGCAGCCGGGCGCCGCGTCCAGGTAGCGCTGGTTGGACTCCACCGACGCCTGGAGCGCCCGCACGAGCGCGTCCTTCATCTCGGCGCCCTGGTCGAGGTCGTCGACCTCCAGCGCGCGGGCCCGGCTCAGCTGCTCCTGCCGCTGCCGGCGGATGCGCTCCAGCGCCGACGGCCGGCATCCGCCCGCGATGACGCCGCCCAGCTCGGACCGGGTGGTGGCCATCTCCGACAGCAGCCCGTCGATCTCGGTGGCCTCCCGGGCGGCGTCGCCGTCACCCGACGGCGACTCCTCGGGTGAGGGGTCCTCTGCGGTGGCCGACTCGTTCTTCTGCGGGCTGACGACGGTGCTCGTCGAGGGGGCGGCGCCTCCGCCGTCGCCGCGCGGCCACAGGACGATGGCGACCGCCACCGCGACCAGCACCACCCAGCCCGCGAGGAACAGCAGGTACGGCATCGCGCGGCGGCGCTTGCGGGGCGGGGGCGGCTGCCACATCTGCGGCTCGTCCCACGGCTCCGGCGACAGCGAGATGGCCGTCTCCCCCGGCGCGGAGGGCGGGGTCATCCACGGTGGAGGGTCCTGCGGGGGGACGGGCGGCGGCGCGTACGGGTCCCGCGCGTGGGAGTCGGGGACGGTGACGTCATCGCCGAAGGCGCGCGTGGCCGAGTCGTCACCGAAGAAACGTGTGGCGCTGTCGTCGCCGAAGACCCGGGTGGCGGTCGAGTCGTCGTCCCGGGGCCGCGGGCCGTCGCCGACCAGGGTGGGTTCGTCACCGCCGAGCGGAGCGTCGCAGCGTGTGCAACGTGGCAACGCAGGCGTGGTGTCGCTACCGCATGCCGGACAGCGCATCGCAGTCCTTTGCCGTGTTGGAAGACCCGTCCCAACATAGTGCGGCAATGCCGGGTGGGCCGCAATTCATCCCGCGATCGGGCGGTCACAGATTGGCGGCGATCCGGTGCGGCAGGCCGGCCTTTTTGGCGATCGGGTTCCAGATCGCGACGAGCCTGCGCTTGGCGATGATCGCCTTGCGTTCGGCGGCCACGCGCCCCGACGCGCGGCTCACGGCGGGACGCGGCTTGCCGCGGCAGTTGCGCTGCGCGCGCTGCCCCCACGTGATGAGCGCCTGGTCGGCCTGCAGCGACGCCTGGAACGCCTGCTGCATGCTGGCGCGCAGGCGTTCGCCGTTGGGCACCTTGTCGAGCTTCAAGGCCTGTGTGCGGCGCAGCTGGTTGGTCCGCCGGGTCTTGACGGTCTGGAAACCGGCCATGGCCTGGGGCAGGGTCTTGCAGGAGCCGGCGGCGCCGACCGCGCGCTTGAGCTGGTTGTGGGTGTCGCGGCTGGCGGCCAGGATCGCGTTCACTTCCTTGGCCTGGCTCTGCATGGTGGCCGCGGCCTGCGTCGTCGGCTTCTGCTTCGGCGCCGACGCCGTCTGGGCGGGGGACGGCGACGCCGCGTTGGCCACGGGCTGCTGTGACTTGGTGTCGTCCTTGCTGAACATGACCAGCCCCACCGACACCAGCGCCGCGACGACGAGCCCGGAGACGGTGATGAGCAGCGGCTTGCTCACCCCCTTCTTGGCCTTGGCGTGCGGGTCGGCCGGGTAGGGCGGGAAATCCGGGGGAGCGGTGTCGGCCCCCTGGATGGGGTGGGTGAACTGCCCGGCGGCCGGGTTGTGGAAGGGCGCGCCGTAGTTCGGGCCGCCGGCCCCGGTGCCCGGGGGGAGCCCCGGCGCCTGGTTCGCGTACATGCCCTGGTCCATGAGGGTGGGCGGCGCGGGCGGCTGCGAAGCGCCGACGTCGAGGACGGCGGTCGCCCCGGGCGGCGCGTTGTCGGCCGGGGGCGTGGCGGCCATGCCCCAGGCCGGGGGCGGCTGCTGCGCCTGGGCGGCCTGCCCCTGCTCGCCCTGGTTCTCCTGCGGGCGCTTGGGCTGGGCGAACCACGACTCCGGGATGATCGGCTCGGGTGCCGTCGGATCCTGCGGCCCTGCCGCGCCCTGCGCGTCGCCGTCCTTCTCAGCCCCTGCGGGCGGCGGAGGAGACGCGGCCGGGGCGTCGGCGGCGGAAGGCGCGGGCGCCGAAGGGGCGGGCTCGGCCGACGCAGGCTCGGCGGGCGCGGGCGCGGGCTCGCTCGGTCCGGGCTCGGCCGGCGCGGGCGCTGCGGGCGGAGTGAAGCCGTTCGACGGTGTGGGCGCGTCGGCGGGGGCGACGGCGGGCACGACGACGGTCGGCGCGCCGGCGGCGGGAGTCTTGGGCGGCTCCGCGGCCTGCGCCACGTCGGCGGCGTCGAACGCCCACGCCGACGTCGCCTCCGGATCCCCGCCGACGGGCTTGGACGGCGCCGTGGACGCCGACGGAGAGTCCGACTGGGCGGCCGGCGGGGCGGGCGGCGCCGACATGACGACCGTCTCGCCGGCCGCGGCGGGCCCGTGGGCCATCGGAGCGCCCATCGGCCCGTTCGCCGGGGCGCCCAGCGGCGCGTGGCAGTTCGGACACGTGCCCGGCGTGCCGGGCGTGTTCGTACCGCACGTCGGACACTGCATGGCTCAGACCTCGCCTTGTTGCCGCTTTCCCCGCGAAACAGTAGGGCCCCGGACAAATTACTAGGTGGGGGCGCTGTGCCGCGCCCGGATGGCAAGGACGGCCGGTCCCGCCGCGCCGTCGCCGGGGCTCGCACCGAACCACGACATGCGGTGAGAGTCAAGATGGAGAGGCCTGGTTCGCCCGCCTCGGTGTGACGCTCGTCGCACTGCGGAAGGTGACCCGGACGGGCCGCCGCGGCGACCCGTCCACCTTGATCGTCCGGTCGGGCGACGGGACACCCGCACGTGCGGCTAGGCTCGGAGCGGTTTCCAGGCGCCCGGATGCACAACCAGAGAAGACGGAGCCCATGAGCGATCTACCGCTGCGTTCGCAGCTGGCCGTCGCGCTCGGTCGTACGGCCGCGAGGATGTCCCGGCTGGCGGGCCGGGGTGACGGATCGGTGATCGGGGGGCGGGTCGGACTGGCCCTCGACCCCGAACTGCTCACCAGGCTCGCCCGGGACCGCAAGCTCGTCCTCGTCAGCGCCACCAACGGCAAGACCACGACCACCCGGCTGATCACCTCGGCGATGACCCCGCTGGGGGAGGTCGCCACCAACGCCTTCGGCGCCAACATGCCGACCGGGCACGTGTCCGCGCTGGCCTCCGCTCCGGATGCCCGCTACGGCGTGCTGGAGTGCGACGAGAAGTACGTGCCGATGGTGCTCGGGGAGACCGGCGCCAACGTCGTCGCGCTGATGAACCTGAGCCGCGACCAGATGGACCGCGCCGCCGAGATCTGGCTGCTGGCGGGCAAGTGGCGCCGGGCCCTGGAGGGGGCGCCGCACAGCCACGTCGTCGCCAACTGCGACGACCCCCTGGTGACCTGGGGCGCGTCCACCGCCAAGAGCGTCACATGGGTGGCCGCCGGGCAGCACTGGCTCGAGGACTCCTGGTGCTGCCCCGAGTGCGGCGGCCCGCTGGACCGCGAGGGGCAGGACTGGCGCTGCCGCCAGTGCGCCTTCGCCCGCCCGCGCCCCGACTGGGTCCTGCAGGGCGACGTGGTGACCGCCCCGGACGGCCGCGCCTACTCGCTGGCGGGGCTGTCGCTGCCCGGCCGCGCCAACCGGTCCAACGCCGCGATCGCGCTGGCCGTCGTCGCCCAGTTCGGCGTCCCGCCCGAGCAGGCGCTCCCGTTGCTGGCGCAGGTCAAGTCGGTCGCCGGCCGCTACACCACGGTCGAGCACCAGGGCCGGCAGATCCGCCTGCTGCTGTCGAAGAACCCGGCGGGCTGGCTGGAGGCGTTCGACGTGCTGCAGCCCGCGCCCGGCCCGGTCGCGCTGTCGATCAACGCGCAGGGGCCGGACGGCCGCGACACCTCCTGGCTGTGGGACGTCGACTACCGCATCCTGCGCGGCCGCCCCGTGTGGGTGACCGGCGAGCGCCGCATCGACCTGGCCGTCCGCCTGGAGGCCGCCGACGTGTCGTTCACCGTCGTGGACGACATCGAGCAGGCGGTCATGGCGGTGCCGCCCGGGCACCTGGACGTGATCGCCAACTACACCGCCTTCCAGAACATCCGAGCGAGGTACGGCCGTGTCGTCTGACCGCCTGAAGATCGTCTGGATCTACCCCGACCTGCTGAGCACCTACGGCGACCAGGGCAACACCATCATCCTGGAGCGCCGCACGGCGCTGCGCGGCATCCCCTACGAGACCGTGCAGGTGCGCTCGGACGAGCCGGTGCCCGTCGACGGCCATATCTACCTGCTCGGCGGCGGCGAGGACCGGCCGCAGATCCTGGCCGCCCAGCGGCTGCGCAACGACGGCGGCCTGTACCGCGCGGCCGAGCGCGGCGCGGTGATCTTCGCCGTGTGCGCGGGCTACCAGCTGCTCGGCACCCAGTTCGGCGGCGAGGAGGGCCAGCCCGTCCAGGGCCTCGGCCTGCTGGACATCAGCAGCGGACGCGGCGAGCAGCGCGCCGTCGGCGAGATCGTCGGCGATGTCGCGCCGGAGCTGAACGTGCCGCGCATCACCGGGTTCGAGAACCACCAGGGCGTCACCCGGCTGGGCCCGAACGCCCGGCCGCTGGCGCGCGTCGTGCACGGCGTCGGCAACGGCGACGGGTACGAGGGGGCCTACGCCGGGCGCATCATCGGCACCTACATGCACGGCCCGGCGCTGGTCCGCAACCCCGGCCTGGCCGACCTGCTGCTGCGCTGGGCGATCGGCCGGGACCTGCCGCCCATCGACGACTCCTGGGCCGGCCGGCTGCGCGAGGAGCGCCTCAACGCCGTCCTGTCGTCCTGACCGGCCCGTCCTGACCGGCCCGTCCTGACCGGCTCGTCCTGACCGGCCCGTCCTGACCGGCTCGGCCGGGGTACGTTTTCCGGCGGTCAGTAGACGAGCGCCTGCACGCCGTCCGCGGTGATCTCCTCCACGAACGTGGGGGCGCCCGCGATGCGCACCCCGGGCAGCACGTCGTCGGGGCCGATGCCGCGGCGCGCCGCGCACTGCGTGCACAGCGTCACCCGGCCGCCGGTCAGCACCGCGTCCAGCAGGTCCTCCAGCGGGGTCGCGTGCGGCAGGGAGAACTCCTTGGCGCGGCCGGGCAGCGCGAACCAGGAGGACTCGCCGGTCAGCCACAGCGACACCGGCACGCCGCTGACCACCGCGGCCGCCGCGACGTTGAACGCCTGGTTGCAGCGTTCGGGCGCGTCGGCGCCCGCCGTGGCCTTGATCACAAGAGATCTCGCCATGCCCGCAGCCTAGCCGGGGCCGGGGAGGCGCGTCGGGGCGCGGGCGGGGGCCGCGGCGGCGTAGGGTTCGGTGCCGTGGGCGGCATGGTGAACGCGGTGGTCCTGGTCGCGGTGCTCGGCCTGGTCGCGGTGGCGGCGATGCTGGTGGTGGTGCGGCTGTCGCGGATGCGCTGACAGCGGCGGCGCCCCGGCGGCAGGCGGCGGGTTCGGCGATGTCCCGAGCCCTCCGGCGCGCCGCTACGCTCGGTGGCCATGGAGCCTGAGCTGCACCCCGACCTCAAGCCGCTGGAGTTCCTGCTGGGCACGTGGGAGGGCGCCGGAGTCGGCGACTACCCCACGATCGAGGCGTTCAACTTCGGGCAGGAGGTCTCGTTCACCCACAACGGGAAGCCGTTCCTGATCTACACCAGCCGCAGCTGGCTGATCGAGAAGGACGGCTCCCTCGGCGCGCCCCTCGGCACCGAGAGCGGGTACTGGCGGCCGCAGCCCGACAACCAGGTCGAGGTGACCCTGGCCCACCCCACCGGCATCGTCGAGATCTACGTCGGGAACGTGGCGTTCAACCGGGTGGAGATGCAGACCGACGTGGTGGCGCGGACCAGGTCCGCCAAGGAGGTCACCGCCGGGCGGCGGCTGTACGGGCTGATGCCGGAGAAGGACGGCAAGCGCGACCTGGGCTGGGTGTATGAGATGGCGGCCATGGGGCAGCCCCTGCAGGCCCACCTGTCGGCCCAGCTCAAGAAGGTCGGCTGACGGCACCGGGCGCGTGGGGCCGGTGCTTGCGGACGCTGCCCGCGGCCCTTTCCCCGGGGTCGGATCTTGCGGTGTCCGCCCAGCGTAAAAACTCCTTGCCCCTGGCGTCGGCCTCGCATAGCCTGCGTCCCACGCAGGAAAGGAGGTGGTCCTAGGCATGAGTGACTGTAGGACTTGCGAGGTGGCTGTCCACTAGGTCGCCGTCACGCCTTGGCACTACCGATTCCGCGGACGAGCCAACCGTCCTGAGGGAGACGTAGGCCGGTCGCGGCGTCGACCGGTGAATACCAGGCAGACACCGGGCCCCCGGACCGATGGGTGAGTCCTCCCATCACCCGCGTCAAGCGGAAGGTCCGGGGGCCTTCTCGTGCGCGCGGCGCCCCGCGCGCGCTGGGCGGACACCCCGCCGTCCGGCCCGCGGAAGGGACCCCGCGGGCGCGCCCGGAAGGCCCGCTGCACAGGGCCGAAAGGCCCTCACGGTGACATCCGGCACAACATAGAATCTGCACATGGCGGACACGTGGCAGGAGGAGCTGCGGGCGAAGGGCTACCGGGTCACACCTCAGCGCCAGCTGGTACTGGAGGCGGTGACGAACCTGGAGCACGGGACCCCGGAGCAGATCTGCGCCGAGGTCCAGCGCACCGCCCGCGGCGTCAACATCTCCACCGTGTACCGGACGCTCGAACTGCTGGAGGAACTCGGGCTGGTCAAGCACGCCCACTTGGGACACGGCCCGCCCAACTACCACCTTGCGGCCGAGGCCGAGCACATCCACCTGGTCTGCCGCGACTGCGGCGCCGTCAACGACGTCGAGCCCGAGGCCGCCGCCGGGCTGGCGGAGCTGCTGGAGAGGCAGTTCGGATTCGAGACCGACGTCCACCACCTCACCGTCTACGGCCGCTGCGGCTCCTGCCGCGACTAGCGCGCCCCCGGGCGGGGCTCAAGGGCGCAGGCGGCGGGAAATAGTCTGGGACGCATGGAGAGCCCGCTGTTGAAGCTGCCGGGGGCCGTCGCCGCGGACGCGCCCGACCAGGATATCGCCGCCCACTACGGTGAACCGGCGCAGGAGCAACGCGCGCTGGAGGCGGGCGAGGCGTTCGTCGACCGGAGCAACCGGGGGGTCGTGCGTGTTTCCGGGCCGGACCGGCTGAGCTGGCTGCACAGCCTGACCAGCCAGCACCTGCAGAACCTCAAGCCGTACGAGCCGACCGAGGCGCTGCTGCTGAGCCCGCACGGCCACATCGAGCACCACATGCACCTGGTGGACGACGGCGAGGCGGTCTGGATGCACGTCGAGCCGGGCACGGCCGGGGCGCTGGTGGAGTTCCTCGACAAGATGCGGTTCATGCTGCGCGTCGAGGTGGCCGACGTCAGCGACGCGTACGCGGTGGTGACCACCGGGCGCGACCCCGGGCCGGGCGCCCTGGCCCTGCCCGACGTGGCCGGCACCGCGCAGATCGTCAAGCGGGAGGAGCTGGCCGGGCTGCCCGAGACCGCGCGGCCCGCCGGCATCTGGGCGTACGAGGCGCTGCGGATCGCCGCGCACCGCCCGCGCCTGGGCCTGGACACCGACCACCGCTCCATCCCGCACGAGATGGGCCTGATCGAGACCGCCGTCCACCTGTCCAAGGGCTGCTACCGGGGCCAGGAGACCGTGGCCCGCGTCCACAACCTGGGCCGCCCGCCGCGCCGCCTCGTCTTCCTGCACCTGGACGGCAGCGTCGACCGGCTGCCCGCCCACGGCGACCCGGTGGAGATCCCGGGCGGCCGGACGGTGGGGTTCGTGGGGTCGGCGGCGCGGCACCACGAGCTGGGGCCGATCGCGCTGGCGCTGGTCAAGCGGAACGTCCCGGTTGACGCCGAGCTGCTCGCCGGGGGCGTGGCCGCCGCCCAGGAGGTCATCGTGTCCCCGGACACCGGCGCGAACGCCAAGATAAATTTCCCCCGACAAGCCGCTCGCCGGGCGTAAAGTTCCTACCTTCCGGGCAGACTCGTCTGTCGTAGACGGAAACCGGCAGGGGGTGGGTCCGGTCCGATGGTCGCGCAGGGGAAGCAGGGGCCGCCGCTCGTCCGCAAGGGCGCGCCCGGACGGCGCCGCCGACGGCGCCGCGAGTCGGCCCTGGTCTGGTGGGGTGCGTTCGCCGTCCTCCTGGCGGCCGCGGGGTGGTGGCGGTCCTGGCGGCTGGCGATGCTGACCCTGCTGCTGTGGTGCCTGTACGAGCTGGTGTTCGTCCCCACGATCTGCCGGGTCGCCACGCGCCGGGGCTACTCCTGCCGCGAGCCCGCACGCGGCCGCCTGTTCGCCTGCTCGCCCGGCCACCAGCAGGTCAAGACGGACGCGCTGTGGCGCCTGGTGGGGCTGCGCAACCCGCTGCGCCGCCCGCCCAAGGCCGACCCGAACCGCGCGACCGGCACGCTGGTGGTCTCGCCTGCGGTGCGCGGTCGGCTCGCCCAGGCCGACCGCACCCTCATCCTGCTGGCCGCCCTGGGCACCCTCGTCACGATCGCCGGGGTGGTCTACGGCTTCGACCTGTGACCCCTCGGGCCGCGGCCCCGACACAGGTCAGGTCTCGACGATCAGGGTGACCGGGCCGTCGTTGACCAGGGACACCTTCATGTCGGCGCCGAACACGCCCGTCTCGACCTTGGCGCCCAGCGCGCGCAGCTCGGCCACGACCTCGTCCACCAGCGGCTCGGCGACCGGGCCGGGCGCGGCCGCGATCCAGCTGGGACGCCGCCCCTTGCGCGTGTCCCCGTAGAGCGTGAACTGGCTGACCACCAGCAGCGGGGCGCCCAGGTCCGAGCACGACCTCTCGTCGGGCAGGATGCGCAGCCCCCACAGCTTGGCGGCCAGCTTGCGGGCCCGCTCCGGCGTGTCGTCGTGGGTCACCCCTACCAGCGCCAGCAGGCCCGGCCCGTCGATCGCGCCCACCACGCGGTCGTCCACGGTCACCGATGCGCGGCTCACCCTCTGGACTACAGCCCTCATGGCCATGCATTCTGCCTGGATGGGAGCAAAGACGCTCATCACGGTGGCGCCCACCGGGGCCGAGTCCGCCAAGGCCGACGTCCCGGCGCTGCCGGTGACGCTGGACGAGCTGGTCCAGACGGCCAAGCAGTGCCAGGCCGCGGGCGCCGCGGTGATCCACGTGCACATCCGGGACGACGACGCCCGGCCCACGCTCGACCTGTCCCGGCTGCGCGACACGGTGCGGGCGCTGCGCGAGGCCACCGACCTGGTCGTCCAGCTGTCCACGGGCGGCGCGGTCACCGACCCCTACGAGGACCGGCTGCGCGTCCTGGAGGCCGGGCCGGACGCGTGCTCGCTGACCTGCGGCACCGTCAACTTCGGCGACGAGGTGTTCATGAACCCGTGGCCGTTCATGGCCGAGCTGTACCGGCGCACCCAGGAGCTGCGGATCGTCCCCGAGTTCGAGCTGTTCGACCTCGGGCACATCGCCGCGCTGCACCGGCTGCTCGACAAGCACGGCGCGCCGTACGGCGGCCGTGTCCACTGCGACCTGGTGATGGGCGTGCCGGGCGGCATGCCGGGCGACGCGCGGACGCTGGTCGCGGCGGTGGACGCGCTGCCGGACGGGGCGACCTGGTCGGCCACCGGCGTGGGCCGCACCACGCTTCCCGTCATGTACGCGGCGCTGTCGGCGGGCGGTCACCTGCGCGTCGGCATGGAGGACACGCTCACCTTCGCCAAGGGTCGGCCGGTGACGTCCAACGCCCAGCTCGTGGAGCGCGCGGCCGCCCTCGCCGACCTGGCGCAGCGTCCCGCCATGCCGCCCGCCGAGGCACGCGCCTTCCTGGGCGTCGCACCGCGCTGACCACGGCTTCGAGCTCCCTATCCTGTGGGTGGTCAACCGCAGGTCACGGCGTTGGGAGCATGGTGGACACCCATCCGGTGCTGGTCGAGGTGGAACGTTCCGGGTTCGTGGAGTCGCGGCATCGCGGATCCGCGGTGGGGCTGGCCGCCGACGGCTCGGTGGCGGTGTGCGCCGGCGACCCCGACGCGCCGGTCTTCCCCCGGTCGGCGAACAAGCCCATGCAGGCGGTGGCCATGCTGCGCGCCGGGCTGGACCTGGACGGCGAGCTGCTGGCGCTGGCCGCGGGCAGTCACTCGGGCGAGGACTTCCACGTCGAGGGCGCCCGCGCCATCCTCGCCGCCGCCGGGCTGGACGAGGGGGCGCTGCGCTGCCCGCCCGACTGGCCGCTGGAGCTGCGGCTCGTCGCGGAGCTGGCGCGGTCCGGCGGCGACCGGTCGCGGCTGCTGATGAACTGCTCGGGCAAGCACGCGGCCATGCTGGCGACGTGCGTGGCGGCGGGCTGGCCCACCGCGTCCTACCTGGACCCCGACCACCCGCTGCAGAAGGCCGTGCGCGCCACGGTCGAGGAGCTGGCGGGCGAGCGGGTCGCCGCGGTCGGCGTCGACGGATGCGGGGCCCCGCTGTTCGCATTGTCCGCAGCCGGGGTGGCGCGGGCGTTCCGCGCGCTGGTGCTGGCCGCGCCCGGCACCGCCGAACGCCGCGTCGCCGACGCGATGCGGGCGCACCCGCAGTGGACGTCGGGCACGCGCCGCGACGAGCGCCGCCTCATGGACGCGGTGCCGGGGCTGCTGGTCAAGTGCGGCGCCGAGGGCGTGGACGCGTTCGCCGCCGCGGACGGGCGCGCCGGCGTCGTCAAGATCGACGATGGTGCGTCGCGGGCCCGCACGCCCGTCACGGTCGCGTTGCTGCGGGCGCTCGGCGTCGACGCCGCCGAAGGGGTGGACGCCGCCGCCCTGGACGAGCTGGCGGCTGCGCCGCTGACCGGCGGCGAGCAGGTCGTGGGCACGATCCGACCCGCCGCCGGCCTGTTCACGGCGGCGCGCTGACCCGGCGTCCGCTCAGGCGGACGGCGCCCCGGGGCCGTGCCGGGCGGGGGCCTTGCCCTCCGCCCCGGCCTTGGCCTGCGCCCCCGCCTTGGGCTCGCCGGCCGCGGATACCTCGGCCTTCGGCGCCTCCCCCTCGATGGTCACCGGCGTGGGCTGCCGGTTCGGCCGCTCCGGCGCCGGATACAGGTCCTTGGGGAACTGCATGTTCGGCGTACTGTGCGAGTACATCCCCGGCCAGTAGTGATAGGCGCCGCCCTCGACCGGCCCCCAGTGCGGGGACTGGTCGCACCGGCGGTCCGGGTGGATCTTCCTCGACGAGGCGAGGATCGTCATCGTCATCCACACGAGAATGCCGATCACCACGATCGGCGGGCCGATCCACAGCGCGATCTCCGGACCGATGTGAACGGCTCCGGGCAGTACCACCACGTCTCCCACCTCCCGAGCGGAATGCTTCGAAACGGGCGGATACCCATGTGCACCGCGCCTACTCACATCGTTATGTACCCGCATTCGCGCAGGTCAGCGCGTTTATCCGGAACTCATACCCGCGCGGGCTCGGCCGGAACCGGGGCGCCCACGGTGCGCTCGCGGGCCGCGGCCAGTCCGGGTACCGCCAGACCGGCGGTGACCGCCAGCACGACCGCCATGGGGACCGTCCAGCCGCCGGTCATGTCGTGCAGCGCGCCGACCAGCAGCGGGCCCAGCGCCGCGATCACGTATCCGACGCCCTGCGCCATGCCCGACAGCTGCGCGGCCACCTGGGCGTCGTGCGCCCGCAGGCCGAGCAGCGCCAGCGCGGTGGCGAACAGCGCGCCCTGGGCGAAGCCGAGCACGACCGTCCACAGCCACACCGACCCGATCGGCGCCCAGGCGATCCCGGCGAACCCGGCCAGGCACAGCGCGACCGCCAGCACGACGACCGGCCGCTGGTCGCGGGTGCGGCGGGCGATCGCGGGCACCGACAGCGACCCGACCGCCTGGGCCAGCGCCGACAGCGCCAGCACGTAGCCGGCGGACGTCTCGGCCATGCCGCGGTCCTGGCAGATCGTCGGCAGCCAGCCGAGCACCACGTAGTTCAGCAACGACTGCACGCCCATGAAGACCGTGATCTGCCAGGCCAGCCCGGACCGCCACACCCGCGCGGCCACCCGGCGCGAGGCGCCCGCGGCGACCGACGCGGCCGGCGCGGAACGGCGCAGCCGCGGCAGCCAGGCCAGCCCCGCCAGCGCCGCCGGGATCGCCAGCAGGCCCAGCGGCAGCCGCCACGACCCGTCCAGCGCCCGCTGGACGGGCACCGCGGCCCCCGACGACACCGCCGCCCCGGTGGTGACCGCCACCGTGTAGATCGCGGTGACCGTGGTGATCGACCCCGGGTGGTCGCGCTTGATGATCGCGGGGATCGCGACGTTGCCGATGCTGATCGCGATCCCGGCGACCAGCGACCCGGTGAACAGCGCCGTACTGCTCGGCGCCAGCCGCAGCAGCAGCCCGGCCACCAGCAACCCCATGGCCGTCACCAGCAGCGTCTCGCCGCGCGGGGTGCGCCGCAGGAACGCCGCCAGCAGCCCGTAGGCGCCGAAGAACGCCAGCGGCAGCGTGGTCACCGCGCCCGCTCCGGTGCCGGACAGGCCGAGGTCGGTGCGGATGTCGGTGAGCAGCGGCCCGACCGCGGCGAGGGCGGGCCGCAGGTTCACCGCCACCAGGACGATCAGCAGGATCCGCAGGACGAGTGCGCCGCGCCGTTCGCTCACGCCCGGCCCTCCCCGCCGTCTCCGGCGCCCGCCCCGTCCGAGCGGTCCCCGGGCTGTGCGGCGGATTCGGACTCCAGCAGGGCGGACACCACGGCCAGGGTCGGTTCGATCACCGCGGCGGCGGCCCGGGCGGCGGCGTCGGCGTCGCCGGCGGCGATGGCGTCCAGGACGGCGCGGTGCCGCTCGGGGCCGGCCTCGGGGATGCGGTGGTCCAGGCGGACCGCGCTCAGCGACTCGTGCAGCCGCCCGAGGAAGTACCGGCACGCCTCGACCAGCACCGGGTTGCCGGTGGCCTCGGCGACGCCCAGGTGGAAGCGGGAGTCGGCGGCGCCGAACTCGTCGGCGTCCTCGGCCGCGTCCCGGGCCGCCAGCAGCTCCTCCAGCCGGGCCAGGTCGGCGGGGGTGCGGCGGTGCGCGGCCAGCCGGGCCGCCTGCACGTCGTAGGCGAGCTGCACCTCGAACACATCGCGCAGCGTCGCCCCCTGGACGCGGCGCAGCAGCGGCCGCGGGTCGGCGGCGCTGCGCACGTACGTGCCGTCGCCGCGGCGCACCTCCAGCACCCCGACGTGCGCGAGCGCCCGGATGGCCTCGCGCACCGCCGGGCGGCTGACGCCCAGCCGGGCCGCCAGGTCCATTTCGCCGGGGATGCGCTCGCCCACCCGCCAGGCGCCGCCGCTGACCTCGGCCTGGAGCTGGTCGAGCACGGCCTCCACGGTGGATCCGCGCGGGACGGGACTCAACGTCACCACATGCTCCTCTCGTAAGATGTCTGACATCTTACGATCGGCGCGCACCCCGCCGCGTCCGGCCCCTACCGCCGCACGCCGTGCACCGGGATCAGCTCTTGCGTTCGGCCTCGTCGCGGCGCGTCCGCTGCGCCGGGCTGCCCTCGATGATGCCGCCCGTCACGGCGCCGCGGTGCGCGGACCGGCCGTGCATTCGCTCGATGCGCACCCGCTTGTGCTGCCCGTACCACAGCAGCAGCAACCAGGCGACGAGCGCCAGCGCGATCACGATCGGGCCCAGGATCTGCCAGTAGTTGTCGCCGAGGGGAAAAGTCGCAGCCACGACCATCGCACCTCCTCGCCCGGCCCCTACCCGGCGGGGGGATTCCAACCGCGATGCCCGAATGTTCCTCGGCGGTCCGGCGGATCAGCCCTCCGGATTGGCGAGCACTCCGCGCAGGCCCCGCGACTGCGAGATCGCCCCCGACGTCGTCAGCGTGAACACCCGCATCGACTCGGCGAACCGGGACAGGTCCCACTCGGCGGGGCCCTCGTACCAGGCGAGGTTGTCGGCGCCTTCGGCGCGCTCGCCCGCGTCCTCCACCGTCTTGGCCCACGGACCGACCACGCCGAACACCACCGCGTACGGCAGGAACCGGGAGAACAGCGCGATGCGCTCCCGCGATCCGAGCTCGGCCCCGGCCTCCGCCGGCAGCTCCCCGCGCTCCAGGAAGGCCCGGAACCCGATCGTGTGCGCCAGCACCGTCGAGCCGCGCGCGGTCTTGGCGGGCATGTACTGGCCGCCGTATGCCAGCGCCGCCCCCGCGATGATCACCGCGAGCCCGGCCAGCGCCATGTCGGTGAACAGCGCCAGCGCCACGGTGCCCGCGACGCCGAGCACGGTGAGCACCATGCCCGCGATCGTCCAGCGCGAGCGCACCGCGTCGGGACGGCGCGCGAACCAGCCCTGCTCCACCACGTCGTCGTACATCGCGCTGCGCACCCGCGCCAGGGAGCGGGCGAACGTGCCGTCCAGTTCCGACAGCCGGACGCTGTCGCGCGGGGCGCCGTCGGCGCCGGTGAACAGGGCCTCCAGCAGGATCCGCTCGTAGCGCAGCAGGTCATCGGGCGGGGCGGGCAGGCGGCGCAGCGTCCAGTCCAGGCGGCCGGTGGCCTCCCGGTCCTGCTCCTCGATCAGCAGGTGGCCGCGCACCGCCAGGTCGACGATCGTCGCGGTCACGTCGATCACGTCGGCCTGCTCGTCGATCAGCGTGCCGATCTGGCCGGGGCGCACCCCGTCCGGCGGCTCGAACCGGGCGCCCGCCACCGGCGCGTGGTCGCCCTCGGCGGCCCGGCGGCCGACGACCCGCGCGTCCCGCCCGCGCAGCAGGTACAGCAGGACGATGCCGCCGAGCAGCAGCACCAGCAGCCCCAGCAGCGCCGACGCGGTCACCGCGTTGATCGAGAAGGCGGTGGCCACGGTGTGCCGCCGCTCGTGGATCGCCTGGCCCCCGGTGGCGCCCGGCGGGTATCCGACCACGACGGTCAGGTACTCGCCCGCCGGCATCTCCTGCTGGCTGAACACGCCCTGGGTGTGCGTGTGGTTGGTGTAGAACTGCGTGCAGCCGATCGCGGTGCCGGGCGGCCCGGCGAAGCAGTTGATGTTGCGGATCATCGCGCCGCCGTCGACGGTGGCGCGCGCCTCGGCCAACGGCACCCGCCAGCCGCCGGCCGCGGGCCAGCGCAGCTCCTCGGTGTCGCCCATCGGGGCGATGGCGCCGCGCACGTCATATTCCAGGACCACGGTGCGCCGCCCGGTCAGCGCCCCCGCGCCGCTCACCCGCACGTTCGTGTGCGTGTCGGACGTGGACACCGACACCTGGGTGGGCCCGCCGTCGGGGCTGGACGCCCGCACGTTCTCCAGCCGGTACACCCGGTCGCGGGTGACGCTCTCGTGCTCGCGGGTCACGAACGAGCGGGTGAAGCCGCGCTGCCCGGCGAACTCGTAGACGATCGTCTCGCGGGCGTGCAGCGTGCCGCCTTCGCCGACCTGCAGCGCCACCTGGTCCCGCACCACCTTCTCCGCCGCTGCGGCGGCGACGGGCGCGGTGCCTGCATGAGCGGACGGTGCGGCGGCCGCTTGGGCGGGACGCCCCGACACGAGCAGGGCGACGAGTGCGGCGAGCGTGAGGGAGGCGACCACTGGCCGCGAACGACCCGACATGGGCGCAAATCGTAGCCGCCCGGCGCCCCCCTGCCACGGGGCACGCCCGCCCCGTCCAAATCCGTGACCTGCACGTGGAATTTCGGCGGTGTGGGATGATTCTTCCCTATGCCAGGCCAGTACCCCCCGCCGGCATCGGCGCCGGCACCGCCTCGCCCGCCCGCCCGGCGACCCGGGGAGTACCGCTACACCCCGCCCCGGCGCGGGCCGCGCCGCACCACAGGGGGCACCGTGGCCGGGCTCGTCGGCCTGCTGGCCGCGTTCGTGGTGCTGGCCGTCGTGGGGTTCTGGCTGTTCTGGGACGGCGACGGCGGCACGCTCGGCCCCGGCCTGGGACGGCAGCCTGCCGCCTCCCGCGCCGACGCCACCGACAACCGCCTGTACGCCACCGGCGCGCTCACCCCCGTCGCCTGCCGCCTCCCGGCGATCGACCAGGCCCCCGAGTCGATGCGCCGCTTCATGAACGCGCTCAGCGACTGCCTCGACGCCTCCTGGCGGACCCAGTTCGGCAAGGCCCACATGGCGTTCAGCCCGCCCAAGCGGGTGTTCTGGGAGACGTCCGGCCGCAGCCCGTGCGGCACCTACCCCAACCCCGGCGCCTCGGCGTTCTACTGCCCCGCCAACAACACGATGTACGTGGGGCTGCGGCACGTCGTGGAGACCTCCGGCGGCGAGCCGCTGTCGAACTTCGCGGTGTTCGCCCGGGTGGTCGCGCACGAGTACGGCCACCACGTCCAGGAGCGCGCCGGGATCCTGCGGTACGGGCACCAGCAGATGGAGACCGCGTCCACCGCCACCGCCCGCATGGAGACCAGCCGCCGCATCGAGCTGCAGGCGCAGTGCCTGGCGGGCGCGTTCCTCGGCGCCGAGCGCCGCGCGATGGGCCTCACGCGCCGCCAGTACCTGGCGATGATGGAGGACGTGCGGGGCCGGGGCGACGAGCGGCTGCCCCCCGACCAGCGCGACCACGGCTCGTCCCGCAACTACGCGGGCTGGGTCGCGATCGGCTTCCGCGGCGACGGCCTGGCCGTGTGCAACACCTGGACCGCGCCGTCCAGCGCGGTCGAGTGAACCCCTTCCCGTCGAATCTCACCGCCGAACCCGCTGTGAGGGTTCTCACGGATCAGTGCTAGCTACCGTGCTTGCAATTGCAAGCACTCTGACGCAGGGTGGAACCATGGCAAGTCCGAAGGTCGGCTCGATCGGCGAGTACATCCGCGAGCAGCGCACCCGAGCGAAGATCTCGCTGCGCCAGCTCGCCGATGTGTCGGGCATCTCCAACCCGTACCTGAGCCAGATCGAACGCGGGCTGCGCAAGCCCAGCGCCGAGATCCTCCAGCAGATCGCCAAGGGGCTGCGGATCTCGGCCGAGGCCCTGTACGTGCAGGCGGGCATCCTGGAGCACCGCGACGCCGACACCGACGTGCAGACCGCGATCCGGGCCGACCTCCTCCTCACCGAACGGCAGAAGCAGGTGCTGCTGGACGTCTACGAGTCGTTCCGCAAGGAGAACGAGGCTGCCGCCGCCACATCCGAGCGTCACAGGGACACAGGGAAGGACGAGGTGGAATGACATTGGCTACCACCCTCCGCGACAATAAGGCCGTCTACACCATCGCCGGCGCGGGCGACCTGGCGGTCGAGAAGATCCGCGAGATGCCCGAGCAGGTCGTCAAGGCCCGCGAGACCGCCGTCAAGTACCAGCAGGACGTGCGCGAGCTCTTGGAGCGCTACCGGGGCCAGTTCCGCGAGGCGGTGGAGCGCTACCGCGGCGAGGTCCGCGACAACGTCGGCCGCGTGCAGGAGCGCATCGAGGTCACGGACCTTCCCAACGCCGCCGTCGCGTACATGACGCACGGCGCCAGCCGCGCCGTGGAGTTCATCGACGAGCTGGCCGAGCGGGGCAAGCGCGTCGTGCACCGGGAGGCCGCCGCCGTCGCCGAGATCACCGAAGCCGACGCCAAGCCCGCCACCCGGGCCCGCGGCACCCGGCGCACCACGCAGTCCCGCGCCGCCGCCGCCAGCAGCCGGAAGGGCGGCGTCTGAGCCTGCGGCCGCCTGGGCGTCCCCAGGCCCGCAACACCGGCGCGCGGGGCCCGGTCCGGGAACATCCCGGCCGGGCCCCGTCGTCTTGTATGTGACGCGCGGGTTGCCCATAAGGTGGGTCCGAGGACCTCGCGGCCGAGACAGGCAGGAGCGCTGACCGGTGCAAGCTTTCGGAATACTGCAGCTGTTCTTCTGGGCTCTCCTGGTCATCGCGTTCGCCATGGAGGCGTGGGCGCTGGTCGACTCCCTGACCGTCCCCAACGACGCTTATGTGGCGGCCGGCAAGCAGAGCAAGAAGCTGTGGACGATCATCCTCGGCATTGCCGCAGCCCTGGGCCTCGCCCATGCCGTGCTGCCCCTGCAGGGCGCCGACCCGATCCTGCTGCTCGTCCGCATCCTGCCGGTGGCGGCCTTCATCGCCGCCGCCGTCTATCTCGCCGACGTCCGCCCCGCCGTCCAGCCCTACAAGAAGCGCGGCGGCGGTGGCGGCCGCTCCAACATGGGCCCCTACGGCCCCTGGTGACCCCGCGCCCCCGCTCCGCTGAACGCCCCGGCGCACCTATGGCGGCCGTGCGCGGCTTGCCCCTCCTGTAACAGGAGGTCCTACGGTCTCGGGGCATGAAGATCGTGGTTCACGACACCGCGTCCGCCATGGCCGACCTCCTGCGCCTCCCGGTGGACGAGCGGCCCGACGCCCTGCGCGAGATCTACCGCCCGCTGGAGGACGCGATGCCCATGCCGCCCGGCATGGACATGGTCCGGATGCACCAGCAGATGGGCAGCGGCTTCCGGATCGACCGCGACGACCCGCGCTACCTCACCGCCCTGCAGCAGATGCGGGACGCGGACGTGTGGAGCCGCATCGAGGAATGCCTCGCCGCGGCGTGGCAGCGGCTCGGCGACGCCGCCCCCGAGGCCGACCACGCCGACACCGTGCATGTCGTCCTGGTGCTCGGCAACCCCGATGACGACCACCTGACGGTCCGCAGCGCCGGCTACTTCGGCATGGGCGGCTTCCCGGGGGCGATCCACCTGACGATGTGGCCCACCGAGACCAGCCTGGCGAAGATCGGCTACGCCGCCGCGCACGAACTCCACCACAACGTGCGCTACGCCAACGTCGCCTGGGACCCCACGGCGGTCACGGTCGGCGAGCAGGTCGTGGCCGAGGGGCTGGCCGAGGCGTTCGTGCGGGAACTGGCGGGCGAGCAGGCCTTGGGGCCGTGGGCGACGCGGCTGACCGGTGCGGAACTGGACGAGGTCTACCAGAAGGTCACGGCGGACATCGACGTGGCCGGGATGCAGAACCTCACCGCGTACGTGCACGGCGACGCCACCGCCCGGCGCATGGGGCAGCAGCCCGTCGGCCTGCCGGACTTCGCCGGGTACGCGGCCGGTCTGCGGATCGCCGACGCCCACATCGCGGCCTCCGGCCTGACCGCCGCGCAGAGCGTCGCGCTGCCCGCACGCGACGTCCTGGTGAACGCGGGCGTCCCGACCACCGCGTGAGCCCCCGGCGAGGCCCGCGCACTCGGGTGAGGTGAGCGACACTGTGCTGGTGACGAGTGACGCCCACCGAGACGCCCGCCGACGGGAAGGGGCGCCCCCGTCCGCCGACGGGCTCACCGTCGGCCGGGCGGCCGCGCTGGTCGGGGTCAGCGTGAAGACGCTGCACCACTGGGACGCGATCGGCCTGGTGCGCCCGAGCGGACGCACCTGGGCGGGGCACCGGGTGTACTCGGGCGACGACGTCGCCCGGATGCACCGGGTCCTGGTCTACCGGGAACTGGGGTTCCCGCTCGCCGAGATCGGCCGCATCCTCGACGATCCGGACGCCGACGAGCGCGACCACCTGCGCCGGCAGCGGGCGCAGCTCGTCGAGCGCATCACCCGCCTGCAGAAGATGGTCGACGCGGTCGACCGCATGCTGGAGGCGTCCGGCCGCGGGATGCGGCTGACCCCCGAGGAGCAGGTGGAGATCTTCGGTGCCGACTGGCGGCCCGCCTGGGTCGAGGAGGCCGAGGCGCGCTGGGGCGACAGCGCCCAGTGGGCGCAGTACGCCGAGCGGGCCGCCGCGATGACGCCGCAGGACTGGAGGGACGTCAAGGCCGAGACCGACGCCCTGCACGCCGACCTCGCCGCCGCCTGCCGCGCCGGCGTCGCGCCCGGCTCCGCCGAGGCGAACACCCTCGCCGAGCGGCATCGGGCGCTGATGTCCAGGTATTTCGACTGCACGCACGCGATGCACGCCTGCATCGCGCGCGGCTACGTCTGCGAACCCGGATTCGCCGACTTCTTCGACGCGTTCGCGCCGGGCCTGGCCGTCTGGCTGCGCGACGTGATCTTCGCGAACGCCGCGGCGCACGGCGTCGATCCGCAGACCGCGACCTGGGAGTGACCGCCCGAGGCGCGGCTCAGGGCGTGGCCGCGGCGGTCGGGGCGGTGACCGGTGACGGGGTGGCGGCCGGCGACGGGCTCGCGGGGCGGCCCCGGACGGGACGGGCCAGGCCGAGCGTCCGCAGGTTGGCGACGAGGCACGCGGCCATGTGCCGGTTGCCCGCCGGGTTGGGGTGGATGTTGTCGGCCCGGATGTAGCGCACCGCGTTGCCGGTGCCCTTCTTGCGGTTGCCGGTGAACCAGCGCTGCCCGATCGGGTCGATGAACGGCACGCGTTCGGACACCGCGGCGGCGCGGATGGTATTGCGCACGCGGATGGCCTTGGCCCCCACGTCCCGCCCCCACGTCGGCCCCATGATCACCAGGTGGGTGCCGGGCCAGTGCGCCCTGATCCGGCGGATCAGCGCCACGGTGCGGCGGCGCACCTGCCTCATGGGGGTGAGCACGTCGTTGTGCCCGCCGGAGACCAGCATCATGTCGGGGGCGGGCCGCCAGGCGAACTGCCTGGTGAACAGGGTGTCGAAGCGCTGCTTGGCGGGGCCGGGCTCGGCGAAGCCGGAGCCGACCCGTCCGCCGATCACCACCTGCCAGCCCAGCATCCGCGCCGCCTGCCCCGCGTACGCCTGCTCCTTGGTGAGCCCGCGGATCCCGGTGGTGAAGCTGTCGCCCATCACGTACACCACCGGCGGCCGGGGGCGCGGTGCGGTGTTGCGGGCGGACGTCGAACCGGAGCGCAGGTAGACCGCGGCCGCCCCGGCCAGTCCGAGCGCCAGCAGCACGACCAGTGCCGAACGGACACGTCGGGACAACGGCTGGATGGCCTTCCTCGTGCGGCGGTGGAGTTCGCGGCGGTGGAGTTCGACGCAACGGCGGGAGCGTCGTTCGGGCCGGGTGGCGGTGGGCGCGTAGTGCGGGCGGCGTCCGGCCGGTCGGCATCCTATCCGGGCGGCGGGCCCGTTCGGCGGACCACAGCGCGTCGCCGTGGCGGGGTGCCCGCGAAGTAAGCCCATAATTCCTACATGTTTGATTGACTTAGTTGGGATGTCCGTTTAGTCTCGTGGTGTGTCGGTGACGATGTGCTTGACCAGTCGTGGGCACGTGGATCTGTGCCGCGTGGCCAGCGCCCTCTGTTCGCTGTGAGTGCTGACTCGCTCTGACGTACTGACCGACGTACTGACAGACGTACTGACAGACGCTGCGAGCCGCGGACCGCCCGGGCGACGACGCCTCCGGAGTCCGCAGTGATGATCGCCTTTTCTGCCGAAGTACGCGCATGCCCTCTCGGCCTGCGCGCATTGTCCCCTGGAGGTCGGGCCGGTCATGGCCTATCTGATCCGTGATGACGCCGAGGCGCTCGAGGTCGCCCGGCGGCTGGCGGCGCGGCTTGCGGTGGGCGCGGCCCGCCGCGACGCCGAGCGCACGCCGCCGGTGACCGAGATCGCCGAGCTGGCGGAGTCGGGGCTGCTGGGTATCACGGTGCCGCGCGAGCACGGCGGCGCCGGGGTGGGCGCGGTGACGCTGGGGGAGGTGTTCCGGCTGCTGGCGGCAGCCGATCCCAGCGTCGGGCAGATCCCGCAGAACCACTTCTTCTTCGTCCGGGTGCTGGCCGAGAACGGCACAAAGGAGCAGCGCGAGTTCTTCTACGCCGAACTGCTCAAGGGCCGGCTGTTCGGCAACGCGCTGGCCGAGGCCGGTGCACGCGACGCGTTCGAGTTCCGCACCCGGCTGACACCGCTGCCGGACGGCGGCTACACCGTCACCGGCACCAAGTCCTATGCCACCGGGTCTCCGTTCGCCGACTGGATTCCGGTGTACGCGACGGACGACCAGAACCGCGTGCACGCGGTGTTCGTCCCCGCGGGCGCGCCCGGGCTGGAGGTGGTGGACGACTGGTCCGGCTTCGGGCAGCGCGGCACGGGCAGCGGCACCGTCCACCTGCGGGACGTGCGGGTCCCCGCCGACCGGGTCGTGCCGCACTACCGCACGTTCGAGCGGCCCGAGGTGTTCGGCGCCTACGGGCAGTACATGCACGCCGCGATCGACGTCGGCATCGCCGGGGGAGCGCTGAAGGAGGGGGCGGCCTTCGTCCGCGAGTCGGCCCGGCCCTGGCCGGAGGCGAAGGTGGACCGGCTGGCCGAGGAGCCGCTGGTGATCCAGAAGTTCGGCGAGCTGGCGCTGCTGGTCCGCGCGGCCGAGGCGCTGCTGGTGCGCGCCGGGCAGGCCCTGGACGCGGTGCCGGCGGGCGCGCCCGCCCTCGACACGGGGAGCCTGACGGACCCCGACCCGGTGGCGGAGGCGTCGCTGGCCGTCGCGGCGGCGCGGGCGCAGGCCGACATCGCCGCGCTGACGGTGGCCAGCGAGGTGCTGGGCGTGGTCGGCGCCCGCGCGTCGCTGGAACGGTACAACCTCGACCGGCACTGGCGGAACGCCCGCACCCACACCCTGCACGACCCGCGCCGCTGGAAGCTGCAGCACCTCGGCGACCACGCCCTCAACGGCACCGTCCCGCCGCGCAACGGCATCGTCTGACCTTTGTTTCCGGGAGACCCAACGTGACGACCATCGAGACCGAGACGACACCGCGCGACCACGAGGGGTGGCTCGCGCGGGCCCGCGCGGCCGCCGCCGAGCTGGCCGAGGACGCGGCCGAACGCGACCGGGCGGGCCGCCCGCCGTTCGCCGAGGTGCAGGTGCTGCGCCGGGCCGGGCTGCTGACGCTGCTGATCCCCGCCGAGCGCGGCGGCGGGGGCCAGACCTGGCGCACCGCCTACCAGGTGACCAGGGAGATCGCCGCGGCCGACGGCGGCATCGGGCAGCTGCTCGGCTACCACTACCTGCTGTCGTGGAACCTGCACTTCTTCGGCGAGGAGAAGCTGCGCGAGCGCGTCGAGCCGCAGGCCGCCGAGGAGCGCTGGCTGTGGGGCGGCGCGTTCAACCCCCGCGACCCCGACCTGACGCTGACCCCGAAGGACGGCGGGTTCGAGCTGAACGGCACCAAGACGTTCGCCACCGGCGCGCGGGTGGGCGACCGCCTCGCCGTCGGCGCGGTGCACGCGCACACCGGCGAACCGCTCGTCGTGATCGTCGACCCCCGGCACGAGGGGGTGCACCGGCCGGACGACTGGGACAACATCGGGCAGCGGCTGTCGGCCAGCGGAAGCGTGTCGTTCTCCGCCGTCCCGGTGCCCGAGGAGGACGTCATCGGGTCGCTGGCCGACCCGTCCCCGTGGACGACGCTGGTGACGCCCGCGATCCAGCTGGTGTTCGTGCAGTTCTACATCGGTATCGCCGAAGGCGCGCTGGCGGCCGCCCGCGACTACACCCGCACGACCACCCGGCCGTGGCTGTTCAGCGGCGTGGACCGGGCCGTGGACGACCCCTACGTGCTGGCCCTCTACGGCGACCTGCTGGCCCGGGTGAAGGCGGCCCGGGCGCTGGCCGACCAGGCGGTCGAGGAGATCGACCAGGTGCTGCACGCCCCCGACCGGGAGGCGCTGACCGAGCGGCGGCGCGGCGAACTGGCCGTGCTGATCGCCGCCGCCAAGGTCGCCGCGACCGAGGTGTCGCTGAACGTCTCGTCCCGGATCTTCGAGGTGACGGGCGCCCGCTCGACCCGGGCGGCGCTGGCCCTGGACCGGTTCTGGCGCAACGCCCGCACGCACACCCTGCACGACCCCGTCTCCTACAAGAAGCGCGAGGTCGGAGCCCACTTTCTGACCGGCGCGGTACCCGAGTTCTCCCTCTACACCTGATCAACGCCCCCGACCGAACCAACCCCGCAGAACGGACGCACGATGTCCCGAGCCCACCTGCCCCATCTCCTGTCCCGGCGCGCCGTGCTGCGCGGCGCCCTCGGCGCCGGCGCGCTGGCCGCCGCCGGTCCGCTGCTGGGCGCCTGCGGCGGCGACGGCGGCGGCGATGCGCTGGACCCGGCCGCCAAGCCGAAACTCGCCGGCGAGACCCTCAAGGTGCTGGTCAACCAGCCCAACGCCGGGGCGTTCGAGGTGTTGCGGCGGACGTTCAAGGCCGAGACCGGCGCCGACATCCAGGTCACCCCGGTGCCGTACGACAAGCTGCTGGCCACGGCGATGCTGGACGCGCAGTCCGGCGCGGGGCAGTACGACGTGATCATGTACTGGTACGTCGGGCTGGGCAGCCTGGCCGAGGGCGGCGTCCTGGAGGACCTGACCGACTACATCAAGGCCAACCCCGACATCGACACCGGCGACCTGCTGCCGTCGATCTACGACCCGTACACCCTGTACCAGGGGCGGCGGTGGGGCCTGCCGTTCGACGGCGACACCCACATCCTCTTCTACAACACCGAGCTGTTCGAGAAGTACAGGCTGGACGCCCCGAAGACCTGGGAGGACTCCAACGCCGCCGCCGAGAAGATCACCAAGGACGGGCGCGGCGAGCACTACGGCGTGATCGTCGAAGGCCAGCAGGTGCCGATCATCCTCGGCTGCACGTTCGCCAACCGGCTCGTCGGCTTCGGCGGCCGCTTCCTGGACGACAACGGCAGACCCGCGCTGGCCTCCGAGCAGGCGGTGGCGGCGCTGCAATCGCTGCTGGACGTCGCCCCGCACGCCCTGCCGACCCCGCTGCAGACCGGTTTCGACCAGGCGCTGCCGGCGTTTTTGTCCGGACGGGCCGCCCAGCTGGAGTTCTGGACCGACCACTCGGTCAAGGCGCAGGACCCCAAGCAGTCCAAGGTCGTCGACAAGTGGGACGTGGTGACGCTGCCGATCGGCGGCTCCAACACCGCGCACAACACCTCGCTGGACGCCGGGTTCGCGCTCGGCGTGTCGAAGCTGTCGAAGAAGAAGGAGGCCGCCGCCGCGTTCGTGAAATTCGCCGCGAGCCGCAAGCAGAACGAGGCGCAGATCGCCGTCTCGACCAGCGGCTCGGACCCCGTCCGCACCAGCACCCTTAGCTCCCAGGTCTTCCGCAAGTCGTTCGGCCGCGCCGCCGACGTCGTCGCCGAGGGACTGTCGGGCAAGCCGCTGGTCTGGCCGAACGGCCCCGAGGCGCCCGAGCTGCTGCAGACGCTGGTCGACGAGCTGGCGCTGGCCCTGCAGGGCAAGCAGCAGGCGCGGCAGACCCTGGAGAAGGTGCAGAGCGCCTGGGAGAAGCGGCTTGGCTGACAGCGCGATCGGCCGCCCGGCCGTGCGGTGGGGTGCGCTGCGAAGGCACCGCGCCCGCCGCTGGTCGGGCGTGTCCCCCTGGCAGGCCGCGCCGGTCACCCTCGCCCTGCTGGTGTTCACCGCCTACCCGCTGGTCTACCTGGTGGCCCTGGCGCTCACCGAGTCGACGCTGGCGCAGCCGCTGCGCGAATGGGTCGGCACCGACAACTTCCGCGCCGCGCTGGAAAACGACGTGTTCACCGGGTCGCTGTGGCGCTCGACGGTGTTCGCGGTGCTGGCGGCGTCCGTCCAGCTGGTGGCGGGGACGGCGCTGGCACTGGCGCTGCACGCGCGCGGCCGCCGGCTCGGCCTGCTCGGCGGGTTCCTGCTGCTGCCGCTGGTCACCCCGCCCGTCATGGTCGGGGTCGCGTGGAAGCTGCTGCTGGCCCCGGTGGGCGGCGCGCTCAACGGGGCGCTCGGCCTGGCCGGGCTGGCCCCGGTCAACCCGCTGGGCGACGAGCGCGGCGCGTTCCTCGCGCTGGTCGTGATCGACACCTGGCAGTGGACGCCGTTCGTGGCGCTGCTGGTGTACGCGGCGCTGCTGGGCGTGCCGGGCGAGCTGCGCGAGGCGGCGCTGCTCGACGGCGCGGGCCGGCTGCGGCTGCTGGTGTCGGTGGTGCTGCCGTACGTGCGTCCGGCGCTGCTGGCCGTGCTGCTGCTGCGGCTGGTCGGCGGGTTCAAAGTGTTCGACATCGTGTACGTGGTGACGGCCGGAGGCCCCGGCGCCGCCACCAACACCTCCACCTACGAGATCCAGCGGACCGCGCTGGAGTCGTTCAAGGTCGGCACGGCCGCCGCCGAGACGCTGCTGTTCTCGCTGGTGGTCGGGGCGGTCGCCACGCTGGTGGCGGCCGTGCGGCGGCGGGCCGTGAGGGCCGAGCGGTGAGCCGCCGCTGGATCACGGCGCTGCTGGCGCTGGTCGCGGCGCTGATGGCGGTGCCGCTGGTGTACATCGTGTCGCTGTCGGTGCGGTCGCGCGACGACGTGCTGAACGGCGGGCTGCTGCCGAGCACGCTGTTCTGGCGGAACTGGCCCGACACCTTCGGGTCCATCGACCTGCCCCGCCACCTGGCCAACTCGTGGATCGTCGCGGCGGGGGGCGCCGCCCTCACCCTCGTGATCGCGGTGCCCGCCGCGTACTACACCGCCCGCGCCCGGCGCGGCGGGGAGCGGCTGCTGTCGCTGGTGCTCGCCTCGTACTGCGCGCCGCCGGTGGTGGCCGTGCTGCCGCTGTTCTACCTGCTGCGCACCGCCGGGCTCGGCAACACCCTCACCGGGCTGGCGCTGGTCACCGGGCTGGCGAACGTGCCGGTCGCGGTGTGGCTGCTGGACGGGTTCGTCCGCCGGGTGCCGCGCGAGGTGGAGGAGGCGGCGTGGCTGGACGGCCTGGGCAGCTGGGGCGCGCTGCGGCACGTGGTCGTCCCGCTGGCCGCGCCGGGCATCGTCGCGTCCGGGCTGATCTGCTTCTTCCTGGGCTACAACGAGCTGCTGTTCGCGCTGAGCTTCGCCCAGGAGACCTCGGTGCAGACGCTGCCCGTCGCGCTGTCGCGGTTCCAGGGCGACCGGAACATCCAGTTCGGCCAGCAGGCGGTCGCCTCGATCGTCGGCGTGGCCCCGGTGTACGTGCTGGCGCTGCTGGCCCAGCGGCGCCTGGTGGCGGGCCTGTCCGCGGGTGCCGTGAAATGACCCGTTCTCAGCAAAGGAGTTGCGCATGACGCCCGTCCCGGAACGGAAGAAACGGATCTTCCTCAACGCCTTCGACATGAGCTGCGTCGGCCACCAGGCCCCCGGGCTGTGGCGGCATCCCGACGACCAGGCGTACCGGTACACCGATCTGGACTACTGGATCGACCTGGCGCGCCTGCTGGAGCGGGGGCGGTTCGACTCGCTCTTCCTGGCCGACGTGCTCGGCGTGTACGACGTCTACACCGGCTCGCGCGACCCGGCCGTGCGGCAGGCGACGCAGATCCCGCTGAACGACCCGCTGCTGGTGGTGTCGGCGATGGCGGCGGCCACCCGGCACCTCGGCTTCGGCGTGACGGTGTCCCTCACCTACGAGCAGCCCTACAACCTGGCCCGCAAGTTCACCACGCTGGACCACCTGACCAAGGGCCGGATCGCCTGGAACGTCGTCACGTCCTACCTCGACAGCGCCGCCCGCAACCTGGGCATGCGGCGCCAGCGCGACCACGACGACCGGTACGAGGTCGCCGAGGAGTTCCTCGAGGTCTGCTACAAGCTGTGGGAGGGGTCCTGGGAGGACGACGCCGTCGTCCGGGACGCGCGCCGGGGCGTGTTCACCGACCCCGCCAAGGTGCACGAGATCGCGCACAAGGGCCGGCACTTCGAGGTGCCCGGGGTGTTCCTCAGCGAACCGTCGCCGCAGCGCACCCCCGTGATCTACCAGGCGGGCGCGTCCACGCCGGGCCGGGCGTTCGCCGCGCGGCACGCCGAGGGCGTGTTCATCAACGCGGTCACCAAGGAGGGGCTGCGGGGGCGCGTCGCCGACATCCGCGCCCGCGCCGCCCGCGCCGGCCGCGACCCCGACAGCCTGAAGATCTTCATCCTGTTCACCGCGATCACCGCGCCCACCGATGCCGAGGCCCGCGCCAAGCACGACGACTACCTGCGCTACTCCTCCCACGAGGGCGCGATGGCGCTGTACGGCGGGTGGAGCGGCCTGGACCTGTCTAAGTACGACCCCGACGAGCCGCTCGAATACGTGCGCACCGACGCCGTCCAGTCCGCGCTGGAGATCTTCACCACGATCGACCCGGAGCACCGCTGGACGCCCCGCGACATCGGCCGCTACCTGGCGATCGGCGGGATCGGCCCGGTCGTGGCGGGCTCCCCGTCCACCGTGGCCGACGAGCTGGAGTCGTGGGTGGACGAGACCGGCATCGACGGGTTCAACCTCGCCTACGCCGTCACGCCCGGCACCTTCGCCGACTTCGTCGACCTCGTCGTCCCCGAGCTGCGGCGCCGGGGCCGGGTGCCGGCGGACTACGAGTCGGCGACCCTGCGCGAGAACCTGCTCGGCCCCGGCCAGGTCCGCCTGCGCGACGACCACCCCGGGGCCCGGCACCGCCGCACCGCCACCGCACCCGATGCCGCCCGCCCCGTGGAAAAGGTGGGATGACCATGGCCGACCACGACCACGAGCACGCGCACATCATCCAATCCGACGAGGAGGCCGTGGAGACCGCCGCGCGGCTGGCCGCCGGCTTCGCCGCCGGCGCGGCCGAACGCGATGCCCGGCGGATCCTGCCGCACACCGAGCTGGACGAGCTGTCCCGCAGCGGCCTGCTGGCGATCACCGTGCCGCGCGAGCACGGCGGCGCGGACGTGCGCGCCGACACGCTCGCCGAGGTGTACCGGCTGCTGGCCGAGGCCGATCCCAGCATCGCGCAGATCCCGCAGAGCCACGTGGTGTACCTGCGGGTGCTGGCCCAGCAGGGCGACGCCGAGCAGCGCAAGTTCTTCTTCGCCGAGGCGCTGGCGGGCAAGCGGTTCGGCAACGCCCAGTCCGAGGCGCACACCAAGCACGTCCAGGACTACCGCACCCGTCTGCGCCCGCACCGCGACGGCGGCTACGTCCTGACCGGCGAGAAGTTCTACTGCACGGGCGCGCTGTTCGCCCACTGGGTGCCGGTGCTCGCCCAGCTGGAGGTCCCCGGCGAGGGCGACCGGCTGCACGTCGCCTACGTGCCCAGGGACGCCCCCGGGCTGGAGATCGTGGACGACTGGTCCGGCATGGGGCAGCGCACCACCGCCAGCGGCACCGTGCGGCTCAACGACGTGCGCGTCCCTGCCGAACGCGTCGTCCCGCACCACCTGACATTCACCGGCCCGCAGGTGCACGGCGCCTACGCGCAGCTGCTGCACACGGCCATCGACACCGGCATCGCCGGGGGCGCGCTGCGCGAGGCCGCCGAGTTCGTGCGGACCAAGGCCCGCCCGTGGTTCGAGAGCGGCTACGACACCGCCGCCGAAGAGCCGCTGCTCATCCAGCGGTTCGGCGAGCTGGCCGTCGTCGAACGCTCGGCGCGGGCGCTGCTGGCCGAGGCGGGACGCGCGGTGGAGAAGGCCCGGCACGACCTCACCGACGAGACGGCCGCCGAGGCGTCCATCGCCGTCGCCGTCGCCAAGACGGCCGCCGACCGCGCCGCCATCGAGATCACCAACGCGCTGTTCGAGGTGTCGGGCACCCGCTCCAGCCTGGACGGGCTGAACCTGCACCGGCACTGGCGCAACGCCCGCACCCACACCCTGCACGACCCGGTGCGCTGGAAGATCCAGCACATCGGCCGGCACCTGCTCAACGGAACGCCGCCGCCCCGGCACGGCGTGATCTGACAGAGAGGCCCCCGTGACACTGACCTTCCATTGGTTCCTGCCCACCTACGGCGACAGCCGCTACATCGTCGGCGGAGGCCACGGCCTGGACGCGGGCGCCGCCGCCGGAGACCGCCCCGCCACTTTGCGCTACCTGGGCCAGATCGTGGCCGCCGCCGAGCAGCTCGGCTTCGAGGGCGCCCTCACCCCCACCGGCGCGTGGTGCGAGGACGCCTGGCTCACCACGGCGCTGCTCGTGGAGACCTCCGAGACGCTCAAGTTCCTCGTGGCGTTCCGGCCGGGCCTGCTCAGCCCGGTGCTGGCCGCCCAGATGGCCGCCACCTACCAGCGGCACTCGCGAGGGCGGCTGCTGCTGAACGTCGTCACCGGCGGCGAGGCCCACGAGCAGCGCGCCTACGGCGACTTCCTCGACAAGGCCGGGCGCTACGCCCGCACCGACGAGTTCCTGCACGTCGTGCGCGCCCTGTGGCGGGGCGAGAAGCTGGACTTCGCAGGCCGCCACATCAAGGTCGAGGGCGCCCGGCTCGCCAAGCCGCCGCACCCCGTCCCGCCGCTGTACTTCGGCGGGTCGTCGAAGGAGGCGGGCCCGGTGGCGGCCCGGCACACCGACGTCTACCTGACCTGGGGCGAGCCGCCCGCCGCCGTCGCCGAGAAGATCGCCTGGATCCGCCGGCTGGCCGACGAGCAGGGCCGCCGCGTGCGGTTCGGCATCCGGCTGCACGTCATCAGCCGCGACACCGCCGAGGAGGCGTGGGCGCACGCCGGGCGGCTGCTGGCCGGCATCTCCCCGGAGACGATCGAGCAGGTGCAGGCGAACCTGCGGCGCAGCGAGTCGGAGGGGCAGCGGCGCATGCTCGCACTGCACGGCGGCGCCGCCCGCCGCGACCTGCGCGAACTGGAGGTCGCCCCCAACCTGTGGGCGGGCGTGGGCCTGGTCCGCGGCGGCGCCGGGACGGCCCTGGTCGGCAGCCACGCCGAGGTCGCCGACCGGATCGCCGAGTACGCCGAGCTGGGCCTGGAGGAGTTCGTCCTGTCCGGCTACCCGCACCTGGAGGAGGCGTACTGGTTCGGCGAGGGCGTCCTGCCCCTGCTGGCCGACCGCGGCCTGTGGAAGCACCCCGCGGGCCGCCCCGACCTGGCCGCACCCGCCGTCCCCTTCGTCTAGACCCCGTCCCGTCCGACCACGCTGACCGCCCCGGGATTGACGCCCCCGCGCGAAAGGACACCGCGATGACCGAACTGCTGCCCGACCAGATGATCGACGAGGACCGGTTCCGGCGCGCCCTGGCGCTGCACGCGGCCGGGGTGGTGGTGGTCACCGCCGCGTGCGGCACGGAGCCGGTGGGGCTGACCGCGACCTCGTTCTCCTCGGTCAGCCTGTCCCCGCCGCTGGTGTCGTTCTACGTGGACCGCGGCTCGACCACCTGGCCGTCGATGCGCCGCGCGGAGCGGTTCGCGGTGAACATCCTGGAGTCCGGCCAGGCCGACGTGGCGGCCCGGTTCGCCCGGCGCGGCATCGACCGGTTCGCCCCGCCCACCCGGTGGCGCCCGCACGCCGACGGCACCCCGCTGCTGGACGGCGTGTGCGCCCACCTGCTGTGCGTCCCGTACACGACGATCGACATCGGCGACCACATCCTGGTCGTGGGCCTGGTGACGTCCACCGACATCCGCGGGTCCGACCGGCCGCTGCTCTACCACCGGGGGCGGTTCGGGCACTTCCTGCCGCAGGAGGCGTGACCGCGGCCGGGACGCCGAGGGCGAGACGTCCCGGCCGCGGAGCTTGCGGGCAGACGGCGCGCCGGACGAAAGGTTGCCGACCGTGACCGTCCGGCGCGCCGCTGGTCAGGTGGCGCGGGGCCGCTCGCCCTGCGGTGCCCCGCGCTGGAACAGGACGAACAGCCACGCCATCGACGGCACGAGGATCAGCGCCCCCGCGCCGAGGGAGAACAGCACGACCTTCAGCACGGCGTCGTGCGCGGCGGCCGCGTCCAGGTCCAGGTCGGCCATGGCGGCGGCGCCCCACAGCACGGTGACCACGGCGAGCGCGCCGGTCACCCGCACCGCCAGATAGGACCGCCGCACCAGCAGCACCAGCGAGACCAGCCCGGCCGCCGCCGACACCCAGATCAGCGGGGCGTGCACCCCGAACGCGGCGGCGCCGGGCAGCGCCAGCAGCCCGACCGCCGCGCCGGACACCAGCGCCAAGCCGCGGAACCGCAGGGAGGCGCCCTGGTCGCCGAGCCGCCGCGCGTCCCAGATCAGGTAGACGGCCGCCAGGTACGCGCACAGCACGGTGGTCAGCACCCCGCCGTACAGCCCGACCGCCGTGAGCCAGCCGGATGCGCCGACGGCGAGCGCGGCGGCCACCGCGCCCAGGCAGTAGGGCGTCAGCACCGACGACACCCCGAAGATCCACCGGTACCAGCCCTGGTCCGGCACGGCCTTGGCGAACACGAACGTGCTGCCGCGCGCCACGATGCCGAGGGCCGCCAGCGACAGCGGCACCCAGTGCGTCGCCATCACGTCGGCGAACACCGGCGGGAACGCCGTCCAGGTCAGCACCATCACGAAGATCAGCCAGACGTGGTTGGCCTCCCACAGCGGGCCCATGGCGTGCTCGATGACCCGCTGGTCGGCGCGCCGCCGCGACACCAGATGCCACAGCCCGGCGCCGAAGTCCGCCCCGCCGAACAGCAGGTAGGCCGACAGGCCCACCAAAATCAGGCCGATCGCGGCGTCCGCGTAGCTCATCGCAGGCTCCTCGTCCCGCCCGCGCCGGAGGCCGCCGCCTCCCGGTCCGCGGGCTCGCCGGTGGTCTGGGCCGCGCCGGTGCCGGCCTCAGGCGGCGCGGACGGCCCGTCCGCCGCCGCGGGCTCGGGGCGGCGCCGCATCCGCCGCAGCACGCTGATCGTCGCGGCGGCCAGGACGGTGTACACCGCCAGCACGACGTAGAGGCCGTAGCGCAGGCCGGGGCTGGGGTTGACCGCCTCCTCGGTGCGCATCACCCCGTACACGATCCACGGCTGCCGCCCCACCTCGGTGGTGGTCCATCCGGCGAGCATGGCGACCGACGCGGCGACCCCGGACGCGGCGGCCAGCCGCAGGAACCACGGCCGCCACGGCAGGTCGGCGCGCGCCCCGCCCGCCCGGCGGCGCAGCCACCAGGCCAGGCCCCACCAGGCGGCCAGCGCCAGCAGCGCCGTCCCGATCGCGACCATGATCTCGAAGGAGGTCCGGACGACCTCGGCGGGCGGCCGCACGTCCGCGGGGAAGGAGTCCAGCCCGCGCAGCCGCGCGTTCGCGTCGAACCGCAGCATCAGCGACAGCGCGTTGGGGACCTCCAGCACGGCGAACCGGAACGGCACTCCCGCCTCGGTGTGCTCGACGCCCTCCATGGCGGCGAACTTGACCGGCTGGTTGTCGGCGACGAACCGCACCGCCCAGTCGCCCACCAGCACCTGGAGCGGGGCGCACACCGCGCCCAGGGAGAAGGGGATGGCGAAGCCGAGCCGGTGGTAGCGGTCGACACGGCCCGCGCGCGCGTCCCGCAGCAGCGCCACCGCGTACACCGACGCGACGATGAACCCGCACATCATGAGCGACGCCAGCACCAGGTGCACCGCCTGCGTCGGGGTGGCCGGGTTGAACATCGCCGCCAGCGGGTCGACGTCGGTGACCTTGCCGTTCTCCAGCCGGAACCCGCGCGGCTGGTTCATCCACGCGTTCACCGTCACCACGAACGAGGCCGACAGCAGGCCCCCGATCACCACGGGGACGCCGGTGAGCAAGTGCGCCCGGGGCGACAGCCGGTCCCAGCCGTACAGGTAGACGCCCATGAAGATGGCCTCGATGAAGAAGGCGATGCCCTCCAGGGCGAACGCGGCGCCGAACACCTGCCCGTAGGTGTCCATGAATCCCGGCCACAGGGTGCCCATCTCGAACGACAGCACGGTGCCGGAGACGGCGCCGACCGCGAACAGCACGCCCGCGGCCTTCATCCAGCGCCGGGCCAGCTCGGCGTAGACGGCGTCGCCGGTGCGCAGCGACCGCCACTCGGCCAGCAGGGTGATCGCGGGCAGTCCGATGCCGATGCCGGCCAGGATGATGTGGAAGCCGAGGGTGAACGCCATCTGCTGGCGCGCGGCCATGAAGTCCGCCGGGGTGGCCGCCCCGGTCGCGTTCTGCGCGAGCAGCGCGAGGGAGCTCATGGGACACACTGTAGTACTACAAGCCGTAGTACTACATGCGGTGGTACTACCGGCCGTGGTGACGTCCCTCTCAGTCGGATACCCTGGCGGGCGTGAAGGGTCTGGGAGAGCTTGAACGCACGGTCATGGAGGTCCTCTGGGAGCGGGACGGCGCCGGACTGCCGGCCGCCACCGCCCGCGACGTCAGCAGAGCCCTGGCGAGCGAGCGGGATCTCGCGCACACCACCGTCATGACGGTCCTGGACCGCTTGGCCAAGAAGGGCTTCCTGCAGCGCGAGCGGGACGGCCGCGCCTGGCGCTACCGCCCGGTCGCCAGCCGCGAGGAGTACGTCACCGAGCTGATGCTGGGCGCCCTCAACGAGACCGGCGACCGCGACGCGGCCCTGGTGCGCTTCGTGCACTCGGTGTCGCAGACCGAGGCCGACGTGATCCGCCAGGCCCTAGCGGAGCTGACCGGCAACGGCACCGCCGACGGCCCTCCCGGCGCTAAGCTGCGGGAGGGGGAGCCGCCTGAGGCGAACCCGTCCGACCGGAACCTCACCACCGGCAAGGAGCCACCGGCATGACCGGCGCCGCCCTGCTCGCACTGATCTCCATCGGGACCGTTGGCGGGGCGCACCTGCTATCGCGGGCCCGGTGGACGTGGCGTTCCCCCCGCACCGCGATAGCCCTCTGGCAGGCCCTCGGGCTGGGCTGGGGCGTCGCCACGATCGGCGCCCTGCTGGGCTTCGCTCTCCTGCCCTACGACCACGGCATCGTCGGCGGCGTGCCGCTGCTGCTGGCCGACCATTCCGCCCGCCTCGACGTCTGGCACGTCGCCGCGCTGCTGGCGGCGGTCACCCTGGCCGCCGTGCTGCTGGCGATGCTGGCCTACGCGGTGGTGCGGGTGGTGCGGGCCCGGCGCCGGCACCGGGCGCTGCTGGCGCTGATCTCCCGCCGCGACGCCGCCGTCCCCGGCACCCTCGTGCTCGACCACCCCGCGGCCGCCGCCTACTGCGTGCCGGGCGTGCGCTCGTCCAAGGTCGTGGTCAGCGCCGGGACGCTGGAGCTGCTCGACCCGGCCGAGCTGGCCGCGGTGCTGGCGCACGAACGCGCCCACGCCCGCGAGCGGCACGACCTGGTGCTGCTGCCGTTCGCCTCGCTGCGCCAGGTCTTCCCGCAGATCGGGCTGGTCGGGCGGTGCCTGGACGCGGTCGAGCTGCTCATCGAGATGGCCGCCGACGACCGCGCCCGGCGGCACCGCTCGCCCCGGGAGCTGGCCACCGCGCTGCTGCGGTTCGCCGCGGCCCGCCCCGCGGCCGCCCCGTCCGGCACCCTCGGCGTCGCGACCGCCGACGACATCCCGGTCATGGCCCGGGTCAACCGGCTGCTGCAGCCGGTGCCGCTGGGCCGTCCCACCCGGGTCGCCGCGACGGTCGCCGTCCCGCTCCTCGCGCTCGTTCCGCTGCTGCTGTACGCGCTGCCGCACTGACCGGTTTCGGGGCTCAGCCGTCGATGGTCAGCCCGTACAGCCGCGTCACCCGGATCCTGACCACCAGCCGCCGGTCCTTGACCATGTTCTCCAGGAAGACGGCCTGATCGGCGGGGCTCAGCTCGGCCGGGTTGATGGCCAGCAGCTCGCGGCCGGTCTCGTCGCCGGGCCGCTCGCTCATCGGGGACGCCTCCGCCACGCCCTCGGCCACCACGTACGTCATGTGGTCGGCGGAGGTGACGTACAGCGCCACGCGGGGGTCGTTGCGCACATGGCGCACCTTGAGCCGGTCGGCCGTGGTGGAGAAGCGCAGGAGGCGTTCTTCCGGATCCCAGTGGTACAGCACCGTTGACAGCGCGGGGTGCCCGTTGCTCTTGTTGGTCGCCAGCGCGCCGAACCGGTGCTCGCCGAGCAGGCGCGACAGCTCCTCGTCGGTCAGCTTCTTCGGCCCGGGTCCGGTTCCGGGAGAGTATCCGCCGGTCACTTCCATCAGCCCTTCTTCTCGGCGGGGATGCGGCGCAGCACGAGCAGTGCGGTCGCGATCGCGGCCACCAGCAGCCCGGCGCCGACGGTGAACGCCAGCCGGTGCCCGCCGGTCAGCGCCAGCGCCTCCGCCATGCCGTCCTCGCCCAGGTGATCGGCCCGGGCGGCGGCGAACGTGGACAGGGCCGCGACACCGAGCGCCGCGCCGATCTGCTGGGTGGTGTTGAACAGCCCGGACACCGCCCCGGCGTCGTCGTTGCGCGCCCCGGACATGCCCAGGCCGGTCAGCGCGGGCATGGCCAGACCGACCCCGCCGACCAGCACCATCACCGGCAGCAGCCGGACGGCGTAGGCGCCGTCCGCCGGCAGGCGGGTCAGCCCCGCGTACCCGACCAGCACCGGGACGAGCCCGGCCAGCAGGACCGTCCGCTCGCCGAACCGGCCGATCAGCCGCGCCGACACCCCCAGCGACAGCCCGCCGATGGTGATCGCGGCGGGCAGCATGGCCAGGCCGGTCTCGGTCGCGTTGTAGCCGCGCACCTGCTGCATGTGCAGCGCGATGAGGATCTGGAACCCGAACATCGCCGCGATCATCAGCAGCTGCACCAGGTTGGCGCCCCACACGTTGCGGACCCGCAGCGCCCGCAGCGGCAGCAGGGGAGCGGCGGCGGTGGCCTGGCGGGCGACGAACGCGGCCAGCAGCACCACCGCGCCGGCGGCCAGGCCGAGAGTGCGCGCCGACGCCCAGCCGGACCGCTCGACCTGCACGATCGCGTACACGGTCAGCATGGACCCGGCGGTGACGAACACGCCGCCGAGCACGTCGGCGCCGCGCCGCAGCCCGAGCCCGGGGTCGTCGGGCAGCAGCCGCACCACCCCGACCAGCGCGACCGCGCCGATCGGCACGTTGATGAAGAACACCCAGTTCCAGCCGAGCCCGTCGGTGAGCAGCCCGCCGAGCACCTGCCCGAGCGCGGCGCCGGTCGCGCCGGTGAACGCGAACGCGCCGATGGCCCGGCCCCGCTCGCCCGGGTCGGTGAACAGCGTCACGATGATCCCGAGGGAGACCGCGGAGGCCAGCGCGCCCCCGGCGCCCTGGGCGAACCGGGCGGCGACCAGCATCGCGGGCGTGGCGGCCAGCCCGCACAGCACCGAGGCGGCGGTGAACACTCCCAGCCCGGCCAGCAGCACCCGGCGGCGGCCCGCCAGGTCGCCCAGGCGCCCGGCTAGCAGCAGCAGCCCGCCGAACGCGATCATGTAGGCGTTCACCGTCCAGGTCAGGCCGGACGGGCTGAACCCCAGGTCGGCCTGGATGGCGGGCAGCGCCACGGTGACGATGCTGCCGTCCAAGATGATCATCAGAGACGCGGCGCACAGCACGGCCAGCGCGTACCAGCGGCACCGGGACTCGGGCGCCGCGGCCTTGTCCGGGCCGACCGCGGGCCGCGGGGGTGCGGTCCCGGTCGCGGGGAGGGGGTCTCGGACATGGGTCATCTCCTGTCAGCACGGGACGAGCTGGACAGGAGAGACAGTAGCAGATGGTTTTTTAGTAGACGATCCTCTTGTTGCCTATCCGATTCGGACCTATCTGGCGGCGGCGCGCTCGCGCGGCCGGCGGCAGGAGGCGTCCACCGGTTCGGCCAGATGGCCGCCGGCCAAACGCTCCATGGCGCGCACGAACACCTCCCGCTCGCCTTCGGGCAGCGCCTCCAGGACCGCGCCGTGCACCCGGTCGACGATCCGCATGCTGCGCTCGGCGATCTCGGCACCGCGCTCGGTGACCGAGACGATCCGGGCGCGCCGGTCGCGGCTGGACGGGCGGCGCTCGGCGTACCCGGCCTTCTCCAGCGCGTCCAACGTGACCACCATGGTGGTCTTGTCCATGTCGCACACCTCGGCGAGCTGAATCTGGGTGCGCTCCTCCTCCAGGGCGTGCACGAGGACGCAGTGCATGCGCGGGGTCAGCCCGATCTCGTCGAGGGCGGCCGTCATGTGCGTCTTCAGCACATGGCTGGTGTGGTTGAACAGGTAGGACAGGTCCGGAATCGTTCGCGTGACGGTCATGCCGCCAGATTAGTTCGTCAGCGGATTATCCGGAACATGACCTATCTGCCGGCCGGGCTCAGGCGGCGGCGGTCACCCGGGGAGCAGTGCGCACGACATGGTCGACGAAGCCGTACTCCCTGGCCTCCACGGCGGTGAAGAACCGGTCGCGGTCGGAGTCGGCCTCGATCCGCTCGACCGGCTGACCGGTGTGATGCGCTATCAGCTCCTGCACGATCCGCTTGGTGTACCGCATGTTCTCCGCCTGGATCCGCACGTCGGACGCGGTGCCCGCGACACCGCCGGACGGCTGGTGCATCAAAATCCGCGCGTGCGGCAGGGCGTACCGCTTGCCGGGCGTCCCCGCCGACAGCAGGAACTGGCCCATGGACGCGGTGAAGCCCAGCGACACCGTGGCCACGTCGTTGGGCACATACTGCATGATGTCGTAGATCGCCATCCCGGCGGTGATCGAGCCGCCGGGGGAGTTGATGTACAGGAAGATGTCGCGGCTGCGGTCCTCGGCCGACAGCAGCAGCATCTCGGCGCAGATCCGATTGGCGATGGCGTCGTCCACCTGCTGCCCGAGGAAGATGACGCGCTCGCGCAGCAGCCGCTGGAACACCGGGTCGAAGCCGGACGGCGTTTCGTCCTTTGTCGTCATGGCCGTGGTCATGGCCCCAGCAAAGCGCCCGGCGCCGACGGCGTCCAACAACTCTTCACGGGTGATTGACAACCGGCGGTGGTTACTCTGGACGCGTGGACGTGGATCTCCAGCTCGTGCGCGCGTTCGTCGCCGCCGCGGAGGAGATGCACTTCGGACGCGCCGCCGCCCGGCTGTTCCTGACGCAGCAGGCGCTGTCCAAACGCATCCGAAGGCTGGAGGAGGCGCTGTCGGCGTCGCTGTTCGAGCGCACCACGCGCCGCGTCGAGCTGACCCCGGCCGGGCATCGGTTCCTGCCGCTGGCCAAGGACGCGCTCGCCGCGTTCGACGCGGCCGTCGCCTCGGTGCGCGAGACCTCCCAGCCGCTGCGCGTCGACGTCTTCGACGAGCGCTTCAGCCCCATGCGGCTGCTGCGCGGGCTGCTGGAACACGACCCGTCGCTGCGCGTCCAGCCCAGCATGCGCCAGGGCCTGGCACTGGCGCTGCCCGCCCTGCGCACCCGCGAGATCGACGCCGCGTTCGGCCAGGTCATGGACCTGCCCGAGCCGCTGCCGCCGGAGCTGGCGCACCGGCTGGTGCACCTGGAGCCGATGCACGCCTTCGTCCCGCTGGACCATCCGCTGGCGTCCCGGGACGCGATGCGCCCGTCCGAACTGCCGGGCATCGCCATGGCCGACCCGGGCGGCGCGAGCGAGGCGCGCGGCTACCTGACCGGCCTGGCCCGCCGCTTCGGCGTGCCGATCCGCTTCTACGAACCGGCGATCGGGCACCGCCACTACGGCGAACTGGTACGCCGCGAGAAACACGACGTGGCGCTCGGCGAGGCCGGCATCGAGATCCCGCCCGACTTCGGCCTGCACCGCATCCGGCTGGTCGACCCGGTGCCGCTGGCCCCCTGGTCGGTCGTGTGGCACCGCGGGAACAGCGGCCCTGCACTGCGCCGCATGCTGCGCCTGCTGCCCGCCCCGACCCCGCCGCCGCCGGACGACCCCGGCCACTGGATTCCGGACGCCTACCGCACCTGATCCCATGCCCCGGATGTCCGCATTCGGTCATCCACCGGCGTTCACCAGTGCCGTCACCGATCTTGACGGAAACGGTCGGCCCAATCGTGACCTTCGCGTTTCCATGATCGTGCAGAATGGTCGGCCGATACCAGGGGCGACCAGGGGAACGGTAGTGAGCGCAGACGACTGGCATCGGCGGGTGGACCCGAGCAAGCCCCACCCGGCGCGCATGTACGACTACTTCCTTGACGGCAAGGACAACTTCGAGGCGGATCGCAAGGCCGCCGAGCAGGTCCTGCGCATCGCGCCCGAGGCCCGGTTGATGGCGTTGGAGAACCGGGCCTTCCTGGGGCGGGCGGTGCGTTTCCTTGCCGCGGCCGGGATCCGGCAGTTCCTCGACATCGGCACGGGGCTGCCCACGCAGGGCAGCACCAGCGAGGTGGCGCACGAGGTCGCTCCGGACGCGCGCATCGTCTATGTCGACAACGACCCCATGGTGCTGGTGCATGCCCGGGCCCTGCTGGCCGACCGCGACGCGAAGTCCACCGTCGTGGTCGAGGGTGATGTGCGCGATCCCGACGCGATCCTGGGGCATCCCGACGTCCGCGCGGTCATCGACTTCGACCAGCCCGTTGCCGTTCTGCTCGTGGCCATCCTGCATTTCATTCGCGAATCTGAAGACCCTGTCGGAATCGTCGAACGATTCAAGCGCGTCATGGCGCCCGGAAGCTATCTGGTGATCAGCCACGGCACGCATGACTTCGACCCCGAACGGTCCGCCGAGGCCGTCCGCCCCTACGCCAACGCCACCGCACCGGCCGTCGGCCGCAGCGGTGCCGAGATCAAGCGTTTCTTCGACGGCCTGGAAATGGTCGATCCCGGACTGGTGCAGCTTCCGCTGTGGCGGCCGGACGGCGAGCCGCCGTCGCACCTGGACGTCATCTGGCTCTACGGAGGCGTCGGCCGCCGCGTGTAAGAGCGGCCCGCGCCGTCGTCTTATGTTCGGCTGACATAGAGGAACGGTAGTGAGCGCAGACGACTGGCATCGGCGGGTGGACCCGAGCAAGCCCCACCCGGCGCGCATGTACGACTACTACCTCGGCGGCAAGGACAACTTCGAGGCGGATCGCGAGGCCGCCGAGCAGGTCCTGCGCGTCCTGCCCGAGGTCCGGTTGATGGCGTTGGAGAACCGGGCCTTCCTGGGGCGGGCGGTGCGTTTTCTGGCCGCGGCCGGGATCCGGCAGTTCCTCGACATCGGCACGGGGCTGCCCACGCAGGGCAGCACCAGCGAGGTGGCGCACGAGGTCGCTCCGGACGCGCGCATCGTCTATGTCGACAACGACCCCATGGTGCTGGTGCACGCCCGGGCCCTGCTGGCCGACCGCGCCCCTGGGGACACCGTCGTGATCGAAGGGGACGTGCGCGATCCCGACGCGATCCTGGGGCATCCCGACGTCCGCGCGGTCATCGACTTCGACCAGCCCGTTGCCCTTCTGCTCGTGGCGATCCTGCATTTTGTCCGCGATTCCGAAGACCCCGCCGGAATCGTGGAACGATTCATGCGCGACATGGCGCCCGGAAGCTATCTGGTGCTGAGCCACGCCACGCATGACTTCGACCCCGAACGGTCCGCCGAGGGCTCCCGCCCCTACGCCAACGCCACCGCACCGTTCGTCACCCGCAGCGGTGCCGAGATCAAACGCTTCTTCGACGGCCTGGAAATGGTGGACCCCGGACTGGTGCAGCTTCCGCTGTGGCGGCCGGACGGCGACCCGTCGCCGCATCTGGACGCCATCTGGGTGTACGGAGGCGTCGCCCGCCGCGGGTAGGCACGGTCGGCGCCGCCGGGCTTACCAAAGGTAACAATTCTGTGCCCTCCGGGCGGCGACCACAGTCGGTCGGCGGTCTTCCCGCACCGCGCCCGATCACCGAAGGTGGTCCCCGGATCACCCACCGCGGGAGGCCGTGCCGATGGTCGACGCCGAACCGGGCACCACACGCGTTCTCCGGAGCGAGGTGCCCCGATGAGGCTGCGCCTGCGCAGACGGGCACGCCGTCCCGAGGAGCTGCTGGAGGACCTCGGGCCGAAGCTGGCCGACTCGTCGTCCTGGCACGCCAAGGCCACCGAGCTGTCGCAGACCGGCATGCTCACCATGGCCCGGCGGCTGCCCGCGCTCATCGCCCAGGTCATGGCGCTGGCATGGCGGGCCAACAAGCGCGACCTGATCGTCACCGTGGTGCTCAACGTCGTCGCCGGGCTGTTCACCGCCTTCGGGCTGCTGGCGACCACCGGCGTCCTGACGGCCCTGTTCGCCGCCGGCCCCACCCCCGACCGGGTGCGCTCGGCCGCACCCGCGCTGCTGCTGGTCGGCGGGGCCGTCACGCTGCGGGGCGCGTTCGCGGTGGCGGCGCAGTGGGCGCAGGCCCGCCTGCGGCCCCAGGTCGAGCAGATCGTCGAGCTGCGCCTGTACGAGGTCACCACCGGCATCGACCTGACCGCCTTCGACGACGCCGACTTCCAGGACCACCTGCACCGCGCGCGCCTGCGCGGCGTCGACTCGGCCCCCTCCATGGTGGACAACGCCGTGGACCTGTTCACCGCCGCGGTCGGGGTCGCGGCCGCGGCGGGCGCGCTCGGCGTGCTGCATCCGGTGCTGCTGCCGCTGCTGCTGCTCACCGCGCTGCCCGAGGGCTGGGCGGCGGTGCGCGCGGCCCGCCAGGGCTACCTGACCCAGCTGAGCCTGGTGGAGGCCCGCCGCCGCAGCTGGATCATCACGGAGCTGATGACAGAGCGGGTGCACGCCGCCGAGGTCCGCTCGTTCAACCTGCGCGGCTTCCTGCTGCGCCGGTACGGCGTCCTCGCCGACCACATCCGCGCCGTCCTGCTGTCCCTCGCCCGCCGCCAGACCATGACCCGGGTGTGGGGCGACATGCTCAAGGGCCTGACCACGGCTTTGATGTACACGGCCCTCGGCGTGCTGCTGTGGCAGGGCGTCATGCCCCTGGCGGTCGCCGGGACGGCCGTCCTGGCGATCCGCACCGGCCAGAACTCGTTGATCAACCTCGTCTACGCCCTGAACCGCTGCTACGAGGACGGCCTGTACTTCGGCGACTACGTCAGCTTCTGCCAGGTGGCCGGAGCCCGCCTGCCCACAGGCACCGCCGCCGAGGCGGACGCGCCCGGCGCCTCCAACGGCACGTCCGGCACGGTGGCGACGTTGCGGGCGTTCCGCGAGATCAGGGCCGAGGCGGTCACGTTCACCTACCCCGGCGGCGACACACCGTCCCTGCGCGAGGTGTCGGTGCGGCTGCGGCGGGGCGAGATCGTCGCGCTGGTCGGGGAGAACGGGTCGGGTAAGACGACGCTCGCGAAGATCCTGGCGGGCCTGTACACGCCGCAGGGGGGCGAGGTGCGCTGGGACGGTGTTCGCGTGTCCGACGTGGACCCCGACGACCTGCGCCGCGCCATCGCCGTGGTCGCCCAGGACCATACGCACTGGCCGATGACCGCCGCCGACAACATCGCCCTGGGCGACGACCCTGACAGCGGCCCGGTGCGGCGGGCGGTGGAGGAGGCGGCGGCCGAGTCCGGCGCCGACGAGGTGATCGCCAAACTGCCGCACGGGCTGGCCACGCTGCTGGACAAGCGGTTCGTGGACGGGTGCGAGCTGTCGGGCGGCCAGTGGCAGCGACTGGCCGCCGCCCGCGGCTTCTACCGGGACGCGCCGCTGCTGATCTGCGACGAGCCGACCGCCGCGTTGGACGCCCGCGCCGAGCACCGCCTGTTCGAGCAGATCCGCCACCACGCCGCCGCGCGCGGCCGCACCGTCCTGCTGATCACCCACCGGCTCGCCAGCGTCCGGCACGCCGACCGCATCTACGTGCTGGACGGCGGACGCGTCATCGAGGAGGGCGACCACGAGCACCTGATGAGCCTTGGCGGCCTGTACGCCGAGCTGTACGAACTGCAGGCCTCCGCGTACCGGCAGGCCCGCTCCGACGTGGGCTGAAAGAGGCCGCGGCCGTTCGCTCAGCCGCCCTCCCAAGGATTGTCGGGCGAGTCCAACCACACGCGCTGCCCGTCAGCGGTCAAGGTGATGCCGAACCGGCCGTAGTCGGGCTTGCCGGCCTTGATCCATCGCTCCTCGGTCTCGTGGCTGACCCGGGGCGGAAGGTGCTGGGAGTTCAGGGGCATGAATCCCCCGGGGCCGATGAACCGACCGTCGGCGGTTCCGTCCTCGCGGACGGTGAACCGCGCCAGCGGCGGCTCGGGATGGACCGTCGGGGCCCAGGGGACCAGGATCACCCCGCCGGGTCGGGTCTGCTGCACCCAGGCGTAGGGCACGGTGTGGGCCGCGGCGGTGACGATGATCCGGTCGTAGGGGGCGCCGGGTGGGTAGCCGGCCTCGCCGTCCCCGTTGATCACCTCGACCCGGTACCCGGCCCGGTGCAAGGCCGCCCGCGCGTTGTCGGCGACCTCGGGGTCGATCTCGACGCTGATCACGCTGTGCTCGCCCAGCAGGTAGGCCAGCACGGCCGCGTTATAGCCGGTGCCGGTGCCGATCTCCAGGACGCGCATGCCCGGCGAGAGATCGAGAGCGTTGATCATTGCGGTCATGATGCGCGGCGCACTGCCGATGCTGGCGGCCACCATGCCGCGCCCGCTCTCGGGATCGCACAGGTCGGCCGGAACGATCGGGTCAGGGCCGACCTTGGTGATCACGGCGCCGTTCTCGGCTTCCACAAGCTGTCGCCATCGGTCGGGATCGGCGGAACGCCGCAGCGGCACCAGGAAATGGTCAGGACCCGGTACGTACACCACCTCCGGGATGAACTGCTCCCTGGGGATCGCCGCCAAAGCCTCCTCAGCCGACCTCACTGCTCACCGGTCCCATTGCACGCTATGCACGTCTGCCAGCGTCGCTTCCCGTTCCCGTCATCGGTCACCCACTGGCCCTTTTGACCATTGCACACGCTACACGTCTGCTTCTTGCTGTGCTTGCCCATGGCGCCCGCCTCTTTCTCCCGCACTGCCGGACGTTGTTGTGAATTTACCGTGACTTCCTGTCGTGCGCCTGTCACTCAGGTGGAAGAAGTCGCTTCCGTTCGGCGCCCGCCCCCTTGAAGGCAAGGGATAGTATCTGAGTCCACCATGCAAATACCAAGTGATCAAACTAGGGTGAGAGAGGTTCAGTTAAATGGGCAAACACACCAAAGAGGACGCTTGTGGGACCTGTGGAGGAAAGGGAGAAGTCCCGATAACGAGCGACGGCAGGGACGAGCGCGGTACGCATATGACAGTCTGTCCCACCTGCCGGGGATCGGGGAGTTCATGACCGAGAAGCCGATCACGTTCCCATCGCTTCCTCCCGTAGACCGGCGCGTGTTCATCCCCGACGACATCTGGGTCGTGGAGAACAAGCAGTGGGCTCGGTTGTCGCGTCGGGATGATCCGGCCAGATGGGAGCGGCTGGTCGCGTCCGATGACGCGATCACGACGCAACTCAAAAGAGGCATCTGGCCATCGTCCTCGTCCTCCGCCCCCGCGGTGATGGCCGACATGATCGCGGCATTGAGGCTCAAGCCGGGCATGCGGGTGCTCGAAATCGGCACGGGCACGGGCTGGAACGCGGCATGCCTGGCCGAGCTCGGAGCCGAGGTGGTCTCCGTCGAGATCGACGCCGTGATCGCCGCCCGCGCCCGCACCAACCTGCAGAAGGCCGGCTATCCGGAAGTGGTCGTGATCACCGGTGACGGTGAACACGGAGCACCCGATCACGCGCCGTTCGACCGTGTGCTGTCCACCGCCGCGGCCCGGAACGTCCCCTATGCCTGGGTGGAGCAATGCGTTGAAGGGGGTCTCATCGTGACTCCCTACACGGGGGAAGGGCACAAGTACGCGTTGCTGGTCCTCACGGTCTCCGCAGGCGTGGCCGCAGGCGGAATGGAGGGCACGGCATTCTTCATGCCCTTGCGCGGGCAGGGCCTTTCACAAGCAGACCAGCGCGCCCTCGAGTGCCGCAACGACCTCTGGGTGAAGGTGAGCAAGTCCGGCCAAGTGATCACCTATCGCTCGGACTGACACCCTCTCTCTCCAGCGGTCCTGCCCTCGCTCGCACGGAAAGAGAAGCCGAGGCCCCTCACTTCTCCGGATTCACCGTCGTGACTGGATTGGCGGGCGAGTCCAGCCAGATGCGCTGACCCTCCGCGCTCACGGTGATGCCGTACCGCGTGCAGGCCGGCCTGCCCGCGTTGATCCAGCGTTCCCTGGCCTGCTGCAACACTCCTTGCGATACGCGCTGATCTCGCACCGGCATGTAGTTCCCCGGCCCGATGAACCGCCCGGCCGCCGTTCGGTCGTCGGCCACGGTGAGCTTGGCCAAAGGGCCGTCGGGATGGAAGGTCGGCGCCCACGGCACCACGAGGATGCCGCCCGGCGTGGTCTGCTGCACCCAGGCGTACGGCAGCGTGTGCACCGCCGCGGTCACCGCCACGCGGTCATAGGGAGCGCCGACCGCGTAACCTTGCATGCCGTCACCCGTGACGACCCGGACCGCATACCCGGCCCGGTCGAGCGCCCGGCGGGCATGATCGGCCAGCATGGCGTCGACCTCGATCGATACCACGTTCTCCGCGCCCACCAGATACGCCAGGACGGCCGCGCTGTAGCCGCTTCCGGTGCCGATTTCCAAGACGCGCATCCCCGGCTCAAGGTCCAGCAGACCGATCATTTCGATCACGCCGTCCGGTGTGGTGCTGGAGGACGTGGGCCAAGCGCCTTTCTCGACGGCTTTCCCATCGTCCATCTGGATCACCAGCGAGTCCCCCGAATTCGCCAGTTCCGCCCATCTCTCCGGTTCCTGATCGCGCCGGACCGGCACCGACCAGCCGTCGCCCCGATGCACCCAGATCACATCAGGAATGAAGTCCGCCCGAGGTATCGCGAGTACCGCCTCCCGGACGTCCATCACACCTGGCCCGTTCCCTTGCACCCCCAGCAGGGCCGGATCTCTTTCTTCTTGTCCACTGACACTTCGATTTCGCCCGTCCCCTTGCACACAACGCACGTGACTTTCTTCGAATGCTTCCCCACGTTTCTTTCTCGTCTTTCTAAAGTTGAGCGGGACGCGGCTGCCGGTCGTGTCGCACCATCGGCACGCCGTTGCTCCCCGCCGTCTCCCGGTGGCCATCACGCGCGCGCGGGGGCTGCTTTGGTTACCTTCCCGGTGAGTTCTGGTGCAGCATCGCAGGCTTTGGGGCATTGGGCCGTGGTCAGCGTGGCATGGGTGGACGGCGCCGCCATCCGGCGTCCTCCGCTTGCCAGCTGCTCAGGTGGAGGTGGGCCCGCGACGCTGCGCAGGCAGGACCGCCCGCGGTTGTATACGGGGGAGTGTGAGCCCTGGTCAGGCGTTCCTTCGTGGCCTGGTCACGCCTTTAGGGGGTGTGTCGGCATGACCGATCGGAGCTGGTCGCGAGCCGCCCGAATCTCCGGAACGTCTGCCCACTGCTGCGAACGCGTCATGATTCTCGCGATTTCTTTGTCGAGTTGAGTGGAGGAGAGCATCGGGACGATCCTCGCCAGATCCTCCATCTGAGCGGCGGCTTCGGAAAGGCGGACGCCGGCCAAGGAAGCGTAGATCCGCCCCCACGTCCAACTAGCGAGCAGCATCGGGCGATCGTGGAGGAGCCGAAGCGTCTCCTCGAAGGCCGCATCGGCCTCGTCGTATCGCTTCAGGCGCGCCAGGACGTTCCCCGAGCTTCCGAGGACCACGGCACCGGCTTCCGTGGAAAGCTCGCTTACGGTGCGAGCTTCGTCGACGGCCGAGCGAGACGCGAATTCCGCGGACTTTCTGTCCAGGTTCCCCACTCTGACGATCGCAGAGCCGAAGCGGGCGTTGAGTCTCGCCCGATGCTCGCTGGTCAGTTCCGGGTACTGCAGCCCCGTTTTCGCGTAGTGCGCGGCCTGGAGTGGGTCTTCTGCCGCGTTGAAGTAGCACAGGTTCTCGTAACAGTGTGCGACCCCGTCGCTGTATCCGGCGCGCCTCGCGAGCGCGAGCGAGAAGATGCCGACGTCGTTCGCCTCTTTGATGTGGCGTGCGTTGTTGAGGATGATCGACGCTTTCCGTGCGAGGTCCGATGCCGCCATCTGCAGTTGCCGGTCTCGGCTGTTCATAGCCGCCTTGATCCGAGCGGCGTGCCGCCGGGCGGTGGAGACGAGTGCGTTCCCTCCGATCTGGTCGTACATCGTGCCCAGGTGCTCGACGAGGCCGCGGAGGTATTCCAGGTCCTGGTACGGGCTGACCTTTTCCGACGGGATGAGTACGACACCGGACACTTTCCCGGCGATCGCGGCACCCGCCACCTTTGTTACCTTCTCGTGGAATTCTCGGCGCTTCACCGACCCTTCCCCCTTTCCGTCCCTTTTGGGTCTTATGGCCAGCTCCCAGCCGACCCGTTGGAGGACCGTCATCGCCGTGTTGAGCGACGTGCCTCGGGAACCGTTGATCACCCTGGACAGCCAGGGCTGTCCTTTGCCTATCTCCTGAGCGAGGTCGCACTGAGTCCAACCGCGCTCTTTCATGATCCTTTCAAGCGCCTCGGGGAGGCTGCGAACTTCCATGAGGCAAGGGTATTCCGAGGTGTCAAGGTGCGCTAGGCCGTTCGACCAAATGGACTGCAGTCTTGGCGGGTCGGCAATGAACAACGAGATCGGGAAAGAAGTCGGGCAGTAAAAACGATCAACATGGCGATCTCTGATCGTTGATCTTCTCTGCCGACTGCTGAAACTTGCACGGGTGCGCACGCTCGGCGGCGCAAGATCCAAAAAGCAAGGCGGCCCGGAGGCGGTGAGACCAGCACCGCCCCGGGCCTTGATCCGGACGGTGGAGGTCCGAACCCAATGTGGAACCTACCCGATCACCAGAGAGGCCCACAGGGCTCTCTCATCGCGAGTGACCCACGTCGCAGGCCAGAGGACGTACTGGCTCGCGCGGTGCAAGCCACGACCCGAGGGCGCTGGCTGTGCTGGTTCGGGCGCGCCACGCGCCGCTACTGGGCCATGGCGCCGCGCTCCTACCCCTGGTCCGGCCTGCTGGAGAGCGACACCCCTGAGGGGCTCGCGGCGGCCATCGGACAGGTGGAGCTGTTCTACGGGCCGGCGTCATGACGTGCCCGATGCCCCAGCGCTTCGCGCTGAACGGAGCATTGCTGCAGGTCATCGCGGTCCTGGACATCGCCGCCGACGCGCGTGAAGTCGCGCACGCGCGTACCTGGATCACGCAGCGCATCGGTGAGGCGTTCGTTTTCCCGGGCGGTGTCACCCGCGACGTGATCGACACCGTCGAACTGTGCGCGTCCGAGGTCATCACAAACGCCATCGTGCACGGCGGACGCGAACAGCAGGACGAACAAGTCACGATCATTCTCATCTGCGCGCCGTCGTTGATCAGAGTCGAAGTGATCGACAGCGGAAACGATCCCGACCGCACGCCACGCGTTCGCGATGTCCAGCCGGATTCCGACACCGGAGGTCGCGGGCTCGAAATCGTGAGCAATTGCGCCCACCGCTGGGATCACTACACGGACGCCGCAGGGCGAAACGTGTGGTTTGAGGTGAAGTGCTAGGGAATCATTCCAGCACTCCCAAGCCGCCACGCAGCCGAGTCATAGCGCGTGTCTTTCTTCCCCAAGACGAGGCGCCGCATTCCATGCATGACTCGGCTGCGTGGCCCTCCTCCGCGATCGGCTGCCGATCTGCGACCAGCCCACCGCCGCGTTGGACGCCTGCACCGAGCATCGCCTGTTCGCGCAGATCCGCCGCCACGCGTCCGCCCGAGGGCGGAAGTACCAGGTCACCGAGACTTCCGGAGGAGGCCCCGGCCTTCAGGCCGGGGAGGAATCCGGACCCCGCACGGGGTGGCCCGGCGAAGCCGGGGCACCCCACAACGAAAGTTGCTTACCGATCATCGCAAGATTGGTAAAATTCGCGAACATGCGTACGGCGTACAAGGTGCGGGTCTACCCCACCGAGCAGCAAGCGGCGGTGCTGACCCGCACGTTCGGCTGCGTACGCCTGGTCTGGAACAAGGTCCTGGCGTGGCGGCATGCCCGCTACCACCAGGAGGGCCTGAAGACCTCCTACGCCGAGACCGACCGGTATCTGACCGAGCTGAAACGCGACCCCGAGTTCGCGTTCCTGTACCAGGTGTCCTCGGTCCCGCTCCAGCAGACTCTGCGGCACCAGTACACGGCGTTCGTGAACTTCTTCGCCGGACGCGCCCGCTACCCGCGTTTCAAGTCCCGGCACGGCCGCCAGTCGGCGACTTACACCCGCTCGGCGTTCCGCTGGCGCGACGGGCGGCTGTACCTGGCCAAGATGGACGGCCCGCTGCGGCTGGTGTGGTCCTGGCCGGACGTGGACCCGGCCACGCTCACCCCCACCACGGTGACCATCTCCCGCGACGGCGACGGCCGCTGGTACGCCTCCTTGGCGGTGGACACCGACACCGAGCCGGAGCCGATGTCCGCCACCGGCCGCGCCGTCGGCGTCGACCTGGGGGTGAAGGACTTCGCCGTCACATCCGACGGCGAGCGCATCCCCAACCCGCGCCACCTGGAACGCAAGCTGCGGAACCTGGCCCGCTACCAGCGCAGGACGGCCCGCAGACAGCGGGGATCGGCCAACCGTGAAAAGGCCAAGGCGAAGGTCGCCGCCGCGCACCGCAAGGTCCGCAACGCCCGGCGGGACTTCCTGCACAAGACCACGACCCGGCTGGTCCGCGACCACGACGTGATCGCGATCGAAGACCTCAACGTGCGCGGGATGGTCCGCAACCGCCGCCTGGCGCGGGCGATCTCCGATTGCGCGTGGGGAGAGTTCCGCACCCTGCTGGAGTACAAGTGCGAGCGGTACGGGCGCCGCCTGGTCGTGATCGACCGCTGGCACCCTACATCGAAGACCTGCTCGGCGTGCGGGCACCTGCTCGCCGAGCTGTCCTTGAGCACGAGGCACTGGACGTGCCCGTCCTGCGGCACCCGGCACGACCGGGACGTCAACGCCGCCAAGAACATCCTGGCCGCTGGTCGAGCGGTGTCGGCCTGTGGAGCTGACGTGAGACACTCCGGGTCCTCCCGGGTGCGGTCGGCTGTGAAGCAGGAAGCCCAGCCCGTGAGGGCGGGAATCCCCCGCCTTTAGGCGGGGGAGGAAGTCAACCATGCCAAAGGCCCACATGAAAAGTCCCGGGCCCAGGCCGCTCAGCGGGTGAGAAGCGTGGTCAGGTACGTCCGGCTGCCGACACCAGATCGAGCGCGACGCCCAGGGGACGCATCATTCGCGCGTCCCCTCCCCGCGTGAGTGCCGGGTGCCTGGCGTGGGCCGCTGCCGGTGGCGTGACGCCGCCCCTGCCGGCCGCTCGCCGAACGAATTGCGTATCAGCTTTCGGTGTCTGGTGCGTTGGCCGTGTCTGTGGCCTGTGCGGTGGTTGCGTGGTTTCGTTCGGCGAACGCCCCGGCATCAGCGCTTCACTCGACGAGGACCGCTAGCGGGTGCGACCGACGAGACACAGCGATCCGATCGAAGGGCCGCAAGGTGATCCCTCTAGGGGTGATGAGCGACCTCTGGAGAAGCGCTTCTGGGAAAAGGTCGCCGTCATCGAGTTGCGATCCCTCTAGGGGTGATGAGCGACACCCGAGCAAGCAGTACGGCCGGTACGGCGCCAAGGTTGCGATCCCTCTAGGGGTGATGAGCGACGCGGACGGATGCGGATGAACTCCCGCCGTCCGTAGGGTTGCGATCCCTCTAGGGGTGATGAGCGACCCTACGGGCAGACCAGCCGCTACCAGGTCCTCGCCGGGTTGCGATCCCTCTAGGGGTGATGAGCGACCCGAGAGTAAAGTCGCAGGTCGGGCCCACTGGGGTGAGTGGTCTCTCTGGTCACGTCCAGCGGAGTGGTGTATGAGTCGGCCTCCGCGTGATCCTGTTGCTGCAGGTTAAGCGGTGAGTTCTCGGTTGTCGTCCTCGGGGTCTTGTGCGGTGCCGTCGATGACGCGCAGTCTGGC
>NZ_BSTN01000017.1:22855-141259 GCF_030269545.1 Actinomadura sp. NBRC 104425 | reverse complement strand
GCGGCCATCGCGTTGTCTCCTTCTTCTTGATCATCCATCTCGAAGGATCTACGCGGTGGCCGTCTCACGTCACGACGCCACGCTCTTCACCTGCGGAAACTCGTACACCACCTCCGTGGACGCAACCTGCTGTTCGACCACGTTGCAGCATCGGCGGGGCGGCCGACATCGGAGACGGGCCGCTCGCCATCCCGGTCTGCTTCGCGGATGCGGCGGCGATGCCACGGGCCCGCGAGTGTGGGGGACGATCCGGCTGCCGCGCCCACGCTCAAGAGCTGAATGCCAAGGTTCCACGGCCTGGTGGCCGCAGTATTACCTGCTCGGTATCAGCGGTTTGCGGCGGCGTGCTCTGGTTGTCGCGCGGGGATGGTGCGCGCCGCTGTGGCGGCATTGCTTCGGGCGGTGGTGTGGATTCAGGCGCTTCGCGGGGCGGTTACTTGGTGGGGCGGAACGTGGAGATTACAAAGGAGAGCGGGGTCGTGACCGGCTCGGGGAGGGTGGAGAGGCGGCGCCGGAGTTCGTCGGCGGGGACGTGGTGGGCGCTGGGGCCCATGCGGACGAGCGCCTCGGTCTCCGTGTGGTCGAGGGTCGCCTGGTACTCCAGGGGGCGCCGTGCCTCCAGGGTGAAGTGGGCGCCGAGTGCGGAGTCGACGCGTTCGTTCTTCTGTTCGTCCACCGTCACCAGGCCGAGGGCTTCGACGAGCGGGCCCAGGTGCCGGGGCGAGGGGGTGACGGTGATCAGGAGGCCGCCGGGGCGCAGCACCCTCTGGAACTCCGCGGCGTTGCGGGGCGCGAAGACGTTGACGATCGCGTCCACCGAGCCGGCGCGGATCGGCAGGGGGCGCCACAGGTCGGCGACCACGGCGCCGATCCGCGGATGGGCGCGGGCCGCGCGCCGGGCGGCGTACTTGGAGAGGTCCAGCGCGATGCCCGCCGCATGCTCCAGCGGCCGGAGCACCGCGCTCAGGTAGTAGCCCGTGCCGGCGCCCGCGTCGAGGACGCAGCCGATCCCGGGTTCGGCGGTGACGATCTCGGACAGAACATCCGCCATGGGGGCGAAGCGGCCGGTCACCAGAAAGTCTTCCCGTGCGCTCACCATCTCTGCGGTGTCGGCGGTGCCGGGACGGGCGTTGCCGGGCAGCAGGTTCGCATAGCCCTGACGGGCGATGTCGAACGCGTGTCCCCGCGCGCAGCGCAGTGCCTTTTCCGCAAGTAGCAGCGGTTCTGCGCACACCGGGCACGCCAGGCGTTCGACCACATCAGCCAGCACGTGTCCATGGTCTACCACGCCGGAGGCGCCGGTGAGCCGGGAGATCAAGGCCGACCCCGGGCCCCGTGTACAAGCAGGGCCCGGGGCCGGCGCGGCCGTCAGGCCTTCAGACGGCGCCGCACGTCCTCCATGTCCAGACCGCGAACCTGCTCGATCACGTTCTCCAGGGCCGCGTCGGGCAGGGCGCCGGGCTCGGCGTACACGATCACACCGTCGCGGATCGCCATGAGCGTGGGGATCGAGGTGATGCCGAAGCGCTCCGACAGCTCGGGCTGGTCCTCGGTGTCGACCTTGCCGAAGACGATGTCGGAGTGCCTTTCGGCCGCCTTCTCGAAGACCGGGGCGAAGCGCCTGCACGGGTTGCACCAGGCCGCCCAGAAGTCGACCAGCACGATCCCGTCGCTTTGGGCCACGTCGTCGAAGTTGTCAGCAGTCAGTGTGACCGTCGCCATGTCGGTTTCTCCTCGGTCGGGGTATCAGCCTGGGTAGCGGTGCACAGCCCCGGAGTATTCCCGCCGTGGGAATCACAGAGCGGTAATTGGCGTTCTCCTCCTAGGGAGATCGCACCGGAGAAGGGTCAGGATGGCTGCAACCCGTAGCAAGGGCGACAGGATCGACGCCCTCGACAAGGACCTCGTCGGGGCGTACCTGGACCGGATCGGCCGAACCCCCCTACTGGACGCGGAGGAGGAGGTCGACCTGGCCAAGGCGATCGAAGGGGGCCTGTACGCCGAACAGCTCCTCGAGGAGGGCCCGATCCCCGACGGGATCACCCGCGAGGAGCTGCATGAGCTCGTCGAGGCGGGGCTGCGCGCCAAGCAGCGCTTCGTCGAGGCCAACCTGCGCCTGGTGGTCTCGATCGCCCGCAAGTACCCGACCGACGCGCTGCCCCTCATCGACCTCATCCAGGAGGGCAACCTGGGGCTGATGCGCGCGGTGGAGAAGTTCGACTACCGGCGCGGCTTCAAGTTCTCCACGTACGCGACCTGGTGGATCCGGCAGGCCATCGGGCGCGGCCTGAGCCACACCGCCCGGACGATCCGGCTGCCGGTGCACGTGGAGGAGGAGCTGTCGCGGCTGCGGCGGGCCGAGCGCCAGCTGGGCCGCGACCTGGGCCGCGATCCCACGCGCGAGGAGCTGGCCGAGGCCGTGGGGGCCGAGCCCGAGCACGTCGACGAGCTGCTGAGCTGGCGCCGCGACCCCGCCAGCCTGGACGCCACGGTCGACGACGCGGGCGAGACCGCCATGGGCGACCTGCTGGAAGATCCCGACGGGGTGACGCCGGAGGCCGAGATTCTGGCGCTGGACGAGACCGAGGGCCTGGGCCGCCTGCTGGAGCGGCTGCCTGAGCGCGAGTCGGCGATCCTGCGAGCCCGGTTCGGTATGGACAACGGCCAGCCGCTGTCGTATGCGCAGATCGGCGCCCGGTACGGCCTGAGCCACAACCGGGTGCGGCAGATCACCGACCGGTCGCTGCGGCGGCTGCGGCAGATGGCCGCCGAGGCGGATCTGGCCGGGCAGCGCGGGCCCGCGCGGACCGCGGCCGTCCAGGCCGCCGCGGCGCCCGCCGCGCAGGGCCCCGCCGCGGCCGTCCGCGCGGCCGCCGCCGACGGCAAGGCCGCGTGACCTTTGAGTGACATTCGTGATCGCGTCGGCCGAGCGGACCGCTGCTCCGGGTCCGCTCGGCCGCGATAATCTTCCGTTTTTTACCTTCGCGTGAGGCCGCGCTCCGGGCGGCATCCGGAAGTTTTCCGGTTTTCTCCACCGTGGAGGTCATGCCGGTCCTGCCGGAGTGCCATAGCCTTGATGCCCGTGAGTACATCTAGCGTCACGGGGCAGCTGGACGCCTGGCGTGCCCTCCCGGCACTGCAACAGCCCGAGTGGGACGACGAGGCCGAGCTGCGGACGGTGGTCGACGAGCTGGCCAAGCAGCCGCCGCTGGTGTTCGCCGGCGAGTGCGACCAGCTCAGGGAGAGCCTGGCGGCGGTCGCGCGGGGCGAGGCGTTCGTCCTGCAGGGCGGCGACTGCGCCGAGACCTTCTCGGGGTCCACGGCCGACGCCGTCCGCAACAAGCTCAAGACCCTGCTGCAGATGGCCGTCGTGCTCACCTATGCCGGCCGGGTGCCGGTGGTGAAGATCGGACGGATGGCCGGGCAGTTCGCCAAGCCGCGGTCCAAGCCGGTCGAGGTGCGCGACGGGGTCGAGCTGCCCGCCTACCGGGGCGACGCCGTCAACGGCTTCGAGTTCACCCCGCAGGCGCGGCGCAACGACCCCCGGCGGATGCTGCAGGCCTACCACTGCTCGGCCGTCACGCTGAACCTGTGCCGGGCGTTCACCAAGGGCGGGTACGCCGACCTGCGGCAGGTGCACGCCTGGAACCAGGACTTCGTGGCCAACAGCCCGGCGGGGCGCCGGTACGAGCGGCTGGCCGGCGAGATCGACCGGGCGCTGGCGTTCATGAAGGCCTGCGGCGCCGACCCGGAGGAGTTCCACGGTGTGGAGTTCTACTCCAGCCACGAGGCGCTGCTGCTGGAGTACGAGCGGGCGCTGACCCGCATCGACAGCCGCAGCGGGCTGCCCTACGACGTGTCGGCGCACATGGTGTGGATCGGCGAGCGGACCCGGCAGCTCGACGGCGCCCACGTGGAGTTCCTGCGGCACATCCGCAACCCGATCGGGGTGAAGCTGGGCCCGACGGCCACCGCCGAGGAGGCGCTGGCCCTGATGGAGCGGCTCAACCCCGAGGGCGAGCCGGGGCGGCTGACGTTCATCACCCGGATGGGCGCGGGGAAGATCCGCGACGTGCTGCCGCCGCTGATCGAGAAGGTGCACAGCAGCGGGTCGCCGGTCGCCTGGATCTGCGACCCGATGCACGGCAACACCTTCGAGGCGCCCAGCGGGCACAAGACCCGCCGGTTCGACGACGTGCTGGACGAGGTCACCGGGTTCTTCGAGGTGCACCGGGCGCTGGGCACCCACCCCGGCGGCATCCACATCGAGTTCACCGGCGACGACGTCACCGAGTGCGTCGGCGGCGGCCACGAGATCGTCGAGGACGACCTGCACCAGCGGTACGAGACGGCCTGCGACCCTCGGCTCAACCGCAGCCAGTCGCTCGACCTGGCGTTCATGGTCGCCGAGCTGTACCGGGTGGCGCAGTGACCCTCCGGGGCGCGCCGGCCGGCCGTTAGCCTTGGTCGGGCCGGGGTCAGATGGCGACCTCGGCCCAGACGACCTTGCCGCCGGTCACGGGCTCGGCGCCCCAGGCGGTGGCGAAGCGGTCGACGATGAACAGGCCGCGGTGCGACTCGTCGAGCGGGCCGGGGACGGTCAGGCGGGGCATCTGCGCGGCGCGGTCGCGGACCTCCACGCGGACCCGGTCCTCGTCGCGCTGCAGGCGCAGCTCCAACGCGGTGCCGGCGTGCCGGACGGCGTTGGCGACCAGCTCGGCGACGATGGCGGTGACCAGTTCCTCGCGCTCCATGAGGGCCCAGGTGCGCATGGTGCGGATGGCGAGGCGGCGGGCGTACTCGACGGCCTCGGTCTGGGGGGCGGCGCGCAGCGTCGTCTCGGTCATCGCCATGGCCGCCGGGAAGTCCGCGGGGCCGACCGGCGGCCGTGGGTCCATGTGCCGTGGGTCCATGTGCCGTGGGTCCACATGCCGGGGGTCCACATGCCGTCGCCGCGCATCACACCCGGCCTTCGGAGCCCTCGCCGCCGGCGGCGCCCGCCATGAGGAACCGGTCGAGCCCGGTGGTGCGCAGCACGTTCTCGACGCGGCCGTAGGCGCCGGTCACCGTCAGGGTGGCGTTCTGGGCGCGGGCGTGCTTGTAGGCGCGGACGAGCACGTTGAGGCCGGAGGAGTCGCAGAAGTCGACGGCGGTGAGGTCGACCACGACTTCCCGCTCCCCCGCGTCGACCAGCTCGGTGAGCCGTTCTCTCAGCTCCTCGGAGGAGTGCAGGTCGATGGAGCCGCGCGCGGCGATCGTCGCGCGGCCGTCCTGTCGCGTCGTGTGCAAGGCCAGCCCCACGTCATCCCACCTTACCGATTGCAAGCGCCGGCGACGCCACCGCTGCGGCGCCCCCGGGGGTCGACGGCTCGTGTCGAAGGCTCGTGCCGGCGGCTCATGACGCCCGTAGGACGATGAGCGCGACGTCGTCGTTGGACGGCTCGGGCCCGAAGTCGCGCACGGCCCGCTGGATGCGGGCGGCGACGGCGCCGGCGCTCAGGCCGGTGCAGCCCGCCAGCAGCCGTTCCAGCCCGTGCCCGTCGCCCAGCTGCCGGCCGCCGGAGCGCCGCTCGGTGACCCCGTCGGTCACGCACAGCAGCACCTGCCCGCGCCGCAGGGCGATGGTGTCGGTGTGGAACTCGACGCCGTCGAACACGCCGAGCAGCGGCTGGGGGGTTGCGGCCTCGCGGACGGTGCCGTCGGGGTCCAGGATCAGCGGCGGCGGGTGGCCGGCACTGGTCAGGCTGATCGCCACGCCGTCCCGGCGCGGCCGCGGGGTGATCTCGCCGTGCAGCAGGGTCAGCAGGCGGCCGCGTTCGCCCTCGCCGAGGATCAGCCGGTTGAGCCGGGCCAGCACGTCGGGCACGGACATGTCCTCGGCGGCCAGGATGCGCAGGGCGTGCCGGGCCAGGCCGGTGACGGCGGCGGCCTGCGGTCCGGTCCCGCACACGTCGCCGATGGCGAAGCGCCAGCGGTGGGCGGCGGGCCCGGCGGACGGCTCGGGGCAGGCGAACACGTCGTAGAAGTCGCCGCCGACCTCGCTGCCCTCGCCCGCCGGCTCGTACACCACGGCGACCTCCAGGCCCGGGATCTCCGGGACGCCGGGCGGCAGCAGGCTGCGCTGCAGGGCGCTGCTCATGGCGGTCTGGGCCGAGTAGAGGCGGGCGTTGTCGATGGCCAGGGCCGCGCGGCGGCTGAGCTCCTCGGCCAGTTCGATGGCGCTGCGCGGGAAGCGCTCGCCGGGCGGGCGGCCGATCACGATGGTGCCGATGTGCCGGCCGCGGGCGATCAGCGGGAACGCGTAGGCCTGGTCGTCGGCGGTGCTCCCAGCGGCGGCGCGGGCCTGCGGCGGGGCGGTGCCGAAGCCGTGCCAAGGGCCGGGGCCGTCCGCCGGCGGGGCGAGGTCGGCGTGGGCGAGCAGCTCGCGCAGCCCGTCGGCGCGGGTCTCGTCGGCGTGCCAGACGTAGGCGAGGCGGTCGCGGCCGCCGTCGGCGTCGGTGAAGACGGCGCACCAGGTGGCCAGCCGCGGCACGACCAGCTGGGCGACCAGCGCCATGGTGCGCTCCTGGTCGAGGGTTCCGGCGAGCAGGTCGCTGGCCTCGGCGACGAAGCTGAGCCAGCCGCGCCAGGAGCGCTCCAGCTCGCCGATGCGGGCCTTCTCCAGCGACAGCGACATCTCCTCGGCGAGCCGGCCGAGGCGGGCGGCGTCGCTGTCGGTGAACCGGCCGGGGGCGGACGCCACGGCGACGACCAGGCCGGTGAGGCGGCCCTGGGCGAGCAGCGGCGCGGCGGCCAGGGAGCGGGCGCGCAGGGCGGCGGCGACCGGGTCGCTGTCGCCGGCGGCCACCCAGGGGGCGGCGCTGCTGCCGCCGGGGCCCAGGCCGACCACCGACAGCTCCTCCACCGGGGCCTCGGTGGGCAGGCCGGAGGCGGCGCCGAGCACCAGCCGCCCATCGCGTTCGGCGAGCAGGACGGCGGCGCCGTCGGCGTCCAGCACGTCGCGGACGGTGCCGACGGCCTCCTGCAGGGTCTCCTTGGCCGAGGGGGAGCGCAGCAGCCGGGCGCCGGCCACGGCCATGGCGGCGGGGTCGTTCTCGTCGCGGTCGACGTCGCCGCCGAGGCGCCCGGAGGTGCGTGCGGCGCCGGGCCGGGCGGCGCCCCGCCCGCGGGGGCGCGCGGCCCTGCCGCCGGACGGTTCGCCGGGGCCGGCCGTTCCCGCCGGCGCCGCAGCGGCCGCCGTCCCGGCCGCGGCGGCGTCCTCGGGGCCGGGTTCGGCGCCGGGGCGGGGCAGGCGGAACCACACGCCCTTGCCGCGCCGGTCGTAGGTGACCCCCCAGGACGCCGACAGGGCCGCGATCGACGGCAGGCCGCGGCCGCTGGAGGCCTCCATGCCGGGCATCTCGATGATGCGGGTGGGGTGGTGGTCGCGGACCTCGATCCTGATATCGCCGTCGGTGAGATGGCAGGACACCTCGAACGAGGTGCCCGCGTAGGCGACGGCGTTGGTGGCCAGTTCGCTGGTGGCGAGCACGGCGTCGTCGACGGCCTGGTCCATGTGCCAGCCGGTCAGCACCCGGCGGACGAAGCGCCGGGCCTCCGCCACGGACGTGGCGGCGCAGGGGAAGGTGGCCGACGCGGTCTGCGCCGGGGCCGGTCGCGCCGTGTGCGCCGCCGCCGTCTGCCGATCCAAGAGTCGTTCCTCACTTCGAGCTTTTACGGGGCCCGGCTATCGTGACAGACGGGTTCGCCGTCCGGCCAGGCAAGACCCGCCACCGGCGGGCTTTGGACGGGCGGACGCGGCCGCCGACCGGTGCCCGGCGGCGGGGCCCGGCCGCGGCATCCGGGCCGCCGGGGAGCGGGGGGACATCCGGGACGTTTCCCGGCCCGGCGGACGGAAGCGGCCAGGCCGCCACAACACGACAGACCGTAACACGAAGACTACGAGGCAGCCTCCGCTGCATCGTGTTACCCGCGTCCCGGCCGGCCACCGGCTCCGGTCCCCGTCCGGCCGGCCGCGCGTTCTGGGCGGCGATGCCGGCGCTGCGGAACGTAAAGTACAGGTGCGGCCACGCCAGCAGGTGTCCGTCGTTCCCGGGCGGGCCAGGAGGATGAAACAGCATGCCCCGAACCGCTTCCCGTTCGCTGAGCCATCGCAACGGGTCTCACGACACCACCCCGCGCTACAGCGACGCCGACCTGGCGCCGTTGCTGAAAGCGCTGGCGGCGGTGCGGGACGGCAAGCTCCGCAAGGAGCTGGACGTGCCGGGCGAGGGCGCCGTGGCGCAGGCCGCGGCGATCCTGGAGGAGATCCGCGAGAACGGCGAGCACCTCGCCTCCGGCCTGGCGCGGGTGCGGCGTGAGATCGGCCGCGAGGGGCAGCTGCGGGGGCGGCTGCGGCCCGGGGCGCTCAAGGGCACCTGGGGCAGCGCGGTGGAGGACGCCAACGCGATCATCGACAAGCTCACCGACCTGGCCACCGGCATCCACAAGGTGGTGGAGGCGGTGGCGGCGGGCGACCTGAACCAGCGGGTGGAGCTGCGGGTCGGCGGGCGGCCGATGCGCGGGGAGCTGCTGCGCATGGCCCGGTCGGCCAACTCGATGGTGGAGCTGCTGGACAGGTTCACCTGGGAGGTCACCCAGTTCGCCCGGGAGGTCGGCACCGAGGGGCGGCTCGGCGGCAAGGCGTCGGCGCGCGGCATGACCGGCCGCTGGCGGGACGTCACCACGGCGGTGAACCTGATGGCCGACCGGCTGACCGCGCAGGTCCGCGACATCGCCGAGGTGACCACGGCGGTCGCTGGCGGCGACCTGACCCGCAAGGTCACCGTGGAGGCCACCGGTGAGCTGCAGGAGCTGAAGCTCACCGTGAACACCATGGTCGACCAGCTGTCGGCGTTCGCCTCCGAGGTGACCCGGGTGGCGCGCGAGGTCGGCACCGAGGGGCAGCTGGGCGGCCAGGCCAACGTGCGGGGCGTCAGCGGGGTCTGGAAGGACCTCACCGACAACGTCAACGCCATGGCCAACAACCTGACCTCGCAGGTGCGCAACATCGCGCAGGTCACCACGGCGGTGGCCGAGGGCGATCTGGGCAAGAAGATCACCGTCGACGCCCAGGGCGAGATCCTGCAGCTCAAGCTGACGGTCAACCAGATGGTGGACACGCTGTCGGCGTTCGCCGACGAGGTCACCCGCGTCGCCCGCGAGGTCGGCACCGAGGGGCGCCTGGGCGGCCAGGCCCGCGTCCCCGGCGTGAGCGGCGTGTGGAAGGACCTGACGGCGAACGTCAACGGCATGGCGTCCAACCTGACGTACCAGGTCCGCAACATCGCCCAGGTGACGACGGCCGTCGCGCAGGGCGACCTGACCAAGAAGATCACGGTCGACGCGCAGGGCGAGATCCTGGAGGTCAAGGACACCGTCAACACGATGGTGGACACGCTGTCGGCGTTCGCCGACGAGGTCACCCGCGTCGCCCGCGAGGTCGGCACGGAGGGCCGGCTCGGCGGCCAGGCCCGCGTCCCGGGCGTGAGCGGCGTGTGGAAGGACCTCACCGACAGCGTCAACTCGATGGCCGGCAACCTGACCACCCAGGTCCGCAACATCGCGCAGGTGACCACCGCCGTCGCGCAGGGCGACCTCACCCGCAAGATCACCGTGGACGCGCAGGGCGAGATCCTGCAGCTGAAGGAGACCATCAACACGATGGTCGACATCCTGTCGGCGTTCGCCGACGAGGTCACCCGGGTCGCCCGCGAGGTCGGCACGGAGGGCCGCCTGGGCGGACAGGCGATCGTGCCGGGCGCCGGCGGCATGTGGAAGGACCTGACCGACAACGTCAACGGGATGGCGTCCAACCTGACCACCCAGGTCCGCAACATCGCGCAGGTCGCCACGGCCGTGGCGCACGGCGACCTGACCCGCCGCATCGACGTCGACGCCCAGGGCGAGCTGCTGGAGCTGAAGACCACGCTGAACACGATGGTGGACACGCTGTCGTCGTTCGCCTCCGAGGTGACCCGGGTGGCCCGGGAGGTCGGCACCGAGGGCCGCCTGGGCGGACAGGCCGAGGTGGAGGGCGTGTCGGGCACCTGGAAGCGGCTCACCGAGAGCGTCAACGAGCTGGCCAGCAACCTGACCACGCAGGTGCGGGCGATCGGCGAGGTGGCCAGGGCGGTGGCGCGCGGCGACCTGACCCGCTCCATCACCGTGGAGGCGCGCGGCGAGGTGGCCGAGCTGAAGGACAACGTCAACCTGATGGTCGCCACGCTGCGCGAGACCACCCGCGCCAACCAGGAGCAGGACTGGCTGAAGACCAACCTGGCGCGCATCGGCGGGCTCATGCAGGGCCACCGCGACCTCATGCAGGTCGCCGAGCTGATCATGAGCGAGCTGACCCCGACCGCCAGCGCCCAGTACGGCGCGTTCTACCTGGCCGAGGACCCCGAGGACCGGCCGGACGGCGCGGACGCCGACGGGGCCGAGCTGGTGCTGACCGCCGGGTACGGGATCCCCCGCGACCGGATCGGCACGGTGCGGTTCGCCATCGGCGAGGGCCTGGTCGGGCAGGCCGCGCGGGAGCGCCGCCGGGTGCTGCTCACCGACGCGCCGCCCGGCTACATCAAGATCGGCACGGGGCTGGGCGAGGCGGCCCCGGTCAACATCATCGTGCTGCCGATCGTGTTCGAGGACACCGTGCTCGGCGCGATCGAGCTGGCCTCGTTCAACCGGTTCACCGACGTGCACCTGGCGTTCTTCGACCAGCTGATCGAGACGATCGGGGTGACGCTGAACGCCATCCGCGCCAACGCCCGCACCGAGGCGCTGCTGGCCGAGTCCCAGCGGCTGGCGCAGGAGCTGCAGGAACGCTCCGACGAGCTGCAGCGCCAGCAGGGCGAGCTGCGCCACTCCAACACCGAGCTGGAGGAGAAGGCGGCGCTGCTGGCCCAGCAGAACCGCGCGATCGAGATCCAGAACTACCAGATCGAGCAGGCCCGGCGGACCCTGGAGGAGCGCGCCGAGCAGCTGGCGATCTCCTCGCGGTACAAGTCGGAGTTTTTGGCGAACATGTCGCACGAGCTGCGCACCCCGCTCAACAGCCTGCTCGTGCTGGCCAAGCTGCTGACCGAGAACGCCGAGGGGAACCTGACCGAAAAGCAGGTCGAGTTCGCCCGCACCATCCACGACTCCGGCACCGACCTGCTGGAACTGATCAACGACATCCTGGACCTGGCCAAGGTGGAGGCCGGGAAGATGGGGGTGCACCCGCAGGAGATCGGCGTGTCCGCGCTGGTCGACTACGTCGAGGCGGCGTTCCGGCCGCTGTCGCAGGACAAGGGCCTGCGGTTCGACGTGGAGGTCGCCCCGGACGTCCCGGCGACGCTGTACACCGACGAGCAGCGGCTGCAGCAGGTGCTGCGCAACCTGCTGTCCAACGCGGTGAAGTTCACCGCCGAGGGCGAGGTGCGGCTGCGCGTGGAACGGGCCGGCGACATGGACGTCACCGTCCCGGCGCTGTGGAACGTCCCCGACGTGCTGGCGTTCCGCGTGATCGACACCGGGATCGGGGTGAGCCAGGACAAGCTGCAGGCGATCTTCGAGGCGTTCCAGCAGGCCGACGGCACCACCAGCCGCCGCTACGGCGGCACCGGGCTGGGCCTGTCGATCAGCCGCAACATCGCCCGGCTGCTCGGCGGGGAGATCCATGTGGAGAGCGAGCTGGGCCGCGGCAGCGTGTTCACCCTCTACCTGCCCGCCCGATGCCCCGAGTCGGACGACCGGCGGCGGCCCGCCGCCGAGGACGGGGACGCGGCGGCCCCGTCCGACCGCTCCGCCCGGGCTGCCGACGCGGCCGCGCCGCTGGAGGCCGTGCCGGCGGGCCGCGGCGACGACGCCCCCGCCCGCGAGCACGCCCGCGAGCACGCCGGCGGGCAGGTCGGCGAGGACCCGCTGGAGGGGATGCTGGCCGAGCCGCCCGCCGACTACCTGGACACCGCGCTGTCGGGCCGCAAGGTGCTGATCGTCGACGACGATGTGCGCAACGTGTTCGCGCTGACCAGCGTCCTGGAGGGCTACGGCATGGAGGTGCTGTACGCCGAGGACGGGCAGGCCGGCATCGACCTGCTGCACCGCAACCCGGATGTGGCGATGGTGCTGATGGACGTGATGATGCCCGGCCTGGACGGCTACGCCACCACCGCCGCGATCCGCGAGATGCCGCAGTTCGCCGAGCTGCCGATCATCGTGATCACCGCGAAGGTGATGAAGGGCGACCGGGAGAAGAGCCTGGCCGCGGGCGCCTCGGACTACGTGCCCAAGCCGGTGGACGTCGACCGGCTGCTGGAGGTGATGCGGCGCTGGCTGCGGCCGTCGGTGGTGCGCTGACCGGCGCGAGAACATGTCCGCCGAGGGGGCGCCGGCCCCGTGGGATGATCGGGGCGGCGCGGTGGGGCACCGCCGGCGGCCGGCTGCGTGACCGGGGCGGCGCGCCCCGGCGGCCGGGGGTTCGAATCGGAGGAGAGGGGCCACGCGTGGACGACAAGGCGAAGATCCTGCTCGTGGACGACCGCGAGGAGAACCTGATCGCGCTGGAGGCCATTCTCAGCTCCCTCGACCAGGACCTGGTGCGGGCCCGCTCCGGCGAGGAGGCGCTCAAGGCGCTGCTGACCGACGAGTACGCGGTGATCCTGCTGGACGTGGTGATGCCCGGCATGGACGGCTTCGAGACCGCCCGCGACATCAAGCGCCGCAAGAAGACCCGCGACGTGCCGATCATCTTTCTCACCGCGGTCGACAGCGACCCGGACTACGCATTCCGCGGCTACGCCGCCGGGGCGGTGGACTTCATCTCCAAGCCGTTCGACCCGTGGGTGCTGCGCGCCAAGGTGTCGGTGTTCGTGGAGCTGCACAACAAGAACAAGCAGCTGCGGGAGCAGACGGCGCTGCTGCGCGAGCAGGCCGCGAAGCTGCGCGAGCAGGCCGACCTGCTGCGGGCCCGTCCCGAGCGCGTCGCCGAGCGGGTCGTGGCCGTCCAGGACCAGCTGGAGGTCGTGGGCAAGCGGCTGCCGCAGAACGCGCGGGCCGACTTCGCCGAGCTCGAACGGCGTTTCGCCGATCTCCGCTCCGTCCTCGACGGCCCCGGGGAGGCCGCCCCCTAGCCCCCTCTCCTGGCCGCCCCCGTGCGCGGGCTTCGCGGCGGCGCGTGTTGTCTGTCCTTCCCGCCACCGACAGGTGCCCTCCGGGCCAGGCTTGGTGACGGCCGCTGCCGGGGACGGTACGGCTGCGGGAGGAGATGACCATGGATGCTCCCGCGCTCTTCGCCGCCGGCGCCGCCACCGGCCTGCTGGCGGGGCTCACCACCTGTGCGGCCGTGCAGCTCGGCCTGCTGGCGGGGGCGGTTCGCGACGCCGAACGGCCGTCCGGGCCCGTTGCCGCGTTCCTGACCGCCCGGCTCGTCGCCCACACCTGTGTGGGGGCCGCCCTGGGCGTGGTCGGCGGCGCCGTCCAGCCCGGCCCCCGCGTGCGCGGCGCGCTGCTGGCCCTGGCGGCGGCGGTGCTGCTGCTGTTCGCCCTCGACCTGCTCGGAGTCCGCCCGGCGCGGCGCCTCCTCCACCGCAGCACCTGCCACACCTCCACCGCCGCCGACGCGGACGGGCCGCCCTGCCACACCCCCCGCTCCCCGGGCACCGCCGCACGGCTGCGGGGCGCAGGGCGGCGGACGGTGCTGTTAGGTGCGGCCACCGTGCTGCTGCCGTGCGGCCTGACCCTGTCGGCCGAGCTGATGGCGGTCGCGTCCCGCTCCCCCGTCGGCGGCGCCGCCGTGATGGCCGGCTTCGCGGCCGGCGGCGCGCCGGTGTTCGGCCTGGTGGGCGTCACGCTCGGCCGGCTGCGCGGCCGCCTGACCCCGCTGGTGGCGGTGGTGCTGCTGGCCGCCGCGGGCTGGACGCTGCTGTCCGGGCTGCGCCTGGGCGGGTGGATGCCCGCGGGCGGGGGCGGCGGCACGGCCGCGGCCGCCGCGTCCGCGGTGCACGTGGACGCCTCCGGCCGCCAGACCGTCACCATCTGGGCGCTCGACCGCGGCTACCGCCCCGCCCTGGTGACGGCCCGCGCCGGGGTGCCCACCGTGCTCGTCCTGCGCACCTCCGGCACGCGCGGTCACACCCGCGCGTTCACCATCCCCTCCCGCGACGTGGACATCGTGCTCCCCGTCAGCGGCGACACGCGGGTCGACCTGGGCACGCCCGGGGCCGGACGGCTCGACTTCGTCTGCGCGTCCGGCCACTTCCCGGGTTCGATCACCTTCCGCTGACCCCGGCGCCGGGGCGCGGGGCTACTCGCCGGATGCGGCGGCCAGCCGGGCGCGGGCGGCGGCGATGCGGGCGAGGGTGCGCTCGCGGCCGAGGGCCTCCAGGGACTCGAACAGCGGCAGGCCCACGGTGCGGCCGGTGACGGCGACGCGGACGGGCGCCTGCGCCTTGCCGAGCTTGAGGCCGTGCGCGGCGCCGACCTGCTCCAGGCGGCTCTTGAGCTCGTCGGTCTCCCAGGGCGCGTCGCGGTAGGCCTCCTCGGCGGCGGCGAGGATGTCGGCGGCCGGGCCCTTCATCGCCTTGTTCCAGGACGCCGCGTCGAACACCGGTTCGTCCAGGAACGCGAAGTCGACCATGGGCACGATCTCCGACAGGACCGCCACCCGGGTCTGGGCCAGCGGCGCGAGTTTGGCGAACACCTCCGGGTCGGCCTCGAACGGGGCGTCCTCCAGGTACGGGCGGCACTCGGCGGCGAACCGGTCGGCCGGCAGCGCGCGGATGTACTCGCCGTTGAACGCCCGCAGCTTCTTGACGTCGAAGAACGCCGGGGAGGTGTTGACGTCCTCGATCCGGAACTCCGCGACGATCTCCTCCCAGGGGACGATCTCGCGGTCGCCGGACGGCGCCCAGCCCAGCAGCATCAGGTAGTTGCGCATCGCCTCGGCCAGGTAGCCCTCGGCGCGGTAGTCCTCCAGGGCGACCTTGTCGCGCCGCTTGGACAGCTTCTGCCGCTTCTCGTTGACGATCACCGGGACGTGCGCCCACACCGGCGGCTCGGCGCCCAGCGCCTCCCACAGCAGCTGCTGCTTGGGGGCGTTGGGCAGGTGCTCCTCGCCGCGCACCACGTGGGTGATGCCCTGGCTGATGTCGTCGACGGCGTTGGCCAGCAGGAACGTCACCGACCCGTCGGCGCGGGCGATGACGAAGTCCTCCAGTTTGGCGTTGTCGAACTCGGGCTTGCCGCGCAGCAGGTCGACGACGGCGGTCTGGCCCTCGTCGGGGGTGCGGAAGCGCAGCGCCCGCCCCGGCCCGGGCTCCAGCCCGCGGTCGCGGCAGTGCCCGTCGTAGCCGCGGTGCTGGTCGCCGGTGCGGGCCACGACGTCCTCGCGGGTGCAGTCGCAGTAGTAGGCGCGGCCCTGCTCGCGCAGCCGGGCGGCGGCCTCGCGGTGCTTGTCGGCGTTGGCGGACTGGAAGTAGGGGCCCTCGTACTCCTCGCCGTCGATGCCCAGCCAGGCCAGGGCGCGGATGATGCCCTCGGTCCATTCGGGCTTGTTGCGGGAGGCGTCGGTGTCCTCGATCCGCAGCACCAGCGTTCCGCCCGACTGTTTGGCCATCACCCAGTTGAACAGTGCGGAGCGGGCCCCGCCCACGTGGAACATGCCGGTGGGCGACGGTGCGAAGCGGACGCGGATCGAAGAGGCGGAAGACATGCCTCCAAGCCTAGTGGGGCCGCGGCGCGGCGCCGACTCGGCGACGCCGCGCACCGCCCGCGGCCGCGCTGTCGCCGAGTGCGGGCCGCCTGGCACGATCGGGACATGAGCGATGCACTCGGCGACCTGGCGGCCTTCCGGGAGAGCGCCGCGCTGCGGCTGCGGGGCTTCTCCCACACCACGGTCGCCGACTCCCCCGGGATGCGGCGCGCCGGGGTGGTGGTGTGCGTGCTGCAGCACGACGGCGCCCCGTCGGTGGTGCTGATCAGGCGCGCCTACCGGGGGCGCAACGCGGGCCAGTGGGGGCTGCCGGGGGGAGGCGTGGACGAGGGCGAGACCCCGGTGGAGGCGGCGTTGCGGGAGCTGCGCGAGGAGGTCGGTCTGCAGGCCGGGCCCGGGGACGTGCTGGGCCGGTTGGACGACTTCCCGGCGGCGTCCGGGTTCGCCATCACGCCCGTCGTCGTGGCCCTGGACTCCCCGGGCCCGCTGCATCCCGACCCTCGCGAGGTGCACTCGGTCCACCTGGTGACGCTGCGGAGGCTGGCCGCCGAAGACACGCCGCGCTGGGTCCCCCAGTTGGACGGCGGGCATCTGCTGCAGATGCGCCTGGGGCCCGAGTGGATCGTGCACGCGCCGACCGGGGCGATGCTCTGGCAGTTCCGCGAGGTGGTGCTGCTGGGGCGGCAGGTGCGGGTCGCGGGACTCATCCAGCCCGACTGGACCCGCACCTGACCGTCACGGCCGCGGGGCCGGGTCGGCCGGGGCCGCCTCGATGATCCGGTAGCCGGCGTGCCCCAGCGGGCCGGACACCGACACCGTCGCCAGCCCGGCCGAGGCGAGCAGGTCGCGGAACTCGGCCTCGGTGCGCTCCCGGCCGCCGGTGGTGAGGAGCATGTTCACGTCGCTCATGAGCGCCGCGTGCAGCTCGGGCGTGACCAGGGGCGGCAGGACCGGCTCCACGATCAGCACGCGCGCCGCGGGCGTCATCGCGGCGCGGCAGGTGCGCAGGAGGGCGGCGGCCTTCTCGTCGTCCCAGTCGTGGATCACGCTCTTGATGACGTAGGCGTCGGCGCCTTCGGGGACGGCCTGGAAGAAGTCGCCCGCGACGACCTCGCAGCGGTCGGCGACGCCCGCCTCCTCCAGGGTGCGCCCGGCGTGCTCCAGCGCCGCGGGCAGGTCGAACAGCACGCCTTTGGGGCCGGGCACGGCGCTGAGGATCGCGGCCAGGAGCGTGCCGTTGCCGCCGCCGAGGTCGGCGATCGTGCGGTAGCGGCCGAAGTCGTGGGCCTTGACGAGGGCGGGGGCGACGTTGCGGGTGGCCTCGGCCATGGCCGCGTTGAACGTCGCCGACAGTTCGGGGTTGCGCGCGAAGTACTCGAAGGTGGTCTCGCCGGTCACCTGCTCCCAGACGTACTCGCCGGTGCGCACGGCCTCGGGCAGCTGCCCCCAGCACCGCCACACCTCGGGGGCGCAGAACAGGCCGACCATGCCTCGAATGGAGTCGGGTACGTCGCGGCGCAGCCGCCGGCCCTCGTCCGTCAGGGCGAACAGGTCCGGTTCCTGCTGCCGCACGGCGCCGAGCACGGTGAGCGCGCGCAGCAGCCGCAGCAGCGACGGGGCGTGCGTGCCGGTGCGCTCGGCGAGCTCCCCGGCGGTGCGGGGGCCGTCGGCGAGCGCGTCGGCCAGGCCCAGTTCGACGGCCGTGTAGACGATCTGCGCGGGCATGAATCCGAACGCCGTGTCAAGCAGCGGCGATCGCGTCATGGTCATCTCCTTTGTCCTCCGGTGACCTTGTCTTCACCCAGGTCGGGTAGGCGACACGGAGGTTAGGGACGCGGCGGGCGCGGCGTCTTGGACGAATGGCACCCGGACGCATGGCAGCCGGACGAATGCCCGCAGTGCCGTACCTGAACCGCGCACGGCGACATATCCGACCACACCTGGACATCCGCCCGGGGGTGCGGAGCGAACATTTCCTCCGCTTGATGTCAATGGCGGACTGTCACCGGATCACCGTCCGGCTCGTTACCAATCAGACAATCCCTGTTTTATCGCCTTAATTAACACTAGGGGTGACTCCAGTCACTGATGCCAGGAGGAACCCCATGCGTCGCAGAAGACCCGCTGTCACCGCCGCCGCCGTCGCCCTGGCCGGGGCCGCCGCGTTCGTCGCCGTTCCGGCCCCGCCCGCCCTCGCCGCGCCGCCGCTCCCGCCCGACAAGAGCACCTCGGCGTCGCACCTGGCGGCGCTGCGCGTCGCCGCCGAGGGGTCGTCCAGCGGCTACAGCCGCGACAAGTTCCCCCACTGGATCACCGTCTCCGGCACCTGCAACACCCGCGAGGAGGTGCTCAAGCGGGACGGCACCGACGTCCAGACCGGCTCGGACTGCTACCCCACCTCGGGCACCTGGGTCAGCCCCTACGACGGGGCCACGTGGAGCAACCCGTCCGACATCGACATCGACCACATGGTGCCGCTGGCCGAGGCCTGGCGGTCGGGGGCGAGCAACTGGACGACCAGCCTCCGCCAGCAGTTCGCCAACGACCTGACCAGCTCGCAGCTGTGGGCGGTCACCGACAACGTCAACCAGGCCAAGGGCGACAAGGACCCGGCCGAGTGGACGCCGCCGCTCGCCTCGTTCCACTGCATGTACGCCCGCTCGTGGATCGACGTGAAGTACCGCTACGACCTCTCCGTCGACAGCGCCGAGAAGACGGCCCTGACGCGGCTGCTCGACACCTGCTGACCCTCCCCGGGCGAGGCCCCGGCCGCACCGTGTGCGCTCCCGGCCGGGGCCTCGCGCCCTGTCCGGGGCCGGTGGCGCCGGGGACGGGGCGGTGTCAGCGGGACAGGGCGCGCAGCCAGTCGCGGGCCCGGTCGATGTGCTCCTCGCAGAGCCCCCGCCTCGGGTCGACGGCGACGAGCAGGTGCTCCCCCACCCCGGGCTCCGCCGCGACGGAGTCGGCGGCGTCCGGCTCGTCCTCGAACCACACGAAGGGCCGGCCCTCCGCCCACCGCGCGACGTGCCGGGCCTTCCACGAGCCGAGCGTGACGCCGTCGCCGGCGCCGGGGAACGGCGGTATCGGCACGAAGGGCAGGTCCGGCAGCCCCACCCGGGGGGAGATCCAGTCGTTGGCCGCATCGCACCAGTAGCTCGCCCATGCCAGTTCGGCGCCCGTGGCGCGGGCGAGGTCCCGCAGCATGGGGCCGTGACGCGAGCTGAGCCAGAGCCGGTAGGTGACGCCGTGGGGCGAGCAGCGGTGTCCGCGGTAGTCGCGGGAGGGCCGCTCCAGGGGGTTCAGCACACCGTCCACGTCGAGCAGCACCAGGGGCGTCGCCATGACCAGACCGTAGGGCATCGGCGCCCCCGCGGTCGACGATCCATGCCGAAAACTGATCTTCCGTACCTTCCCGGCATTTCGGCTACCCGTTTTGACATGTTTGGGTCTCTTATCCGAAACTGCACCGGGTCTGTCGCGCAGACGACCCGTGGGAAGGCGGTAACGACGCGTGAGCGACAACGACCGGCGGACGGCGATCCCGTCCGCCACCTCTCTGCCGGACACCACCCCGTCGGACACCACCCCGTCGGACACCGCTGCGGCACACCCCCGCAGCGGCGCCCCGGTGGACGCCGGCGACCTGGGCTACCGCAAGTCCCTGCGGACGCGGCACGTCAACATGATCGCGATCGGCGGGGCCATCGGCACCGGCCTGTTCCTCGGCGCCGGCGGACGGCTGGCCAGCGCCGGCCCGTCCCTGGCCATCGCCTACGCCGTCTGCGGGTTCTTCGCGTTCATGGTGGTGCGGGCGCTCGGCGAGCTCGTGCTGTACCGGCCGTCGTCGGGGTCGTTCGTGTCCTACTCGCGGGAGTTCATGGGAGAGAAGGGCGCCTACGTCGCCGGGTGGATGCACTTCCTCAACTGGTCGACCACCGGCATCGTCGACATCACCGCCATCGCCCTGTACATCCACTACTGGGACGCCTTCACCGCGATCCCGCAGTGGACGCTCGCGCTGATCGCCCTGGCCGTCGTGCTCACCGTCAACCTGATCTCGGTGCGGATCTTCGGTGAGCTGGAGTTCTGGTTCTCCATCGTCAAGGTCGGCGCGCTGGTGGCGTTCATGCTGATCGGCATCGGCCTGCTGGTGACCGGGCACCACGTGGGCGGCCACGACTCGGGCCCGGGGCTGATCCTCCAGCACGGCGGGGTGTTCCCGCACGGCGTGCTGCCCATGCTGGTCGTCATCCAGGGCGTGGTGTTCGCCTACGCCTCCACCGAGCTGGTCGGCGTGGCCGCGGGCGAGACCGAGAACCCCGAACGGGTCATGCCCAAGGCCATCAACTCCATCATCTGGCGGATTCTGCTGTTCTACGTCGGCTCGGTGGTGCTGCTGGCCATGCTGCTGCCGTGGGACGCCTACTCGGCCGACGAGAGCCCGTTCGTCACCGTGCTGGCGAAGCTGGGCGTGCCCGCGGCGGGCGACGTGATGAATCTGATCGTGGTGACCGCGGCGCTGTCGAGCCTGAACTCCGGTCTGTACTCCACGGGGCGGATCCTGCGCTCGCTGGGCGCGGCCGGGTCGGCGCCGCGCTTCACCATGGCGATGAGCCGTTCCCAGGTCCCCTACGGCGGCATCCTGCTGACCTCGGCGATCTGCGTGCTCGGCGTGGCGCTCAACTACTGGGTGCCGGCGCGGGCCTTCGAGATCGTGCTGAACCTGGCGGCCATCGGCATCCTGGGCACCTGGGCGATGATCATGCTGTCGCACCTGCTGTTCGTGCGGCGGGCCCGGCAGGGCCGGGTGCGGCGGCCCGGCTACCGGCTGCCCGGCTCGCCGGTCACCCAACCGCTGACCCTGGCGTTCCTGGCGGCGGTGGTGGTGCTGATGTGGTTCGACCGGGACGGGGCCGGGCACATGACCGTAATGGCCGTGCCGGCGATCGCCGCGGCGCTGCTCGTCGGCTGGTTCTTCGTCCGGCGCGGGCACCCCGGCACTGCGGGGGCGGTGCGCGACCCCGACGCGGCCGAGTGACCACCGGCTGGGTGAAAGCATGTGCCGACTGTTCGGGATGACCACCGGCGGCCCCCGCGTCCGGGCTACGTTCTGGCTGCTGGACGCCCCGCAGAGCCTCAAGGCGCAGAGCCGCCGGATGCCCGACGGCACCGGCCTCGGCTGGTTCTCCCTCGGCGACGAGCCGGTGCGCGACCGGGCCCCGATCGCCGCGTACCAGAACGCCGACTTCGCCTCGCACGCCCGCAACGTGGTGTCGCACACCTTCGTCTCGCACGTCCGGTACGCCTCCGGCGCCCCCGTGTCGGTGCACAACGCCCACCCCTTCGACATGAACGACCGGCTGTTCGCACACAACGGCGTGGTCAAGGGCATGGACGTGCTGGACACCTGGCTGACCGACGTGGACAAGGCCCTGCTGGAGGGGGACACCGACTCCGAGCGGGTGTTCGCCTACGTCACCGCCGAGATCCGCAGGCGCGGCGACACCACCGCCGGGCTGGTCGCGGCGATCCGCCGCATCGCCGCCGAACTGCCGGTGTACTCCCTCAACCTGCTGCTGGCCGAGGCGTGCAAGCTGTGGGCGCTGCGCTATCCCGCGCAGAACGAGCTGTGGGTGCTCACGCCCCGGTTCGGCGGCTTCCGGCACCTGCAGTCCCCGCACGAGCCCGGCAGCCTCAACGTGTCCGGCCCCAACGGCGACGGCCGGCACGCCGCGCCCGCGTACGTGATCGCCAGCGAGCGGATGGACGACGACCCGGGCTGGCGGCTGCTGGAGCCCGGCGAGCTGCTGTTGGTGGACGGGCTGAAGGCCACCTCGGTGTTCCCCTTCGCCCCTCCGGCGCACCCGCTGACCAAGGCCGACCTGTCCGCCAGCGAGGCCGCCTCGCAGTCGGAGAGCGGATAGGCCCGCCTGGCCGCCCGCCGCCGCGGGCCTCGCGCGCCGGCGCGCCTCAGCCGCGCCGCTTCCCGGAGCCGCGGCGGGCCTGGGCGCGGAAGCGGTCGGGGATGTCCTGGCGCAGCAGGTAGCCGAAGCCCGCGCGTTCCAGGCGCAGCCCGAGCGCCGCCTGGTCCGTGCCGAGGGCGGCGGCCGCACTCATCACCCTGAGCCTCTTCCGTCGCGCCCGTGCGTTCATCGCCGCCGCCTGAACCGCGGGCGGCCGCAGGCGCTCAGGGGGGTGGCCGAAGGGTCACCTTAAATTTTCCCGAAAACGGACCGCTCCACAGGGTTACATGCACCTTCCGGAAACGGAGTTCGGATGTCAGCATGAAAGCGTCCGGCGGGACCGCATGGGCGACAGAACGCCCTTTCTCTGGACACCTGAGCCAGGCATCGCGCCGTCGCCACCGGCCCCGCCGGACGCTCGCGCCCGGCGGCCGCGACGTCGGATTCCTGCCGGCGCGACCATGCGTCCAAAAGCCACCATGAGTCCCATGGGCACCGGTGGACGGCGCGCCTTCCGATCCGGCGCGGCCGTCGGGACGGCCCGGTGCACCGGCCATGGTGGCGCCGACGGGCCGCTGACACCGCGGGCCGCTGCCCCGGCCCGTCGGCTGACATCAGGGGGGCGCCGGCGGCGGGGAGCGCCGTTGACACCGGAGGGCCGCTGACATGGTTGGGGGTGCGCGAAACGCCCCGGCGGTCGTTGACCGCCGGGGCGTTCTGCCGACTCCGCGAGGGGCGTCCGAGGGCCGGCGCCCTTCACGGTTCCCCGGGGCGTGCCTTGTGGGCGTGCCCCGAAGGGTCCTCTAGGGGGTCGCCCGCCTTACAGGGGCCGGGGCTCGCCCCTGGTGCCGGGACCGTTGCCCCACTCCAGCACCTCGTACTTGACACCGCGCAGGTGGCCCTCGCCGGTGCCCGCGTTGTACTTGCTGGCGGGCTTCCCGCCGTCCAGCAGGTAGCGGAACGTGTAGGTGTCCAGGTCCAGCATCACGCCGTTGTGGGACGGCGCGCCCGGACCGCGGTCGCCGATGAAGCCGACGCGGCTGCGGCCGTTGTAGGTCACGCGCACTTTTGTCATCAGCGGCCAGCTGGGGCTGGCGAACAGGCCCTTCTGCATGGGCCTGCCGCTGGCGGGGGCACCGGTGTCACCGTTGATGCCCGAGCCGTCGTCCCAGAAGTAGGACGCGGTGGTGTACCCGGTCAGCAGGGACTTCTTCTTGGGCTTCTTGGCAGGCCGGGCCAGGCTTGCTTGGGCGGACTGCTCCTGGGCGGCCTGGTTCTGCCCCAGGCTCAGAACGTTGTTCTCCTGGGCCGCCGCCAGCGGCTGCTGGGACGGCATGTTCTTCGGCGCGGCGGCGTCGTCACTCGCGGCGGCCACTCCGGCCACCAGCATGCCGGCCAGGCAGGAACCGGTCACGGCGGTCATGACGACATTGAGCGCACGCTGCTGCATAGGAATCCTTCGTTCGGCGGACAGGGAGCAGCCGTCTCCTGCGGGCACGCCGCTGCGGCGCGTTGCCGGCGCAGGGAACGGCTCCGAGACACGGCTCGGATAGGCCGTCGGGAAAGAGAGAACCCGTGTGAAGCGGATCGCCCGTTGGACAGGGCCGACCGCGGACGCGCACCTGAGAGCGACCCCCGGTGGCCGCGAGCGTGCGCGTACGGAATGAAACGGGTGAGATGCCTGCCGGTCGGAGCTCCAGTGCCCCCGTTGAATGCGGCCGTTGCATGGCCGGCCGCGAACCGGCTGAGGGGGTCCCGCCTGGCGGGCGGGAGGCGACGGCTATGCGATTGGCCCGGTCAATGGCAGGTTGACCAGGACATGACCTGAGTATAGGACGATTTACGCACAGGATGCAAAAACGGACCCGATTTTACCCTTCTGACGGTAGATCGTCGGTTTAACGATCTTTTCGGCGAGCGAATCGGAAGTGCACGGATCCCCTACGGCACGGGCGATTCCGCCGCCCGGCCCGACCGCCGATCTCGGCCAGATCTCGAAAAGATCAATTCGGTACCTGCCTTGCCCGGCTCACCGCGCAGCGCGTTTGATGAGGTTTATGTGACGGGCGGTGCACAAGCGTTGCCTGTGGGACGATGACCTCCATGACCGACTCCGCCGGCCTGCGGACGGCCGACGATGACGACGATCTGCTTCCTCCCCCGGACTGGGCGCCCGGCCGCCCCATGTCGCCCGGCACCCGCGCCGCCTGGTGCTTCGCCGCGCTGGCCGCGGTGCTGGTCGCCGGGCGCCTGTGGGTGGCCCCGGCGGTGGACGGCCGCGCGCTGCACGCCTGGACGACGATCTTCGTGGCGATCTGCGTGCAGGCGCTGCCGTTCCTGGTGTTCGGGGTGATGCTGTCGGCGGCGATCACGGCGTTCGTCCCGGCGGCGTTCTGGCGGCGGGTGCTGCCGTCGCGGCCGGGCGCGGCCGTGCCGGTGGCGGGGGCGATGGGGGCGGTGCTGCCCGGCTGCGAGTGCGCGTCGGTGCCGGTCGCGGGCGGGCTGATGGCGCGCGGGGTGGCCCCGGCGGCGGCGCTGACGTTCCTGCTGGCCGCGCCCGCGATCAATCCGGTGGTGCTGGTGGCCACGGCCGTGGCGTTCCCGGGCAGCCCGCAGATGGTGGTGGGGCGGTTCGCCGCGTCGCTGCTGGTGGCGGTGCTGGCCGGGTGGATCTGGCTGCTGGTCGGCCGGGGCGAGTGGCTGCGCGTCCCGCCGCGTCCCGAGGCCGCCGACGCCGGCCGCTGGGAGGCGTTCCGCCAGGCGATGCGGCACGACATCATGCACGCGGGCGGCTTTCTGGTGGTGGGCGGCGCCGCCGCGGCGACGATCAACGTGGCGGTCCCGGCGGGCTGGGTGGACGGCCTCGCCGGCGCCGGTCCGCTGTCGGTGCTGGTGCTGGCGCTGCTGGCGGTGCTGATGTCGATCTGCTCGGAGGCCGACGCGTTCGTGGCGGCGAGCCTGGCGCAGTTCTCCCCCACGGCCCGGCTGGCGTTCCTGGTCGTGGGCCCGATGGTCGATCTGAAGCTGGTGGCGCTGCAGGCGGGGTTCTTCGGACGGCGGTTCGCGGTGCGGTTCGTCCCGCTGACGTTCGCGCTCGCCGTCGCCGTGAGCGTTCTGGTGGGAGGGGTGCTGCTGTGACGCGGGCCGCGCAGAACCTGCTGTTGATCACGCTCGGCGGGGCCGTGCTGTGGATCACGCTGGCGACCGACGACTACCTCAACTACGTCCGGCCGGGCTTCCGGTACATGCTCGTCCCGGCGGCGCTGGTGCTGCTGGCGCTGGGCGCGGCGGGGCTGCGCCGGGAGTGGACGGACGACCCCGATCCGCGGCACCACGGGCACGCGGGACACCATGGGCACGCACACCACGGGGCACACCACGGACACGATGGGCACCACGGGCACGATGGGCACCACGGGCACGACCACGCGCGCGGCCCCCGGGTGGCGTGGCTGCTGTGCCTGCCCGTGCTGGCGATCTTCGTGATCGCGCCGCCCGCGCTGGGGTCGTTCACCGCCGCGCGCGGCGCGGACCGCCCGGCCGCCCCGCCGCCGAGCCCGGCCGACGAGGGCTACGGGCCGCTGCCCCGCGACCGCGGGCCGATCTCCATGACGCTGGGCGAGTTCATCGGCCGGGCGTGGCAGGCGCAGAACGGCGACCGGTCCTCGTTCGAGGGCGTGCCGGTGCGCCTGACCGGGTTCGTCACGCCCCGCGGCGACGGCGGCTGGCAGGTCACCCGGCTGCGGATGGCGTGCTGCGCGGGCGACGCCGTGCCCTTCCCCGTGATCGTCAAGGGGCTGCCCCGGCCGCCCGCCGACGCGTGGGTCCAGGTGGAGGGCACCTGGCAGCCGCTCCCCCCGCAGGCCGCCGAGAGCGGCGTGCACGTGCTGCAGGGCACGTCCGTCAGGCGCATCAACAAGCCCGCCAACCCCTACGAGTGACCCGCCGTCGACCGGCTCGCCGTGGTCGCCGCCCGGAAGGCGGTGGATACCAACGCGCCCGGGGCTGCTGCCCCGGGCGTCGGCGGAGACCGCGTCGGTGCGCGCTCGGCGAGCCGGCGGCGGCTCAGCGCGCGGGGAAGGCCGTGGGGAACAGCGGGCCGCCCGGTGCGGGGACGGCCGGCGCCGGGGTGAACGCCGGCGCGTGGGGCAGCGCGGACATCTCCGGCTGCTGCGGCGGCGCGGCCGTCGGCGGCGGCGGGGCCGCGTGGGAGCCGTCCGCGCGGCGGGGCTCGGCCGCGAACTGCTGCTGCGGCATCGGCTGCTGCTGTGGCTGCGCCTGGGCCGCGAGCCGGTCGCTGAGCACCGCCATCAGGGCGCGCGCCGTCTCGTCGTCCATCCGCATCAGGACGCTGGGGCGTCCCGAGGGGTCGACGAACGGCGACACCGAGGGCGCGGCGCTCTGCTGCGGCAGGGCCAGCCTCATCTGCTCGCGCAGGTCCTGGGCGAGGCGCAGCGCCTGTCGGTCGCTGTCGCTCAAGTGTGCGGTCATCGCGATCTCCGGGGAGTTCACGTGCGGGGGTCCGGGGGCCATCCTGCTAGCAATAGCGTGCAGGTGCAAGAGCCGATGCACGTGCAGATCGGAAAAAGATCGTCGTGCACCGGCGCCGCCCCGCCCGCCGCCGCACCGGTCCGCACGTCCTGACCTGCGGCGGAAGCGGGGGCCCAGCGACGGAGAGCCGGGAATGTGGCGCACGCCTCATTTGTCGCCGCTTTCCCGTGCGCCCCACCGGCTGCACCGGCCAGCGCTACGCCGCCATGGTGACGCGGCGCCCGTGAGCCGTCCATGCCCGCACGGCACCCGGCCGGGCCCGCCTCGCCGCGCGCCCCGGCGGCCGCACCGCCGCACCGCGCCGACCTCGCACAAGACCCGCGGCCGCCTTCCCGGGACCGGGCCGAGCCGCCGGCGGCGATCTGCGATCGGCGCGAACCGCGGCCCCGGGGCCGCGGCCGCGCGCGCAAGATTCGCCGACACTTGCGCGCGGCGCGGCGGAACCGGCGCCGCGCCGCGCCTGACCGTGACCGGCCGATCAGTCCATGCCGCGTTTGCCGGGCGTCCAGAACGGCTTGACCCGCACCGCCCGGCGCGGCCATCCCCGTTCGCGGACCAGGTGCGCGCGGACGAGCTGGACGGTCCGCGCCTCCCCGGCCACGTAGGCGACGCCGGGCGGGCCGTCCGGCAGCTTGAGCGACCGCACCGCCTCGACCAGCGACGCCGAGGAGGCGGCCGAGGCGTCCCCGCGGTGGCGCCACGTCAGGTCCGCCCGCCGGGGCAGCGCGAGCTCGTCCTCGGGCCCCGCCACCTCGACGACGCCGTACACGCCGGCGTCCGCGGGCAGCGCACGCAGCATCGCCCCGAACGGCACCGAGGCCGTCTCCTCCCCCGCGAACAGGTGGTACGGCGCGTCCTCGCGCAGCGTGAACCCGCCTTCGGGCTTGGTGAAGGCGACCTCCTGGCCGGGACGCAGCGTCCGCGCCCACCGGGCGCCCGGCCCGTCGCCGTCGTGGTCCATCACGCGCAGCTCCAGCGCCCCGGAGTCGGGGTCGTAGTCCCAGACCGAGTAGGTGCGCAGGGCGTCGCGCAGGCCCCGCATCCAGGTGCGGGCCGCGAACAGGTCGCAGACGTTCACCCGCACGTGCTGCCCGGGCGTCCAGGCGAGCCCCGGCACGCCGGTGATCCGCACGTGCCGCATGCGGCGGGCCGCCGGCCGCACGTCCTCGACGCGGCCGCGCACGAACACCAGGTCGAGCATCCTGTCGCGCAGGCGCCCGCCCCCGGCCGGGGACGCGGCGCCGGCGGGAGCCGGTTCGGCGCTCACAAGCCACCTCCAAACGCGTTATATCTCAATCGACCGAGAGATCACGATATATCGTCAGTTGCGGTCGCGGAAGCCCGCGGCGGCGAGGAGTCCGACGACGGCCACGACGACCGCGACCACCCCGAAGCCCGCCGCCATCGCGTCGGTGAACGTCTCCACCGCGCGGGCGCGCGCGGCCGGGTCGCCGCCCGCCAGGGCGCCCGCCCCCGTCCCGCCGCCGTCGAGCCGGCCGGTCAGGACGGTGCCCATGACGGCGACGCCGAGCGCGCTGCCGATCTCGCGGGCGGCGCTGTTGAGCCCCGCGCCCAGCCCCGCCCGGTCGGGCGGCAGGGCGCCCATGATCCCGACCGACAGCAGCGGCACGCACAGCCCCATGCCGACCGACAGGACCAGCAGGAAGACCGCGTAGAGCAGGTAGGGGGTGTCGGCGTCCAGCAGCGACAGCAGCCCGAGCCCCCCGCCCAGCACCAGCAGCCCCGCTCCCACCACGGGGCGGGCGCCGAACCGCTGGGCCAGGCCCACGCTGCGCTTGCTGACCACGAGCATGCCGACCACCACGGGCGCGATGGCCACGCCGGTCTTCAGCGGCGAGTACCCCTTGGCGTACTGCAGGTACTGGGCGTTGACGAAGAACAGCGCGAACAGGCCGAAGAAGGCCGCCGAGACGCCCAGCGCGCCGCTGCGCAGCCGCGGGATCGCGAACAGGCGCGGGTCCAGCAGGGGGTGCGAGGCGCGCGCCGCGTAGACGGCGAACACGGCCAGCAGCACCGCCGCGCATCCGAACGCGCCCAGCACGGACGCGGAGGACCACCCGTGCTCGGGGCCCTCGATGATGCCGAACAGCAGCGCGAACAGGGCGGCGGTGAGCAGCGCCGCGCCCGCCAGGTCGAGGGCGGCCGGGTGGCGCTGCCCGCGCGGCGCGAACCTGGCCACCAGGGCCGCCAGGATCCCCGCCACGGGCAGGGCGCACAGGAACAGGCCCCGCCACGGCAGCCACTGCAGGACCGCCCCTCCGGCGAGGTTGCCGACGGCGCCCGCGATGCCGGTGGCGGCCGTCCAGGCGGCGATGGCGCGGGGTGTGTCCTGCGGCGCGGTGACCTGGAGCAGCAGCGACAGGGTGGCGGGCATGGTCAGGGCGGCGCCCACGCCGGTGACGAGCCGGCCGGCCAGCAGCACCGGCACGCTCGGCGCGGCCGCCGCCAGCAGGCATCCGGCGGCGAACACTCCGAGCCCGGCCAGCAGCACGCCTTTGCGGCCCAGCCGGTCGCCGACGGCCCCGGCGGGGATGAGCAGGCAGCCGAACACCAGGACGTAGGTGTCCACGATCCACACCACCTGGGTGGCGGACGGGGCGAGATCGCTCGCGGCGAGCTTGGGGATGGCCAGGTTGACCGCGGCGACCATGGCCACGACGAGGACCACGCACGCCGACATCAGCGGCGCCATGACCCTCTGTCTTGCGGACGACACCGAGTGTGACGTCCTTCGGGCGGCGTCGATCGTCATGAGAACTTCCTCGGAATCGGGAGTTGATCGAAGAGAGCCGGCCGGTGATGCGCATCCCGCGTCTGGCGGTCTCCAACGTAAGGTGGGGGTGTTTTGCTTTCAAATGCATCTTTTGCACCCGAGGAATGCACGCCATGCAATCCAAGTTGGACATGAACCTGCTGGTCGCGCTGGACGCCCTGCTGGAGGAGGGCAGCGTGTCCGGGGCCGCCGCGCGCCTGCACCTGTCCGAGCCCGCGATGAGCCGGACGCTCGGCCGCATCCGCCGGGCGCTGGGCGACCCCGTGCTGGTGCGGTCGGGACGCGGCATGACGCCCACCCCGCGCGCGCAGGCCCTGCGGGCGGAGGTGCACGACCTCGTCCAGCGCGCCCGGGCCGTCTTCTCCCCCGCCGAGGACCTGGACCCCTCGACGCTCACAGCCTCGTTCACGCTTCAGGCCGAGGAGGGGGTCACCGCCATCGTCGCGGGGCCGCTGCTGGAGCGCGTCGCCCGCGAGGCCCCGGGGGTGACGCTGCGGTTCCTCGGGGAGGGGCCGCGCGACACCCACTCGCTGCGGCGCGACACCGTGGACCTGGAGATCGGCGTCATCAGCACGCCGACCTCGGAGACGCGCGTGGAGCCGCTGCTGTTGGACGACTTCGTCACGGTCGTGCGCCCCGGTCATCCGCTCATATCGCAGGAGATGACGCTGGACGCGTGGATCTCGGCGCCGCACCTGCTGTCCACCCGGCGCGGCCGCCTGGCCGGCCCCATCGACCAGATGCTGGCGGAGACGGGCCGCAGCAGGCAGGTCATCGGCTCGGTGCCGACCGTCACCGCGTCGCTGCTGGTCGTCCGGCACACCGATCTGCTCGGTTTCGCCGCCCGGCGCCTGCACCGCCGGCTGGTGGAAAGGCTCGGCCTGGTGCCCCTGCCCATGCCGCTGGAGCTGCCGCCGCTGCGGCTGTCCCTGGGCTGGCACGCCCGCTACGACGCCGACGCCGCGCACGCCTGGCTGCGCCGCCGGGTCCGCGAGGTCATCACCGAGGTCACCGCGTGAGGCGGCGTCCGCCTTCCGGCGCCGCCGTCACTTTCCCGTGATCGGCGTGCACGGCCGTCCGAAATGCCCGACTGTTATTGCGGCGACGCGCAGGAGGGCGCGCAGGTTTACCGCGGAGGCATAACAATGCGGAATGCCGGTGCCGCTCCCTTGCCGCGAAGCCGTGATCTGCGCGCCGAACGTGGCGGTTCTCATATCGCGGGCCGCGCGGGGACGGCCCGCCGCCGCGTCCGCCCTGGTCAGCGGGCAGGTCCTCGCAAAACAGCCAAAGAACTCGCGCCAAATCGGACCATCTCCCCGTCCCGGCGGCACAATGGCCCGTCCAGAACGCCGTTCACCGAGTTCACCGGGCCTGCCCCCCGGTCCGGCGGCCCCCGGCGGCATAACTCTGCGAACGCGCGCCACCCCGAATAGTGATCAATCCGAGACCTGCCCTGATTGAAACTTCCAGCGTTTCAGCGCAAGCTATCCCGCAGACCGGTTGAAGTCCCCGCACTCACAACCCCCCTACCCCCGACAGGAACGCGACCATGTTCGAGATCTGGGAGACGAGTGAGCCCGCCCGGCTCATCAGCGACGCGGGCAGCCTCAAGGTCGCGCTCGAGAAAGTCGACACCATGTGCAGGCTGCGCCACGACCAGGCGCTGGCCCAGGTCGGCGAGCGCAGCGACGAGGGCTACCAGTTCGAGATCAGGGACCGGGACGGCCGGGCACTGGCCCGTCTGACGTACGTGCCGGACACCTCCCGCGCCTACCAGAGCGTCGTGGTGGAGGAACTGCACGGCGAGGAGCCCGGCGGCTGAGCCGTCCGCGGCCGGGCCCCTGCGCCACGGCCGTGTTCGCCACGGGGGATGACAGATGGTCGACGCGCTGATGACGCGGGCGCTGCGCGCCTTGTCGCGCCCGGATCCGCCCGCGTTCCGCGCGTGCGTCGCCGAGCCGGCCGGACGCCGCGCACGCCCCGTCGACCGGCTGCTGCCGGCGCGCCTGCAGGAGGCGGTCGCCGCCGCCTGGCACCGCGGCCGGCAGCCCGCCGACGTGGCGCGTTACACCGGCCGCACGTTCGGCGACCGGCACCGGCGCCTGGTGGTGGACGTGATCGCGGCCGAGTCGCGGGCCCACCCCGCGGCCGCGACGGACCCACAGTGGCTCGCCCAGCTGGCCGCGTTGGACGCGCGGGTCTGGTGGACGCACGACCACGACCTGCCGCGCGGCTGGTGCCGCCGCGAGGGCGTCGACCGCGCCGAAGTCCTCGCCTGCGCGCTGGAGGTGCTGCACCTGCTGGGCACCCTGCCGCGGCTGCCCAAGATCGCCCCGCTGCCCGGCGAGCCGGCGGCGGCCGCCGCCGGACCGGTCGACGAGCGGATGTCGGCCAAGGTCCGGGCGCTGCCGGCCAAGGCGGAGTCCACCGAGTTCTCCGAGGAGGCCGAGGCGCTCAGCGCGCGGGCGCAGGAGCTGATGGCCCGCCACAGCATCGACCGCGCGCTGCTGGGGGCCCGCGCCGGCGGCGCCGCGGCGGCCGCCGGCCCCGCCGGGCGGCGCCTGGCCGTGGACGCCCCGTACGAGTCGCCGAAGACGGCGCTGCTGACGGTGGTGGCCGAGGCCAACGGGTGCCGCGCCGTCTGGCACCGCGAACTGGGCTTCTCCACCGTGCTGGGGTTCCCGGCCGACCTGGCCGCAGTGGAGATGATGTTCACCTCCCTGCTGGTGCAGGCGACCGCGGCGATGGTGCGTGCCGGAGCGCGGCGGGACGCGGGGGGACGATCCCGTACGCGCTCGTTCCGGCACGCCTTCCTCAACGCCTATGCCGCCCGCATCGGCGAACGGCTGCGCGACGCCGCCGACCGCGCCGCCCGCGACGCGAACCGGGCCGCCGCGGGGCGCGACGCCGCCGGGGGCGGGACGGCCTCTGCGGACGCGCCGCTGCCCGTTCTGGCCGCACGGGACCGCGCCGTCGACCGGGCCGTCGACGGGCTGTTCCCCGACCTCATCAGAAGCCGCGCCCGCGCGGTCTCCAACTACGAGGGCTGGGTGGCCGGACGCGCCGCCGCCGACCTGGCGGGGCTGGCCTCGCACCGCGAGATCGCCGACCGCCGCTGACACCGCGCCGGGCGGCCTCTCCGCGGCCGCGCGCGGACGTGCTCGACTCCCGGCACCGCCGGTGCGCCGGGACCTGCGGCCGCGCCCGGCGCCCTGCCCCGCAGCGGAGCGGGCGCCGGGGGTCAGCCCTTCCTGCGCCGGGTGTTGCCGCCGCGTCCGCGCAGCGGTACGCCGGCCTCCTTGAGGATGTTGTAGATGAACCCGTACGACCGGCCGGTCTCGGCGGCCAGGTCGCGGATGCTTTCGCCGGACGCGTATCGAGGGGCGAGCTCGGCCGCGAGCTTGGTGCGCTCGGCACCGGTCACGCGAGTGCCCCTCGCCAGGGTGCGGGCCACGAGTACCTCCTGAATCGACGTGTATGTCGGCTGCCCGGCGGGACGTCCCCCCGCTGTCAGCACGCTGGTGATCTACCCAACCTACACATTCCCCGCAAACAGGCCGCCAATGCCGCACGAATCGTCACATGAACGGCCGATGATGGACTTTTCCATGGCGATCGGCAAGTCGCAACCGCTGCGCCGGTGACGATCGCCACGTCCCGCCTCCTCGGCACCGCCCGGTCCGGTCCCATCCGGCCGCCTCCGTCCACCCGGCGAACGCCGCCCCCATCCTGTACGGATGAAGCGGTACGAACAGCTCGATCATCGCCAGATGCCACGAACCGGCAACCGACCGCAACCTGGGCGAACACCCTCGAACCATCTCTTCCCCACCGACGGGGCTCCCACCCGCCCCCTCGCCCGCGCTGGAGCGGGGAGGGGGAGGCCGCCCCCCCGTCCCGTGACGGACGCGCCCCGCGGCTCACGCAGTTCCACGACCGTTCCGCGCCATCGCCCGCCCCCATCCGGCGATCGGCCGCTCACCGGGGAAAAACTGCCAGGAAGCGCTTTCCATTTGCGGCCGCGAACGAATCTTGAATCAGATTCGGTATCACGCGCCTCTTTCGCCCGCCGGAACAACGCTGATCACATCGCAGCGCCTCCCCCGTCATCCGCAGCGCGCCCCGCCCTGCGCCCGGGGCGGCGAACCGAGGGGGCGTCACGATCGGCCACCGAAGCCGACACCGCCGAAAGACGGGACGAAAGGCTGACAGAAGATGTCAGGTTTCCGGTCCAGCATGGACGCACCGGCCGCCGCCGACGCAACGCGGACCGGGACCCCACGAACGGATCGACGGATAGGAGCGACCTACAGTGCGTGAAACGCCGGAAGAACTCAAGGAACTGCAGGCCCTGCTGGACGCCTCCCTCGCCCGCTCCTCCGCGCACCTGCGCTCGATCATCCACCCCGGCACCACGCTGACCGCCGAGCAGCTCACCGGGGTCCTCACCGGCATGTGCCCCCTCGCCCTGTCCACCGTGACGGCGAAGGGCGAGCCGCGGATCAGCGGCGCCGACGGGCACTTCCTGCACGGCAAGTGGCACTTCGGCACGGCGCCCGGCGCCGCCAAGGCCCGCCATCTGGCCGCCCGCCCCGCCGCCAGCGCCGCGCACATGCGCGGCGAGGACCTGGGCGTGTTCGCGCACGGCACCGTGGAGATCCTCAGCTCCCCGGGCCGCGAGCCGGCCGCGGACTGGCCGTACGTGCGGGAGTACTTCCAGGACTTCTACGGCAACGACGCGTTCGACTGGGACGAGGTGGTTTTCTATCGGCTGCATCCGCACTGGATGACCGTTTATGCTCGCGACATCGCCGAGCTCACCGCGGCGTCCCGCGCTTGATCGCTTCAGATCGGACGGAGGGCGTCAAGTAGGTCGGCGAGTGTGGCCGATGCCGGTCGCCGTTGCGAGGCGGGGGCGAGCATGTCGGTCATCGCGGTAAATGTCAGAGGCCAGGAGCTCCGACTTCGGCCGGCGACGTCGCGGCACCCGCATCCCCCGAAAAGAGGTGTCACTGATCGCTTCCCATGCCGATCACGGAACGAGATCACACGACTACCCGCTCGGGCGGCTGGAGTCCGCCGGACGGGACGGGGAGCAGGCCGCCCGGCGGGCGCTGCAGCGGGTCGAGGCGGAGGACGTGCGCAGGGCCATCGTGCACTACCCCGCCGAGCTGCGCCGCGCGATCCTCGACGTCGTCGGCCTGCCGGACCTGCGGAAGATCAGCGGACGGGCGGCCGGCACGGTGCTGGCCCGGCTGCGCGGCGGGCGGCACAGCCCCGAGCTGCGGTCGCGGCTCACCTATCCCCTGACGCTCGGATACCACAACTGCGACGGCCTGACGGCGGACGACTGCATCGGCCTGCTCGGCGGCGACGAGGAGGTGCTGCACCGGGCCGGGCTCCTCGCCTTCAACCTGCTCGTCCAGGCGGCCGTGCCGCGGTCCCTCACCGTGTGGGCCCTGGCCGAGGTCGTCGCGCACGACGCCGAGCTGGCCCCCGTGGCGCTGGCGCAGTTGCTCGACATGGCCGACGATCTGGACGAGGAGGCGGCCGCCTGGGTGCGCGGCACCTGGGCGGCCCTGCGCGCCCGCGAGCCCCGCCTTCCGGAGCGTCCGCGCCTTCCCGATGCCGTAGCCCCGGACCTCGCCGAGCCCCACCCGCACACCCCCGAACCGATGGAGGCCCCGATGGAGACGCCGCCACCGCAGCCGCGGCCATCCTCCGACGACGACGAAGCCCGGCGGCTGCTGGAGGACGCCGAGTCGGCCTTCGCCGAGGCCGCTTCGGCGGCCGACGCGGTGCGGGACGCCGTGGCGGCGCAGCGCCGTCCCGGCGACGACGATCTGCGGCGGCTCACCGAAGCCGCCCTCGCCTTCGACCGCGCCCACGCGGCGCTGGCGGGCGACGGCGACGTGCCGCCCGAACCCACCCTGCACGACCTGCGGACCGTGCTGGAGGAACGCGCCGCGGCACAGGACGACGCCCTCATCGCACGGCTCACCACCGTCACGGGCCCGCCGGCGGTCGAGGAGCTGCTGGCCGAGATCCGCGCGGCCGCCGCGCGCGGGGAGCCGTCCGGGCTGGCCGTGCTGGCCCGGCTGATCGACGCCGCCGCCGGCGGCGCCGACGTCGACGAGGTGGGCGCCCTGTCCGGGCAGGCGCACGAGCAGTTGCCCGGCGGCTGGAGCAAGGCCGTCACCTACGCCGCTCTCGGGCAGCTGTCCCTCGCCGACGAAACCGCAGCAGACGACGCCCCCGAGGAAGCAGCCGGCGAACCACCGCCGGACGAGCCCGTACCGCCCTCCAGAGAGCTTGACGACCTGGACGCGCTGCTGATCGCCGACAGCGAGCAGCAGGCGGCAGACGACGAACCGGCCGCCGCCGCACCCCCGTCCGACACGCAAGACGAGCCGCGGCCACCAGCCCCCGAACCGCCCGCAGAAGAAACCGGCACGACCGCGGAAGACGCCCCCGCAGCACCCGAGCAGCCCGCCCCCGCCGCCGCAACCGCCCCCGCAACCGCACCCGCAACCGCACCCGCAACCGCACCCCCCGACTGGCAACCGGCGCCGGAAGCCGAGGCCGCCGCGCTCCGGGCGGGCCGCACCGCACTGGCGGGCTGGGTGCGCCTGGCCTGCGGCGCGCCGGAGGCGCAGGCGAAGGCCCGCTGGGCGGTCGCGCTGGCGCGGGAGACGAACGCCTCGGGCGGGCGCCTTGCGTCGGCGTACGTGGAGATGGTCCGCGGGCTGGACGCCGCAGCGCTCGACGACGACCCCGCCGGACGCCTGCTGGCGTGGGCGTCGGCGATCCGGGCGGGCATCGTCCGGCCGAGCCCCGAGTCCGCGGAGCTGCTGCGCCGGCACGCCGGCGTCGTGGCCGCGCATCCGGGGCTGGCCGCGCTCGGCGACAGCTTCCTGCGCGCCGCCAACCGCGGCGACTACCTGGTGCCGGGCGTGTCCAACGAGCTGCGCGACACGCAGCGGGCCGAGGAGCAGCGGCGGCTGCGGTCGGCGCAGGCCCGCCAGCTGCTGGCGGAGGGCCCGCGCAAGAAGATCAAGTATCAGCTCGCCACCGAGGTGTGGAAGCACCTGCTGCAGGACGACGGGGAGGTCGGCCGGCTGCTGGCCCTGGCCGCCGCCGACGCCGAGGACCGCGCCGGGCGGGCCGGCGCCGAGGTGGAGCGGCTGCGCGCGGCCGGCGCGGTCGAGCGGCTGATCGACGACACCACGGCGGAGCTGCGCGGCGGCCGGTCCAAGCGGCGCATCGAGGCCGCCGCCCGCCGCCGCCTCGCCGAGCTGATCGACGAGGCCCTCGACATCGTCCACGAGTGGAGCCGCGCGGCGGACGAGGTGCTGGCCATCCGCGACGCCAAGCCGGAGCACACGGGGATGCGGCAGCGGCTCGCCCAGCTGCGCGACGAGGCGGGCGAGGTGCGCGAGGCCTGCGCGGCGGAGCTGGCCGAACTGGAGCGGGGCGCCGCCGACCCGGTGCTGGGCGCCGCCGCCCGCACCGCCGGGCTGCTGCTGGAGGACACGCTGCGGCTGCTGAAAGGCGACCCGCTCGGCGACGAGCCCCGCACCCCCGACCAGGTGCTGGGGCAGGACCTGCTGCTGGCCCCCGGTGTCGCGCTGCACCCCGAGTCGTTCCGGCCGCGCGGCGTCCCCGCGCTGCCCGACCTGCTGCCCCTGTGCGGGGACGGCGACCCCGACTGGACGGCGGCGTTCGAGGCGCGCGCCCAGCGCGACGACCACGTCGGCACCGAGGCGATCGTCCGGGCGCTGCGCGACCTCGACGCCGACCTGGCCGCCGACCTGGAGCAGCGCCGCCGCACCCTGCGGGAGCAGGCCCGCAAGGAGATCGGCGACCTGCGCGACAAGATCGTCGACAAGCTGGCGCAGATGCGCCGCGACGGGCAGCTCGACGAGGGCGCCGCGACCCGCCTGCAGACCCGGCTGCGGCCGCTGAACGACCGCGGCCGCGACGACTTCGACCGGCTGCGCGCCGTCGCCGAGTCCGTCGCCGCGGAGGCCGACGAGATCGCCGCCCGCCAGGTCGCCGACGTACGCGCCGACCTGCAGGCGCATCTGGACGAGCCCGCGGTCGCCGCCGCGGCCGACCGGATCCGCGAGTATCTGGACCGGGGCGACCTGACCACCGCCCGCGAGTCGTTGGTGCAGGCCCGGCAGGGCCGCGAGCTGCCCGAGCCGTCCCGCGAGCGCGGCCACCTGGCGCGGTTCTTCCCCGCCTTCCCCGACGCGTTCGAGGAGCTGGGCCCGGGGCGGGGCGAGCAGGTCAGCGCCGCGCTCACCCTGCTCGGCGACGCGATGGAGCGCGGCGGGCGGCTCGGCAACGGCCGGCTGCGCCGCCTGCTGTCGGGCGCCGGCCTCGACCTGGCCGCGCTGCGCCGGTCCGCGGTGAGCCGGGAGGGCCTGCGCAGCTGGCACAGGATCGGCCAGGGGCCCAAGGCGCCCGGCAACCTGGTCACGGCGATCGAGCCGGTGCTGCGGCTGATCGGCCTGGAGGCCGCGGCCCGTCCCGGCGCGGCCGAACGCGCCCGCACCTGGTTCGAGCTGACCGGGGTGCACTGGCGGGGCCCGGCGCTGCTGCCGCAGTTCGGCACGGGCATGAGCCCGTCGGGCGACACGCTGCGGCTGCTGCTGGTGTGGGGGCGGCCGCGCCCGCAGGAGATCGTCGAGTGGTTCAAGGGCGAACCCGCCGACCAGACCGTGCTGGTGTGGTACTTCGGCACGCTGTCGGCGGCCGACCGGCAGCGGCTGGTGCGGGCCGCGCGCCGCCGCCCGCACCCGGTGGCCGTGCTGGACGACGCGGCCGTCGGCTACCTGGCCTGCCTGCCCGAGTGCGACTGGACCGACACGGTCGAGGTGCTGGCCCCGTTCACGTCCCTCAACCCGTTCATCCCCACCGGCAACGTGCCCGAGGAGATGTTCTACGGGCGGCAGGAGCAGCTGCGGCAGGTGATCGACCGCAAGGGCGGCTCGTTCGTCTACGGCGGGCGGCAGCTGGGCAAGTCGGCGCTGCTGCACGCCGCCCGCCGCCAGGTGGACCGCGACCCCAACCGCGCGGTGATCTTCAAGAGCATCTCGGCGGTGGGCCGCACCGACCCCGCCGACGCGGTGTGGGCGCGGCTGCGCCGCCCGCTGGCCGACGTGGGCGTGCTGTCGCCCGACACCGGCGGCGACGCCGAGGAGATCCGGGAGGCGATCCGCGCCTGGCTGGCCGCCGACCCGCGGCGGCAGCTGCTGATCCTGCTGGACGAGGCCGACGAGTTCCTCAACCGGGACGCCGACAGCGCCCGCTTCGTCAACGTCAACGCGCTGCGCGACCTGATGAGCGAGACCGACCGGCGGGTCAAGGTGGTGTTCGCCGGGCTGCACCAGACCGCGCGGTTCAAGAGCCTGCCCAACCAGCCGCTGGCGCACTTCGGCGAGCCGATCTCCATCGGCCCGCTGCAGCCGCAGGACGCGTTCGACCTGCTCACCAAACCTTTGGCCACGCTGGGGTTCCGGCTGCCCGAGACGCTGGCGGCCCGCGTCATCGCCGAGGCCAACAACGCGCCCGCGCTGATCCAGCTGTTCGCCGACGCGCTGCTCAAGCACCTCCAGCGGCGCACCACCGACAAGCACCCGCTGCCGTACACGGTGACCCGCGACGACGTGGACGCCGTCCGCAAGGACGCCCGCCTGGCCGACGGGTTCCGCGAGCGCTTCGACTGGACCATCAACCTCGACCAGCGCTACAAGGTCATCGCCTACGTCGTGGCGTTCCGCGCCCTGACGGAGGCCGCCGACGCCACCATCCCCGCCGGGGACCTGTTCGGCGAGTGCCGCCAGTGGTGGCCCCAGGGGTTCGCCCAGTGCACCCGCGACGAGTTCCAGGGGCTGCTGGACGAGAGCGTCGAGCTGGGCATCCTGTTGGCCGAGGACGGCGGGTACCGGCTGCGCACCCCCTACATCCTGGACCTGCTGGGCGGCGAGGAGCAGGTGCAGGAGGCCCTGGACCGGGCGGAGGAGTTCGAGCTGCCGGACTCCTTCGACGTCCACTCCTACCGGTCGGCCTACGCCGCCGGACCGGAACGCTCGGAGCGCTCCCCGCTCACCAGCGGCCAGGTGTCGCGGCTGCTGCGCAAGGCCAACCTCGTCCACGTCCTCGCCGGGTCGCAGGCGCTGCGGCTGGAGCGGGTGCCCGACGCGCTGCGCGCCGAGGAGGACCACCACCCGCACGTCAAGGTGCACGTGCTCCAGGGCGGCGGCGGCTTCGGCGCCCTGGTCGCCGAGGCCCGCGCGCACCCCGGCCACACCCTGGTCGTGATGGACCTGCGCGACTGCACCGCCGGGCAGGCCGCCGCGCGGATCCGCGAGGCGTGCGAGACCGTCACCCGGCACCACTCCTCCCGCGAGGGCACGCTCGGCGTCGTCTGCACCGCCCCGCCCGCGCTGGCGCCGCTGTGGCTGGCGGCCCGCACGGGCGACGAGTCGTCTCCGCTCGCCCCGGGCGGGAACGCCGAGCTGATGGAGCTGCGCCGCTTCGACGCGGCGTCGATCCGGCAGTGGATGCGCGAGGAGGCACACGCCTTCCAGTCCCCGCACAGCCAGCAGCTCCTGCTGTCCGTCACGGGCGGCTGGCCGATGCTGATCGGGGAGGTGCTGGGCGAGGGCATCGTCGCCGACCCCGACGCGGCCCTGGACCGGTGCCACCGCCTGTTGCGCGACACCCCGCAGGCGCTGGTGTCCGCGTCCGGCGTGGACGCCCTGCCGCCGGTGTGGGCCGCCTGGCAGGCGCTGGTCGAGATCGACGAGCCCGGCGCGCCCGCCGACCTGGCGGAGCTGCTCGCCCCGGGCGAGGAGACCGACCACCCGCTGGGCCCCGAGGCGCTGCGGCGCCACCACTTGCGGTCCATCGCCGACGTGATCGAGGTGCTGCGCATCCTCGGCGCCCTGATCCCCGCCCCCGGCGACGCCCACGAACTGGTGTGCGAACCGGTCCTGGCCGGTGCGACCCGCGGCGGGCAGGCATGAGCGGCACTCCGTTGGACGCCGCGCTGACGGCCGCCGCGACCGTCGTGCTGGCCCGCGACACCTATCAGGGCCCCGACCGCACCCCCGCCGACCTGGTCCGCAACCGCCGCGCCTGGCTGCTCGGCCTGATCGCGCGGTCGTCGGCGCTGCGCGCGCAGGCCCGTGCGCTGCTGCCCGGCGACCACCCGGGCCGGCTGGTGCTGCACCCTTCCGCCGACGTCGCCGCCGCGGCGGCCCGGCTCGCCGAGGCGGGCACGACGACCCTGGAACGCCGCGTCCGCCAGTGCACCGAGAGCAACCAGAAGCTGAAGGGCAAGCTCAGAACACTCCGCCAGAGACTGGAGTACGCCAGGAGCGACATCGACCGCCTGCGCGCCGACCGGGACGCCGCCCGCCGGGCCGCCGCCGACGCCGAGCAGGAGATCACCGACCTGCAGGCGCGGCTGGCCGCCCAGCACAGGCGCCTGAAGGACCCCCGCTCCCTGGCCGCCGCGCTGCTGACGGCGCTGCCGCGGGACGCCGACGCCGCCCTGCGCGCGAGCCTGCACGACCTGGTCGCCCCGCCCCGCGCCGCCGCGTCCGCCCGCTCGCGCGACCTGCGCGTCACCCCCCTCGGCGGCGACGACCACATCGGCGGCTCCTGCCTGCTGGTCGAGTCCGGCGGCACCCGGCTGCTGGTGGACGCGGGCATGCGCCCCGGCGACACGCCCGAGCCGCCCCGCGACATCGCCGCGGCGCTCCAGGCCCGCCCGGAGGCGGTGGTGGTCACGCACGCCCACGCCGACCACTGCGGCTACGTGCCCGCCCTGGCCGCCCGGCTGCCGCGCCTGCGGGTCGTCGCGACGCCCGAGTCGTGTCGCCTGATGCCCGTCATGTGGCAGGACTCCCTGAAGGTCATGCAGCAGCGCGCCGACATCCGCAACTCCTACGGCGGTTCCTGGGAGCCGCTCTACGACCGCACCGCCGTGGACGCCGCGGTCACCCGCCTGGAGGAGCTGCCCGTCGGCGTGCCCCGCCGCATCGGCGACCTGACCGTCGAGCTGTTCCCCGCCGGGCACATCCTCGGCGCCGCCGGGGTGGTGGTCCGCGCCGGGGACCGCCGCGTGGTCGTCTCCGGCGACATCTCCGGCTTCCGGCAGGAGAGCGTCGACGGCTACCGCCTCCCGGACAGCGCCCGCGGCGCCGACCTGCTGGTGCTGGAGTCCACCTGCTGCGCCGAGAAGCACGACGACCGCGAGACCCGCGTCGGCGACCTGGTCCGAACGGTCGCCGACGTGCACGCCGCGGGCGGCCGCGTGCTGATCCCCGCGTTCGCCCTGGGCCGCGCCCAGGAGCTGGCGCTGCTGATGCGCACCCGGCTGCCGCACGTCCCGGTCCTGGTCGACGGCATGGCCAAGGACCTGACCAGGACGTTCGAGTCGGCCTCCGACCGGACGATCTTCGGTGGGAACGTCGTCCCGGCGCCGCGTCCCCCGGCCTACGACAGCTTCACCGAGGGCGTGGTCATCGCCACGTCCGGCATGCTCACCGCGGGCCCCGCCGTCGAATGGGCCGCCCGGATCCTCCCCGAGGCCGACAGCGCCGTCCTGCTGTCCGGCTACCAGGACGAGGAGTCCGGCGGCCGCCGCCTCTTCGAAGACGCCCGGGGCGGCGCGCCCGTCCACGAGCTGCCCGCCCGGCACGGCACCCGCTCGGTGCCGCTGCGCGCCCGCGTGGATCAGATCCGCCTGTCCGCCCACGCCGACCGCCACGGCCTTCTCGACATCGCCGACGAGACGCGGGCGGCCCAGGTCATGCTCGTCCACGGCGTCCAGGCGAAGCAGCGCGGCTTCCGCCAGACCCTGGACGTGCGCGGGCACGCCACCGCCCCCACCGCCCCCTGGCAGGCCACCTGAGCACGCCGTCGCCGCCGGCGTCAGCCGGTGGCGACGGCCTGGGCGCGGTCGAGGTAGGGCTGGAGGTGGTCCCGGCGGGGCCCGGCGAGCGGCCGGAGCAGGTCGCGCAGCAGGTCGGCGTCCGACGCGGGCAGGTGCAGCAGGGCCCGGCGCAGGTAGATGCTCCACGCCCGCGGGTTGGGAAACGCCTTGAGCCGTTCCACCAGCGGCTTCAGCTCGACCCCGCTGCGGAAGGGGGTCAGCGACTCGACCTCGATGTCGCAGCCGCGCGGGAACCTCCTCCCGGCGATCTCCACGGGCTCGTCCAACTCGACGACGGTGGACGCGACCGTGGCGCGGCCGATGACGCGGCCGCGGTCGCGGGTGGGGTTGCCGAACGCGCCCCGGGTGGCGTAGACGAACAGCTCGTCCCCCACGGCCAGCCGGGACACCTCCGCGCGCGCCGTCTGCGGGAAGGCCATCCGCTGCTCGCCGAGCACCCAGGCGATGGCCCGCTGCTCGCCGAGGATGAGCAGGTACGACTCGTTACTCACGAGCCCACCGTAGCGGAAGCCACCGGACCGTTCCGGCCCGCTTCCCGTGCGATATCACGGCGAAAGACCCGTCTTCCGAATTCCCCGGCCCGCCGGGCACGATTGTTTCTCAAGGGATCGGGGCGCACGCGGCAACGGTTCGTTTCACCGCGGATTCCGAGTGATCATCAAGTGGCGGCGGCGCCGGGTCAACCGGCGGCCAATATCGCGCGTCGCAGTAATGGCGGCTTCTTGAAGGGGACCCGAGCGGCCGCGTACCCCGCCTTTGTCTCGGGCACTGTCGAGAACAACGGGGACGAACATGTCGTTCGGCAAACTCACCAGGCGTCTTTCCGCATTGACCGGCATCGCGGCGCTCGCCGCCGTCGCGGGCACCGCTCCCGCCGGTGCCGATCCCGCCCCGGACTATTGGCCGCTCGTGGCGGTCGGTGACGAGACCGCCCACAACCGGCTGCAGGACGTGGTCGCGATCGGGCCGCGCAACGCCTGGGCGTTCGGCAGGATCTCGTCGGACAACGGGGACGAGCCCCTGGCCGTCCGGTGGAACGGCCGGTCCTGGACGCGGGTCGCGCTGCCGACCGGGGCCGGCCAGGACATCGCGTTCGCGGACGCGTCCGGCCCCCGCAACGTCTGGGCGTTCAGCGGCGGTTACCGGGGGGTCGACCCCGTCTACGCGCTCCGCTGGAACGGCCGGAACTGGACCGTCGCCCACCGCTGGCCCGGCAACGTCCTGCTGGATGACGCCGAGGTGATCGGCCCCCGCGACGTCTGGGCGTTCGGCTCGTACACCAACCTCCTGGGCAACCAGGCCTGGCACTACGACGGACGGCGGTGGACCGAGGTGCCGACGCCGGTCGGGGGTCTGGAGCACGCCCACGCCCTGAGAGCCGATTACATCCTGGCCGTCGGGCACCGACCCGGCAGCGCCGGCAAAGACCTGCTGGCACGCTGGGACGGCCGCACCTGGACCGAGGTCGACGTCGACGTGCCCGACCTCCCGCGCGAGACCGACCACTACACGGTCTTCGATGGAGTCCACGCGGTGTCCGAGCGGGACGTGTGGCTCTACGGCCGCGAGGTCCGCCGGGACGGGGACAGGAACATAGACGAGTTCCTGCTGCTGCACTACGACGGCAGCACCTGGCAGCGGATCGGCGGTTTCCTCCCCTGGATGCGCCTGACCTATGCGTACGCTCTGACGCCCGACGGCCAGGGCGGCATATGGCTCGTGCCCAACGGCAGCGACAGGCCCGAGCTCCTGCACTACCGCGACGGTCAGTGGACCGAGACCATCGCGGAGGTGCCGATCGGGCCGGACGGCTTCGTGCTCGATATCGCCAACGTGCCGAATTCCCGCATCATATGGGCGGTCGGCAGCACGCCCGCGGGCGACTTCGGCACGTGGAACTGGGCGGTCTGGCGCCACGAGGAATCCACCCCTCACCTCCGGCAACCGCGTCCGCCCCGGCCCAGGAAATAGCGGAAACCGGCGTCCACACGCTCACTGCGATATCCGGCATCCAGGAATAGACATCCGAACAGCCGAAGCGCGATGACGCACGCCGCGCATAGGCCAGCTTTTGCCTTCCGAGACCCGTGCGGCCGCACCCCTAGAACAACGGAGACGAACATGCAGTCAGGCACATTCACCAGGCGTCTTTCCGCGCTCGGTGCCATCGCGGCCCTCGCGGCCGTCCCGATGGCGGCCCCCGCCGACGCCGGAACCGGTCCGTCCGGCTGGCGCATCGCCGAACGCAGCGAGGAGCCCTCCGGAATGTGGCTGTCCGAGGTGGTGGCGACCGGGCCGCGCGACGCCTGGGCGTTCGGGAGCATGTCGTCCGAAAGCGGGCCCGAGCCCGTCGCCCGCCGCTGGAACGGCCGGTCCTGGACGGCAGTGACGCTCCCAGCCGGGCTGAGCAGGGGCATCTCGGCCGCCGACGCGTCCGGCCCCCGCAACGTCTGGGCGGTCGGCGGAAGCGAACCGGCGTCCGGAGAGGCGTTCGCACTCCGCTGGGACGGGCGCACATGGCGCGTCGCCGGCCGCTGGCCCGCCCGCAGCACCATCGCCGACGTGGAAACCCTCGGCCCCCGCGACGTGTGGCTGTTCGGCGACGCCCTCATCGGCCCGAACAGCATCGGCACCTGGCACTTCGACGGCGAGAACTGGTCCCAGGTCGAGACGCCGGTCGGCCACCTGCAGGAGGCCAGCGGCGTGGCGTCCGACGACGTCTGGGCCATCGGGGGCAGCCCCGTGCACTGGCAGGGCGACCTGCTGGCGCGGTGGGACGGCCGCACCTGGAACGAGGTGAGCGTCCCCGGCCTGCCCCGCGAGGACGACCACTGGGTGATGTTCACCGACATCCACGCCGTGTCCTCGCGCGACGTGTGGATCGTCGGAGAGGAGATACGCCGGAGCGGGGACGACCTCACCGAGGCGCCGTTCGCGCTGCACTTCGACGGCAGCACCTGGCGGAGGATCGCTCCGCCCTCCGATCCCGGCGTGCACGGACTGCGGGATGTGAAGCCGGACGGCCGCGGCGGCATCTGGGTGAAGCCGGTGCGGTGGGACGGCCAGGGCGCCGGACTGCTGCACTACCGCGACGGCCGGTGGACCGTGCCCCGGCTGGAGCAGCCGGAGGGCCTGGACGCGTATGTCTCCGACGTGACCGCCGTCCCACGTTCCCGCCTCGCCTGGGCGGTCGGCGGCCTGGACGTCCCCGAAAGCGGCGACAGCTACTGGACGATCTGGAAGAACCACACACCACTACGCTGACCGCCCCGCCACCCCCGCAACCGCCGCCCGTGCCGGACAGCCGGACGACGTGGCACTCCTCGCACAGGTGACATCCCCAACCCGCGCAACGCAGGGCACGGCGCGCGCGGGTTGGGCACCCGTGCGCGAGGCCCGAAGTCCGCGCTTACAGATCACGGCGCGAGGCACCCGCGTGACGACGCTGCGGACGCCGCGCACCGAGTCCCGGCGACGGCCGGAGTGGCGCCGAAAGCCTCATTTGAGGATGAACGCACATTGCCACAGGTCACCCTCATGTACGGACAGGGCCACCATCGTCACTCAATGCGACGATGATCTCGCGGTCGGCTGCTAGCGTCGCAGTCTCACCGGTCTTCTCAGACCCGGGAGGTGCCCCGATGCGACCATTGGCCCGCGGCGCGTCGCTGCCTGAGATCCAGAGGTATGTCGCCGAGATGGAGGCCGAACGCGGCTTCGACGGGCTGGACCTGACGACCCAGTGCCTCAAGTTGGGCGAGGAGGTGGGCGAACTCTTCCGCGCCGTCCGCCGGCTCCTGGGATACCCGCAGGACCCCGCCGCCGGTGTGGCCCACGCGGCCGAGGAGGCCGCCGACGCGCTCATCCTGCTCGCCTCCATAGCGAACCGGTGCGGCATCGACCTGGAGACCGCCTTCCGCGGCAAAGAAGCCCGCAATGAATCCCGCACCTGGAGCTGACCGACACCTGCGGAACCGGCTGCCGCCCATCTCCGAGCACGCCAGGCGGACACGGCGGCGGGCCGGTACGGCGCAGCCGCCATCGGCAGTACATGACCAGCCTCACAAGCCACCTTCGACTCCAGGGCAGCCCCGATCGGCCTCGTCGAAATCCTCGTCGGCGGCGTGGGAGCCCTCTTGAGCCTGCCGGCGGAAAAATCACGACAGCCTTACACCCGCCCGCAATCGCGTAACGAGCGATTCGCCCCGGCCAGTTGCGATGCCTCAGTTGCTGCGCCTCGCCCGAATGGCCTCGATGATCTGCTTCGCCTTCTCTTCGCCGACCTCTTCCAACTCGTCGTCGAAGCTATCGTACTCCCATTCGGCAATGATGCCGGTAGGGCGCCATTGAAGATCTCGGTTGAGAACTTCGTCGTGAACGAAGCCTTCGGAGCGGCGCCGCCGGACGATACCGTGGGGGTCATCAACCGTCTTCCCGCGACCGGTGATCGCGTAGTATGTCACCTGCTCTTCAGCCATCTTTTTGTTCCTCCACTTTGCGATAGTCCGGTATGTCGGCAACGCCCTCGGGAATGGGAATTCCTGCCGATACCTCTCGCTGGAACGCCTTCATCTTCACTCTGGTCTGCTCACTGATCGGCGGATTCCGCAGCTGTTCGTAGGCACCATGGGTGAGCTGCTTGGCCTCGAAGCTCTCCGGCGTATGGAACTGGATCTCGAAGGGCTGCCCGCCTGGCGTTCTCCAGCGAGTGTTGATCCCCTTATACTCCGACTTACCCCAGGAGTTTTTACTGTACTCCATCTCGAAGCCGTCCCGCCCCAGCCGACCGACTATCTCCCGATAGCCTCGAGTATATGAATCGGCGGGTATCTGATACGTGTACCGCAATGCGTCGTGGATCGCCCCGGCCGCACGTTCCGGGTCCTCGCGCGACTCGCCCTCAAGCTTTTCGGCGACCTTCTGCTTGAACCTCTCCTGACCCTTGAGACGGTACTCAAGCCCGATCAGCTCGGCGTCCTTCACCTCCGCCTCATGTCTCTTCAGCGCATCGGTGACACCGGGCTCCACATCGCGCACACGATCGAAGACGCGACTAACCGCCATATTCTCCTCATAGCTGAGGTATTGACCGCCTTCTCCGCGCCAGGAACCCGGCTCGTCCTCAGAACGATCCACACTTTCGCCGCGCGAGCCGTCGTCGCCATCGGCTCCCGACGGCCGGTCGGACGACAGCTCAGACTCAAGCTCGGCCCACTTCTTCTTCATCGTTTCGACGTGTGCACGCCACGCCGCACTCCGGTCGGCGTCCTCAGACTCGCCGCTCTCAGCGACGGCGTCAACGGTCTGCTCGGAAGGGTCAGCCGGTGCTTGCCTCCGGTCGAGAACTACATCGCCCGCCTCGGTCTCCGCGTCGGGACGCTCAGCGGAATCACTGGCCTTCTGACCGCTCGCCTCCGGTGCCCGCGCGGCCTCGCGGGACATCGCCCGCGTGATCCCAACGATTCCCTCGGCCGACTTCACCGGCTCCGACTCGTCGAGAGCCCGGCCGGTCTCACCGGCCTCCGGCCCGGCTGTTTTCTCTTGTCGGTCTTGGACGGACGGCTTGTCCAGCGTCTGCGCCGACTCGCTGTCCTGGGCCGCCGCAGCCAGGCTCTCGTAGCGCGACCGCTGCCCCGGGAATCCGGGTTTGTCGGGTGGCAGCGCCCCTGCTTTATCTGCGGGTTTCGCGGAGTCCGGTTGCCCGTCCGGCAACTCGCGCTGCGGCTGGTCCGGGCCGTCGGAGCCATGAGTGCCGTGCTCGATTCCCACCGTCCGCCCCTCGTCGCGGCGCCGACCCGACTACCCCCGTGAGGATGTACCACCAGTCATAACGCGATCAGTAACAAACCGTCAAGATCACGACAGACCGGTGAAAGTCCCATTTGCCCCAGAGTGAGCACTCCTGTCGAGAAGCAATGGAGTTGCGACACACAGCGTCGGCGATATCCCCTAGAGATCGACGACGCGGCCGCGACATGCAATCGCCTCGCGGTTGTCGAACTCGACGAAGTCGAGCGAGGCCCGCCCCGAACGCCGAGGGCGCGCAGCGCTTTGCGTCAGGGCAGCGCCTCGGCCAGACGGTGAGCCGAGGGGAGGCGGCGCCGCCCCAGCGGGGCGTACGTCACGGCCGCCACTCCGTCCGGTAATCGGGATGGTCGAGGTACACCTCGGCGAGCAGCCTGAGCGTCGTACAGGGAGACTCTTCGGGGCAGGTGGGGCACCGGCCGTCGTCGCCGCCCTCGTGCAGCCGCAGGATCTCCCGCTTGGCCTCGATGTCGGCCAGGGCGCGGGCCGGGGACAGACGCGACAGGTACGCGGCGACCTTGTCGTCCAGCGGCGGCCGGTCGGACTCGGCGCCGGTCGTCCACGGTCCGTCCGCCGCGCACTGCTTGGCGACGAGTTCGTCCTCGCTCATGCGAGCGCGCAGGAATTCGATGAGGTCGTCCATGGGCGGTGTCGCGAACATGGTGTGCGGGACGGGGCGGACGCCCAGCGCCGGGGGGTGGGACTTTCCTTCGGGGGTGACCGGGTCGCCGAGGAAGGCGACGGGCTGGTGGAGCGGCAGCGATTCGCGCTGGCCGACGAGCTGGTCCCGGGAGACGAACCAGGACCGGCCGACGGTGTCGGTGATGAACCCGTAGGGCGATCCTTCGTCCCACCTGCTGATGCTGCCGTGCCGGTAGCCGTCCGGCCCGATCTCGCCCGCTTCGAACTGCGCGTCGAGCCAGAGGAACGGGTACGTCAGCTCGTAGCCGGGTTGCAGCGCCTCCTCGAAGAGCTTCTCCCAGGCGGGGGCGTGGTCGACGGTCTGGGCGAGGGCGCGTGCGCATCCGACCTCCCGCTTGCTGCCGTCCTCGTCCAGGTACGTGGCCACGATGTCGGGGACGATGACGCGCACGCCGAGCCGCTGGAGCCGCTCCACCAGCGGGACGAAGTCGGCGTCCCCGGTGATGAGGACGGCGATGTCGTAGGCGCCTTCGATGGCCCGGTGGAACGCCTCCAGGGCCAGCAGGACGTCGGCGCCCTTCTCGCCGTGGCGGTTGTAGCGCACGTCGTGGCGGTGGATGCCCTCGCGTTCCAGTACCGCGTCGAAGGTGGTCGAGGGGTCGGATCCGCGTCCTCTGACGTAGTGCTTCTCGGTGACGACGATGTCGTGGACGTCCTGGTCGGCCACGCGGCTCACGTACCAGCGCATCAGGTCGTGGATGCCCGCGAAGGAGGGGCGGGCCTTCCAGCGGGAGTGGCGGCCGAAGTACTGGCCGAGGTGGTGGAACCATCCGCCGTCGTAGAAGACGCCGAGGCGGGTGGGCTGCGGTTCGGGCACGTGGTTCACGCCTCCGCCTCCGGCACCGCCGGGCCGTGCAGCAGGCGCTGCCGTTCCGACTCCATTCCCACCTTCCACGTCGCGACGGCCCGGGCCGCGCCCACAAGAATGATTAAATTACCAAAGAATCAGGATATTACGTTCGCACTCGTCTGCAACCCGCTACCGGAGCAGCGCCGCGGACGCGCGGTGCGCGCCGGGGAAGCCCGCCTTCTCGACGACGCCCGGCGCGGCGCTCCCGTCCGCGAACTTCCCGCCCGTCCGCGGCTTCCCCTGGAAACGGTCCGAATGCCGGCGCGCCCGCCAGGCGACCACCCTACCGCCGCCCCGGACACCTACCTACAGACCGACACAACTCCCCCATTCACGTCCACAACCTCAGACTGTCGCAGATCGCCCGCGACGACCCCTCGCACACACCGCCACCGGCGGTATCCTCGATCTCCCCCGCCGTTTCCCCTCATCCATTCACTGACCTCGCGGGACCGAAATGACGAAACTGTCCACCATCCTCGATCAGATCGACTCCGGCACCGTTCTGCTTCCGGAGTTCCAGCGCGGCTACGTCTGGAACCGCGATCAGGTCCGGGGCCTCATGCGGTCGCTCTACCTCGGTTATCCGGTCGGCTCGCTGCTGGTCTGGGAGACCGAGACCGATGCGGCCGCGGTACGCGGGGACTCGGCGGCCTCGGGCACCAAACTCCTGCTGCTCGACGGCCAGCAGCGGATCACCTCCCTGTACGGGGTGATCCGCGGCAGGCCGCCCGCCTTCTTCGAGGGCGACGAAACGGCGTTCAAGAACCTGCGGTTCAACGTTGCCGACGAGACGTTCGAATTCTACGCGCCCACCAAGATGAGGGACGATCCGCGCTGGATCGACGTCTCCCAGCTGTTCGTCGAGGGCCTCCAACCGATGATCGCCGCGCTCAACGCCGATCCGGTGACGCAGCAGGACATCGTTCCCTACATGGAGCGGCTGAGCCGGCTGCGCGGACTGCTGGAGCGCGATTTCCACGAGGAAAAGATCATCGGTAGGGACAAGACCGTCGACGTGGTCGTGGACATCTTCAACCGCGTCAACTCAGGAGGCACCAAGCTCTCCAAAGGCGACCTGGCCCTCGCCAAGCTCTGCGCCCAGTGGCCGGACGCCCGCGCCTCCATGCGCGGCCACCTGGAGAAGTGGAGGTCCGCCGGGTACGACTTCAACCTCGACTGGCTGCTGCGCAGCGTCAACGCGGTGGCCACCGGGCGCGCCCCGTTCCACGCGCTCGACGACGTCTCGGCGGCCGACTTCCGCGACGCGCTGGATGCGGCGGCCCGGTACATCGGCAATTTCCTCGACATCGTGGCGGGCCGGCTCGGTCTCGACCACGACCGCGTGCTCATGGGGCGTTACGCGTTCCCCGTGGTCGTCCTGTTCCTGCACCACAACGGCGGGCGGTTCGCCAACGCCGCCGAAAGGGACAAGGTCCTGTTCTGGTACGTCCATTCCCACCTCTGGGGGCGTTATACGGGCTCGACCGAGACCGTGCTGACCCAGGACTACGGGGTGCTGCGGAAGTCGGGCATCGACGGGCTGATCTCGGCGCTGGAGCGGTGGCGCGGCGGAAACCTGACCATCGACGGCCACAACTTCGAAGGGTTCGGCCGGGGCTCGCGCTTTTATCCGCTGCTGTACATGCTGACCCGGGTGCGCGGCGCATGCGACCTCGGAACGGGCCTGCCCCTGCACAGTCACATGCTCGGCCATCTGTCCAGCCTGCAGGTCCACCACATCTTCCCCAAGTCGCTGCTGTACAAGGCGGGCTACCAGCGCAGCGAGGTCAACGCGGTCGCCAACTTCTGCTTTCTGACCCAGGACACCAACCTGAAGATCGGCGATCGGCCGCCCGAGGACTACTGCGCCGAGGTGATGGACAGCCATCCTGGGGCGCTGGCCTCGCAGTGGATCCCCGAGGATCCGCAGCTGTGGCGGCTGGACCGCTACCTGGACTTTCTGGCCGCCCGGCGGGAACTGCTGGCCGGCGCGGCCAACTCCCTGCTGACCGAGCTGCGTTCCGGCACGGCGGCCGTGGCCGCCCCCAAGCTCGAACGCGTCACCGTCACCGCGGCCGAGCCTGACGACGCCCGCACCGCGCAGATCGCCTCCCTGGTGCGGGAGCTGTCCGCCCTCGGGTACGGCGAGCCCCGCCTCGACGCGGAGATCGCCGACCCGGAGACCGGTGCGCAGCTGGCGGTCGCCGAGGCCCTGTGGCCGGACGGCCTGCAGGCGGGCCAGGGCAAGCCCGTCGTGCTGGAGCTCGACCCCGAGGAGTCCGACATCCCCCGGCTGGAGGAACTCGGGTACGAGGTCTTCACCTCGGTGGACGCCCTGCGCGGGTTCGCCCGCCGCCGCAACGAGGTGGCCGCCGGGATCCGGGAGGACGTGGCGGAACCCGCGGACGCCGAGCCTTCCGCGACTCGCATCGCAAACGACGACGAGCAGCTGGCGGCCGATTTCCAGCGCGCGATCCTGCGCGACTGCGAACGGGCCCGGTCCGAGGCCGGCTACAACCCGACGGGCCTGCTGCGCATGGTGGCCGATTACGGCGGTGTGGGCGCCGCCAAACGGCTGCTTGCCGCCCCGCACATCTCCGACGGGTTCGCCAAGCTGTGGGAGCGGGGCCGTCTGGATTTGACCGTGGAGGCGGCCGTGCTGCGTCCGCAGTTCGCCGCGCTGTTCACCGAGCAGGAGCTGGCCACCGCCCGCCGCTGGCTCGACCAGTTCGGTTTCACCGCCGAGTCGGCCTGAAGACCGCGGCTGCTCCATGCCCCCGGGCATGGAGCAGCCGGTGCCGGCGGCTCTATCTCAGCGCCGTCAGGAACGGGCTGGCGATGCCGTGCCAGGAGACGTAGAGCTCCTCCCGGGCCCGGGTGCAGGCGACGAACAGCAGGCACTTCTCCCGTTGCAGGTCGTGGTAGTGCGTCACCTCGTCCTCGTCGATGCGGGTGACGGCGCCGGAGGGCACCTGGTGCTCGCCCACGCCGATGACGGCGACGCAGCGGAATTCCAGCCCCTTCATCCGGTGCATGGTCGCCAGCTGCACCTCGCCGTCGCCGGCCTTGCCCTCGTCCAGGTTGCACGCGGGGACGCCGGCGTCGCGCAGGGCCCGCACGGCCGAGTTCACCAGCATGTTGTTGCGTGCCGCGATCCCGATGTCGCCCGGTTCGATGCCCGCGTCGAGCCAGCCGCGCACCTTGGCGACGAGCGCTTTGAGCTCCAGCGGTTTGGTGGCCGCGCCGCGCAGTTCCGGACGCTGCCCGTGGACGTCCGAGCGGCATCCGGCCAGGCTCTCCAAGCCCTCGTCCATGTCGTCGATGCGCTCGCCGGCGAGCATGCCGAGGCTCCACGCCAGGATCTCCGCCGTCGTCCGGTAGTTGACGGTCAGCCGCGCGGAGCGCCCCGCCACGTTGATGCCGACGCCCTTGAGCGTCACCCGGTTGTCGTAGATCCGCTGGTGGGTGTCTCCGGCGATGAAGATGTCGTCGGGCCCCTCCGGCACGGCGGCGCGCAGCAGCCGCCATCTGACCGGGTGCAGGTCCTGCGCCTCGTCGACGATGATGTGCCGGTACGGCCTGTCGCCGCTCTCCTGGAGCAGCCGGGTTGCCTCGACGCAGACCGTCTCGTACGTCCACACGTTGCGGGCGGCGAGTTCGTCGGTGAACGCGGTGACCGCCTGCCAGACCAGCGCCTTCTGCTGCGGGCCGAGCCGGCGGCCCCGGCCGGCGCGCTTGGCGCGCAGGTATCCGTCCGCGGTGGTGATGTCCTGGGCGAGGACGACCTGCCGCCACTCCTGGGCGAGGAAGCTGTCGCTGAACGGGAGCTCCAGGTCGCGGATGATGCGCCGCCAGATCTGCTTCTGCTCGGGATCGCGCAGGATCGTCGGGCGGCCGTGCCGCTGCGCCACGATGCGGTAGGCGAGGGTGTCCACGTGGCGGACGTCGATGCGGCCCAACACGTCGTCGTCGGTCACCAGGAGCCGGAGCCCGTCGCGGAGGGATTCGGCGAGGGTCGTGGTGTAGGTGGTCAGCAGCACGGGCTTGTCGGCCTCGCCCAGGCGGCTCGCCAGGTGCCGGGCGCGGTGCAGCGCCACCACGGTCTTGCCCGTGCCGGGTCCGCCGGTGACGCGAGCGGGGCCGCTGAACGAACCGTAGGCGACCTTGCGCTGGGTCGGGTGCAGGTAGACCCGCCACAGCGCGAACGGCCGCTGGAAGACCTCCATGAGCTCGTCGGGCCCTTCGACGAGGACGACCCGTTCGGGTGTGCGCGCCACCGCGGCGTCGATGTCGTCGGGGTCGTAGGTCTGCGGTTCCTCGGCGCCGCCGCCCAGCTCCTCCCACACCTGTTCGGGGGTGTAGCCGAGGGCCAGGCCGATCAGCACGTCGTACTGGTGCTGCGGCAGGAACGCCCGGGCGGCCTCCAGCTGCACCAGGTCGGTGAGGGCGCGCGCGAAGGCGAGGGTCTGGTCGTCCACGCCGAGCCTGCGCAGGTCGGCGTCGGAGACCTTGTCCAAAAGCCGCTCGCTCCTGCGCTCGGCCATTTTGGACAGTTCGGGAAGGGTGGCGTCGATGGCGGCGACGTCTCTGATCTCGATGCCTCCGGTGGCGGAGTTCACCGACACCAGGCGGCGCTGCGCCCAGTCGTAGGCGTCATCGTGCGGCAGGACCTTCAGCAGCAGGTGGCTGTCGCCGCGTTCGGGGGCGAGCACCACGCCCCGCCAGTACTGGTCGATGCGGATGGTGCGCAGTCGGGGGTCGCGGGCGTTCTTGACCTTCTCCAGGTGCAGTCCGGCATGGGTGGTCTGTTCGAACTTCCCGAACACCTCGACGATCCGTTTCCGGACGGGGGGTTCCAAGCGGGCGAAGTCGACGAGAAAGTCCTTGTCGATGCCCAGCTTCGCCATTCAGGTGCTCCTCATCGTGGGTCGTCGGGGTACGGGTCGCGGGGGGCGGGGCGTATCACGGGGCGTGGGATCACGGGTCGTGGGGGTGCGGCCCGGCCAGCAGTTCTTCGACGGTGCGGACGTCGGGGTGGTCCGCGCCTCGCCAGCGCAGCAGGTCGCCGCGCAGGTCGGACAGGACGCCGAAGGCCCGGTCGTCGCCGGTGTCGGCGAGCAGCCGGCCGAGTTGCAGCCGCGCGGCGAGCGTCCGGTCGTCGTCGGGCCCGAGCACCCGCTCTTCGTCGGCGATCAGCGCGGTGAGCAGGTCGATGGCCTCGTCGACGGCGCCGAGCGCCGCCTGGCAGGCGGCCTCCTGCGACCGGCACATGAACGCCAGTTCCCGGTCGGGGCCGTGGCGTCCGGAGAGGGCGGCGCAGACCGCGCGGAACTCCGATGCCGCCGCGGCGTAGTCCGCCCCTTCGAACAGGAGTTCGGCGAGTTGCAGCCGTCCGCTCAGCACTTCGGGGTCGTCGGGGCCGTCGGCGGCGGCCGCCGCCTCCACGGCCGTCCACAGCGTCTGCGTGGCCTCGGTGAAGCGGTCGTGCCGGGCGAGGGTGCGGGCCTCGTCGCGCGCGTACCGCAGTTCGATCTTGCGCGGCGACGCCTCGCCGCCGGCGCCCTGGTTCGACGGCTCCGGCGCACCGTTCCCCTCCGCCTGCGGGACTTCGACGGCGGTGGTGTCGGGAACGGCCGCCGCGACGCCGACCCGCGCGACGATCGACGCGTACAGCCGGAGCGGGTCGCCCTGCGCGGGCCGGACGGCGTCGGCCAGCGGGCCGAGGTCGCGCAGGAACGGCACGAGCCGGGTGTAGACCTCGCCCGCCCCGGAGGGGCGGTCCTGCGGCTTTTTGGCCAGCAGCGCGTAGACCAGGTCCCGCAGTTCCGCGGGGACGTCCCCGCGCGGGGAGTGCAGCCGGGGCGGCCGGCGGCCCGTGTGCCCCTGCATGATCTGCCACTGGGAGCCGGTGTACGGCGGCCGTCCGGCGAGCATCTCGAACAGCACGCAGCCGAGCGCGTACAGGTCGGTCTGCGGGCTGACCGGTTCGCCCTTGAACTGCTCGGGCGCCATGTAGGCGGGGGTGCCGAGCTGCTGCCCGGTGGAGGTGATGCGCGTCAGGTCCGCGGGTTCCAGCGCACCGGCCAGGCCGAAGTCGAGCACCTTGACCGAGCCGTCGGGGCGGATCATCAGGTTGCTCGGTTTGAGGTCGCGGTGCACGCGGCGCCGCCGGTGCGCCAGGGCCAGCACCGCGCAGGCCTGCGCGGCGACCGCCGCCGCCCAGCCGACGGGCAGCCCCTCCTCCTCGGCGATCAGGTCGGCCACGGTGCGCCCGTCGACGAACTCCATCACCAGGTACGGGGAGCCGTCGTGGGTGCCGATGTCGTAGACGGCGGGGACGCCCGGATGGTGCATCTCCGCGGTGATCCTGCATTCCCGCAGGAAGCGGCGGGTGAGCTCCTCGTCGGGGGACTTGACGAGTTTGACCGCCACCCGCCGTGCCAAGGTCTGGTCCAGAGCCCCCCACACGGTCCCCATGCCCCCGACCCCGAGGGGTGCCCTGTCGAGCCGGTAGCGGTCGGCGATGACCGTCTCCCCCGCCACGGCGCCTCCGTTTAGCCGTCCTGACCCCTGCCGCGAATGTTTGAAAAGTACATGTCATGCTCTCGGGCGCAGGCTTCCCCCGGCAAGTCCTTCCAGCCCCGCGCGGACGACCTGTTCGACGAGTTCGCCCGCCTCCCGCATCGCCTGCTCCAGCGCGTCGAGGCGGCGGAACACCTCGGCGTAGGAGCGCTGCTCGTCCAGCGGCAGGCGCGGGATCTTCACCCGGCGCACGTCCAGGCGCGAGGACCCCGTCGAGAGGCGCGGGGCGTTGTCCCGCCCGGCGATCCGCAGGAACCCCGCCAGGTAGTGGGGGTCGAAATGCGCCGGGTCGACGCGGACGAGATGCAGGTTGGGGCCGAGCACCGTGCCGTCCTCGCCCTGCCCGATCACCCGGACGGCGTGGTAGCGCGTCGTGGTCGGCAGCACGATGTCACCCGCCCGCAGGCGGAGGAGCCCGGCGCCGGGCGGTGTGCGGCCGGTGGCGGCGCGGCCCGCCAGGACGTCCCGCACGGTGAGCACCGGCACGCTTCCCCGCTCGGTCCGCATGCTGATCGCGGCGTGCTGGATCGTGGCGGCCCCGGCTTTCACCAGTTCGGCCAGGGTGACGACGCCGGCCGGCAGCGGCGTCGCGGCGCGGGCGGCGGCCTGCCGCCTCCCGGAGGCGGGGCGCAGCAGTCCCGGCTCGGGGACGGTCCCGGCCAGCGCGGCGACCGCCTTGTCGAGCCGGTCGCGCAGCCCCGCGAAGGCGGTCTCGGTGACCGCCGCCTGCCGCCGTGCCCACCGCGCGGGGGTGAGGTCGATCTCCTCGTCGAGCAGTTCCACCAGGGAGACCGCGCGGCCGTGCTCACCGGCGGGTTCGCCGGCCCGCAGGCCGGGTCGGCCGGTGAACTCGCGCCACCGGCGGCACGCCTGCGCGGTCACCTCCCGCCAGTCGCCCACCCCGGACAGGTCGAGCATGAGGGCATGGCCGGGCGGCGCGTCGGCCGGGTCGGGTCTGCGCAGCACCCACAGGTGCGGCGCCAGCGGCGACTGCGGTGCCGCCCCGGCGGGCAGCGCGATGACCGCCCGCAGCGCACCGGCGCGCAGCAGTTGGCCGCGGACCCGGCGGCCCGAGGGCCGCGCCGCGGCGGCGGACGGCATCAGCACGAGGGCCCGGCCGCCGGGCCGCAGCCGCGCCAGCGCGTGCTGCACCCAGGCCAGTTCCGGTTCGCTCCTGGCGGGCAGCCCGTACTCCCAGCGCGGGTCGCCGACGAGGTCGTCGCGCCCCCAGTGCCGGTCGCCGTACGGCGGGACGCACAGCACCGCGTCGGCGCACAGCCCGGCATGGGCGTCGGCGCGCAGCGCGTCACCGGCGGCCACCTCGGCCGGGTGGCCGCGCAGCAGCAGCCGCAGCGCGGCGATGCGCGCCCCGGCATCGTCGCGTTCCTGCCCGACGGTGCGGGCCGCGCCGCAGGCGGCGGCCTGCAGCAGCAGCGTGCCGGTTCCGCAGGCGGGGTCGAGGACGGTGTCGCCGCCCGCGACGTCCGCCAGTGCCGCCATCACCGCGGCGGCCTCCGGGGAGGCGGACGGGGCGCGCCGCATCTGGGCGGCGTACCGCTCGTACAGCAGTTCGAAGGTCTGCGTCTCGCCGTGGTGCCGGGCGAGCCGGGCGACCTCCCGCACCAGCGGCGCGTTCCGCGCGCCCAGCCTGGGCGGCGGCCGGCCGCCGGGCAGATCGCCCAGCTCCTCGGCGACCGCCCCGGGCAGCCGCCGCGCCATCTCCTCGTCCGGCAGCGCGTCGAGCCGCCGCCACTTTTGCGGGCAGCGCCGCAGGAACAGCAGGAACGCGCCGGTGTAGCCGAGGACGTCGCCGAGCCGCAGGTCGCCGAGCGAGTTGCGCAGCCGCTGCCACACCAGGTCCTCCGCGGCGACCGCCTTGACCTTGCCGTGCGCGGTCAGCCATTGCTCGACCTCCCGCAGGGAGAACAGCGGGCTTTCGGCGGTGCCTCCCACGGGCTGCGGGAAGTCGTCGTAGCGGCGGCGCCAGTTGCTCACCGCCGCCCGGCCGACGCCGGTGAGGCGGGCGATGTCGGCGGCCTTCACGGTGGCGTCGTCGCTCATGCCCCTCCTCCGTGGCCGACCGGCAGCCGCGTCAGGATCCCGCGGGTCTTGAGTTCGGCGACGTGCTCGGCGGCGCGCCGGGGCGGCGTCCCGCCGCGGACGAGCACTCCCGCCTCGATGTTGTTCTCCGCGCCCGACAAGGTCAGGTTCGCGCTGGACACCAGCAGCACGCGCCGGTCGGCGACGGCCAGCTTGGCGTGCATCCTGGCGCCGGTGTCGGGGCGCCGCGCCACCGGCCAGTGCCACAGCTGCACGCCGGGCAGCCGCGCGAACGCCGCCGCCGGTTCTGCGCCCGCCAGGGCGCTCCCGGCGCCTTGCAGGGTCTCCACGACCACGGTCACGGCCACGCCGCGCGCGATCGCGGCGCCGAGGGCTTCCAGCAACGGCTCGTACGGCCTGGCCGAGTAGGTCATGAGCACCAGTTCGCTCGCGGCCTCCGCCACCAGTTCGACGAGCACGCGGGCGGTCGCGCGCACCGGCACCGCGTGGCTGCCCGGCCCGCTCCACACCGTCTCCACGTGCACGGCGGCGTCCCGGTGGGCCAGGGCCGCGGCGGCCCCGCGCAGGTAGGACGCGGCCGCGTGGGCGGTGAGGCCGTCGGCGCGGCGTGCCGCGTCGTGGATGGCCGCGGCCTCGTCGGGGAAGGCGGGCAGCGCCGCCACCACGAGCCCGCGGGGTGCGCCCTCGGCGATCCGGTCGGCCAGCACGCGCAGTTGCGCGGGCCCCAGCCGCATCACGGCCGAGGCCACCGCCGCCTCGAACTCCTCGACCGGCATGGCGTCAGGGCACCGCGGGGAACAGGGCGAGCGACGGGTCGTCGATCGGCACGACGAACCGCCGGTCCAGGAACCGGTTGCCGCGTTCGCAGGTGGTCTCGGACACGAACAGGCACACGTGGCACGCCGCGCCGTGCAGGAAGTCCTCGGGCGCCTCCGGCAGCCGGTCGGCGCACAGCGGGTCGGACGAGCAGCGGCGGGCGTCGGCGAGGGCCCGCCGGGTGAGCCGCACCAGCGCGTCCGGTTCGGCCAGCGACACCAGGCCGCCCAGCGTCCCTTCGGCGTCGGGCACGGCGGTGTAGATGAGGATGCCGCTGCGGTTCGGGTCGTCCTCGGTGCCCGAGTAGATCAGCTCCGACAGGCTGGCCGAGCTGTACCCGCATTCCAGCGCGATGGTGCGGATCAGCAGGTGCGACAGCGTGTGCAGGGCGATGTACCGCGCCCCGGGCCATCCCCGCATCGGGTCGGTCGGGGCGGGCAGCCGGTCGGACTGCCGGTTCTCCCGGAACCGCTTGTACGCCTCCCGGTGCTTGTCGAGCGCGTCGGACTCCTCGACGCGTTCCTCCCATTCCTGCAGCAGCCGCTCGGGCACGCGCAGGAAGATGCCTTCGCCGCGGACCTCGCTCGCCGGCACCCAGGTGGGCCTGTCCTTCGCCAGCGGCGCCCGCTTCACCAGGTCCGGCTCGTCGGGGTCGGGCGCGTCGAGACGGGTGAAGCCGATGAGGGCGCGGACCTCGCGCAGCCGCTCCACCTGGACGACGTCGGAGAAGATCTCTTTCAGTTCGGCGGGCACGCCGTCCGGGTCGCGGCGCAGCGCGAAGTCGTCGCTCGGCTCGGGCTCCTTGGGCGAGGTGAAGATCTCCCATTCGGCGGTGCGCAGGTCGGTTCTGCGCTTCTCCTCGGGCCGCCCCTCCTCCAGGATCTTGCGGCGCTGCTCGATGGCGGCCCAGATCTCCTCGTCGCTCCACTTGGTGAACTCGCGGAACGCCGGGACGTTCTCGCGGCTGTAGCGGAGGTACTCCCTGCCGGGCATCGAGCCGACGCCCTGGTCCCAGTACTGCACGACCTTGTCGGCCAGCTCACCGGCGTCGGTGGGCGGCACGTACAGCGCCGACAGCGTCTCGGGGAACCACTGGTTGGACGCACCGATCACCAGCACCTTGGGGTCGCGCTCGCAGCCCTCCTCGAACGTCCCCAGGTGCGGGTGCCGTCCCCGGCAGCGCGGCAGGTTCTCCTCGCCGCGGCGGCCCAGCGCGTCACGGATGTTGCGCTTCTCCCCGCAGCTGACGCACATGAGTGCGACGTTGGCGCCCAGGTTCCCGCCGCGGTCGTCCATCTTGAGGGTCGGATGGCTGGCCTTGGGGCAGCCGGTCCCCTTGTGCACGAAGTTCACGTACGGGAAGTCGTCGAGATGCCCGTCGTTGCAGGCCAGCACGAACCGGGCGGGCACGGCGAGGGGCTTTCTGCCGCTGCGCTTGCGGGGGCAGTCGGCGTGGAAGAAGTGGGCGTCATGGGGTTTGCGCGCCTTGTCGTTCTCGAAGCCGAAGATCTGCGAGTCGAGGGGTGCGAGCTGGTCGCAGACGGTGCAACGCATCCAGCTCGGGAACGGCATGACGGGCACTCCGACCTTGGACGCCGGGCCGGCCGGGTTGGAGTCGATCCCCGGCATCCACGGGGCCGGCCGCAGCTGCTTGACCGTGTCGCCCAGGGTGCCCTGCACGGCCTTGAGCAGCCGCGGCTCGGTCAGTGGGACGTACCCGGCCATCGGTCCGGTGTCCCAGTCGTCCAGGCCGCGCACCAGCACCGCGAAGTTGGGCAGGTCGACGAGCGCCCCGACCCCGCTGGTGAACATCAGGTGGCTGGGCCGCACGGCGCCGACCCGGCGGAAGTACCGGTCGCTGGTGGCCGCCATCACTTCCCCTTCCCGTTCAGCGTGGACTCGCCCAGCTCGTCGCCCACCGGCTCGTCGGGGTCGGGCTCGTCGGAGGGCTCGCCGAACGTCCATTCCGGCGCCCCGTAGGCGGGGTTGAAGATCTCGCCGCCCCCGGGCAGCAGCAGGTTGATCTCGTTCTCGGTCTCCCGCATCGACCGGCCGACGGTCAGCGTGCCCCACCGGTCGCCGTCCGCCGGTTCGATCAGCCCGGTGAGCTGCTGCTTGTTGTAGCTGCCTTTCTGGTAGCCGAGCCGGGTGCTGCCGGTCTTGCGCTTGTTCCACGCGTCCTTGACGACCTTGATGCGCTCGTCGAGGTAGTCGCGGCCGCGCCGCCCCCAGATCGCCTCGGCCCGGTCCAGCCACCGCTGCACGATCCCCTCGACGACGGGGTCGTCGAGCGGCACGTCGTGGGCGTCGACCTCGCGGGAGAACCGTTCGGCGGAGTGGCGTACGGCCGCGATGAACGTCGCCGCCGTCCCCCGGTCGAGCGCCCGCCGCGTGTACGGGGTGACCGACAGCGCCTCCACCTGCCGGTAGAAGGTGGCGTGGTAGTGCTCGAAGTCCTCGTAGTGGGCCAGGTCGCGGGGACGCGACCAGTTGTAGAGCGTCAGCACCAGCCCCGGGCGCTCGGCGTCGCGGCCGACGCGGGAGGACGCCTGGATGTACTCGGCGGTGTTCTTGGGCTGCCCGGTCACCACCATCAGCCCGAACCGGGACACGTCCACGCCCACTTGGAGCATGGAGGTGGCCAGCACGACGTCGACCGGCACCACGTCGTCGCCGCGCCGCCTGTTCCACCGTTCCGCGATCGGGTGGGCGGCTCGGCGCTTGTCGCGTTTCCTCTCCTTGAGGATGTCGGCCCATTCCTGGCCGATCTGCTGCCGCCTGGCGGTGGTGTCCAGCTCGGGGTCGAATCCGTATTCCAGCCGTTTGAGCACGTCGCTGATGTCGGCGGAGGAGATCCGGGAGGTGAGCTCCTGGATGGTGAGCATGTCGGCGCGGTGCACGAGCCGGTTGGACAGGTCCTTGAGCGTGCCGTGGGAGCGGACCCGGGTGGCGACGTCGTCGTCGAGGTAGCGGCGCATGCCGGCGAGTTCCCGGGTGGCGTTGAAGTAGCCGACGACCGTCATGTACGGGTCGGCGGGCTCGCCGTACTTGTCGAACAGGGTCTGCCCGGCGAGGAGCAGGATCTCCGCGAGCCGGATCTCCGCCGACTTCAGCCGGACGCCGTGCGCGCAGATGCCCAGGTAGCGCCGCCCCGGGGCGTCCTCGGTGACGGGCATCTGCCGGGAGAAGAAGGTGTCCGCCACGTCGATCACCTGGGGCGGGAAGACGGCCAGGCCGCGGCCGAATACCCCGCTCACCTGCTTGTCGGCGCGCTTGGTGGTGGCGGTGGACGCGACGATCTTCGGCCCGGTGAGGGTGCTCCCGCCGGACCCGTCCGGCACCCGCCACGTGCACAGCTCGGCCACGGCGGCCTCGAACAGCCCGACCGTGGTGCCCAGCGCGCCGGAGATCAGGTGCAGCTCGTCCTGGATGATGAGGTCCGGCGGCCGCAGCCGGGTGACCGGGACGCTCTCGACCGTCACCCCCTTCTTGGTGTGGCGCCCGCCGCACTTGGTGCGTGGGGTCAGGTCGTCGTGCCGGTAGCCGTGCCGCGGGCAGCGCTGCGCGACCCGGCCGAACAGCATCCCGGCGAAGCCGCGCCAGGGCAGCTGCGCCAGCTTGTCGACCGTGGCGATGACCAGGCTGGGCGTGTACCGGTAGATCTCTTCGTCGATGGTGAGGATCGGCAGCCCCTCGCCGGTGGCGCTCTTGCGCTCGGAGAACGGGCAGGCGCCGTCGCCCTCCCCGTTGGGGCAGAACAGCAAGACCCGCCGCAGCTCCTCCCTGACCTTCAGGTCGTGGTGGGCGTGCAGCCGCTCGCCGCACCAGGGGCAGCTGAGGGTCTGCAGCACGTTGGTGCGCTTGCCGTCCCCCGCCTGCCGCGCCGCGGCGATCTGCTCTTCAGCATCGTCGAACCAGTTGGGGGAGACGCCGCCGCCGACCCACAGGCCGATGCGGAACGGTTCGCTTCCCCATGTGGCCGGGTCGCGCTGCCGCAGGATCTCCGCCGCGCACACCAGGGCCGCCGCCCGCTGGAACTGCTGCGCGGTCAGCAGCCGCAGCGTGTACCGCATGAGGACGGCCACGCCGTCCAGGCCGTTGCGCGCGTCGGCACCCGTCCCGATCGTCTTCTGCAGCCGCCGGATCGCGAACGTGTAGGCGGTCAGGCCCAGGTACGCCTCGGTCTTGCCGCCGCCGGTGGGGAAGAACAGCAGATCGACCACGCCGGTGTGGTCGGCGGCCCGCTCCGGGTGGGCGGGATCGGTGAGGGACGGCAGGTTGAGCAGCACGAACGCCAGCTGGAACGGCCGCCACGACGCCGCCTTGGCGCCCTGCTCCCGGACCTGCCGTTCGGCCTGCGCGAAGGTCAGGCCCTCGGTGCCGCGGAGCCGGCCGATGGCGGTGTGCCGCCGCTGCAGCGCCATCGCCTCGTTGGCGAACCGGAACGCCCGCAGCGCCTGCTCGTGCCGCGGGCTCTGCGGGTCGGTGAGCAGCCGGACCCCGGCGGCGATGCGCTCGGCCGCCTGCCGGGCCTTGGCCACCGCGGTCTCGGCGGCGGGCCGCAGCGTCTCCGGCAGGTCGCCGATCTGCGCGGCGCGCTCGTCGAGCCAGGTGGAGTAGCCGTCCGCCAGCGGGGCGAGCCCGGCCTTGAGCGTTTCGGCGTCGGCCGCGGCGAGGGCGTCCATCGACAGCTCGGCGCCCCGCAGGTAGGGCGAGTCGGTGGGCGCCACGGTCGCGGGCACGTCGTAGGCGGGGATCCAGGTGGTGGTGAGGCGGTGCGCGGCCCGTTCTCCGTCGCGGACGTCGGCGTGGACGGCGACGTTGCGGCCCGATGCGTACCTGCGCTCGTTGCGGTAGAGGAGCCGCAGGTGCATTTCCTCCTGGTCGTCGCCCACCGCGGTCAGGTCGTCGGCGGGGTCGTCGACCGGCAGGAAGATCGCCTTGGCGCCGTCCAGCGCGGTGACGACGAGTTCGGACTGGAACAGCCAGGCGGTGTCGGGATTGCTGACCGGTTCGAGCTGGGCGTTGATGAGCGTCAGCTCCACGACCCGCCCCGCGTCCGACGGCCGCACGGTCACCGCCAGGTGCACGCCCGGCTCGTCGGGGGTCTTGGTGGTGAGCGGAATCCGGTACGAGGGTTCCCCGTCGAGCCGCACTTCCTGGTCGTATTCGACGGGCTCCCGGCTCCACCGGAGGCGCTTGACGCCGTTTTCGTCCTCGGCCTCGGTCTTGGCGTACCGCCCCCAGGACGCGCGCACGTTCACCGCGTCGATGTCGGGGCCGACGTGGAACGACAGCCCCATGGACGAAGCCCATAGGCGCCCGGCGTTCTGCGGGGTCTGCACCTCGGGCAGCTCCGGCGCCCCGTCGCCTTCGACGCCGGTCTCGGTGTCGGGCAGCTTGTCGGCGGACTGGACGAGCCCCTTCGGCAGGTGCTTGGGCCCCAGCATCCCCACCAGGTAGCGCTCTCTGGGGCCCATCGCCTTGAACGGGAAGACCTCCTCCTTACCGCCCCACGGCCCGAGCAGATCCCGCCGGACGAGCTCTTCGAACTCGCTCCGCACCTGGTACGAGGACGCCTCCGCGAAGTTCTGCGGCAGGTCCAGCACGGGCACGAGCTCCGACCGCTGAGACGCCCCGCCTCCATCGGCGATCAGCTTCAGCTTCTCCTGCTTGTTGCCCGTACTGAAGAGTTCTTCCTGCTCGACCATGCTCATCCCTTGTTCGAACGGAGATGTCCCGTGCAGCAGCGGGTCACGTCGTCACCGAACTCGCGCCAGGAGCGGTTCGATCCCACGGGTCGCTTATAGCAGCCCAGCTCAATGGCCTTGGCGAGCACTTTTGGCGCGTCGGACTCCCGGTAGCGGCTCCTGCCCCGGCTCACCTCACTCATGACCTTCTTCGGGTCGACGATCTTCCCGGTGTCCTTGCCCCGATACTTAGTGGGCAGCTTCCACGAAGAGGAGAATGCCGCAAGCGCATCCGGAAAGAGCAGGAGCCACGCTTCGATCTCGGCGACCGCCAGCACGTAGTGCGCATTGCCGAACTCGCTTTCCAAAGCCTTCTGGACTCGGTCGCGCGTCTTTGGGTATTCATCGCTGTCCGCCGCGTCGAAGTCCTCATGTACAAAGACACAGGCAAGCTCCGCTTTCTGCTGTGCAGCCTTCGCACGGGCCAGCCCACCAAGGTGCTTGATCCGTTGTGCCAGGTTACTGTCGGACGCCTGCCGCAGCCGCACCACCCAGTTGATCTCCACAAGGCGGCCCCGCATGTCGGGACAGAGCTCTTCGAGCAGCAGCCGCATGCACTGGCGGTCGTTCGCGTCCTCCCCCGCGAGCACGATCACCGGCTTCCTGGTCGCACGGACGCGGGTGCCGCTTCTCCTCACAGACCGCCCCCGAGCGTCCCAGAGAACCAGAGCTCACCGAGCGGAAGCCCTTCACTCTTGGTTACAATTTTTTCGATCTCAGCAGTGGACAATGCCGGGATCGCCGAAGATCCATCGTCCAGCCGCTCGCAGATCACGATTTCCTCAGGGCGCAGACGGTCCACCAAGGCCGGTGAATGCGTCGCAATCAGAAATTGCGTCCGCTCACTGGCATCGCGAAGTCTTTCCACTAGCAATTCCAACGCCTGCGGATGCAACCCGTGGTCGATCTCTTCCACGCAGGTCAACGCAGGAGGCTCTGGGTCATACAACAACGCCAGCAAGCCGAGCAGCCTTATTGTTCCGTACGACGCATCCGCCAGTTGGGTAGGCTGCCTGAGTCCGTGCTCGCGCAGGACGACTATGACCTCCCGGGCCGCACCGGACGGGTATTCGAAAGCGATGTCCTCCAGATGCGGTAGAACTCTGATGGCATCCTCCACCAGGTTCTGCCATGCCTCCTCATCTCTGCTTCGAAGAGTCAACAGGAAGGAGCTCAGGTTACGCGCATCCTCATAAAGAAACGCTTCACGATGCGGAAATTTCGCAGGCAGACGCGCAGCCGAGACATCCACATCGAAGACTCGGAACGATTCCAGCCGTTCCGCAACGGTGGCAACCTCGCCACCACCTTCCTCATCGGCGAGGCGAGGCAGCGTGGAAAGACCGCTGCTCATTTTTTGGATGCCGATCTGACGTTCAGCGTCTGGACCAGCGCCGAACACACTGATCTTTTGACCGGTGATGGTGATGCGCCTTCCCCGCCCCCGGGTCCGCTTAAATTGGAACGTCTCCTTGCGGGAGAGTGAGTCTGCACCTGCCTTTTGAGTCCTCCGCGTGACTCGAAGCTCGTATTCGTCGGGTGCACTAACACTGCTGTGTGTCGTCCAGGTTGCTTTGAGCTTTATTTTGATCGAGGCGGGTGGCTTGTCTCCTCCCCGAAACACAACGTCGTCGAAGCCCCCGCGAAGGTCGAGCGCCGGCTGCAGGTCCGTACGAATGACGTCGGCGAGAAAACGAAACACCTCCAGCACATTCGTCTTACCTGCGCCATTCGGACCGACCAGCACGTTCAACGGTCGCAGCGGCAGGGAGATCTTCCGCAAACTGCGAAAATTCTCCACTTCCAGCTCGAGAATCCTCTTGTCCATTCAGATCACCTCCTCTTCCATCCTGCCGTAATCTTGCCTCCCGACCGCTGCGGTCGAGACGTCAGAAGAAGGTTCCTTGGTTGTCTTTGACCCCGCCCCTGCCTCGGGGGCCCTTCTTGGACTTCTTGTCGTGCAGCCCGAGGCGGACCTCTTCGGCGTAGCGCTCGTGGTTGAGCTCCAGCAGTCGGTCCAAGATCTCCCGCTGCGCCGCCGGCCCGATGGTGTAGCGAGGCTCCCGCCGGTTCACCAGATGGAACCCGTGGTCAAGCTGATCGAGCAGGTCATCCCACCCGTACGCCCGCACCACGGCCTCGTCGATGGCCTTGTGAATCCGCCGCAGCTCGACGATGTCCTCGTCCTTGCACTTCTCGTCGAACACGAGGTTGTACGTCTTGGTAAGCCCGGTCTGCCGCGCGAGCATCACATCCCGCCGATACGAGTCGAGCCGCTCCCCCAATTCCCGCATCTCCTGCGTAAGCTCTGGCAAGGGGAACGTCTCGAACACATCGGACGGCGTGTAACGCAGATCGGCCTTCATTGACGAAGCCCGTGTAAGCGCCCACCAGTAGTGCGGCGCACTCGACAGCAACGCCAGCATCGCTGTGTCGTCCGTCGCAAACACCCCAAGCGCATGCGAAAATACTTGGCCTGTCGGCACCATGACCGGCATTGCCGTCTTACTAACGAGCGCTATGACCGCTACGCGATCCAGCCCGGAGATAGCAGCGCGAAGACCTGGCGCAAGCTTTTCGTAGCGCCACCACGCTTCTCTAGTCGCTCGCTTCGAGTCCGGGAGCTCATCTCTTCGTGGTTTCACCAGACGCCGAACCCGCTCCAGAGATTCCGGATAAGCTTCCGCCCTCTCGAGTGACCAGTCCCTAAAGTCGATAATCCAACGACTGGCAGACTGATCTGGACGAGAGTTTAGATCCTCGCCATTAAGGTATCGAAAAATGACTTCCTTGTTAACCGGATTGCCGTCAATCAATTCGCGAGCCTCGACATCAGACAGCACAAATCCGATTCCGTTAACATTATTTCCAATGAAGGCAATGTTCGCGCTCGCCACAAGCCTATACGGCTTTCCCGTGACACGAGTTAGCGGATCAAGGGTGGGGGTGATACCCGCAACCGGCACGCCATCTGCCACCAACACTGCGTTCTTGTTGACAGGGCTACAGGTTGTCCAGATTGCACAGTACTCCAGAACTGCCCCCTTAGAGGGCCACGGCTCACTTTTGATTGATCGCCGGATTGTCACCCCGCTTTCCAATAGGCGATCCAGGCCGACTTCACGGGTATCACCTTGCGTCAGGGTATTGGTGGCGATAACCCCAACTTGTCCGGACGAGTTCAGCAGTTCATGAGCACGCAGGACGAAATAGGCGACCAGGTCGGCGTTACCCTTAGCCCCCTTTGCGGGCACTTCAACAAGGGTCTCTCGATAAGCGGACCCTGCAGAACCACTGATCTTCTTTCCCCCCAGGAACGGAGGATTACCGATGATGGCGTCGAAGCCGGGGCCGTGAGGGCGCTTTTCGTCGAAGACCTCGGGGAAGACGAGGGGCCAGTGGAGGGGCTCGCGGGGGAAGGCGCCGTCAACCAGGTCTGTCTTGAGCCAGACGTTGCGCTGGTCGCGGGCGGTGAGGGCAGCCTCCGGAGAGCCGGAGAAGACCTCGGCCGCGTACTTGGCGGCGGCGAGAGAAGCGCTGTCGAGGTTCTTGCCGGAGTGGGCGAGCACGGACGCCACGGCCAGGTCGGCGGCGAGCCAGACGTTCTCGACCTTCTGTTCGGTCTCGGCGAGGATCGCGCGCTTGGCCGCCAAGCCCCTGATCGTGGAGCCGTCGATCTCGGAGAGGCGGAGGCGGTCTTCGGCGATGCTGCGGGCGACGCTGCGGATATCCTTGGTCCAGTCGAACAGGTCGCGCTGGGCGTCCTCGTACAGCTTTCGGCCCTGCTTGGGGTCCATGTGCATCACTTCGAGCTGTTCGAGCGAGGTGATGCCGAGCAGGGAGTCGCCGTGCACAAGGCGGTCGTCCAGGAAGGTGAAGGGGCGCTCGGGGTCCATGGAGACGAGCCAGAGCGAGAGCTTGGCCATCTCGACGGCCATGGGGTTGATGTCCACGCCGTACAGGCAGTGCTCGATGACCGCGCGGCGGGCGTCGATGATGAGCGGGTCGTCGTCGACGGTCATGAGGCCGCTGTCGAGCTGTTCCTTCACCTCGGGGGCCCGGTCAAGGCCCTCGTTCGCCCACGCCTGCACGAGGCGGTCGGCGAGGTAGCGGCAGGCGGCGACGAGGAACGCGCCAGAGCCCATCGCGATGTCGGCGACCTTGAGGGCAAGGATGTCCTTCGAACTCTTGAGCCGCCACTCGTTCTTGTCGGCGGTCTGGAGCGGGCCCGGCTCGTAGACGAGCGGTTCGAGCGCGTGCTGCACCACCTCCTCGGCGAGGAAGCGTGGCGTGTAGTGGGTGCCGGTGTTCTTCCTCAGCTTCGACTCGGTGACGTAGAGCGCGCCCGGCAGGATGACCACCGGCAGGCCCCGCAGGTCGGTACGGATGATGCCGTAGAACGGCAGCAGGCGCTCGGCGAGGTCCCGGTCGCCGGCGGTGACGGCGAGGAGCTTGCGCATCGCCTCGGGACGGTCGGTGTCGCCCAGAGGGGCGAGCCTTTTCTCAAGCCCCTTGGCCGTGCCGATCTTGGAGTCCTTGTAGGCGGTGGCGAGGCGCGTCGCGAGTCCGGGGATGTCGGTGACGGCGGCCGCGTGGGCCTCCAACTCGGTGAGGTGGACCTCTTCTTCGAGGCCCTCCTTGCCGATCAGGCCGACGACGGTGTCCTCGGCGCGGAAGCCCTCGAACGACAGCAGGCCCTCGTAAACGTAGCCGATCTGCTCGACGTCCAAGGTCTTGAAGCTGAGCTGGCGCAGCTCGCGGTTCTTGCCTTTGCCGGTCTGGACGTACTGCACCGCCTTGAGCATGTGCAGGACGGTGCGGTCGTCGATGTTGAGCGGCAGCCACGGGTAGGCGTCCGGGTTGAAGATCGAGCCGTCGTGGGCGTGCATCTTCAACCGCGGGTGGTCGACGCCGCGGTACACGGCGTCGAACAGGGCGAGCAGCCGGTGCCATGCGGCGGTGGTGTGCTCCAGCTCCTCTTCCGAGCCCTCGCGGACGCGCTGCTCAAGGTCGGCGTAGAGCCGCCCGGCCGAGTAGGCCCGCGCGTACAGCTCGTTGTCGGCGGGCAGCAGACCCCGCTCCTCGGCGAACAGCAGGAAGACGATCCGCATCATGACGGCGACCGCGCCCCGGTACACCTCGTGCGCGGAAACGTCCTTCAGGTCGGCGCTGCCGAGGGCATCGGCCCGGCCGAAGGCGGCGACGAGCAGTTCAACGGCCTGGCGGACCTGGACGCCCAGCGCCTCGGTGATCTCCTCCTGAGTGTCCAGGGAGCGTTCAAGGAGGGCGACCAGCTTCTCCTCGTCCCGCACGCCGAAGAACCGGCGGCGGCACAGGATCGACACGAAGGCCCGGACGACGTCGCGCTCGGCGGCCGCCGCCCAGTCCACGGCGTCGAAGACGGCCGTCGTGGTGACGCCGCCGCGCGGCGCCCACACCAGCGCCCACCAGCGGCCGTCGGTGACCAGGCCGAGTTCGATGTTGTGGTAGCGGCACAGGTGGGCCATCCGGTCGGCGGGGGTGGCCGCCCAGGCGTCGCCCTTGATGCGGGCGGTGGGCTGCTGCCCCGGCTCGCACACCATGCCCAGCAGCCGCACGGTCTCCGGCTTGAGCTTCTCGCCCGGCTCGACCAGCGCGAACGACGGGGTGATAGTGGTGTCGTGCTCGGCCACCTCGATGGCAAAGGCGTCGGCGCCGTCGAAGTGCAGGGCGTCTCCCCAGCTCAGCAGGTCGCCGAGGATGTAGGAGATCCAGTCGCGCTGGCCGGTCTCGGGGGCGTCCTGCCAGATGCCGTGCTGGGTGCGCAGCCGTTCGCGGGCGGACTTGTCCAGCGGGTCGAGCGACGGCCACGTCTCACGAAGGACGGGCAGGCTGAGGAACGGCCCGGTGATCTCCACCAGGGACAGCCAGTCGCGGTGCTGCTGGACGCTGTCGGGGGTGCGGCGGATCGTGCGGCGGCTCATCGGACGGCCTCCCTGCGGGGAACGACGAAGATCACGGCGACGGGGAACGTGTGCGACCGGGGATCGCGGTAGCGGGCCGCGATGGCCTCCAGTTCGCGGTCGCGTTCGATCTCCAGGCGGCCCAAGCGCTCCTCCCAGGATTGGCGGTCCCTGCGGTACTGCCGCAGCTCCTCTTCGTTCTTGCTGGCCTCAATGCGGCTGAACAGCGCGTCGTCTTCCTCGTCGTCGGCCAGCTTGGCACGCAGCGTGGCGGCGAACTGGTCCAGGTTGGCGACGATGCGCTTCTGCTCGGCCTCCCGGCGCTGGGCGAGCTTGCGTTCCAACTGTTCACGCCGGGTGCTGACGCGCCATTCGATCGCCGACAGCAGGCCGTCGCGGACCCGGGCGTCCCGCCAGCGGTCGATCATGCGCTGCCGGAGGTGCGGCGACGCCGCGATGCCCGAGGCCAAACCCCTGTCGAGCATCTCCTTGAGCCGGGTGAGGTTCTCCAGGCGGCGGAAGCGGCCGTTCTCCGGTGCCCAGCCTCCGGCGTGCAGCACCTCTTCGTGGAGGCGGACGCCGTCGGCGCCGACGAGCAGGAAGCGCGAGTAGGCGCCGACGAGCACGTCTTCCAGCGCGGGATCGTCGCTGACCACGGCGGTCACCCGGTGCAGGCCGACGTCGGGGTTGGTGACGGCGGCGCGCAGCAGCCGGGTGGACATGGCGACCAGCGGGTGCCCGAGGTGGGCGAGCACCACGTCGTCGCGGCCCCGGGCGACCTCGGCGTCGAAGGTGACGGGCCGTTGCCGGGGCGGTTCCCCGTCGTCGCGCTTGAGTTTTTCGAGCAGTCCGGCGGTGGCGCGCTCCCAGGGGCCGGTGAGCGGCGGCACGTCGTACAAGCCCCCGGCGCCCTGCACGTCGTCGGTGACCTCGACGAGGGGCTGCTGCCGGGCCAGCTCCAGGGCGGTCGAGACCACGCGGTGCACCCTGGCGGGGGTGATGTCGAGTTCTTCGACCGTGGCGTCGAGCGTCTCCCGCAGTTTGCGCACCTGGGCGCGGACGTTGGTCTCGGTGGGCACGTCCTGCTTGGGCGCGGCGTTCTCCACGTCGTCGATGGCGACGTCCTCGCCGAGCATGCGCCGCTGCACCCGGTCGGAGATGACGGCGTTGACGGGGCCGAGGTCCTTTTCCATCTGGGCGACCTTTTCGGCGACCCGCGCCAGGAACTCAAGGTCGGCCTCGTAGGTGTCGACGGCGCCGTCCCAGCCCGTGCCGACGAAGTGCCGGATGTCGGGGGTGCGGGTCTGCCCGTACCGGTCGACCCGGCCGATGCGCTGCTCCAGCTTGTTGGGGTTGAACGGGATGTCGTAGTTGATCAGGCGGTGGCAGTGCTTCTGCAGGTCGATGCCCTCGCCGGCGGCGTCGGTGGCGAGCAGGATCCGCACCGGCTGTTCGGCCGGGTCGGCCTGGAAGGCCAGCCGCACCTGCTCCCGCTCGTCGGCCGACATCCCGCCGTAGATCTGCGCGAGGCGGTCCCCGGCCAGGCCCTCCTGCCTCAGCAGCTCGGCCAGCCACCGCTGGGTGTCGCGGTACTCGGTGAAGATGACGACGCGTTCGTCGGTCCACGTGCCGTCCGGACGGCACTCCTTTTTCAGATGCTCGATGAGCTCGCGGGCCTTGGCGTCGGGGCGGGCCTCGTGCGCGAGCGCCCACTCCTCCATCTGCTTGAGCAGTTGAAGCTCGCGTTCGTCGGCGTCCGGCTGCATCGGCCGGACGCGGTGCAGCGCGTCGTCTTCGGCCTCGGCGAGCTGCTCGTCGTCGTAGGTGGCGACCTCGTCGACGAAGTCTTCCAGCCATTCCGGCACGTCGTCGTCGGCGGCGACGAGGGCGGCCGCGGACCCGCGCCGGTTCTGCAGCGTCTCGATGTAGACGCCGACGGTGTGGGCGAACGCGGCCGGGCTGGAGAACAGGCGCTTCTTCAGCAGCAGCGTCACCAGGTCGGCGGCCTTGCGTCCCCGGCGCCCCTGGGTGAGCCGCCTGCGCCGCAGCTCGCCGAACTCCTTGAGCAGCCCGTGGACCTCGCGTTCGCTCTCGGGGTATCGCACGGGGATGGCGGTCGCCTTACGCTGCGCGAAACGCGGGCTGCCGTCGTTGTTGACGATGTGCTGCTTGAGCCGCCGCACGACGGTTTCGTTGGCCGCGTTGCGGTCGGGCGAGACGCCCCGCGCGAACCGCTGGTCGTCGAGGATCTCCAGGAGGGCCGTGTAGGACGCCTCGTAGCCGTTGTGCGGGGTGGCCGACAGGAACAGCCGGTGGGTGAAGTGGGGTGCGAGCCGCCGGATGAGCTTGGTCTGCTGGGAGTCGACCGCGTACACCTGCTTGGGCGCGGCGGGGGCCACGTGGTGCGCCTCGTCCAGGATCAGCAGGTCGAAGGTGCGCGGGTAGGTCGGGCCGTCCGCGGGCAGCACCTCGTTCAGCAGCCGCTGCGCCTTGGCGCCGCGCAGCCACGGCAGGCTGACGATCGTCAGCGGGTAGACCTCGAACGGGTTGGCGGCCGAGCCGTGCGTGCGGCGGACGATGGCGCAGCGCTCGGAGTCGATGATGGTGAAGTCCAGGCCGAACTTCTCGGCCATCTCGTCGCGCCACTTGAGGGTGAGCCCCGCCGGGCAGACGATCATGACGCGGCGGGCCCGGTGCCGCAGCAGCAGTTCTTGGGCGACCAGGCCGGCCTCGATGGTCTTACCGAGCCCGACGTCGTCGGCGAGCAGCAGGTTGACGCGGGGCGCGTCCACGGCGCGGGCCACCGGTTCGAGCTGGTAGTTCTCGATCGCCACACCGGACCGGAACGGCGCCTGCAGGGTCTTGACGTCGGCCGAGGTGACGGCGGACCAGCGGATCGCGTCGAGGAAGGCGGCCAGCCGCTCGGGCGGGTCGAAGCCGCCCGTCTCCACCTCGGGCAGTGAACCGCTGGGCAGGGTGCGGCGGCCCGGCTCGACCTCCCAGATGACCGAGATCGTCTCGCCGTAGCGGCCGTCCTCCACGCTCTGCAGGGTCACCAGCGTGCTGGCCTTGGCGGGCTCGATCTCGCTGACCACCCAGCGCTGTCCGCGCACGGCCACCAACGACCCGATCGTGGGTGCGTCCCCCGTCGCCGCTGTCGCCACCCGACCCCCTCGTCTCTGAGCATCGCTCACCGGCAATCAACCTGTGAACGCCATACACATAGCGCACGGCGGCGACAGCCGCCACCTGAACACCGCCGAAGTGGCCGGGTGTGGCCATCCATCCCCAAGAAAAACCGCACAGAGAGTCATATTCACGGACACAGCGTGACGCCGTGCACCTCAAATCGGCCTGACTCACCTTACTGACGCCGCTGACGGGCGATCGGAGGTCATCGGAGACCTCCGAGGAGACCCCCGCCTTCAGGCGGGGGAGGAATCAGACCCCTGCGGAGCAGGACAGGGGCAGGCGATTCACCGCCAGGTGAATCACCGTATCGAACAAGCGATCGAAACTTCAGTGATCTCGCGGTACCGTGTGAGATTGTGGCGCAGATCGTGAAGCGGGCGTACAAGTACCGCTTCCACCCGACTGTCGGGCAGGCCGAAGAACTGCTCAAAACGTTCGGTTGCGTCCGCCCGGTCTACAACAAGGCGCTGGAGGAGCGGACCCGCACCTACACCCTGGAAGGCCGAAAGGTCTCCTACGCCGAGACCTCCGCGATGCTCACCGAATGGAAGCGCACCCGGGAGCTTGCGTTTTTGGGTGAGGTGTCCAGCGTGCCGTTGCAGCAGGCGCTGCGGCACCTGCAGGCGGCGTTTGCGAACCTCTTCGCCAAGCGGGCCGAATACCCCACGTTCAAGAGCAAGAAGAAGTCGCGGGCGTCGGCCGAGTACACCCGTTCGGCGTTCCGCCGGCGGGACGGGCGTTTGCACCTGGCGAAGATGAACCGCCCGCTGGACATCGTGTGGTCTCGTCCCCTCCCGGAGGGGGCCGAGCCGTCCACCGTGACCGTGAGCCGGGACGCGGCCGGGCGCTGGTTCGTGTCCATCCTCGTCGAGGAGAAGATCTGTCCGCCGGCCCCGGTCGAGTCGGCTGTGGGGGTGGATGCCGGGATCACGGCGCTGGTGACGCTGTCCACCGGGGAGAAGATCACCAACCCCCGGCACGAACGCCGCGATCGGCGCAGGCTCGCCAGGGCGCAGCGTGCCCTGTCCCGCAAGGCCAAGGGCAGCGCGAACCGGGAGAAGGCCCGGCGGCGCGTCGCCCGCATCCACGCCCGCATCGCCGACCGGCGCCGCGACTTTCTGCACAAGCTGTCGACTCGGCTCGTCCGTGAGAACCAAACGGTCGTGATCGAGAACCTGGCCGTCCGCAACCTGGTCCGCAACCACTCGCTCGCCCGCGCCATCTCCGACGCATCGTGGCGCCAGCTGCGGTCGATACTGGAGTACAAGTGCGCCTGATACGGGCGCCAACTGCTGGTCGCAGACCGCTGGTACCCGTCCTCCAAGCTGTGCTCGGCATGCGGCACCGCGCAGGACACGATGCCGCTGGACGTCCGGACGTGGCAGTGCGCCTGCGGCGCGGTCCACGACCGCTGCGTGAACGCGGCCAAGAACCTGCTCGCCGCCGGGCTGGCGGAGAGCTGAAACGCCTGTGGAGCTGGTGTAAGACCTCAGGGCGAGAGTCCTCTCGGGCGAGGCGACCGGCGGTGAAGCAGGAAGACCGACCGGCGACGGTTGGAACCCCCGCCTTCAGGCGGGGGAGGAAGTCAACGGAGCGAGAAACGCCCCGTCCGAAGGCCTCTTACTGCTGGGCCTGCCGGTAGCGGCGGTAGTGCTCGACGAGCGCGGCGCTGGGCAGCTGCGGCCACTGGGTGAGCTCCCCGGTACGGCGGTCGACGATGAGCACGGGTTCCATGGACGCGCAGCGCGCGATGAACCCCTCGGGGAACTGCTCCACCGCCACCGCCACGAGCGTCCCCGCCTGATGCGCGAACCAGCTTTCGGCACGGCGCCACGCCTCCGCGCGGTCGACGCCGGTGAACTGGAACCCGTATGCGGCGAGCGCCTCGGCGACACAGCGAAGCGTCCGGCACTGCACCGTGCCGCAGGACAGGCACACGACCTGCTCGTAGTTGCTGCGGCCGTAGCGGTGCCGACCGAGCACCGTCGTGAGCGCCGCCGACAGCCCCAACGTCATCCCACGCGCGTCCCGCAGGAAGGCGAGGCTTGCACGGTCGGCTCCGCGCGGTGCGGCCCCCAGCACGGCCGAAATCACCTGGGGGTCGGCGCGCATCGCGGCGCTCATGGCCGACCGGATCCGCTCGGTGGTCTGCGCGTACAGCGTTGCGGGGGTCATGCGGCGGCCACCCAGGAGACGCCGGGCGCGGCGAACACGGCCGCGACCGTGCGGGCGTGCTCGTTGCCGAACCAGCCCCAGCCGGTGGCCATGGTGGACACCATCCGCAGCCCCCGGCCCGTCTCATCCATCTCCCCCGCGACCACGACGGACGGCTCGGAGGGGCCGCCCTGGTCGGTCACCGCCACCCCGACCAGCCGGCCGGACCGCCCCACCTCGACGGTGAACCGCCCGCCCGGCCCGCCGGACTTGGTGTGCCGCAGCGCGTTGACGACCAGCTCGCCGGTCGCCATCAGCACCTCGTCCAGGCATGGGCAGTCGTCGAGCAGAGTGGCGACGAACCGCCGGGCGTTAGAGGCCTCGCCCGGCTCACCGGGGAACGACCGCCGCCAGCGCTGCGCGCCGTCATCTGCCGCCAGGAACGTCACCAGGCACATGGGTCACCTCACGGGGATTCACGACGGCCGGTTGCTGTCGCCGCCGTTTGCGGTGTGTCTCTCGTCACCACTTCTACAGGCGTGGATACGCGCGCGACGGCCGCGCCGTTAAGAAAAGCGAATACGCACGCTCACCCTGGTTGAGCGGTCACCGCGTGTTTGCACGCGCCGCGTGATTCACGCGCCGGAAACGCTCGCGAGATGAACGTTCAGCGAGAACGCATAGACGAGCAAATTGGTCACTTCCGGACCACTTTCTGACCTGATTAGGACAGCGGCTTGTTTTTCGATTACGGTTGCGGAACGTTGTCACCCGACACGCGCCGTGATCGGCGCTACAGCACTCAGTCCATAGGGAGGTCAACCGATGACCAGCCCCTTCGTCCGGCGCCACCGGCTCGGAACCGAGCTGCGCGCGCTGCGCCAGGAGGCCGGCCTGACCGCCGGACGCCTGGCCGACCTCGTCCACTACTCGCGGATGAAGGTCAGCCGCCTGGAGAACGCGAGCTGCCGTCCCGACATCCCCGCGATCATCAAGATCCTCAAGGCGCTGAACGCCAGCGAGGAGAAGCGACAGGAGGTCCTGCGCATCGCCTGCGACGCCTCCGAGCGCGGCTGGTGGGACGACTACGGCGACTCCATGGGCGCCCGCCAGCGCCTCTACGCCGACATCGAATTCGGCGCCGCCACCATCCGCAGCTACAGCCCCAGCACGATCCCCGGACTGCTGCAGACCCCCGAGACAATCGCAGCGATGATCAAACGAGCGGAAGGCCAGGGCAAGCTGAACTTCATACCCGAGCCGATGAAGGAAGCCCGGCTGGAACGCCAGCGCATCGTTCTGGGCGAAGGCGGCCCGGTCTGCGAGTTCATCCTGGACGAGGTGGTTGTACGCCGTCTCACCATCCCCGCGAAGACGATGGCTGCCCAGCTCAAGCACATCATCCGAGTGGTGACCGCGGAACCACGCCTCTCCCTCCGGATCCTGCCGGTGGACGCGTCCATCGAGGGCGCCCTAGTGCCCACAGTCTCGTTCTTCCTCTACACCTTCTCCGATCCCGCAGACCCGCCAATGGCTCTGGTCGAAACGATCAACGCTGACCTCGTACACGCCGAGCGGGACGAGGTGGAGAGGTACACACAGATCTACGATCATCTCAGCCGAGCTACCCTCTCCCAGGACGACAGCCTTATGCTGCTCCGAGAGGCAGCTGACCGACTAAACGAAACCAACGGAGCCCGTCAATGACGCGGAAGTACACTCACTGGCGTAAGTCCAGCAGGAGCGCGGCCGGAGCTGAGTGCATCGAAGTTGGACGTGCTGACGACGGCACCATCGGCGTACGCGACTCCAAGCAACACGGCACCGGCCCCATCCTGGAGTGCACCCCCACCGAATGGGCAGCTCTCATACGAGTGATCAAGCACCAGTAACCAGCGGTCACCAGGCACCACACGGGTTGACGCAAGTCCACGCACGACGGAAGCCGCGCCCCGAGCCGCACAAGCCACCGACAGCACCGGCCCCATCTGACACTCCCCCCGGCGCTAGAAACCCGGTTAAGCGGCCAGCCCACCAACGGCAACAGGGCGGAACAGGCACCTCCACTGGCACAAGTCGCCCCGCACCAGCCCCACGCACCCGCGTGGAACTCCCAAGCCACCGACGACACCGTCAGCGCACACGACTTCAAGCACACGGCACCGGCCCCCCTAAAGCTCCCACGATTGAGCGGCCTCCGCTCGAACGATCAACCGCCACTCAGCAGGGCAATAGCCAAGCGCTACATACGATGGCGGAGGCCAGTCGGAGCACATCCAAAGGCAAGTGCGTTGAAGCCACGGAGTGCGCTGACGGTGTCATCGGCATATGGGACGCTGAACAGCACAGCACCGGCAGATCCTGTGCCACAGCAGTTCATCCACCGGGAGAAAGACCGATGGCCACCGACTATGTAGGCTGGCGCAAGTCGAGCCGAAGCGAGCCCGGAGCTGACTGCGTCGAGGTCGGACGTGCTGACGACGGCACCATCGGCGTACGCGACTCCAAGCAACACGGCACCGGCCCCGTCCTGGAGTTCACGCCTGCCGAATGGGCCGCCTTCATCCGTCAGCTCGTCGCCCCCGAAACCAGCGGGTGACCAGGCACTACACGGGTTGACGCAAGTCCAGGCACGACGGGAGTGGCGCCCCCAAGCCGCGCAAGCCACCGACAGCACCGGCCCCATCTGACACTCCCCCGAGGCGAGAAGCCCCGGTAAAGCGGCCAGCCCACCAACGGCAACGGGGCGGAACAGGCACACCCACTGCGCCAGTCCAACCACAGCACAACCAAAGGCAAGTGCATTAAAGCCGCGGGGTACACTGACGGTGCCATCGGCATATGGGACGCTGAACAGCACAGCACCGGCCAATCCTGTGCCACAGCAGTTCATCCACTAGGAGAAAGACCGATGGCCACCGACTATGTAGGCTGGCGCAAGTCCAGCCACAGCGGGCTTAACAGCACCTGCGTCGAGGTCGGTCGAGCCGACGACGGCACCATCGGCGTACGCGACTCCAAGCAACACGGCACCGGCCCCGTCCTGGAGTTCACCCCCACCGAATGGGCCGCCTTCATCCAGCGCATCGTCCACCAGCCGACAGAGCGATGACCAGAGCCCTACCGTCCGGCATCGCGTTTTCGTGAAGTCCGCCGAACCGCCGTCCCCATCAACTGGACGGCGGGCACGCCGCGTCCTACCTGGTGGCCTCCCATTCCGGGACGACGAAAAGCACGGCCGCGGGGAAGACATGATGCCGCACCACCTCGTAGCGCTCCCGGATCAGCCGTGTTTCGCATTCCCGGTCGGCGTCGATGCCGTCGAGTCGGCGTTGCCACTCGCGCCGTTCGGCTCCGCTTTCGACGGCGAGCATCTGCTGGCCCTCGTCGGTCTCGGTCGCCAGCATGGTGCGCAGGCTCGCCGCCAACTGGTCGAGATTGGCATTGACCCGCTTGATCTCGTCGTCCCGCCGCCTGGTCAGACGCCGCTCCAGCGACGACCGTCGCGCCTCGGCCCTGGCCTGGAGAGACTGCAGCAACGGTTCGCGCAGCCGCGGCCACTGCTGCGCCAACCGGGCGCGGATGGGCGGGGACGCCGCGGTGATCCGCGGCCGGTTCAGCGCCCGTGACAGCACGTCGTCGAGGAACCCGACGCCCTCGATGCGGCCGAACCGGGGCCTGAGCCAGACCCCGCCGCTGATGATCTCCTCGTGCAGGCGGCTTCCGTCCGCGCCGACGAGGACGAGCCTGCCGTACACGGCTGCCGCGACCGCCTCCAGCCGATCGTCGTCGCTGACGACCGCGGCGACGCGGTGGAGCCCCGCGGTGCGTCCCCACATGGCCGCGCGCAGCAACCCGACCGACATCGCGGTGAGCGGATGCCCCAGGTGGGCCAGGACTACGTCATCGCTGCCGTCCACCAGTTCGGGATCGAAAGTGACGGGCCGAATCTCCCCGGTGACCTTGTGCGGCAGACCCTCGGTCACCTTCGCCCACGACTTGGTCAGCGTCGGCACCCGGTACAAGCCCCCATCCCCGTCACCGCTGCCGGAAAGCGCTTCCAAGGGCTGCTGCCGCGCCAGACCGAGGGCCGTCGACACAACGCGGTGAATGTTGGCCGGGGTGATCCTCAGCTCGTCGACGGACCGGTCGAGCTGGGCGCGCAGCCGGGCGACCTGCGCGCTGACGCCCTCCTCCGGCGCCAGGGCCTGCGCGGTGTCGACTCTGCCGTCCTCACGCATCGCCTCGGCCGACGTCCGGCGTTCGATATCGACATTCCGCGCCCGGCCGAGCATCCGGTCCTGCACGGCCGCCGCGAGCACCGCGTTGACGGCGCCCAGATCCTGCTCCATGCGGGCGACCTTCCTGGCCACCCGTGACAGGAACTCAAGGTCGGCCTCGTAGGAGCCCGGGGCGGCCTGCCGCCATCCCGACCCCACGAAGTGCCACACCTGCACCACGTGCCGCTGCCCGTAGCGGTCGATGCGGCCTATCCGCTGCTCCAGCTTGTTGGGGTTGAACGGGATGTCGTAGTTGATGACGCGATGGCAGTACCGCTGGAGGTCGATGCCCTCTCCGGCGGCGTCGGTGGCCACCAGGATGCGGGCCGGGTGCTGTGCGGGGTCGGCCTGGAAAGCGTGCCGCAGACGTTCCCGATCGGGGATCGACATGCCCCCGTGCAGCAGGGCGAGCCGTTCCCGGCCGAGCCCGGCCTGCTGCAGCAGCGTCGCAAGCCAACGCTGCGTCTCCCGGTATTCGGTGAAGATGACGACGCGTTCGTCATTCCACGCTCCGCCGGGCCGGCAGATGCCCGCCACATGCTCGATCAGGGCCTTCGCCTTGGCGTCGGCGGCGGCCTCGTGCGTGAGCGCCCACTGCTCCATCTGTTCCAGGAGTTCTTGCTCCTCCGGGGTGAGGGACGGTTGCAGCCGGGCCGAACGCGTCAGCGCCTCGTCCTCGGCCTCGGCGAACACGTCCTCGTCATCGGTCATGAACTCCTGGAGCCACTCGGGGACCTCGTGCGCGGGCGCCTTCGTCCCGAGCCGTTCGAGCGACTCCCGATGGACGGCGATGGTCGCGGCGAAGGCCGCCGGGGAGGAGAAGAACCGCTTCTTCAACACCAGCGCCGAAAGGTCGGCGGCCTGCGCGGCGGCCTTAGAACGCCGCATCCGCACCCGCCGACGCCGGGTGTACTCGTTCAGCCACCCGTGAACCCGACGTTCCGCCTCCGGATACTCCACGACGAGCGAGCGGGTCTCCCTCCCCGGATACCTGGGGGAGCCGTCGAGGTTGCGGATGTCGCTCTTCGTCCGCCGGATCACCGCCTCGTCCTGCACCTTCTTCGGAGGCTGGACGCCGCGGACGAACCGCTGCGGGTCGATCATCTCCAGCAGCGCGGTGAAAGACTCCGGATACCCGTTGTGCGGGGTGGCGGACAGGAACACCCGATGCCGAAAGTGCCGGGCGAACCGGCGCATCATCCTGGTCTGCTGCGAATCGACCGTCCGGATGCCCTTGGGTGCGGCCGGAGCGATGTGGTGCGCCTCGTCGACAATGAGCAGATCGAACGGCGGCCGCGCCCCGAGGGCGCGATCGGCGATGACCTCTTCCACCAGGCTTTGCGCCCGCGCCCCGCGCAGCCATGACAGGCTGACGATGACCTGCGGATACACCCGGAAGGGATTGGCCGCCGGCCCGTGCGTCCGCAGCATCTCCTTCAGCAGCTCGGAGTTCACGATCTTGAAGTCGAGGCCGAACTTGTCGGCCATCTCGTCGCGCCACTTGAAGGTCAGCGCCGCCGGGCAGACGACCACGACGCTGTTGATCCGGTGCCTCAGCTTGAGTTCCAGTGCGACCAGCCCGGCCTCGATCGTCTTGCCGAGCCCGACGTCGTCCGCGATCAGCAGGTTGGCCGTCGGCGCCTTCAGCGCACGCGCCACCGGCTCCAACTGGTAGGTCTCCACCTTCACCCCGGACCGGAACGGCGCCTGCAACATGTCGGTGTCCGCCGAGGTGACGGCACTCCACCGCACCGCGTCGATGAACGCCGCCAGCCTCCCCGGATCATCGAACCGGTCCGCATCGACCTTCGGCAGGGTCTCCCGCTCCAGCACCCGCCGCCCGGGTTCGACCTCCCACACGACGGACAGCTCGCGGCCGTACCCGCCGTCCGCGACGCTCGTCAGCCGGACGAGCGTCCACTCCCCCGGCGCGACATCACTGACGACCCAATGCTCGCCACGGACAACGACCAGATCCCCCAACTCCGGCACCACCGCCGTCATGCCCACGTCCCACCACCCCCCACCGACGAACCAAGCCTGAAATCCTCCTCGGCGCGCGCCCGCAACCCCCACCCCACCCCATACAACTCGTGCTTGAAAACCGACACCCCAGCGACAATCCGACGCCCCACAACACGGGCAGCGCCGCACCTCAATTCCCGAGCAGGCCGATCAGACCGCCGCACCCCCGGCAACATCCCCACCGGCCCGGCAGACGCCTGTCCCAAAGCAGACTCCCACGCCCACGGCCAAGAGGGCTGAAACCACGGCGCCACCACCCCATGCCCCCCATTGGCCTGCGCCTCCGAACCGTGCCACGCCGCCTCGCTCGCCGCATGGCCGGTCCAGGCACGAACCGCACCACAGGCACCCGCCAAATCCCCCGACCCCAACACCACCGCCATCATGCCCTCACCTCACCTCCGGAAAATCAGACCTGAGACCGGAAGATCCGACGACGCGGAGTGGAAGCAAAGGCGCACCTCCACTCCTGATCATTCATCAGATAAAGCACGTGGCCGGGCATCCGCACCCCCGGCGCAACACCACCGACACCCCCGAGCTTCTCGCGAACGACAACCAGATCCCCCAACCACTGCACTGCCGCTTTCATGAACGCCCCCGCCACCACGGGCCGGCAGATCGAACTCAGGGTCATCTTCGGCACGCGCCCACTTCTCCGCCCCATATAGCTCGCGGCTGAGGATCAACGACCGATCGACCATCCGACAGCGCATAGCAGAAGCAACGGTGTACTCCTCGACTTCCGTCCGCGCATGGCCATGTCCGAGCATCCTTTCCCCTGACACGACGCCACTGACACCCCAATGCCCCCGCGCATCACCATCAAATCCCCCGACTTCGGCACTGCCGCCGTCATGGCCGCACCTCACCGCCACTCTGCGACAAATCAAGCACGAGAACTTCGGCTGCGCACGCCTGCGCCTCCTCCGCACACAACCCGCCTTGAGAGCCGACAACCGATCGAGATTCCGACGGTGCACGGCAGAAGTAAGGGGCGACCTCCACTCCCAATCATTCATCAGATGAACCTTATGACCGAGCACCCACTCCCCCGACACGACGTCACTGACGCCCCAATGCTTCCCACGACCAAGAACCAGATCCCCCGACTTCGGCACCGTCGCCGTCATGGCCGCGTCTCACCGCCGCCCACCGGCAGATCAAGCCTGAGATCGTCTTCGGCGCGTGCCCGCATCTCCTCCGCGTGCTGCTCATGGTTGAGGATCAACAGCCGGTCGAGGATCCGGCGGCGTGCGGCAGGAGCGACGGTGTACCTCGGCTCCCGATCGTTGATCAGATAGAACCCGTGGCCGAGCCTCCACTCCCCCGCCACAACATCGCTGACGACCCGATAGCCCTCTCGAACAACCACCAGATTCCCCGTCATCACGCCTCCGCCGACAGCCGCAGTTGCCGCTCTTTCCGCTCTCGCTCCCGAACCTCCTCGTCATGCCGCTTGTGATTGAGTTCCAGAAGCCGGTCCAATATCTCCTGGCGCACCACCGGCCCGACCGTATAGCGAGACTCCCGCTCATTCACCAGGTAAAAGTCGTGCTTCAGCTGACCAATCAGGTCAGTCCATCCATAAGCTCGCACCACGGCCTCGTCAATCGCTCGGTGGATGCGCCGCAGCTCGACGATGTCCGCGTCATGACAGCGTTCATCGAACACAAGGTTGTACGTCTTGGTGAGCCCCAGGCTCCGGTCCCGCATCATCTCTCGCCGGTAGACGTCCAGCTCATGCCCGACCTCCCGCATCTCCTGCGTAGCCTCCGGCAGAGGGAACGTCTCAAAGACATCGGACGGCGTGTAGCGCAGATCCCCCTTCAGGGACGACGCCCGCGAACGAGCCCACCAGTAATGCGGCGCACTCGACAGCAGCGCCAGCATCGCAGTGTCATCCGATGCGAATACACCCAACATATGAGAGAAAACCTGCCCGGTGGGCACCATCACCGGCATCGCGGTCTTACTGACAAGGGCGATCACAACTACCTGCCGCAGCCCTTCAATCGCCCTGAGCATCTCCGGGCGCCGCCTAGCGTACAGCCACCAGTACCTGCTACAATGATCACGCTTGATTCGCTGGCGTTCCGGTCTTACGAGCCGTCGGACCAAGTCGTAGCACAACGGATATCTCTGCGCTTTCTCCAGCGGCCAGTCATGGAAGTTGATGACCCAGCGGCTCGCTGCGCAGTCGGGGCTGCTGTTCAGATCCTGACCGTTAAGATACGGGAACAGGATCGGTTGATATTCGGGATGCTCCTCCTTCACCCGCTCCGCCCACTGCGAAGAGACGACGAATCCGGCCCCCAAGACGTAGGAACCTATGAATGACAGAGAAGCATTGCACGACAGCCTACGAGGGGTCCACCCCGTGCGCGATTCCGATGACAATGTCGACGCAATTTTCCATACCCTCTCGCCATCAAGTTCAGGACGCGAACCTTCCGCAAGCGGCCGCCGACTGATCCAGACCTTGCAGCAGTGCAGCGAAGCGGACTTCGACGGCCACTGGACATGGTTGACCGCCTTGCGGATGACGGCACCATCGGAAGTGACGGCATCCAGCCCCACCTCACGGGTATCCCCTTGCGCCAAGGTGTTGGTTGCAATGACCCCTATCTGCCCTTTCGGATTCACCAGCTCAAATGCGCGCAGCAGGAAGTACCCAACGAGATCGGCACTGCCTCGGTGGTCGCGGCCGAGCGCCTCAACGAGGTACTCGCGATATGCCTCCTTGAGCGTTCCGGTCAGCTTCTTCCCACCGAGGTAAGGCCAGTTGCCGAAGACCGCGTCGAAACCTCCCCCGTCAAGGAAGACCTCGGGGAACTGGAAGATCCAGTGGAAGGCGCGGCGCGGTCGGTGGTCCGGGGCCTCGATGCCGAGCCATCCGGCCGCCGCCTCTTCTGCGGCCGCGCCGTGCCGCGCGGGCGCCTTCACCAGGAGTCGGGCAAGGTCCGCCGCGTGCATGCTCAGGTCGGCGGCCTTCTTGCGCCCCTTCTTCGCCGACGCCAGGGAGGCGCCCACCACCAGGTCGGCGCATCGAGAAGCGAGCCGGACGGTTTCCTGGGCGTCCCGGTAGAGCTCCCGCTTCTGCTTCATGTCCGCCAGGTCCACCGACCGGAACTCGCGGATCTCGCGGCGGATGCCGGCCGCCTTCTCCGCAAGCTCGCGGAGTCCATCGGTCAGTGCCCATGGCCGGTCGCCGTGCAGCGCCCTCCCTTTCTCGGGCGCGACATGCATGTAGGCGATCTGCTCGAAGGACGAAATTCCGAGCAGGCTGTCGCCTACGCAGATGCGGTCGTCGAGAAAGGCGAACGGCATGGTCGGCTCAAGCAGCCAGAGACTGAGCCGGGCCGCCTGAACCGCATGCGGATCGATGTCCACACCGTACAGGCATCTGGTGATGACGAGATAACGCGCCTGCGCGAGCAGGGCGTCACTGTCGCGCCCCGCTATCTCCGGGGTGGACTGCGGCGGGCGCTCGATACCCTCCCGCTGCCAGGCCTCCACCAACTTCTCGGCCAAATACCGGCAGGCCGCGACCAGGAACGCACCCGACCCGACCGCGATATCGGCCACTCTCAGATCAAGGATCTCGGCCGATGACTTGGGGATCCATTTGGTCTCGTCCTCGAACTCCAGCGGTCCGGGAGAATAGAGCAGCGGCTTCAAGGTCTCTTCGACGATCTCCGCCGCCAGGTCCTTCGGCGTGTACAGCGCCCCGACGCTGAAGCCGCCCGACGTGACGAACATGCCGCCGGGCAGCACGACGAGCGGCAGCTCCCGTAGATCGGTGCGGATGATCTGGTAGAACGGCAGCAGGCGCTCGGCCAGGTCCGCGTCGCCGTCGACCACGGCCAGCAGTCTCCGCCACGCGTCATCCCGTTTCCGCTCCGGCAGCGGGGCGAGGAGTTTGGCGAGTTTGGTCGCGCTGCCGATGCCCGACTTCCCGTAGGAATCGCTCAGGCGTCGCGCCAGGGCCGCCACGTCGTCGGCCTGCGCCGCGTGCTCCTCAAGCTCGTCGAGCGGCACGCAGATCTCCCGGCCGAACTTGCCGATGAGCCCGACGGTGACCGAGGTCGCCCGCTGCGCGGTACTGCCGAGAATTCGCTCGTAAACGTAACCTATCTGCTCGACTTCGAGTGTCGAATAGGTGACGGTACGCCGGATGCCTTCCGTGTCGACGTATCTGAGGGCTTCCAGAACGTGGAGGACCGTGCGGTCGTCCACATTGAGCACCCGGAACTCCTCGGGATCGTCCTCGTCCGTCCTACCCTCCAGCCAGGGGAGGCTCTCCGGGTCGAACAATCCACCGTCGTAACCCGGAATTCTGAGGTCCCCCGCGTCGACTCCCCAATGCAGGGCCTTCGCCAGCGCGAGCAGCCGGCACCAGCCCGCCGTGCTCTGCTCAAGCGCGTCCTCCCCCTCCTCGACCGCGCGTCGGCGCAGTTCCTCCGCGAGATTGTGAACGGAGTAGGAAGCGGCGTACAGCGGGTGCTCGCGCGGCAGTAGGGCGCGGTCTTCGGCGAAGAGGCAGAAGATGACGCGCAGCACCATCCGGACCGCGCCGTCATAGGCGTCTTCGGCCGACTCTATGAGCCTCTCCCCCGCCTCGCTGTTGGCGCGCCCGAAGGCATGCACCAGTAGCTCCACCGCGCGCCGCGCCTGGAAACCGAGGGTGTCGGTGAGCTGCTCGGGCTGGTCCTTGCAACCGTCCAGCAGCGCGGCGAGGGTTTCGTCGGCAGAGACTGCGAAGAACCGAGAGCGGCCCAGCAGCGAGTACAGGGCGCGGGCGAGATCCAGGTCGTAGTCGGCCAGCAGCCTGGCGTCGAAGGCCGCGCGGGCCGTCGTCCCGTTGGCGGGCGCGTGAACAAGGACCCACCACCGTCCGGTCGAGACCAGGCCCAGCGGGACCTTCGTGTGCCGCAGCAGGTGGGCCATGCGGTCGACGACCGTCGCGGCCCACAGGGAGTCCTTCGGGCGCTTGAGCGGATCGACATCGGCAGCGCAGATCATGCCGAGGAGATGGAGCGTTCCGTCGGTGTCAACGAGACCGAAGTCGGCTCGGATCCGCTCGCCATGCTCGGGGATGTCGAGGGCGGGCGGCCGCCACCCGTCAAAGGTGCGTCGGCAGCGGTCCCCCCAGTCGAGGAATTCGTGGATCACGAAATCGATCCACCGGGAATGCCCGGCGGCCGGGTCCCGCATCCAGTGGGCGTGTTCCTCGCGGAGCCTGGTACGCAGTTCCCGGTCCAGCGCGTCCAGGCCGGTGGGCCAGACGCGCTCGACGATGGGCGGTGTCAGAAACGGCCCCGAGACATCAATGATCGACAGCCAGTCCGAGTGCCGTGCCCGCCGCCTGGCCCGGCGCCCGTTCGTGATCGGCTTCCCCATTGACGCCAACGCATCACCTCACAAGGCGGGGAGGGCCATCTTCATCAGGTTTGATGCCTTTCCCGGCACGGGCAACCCGTGGGGCGCGACCGCAAGTGGCCATCCCGTCATGCTCGGTCACGACCCGTGGGCCGTACAGGCGCCGCCCCCTGGTCACCCGCTGCCGCGTCACCGCTCGTCGGCGCTCGTCCGCTCGCCCCGGCCGTGCGCGTGCCGGTGGCGCCGGACGGTCCGCGACGGCCGTGGCAAGAGCCGCATGCCGCCTACTGGTGACAGCTCCCTTACCTCCGAGCACTTCAGACATGTCTGTCAATCAAATCGATGGTTGATGACGTTCACAGCTGCTTTACTGTGAGCACGGTCGTCGTTACGGAGGTGATCTTGATGGGTTGGGCTTCGGCCGGGTTGCAGGGAACGGCGGGGATCGTGCGGTTGTCGGCCAGCCTGCTGGATCGGACGGACCGGCACTGCGCCGACTTCGCGGCGGTGAAGGCGCGGCCGGGCCTGTGGCCGCCGCCCGGCGAGCGGCGGCGGTTCGCGCCCTGGGAGGAGTTCCCCCTGGGCCTGGTGATGCGGGCGCTGGACGCGGCGGAGTTCGACGGCGCGGACGTGGACGAGGCGGTCTCCCGGGTGCTGGAGACGAACCGTTCGCCTGTGCACCCGGGGGCCGCCGTCTGGGTCCGGCATGCCTGCCACGCCTACATGGCGGCCGGCAAGTGGATCGCCGACGAACTGGGCGATGTCGCCGTGGTGCCCCAGCGGCATCCCCGCGTGGTGCAGTCGGGGTCGGCGGCCGAGTTGCGGATGCTCACCGCGTGGGGGCGCTGGTACGAGTCGCCGGACGGCTCGGTGCGGGAGTTCCGGCGGCTGCGGATGAGCCGCATCGGCGAGGCGGAGGCGCCGTCGGTCGCCGCGATCTCCTTTGTGGCGGCGGCCGGGCGCCGGGCCGTCGGGAACGTCTACCGGGACGCACCCGTCCAGGTCATCGACGACGAGCGGGCGCCGACCCGCATCCGCGTCGTGGAGGTGATGCTCGACGACGACGTGGTGCCGCGCGTGCTGGTGGACGCCACCCCCGAGGAGGTGCGGCGGCGGTACCGCAACGGGGGCATGCAGGTCGCCCAGCGGATCGTGGCGGGCGGCGACAGGCGGCCCGGCGCCGAGTGCGTCGAATGCAAGCTGCGGGCGTCCTGCGACGAGCTGCCGTATGTGCCGGGTCTGCTAGGCCTGGGCGATGCGGGCACCCACCGCCGGACGTGGTCGGTCACCACGGGGCGGCAGTACCTGGTCTGCCCGGCCCAGGCGCAGATGCGGGAGCTGCGGCTTCCCGCCGACCGGTTCGACGGCGGTCCCGCGGCGCGCAGGGGCGTCGTCGTCCACCAGTGGTTGGAGCTCGCGCACCGCCGGGGGCGCGCGTGCGGCTTGGTGGACCTGCCCGAGCCGGACGCCGCCGACATCGGCATCGCCGCCCAGGTCATGACCGCCGAGGAGTACCGGGAGGCGCGGCCGTACCTGCTGGCGCATCTGGCGGTGTGCCCGCTGGCGGGCCCCGGGCGGGTGACCGACCTCATGGTCGAGCCGTCGGTGGCGGCCTACGACCCGGTGGCCGACGTGGTGGTGATCGCCGACCCGGACCTGGTGCGGAGGGTCGACGGCCGGGTGGTGTACCGGGAGCAGAAGACCACGGCGGGCGCCGTCCCGGCCGGCGGGCCCCGGGAGGTCTTCTCGCGGGTGCCGCAGCTGGCGCTGGCCGTGCTGCTGATCAGGCAGGGCGTGTTCGGCCGGGACGGCGACGGCGTCGTCGAGCTGGAGGTCATGACGCCGGCCGGTGCCGCGGTGCACGCGTTCGGCGTCGCCGACCCGGCCGTCGTCGGCGCGGCCCGCGAAGAGGTCGCGCGGATGGTCACCGGCTGGCATCGGGACGTGGCGTTCCGGGCCCGGCCCGGCCACTGGTGCGCCCGCTGCCCGGTGGCGCGATGGTGCCCGGACCGGTCCGAGGGGGCCGACCCGGACGCGCCGATCGAGGTGGACGGGGCGCGGATCGATCCGCGGACCGGTGAGGTGCTGGACGGCCCGGTGAGCGGGCGCGCCGCCGCCGTGTCCGCTGTGATCAGCGAGCCGGTCGCCGACGAGGACATCGCGTACTGAGAGGGGACGGGCCATGACGGGAACGGCGGCGGGCACAGTGCGGCGGCCGCCCGCGGCGCTGGAGCGATCGGTGACCGCGGCGATCCGGGCCGGGCACGCGTGGAGCGTGCGCAGACGGCGGCCCGAGGCGTGGCTGGAGGTCGCCCGCATGACCGGCGTGATCATGCGGGCGTGCGGTCCCGGCCGCGGGCCCGCAACGCCCGCGGAGCTGGTCGCGGCGCTGCGCCGGCCGCTGCGGGAGTGGCTGTCCGGCTGCGACGAGGCGGTCGCCGACCTGGTGGTGCTCGACGCGGACGGGGAACTGACCGAGGAGACCTACGACATCGGCTGCGACTACACCGTCGAGCTGCTGACCGGCCTGGAGGACCCGGGCGCGCGCTGGCTGCCCGGGTGGAGCGTGCACCGCGCCGAGCAGATCGAGAAGGCCGCCTTCCAGGCGCTGCTGTCGGGCGGCGACGAGCACTACACCCGGGGGCGGCGGTTCATCGTCGAGCACCCGGCCGGAGACCAGGCCGAGTTGACGCTGGCGCGCAACCGGCTGGGCCTGCCGCCCCTGGTGGCGTACGAGGAGATCCCGGTGGAACGGCGTTGGCGCGGCCGGTGGTGGCCCTGCCCGGTGTGCCGCTGGCCGATGCGCGTCCGGGCGTCCCAGGTGCGGTGCGACTTCCCGCGCCACGACGCCGTCTTCGCCCTGACCGGCGCGGGCGCGCTCCACCCCCTGGGCGGGGTGCGCCGGGCGCCGCGCGCGCAGACGGTGGACGGCGCGGTGTGCGTGGACGAGTCGGTGTGGCGTTACTTCGTCGTCCCCGGCGTGGTGGAAGTGCGGTTGCACGACCGGATCGCCCGGCTCCCCGGGGTGCACACCTCGCTCTACCCCCAGAAGGACGTGTGCGATGTGGCCGTCTGGCGGGACGGGGCGGGCCGCTGTGAGTTCACGCTCGACGTCAAGGACTACGCCTCGGCCCGCGCCCTGGCCCGCAAGCTGGAGGACAGACCCATCGCGGCGGAGTGGCTGGTGCTCCCCCGCTACCGCCGCGGCCAGGTCGCGGAACTGCGCCGCCTGCTGCCCGACGTGCCGGTGACCACCGAGGACGGGATATACCAGCGGATCCGCCGGGCCGCCGACCGCGCCGGAGGTGCGCAATGACCGGTAGGGACTTTGCGCGGCGGCGCACCCGGGAGCCGCTCGCCATCGCCTGCGCGCTCGCGCTCGCCGAGGCGCTGTTCCCGCGGCGGGACGGCGCGGTGGCGCACGGGCACGCGCACGCCCTGCTGACCGGGCGGATCGACGCCTGGCCCGGCTACTGGGACCTGCCGGAGACCGACAAGGGGCGGATCAGCGCGCTGCTGCGGCTGCGGCCCGACGAACTGGCCAACGAGGACTTCTTCACCGTCGCGCTGCGCGGGCTGTGCACGGCCGGGCGGCTGCCCGGCTACACCGGCGACCCCGACGGCGGGATTCGTCCGACGCACGGCCTGGCGCCGAAGGAGCACGCCGACCGGCTGCTCGACCTGCTGGGGCGGTGGCACCGCCGGCACAACCGGGTCACCCCCACGGCCCAGGCCGGCCGCTACCGGACGACGCTGCGGGTCGTGCGGCACGGCGACACGTCGGCCGCCACCCGCGCCGTCTACAACCTGACCGACCAGCGCGCCGTCCCGGACGGCACGCCGACGGTCGCCGACGCGCCCCGCGACGACACCGTGGAATTCCAGGTCGACGACCTGCGCAAGATGGCCGACCGCATCGACACCGCCCGGGGCGAGGACCATCGGCGGCGCCGCATCGACGAACTGTTCGCCGCCCTCGTCGACGACGCGGGCAACGCGGTCGACGGCGCCCTGACGGTCCGGGCGGGCGGCACGGTGCAGGTGCTGCAGGCGCCGACCGGGTTCGGCAAGTCGGTGCTGCTGGAGGTGATGGGCACGCTGGCCGCCGAGCAGGGCGTCACGGCCGCGCTGGTCGTCCCCACGCGGGCCGCGGCCCTGCGGCTGGCCCACCGCATCGAGCGGAACCTGCAGCTGCTGTCGATCGGCGCCGCGTGCGTGCCGCTGCTGTCTCCGTCCCGGCTGATGGACGACGCGTGCAAGGCCGCCGCGGACGACCCGGACGGTTTCGGCGCGTGGGCGTACGACCGGCTCGCCTACGGGTGCGCGCTGGCGGCGTCCGCCGAGACCGACGACGAGGTCGACGCCTGGCGGCCCGGACACGAGCGCTGCCGGGAGCTGTTCGAGGTCCGCCCCGGCCGGGACGACCCCGGCCCCGCCCACGCGTGCCCGTGGCGGACGACGTGCGGGAAGTTCCGGCTGATGCGCGAGGCGGTGGACGCCGACGTGATCGTCACGGCGCACCAGACGTTCTTCTCCGGGCGCATGCACATCCCGTTGGAGACGGCGGGCGGCCCCGCGCACGGGCGTTCGGACCGGCTGAGCGTGGAGGAGTTCGTGCTGCGGCGCTGCCGCCTGGTGGCGATCGACGAGCTCGACCAGTTCCAGGCCGGGGTCATCGGCCGGAGCGCCCGGGACCTGGTGCTGGCCGACGGGCCCAACCCCACGACGCTGCACAGGCTGGAGGAGGAGTTCCGCACGGCCTTCTGGCAGGTGCCGCCCGAGGTGGACGGCGAGGTGCGGCCCATCCTGTCCGACCTGCACCTGCTGGCGATGGGGTACGTGGCGAGCCTGGCCCATGGCTGGCTGCGGCCGGTGCGGGGGCGGCGGCGCGGGTGGCGCAACGACTACTGGATCGTCCCCCGCGGCACGGACGCCTGGATCGCCGCACGGCTGCTGGGACTGGCCCCCCTCCCGCCCGGCCGGCAGGTCACCGAGCAGGAGATGGCCGCCCTGCACCGGCTGTACGGGGGGTCGGCCGGGCCGCGAGCCGCCCCGCTGCGCCTGGCGGGCGTCGCCGACGCCGACCAGGAGGCAGTGCGGTCGCAGATCACGGCGATCCTGCGCTCCGTGGCCGACGGGTGCCGGGACGCGGTCCTGCCGGTGCACCTGGCGCGCCTGGCCGCGCTGCTCGAACCCGTCGTCGCCGACGAGAAGGAGCGCGGCGAGCTGGTGCAGCGGATGATCCGGCGGGCCTACCTGGAACCGCTGCGGCAGCGGCTGACCGAACTGCTGCCGCACACACCGCACCTGCGGGCGGTCGGCGCCGATTCGGCCGAGGCCGTCGCGGACGCCCTCGGCGGCCTGACGAGCTGGACGGCGATGCCCGGCAGCCCGCTGGGACGGCTGTTTCTGGCGTTCAAGGAGCGGCACGAGCCCGAGCAGCCGCAGCAGTCGAAACTGTCGGTGGCGGCGTTCGGCGGCGACCCGCACGGCTACGTCCTGTACCTGGGCGAGCTGACGGCCCGCGCGCATGCCGGAGTGCCGCGCGCGGTGCTGGGGCTGTCGGCGACGTCCTACTTCCCCGGCGCGCCGCACCACCACGTGCACGTCAGGCCCGCGTGGAGCGTGCCCGACACCGACCCGACCGGTGTCACGGTGCACGCGTGCCGCGCGTTCACCAGCGAGGGCACCCCCATCCGCATCTCCGGCGTGCAGGGCCGGCAGCGCGAAGCGAACCTGCGAGAACTCGGCGAATCGCTGTACCGGGCGACGCTCCGCCCCGAGCTGGACCGGCTGAGCGCCCGCAAGCAGCGTTCGGGCGAGCCCGGCCGCGACCTGATCCTGGTCGCCACCACGTCCTACGCCGGCTGCCTGGACCTGGCCGCCGGCATGGCCCGGGCGGGCGCGCCGCCCGAGTCGCTGTGCCTGGTCGCGCGGCCCGACGACGAACCCGCCGCGGCGGACTCGCGGTGGCGCACCCTCACCGCCGACCGCGTCGAACGCTTCCCCGAGACGGGGGCGCGGGTGCTGGTCGCGCCGCTGGCCACGGTGGAACGCGGCGTCAACATCCTCGACGGGACGGTCTCCGCCCTGGGCGCCATCTACCTGGTCGTCCGGCCGATCCCGGTGCTGGACGAGCCCGCCGAGCTGCTCGCCCACATCAACCACCGCCTGTGGTCGGACGCGGCCGCGCACACCGACCCCGATTTCGTGGCCCGGCTGAAGGACAGGGTCAGCAGCGCCGGCGGGCATTTCGCGCAGGTGGTCCGGTCGGCGCAGTTCTTCCAGTCCCAGCCCGACTGGGTGCAGCGGGGCGTCGTCGCGGAGATCATCGTCTCGCTGATCCAGCTGGTGGGACGGGCCCGCCGCGGCGGCACCCCGGGCGAGATCCACCTGGTGGACGACGCGTTCTTCGACGAGCGCGGCAAGGCCGACCTACCGCGGCTGATCCGCGAGCTGCGCCGCGACTGGGAGGCCGCGGGCGAACTGGACCGGCTGCTGCGCCTGTACGGGCACACGCTGCGCGCCTTCTTCGACTTCGCCGACCGCCGGTCGGCAACCTCCCCTTTCCCGTACGAGGAGTGATCACCATGCTGGAGACCTCGGCGTTCCGCCTGCCCGCCGACATGCTCGACGGGCTGTGGGTCTACCCGCTGCCCGCCCGCTTCCAGGAAGAGCTCGCCGAACTGGACCGCCGCTGGCGGATCCGCGACGACCGGGCGCGCGCCCCGTACGCGTCGCTGGCGAACGCGCTGTCGGCGGTCACCAGGCAGCCGGTGCGCATCCTGCCCCGCACGCGGCTGAACAACGGCGACCTGCTGATGGCCACGCACCGGCCGATCGCCCCACCCGTGCTCGACCTGGCCGTCAGCACGTGGGAGGGGCTGTGCCGGAAGGGTCCGCGCGGCGGCGGAGGCGACCGAGCCGACCGCGGCGTGCTCGCGCCGCTGCTGGACGGCCTTACCCCGGTGTTCGAACCGCTCGACGCGGCGGTGACCGTCCCCGAACCGGGGCGCGTCGCCGCCGAACCGTGGCTCTACAAGGTGCTCGGCTGGAACATCGCGCGGCGGCTGGCCTCGCGCCCGATCGTCTTCGACGGCCGGGCCGTGCCGTTCCGGCTCGACAGCTCCGGTTCGCTGGTCGCCTGGGACGACCCGGTGATCAGACCCATGCGCAGCGGTGAACCCGCGCGGGCCCTGATACGGATCACCCCGCACATCAAGACGATGCCGGGCGTGGAATCGCTCGTCTGCATCCTGGAGGTGAGCCTGACGCGGCTTCGCGACAGGCTCCACGACGTCCGGTACGTGTGGATCGACCACGGCCGCGAACACGGCGGCAGCGCCCTGCTGCGGCTCACCGTCGGCCGCAACAGGGTGCTGGGCGATTTCAGCGCCGACATCGTCGCGGCGTGCGGACTGTCGCCCCTGCCGTGGGGCCCGGACGTCCTACGGGAGCACCCCGAGACGGTGCGCGCGGGACGCACCACCAACGCCGAGCACCCCATCGGCACGGGGGTCGGCCCCCGCACCTACCGGTGGGTCGTCCGCCACGCGGCCGAAGTGCTCGGCGTGGAGCCGGTGTCGTACGAGCCGTTCAGGGCCCCGGGCAAGAGCGGACGGACCGGACCGGCCGTCAGGGTCCTCGGAAAGATCGAAAAGGCCCCATTGGCACCGGAAGCCTTGGACGCGGCCATCGCCGCGAGCGGCCACGAACGGCTCAGGGTCGTGCACCTGACCGCGACCCCCGACGTCCGCGACCGGATCCGGGCGGAACTGCTCCACTACCAGGCCGACCGGTTCGACGGCCTCACCCCCGACCTCGGCGTGGTGCAGCCGCTCACCGAACGCGCCGAGGTCGTCGGCTACGACGTCGCCGACCTCCTCGCCCACGGCCGGATCGACCGTTCGGACCTTGCGGCCCGCGCCCCGATGCTCAAGGCCGAGAACGGCACGCTGGTGCTCGCCCTGGTGGAGACCGAGTACGACGGCACGAACGTTCCGGAGGACGACGCCAAGCCCCGACTTCGAGAAGCGTTGGCCAAGGCGGGAGTCGCCTCGCAGTTCCTCGCCACACGGCCCCGCCCGGAAGACCCGGAAGACGACGACCACCCTGCGGCCGCGGCGGTCAAGGACCTCATGCGGGTCGGGGGCCTGGTGGACGGTCGGCTCGCCAGGGCCACCACCCTCCGGCCGTATCCGCTGGACAGGCCGCTGTGGCTGGTCGGCGTGCACGTCCGCCGCCAGAACTCGAGCACGAAGAAGGGACGGCCCAGGCTCGTGACGGTCCTGGTGGCCGTGCACGCCTCGCCCGAGCCCGGGCGCCCGTGGACGATGCACCTCTACGCGCCGGGGCGGGGCTGGCTGCCGCACCCGGTGGGCGTCGCCGACTTCCATACCCGGCCGATCGGCCCCGAGGTGGGCCGCGAGCAGGACGCGTTCGCCGCGGTCCGCGACCTCGTGGACGCCGCCCTGCACACCCTCCCGGGCGACGGACGGGAACCGATCGTGGTGATGGCCGACGCCGACGCCACGCGGCGCGTCTGGCCCGGCCTGGGCGACCGCAGGCTCGGCGGCGGCCCGCTGCCCGGCGACTCCCTCGCCGACCCCGCACGGGTCAGCGTGGTGCGGGTGTCGGCCATGGACGGGGAGATTCCGCGTCCGGTCCACCGCGCCGAAGGCGGCTCGCGCCCCGAAGACCCGGATGCGCCCGCCCAGCCCGGGGTGCAGCTGTACCTGCACCGCGGGGATGACGGCACGCCGAGCTGGCTGCTCGGCCGCACGTCCAGGACCTACGACTCGGGCGCGCCGGGGCGGTGCGGCGCCGACTACACCCGGTTCACGCTGCCGGACGACAAGCGCAGGCTGCAGGGCAAGCCGTGGCACTCGTTCACCGGCACCGAGTTCGTGGTCGCCAGGGAAGGCCGTCTGGAGGCCGGGACGGTCGCCGCGCTGAGCGCCCGCCTGTGCGCCCAGCCGGTCTCGTGGGACCGCCGCACGCGCTGGCCGGTGCCCCTGCACCTGGCGCGGATCGCCGACGAGACGCACCCCTGGTGGCGCAACGAGGACGACAACGGCGGCGCGTGACCGGGCCGTTCAGGTGGCGGGGCGCAGCGTCCCGGTGCTCAGACCGGCCATCCCCAGCCGCAGAACCTCCTCGAACAGGTGCTGGGTGTCGCGCATCGTCGCCTGCAGCTCGACCAGGCCGCGGAACGCCCGGCCGAGCCGCCGCTGCTCCTCGACCGGCAGCCGGGGCAGCCGCACCCTGCGCACGTCCAGGCGGACCGACCCGGTGGACCCGCGCGTGCGCGCCTCGGCCGCCGCGACGCGCAACCAGCCCGCCAGGAACCACGGATCGCAGTGCTGCGGGTCGGGTCTCAGCAGGACGAGCCCGGGGCCGAGCATGGCGCCGCCCTCGCCGATGACCGTGGTCGTCGCATGACGGGTCAGCAGGGAGGCCACGACGTCGCCCTCGCGGAGGACGGGCCGATCCGGCGACGGATCGGCCCGGCCCGAGGGGGGTCGGCCGAGCGCGACATCGTCCAGCGTCAGCACGGGTGACGTGCCTTGATCGACCTCCATCTTCGGCGGCGCCTGCAGCAGCTCGCACCGTCTCGTCCGGACGAGATCACCGACCGTGGTCGTCGGCGGGGCGGCGGGTTCGGCGTCGTTGCCGGTCAGCGCCGTCATGGCGGGGACGGATCGGGGCAGCTCGTCGAGTCGGGACAGCAGGCGGGCGCGCGCGGCCGCGAAAGCCTGCTTCGTCTCGGCCCGGGCCCCTTGCGGGAGATGGCGTGCGGGCGTGAGGTCCACCTCGTCGTCCAGCAGGTCGACGATGCGGACGGCCGCGCTCACCGCCCTGTCGTCGCCGCCGTCTGAACCCGGCAGGCCGGCGAAGCGCCGCCAGCTCCGCACCGCCGCGGCCGCGAAATCGTCCGCCGGGGTGGTGTCGACCATCAGGACCTCGTCGGAGGGACGTTCCTCCGGCGTGGGGCGCCGCAGCACCCAGACGGTCAGCGCCACGGCCATGTTCGGCACGGCGCCGGGCGGCAGCCCGATCACCGCGCGAAGGGCGCCGCGACGCAGCAGTTCCATGCGGATCCGACGGCCGGAGCGCCGATTCGCCGCCGCGGGCGGCATCAGCAGCGCGGCCAGCCCCCCGGGGGCGGTGTGGGCCAGGGCGTGCTGAACCCACGCCAGCTCCGATTCCGTCCGCGGCGGGAGCCCGTACTCCCACCGCGGATCGCCCAGAAGCTCGTCATGGCCCCAGGCCCGGTCGTTGAACGGAGGAGCGCACACGACCAGATCGGCTGTGCGGTCCGGGAAGGCGTCCCCGCGGAGGGAGTCACCGCTGCGGATGTCGGCGCGGTCGGTGCGCAGGGCCAGCCTGATGGCCGTCAGCCGCGCGGCGGCCTCGTCGCTCTCCTGCCCCAGCAGGTCGGCGCCCGCGAACCGCTCGGCGGCGGCGATGAGGAACGCACCGGAACCGCACGCGGGATCCAGCACGGTGCGGACCTCGCCCGGGGCCAGGCGCAGCATCAGCCCGACCACCGCGCCCGGCGTGGGATGCATCCGGCGGCTGTGCTGTTCGAGGTAGCGGGTACGCAGGAACTCGAACGCCTCGGCGACGCCCTCGTCGTCGGCCAGCCGCGCGAGCGCGCGGACCAGGGGGACGCGGCGGGCGTCCATCCGCGCCGGGAAAGCGGCGAACCAGGCCGCCTCCCCCAGCGCCCGGCGGACGGCCTCCGGCAGCCGGGCAGCGACCTTGTCGTCATTTTCGGCGGCAATGGACGACCACGCCTTCCGCTCCCGTTTCACAAACAGCAGGAAGGCTCCCGCGAAGGCCAGCATGTCCGGCAGGTGGGCATCCTGTGCGGCGGCCTGACGCAACGAATGCCAGACCCGTTCCCTGCCGGGAGCCCCGGCGAGCTTGCCCTGCTCCCTGAGCCACGCCTCCACCTCGGCCAACGAGAAGGCCGGGCTGGCGGCGGTCCCGGCCACCGGCTGTGGGAAGTCGTCGTGCCGTCGGCGCCAGTTGCTCACGGCGGCCCGCCCGACACCGGCCAGGCGCGCGATGTCGGCAGGAGTCACCGTCGCATCGTCTGCCACTGGGTCTCCCCGGCTCGGGCGCCGCCGGGCGGCGGCGCGGACGTTCACACGCTAGCCCAGCGATGGGAACGACTCAACACACGGAAGATCGGTTGATTCCGTTCACATTGCTCCCAGACCTGCGGAGATACGCAGACACCCCCACCGACAGGTCGTTGGTCGATTGCGTTCACACGATTTCTTTGGTTGACTGTGCACACGCCAGCCGTCACGCCCCCCTGTGAACGGAGCCGTCCATGTTGGTCACCACCATGCCCCTCCGGCAGTTCGACGCCGAGGTCGCGCTGCTGCCTCCCGCCCTGGCGGCCCGCGTCCAGCGGCTGCGCGCCTGCGCGACCCGCGCCTACGGCTGCGACTGCTGCAAGGCGGCCCGGGAGGCGCTGCGGCTCGGCTTCGCCGCCGTCCGCGACGGCGCCGCCGCCCGGGCGGAGGAACTGATCGGCGAGGCCGAGCGGCTGACGGCGGACGGTCCCCACGCGGCCGGCTTCCCCCACCTCCCGCCCGCTCCGCAGCGGGCCCGGGCCGCCGACTCGCCGGCGTCCATCGCTCGCCGACGCCTCACCGACCCTCTCGACTCCATCGACCGCGCCCACGACCTCGTCGACGCCTTCGTCCGGGCCTGGCATGACGCCGACCGCCCCGAGGCCGAGGCGGCCTGACACCACCCCGCTTCCAAACCCCCTTTACGAACTCCGAGCAAGGACATCGCCATGCAGACCAACGCTTCGCACCGGACGCACGCGCTCAAGGCCGGCGCCTACGCCTTCCTGGCCGGCGCCGGACTGGCGGCGGTGACCGCCTGCGCTCCCCTTCCGGAGACCACCGAGGCGGGCCCCTCCGACTCCGGCAGCCGGGCCACCGCGACGGCCGACAAGCAGCGGGACACCGGGAAGTCCGGCAAGCAGCGGGACACCGGCAAGCCGGCGAACGGAATCGGCAAGACCTACCGCGACGGCAAGTTCTCCTTCACGGTCACCAAGGTGAAGAAGGGCGTGCGGCGGGTCGGCAACGAGTATCTCGGCCAGACCGCCCAGGGGCAGTTCGTGCTGGTGCACGTTACCGTGCGCAACACCGGCGACCGGGCCCGCACGTTCGACGCCGGCAACCAGAAGCTGATCGACACCTCGGGCCGCGAGTTCCAGGCCGACAGCGAGGCGGGCATCGCCATGGGCGAGGAGTCCAAGTCCTTCCTGGAGGAGATCAACCCGGGCAACGGCGTGAACGGCATCCTGGTCTTCGACGTGCCGCGCAACGTCAAGATCAAGGCCATCGAACTGCACGACTCGATGTTCTCCGGCGGTGTCACCGTCCCCCTCGGCGGCGACTGACCGGACGGACCGGACAGACCGGCGGCGACCGAAAACGGCCGGGCGCACCGCCCGGCCCGCGTTTCCCCCGCCCGCCGCCCGGAGCGTCCCCTACGATTCCGGCATCCGCGCACCTGGTGAAAGTAGGCGCATGGACCCCCTGTTCGAAGATCCCCCCGACTCCGAAGGCGAGCCCCTTCCTTGGGACGGCTCGGCGGAGTTGAGCGTTTACGACCCTTCGTTCTCCGCGCGCGTGGCCGCGTTCCTGCGGTTCGCGCCCATCGTGGAGATGACCGAGAGCGCACGGCGGAGGGACTGGCCCGCCGACACCTACGACATCGTCACCCTGGCGCTGACCGCGATCGACATGGTGGTGTCGCGGCAGGGGCTGGAACTGGAGGCGACCCGGCCGGACGTCCTGGACACCCTGCGCGAACTGGCCGGCCGCGCCGCCCCCGGCCGGCCCGCCGAAGAGCACGGCCAGGTCGCGGCGTTCGTCCTGGACTCCCTGCTCAACCGCGGCGCCCGCCACGGCCACTTCCGGTACGCGACCAGCGACTACGCCGGCGGAGACGGGCACCGGCGGCGCGCGGTGACGTTCTCCCTGCTGGTCGAGCACGACGACCCGCGGCGGGACGAGAACGTGCTGCGCGCCACCCCCGACGCGGTCAACGCGCTGATCGGCGGGCTGGACTTCGACGTCGAGGACGAGCAGGTGGCCACCGAGCTGATGCTGGAACGCCAGCTGGCCCGCAACGCCTTCGAATCGGCGCGCAAGTCCGCCGAACGCGCCCGGCTCCTTTCCGTGCGGCTGGCCGACGATCTCGACCGCGTCATCAAGCAGACGCGGCGCGATCTGCGCTCGGTGGAGACCGAATGGGACTCCTCGATCCCGCAACGGTTGGAATCGGCCCGCGAGCATATCCGCGAGCGGCTGAACGCCGAACGGCGACTACTGGGGAAAGTGCGCGACGCCCTGGAAAGCACAGAGCCGAAAATCCTGGCCGCGGCCGTCCGTATCGACCGGCTGCTGCGCGAATGCCGACGTCGACATGAGGATCTGCACCGCCGTGTCATCACGACCCGCGGGGTGTTCCTCGAAGAACAGGAACGCCAGTCGTTCCGCCCGCCCGTCGCGATCACCCTGCCGGACCCGCAACGGCAGGTGCTGGAACCCCTGCTCGAACTGGGTCGCGCCGACACGCTGGCGTTGACGGAGCGGTTCCTGGTCGACATGTGGGGGCCGCACGCTCCCCGACTGCCCAGGCTCTACCGGCTGATCAACGACCTGTGGGACCGCCCCGGACACCACGACGCCGACCGCGACGACGCCCAGGAGATCGAGTTCGCCGCGCCGCGGCCACCGCTCATCGGGCCGGACGTCATCGAGGTCGCCGCCCGGGCGGTCGAGTCCACGGCACTGCCCGCGCGGCTGTCGACGCTCATCGACGCCTGCCACCGCGACACCGCGGCGGCCCCCTCCCCCGCCCTGCGGCGGCGCGCCGCGCAGGTGCTCGTCCTGGCCGTGCTGTGGGCCTACGCCCCGGAAGCCCTGGACGCGGACGAGCTCATCGGCGACGACCTCATGGTGCGCGTCCTGGGCCCCCGCGTCGCCGTCGGCACCGACGGCACCCGCCTGGCGCTGACCGGCTGGGACGGCGACGACCTGATCGTCGCGCCGGACGACGCCGCGCTCGCGACCGCCGACCCCGTCCCCACCACCGCGTTCACCCGAGTCCCTGAGGACGCCGCATGAGCCTCACCCAGCAGGACTACACCGACATCGGAACGCTCGTGGCGTACGCGCTGCGCCCCACGCAACGCCCCGGCCGCAACCCCGAGTACCGGCGCGTCCTGGCGCGGTACCGCACCGAGCAGGAGATCAGATCCGCCGCCGACGCCTTCCTCCACGGCCTGGGGGGCCGCGTGCTGTCCGACGGCGACCACGGGCTCGTCCTCGGCGTGGAACCCGAGTCGCCGCTGGCCTTCCGCCTGTCCGACCTGACCGGTGTCTCCGACGAGCGCGGCAGGCTGCTGGCCGGGCTGGTGCTGACCGGCCTGGTCGCCTACGCCTACCCCGGCGCCGAGGAGCTGGCGGACGACCGCGTGCGGCACGTGTCCGAACGCGACTTCGACCTCTGGCTGCGGGAACTGTGCGAACGGCTGCGGTCCCACGACGCGGCCGGAGAGGTCATTCCCGAACAGGGGCTCGACGACGCATGGCGCGTGTACCTCGACATGCCCTCGGTCGTCCACGGCGAGCGAGGCCGGGGAGCCGGACAGCTGCTCAGGTCGTGCACCCGGTACTGGGTCCGCGCCATGCTCGGCTGGCTCGCCGCTCAGGGAATGGCCCGTCACGACCAGACGGCCGACGGCGCCTGGACCTTGACCGAACGCTTCCGAATCCACGCGCGCGAGGTCGCGTTGGAGAACGCCTACCGCTTCATCGCCGAAATCCAGCGGCGTCCCGACCGCGGACCGAGCGCGGTCCGTGCCGACGCCGCGTCCGAAAGGGGTACCGCCTGATGACCTACCAGCTCAGCGCGCTGCGGTTCCGCTCCATCGGCGAACGCTCCGCCCGGTTCACCGACCTCACCCTCGACCTGACCGCGCCCGGCCAGGACGGGACCGCCACCCCTCAGGACTCGGTGGTCTGGCTCCGCAACGGCGGCGGCAAGTCCAGCATCCTGTCGCTGCTGTACGCGATGCTGCTGCCCGCCGCCAACGACTTCATGGGCCGGTCCGTCAAACGCAGCATCACCGACTACGTCGACTCCGGCGACACTTCGCACGTCGTCGCCGTGTGGGAGCCGAGGGACGGGGCCCGGACCCTTACGGGCGACCCCGAGGAGGCTCTCATCACCGGGGTCGTGCACGAATGGGACGGGCTGCGTCGCCCCGCGGAGGCGGCCCGCTCCCGCGACCGGCTCCACAGCCACTTCTACGCCTGCTACGTGGTGCCCGGCGTGATCGAGCTCGGCACGTTGCCGTTCACCGACGGCGACGGGCGTCCGCGGCGACTGTCGGCGTACCTGGACGCCCTCCGGCAGATGGCCCGGCCGCATGCCGGCCGCACCGACCTGGTCGTCACCAACAAGCAGTACCAGTGGGACAAGGCGTTGCGCGACCGCCTTATCGACCCCGACATCTACCGGACGCAGAAGCAGATGAACCACGTCGAGGGCGGCGTGGAAGACCTGTTCAAGTTCGCCTCCGCCAAGGAGTTCGTCGACTTCCTCCTGGACCTCACCACGCCGCCGGAGGAGCCGGCCGGCGTCGCCCAGCGCCTGCAGGACGTCGCGGCGCTGCTGGCGGCCAAGCCGAAGAAGCTCGCCGAACGCGACTTCTGCGTGGCGACCGCCGGCGACCTCGACACCGTCGCCGCCCGGTACGAACGGCTGGAGAAGGCGCGTGCGGACCACGCGGCGCACGTCCGGGAGGCGGAGGCGCTCGCGGCGTCCTTCCGCGGCGCGATCGAGCAGGCACGCGCCACCGCGTCCGAGCTGGCCCAGCAACAGGGAGTGGTACGGCAGGAGCTCACCCGTGCCAACAACAACCGCTCCCAGGCCGGCGACCTGGCCTATCTCTACAGGCGTGAAGCGGCGCGGATGCGGGTCGGCGAGGCCGAAGAAGCCAAGACGGCGGCAGAGAAGCGCGCCGCCGAGGCGCACCGGCAGGTCCGGGCATGGGAGGTGGCACAGCAGCTGGCCGCCCTGTCCAAAGTGCGCGCCGAACTGGAACAGGCCGAACTGGACGCCGCCGCCGAAGAAGAGGAGATCGCGCCGCTCAGGGCCGAGCGGGACCGATACGCCGCGCTGCTTCACCGGCGGCTGGTGCACCTGGCCGAACGCGCGGCCGCCGACGCCGAGGAAGCCGAGACGGCGCGGCAGGCCGAACTGAAGACGGCCGAGGAGCACCGGTCCCAGGCCGCCTCGGCCGACGAGCAGAAGGCCGCCGCAGGCTCCGACGCCGCCCAGGCCGAGGCCGAGCTCTCGCTGATCACGCAAAGGCTGCGCACCGGGGCGGAGCGCGGCCATCTGCCCGCGGCGGACGCCGATCCGGCCGAACACCGCGAAGCACTGACGCACGAGCTGGCCGACTGCGAGGACGAACTGGCCGCGCTGCGGGAGCGGTACGAGCAGCGCCGCCTGCGGCGATCACAGATCGCCCAGCGGGAGAACGAACTCGCCCAGGCACGCGCAGAGGCCGCCCACGACCGCACGAAGGCCGCCGACCGGCACACCGAGCTGTCGGAGCGGTTGTCGGAGCTGACCGCGTCGCCCCGGCTGCGCGAGCTCGCCGAGGCCACCGCCGACGAGCCCCTCGACCTGTGGGCGGAGGCGTCGACGCTCCTGCGCCGGCTCGGCGACGCCATCCTGGCGGCCGACAACGAACGCGTCCTGCGCATGGCCGAGCAGCACGCCGACGAGCGCACGATCGCGGCTCAGGAGCGCGACGGCGTCCTGCCCACCAGCCTGGACGCCGAAAGGATCGTGCACGAACTGGTCACCGAGGAGATCCCGGCCGAGTCCGGCTGGGCCCACCTGCGCCGCGTGCTGCCGCCGGACCGGCTGATCGCCGCCCTGGACGTCCCCGCGATCGCCCGGCTCGGCTGCGGCGTCATCGTACCGGCCGCATCGGTGGCGGACGCGGTCAGGCTGCTGGACTCGCACGGCATCGTCACTACGTCGCTGGTGAACGTCTACTCGGCGCAGGACGCCGACGACCTGGTGCGCGCCGCGACGGCGCCCGGAGACGGCGCCACCCCCGCGTGGGGCCGTCTGGAGCCGGGACTGGTCGACGCGGACCTCGCCGAGGCCGCCGTGCGCCAGCTCAAGGAGCGCGCCAAAGCCCACCGGCTGCGCGACAAGGAACTGGTCGCGCAACGGTCGGCAGACGACGACCTGCGTCGCTCCCTGGAGGACTTTCTGCAGGACTGCCCCCGCGGTCACCTGGACGTCCTGGAAAGCGAGGTCGCGCGTCTGGACTCTCTGCTCGCGGACATCGAACGCGAGCAGAACGACCTGCGCGCCGAAAGCGACGGCCTGGACGAGGCCGACCGGCTGGACGACACCGCCCGCGAGCGGCTGGAGGGCCTGCGCCGCCGTCTGAGCGCCTCGATCGACTGGCTCGGCGAGGTCATCCCCATCGTCGCCGAGCGGGACACCTGGCTCGAACGCCGCATGGCGGCCGCCGCCCGCGTGGAGGCGGCGAAGGAGCTTCAGCGGCAGCATGCGGCCGCGGAACTGCGCGCCCGCGAGAACGCGGAAAACCACCACGCCAACGCGAAGCTCGCAGCGCGGGAGGCCGAGCGCTACCGCGCCGAGGCCGCCGCGCTGTCCGGCCCGTCGCTCGCCGGCATCGACGCCGACGACGACCCGTCCACTCCGCTGGACGCGCTGCGGGAGCAGTGGCGCAGGGCCGACCGCGCCGTCGAACAGCGCGCGTCGCAATCGGTCCTCGCCGACCGTGTCGCCACCCTGACCAGGAGAGTCGCGGACGCCGAAGGCGAGCTGGGCGGCATCGACCCCGATCTGAGGGCGTCCGCCGAACAGCTGCTCGCGTCGCCCCACGGCCAGGAGCCGGCCCTGCGGAACGCCGCTCTCGAAAAGGCGCGCACCGCCCACATTGAGGCCGTCGACCAGCAGGGCCGGGCGAGCAGTCGGGTCGACATGTGCAAGGCGGACCTGCGTGAGGTCGAACGGCGCTACCGCCAGCCGCCGAGACGAGCACTGCCCGTCGTCCCCGGCGACTCGGCCGAAGCCGACGCGCTCGCCGCCGACCATGAGGCCCGCGCGCTGGAGGCGTCCGAACGCGCCACCAACGCCGAGGCCGAACTGGAGAAGCTCCAACGGCGGATCGACCACGCCGACGGCCGCGTGACCGACTTCGAGACCTACCTGGAGCTGTTGCCGCCGACGCAGGCGCCCCCGGCGGCCCCGTTCGACGGAGACAACCTCGCCGCCCGCGCCCGGGCGCGGGAGATCAACCGGGCGCTCAACGAAGCCGACCAGCGCCGGGCGGACGAGGAGGCGGAACTGGCCGACGCCGTCGACGCCGTCCGCCGCACGGCCTCGGGCTTCGCCCTCATCAACGGGCCGATCAAGGACCGGGTGGCCAACGACCCGGCCGCGGTGCTCGCCCCGCACGCCGCCGACCTGGCCGGCAGGCTGCGGCTGCGCGCCCAAACCCTCACCGGAGAACTGGAGGCCATCGCCAAGGACCAGGTCATCCTCGGCGAGGCCCTCGCCCACCTGGTCCGGGAGAGCCTGGACACGCTCGGCAGAGCAGAACGGGCCTCCCGCATGCCCACCTCCCACGGTTCCTGGGCGGGACGGAAGGTGCTGCGGATCGCCTTCGACCGTCCGAGCGACAGCGACCTGATCGCCTACGCCGAGCGGGTCATCGACCAGGCCATCGCCAAAGGCCTCAGCCTGGAGGGGATGCCGCTGCTCAAGGCGGCGGTGCACGAGTCGGTCGGGCCGCGCGGGTTCACCGTCAAGGTGCTCAAGCCGGCCGAGGACCAGGGCGCCATCACCGAGGACATCAGCCGCCTGGCGAAATGGTCCGGCGGTGAGAAGCTCACCGTCTGCGTGGCGCTCTACTGCACCCTGGCGGCGCTGCGCGCCATGGGAGCCGGACGCAAGGGCCGTTCCGGAGGGGTTCTGCTGCTCGACAATCCGATCGGGCGTGCCTCGTCCGCTCCGCTCGTCCGGCTGCAACGCGACGTGGCGGCCGCCCACGGCGTGCAGCTCGTGTACACGACCGGTGTGAAAGATCCCGCGGCCGTCATCCAGTTCCCCAACGTCATCCGGCTGGACAACAGGGAGGGACGCAGCCGGGACCGCCGGTACATCGTTCCGGACGCTCCCCCTTCCGGTTCCGCCGGCCCGCCCGACGCGGAGCCGGGCGGTGAGGTCGACGGCGTCCGCGTCGCCCACACCGACGAGGCGTGGAACGAGCCCGAGGCGGAAGGGGCCTCATGACGGCGGACATCGCCGAGGAGCTGTCCCGGCTGATCGCCGCATCGGAAAAGAGGAGAGTACCGGTCGACGATCTTCTGGACGGGGTGCTGTCGCGTCACCCGGCACTCGTCGGCGCCCCGGAGCTGCGTTCCGTCATGCGGACGGCTCTGCAGGACCTGGCGGCGGCCGGGCAGGTGACCCTGCCGGCGGCGGGCTCCGCGACGGGCTGGGACCGCCGCGCCGCACCGGCCCTGCCCCGCTGGGTCGCGAAGACGCAGCGGCCCGCCCCGCGGCCACCGCGGACGGCGCCGCGCGTGTGGCCGCACGCCCTGGAGGAAGCCGGCCGCATCGCCACCCGGGACGACGAAATCGAGATCCTGGACCGGATCGCCGCCTGGCTGCGGGACAACCCCGACCCGGGCATGGTGCCCGTGCAGGAACGCTCGGCCGAACTCTTCGGCGACGAGAAGGCCATCGACACCTATGCGAAAGGCCGCCTGTTCACCTCGGGTGCGCTGTCCCTGGACCTTCTCGCCTGCTACCAACCGCCGCTGCCCTTCGCCTCACAGCACGTGCCAGGAAGAGGACCGACCGGACTCCTGGTGCTGGAGAACCTCGCCACGTACACCTCCTTTCTCACCGCCCTGCGTTCGATGCCCGCAGCCGACCGGCCCGATCTCCACATCGGCTGGGGCAGCGGCAACGGCTTCGTCCGCAGCGTTCTCAGCGTGCCGTTTCTCCACCCCGAACCGCGGACGATGCACTACTTCGGAGACATCGACGTCCTCGGTCTCCAGACGGCCGTCGGCGCCGCGGCCGCGGCCGCCGAGCACGGCCTGCCGCGGCTTCGTCCGGCCGTCCCCTGCTACGCCTACCTCCTCGCCAGGCGGGAGGAGTGGGCGATGCCGGACCCCAGCAACCGAGGTGCGGGCACACGTCATGACGAGCTCCTGCGCTGGATTCCCGAGCCGCACAGGTCCGCCGTCCGCGATCTGTTCGCCCGGCGGCGCCGCATACCCCAAGAACGCCTGGGGCTGGACGCACTACGCGGTGATCGCGGATTCTGGCGAGCACTGACCTTTGATCACGCCTCCTGATCAACGAGGTGAAGAGGAACCGTAGTCGGCGGGGTCCATGCGCGGCGTTCGCCGGCTGCACCACCGTGCGTGTTGCGGCGAGAAGCTGCGACCTGCACGCGCTGCGGTTGCCGGCGCGCGGGTGGACGTGATCGCGTCGATGGGCCGCGTCGGGGGAGAGTTCTTTGCCGGTCGCGGTGACGTGGGGACCTGGCGATGGATTGAATGCGTCACGAAGGGGTTACTCTTGGCTGCGATACAAAAGCCCCTAATCGGGCGTCCGATAATGGGGGGCTGCGTCGGCGGCCGTGCTGCCGGGAGCGGGGACGAGCGAGAGATGGGAGGGTCGGGTAGTGCCTGACCAGCGACGCGAACAGTGGACCAGCCGCGCAGGCTTCCTGTTCGCGGCGATCGGATCGGCGATCGGCCTGGGGAACATCTGGCGGTTCCCCTACGTCGCCTACGACAACGGCGGCGGGGCGTTCCTCATCCCCTACCTGGTGGCGCTGCTCACCGCCGGGATCCCGCTGCTCATCCTGGAGTACGCGATCGGGCACCGGTTCCGCGGGGCGCCGCCCGCGGCGTTCCGGCGGCTGTCGCGGCCCACCGAGGCGATCGGGTGGTGGCAGGTCGCGATCTGCTTCGTGGTGGCGGTGTACTACGCCGTCATCATGGCGTGGGCGGTGCGGTACGTCGGCTTCTCCTTCGGGCAGCAGTGGGGGGACGACCCCGAGAAGTTCCTGAGCGCCAAGTTCCTGCAGGCGGCGGACGCGCCCGGCGGCATCTCCACCTACGTCGCGGGCGTGGCCTGGCCCCTGATCGCGGTGTGGGTCGTCACGCTGGGGGTGCTGGCGCTCGGCATCGCGGGCGGCATCGAACGGGCCAACAAGATCTTCATCCCGCTGCTGGTGGTGCTGTTCGGCATCCTGGTGGTGCGGGCCCTGTTCCTGGACGGCGCCGCCACCGGCCTGGACGCGCTGTTCTCCCCCGACTGGTCGAAGATCACCAAGGGCGGCGTGTGGGTCGCGGCCTACGGGCAGATCTTCTTCTCGCTGTCCGTCGGCTTCGGCATCATGATCACCTATGCGTCGTATCTGCCCCGGCGGTCCGACCTCAGCGGGTCGGCGCTGGTGGCGGGGTTCGCCAACAGCTCGTTCGAGCTGCTGGCGGGCATCGGCGTGTTCGCCGCGCTGGGCTTCATGGCGTCCGCGAGCGGCGTGCCGGTCGGCGAGGTCGCCGCGTCCGGGATCGGGCTGGCCTTCATCGCCTTCCCGAAGATCATCTCGTCCATGCCGGGCGGCGACGTGTTCGGGGTGCTGTTCTTCGGCTCCCTGGTGATCGCCGGAATGACCTCGCTGATCAGCATCGTCCAGGTGGTGGTGTCGGCCGTGCAGGACCGCTTCGGCCTGGGCCGCCTCACCTCGGTGCTCGGCGTCGGCGGCGCGGTGGCGGTCGTGTCGATCGCAGTGTTCCCCACCGACCAGGGCCTGTACCTGCTGGACGTGGTGGACCACTTCATCAACCAGTACGGCATCGTGCTGGCCGCCCTGGTGGTGCTGGTCGTGGTGGCCTGGGCCCTGCGCCGCCTGCCCGCCATGCAGGAGCACGTCAACACGGCCTCGGCGGTCCGGGTGGGGACGTGGTGGCGGATCTGCCTGGGGGTGGTCACCCCGCTGATGCTGGGCTGGATGATGTGGGACAGCCTGCGCGGGGAGTTCGCCGAGAACTACGAGGGCTACCCGACCTGGTTCCTGAACGCCGCCGGCTGGGGCGTGGCGGGCGCCGTGATCGTCGTCGGAGTCGTCCTGGCGCTGCTGCTGCGGCGCCGCGCCACCACCGACGAGGCGGACCCGGCGCCCGCGCCCGGCGCCGTCGAGAAGGGAGCGCGCTGATGTCCACCGGCGCCATCATCATGATGATCATCGCCATCGTCATCGTGTGGGGCGGCCTGGTCGCCGCCCTCCTGCGCCTGCGCACCCACACCGACCACCCCGACACCTGACACTCACACCCCCGTCTCGCCGTCCGGCCGCGCTGGTCACCCCGACCCCCGGCCGGACGGCGAGCACACTTTTCGCCCCTGCCGCCCCTCCCCGACGACCAGCGCTCCAACAACCCCTCCGCACCCCGACCGCGACCATCCTCCCGACGGCTGCTGGGTGTGGCACTGTGCTTCGCAACCCGACCGCGACCACCCCGACCAGCAGGCCGAAACGCTCACACCGCCCCACTCCCCTGCACACCCCATGTCGATGTAACCCGCAGCCGATCACACGCCCACCGCGTCCGTCGGCGTGCCGACCGCCCCACGGGAGCCCCACACGTCAACACGCGTAAGGGCCTCGATGAAGTGGACGATGTCGCACGCACCTGCCGCCCCCGCCGCCGGTGACGGCGCCGCTCAGACAGGACACCACCAGCACACCTACCGGAATCGGCCAGTGCAGGGCGATGCCAACGAATGCGGCGGCCTCGGCGCCCCTGCCGGTGTCGGCAGACATCATGACCCGCCATCATCAGCGGTGGCTCGCACCGCGGACTCTGACACACATCACGGAGCGGCTCCGCCCCGGCAATCGACCACTGCAGGGCGATGCCAACCAACGCGGCAGCCCCGACATCCCCACCAATGTCGGCAGACATCACGGCCATCCACCACCGTCAACGGTGAACCGCACCGTGGACTTTGACACGTAGCGCAGGGTGGATCTGCTCCGGTAAGTGGCGTTTGCGGCGGGTGTTCATCGTGGGCGAAACCTGGAGTGTGAGCAATCCTCAACGCTGTGTAGTCAAGTTGACTACGATCGTCAGCCGGAGATGTCCGCGGCGATCCCCCCGGGGCGGAGTATGAAGCACCTTCTGCCAGATCTCAGGCGCGTCGGCCGGGTTCGGAAAGCGGCCGTGCGGTGCGTGTACGGGCTGCTGGGCAGCGCGGCCATCGCGGGCGTCCTCTCGCTCGCGACGCCCGGGGCGGCGCACGCCGCGGCCAGGCCCGAGCCCGACGGGCGCTACGCCCGGCCCGTGCCGTGCCGCCAGGCCCCGTACTTCGACTGGTACACCGCCCGGCTCTGCAAGGACATGTGGGAGGCGATGCGGCGGCGGGCATGGGCGGAAAGGCCTCGTCCGCGCCGGACTCCCTCTCGGCGGGCCACCCCGGAGGGGCGGGAGCGGGCGCCCAAGGCGCGGCCCCGTCCCACGGCCGCGTCCCCTCGTCCGCCCAAGCCGTCTCCTTCCCGCGTCAGTCCTTCACCATCGGTGTCCAAGACCACGGTGCCGAGCGCCACCTCGACGCCGACCCCCGCGCGGCCGTCTCCTCGCGCCCAGGTCGACGAGCAGCAGGGCGACGCCCGATCCCTGCAACCGCTGCTGCTGCTCGGGCTGCTCCTGCCCGCCATGGCGGCCATCGGCTATCCGCTGCGCCATCGCATTCTCGCGGCTGCCGCAGCGGCGCTGCCGGCGGGCGCCCCGCCTGTCGAGCAGGAGCCCGCCGTTTCCTTCACCTATCGGCCGGCCATCGATCCGTTCGCGCTCCCCGCGCTCTGCCTGACGGGCGAGGGCGCCGCCGCGAGCGCGCGGGTCATGGCGCTGGCCGCCCTGGAGGGGTACCGGGACAGCGCCCTGGTGGTGATCCCCCGCTCCGACGCCACGATGCTGTTCGGCCTGGCCGAGGACGACCTGCTCGACGATTCCTCGGACGGGCTGTTCATCCCGGGCAACCTCGACGCCGCCCTGGCCTACCTGGAGACGGAACTGGCCATGCGCAGGGAGACGACCTCCCCGCACACACGCCGTCTGCTGCTGGTGGCCGACTGCGAGAAGGAGGCCGACCGGGTCTCGCAGCTCCTCGCGCGCCATCCCGGCGACGTGTCCGCCGTGCTGCTGGGCGACTGGCCCGGCGACCGGGTCGCGGTGGACGACGACGGGCGGATCGACGCGCCCTCCGGCGTGGCCGGTGCGCTCCCCGAACGCCTTCCCGCCATGTCCCGTACCGAGGCCCGCGACCGCCTGTACGCCGTCGTCCGGAGCGAGACCCAAAAGAAGCGGCGACGCGGCTCGCGCCACTCGAAGCGCACCTGATCACACGGCCGCACCGGCAAGGGCCGACCGCCCAGATCACCGCCGTCCGCTGCAATGAAGCGGCCGCACACTCCGCAGACGGTCGAGGGGGACCGTCCCGCAGACCAGGATCCGGACGCCAGGTCGGGGGCTTCGGTCAGGTGGTCGGAACGCCGCCACGGCGCGCCGGGCCTCCGGGTCGAGAACGCCCCAGCCGATCAGTTCCTCGGTCGGCTCGGACGGCGCAGGCGTACGGGCGGTCGGTCAGCTCGCCCCGTCAGGCCGACAGAGCGCAGATCGAACGACTGCCATTCGACACCACGAGACCACGACTTGAGGCTTCCGTGTGTCTTCACGCCGCTTCCGGCCGCAGACCGGCAGCAGGGACGAGGGCCGCCACCGCCTCCGGCTGGACGACGGGCTTCCCCCGTCCCCAGCGACCGAACGCCGCGCCGCGCTTGCGCGCTTGTCTGCACGCCTGCTTCCAGCACCGCGGCCACAGCGGACTCGGCGGCCCCACCGCCGGCCGCGTCGCCAGCCCGTCACGACAGGACAGCCGGGCCGTGTCCGCCGCCTTAGGCGGCGGATTTCTCGGGTTGGGTGGTGGCTCTGGCGGTGGCCAGGGCGCGCAGGGCGCGACCGGCCTCGGCCAGCTTGGGCGGGGCGGTGGTCGCGCCTTCGAGGTAGGCGGTGCAGTGCCGCAGCCAGTCGCGGAGGGTGTTCTCGCAGCGGGCCTGGTTGCGGCGGGCCCTCAGCTGGGCGGCGCGGCGCCGCTCGTGGCGGACGCGCTCGGCGACGTCGCGGTCGGCGGACAGGGCGCGGACGTCGTCGATGGAGTAGCGGCCCAGCTGGTCGGTGCCGAGGCGGCGCTCGGCGGCGATGCGTGCGAAGACGTCCTTGGGCCAGTCGAGGATCACGGCGGCGCCGCGGGCGTCGACGGTGTCGAGGAGCGGGCCCTTGCGGGCGGCGACGACAGAGGTGATCGTCTCGGGGGCGAGGGCGTCCAGGTCGCGCAGCAGGTAGACCGGGTTGCCCTGGTAGCGGCTGATCACACAGAGGTCGCCGCGGGCGACGAGGATCTCGATGTCGGCCCGGTCGACGTCGAGGCCGACCCGCGGGGCCAGCCGGGCCGCAGCCTTGGCGGCGCCGATCGGCGGCTGCTCGCCGAAGGCGGACAGGATCTGCGGCCTGCGGTCGGTGCAGCGCTCGGCCAGTTCGGCGGACCAGCGGCGCCCGTCGACGTCGGGTTCGGGGAGCAGGCCGTGCTCGCGGGCCAGGCGCAGTTGCCAGGCGGTGATGCCCAGCAGGGCGGCGAACTGGCGGAAGGCGTAGTGGGTGCGAGGGGCTTCGGGACTCATCGGGGCTCCTTTCGTTGCCGTGAGTACATGGTTGGACGCGGAGAGCACGGAAAACAGTAGAACGCCGTTCTGTGGATAAGTTTTCGGTGGTGATCGATGCGAGGGTGGAGGCGTGATGCGAAGGCTCGGTCTGGGGCTGGCGGCGTTGGGACGGCCCGCGTACATCAACGTGGGGCGCGGTGACCAGTTGCCGGACGGGCGCGGCGTCGAGGAGATGCGCGCGGCCACGTGGGATGTGCTGGACGCCGCGTACGAGGCCGGGATCCGGTGGGTGGACGCCGCGCGGTCGTACGGGCTGGCCGAGGAGTTCCTCGGCGGGTGGCTCGACGCGCGGGGGCATGACGACGTCGTCGTGTCGAGCAAGTGGGGGTACGCCTACGTCGGCGGGTGGCGCATGGACGCCGACGTCCACGAGGTCAAGGAGCACAGCCTGGACCGCTATCGGGCCCAGTACGCCGAGACCCGCGGCCTTCTGGGCACGAGGGTGAGCGTCTACCAGGTGCACTCGCTGACCCATGACAGCCCGCTGTTCGGCGACGCGGCCCTGCAGGCCGCGCTGGCGGAGGCGGCGGAGGAGGGCGTCAGGGTCGGGTTCTCCACGTCCGGGCCCCGCCAGGGCGAGACCGTGCGCAAGGCGATGGAGCTTCAGGTTTCGGGGCGGCGGCTGTTCGACACGGTGCAGTCGACGTGGAATCTTTTGGAGCCGTCCGTGGGCGACGCGCTGCGGGAGGCCCACGAGGCCGGGGCTCACGTGCTGGTGAAGGAGGCCATGGCCAACGGCAGGCTCGCCGTCCGGCCCCCGGAGGCGGTGCGTGAGGTGGCGGCCCGGCACGGGGTGGGGCCGGACGCGGTCGCCCTTGCGGCGGTGCTGGCGCAGGAGTGGGCCGGAACCGTGCTGCTGGGGGCGGTGAGCCCGGCGCAGTTGAAGTCGAACCTGGCGGCCGTCACGGTGTCGCTCGGGGAAGAGGAGCTGGCGCAGGTCCTGGGTTCGGCCGTACCGCCGGAGCGGTACTGGGCCGAGCGTTCCGCGTTGCCGTGGGTGTGACGGCCGTCAGCGGGAGGACGCGCGTCGGGGCGTCGCGCCCGAGGAGACCTCCAGCACGCCCGTCTCGGTCACCAGGGCGCTGACGAGCTTCGCCGGGGTGACGTCGAACGCCGGGTTGTGGGCGCGGGCGCCTTCGGGGGCGGCGTGCGCGCCGTTCCAGGCGAGAATCTCCTCGGGGGCGCGTTCCTCGATGGGGATGTCGCGTCCCGAGGGCGTGTTCAGGTCGACGGTGCTCCAGGGGGCGGCGACGACGAACGGTATGCCCGCCTCGGCGCAGGCCAGGGCCACGCTCACGGTGCCGACCTTGTTGGCGGTGTCGCCGTTGGCGGCGATCCGGTCGGCGCCGACGACGGCGACGTCGACCAGCCCGCGCAGGATGGTGGCGGGCGCCGCGCCGTCGGCCTGGATCAGGCAGGGGATGCCCGCCTGATCCAGTTCCCAGGCGGTGAGGCGCGAGCCCTGCAGCAGGGGGCGCGTCTCGTCGGCGTAGACGACCTCGACGCGTGCGCGGGTGTGCAGTTCGCGGACGACTCCCAGGGCCGTGCCCCAGCCTGCCGTGGCGAGGGCTCCCGTGTTGCAGTGGGTGAGGATGCGCAGGGGGCGGTCGGGGGTCCGGGCGAGAATCCAGTCCGCGCCGTGCCGCCCTATGGCGCGGTTGCCGCGCACGTCCTCGTCCAACAGGGCCTGCGCTTCGGCCACGACGGCGTCGAGTCCCTTGGGCACGAGGGGCCGGACCCTGTCCACGCCGGCGGCGAGGTTGACGGCGGTGGGGCGGGCGTCCCGGATCCGTTGGATGGCGGCGTCGCGGGTGGCGTCGTCCCAGTGCTCCCGTTCGGCCTGGCGGATGGCGATGGCGACGCCGAACGCGCCCGCCACTCCCAGGGCCGGGGCGCCGCGCACGGCCAGGTTGCGGATCGCGGCGACGAGGGTGTCGACGTCCCTGACGTCGAGGTGTTCCAGCCGGTGGGGCAGCACCGTCTGGTCGATCAGCCGCAGCCCCTGCCCCGTCCACTCGACGGCCCGCACGTCATGCGCCATGACCGCAGCATACGAACCCCGGGAGCGGGGATGCGATCGCCGTCTTCCCGCACCCCTTGGGCGAGCCGGTCGTGCGCCCGCGCGCCGCGGTGGTCTTGCACGCGTCCGGCAATTCTCAGGCGGGGGTGCGACCGCGGGAAGGCCTATGGCGCAAGGGGTTGCGCGTTGCGGGCCGGGCGGCGCGGGGATGCGGTGTGACCTGCGATAACTTGACACATATCGAACCTGTGTTCGACATTGGTGGCCGTGATCCGGGGGCGCGTGATCGTGGGCGGGAGGGACCGTGGCGGAGTCGGCGTCGGTGCGGTCCGGGGCCGTCGGGTCCCCGGCGGCGGGGGGCGCGCCGTCGCGGGACGGGCTCCGGGCGGATCCGGGGGCTTCCTCGGTGGGGGTCCTGCGGAGCGCCTTCGGGCGGCCGGGGGCGGCGCTGGCCCACGCGGGGGTGCGGCCCGGGTCGGCGGTGTCAGCGGAGACCGTTCCTGTGCTGCCCGGGTTGCGCGATGTCGTTCCCGGCGGTGCCCTGCGGGCAGGGTCCGTTGTGGAGGTGGACGGATCCGCGTCCCTGGGTGTCGCGCTGGTCGCGGGGGTGTCCAGGCACGGGGGCGTCGAGAGGCAGGGCGGTTGGTGCGGCGTGGTCGGCATGCCTGACTTCGGTGTGCTGGCGGCCGCGGGGATGGGCGCGGAGCCCGAACGCCTGCTTCTGGTGGACGAGCCCGGTGAGCGGTGGCCGGATGTGGTGGCGGCGCTCGTCGAGTCCGTTGACCTGGTGCTGCTGCGTCCCCCGGCGGCTCCTGCGGGGGCGGCCGTGCGGAGGCTGTCGGCGCTGGTCCGCAAGCACGGGTGTGTGCTGGCGCTGTCGGGACCGTACGGGCGCCAGTGGCCGGGAGTGCAGTTGAGGTTGCGCGTGGCCGAGGCGGAATGGGCGGGCGTGGGTGACGGGCACGGCCTGCTGAGCGGGCGTCTCGCCCGGGTGGTGGCCGAGGGGCGCGGGGGCGGGCGCAGCGCCTGGGTGTGGCTGCCCGGCCCGGACGGGACGGTCACCGCCGCGGCGGCCGCGCGGCCCGCCCTGGAGGTCGTGGGATGAGCCGGGTGCTGGCGGTGTGGTGTCCGGACTGGCCGGTCACCGCGGTGGGCGTCGACGCCGCGACGCCGGGCGCCGTGGTGGCGGACGGCCGGGTGGCGGCGTGCAGTTCCGCCGCGCGGGCCGCGGGCGTGCGGCGGGGGCAGCGGGTCCGGGACGCGCAGCGGCGCTGCCCGGATCTCGTGGTGCGGGACCGCGACGGCGACGCCGAAGGGCGGCGGTTCGAGAGGGTGGTCGAGGCGGTGGCCGCGCTCGTGCCCAAGGTGGAGGTGGTGCGCCCGGGGCTGTGCGCCGTCCCGGCGCGCGGCGCCGCCCGCTTCTACGGCGGTGAGGAGTCGCTGCGGGTGCTGGTTCAGGACGCCGTGGTGGAGGCGGGGTTCGACTGCGGGGCGGGCATAGCGGACGGGTTGTTCGCCGCGGAGCTGGCCGCGCGTTCCGGCGGGGGCGGGATCGTGGTGCCCGCAGGCGGGGCGGCGGCGTTCCTGGCGCCGTATCCGCTGTCGGTGCTGGACCGGCCGGAGCTGGCCGACCTGCTGCAGCGGCTGGGCATCCGGACGCTGGGGGCGTTCGCGGCGCTGCCGTCCGGGCACGTGGCGGGGCGGTTCGGGGCGGACGGGGCGCTGGCGCACCGGCTGGCGCGGGGCGAGGAGCCGCGGCCGGTGGCGCCCGCTCCCGCGGCCGCCGACCTGTCGGTGCGGGAGGAGTTCGATCCGCCCGCCGCGCATGCCGAGCAGGTGGTGTTCGCGGCCAAGCGGCTGGCCGCCGAGCTGCACGAGGGGATGGCCGCGGGCGGGCTGACCTGCGTGCGGCTGGAGGTGACCGCCGGTTTCGCCGACGGCGGTGTTCTGCGCCGGCTGTGGCGGCACGAGGGGGCGCTGTCGGCGCTGGCGGTGGCCGAGCGGGTCCGCTGGCAGCTGTCGGCGTGGCGGGCCCCCGAGGAGGCCGCAGACGCCGTGTGGGGCGGCGTGGCGTGGTTGGAGCTGGCTCCGGACCAGCTCGTCCCGGACGAGGGCGGACAGCAGGCGCTGTGGGGCCGGTCCACGGTGACCGAGCGCATCGCGCGGGCGGTGGACCGGATCCAGGCGCTGCTCGGCCACCGCGGTGTCACCCGGCCGGTGGTGACCGGCGGGCGGGGTCCGGGCGAGCAGGTGGCGCGGGTGCCGGTCGGCGACCTGCCTCCGGCGGGGGTTCCGGACGGTCCGTGGCCGGGGCGGATCGAAGGCCCGGCTCCGGCGGTGGTTCCTCCGGCGCCGCGGTCCGCGGCGGTCACGGACGCCTCCGGGGAGACGGTGGGGGTATCGGCGCGGTGTGCGGTGTCGGCGCCGCCCGCGCACGTCGCCGTGGCGGGCGGCAGGGCCGAGCGGGTGACGGCGTGGGCGGGGCCCTGGCCGGTGGCCGAGTACTGGTGGGACCCCGAGCGCGCGCGGCGCCGGGCCCGGTTCCAGGTTGTCACGGCGGAGGGGCACGCCTACCTGCTGGCGGTGGAAGGGGGGCGCTGGCATGTGGAGGCCGTGTACGAGTGAGCGGGGCGGACGGCGTGGGCTGGAGTAACCCGCCGATCCCGTGGCGCGAGTTCGAGCGGCGGTTGTCGTGGGGGCGGCAGGAGCGGGCCGCGCAGAATCAGGCCGCGCAGAATCAGGCCACGCAGAATCAGGCCACGCAGAATCAGGCCACGCAGGACCAGGCCACGCAGGACCAGGCCACGCAGGACCAGGCCACGCAGGACCAGGCCACGCAGGACCAGGCCACGCAGGACCAGGCCACGCAGGACCAGGCCACGCAGGACCAGGCCACGCAGGACCAGGCCACGCA
>NZ_BSTN01000017.1:0-22760 GCF_030269545.1 Actinomadura sp. NBRC 104425 | reverse complement strand
ACGCAGGACCAGGCCGGGCAGGACCAGGCCGGGCGGAATCGGACGGAGCCGGGGCGGGCGGCGGCGAGGCCCGTGCGGCCTGCCGCCGTGCCGTGGGCGGAGCTGCACTGCCACTCGTCGTTCAGCTTCCTGGACGGGGCGAGCGACCCGGCCGCGCTGGTGGCGGAGGCGGCGCGGCTCGGGGTGGAGGCCATGGCGCTCACCGACCACGACGGGATGTACGGGGCGGTGCAATTCGCGCAGGCGGCGTCCGAGGCGGGCATCGCAACGGTGTTCGGGGCCGAGCTGAGCCTGGGGCTGCCCGGGCCCCAGACGGGCCAGCCCGATCCGGCGGGCCGGCATCTGCCGGTGCTGGCGCGCAACCCGGAGGGGTACGCGCGGCTGTGTGCGTCCATCACCGCGGCGCAGCTGGCGGGCGGGGAGAAAGGGCGGCCCGTCTACGACGCGGAGTCGCTCGCCGACGCCCACGGCGGCCATTGGGCAGTGCTCACCGGGTGCCGCAAGGGGGCGGTGCCCGCCGCGCTGCGGAAGCACGGCCCGGAGGCCGCCGAGCGGGAGCTTTGCGGGCTGGTGGACATGTTCGGCCGCGGCAACGTGTTCGTCGAGCTGGTCGACCACGACCTTCCGGGCGACGATCCGCGCAACGACGCCCTGGCGGAGCTGGCGGCCCGGGTGGACGTGGGGGTGGTGGCGTCCAACAACGTGCATTTCGCGGCGCCCGGCCCGGACGCGCGCCTGGCGCAGGCCCTGGCCGCCGTGCGCGCGCGGCGCAGCCTGGACGACATGGCGGGGTGGCTGCCCGCCGCCGGCACCGCGCACCTGCGCGGCGGGGCGGAGATGGCGGTGCGGCTCGCGCGGTTCCCCGGGGTGCGGGAGCGCACGGTGGAACTGGCCCGGGAATGCGCGTTCGACTTCGCCGTCGTGGCGCCGCGCCTGCCGGACTGGCCCGTCCCCGACGGCCACACCGAGGCGAGTTGGCTGCGGCACCTGGTGGCGGAGGGGGCGCGGCGGCGGTACGGGCCGCCCGAACGGGAACGCGTCCCGGGCGCGTACGCCCAGATCGCCAAAGAGCTGGACGTGATCGAGCAGCTGGGCTTCCCCGGCTACTTCCTCGTCGTGCACGACATCGTGGAGTTCTGCCGCAGCCGCGGCATCCTGTGCCAGGGGCGGGGCTCGGCGGCCAACTCGGCGGTGTGCTACGCGCTCGGCATCACCGGTGTGGACGCGGTGCGGCACGGGCTGCTGTTCGAGCGGTTCCTGTCCCCCGGGCGCGACGGGCCTCCCGACATCGACCTGGACATCGAACACCGCCGCCGTGAGGAGGTCATCCAGTACGTCTACGACAAGTACGGGCGCGAGCGCACCGCCCAGGTCGCCAACGTCATCAGCTACCGGCCGCGCATGGCCGTACGGGACGCGGCGCGCGCGCTCGGGTTCTCCCCCGGGCAGCAGGACGCCTGGTCGCGGGGCATCGATCCGCGTGACCCGGTCGGCTCGGAGGCCGACATCCCGGAGGCGGTGACGCGGCTGGCGCAGCGCATGCTCACGCTGCCCCGGCACCTGGGCATCCACTCGGGGGGCATGGTGATCGCCGACCGGCCGGTCGGGGAGGTGTGCCCCGTCGAGTGGGCGCGGATGCCCGGCCGCAGCGTCCTGCAGTGGGACAAGGACGACTGCGCGGCGGCGGGGCTGGTCAAGTTCGACCTGCTGGGGCTGGGCATGCTGGCCGCGCTGCACGACTGCTTCGACCTGGTGGCCGAACACCACGGCGAACGGTACGACCTGCAGTCCGTCCCCCCGGAGGACCCCCTGGTGTACGACATGCTGTGCGACGCGGACACCGTCGGGGTGTTCCAGGTGGAGTCGCGGGCGCAGATGGCGACGCTGCCCCGCCTCCGGCCGCGCGAGTTCTACGACCTGGTGGTGGAGGTCGCGCTGATCAGGCCCGGCCCCATCCAGGGCGGCTCCGTCCACCCGTATCTGCGGCGCCGCCGGGGGGAGGAGCCCGCCGAGTGCCCGCATCCGCTCATGGAGAACGCGTTGGCGCGCACCCTCGGCGTCCCCCTGTTCCAGGAGCAGATGATGCAGCTGGCCGTGGACTGCGCGGGCTTCTCCCCCGCCGAGGCCGACCGGCTGCGGCAGGCGATGGGCGCCAAGCGGGCGCCGGAGCGGGTGGAGCGGCTCCGGGAGCGGCTGCTGAGCGGCATGGCCGAGCGGGGCATCCCCGCCGACGTCGCCGAGGACGTCTACGAGAAGATCCTCGGATTCACCGGGTACGGGTTTCCCGAGTCGCACGCGCAGAGCTTTGCGCACCTGGTGTACGCCAGCGCCTGGCTCAAGCGGCACTATCCCGCGGCGTTCACCGCCGCGCTGCTGCGCAACCAGCCGATGGGCTTCTACTCGCCGCAGTCGCTGCTGGCCGACGCCCGCCGCCACGGGGTGGAGGTGAGGGGCGTGGACGTCAACGCCAGCGGCGCGCACCCCACCTTGGAGGAGCCCGTGCCGGTGCGGTCGAGGCATCCGCACGCGCCCAGCGCGCCGCAGCCCGCGATCCGCCTGGGCCTGGCGGGCGTACGCAACCTGGGCGAGGACACCGCCGAGGCCATCGCCGCAGGCCGCCCCTACGCGAGCATGGAGGATCTGGCACGGCGCGTCCCCCTGTCCGCGGCGGCGCTGGAGGCCCTGGCCACGGCCGGGGCGTTCGGCTGTTTCGGCCTGTCGCGCAGGGAGGCGCTGTGGGCGGCGGGCGCGCTCGCCGGGAGCGGCCCCGATCAGTTGGAGGGCGCCACCCCGGGAACGATCGCCCCGCCACTGCCCGCGATGACTCCCGTGGAGGAGACCTTGGCGGACCTGTGGGCGACGGGGGTCTCCCACACCCATCCCATGGCGCACGTGCGGGAGGCGCTGGACGAGCTGGGCGCGGTGCCCTCCGAGGGGCTCGCGCAGGCGCCCGCGGAGACCAACGTGGTGGTGGCGGGCCTGGTCACCCACCGGCAGCGGCCCCCGACGGCCGGGGGGATCGTGTTCATGACGCTGGAGGACGAGACGGGCGTCATCAACGTGGTGTGCCCGCCGCCGGTGTTCCAGCGGCACCGGGGCCTGGCGGTCGACGCGCAGGCGCTGCTGGTGAACGGGCGCCTGGAGCGCGTCGACGGGGTCACCAACGTCCGCGCCACCCGGCTTCGCCGCCTTCCCGTCCCCGGCCGCGTCCGCTCCCGAGACTTCCGCTGAGCTAGGACCAGCCGGGGTGCCCCAAGGACACGGCGCCGGGGACGAGGGACCGGTCGCCGGAGCCGTCCTGGCGCACCGCGCGCAGGCGGGGCTGGGCGTAGCGGCCGTTGACGTAGGCGATCCACGCGCCGTTCCGCGACCACGTGGGGTCCATGTCGTGTCCGGCGTCGGCGGTGACGCGGCGGGCGCCGGTGCCGTCGGCGTTCACCGCCCAGATGTCGGCCCGGGGGTAGGCGCCGCGCGTGTAGGCCAGGCGCCGCCCGTCCGGGGACCAGGCGGGGTCGACGGCGCGGACGCCGTCCGCGGTGATCCTCGTCCACGGCCGGTCGGGGTGCTGCGGGTCGAGCGTGTAGATCTGCTCGGTGCCGTCGCGTTTGCTCCAGAAGGCCAGCCGCCCCGTGGCCGACCATGCGGGGTCGTCCTTGTCGGCGGGGTCGTCGGTGAGCCGTGTCGGCGTCGTCTCGCCGATGGTGATGGCGAAGATCTGCGCGACGCCGTTGTCACGGCCCATGAACGCCAGCCGCCGTCCGTCCGGGGACCAGGCCACGCGCCCGCCCGATATCCGGTCGGTGACCTTGCGCGGATCGCTGCCGTCGGCGTTCATCACCCACGCCTCGGTGCGGCCGCCGCCCGACCGGGTGAAGGCGATGCGCCTGCGGTCCGGCGACCACACCGGGAGAGTGTCGCACTGGGGGCCGTCCACCAGGGTGGTGGGGGCGGCGGCGCCGGGGACGTACACGCCGATGTCGCCGTGGCATGTGCCGGGCCATCCGGGCCGGGTGTCGATCCGGACGAGCAAAGGGTCCTTCGGCAGCGCCGCCGGGGTCGCCGCCCCGGTGCCGGACGCGCCGTCGCGGTCCCTGACCATCAGCACGACGCCGCCTGCGACGACGGCCGCCATGAGCGCCGCCGCGCCCGTGAGCACGAGGGGGCGCCGTGGACGGCGCCGATCGGAACGCCCAAGGGCCTCCCGCGTGACCGCCCCGTGTTCGCTTGGGGCGACCGAACCCGCATCGTGTCGCGTCGCGGAGCCGCTCGGCGCGGCGGCCCCTGCTTCCTGGTGCGTCACAGAGCCGCTCGGCGCGGTGCCTCCTGGGTCGCGTAGTGTCGCGGGATCTTGTGGTGCGGCCGGTCCCGGGTCGCGGAGGCGCCAGGATTCGTCGATCGTCGTGTTGACGTCGGCCTCGGTGCCGGTGCCCCCGGTGAGGGCCAGCAGGAGGTCGCGGGCGCTGGGACGTTGCGCGGGGTCCTTGGCGAGGGCGCTGCGGACGAGGCCGGCCAGAGGCTCGGTGAGCACGCCCAGGTCGGGGTCGGCGTGGACGGCGCGGGCGGCCATGAGCTGGAACGAGCCCCGCCCGTAGGGGTTGCGGCCGTTGGCGGCGTAGGCGACCAGGCAGCCCCAGGCGAAGACGTCGACGGCGGGGGTGGCGCGCTGCCCGAGGATCTGCTCGGGCGCGATCCAGCCGGGGCTGCCGATGATCTGGCCGGTGCGGGTGTGGGACGCGGCGGCGTCGAGGGCGCGGGCGATGCCGAAGTCGATGACGCGCGGGCCGGAGATGGACAGCAGCACGTTGCTGGGTTTGAGGTCGCGGTGGACGAGCCCGGCGGCGTGGATGCCGACCAGGGCGGCGGCCACGCCGACCGCGACGCCGTGCAGCATGCCGGGCGACAGCGGGCCGTTGTCGGTGACGTGGCGCAGCAGCGACGGGCCCTCGATGTACTCGGTCACCAGGTAGGCCACGCCGTCGTCCTCGCCGTGTTCGAGGACCTGCGCGGTGCAGAACGCGGCGACCCGCTCGGCGTTGCGGGCCTCGTCGCGGAAGCGGGCGAGGAAGGCGGGGTCGTCGGCCAGCCCGGGGCGCACCACCTTGACCGCGACCGGCCGTCCGTCCGGGTCGCGGCCCAGGTAGACCGCGCCCATGCCGCCCTCGCCGATCTTGGCTTCGATGCGGTACCGGCCCACCCGCGACGGCAGGTCCGGCCGGGGCTCCCCCACATCCGAGCCAGGGGTCGGCGGGCCGTCCATGGCGATCCCCTTCCACCACCGGCCGGCCTCCGCGAGGCCCGCTCTGCTCCGCCGGGACCCGCGGGAGCCACCGCCCGCGCGGGCGGTCCGGGTCCGTTTCTGTGCTCACGATGGCAGACGCTCGGACCTACGGCCAGGTTCAGGCGCAGGTCAACAGATCACCAAATGCCGACCGCCGGACATTAAAGCTCCGTTTCATACCCCCCAAGCCGACGATCGAAACGCTCATACCGGCATTAATGTGACAGCTTGCCAGAGTCGACGTGCGGCCACCGCCGTCCACACCGTCCAGCACACCGTCCGACGTCGCCTACCAAGGGGGTGCTCTGTTGTCCGGGACGCGCCGGCGGCTGACCGGCCTATGGCATGCAGCCGCCGCGACGGCGCTCGGGGCGGTGTTCCTCACCGGGTGCACCGCGCAGCCGAGCGGGCACGCCACGGCGCCGAAGGACTCCCCAACGATCCGCACCGCCGACCCTGCCGCGGTCCCTGGCCTCACCACCGTGACGCGCGTCCGGCGGGACGGGCACCAGCGGGTGTTCATCGCGTACCCGAAGGTGCCCGGGGCACCGGAACTGACGAAGGCGTTGGCCGCCGCGGTCGACGAGCAGGTGGCGCCGTTCGACTCCGCGAGCACCCGCGTCCCGCCGCTGCCCGCCGGCGACGTGCCGGAGCTCAACGTCCGGTGGTCGCTGACGGCCGCTTCGGGCGACGTGGTCGGGGTCCGGCTGGTGACGTCCCGGACGCTGGGCTCCACGGGGGGTGAGGCGCGGCGCACGCTGTGGTACGACGGCGCCACCCGGACGGTGCACCCGTCCGCCGACCTGGTGAACGGCCCGCAGGGGCTGGCCGCACTGACGCAGCGGGTCCGCGAGCACCTGGGCGGTCAGGTCACCCTCGAACGGGTCCGCCCGGACCCCCTGCTGTTCTCCTCCATGGGCTTCAACACCGAGGGCGACCTGGTGGTGGAGTTCAGCGACTACACCGTCGCACCCGGGACGGCAGGGCGGATCGCCGCCGTCCTGGACAGCGCGACGATCATGCCCCTGCTGTCGGACTTCGGGCGGCGCGCGCGCCAGGCCGCCCTCGCCCACCGGCCGCAGGCGGCCCTGCGTCCGGAGACGACCGGCCCCCCGTCCAGCACGCCCAGCGTGAAAACGCAGTCGGCCGCCCCGCCGGCGCCCGTGGACTGCCGCCGTGCCAAGTGCGTGGCGCTGACGTTCGACGACGGCCCCGGGCCCTACACGGGACGGCTGCTGGACACGCTGGCCGCCCACGGGGCCCGCGCCACGTTCTTCGCGGTGGGCGGCAACGCCGCCGTCTATCGCGACCTGCTGCGCCGGCAGGCCGCCGAGGGGCACGAGATCGGCAACCACACGCAGGACCACCGCGACCTGGAACGCCTGGCCGCCATTCAGATGCACATGGACGTGCAGGAAACGCAGCTGCTCGTGCGCGACACCGTGGGACGCGCACCGCGGCTGCTACGGCCCCCGTACGGCTCGACCGACGGTTCGGTGGGGCAGGTCGCCGCGTCCCTGGGGCTGGTGCAGGTGATGTGGAACGTCGACGTCCACGACGAGGTCACCAGCGACCCGAAGGTGATCGCGGACCGCACCGTGTCGGCGGCCCGCCCGGGCGCGGTGGTCCTCCTGCACGACACCCGGCGTGCGACGGCGGAGGCGCTCCCGCGCATCCTGGACCGGCTCGCCCGCAAGGGCTACCGGTTCGTGACCGTCTCGCAGCTGATGAGCGGGACCCGCGTGTCCCCCGGGGAGATCTTCGGCGGGAACGCCGGCGGACGCTGACCCCTCAGCCGGTGATCATGTCGAGGCGGCGCAGGATGACGCCCTCGCGCAGCGCCCACGGGCAGATCTCCAGCTCCGCCACGCCGAACAGGTCCATCACGGCGTCGGCGACGATCGCGCCCGCGGGCAGCAGCGGCGCCCGCTGCTCGGACACCCCGGGCAGGCCGGCCCGCTCCTCGACGGTCATGCGGGCCAGCTTCTCGGTCCACTCCACCAGGTCGGCGTGGCGCAGCAGCCGCTTGGCGTAGGGGCCCTCCGCCGAAGGGGCGGCCCCGGTGATGCGGGCGAGCTGCTTGAACGTCTTGGAGGTGGCCACGGCGTGGTCGGGCGGCCCGAACCGCACCACCTCGCCGATCCGGCGGGCGATCTCGGCGCGGACGTGGCGGCGCAGCGCGCGCAGCTCGTCGGGGGGCGCCGGGTCGGCGGACAGGTGGTCGCGGGTGAGCCGGCCGGCGCCCAGCGGCAGGGAGATCGCCACGTCCGGGTCCTCGTCGATGCCCGCCGCGATCTCCAGCGAGCCGCCACCGATGTCGATCACCAGCAGGCGGCCGGAGGACCAGCCGAACCAGCGCCGCACCGCCAGGAACGTCAGCCGCGCCTCGTCGGGGCCCGGCAGCGCGCGGATGTCCACGCCGGCCCGCGCGCGGATCCGGGCGAGCACCTCCTCGCCGTTGACGGCGTCGCGCACGGCGGAGGTGGCGAAGGCGACCAGGTCCTCCACGCCCTTGTCCTCGGCGACCCGCAGCGCCTCGTCGACGAACTCGTTCAGCAGGGCCTCGCCCCGCTCCGTCAGGCGGTCGCCGTCCAGGTGGGCGGCCAGCCGCAGTTCCTCCTTGTGGGAGAAGGCGGGAAGGGGGCGCGCCCCCCGATGGGCGTCCACCACCAGAAGGTGGACGGTGTTCGAGCCCACGTCCAGCACGCCGAGTCGCATGCCATGACGCTATCGGACGGATGCGCCGTCCTATAGCACGGATCACGTGTTTCGTCCCGTGCCCGGGGGCGCCGCCGGGCACGGTGCCGGACGCCGGGGGCGTTGCTACCGTGACCGGTGTGAGCGAGGAAGGCGGGTCGCCGCGGAGCTGGCGGGTGCCGCCGGTGCACGTCGCGGTCAAGGCCGCGGCCGCCGCGGTGGTGGCGACGCTGGCCGCGGTGTCGTCCGACGACCGGCAGTTTTTGCTGCTGGCGGGGGTGGCGGCGGTCGGGCTGGCCGCGCTGGCCCTGCGGGACGTCCTGGCGCCGGTGCGGGTCGCCGCCGACGCCGAGGGCGTGACCGTGGTGCGCGGGTACGCGGGCAGGCGCCGGCTGGCCTGGCCCGAGGTGGCGGCGGTCCGGGTGGACGAGCGGCGGCGGCTGCTGATGCACACCCGGCTGTTGGAGATCGAGACCGCCGACGACCTGTTCCTGTTCAGCTTCTTCGACCTGGGGGCCGACGTCCACGACGTGGCGGCCGCCCTGGAACGGCTCCGCAGGCGCGCCGCCTCCCACCCCGAAAACTAGGCGCGTTCGGCGGGGCGTGCACGGCGGCGGCGCGGGCAGGGGCCGCCGGCCGTGCACGCCGATGCGGCACGGTCGGAGGGTGCGGGGTTAGGCGGTGGCGGGGGCGGCGGCGTATTCGGCGTCGGTGACCGGGGAGAGCCAGTGCACGACATCGTGGTCGGCGTCGCTTTCGTTGATGGCCAGGTGGACCATCAGCCGGTTGGGGGCGGCACCGTGCCAGTGCTCCTCGTCGGGCTCGAACAGGACGCGGTCGCCGGGCCGGATGACCTCGATCGGGCCGCCCCGGCGCTGGCACAGGCCGATCCCTTCGGTGACGAAGACGGTCTGGCCCAGCGGGTGGCGGTGCCAGTGGGTCCGCGCCCCGGGCATGAAGTGCACCAGGCTGGCGGTGACCCGGGACGGGGCGGGTGCGGCGGCGACGGCGTCGATGTAGACGTCGCCGGTGAACCAGTCCGCCGGGCCTTTGGCGGTGTCGATCGAGCTTCGCGTGATCTGCATGGTCGTTCCTTGTCTGCGGGTGTGAACGTCCGCCCCTCCCGGCCGCGGGAGGGCCGGACTCGGTCGAGACCTCGGGGTCAGGGCTTCAGGAGGGCCTTGACGGCGCGGCGTTCGTCCATGGCCTTGTAGGCCTCGGCGACCTGCTCCAGGGGCAGGACGAGGTCGAACACCTTGCCCGGCTCGATGGCGCCGGTCAGCACCCGGTCGATCAGGTCGGGCAGGTAGCGCCGTACGGGGGCGGGACCGCCGCGCATGCCGACGTGGGAGAAGAACAGCTCCTGCCCGTCGACCGCCACATCGTGGGGGACGCCGACGAACCCGACGCTGCCGCCCGGACGGGCCGAGCGCAGGGCCTGGCTCATCGCCTCGGGGGTGCCGACGCATTCCAGCACGCTGTCGGCGCCGATCCCGCCGGTCAGCTCCTTGATCCGGGCGACGCCCTGCTCGCCGCGCTCGGCGACGATGTCGGTCGCGCCGAGCTCGCGGGCCAGCTTCTGGCGGGGCTCGTGCCGGGACATGGCGATGATCCGCTCGGCGCCCCTCTCCTTGGCCGCGATCATCGCGCACAGGCCGACCGCGCCGTCGCCGACGACCACGGCGGTGGAGCCGGGGCGGACCTCGGCGGCCTCGGCGGCCCACCAGCCGGTGCCCATCACGTCGGAGACCGCCAGCAGCCCCGGCCAGAACTCCTCGCCGGGCACGCCGTCGGTGGCCACGAGCGTGCCCTGGGCGTTGGGGATGCGGACGTACTCGGCCTGGCAGGTGCTCATGAATTCGCGGTTCACGCAGTTGGACTGGAAGCCGTTGCGGCAGTTGGCACATGTGTTGTCCGAGGTCGCGAACGAGCCGACGACGAACTGCCCCGGCTTCACCGCGGTCACCTCCGGCCCGACCTCCTCCACGAAGCCGACGTACTCGTGGCCCATGGGATGCGGCTCGGCGGTCGGCTCCACGCCGCGGTAGGGCCACAAATCCGAGCCGCACACGCACGTCACCGCGGTGCGGATGATCGCATCAGTGGAGTGGGTGATCTTCGGGTCGTCCAAGGTCTCGAAACGGATGTCGCCAGGGGCGTGAATCACTGCTCCGCGCATGAGGAGATTTCCTTTTTCTCGTCAGGGGCGCACCGGCAGGACTTCGGCCGTGCCGCGTGCACATCGGGACCCGGAACTCAGGCGTCGGACCGCCGGGGCCGGGCACGGGACTCTTCCGATCACCGGCATGGCGGCCGGCGGGAGGAGCACCACACCGTCCAGCCAACCCCCGGCCTGCGCGCGTTGCCAGTCACCGGCGAAGGGTGTACCGGCAGTACCTCCCTAACGGCCGCCGCCGGCACGTAACGTCGAGGTGTGGACAACCGTGAGGAGGTCCGCGAGTTCCTCACCTCGCGGCGCGCGAAGATCACTCCGGAGCAGGTGGGGCTCCCGGCGGGTTCCCGGCGCCGGGTGCCGGGGCTGCGCCGCAGCGAGGTCGCCGCCCTGGCCGACATGAGCGTGGAGTACTACGCCAAACTGGAACGCGGCAACCTCGCCGGCGTCTCCCCGGCCGTCCTGGAATCTCTGGCCCGCGCCCTCCAACTGGACGACGCCGAACGCGCCCACCTGCTGAACCTGGCCCAGGCCGCCGACGGCACCGTCGCCCTCACCCGCCCCCGCCGCCGCCCCGCCAAGGGCCGGTGGAAGCCGCATCGCAGCCTGCAATGGACCCTGGACGCCATCACCGCCGGGCCCGCGTTCGTCCGCAACGGCCGCATGGACATCCTCGCCGCCAACCGGCTCGGCCGGGCGTTCTACAGCGACGTGTACGCCACCCCTGGAAACCAAGACAATCTGGCCCGGTTCCAGTTCCTCGACCCGGCCTCCCGCCGCTTCTACCCCGACTGGGGCCAGGCCGCCGACATCACCGTCGCCATCCTGCGCACCGAAGCCGGCCGCAACCCACACGACAAGGACCTGCACGACCTGGTCGGCGAGCTGTCCACCCGCAGCGACGAGTTCCGCACCCGGTGGGGCGCCCACAACGTCCGCCGCCACGGCACCGGCACCAAACGCTTCCACCATCAGGCGGTCGGCGACCTCACCCTCGCCTACGAGGGCCTGGAGATGGCCGCCGAACCGGGCCTCACCCTCACCATCTACACCGCCGAGCCCGGCTCCCCCTCCGAGGAGAGGCTGCGCCTGCTCGCCTCCTGGGCCGCCACCCCTCACACGCCCTCGCCCGCACCGCGCTCCAGCGGCTGACCACCCCGCCCAAAGAGCAGGCCTCGGCGGGGAGGGTTTCCGTCGGCCGATCAGGGGTGGACGTTGCGGGCCGTGATCAAGGGGAGGTCCAGGGCGGTGAGCAGGCCGGGGGGCGCCTGGACGACGGCGGGGACGGCGTTGACCAGGCGCATGGCGGTGGCCTTCAGCCCGGCGGTGTTGTGGTCGCCGTCGCCGCCGAGGAGCCGCAGGTCGAGGGTGTAGTCCGGTTCGCCGCGCACCTCGACGCGGTAGCAGCCCGAACCGGCGGGCCGGGGCCAGTCGGGGGCCAGGTCGTCGCGCAGCCGGGTGACGTGCTCCAGGACGATCACCGGGCGGCTCCCGCGCAGCCCGCGCACCTCGAACCGCAGCCCGGCCGCCGTGCCCTTCTCGATCGTGCCGGAGGCGATCTGGAAGGTCTCCGGCGCGGGGACGCGGGTGTGCCACTCGGCGACCTCGTCCAGCTCGATGCCGAGCCCGGCCGCCAGCTGGCGCACCACGCTGCCCCACGCCATGGTCAGCACGCCCGGGTGCAGCAGCATCGGCGTCTCGTCCAGCGGGCGGCCGAAGCCCATGACGTCGAACAGCACGGTCGGCTGGTCGTAGGTGGCGTAGTTGAGGATCTCCATGCAGCGGACCTCGTCGACGCGCTCGCTGATGCCGGTCAGCACCAGCGGGAGCGTGTCGTTGGCGAAGCCGGGGTCGATGCCGTTGACGAAGATCGATGCGCCGCCCGCGGCGGCGGCCTCGCGCACCGGACGCGACATCTCCGGCGGGACGACGCCGTCGGGGAACTGCAGGAACACCGGGCTGCTCGACACGACGTTCACCCCGGCCCGCAGGATGCGGCACAGGTCGTCGAGCGCCTCGGCGAGGCGGACGTCGGCCATCGCGGTGTAGACGACGCAGTCGGGGCGCAGGGCCAGGGCCTCGTCGGCGTCGCCGGTCGCGGTCACGCCGAGGGCGCGGCCGAGCCCGGCCAGTTCCCCGGCGTCCCGGCCGACCTTGGCGGGGTTGGACACCCACACCCCGGCCAGTTCCAGGTCGGGATGCCCGGCGATCCCGGCGATGGCGTGCCGGCCGACGTTGCCGGTGCTCCACTGGACGACGCGGTAGGTCATCGGGACTCCTGGGGTGCCGGGGGCCGCAGGTCGGGCAGGCCGAGGTCGAGCTGTGGCCGGTCGATGCCGCCGTCGACCTCCAGCACCTTGCCGGTGACGTAGGCGCCGGCGGGCGAGGCGAGGTAGAGGACGGACGCGGCGATGTCCTCGGGGTCGCCGATGCGGCCCAGGGGCGTGTTGCCCTCCATCTGAGTGCGCAGTTCGTCGCTGCTCATGACGATGTCGAGGGCGGACGTGGCGACCGACCCGACCGCGATGGCGTTGACGCGCACGCGCGGCGCCAGGTCGAGCGCGGCGATCCGGGTGTAGTGGGCGAGGGCGGCCTTGGCGGTGCCGTAGGCGAGGAAGCCGCGGCCCGCGACGCGGCCCATCACCGAGGAGATGTTGACGACCGCGCCGTCGCCGGACGCCAGCAGGTGCGGGACGGCGGCGCGGGTGAGGGCGTGCGTGATCCCGACATTGAACTGGAACGCGTTCTCGAGATGGTCGTAGCCGGTGTCGGTGAAGGCGCGCGGCAGCGCCCCGCCGACGTTGTTGACGACGATGTCCAGGCGGCCGAACGCGGCGGCGGCCCGGTCGGCGAGGGCGGCCGCGGCGGCCAGGTCGGACAGGTCGGCCGGGACGACGACGGCGCGCCGCCCGGCCGCCTCGATCTCGGCGGCGACCTTGCGAAGCTGTTCTTCGGTGCGGGCGGCCACCAGGACGTCGGCGCCGGCCTGGGCCAGCGCCACGGCGGTGGCGGCGCCGATGCCGCGGCCCGCGCCGGTGACCACGGCGGCCTTCCCGTCGATGCGGAAGCGGTCCAGGATCACGGGCGCCCCCCTTCCGGCTGCTCGGCTGCGGCCAGCGTAAGCCCGACCTAGAACGTGTTTCAATACGGTGCTCAGGCGAGCAGGTCCACGGTCGTTCCGGCTCCGGCGCGCGCGGCGGCCCGGTAGGCGGCCCACGACAGGGCCAAATCCTGCCAGGGCAGGCCGACGGGGGCGTAGACGGTGATCTCGTCGTCGCGGCCGCGGCCCGCCGCCCGGCCGCACAGCAGGTCGTGCAGGGTGGTCGCGGCGCGCCGGACGGCGGGGGCGGCGCCGGCGAGCGCGCCCATCCGGGTGGCGAGGGCGATGTCGTCGACCACGACGCGGGCGCCGTCCAGCAGGTCGGCCGACAGCTCGGCCTTGCCCGGCTCGTCGGCGCCCAGCGAGGTCAGGTGGGTGCCGGGCGGCACGTCGGCGGCGTGCAGCAGCGGCCGCCGCGCCCAGGTGGCCAGCACGACGATGCCGGCGGCGCGGGCTGCGGCGCGCGGCTCGCCGGCGACCGAGGCGGGGACGCCGAGCGAGGCCCCGTGCCGTTCGGCGAAGGCGGCGGCGCGGCCCGGGTCCAGGTCGCATACGGTGAGCGCCTCGATCGTCCGCAGCGCCGCCAGCCCGCGCATCACCAGTTCGGCCTGGGCGCCGCGCCGACGACGGCCACCGCACGGGCGCCGGGGCGGGCCAGCGCGTCGGTGGCGAGGGCGGCGGCGAGCCCGGTGCGCCAGGCCGTCACGGTCGCCGAGTCGAGCAGGGCGAGCAGTTCGCCGGTGCGCAGGTCGTGCAGGCACACCACGCCGCGCAGCGCCGGGCGGGCGCCGGGGAACTTGGCGTTCACCTTCACCGTGTAGGCGGGGACGCCTTCGATGAGCCCGGGGACCAGCACCGTCGCGCTGCCCTCCGGCAGGCCCGTCACCACCCGGCGGGGCTCCGTCCGCGCCGGCGGCGCGGTGAATCCGTGCCGCAGGGCGGCCAGGCAGTCGGCGGGGTCGAGCAGTCGTTCCAGGTCGGAGCGGGTCAGCAGCAGCGTCACCCGGTTCATTGTGCCGTCGGGCGGCGGGGCGCGGTGGTCCGCTGAACCGGTCATCCTGCCCGGCGGCCGGCATGTCCATGCCTTTCCCAACCTGCCAACAAATCTTTGGATCTTGGGCACCGGCGACCTGACGGTGACCGTGACCGACGCGGACGCCGCCGAGGCCGTGCGCGCGGCGGGCGCCAAGCCCAAGATGGTGCAGCGCGGCGGCGACGACCTGCAGAAGGTCATGGCGGCGCTCAAGCGGGACGCCTCCGTCCCGGGCACCGCCTGGGCCGTGGACCCGGCCGCCGACCAGGTGGTGCTGTCGGTGGACCGCACCGTCACCGGCGAGCGGCTCGCCAAGGTGCGCGCGGCCGCCGCCGCGCACGGCGCCGCGGTGCGCACCGAACGCGTGAACGGCGAGTTCCGCCTGTTCACGGCGGGCGGTGAGGCGATCTACACCAGCGGCGGGCGGTGCTCGCTCGGCTTCAACGTCCGCCGCGGCTCGGAGTACTTCTTCCTGACGGCCGGGCACTGCACCGAGGCCGGCTCGTCGTGGTACTCCGACTCCGGGCGCACCAGCAAGCTCGGCGACAACGCGGGCAGCAGCTTCCCGGGCAACGACTACGGCCTCGTCCGGTACGCGGGCACGCCCGCCGACACCCGCGGCACCGTCAGCCTTTACGGCGGCACGCAGGACATCACGCAGGCCGGTTCGGCGACCGTGGGGCAGCGCGTCACCCGCAGCGGCAGCACGACCGGGGTGCACGAGGGCGAGGTGACGGCGCTGAACCAGACCGTCAACTACGCCGAGGGCACCGTCACGGGCCTGATCCGCACGACGGTGTGCGCCGAGCCGGGCGACAGCGGCGGTCCGCTGTTCGCCGGGTCGACGGCGCTGGGCCTGACCTCGGGCGGCAGCGGCGACTGCACGTCGGGCGGCACGACGTTCTTCCAGCCGGTGGGCGAGGCGCTCAGCGCGTACGGCGTCGAGGTGTACTGACCCGCTGCGACGGCCCCTGGTCCCGCGCGCCGCGGGGTCAGGGGCCCGCAGGCACCGCCAGGGCGCGCTCCACCTCCGCGATCACCGTGTCGCGCTGCGGGACGAGGTAGAAGTGGTCGCCGGGCAGCACCTGGCAGCGGAACGCGCCGTCGGTCAGGTCGCCCCACCGGGGCGCCCGGTCGGCGGGGACATGGGGGTCGGCGTCCCCGACCAGCGCCGTCACCGGGACGGTGAGCCGCGGCCCGGGGCGGTGCTCGTACCGTTCGACCAGCCGGAAGTCGTTGCGCACGTACGGCAGCACCAGCTCGCGCAGTTCGGGGTCGCGCAGGGCGTCGGCGTCCGACCCGCCCAGGGCGACCATCTCGGCGACCAGCCCGTCGTCGTCGAGGTCGGACAAGCGCCGGTCCTCGCGGTCGTGCGGGGCGCGTGCGCCGGACGCGAACAGGTGCACGGGGGCGGTGCCGCGTTCCTGCAGCAGCCGGGCCGTCTCGTAGGCGATGATGGCGCCCATGCTGTGCCCGAACAGCGCGGCGGGCCGGTCCAGCAGCGGCGCCATCGCCCCGGCGATCAGGCGGGCGAGCTGGTGCGCGTCGTCGACGAACGGGTCGGCGAGGCGGTCGGCGCGCCCGGGGTACTGCACCGCCTGCACCTCGACGGCGCGGCCGATCCGCGCGGACCACGGGCGGTAGAACACCGCCGATCCGCCCGCGTGGGGGAAGCAGAACAGCCGCAGCGACGCCCAGGGGCGGGTCTCGGTGCAGCGGAACCACGTCACGTGATCAACTCCTCGTCCTCGGCCGGAGGCGGGCTCACGCGGGGATGGTACGGCAGCGGCCGCGGCGACCCCCGGCGTCCGTCCGACCGGCCATGCCCGGGGGCGGCTAGTCGCCCATCGCCTCGGCCAGGCTCCTCGGCCGCATGTCCGTCCAGCGCTCGGCGATGTGGTCCAGGCAGGCCTGCCGGGTGTCCTCGGTCTTGTCGACCGTCCACCCGGCGGGGACCTCGGCGAACGACGGCCACAGCGAGTACTGGCCCTCGTGGTTGACCAGGACGAGGTAGGTGCCGTCGGGGTCTTCGAAGGGGTTGGTCATCGGTTCTCCTCAGCGTGGTGCGGTGGCGGCGAGGCGGGCGGCCAGCACGGCGCCCATCTCGGCGACGGGTCCGGGTTCCAGCAGTTCGTGGTGTTCGGCGTCGACGGGGTGGTCGTGCACGCGGCCGTCGACCAGCGGCCCCCAGGTGGCGGCGGCGGTCGGCGCCCCGGCGGGGCGGCCGCGGCGGGCGGTGAAGAACACCAGGTCGCCGCTGAAGCGCCCGGGCCGGTACGCCTCGGCCTGCCGCAGCCCGTTCTCGTAGTTGCGGTAGACGTTGACCAGGGCGTCCTCGTCGAGCGTGGCCAGGGCGTCGCCGCGTTCGGCCAGCAGCGCCATGATCTGCTTGATGTCGGGGTGGCCGTCGGGGGCGACGGTGCGCGGGTCCACGCCGATGGCCTGCAGCAGTTCGGGCAGCACGTCGCGGCGTTCGGAGTCCAGGTCCTGGCCGTGGTAGGCGTCCAGGAGGGCGAGCAGCGCGACCCGCTCCCCCGCCGCCTGCAGCCGGCAGGCCATCTCGTAGGCGACCAGCCCGCCGAGCGACCAGCCGCACAGGTGGTACGGCCCGGACGGCTGCACGGCGCGGATCTGCTCGAGGTAGTCGGCGGCCATCTCCTCCACCGACCCGGGCAGCTCGGCCTGGGTGAACGCGCGCGCCTGCAGGCCGTAGACGGGCTGGTCGGGGCCGAGGTGGCGGCAGAACCGCAGGTAGCCCCAGGCCAGGCCGCCGGCGGGGTGGACGAAGAACACCGGCGGCCGGCTCCCGGTGGTGCGCAGGGGCAGCAGCACCTCGAACCCGAGCCGGCCGGTGTCGTCGGCGTAGCGGCGGGTGAGCGCCTCGACGGTCTGGTGGGTGAACACGTCCCGGGGCGTCAGCTCGATCCCGGCCTCCCGGGCGCGGGCGACGAGCTTGAGCGCGGTGATGCTGTCGCCGCCGAGGTCGAAGAAGCTGACGTCGGCGCCGACCCGTTCCAGGCCGAGGACCTGGGCGAACGCCTCGCACAGCCGTTCCTCGTCGGGGGTGGCGGGGGCGCGTCCCCCGGCGGCGGCGTCGAAGCCGGGGGCGGGCAGCGCGTCGCGGTCGAGCTTGCCGTTGGGGTTGACGGGCAGGGTGTCGAGCAGGACGAACGCCGCCGGGACCATGTACTCGGGCACCCGTTCGGCCGTGTGCCGCCGCAGCTCGGCCGGCAGCTCGGCCATGTCGGCGCCGCCGTCCTTGGGCACGACGTAGGCGACGAGGCGTTTGACGCCGCCGGCGTCCTGCCGGGCGACGACGGCGGCGTTGGCGACGGCGGGGTGGGCGGCGAGGGCCGCTTCGATCTCGCCGGGTTCGATGCGGAACCCGCGCACCTTGACCTGGAAGTCGACCCGGTCGAGGTATTCGAGGGTGCCGTCGTCGCGCCACCGCACCAGGTCGCCGGTGCGGTACATGCGGTCGCCGGGGGCGCCGAACGGGTCGGCGACGAACCGTTCGGCGGTGAGGGCGGGCCGGTGCAGGTAGCCGCGGCCGACTCCGGCGCCCGCGATGTACGCCTCGCCGGGGACGCCCGGCGGGACCGGCCGCAGCCCGGCGTCCAGCACGTACACGCGCATGTCGTCGATGGGCCGGCCCAGCACCGCCGCGGTCTCGTCCGGGTCGGCGAGCGCGCCGCGCATGCCGGTGACCGTGGTGTAGGTGGTGGCCTCGGTGGGCCCGTACACGTGGCCGACCTCGGTGTCCGGGCACGCCGCGAGGACCTTGCGCATCGCCGCAGGGGAGCCCGCCTCGCCTCCCGTGAGCACCTGGCGCAGGCGCGCGAAGGCGTGCGGGCGTTCCTCGGCGACCAGGTTGAACAGGGTGGTGGTGAGGAACAGCGCGGTGACGTCCTCGGCGGCGATGAGCCGTTCCAGGGTGTCGGCGTCGAGGCGTCCGGGCGGGGCGACGATGCTGGTGCCGCCGTTGAGCAGCGGCGTGAACATCTCGTACAGGGACGCGTCGAAGGCGTGCGGGGAGTGCACGAGCACGCGTTGGTGCGCGGGGGTGCGCAGGCGTGCGTCGTCGGCCAGGGCCACGATGTCTCGGTGCCGCAGCACGACGCCCTTGGGGACGCCGGTGGAGCCAGAGGTGAACAGCACGCACGCCGCCTGTTCGGGGTGGGCGGGGACGCCGGGGTCGGTGTCGGGCTGCGCGGCCAGCTCCGGGTCGTCGTCCACGACCAGGATGCGGGCGCCGACGTCCAGGCCGGCGACGCGGTCCTTCATGGGGGTGTTGACGAGCAGGACGGGCGCGTCGACCTCCTCGACCGCCCAGGCCATGCGGTCGCGCGGGTACCCGTGGTGGATCGGCGCGAACACGCCGCCCGCCTTCAGCACCGCCAGGCTCGCCGCGATCACGTCGGCGGACCGTTCGAGCAGCATCGCCACCCGCGTCTCCCGGCGCACGCCCAGCCCGGCCAGGCGGTGGGCGAGCCGGTTGGCGCGGGCGTCCAGCTCGGCGTAGGTGAGGGTCTCCCCCGCCGCCGAACGCACGGCGACGGCGTCGGGGTGTTCGGCCGTGCGGCGCGCGAACCGGCCGGTGACGGTCTGCGGGGGGCGTGCGGTGGCCGGGCCCTGCCAGTCGCGCAGGACGCGGCCGCGTTCGGCGTCGTCGAGGACGTCGATGCGGGCCAGGGGCGTGCCGGGCCGGTGCGCGATCGCCTCCAGGACGCGCAGGAGCCGTTCCATGACGCGGGCGGCGTCGCGGGCGGTGTAGAGGTCGGTGCGGTAGTCGAGCCTGAGGGACAGGCGCCGGCCCGGTACGGCGGCGAGGGTGAGCGGGTAGTGGCTGGCGTCGTAGCCGTCGACGCCGTGCAGGGTGAGCCCGCCCAGGTCGGTGCCCGCCGCGTCCGGGTCGAACGGGTAGTTCTCCAGCACCGTCATGGTGTCGAACAGGGATCCGATGCCGGTGAGGCGCTGGATGTCGGTCAGCCCCAGGTGGTGGTGGGGCATCAGGTCGGCCTGTTCGCGCTGCAGGCGGGTGAGGGCCTCGGCCACGGTGTCGCCGGGGCGGGCCCGCACGCGGATGGGCAGCGTGTTGATGAACAGCCCGATCATCTGCTCCACACCGGGCAGTTCGGGGGGACGGCCGGACACGGCCGCGCCGAACACCACGTCCGTGCGTCCCGTCAGGCGCGCCAGCAGCACGCCCCACGCGAGCTGCAGGACGGTGCTGAGGGTGGCGCCGTGGGCGCGGGCGCGCGCGGACAGCGCGGCGGTGAGGTCTTCGGGCAGCAGGCGCCGCACCTTGTCGGGGGGTGCGGCCGCGGGGGCGTCGCCTGCGTGCGGGGCGACGAGCGTGGGTTCGTCCAGGCCGGCCAGTGCGCGCCGCCAGGCGTCCTCGGCGGCGCCGCGGTCCTGGTGGGCGAGCCAGGCCAGGTAGTTCTTGTACGGGGTGACGCGGGGCATGCCCGTGTCGTCGCCCTTGGCCAGGTACAGCGCGAACAGCTCGGTCTGCAGCACCGGGGTGGACCAGCCGTCCAGCAGGATGTGGTGGTTGGTGAACACCATCCGGTGCCGGTCGGCGGCCAGCTTGATCAGCAGGAAGCGCAGGAGCGGCGGTCTGGCCAGGTCGAACGGCCGGGCGCGTTCGGCCTCGGCGAGCAGGCGGGCCTCGTCCTCGCGCCGCTCCGCCGGCAGGTCGGACAGGTCGGTCTCGGTCCAGGGCAGCCGCACCCGCCGGTGCACGACCTGCACGGCGCTGCCGTCCTTGCGCTGCCGGAACCCGGCCCGCAGGTTGGCATGCCGCCGCAGCAGCGCCTCGGCGGCCGCCCGCAGCGCGCCGGTGTCCAGCGGCCCGACCATGTCGAACGCGATCTGCGCGGTGTAGACGTCGCCGCCGCCGGAGTCGTAGCGCGCGTGGAAGAACAGGCCCTGCTGCAGCGGCGACAGCGACCAGATGTCCTCCAGCTGCGACTTCACTCCGGATCCCATGCGTCCTCCGCGTCCAGCTCGGCGGCCAGCTCGTCGATCTCCTCCTGGCTGATCGACACCAGCGGCAGGTCGGACGGGGTGAACCCGCCGACCGGGCCGTGCGAGGCGCCGTCGGCCACGTGCGCGACCAGCCCGCGCAGGGCGTCCTGCCACCGGCCGGCGAGGTCGGCGATCTCGTCCTCGGTGAACAGGCCGCCCGCCCAGGTCCAGGTGGCGCTGAGCTCCGGCCCGCCGGGCAGGTCCCGGGTCTGCGCGTTCACCTCGATCGCGTGGACCATGCCGAGGCGCGGGTGCATGCTCGGGCCGAGCGCGTCGGTCTCCTCGCGTGCGGCGGGCGCCCAGTCGGCCGGCTCCGGCTGGGGCGAGCGGCCGAAGTAGTTGAACGCGATCTGCGGGGCGGGGTGCGCGGCGAGCCGTCCGGCGGTGGACGGGTTGAGGTGGCGGAGCAGGCCGTAGCCGATGCCGTTGTCGGGGATCTCGCGGAGCTGCTCCTTGACCTTCTTCAACGCGGTGCCGAGCGCCGGGCCGCCCGCGCGGATCTCCCCCGGCTCCACCGCACCCGGGTCGAGCCGCACCGGGTGGATCGAGGTGAACCAGCCGACCGTCCGCGTGACGTCCGCGCCCGGGACGACGTCCTCGCGGCCGTGGCCCTCCAGGTCGATCAGTACGGCGGTGTCGTCGCCGCGGCCGCGGTCGCGCCGCCATCCGGCGACGGCGAGGGCTAGGGCGGTGAGCAGCACGTCGCCCACGCGGCCGTGGAAGGCGGCGGGCACGTCGGTCAGCAGCGGCGCGGTGACGTCGGCGGGCAGGTCCACGGTGAGGTGGCGGGCCGTGCCGAACGTGTCGGCGGCGGGGTCGAGGGGGCGGCGGCCGAGCACCGGATCGGGCGTGGCGAGGATGTCGGTCCACAGCGGCAGTTCGGCGGTGCGGGCGGGTTCGGCGGCCTCGGCTGCCAGGCGCTGCGCCCACCGGCGGTAGGAGGTGCCGACGGGGTGGAACTCGCCGCCGCCGGTGAGGGCGGTCACCAGGTCGAGCAGCAGGATCGGCCAGGACACCGCGTCCACGGCCAGGTGGTGGACGGTCACCAGCAGCCGCCCGGACCGGGCGGGCCCGGCGTCGAACCACACCAGCCGGGTCATGATCCCGGCGGCGGGGTCGAGGCCGGCGCGGGCCGCGGCGGCCTCCTCGGCGAGGACGGCGCGCAGGTCGCAGACGCCGGACACGTCCACGCGGCGGACGAGTGCGGCGGCGTCCACCGTGCCGGGTTCCGGAACCTCGTACTCCCAGTCCGGGGCGGTGCGGTCGACGCGCAGCCGCAGCATGTCATGGTGGTCGAGGACCCTTTGGAGGGCGGCGGCCAGGGCGTCCACGGTGAGGCCCGGGGGCACCTGGAGCAGCGTGCGCTGGCTGTAGTCGTCGGTGGGGCCGGTGAGTTCCTGGAACCAGCGCATGATGGGGGTCGCGGGCACGACTCCCAGTCCGGCGCCGGGCGGTTCGGTTTCGACGGCGTCGGCGTCGGCGAGGGGGCGGGCGACGGCGGCGAGCTCTTCGACGGTCTGGTGCTGGAACACCTCGCGCGGGGAGATCACCAACCCCGCTTGGCGGGCCCGCGACACCAGCTGGATCGCGATGATCGAGTCACCGCCCAAGTCGAAGAACCCGTCGTCGACGCCGACCCGTTCCAAGCCCAGCACCTCGGCGAACAACCCGGCCAGCACCTCTTCCTCGGCCGTCCGGGGCGTCCGCGACGACACACGCACCGACACCCCCGGGTCGGGCAGGGCGGCGCGGTCGAGCTTGCCGTTGACCGTCAACGGCAGCGCGTCGAGCTTCACCACGGCCGCCGGGACCATGTACTCCGGCAGCTGGGATCCGGTGAAGCGCCTCAAGTCCGAGGGGTCGATGTCGTCGGAGGTGACGACGTAGGCGATGAGACGGTCGTCGCGGACGATCACCGCGACGTCGGCGACCGCCTCGTGCCGCGCCAGCACCGCCTCGACCTCGCCCAACTCGATCCGGAACCCGCGCAACTGCACCTGCAGATCCGACCGGCCGAGATACTCCAAACGCCCATCGCTGCGCCACCGGGCCAGGTCACCCGTGCGGTACATGCGCGTCCCGGGCCGACCGTAGGGGTCGGGCACGAACCGTTCGGCGGTCAGCGCGGGACGGTTCCAATAGCCGCGCGCCAAACCGGCCCCGGCCACGTACAACTCCCCCACCACACCCGGCGGGACCGGCCGCAGCCTCTCGTCGAGAACGTAGATGCGCAGGTCGGGGATGCCCGTGCCGATGAGGCTTCCCGGGCCGGTCGCCGCGTAGATGCGATCCAGCCGCTGGTAGGTGACGTGCACGGTGGTTTCGGTGATGCCGTACATGTTCACCAGCACCGGAGCGTCGTCCGGGTGCCGCGAGTACCAGTCCTCCAGCCGCCCCAGCTCCAGCGCCTCACCGCCGAACACCACCAACCGCAACGCCAGATCCGCAC
>NZ_BSTN01000016.1 GCF_030269545.1 Actinomadura sp. NBRC 104425 | reverse complement strand
CCGGGGCCGGCCCGGCCCGACCCGGGGCACCCGGATCGCGGCCATCACCGCGGTGAACCGGGTGCAGTCATTGACATTGCCGCCGGTCACGACCAATCCCAGCGGGCGTCCTCTGCCGTCGCAGGCCAGATGGATCTTGCTGGTCAGCCCGCCCCGCGAGCGGCCGAGCACCTGGTGCCCCCCTTTTTGCGGGCGCCGGCGGCGTGCTGGTGAGCACGCACGATGGTGGAATCCACCGCCACCAGCCAGTCGACGTCCCCGGCCGCATCCGCCCGTGCCTGGGCGACCTGCAGCATCCGCGTGAACGTCCCGTCGGCGGCCCACCGGCGGAAGCGGGTGTGCAGCGACCGCCAGGACCCGTACCGCTCGGGCACGTCCCGCCAGGCCACCCCGGAACGGAACTTGAACACGATCCCGTTCAGCACCCGCCGGTCATCGGCCCGCGGACGGCCCATCCGCTGCTTGGGCAGCAACGGCTCCAGCATGGCCCATTCGGCATCGGTCAGCTCATGACGACGAACCACGCATCACATGATCGTCATGCACGACCCGTTACGCAGCCACTTTGACGACACTGCCTAGACCGGTTCGGCGGCGACGTGGGCCCAGTTCTGGGTGAACCACAACTCACCGCCGATCACGCGGGGTTTGGCGCCCGTGCGGGGACCGCCGTTGACCTCCTCCAGGAGCGCGGCGCGGATGCGGTCGGCGGCGCGCGGGTCGCGGGCCTCGGCCAGCCACGGCTCCGCCGGGCGCTCCACGGTGAACACGTCCAGCCGCCGGACCCAGGCGCCCGCCGCGGTGATCAGTTCGGTGAGCCCGGCGATGGACGGGGTGCCCGGGTGGTCGGGGTCGCGCAGCCGCTCCAGCCGGTCGCGGTCGGGCCCGGCCAGGTTGGGACGGACCAGTTCGGCGACGATCAGTCTCCCTCCGGGGCGGCACACCCGAAGCAGCTCGCGCAGCACCCGCTGCGGGTCGCCCAGGTGCAGCAGCGAGAAGCGGGCGGTGACCAGCGTGAACGAACCGTTCCGGTAGGGCAGGGCGGTGGCGTCGGCGCGGACGGTGGGCGTGTCGGGGTCGTGGCGGCGGACGCCTGCCTCGTACGGCAGGGCCCGCATGGGGGAGACGGGGCCGTCCGGGCCGCCGCGCGGCGGCGCGTCGTGACCGGCCGCGTGGGCCAGGGGCCGGGACATCGGCTGCGTGTCGCCCGGGAGGTGGCCCTTGCCGGGTGTGTGCGCTGGGCCGGTGCCGAACGTCACCGTGGGCGTCCGGCCGTTCTGCTCGCGGAGCGCCGGTGGCTGCGCGTCCACGGCGGTGACGTGGCGCACCCACGGGCGCAGCGCGTCCGGCATCGGCCCGGCGCCGCGCGCCACGTCCAGGCAGACGTCGTCGATCGAGGGTTCGGTGAACTCCAGCAGCCGCCGCAGGTGCGGGGCGACCGTGCCGCCTGGTTGGTGGATGGGCGTCGCCGGTTGCGGCACGTCTGTCTCCCTCGGCTCAAGGTCGGCTCGCCGGGCGACCCCCTCGCGGCGCCGGCTTCCCGGGCTCCGGCACGAGGGCTGGGGAGAGGGTCGAGGCCTCTTCCCGTTATTGACTCACCGGGAGGGAAGGAAGTTCGGGCTCAGCGGAGGGTCTGGCCGTACAGGGCGAGCACGGCGATCACGAACACGATGATCACCGCCATGCGTGTCGGCACCGTCAGCCGCAGCTTCCCCGCCACCCACCGCACGCAGTATGCGCACAGCAGGGCGGTGACGGTGAGAGCGAGGATCCCTTCCATGGTCACCTTCGTTCCGGGGACGGGTGCTGTCCCTTGAACGATAGACGGGTCGGAAAACCCTCAACCCAGTGCTCGAACCGCGTTCGGTGCGGAGATAGCCTCACGGACGTGGCAGATGCGAAGCAAGACCAGAAGCGTGACCGGTTGGACGACCTTCTTGCGCACGTGGCGCGCGGCCGGATCGCCCTCGGCGTGGCGGGGCTCGCCGCGCCGCGGCTGGCCACCCGGCTGACGGGCCTGGGCGGCGCCCCCGATGCGGGCCGCGACTTCGTCGTGCGCATGTTCGGCGCCCGCGAGATCGTCCTGGGCGCGGGCTACCTGCTCGCCGACCGGGCGGGCCGCCGGACGTGGGCGCGGTACGGGCTGCTGGCCGACGCGCTCGACACCTTCTCCGCCCTCAAGACCCGCGGCGGCGTGCCGGCGTGGGCCACCGCCGCGGCGGTCGCCGCGGCCGGGACGTGCACCGCGCTCGGCGCCGCCAAGACCGCCGAGGACCTCCTCGACTGACGTGCCAAGCTCCGATCCGGCGGCCCGCCCTCGTCCCGGCCGGCCGCCGGCCGCGCTGCGGCGAGACCGGTGGAAAGGGCCGCCTACCATGGCCAACGCCCCTCGCCGCGGTGTGCCGGGGCACAGGAAAGGGGAGGGAAAGGGAGACCCCGGTCATATGGCGCTACCGCCGGGGCGATGTAATCTCGTACTGACGACCGAATCTCGCTCGGTTTCGGGACGGAACCGAACCCCACACTCATGGAGGCGCAGTGGCCGAGGCGTACATCGTCGGCGCGGTCCGTACCCCCGTCGGCACCAAGAAGGGCGCCCTGAAGGACGTCCACCCCGCCGACCTGGGGGCCCACGTCCTCCGCGAGCTGGTCGACCGCACCGGCGTCGACCCGTCCGCGGTGGAAGACGTGATCATGGGCTGCGTCATGCAGGTCGGCCCGCAGTCGCTGGACATCGCGCGCACCGCGTGGCTGTCGGCGGGCCTGCCCGAGAGCGTGCCCGGCGTGACCATCGACCGCCAGTGCGGTTCCTCCCAGCAGGCGATCCACTTCGCCGCGCAGGGCGTGCTGTCGGGCACCCAGGACCTGGTGGTGGCGTCCGGCGTCGAGCAGATGGCCATGGTGCCGATGGGCTCGTCGGTCGCCATCGCGCTGGAGAAGGGCATGCCGTTCCCCTACGGCGAGGGCTGGGGCGAGCGGTACGGGCAGCAGGAGATCTCCCAGTTCCGCGGCGCGCAGCTGATGGCCGAGAAGTGGGGCTTCAGCCGCCGCGACATGGAGGAGTACGCGCTGGAGAGCCACCGGCGCGCGGTGCGGGCCATCGAGGCGGGCTACTTCGACCGGGAGATCGCCCCGATCGCCGGGCTGAGCAAGGACGAGGGCGCCCGCGCCGACACCTCGCTGGAGAAGATGGCCGAGCTCAAGCCGCTGCGCGACGGCTGGGACCTGACCGCGGCCGTCGCCTCGCAGATCTCCGTCGGCGCCTCGGCGCTGCTGATCGCCTCGGAGGAGGCGGTGCGGCGGCACAACCTGACGCCGCGCGCCCGCATCCACACCCTGGCGGTGTGCGGCTCGGACCCGGTCTACATGCTGACCGGCCCGATCCCGGCCACCGAGAAGGCGCTGGCGCGGTCCGGGCTGAAGATCGACGACATCGACGTCTTCGAGGTCAACGAGGCGTTCGCGCCGGTCCCGATGGCGTGGGCCCGCGACACCGGCGCGTCGCTGGACAAGACCAACCCCAACGGCGGCGCGATCGCGCTGGGCCACCCGCTCGGCGCCACCGGCGGCATCCTGATGACCAAGCTGCTGCACGAGCTGGAGCGCACCGGCGGCCGGTACGGCCTGCAGACCATGTGCGAGGGCGGCGGCCAGGCCAACGCCACCATTATCGAGCGGGTCTGATCCGCTCCTGAGCGGATTGCGGTCCGGTGCCGCGCCGGGCCGGATTCCGCGGCCGACCGCGTGGCGGGCGGAGCCTTCCGGGCTCCGCCCGCCTTCGTGTATTCCGGGGTTCTTCCGTAGTCCGCAAGGAGGGGCATGTACGAGACGATCCTGTACGGGACGGCCGACCGCGTCGCCCGGATCACGCTCAACCGGCCGCAGGCCCGCAACGCGCTCAACGACCGGATGGTGGACGAGCTGCTCGACGCGTTCGCCCGGGCCCGGGACGACGAGGACGTCCGCGTGATCGTCCTCACCGGGGCCGGGGACCGCGCCTTCTGCGCCGGCGCCGACCTCGGCGGGCTCGGCGCGGCGCAGGACGGCGGCCGCCCGCTCGCCGACCCTGAGGCGATCCGGGCCAGTGCCCCGTACCGGCTGTTCACCGCATTCCCCCGGCTGGGCAAGCCGATCATCGCCCGGCTGGCCGGGCATGCGGTGGCGGGCGGGCTGGGCCTGGCCGCCGCCTGCGACCTGGTGATCGCCGCCGAGGACGTCACGCTGGCCACCCCCGAGATCAATGTGGGCCTGTGGCCCATGATGATCATGGCGATCGTCAACCGGAACGTCGCGCCCAAGCACGCGTTCCGGCTGTACTACACCGGCGAGCGGATCAGCGCTGCCGAGGGCCGCGACATCGGCCTGGTCACCGAGGTGGTGCCGCGCGCCGAGCTGGACGCGCGGGTGGACGCGCTGGCCCGCCTCATCGCCGCCAAGAGCCCCGCGGCCCTGCGCCGGGGGCGCGACGCCTTCTTCGCCGTCGAGGGGCGCCCGTTGGAGGAGCAGGTGGCCCACCTGCTCGGCGAGCTGGTCGAGCTGGCGGCCGGCGACGACGCCAAGGAGGGCGTCGCCGCCTTCCTGGAGGGGCGCGCCCCGCGCTTCGAGGGCCGGTGAAGTCAAGCGTTCGGCGAGGATGTTTCAAATCCTCGTGAAAGGAAATATACAAGGCGAGTTGGAGGTTTACTCCAAGCGAAGGTCGAAGAACCGACTCTGCGGAGGTGGCGATCATGCTGCTGACCACGATCGACCCGTTCGTGCAGGAGTTCGAGCGCCAGTTCGACCGGCTCACCCGGCAGGTCTGGGGCCAGGCGGCCGAGCAGGGGATCATGCCGATGGACGGCATCCGCCGCAAGGACGACGTCCTGCTGCGCTTCGACCTGCCCGGCATCGACCCAGAGAGCATCGAGGTGACCGTCGACCGGGGCGTGCTGACGGTGACCGCGCGGCGCGAGGAGGAGCACACCGAGGACGACCGGATCTTCGTCCGCGAGCGCGTCATGGGCTCCCTGACCCGGCGGGTCTACCTGTCCGAGCACCTGGACGCCGACAACATCGAGGCCGCCTACAAGGACGGCGTGCTGGCCGTCCGGATCCCGGTGCTGGAGCAGGCCAAGCCGCGCAAGATCGAGATCAAGCGCGCCGGCAAGAAGGCGATCGGGCGCTGACACCCGGCGCCGAGACACCGAGCACGGCGCGGCGGGCGCGGTCCCGCCGCGCCGTCGCGCATGCCGGGTGCGCGCACCGGGAACTTTCCGGCATGATCGGGCCAGGGACCAGGATCGGACGGATGACATGGCGACGTTGCCGATCGACGACGACCACGCCCCCCTCTACTCGGTGGGCCAGGTGGCCGCGATGCTCGACCTGCGCCAGGCGTTCCTGCGCCGGCTGGACGAGTACCAGGTCGTCCGGCCGCGCCGCACCGAAGGCGGGCAGCGGCGCTACTCGCGGGTCGAGATCACCCGCGTCCAGTACGTCGTGGAGCTGGTCGAGGAGGGCCTGACGCTGCCCGCGATACGGCGCATCCTGGACCTGGAGGCGCGCGTCCAGGAGCTGGAGCGCCGGCACGAGGCCGACCAGCGCCGCATCCGCGCCCTGGAGGCCCGCCTGCGCGGCCGGGACGCCGCCCGCTGACCCGCACCCGCGGCGGCGCGGGCGGGGCAGGTGGGGCGCGGGCGGGTCACATGGTGTCACATGGTGAAGGTGAGGGTGCGCTGGATGCGGGCGGCGGTGGCCTTCATGCGGTGCACCGACGCCTCGATGCGGGGCAGCTTGCTGGAGCGGCACGAGACGGCCAGCGCGCCGACCACCGAGCCGGTGGCGTCGGTGACCGGGACGGCGGCGCAGCCGGTGCCGATGGCGTACTCCTCGTGGTCCAGCGACACCGGCGTCGGGGCGTCCAGCATGCGCAGCAGGCGGTTCGGCTCGGTGATGGTGTGCGGGGTCAGGTCGATCAGCGGATGGCGCGACAGGTAGTCGCGGCGCCGCTCCTGGTCGAGCTGGCGCAGCACGCACTTGCCGATCGCGGTGGCGTGCGCGGCCTCGGTGAAGCCGACCCACAGGTCGACGCGCGGGGTGCGCGGGCCGTCGGCGATGTCGATGATGCGAATCTCGTCGTCGACGTGCATGCCGAAGTAGGAGGCGGCGCCGAGCTCGTCGCGCAGGGCGACCAGGGTGGGCCGGATGCGGGCCAGCAGCTGCTGGGTCTTGCTCTGCCCGTGCAGCGCGGTGATGCGGTCGCCGAGCACCCACACGCCGTCCGACAGCCGGATGGCGTAGCCTTCGTGCGCCAGGGTGCGCAGCAGGTGGTAGGTCGTTGCGAGCGGCAGGCCCGCCTCGCGGGCGAGTTGCTTGGCCGGTGCGCCGTTTGGATGGGACGCCACGGCCTCCATCAGGTGCAGTGCGCGCTGCACCGACGCGATGAGAGTCGGTTTCCGTGTCTCATCCATCACGCACAGCGAACCCCTCTTGCAGTGCAGGGTCAAGTCGTTCGACGACACTGATCTTATTGGATCATCTTTGCTCTCCTTTGACCGGGCCTTTTGCTGATTTGGATGTCGCGGCATCGGGGGTTAAGTCCCGTCCTTGACCGGTGTTCTCACCGCAGTGCTTATAGGTGTTTCCGGTGCGTCACAGGGGGCATCTCCAGAAACCAGTACACGGAGCTACTCACGGGTACAACCTGGCAGTAACTTCGCGGGTAGCGACGGAGCGCGTCGGAGGAGCCGACATGAGCCAGTCGAGTCACACCACCCGTCCGGCCGGGGGCGCCGCCCCGGGCGCGGTCGACGAGCGCACCGCACGCAGGGTGGCCGAGGAGGCCCGGGAGACCGAATGGCGGCTGCCGAGTTTCGGCAAACAGCTGTTCATGGGGGATTTCCGGCTCGATCTCGTGCATCCCCATCCCCGGCCGGACGAGGAGTCCCGGCGCACGGGCGAACAGTTCCTGGCCCGGCTGCGGGAATTCTGCGAAACCAAGGTCGATCCACAGGTCATCGAACGGGAGGCGCGCATTCCCGACGAGGTCGTCAAGGGACTGCGCGAGCTCGGCGCGTTCGGCATGAAGATTCCGCGCCGGTACGGCGGGCTCGGGCTCAGCCAGCTCTACTACGGCCGCGCGCTGATGCTGGTCGGCTCGGTGAGCCCGGCCATCGGCGCGCTGCTGTCGGCGCACCAGTCGATCGGGGTGCCGCAGCCGGTCAAGCTGTTCGGCACCGCCGAGCAGAAGGAGACCTGGCTGCCGCGCTGCGTCAACGAGATCAGCGCCTTCCTGCTCACCGAGCCGGACGTCGGCTCGGACCCGGCCCGGCTGAGCGCCACCGCCGTGCCCGACGGCGACGAGTACGTGCTCAACGGCGTCAAGCTGTGGACCACCAACGGCGTCGTCGCCGAGCTGCTGGTGGTGATGGCGCGGGTGCCGCGCGGCGACGGCCACCGCGGCGGCATCTCGGCGTTCGTGGTGGAGGCGAACTCGCCCGGCATCACCGTGGAGAACCGCAACGCGTTCATGGGTCTGCGCGGCATCGAGAACGGCGTCACCCGCTTCCACGACGTGCGCGTCCCGGCCGCCAACCTGATCGGGTCCGAGGGCGCCGGACTGAAGATCGCGCTGACCACGCTGAACACCGGGCGGCTGTCGCTGCCGGCGCTGTGCGCGGCGGCCGGCAAGTGGTCCACCAAGATCGCCCGCGAGTGGTCGCGGGAGCGGGTGCAGTGGGGCCGCCCGGTCGGCGAGCACGAGGCGATCGCGCGCAAGGTGGCGTTCATCTCGGCCACCGCCTACGCCATGGAGGCGATGGTGGACCTGGCGTCCCAGCTCGCCGACGACGAGCGCAACGACATCCGGATCGAGGCGGCGCTGGCCAAGCTGTGGAGCACGGAGATGGCCTGCCGGATCGCCGACGAGCTGATGCAGCTGCGCGGCGGCCGCGGCTACGAGACGGCCGAGTCGCTGGCCGCCCGGGGCGAGCGCGGCGTGCCGGTCGAGCAGTACGTGCGCGACCTGCGCATCAACCGGATCTTCGAGGGCTCCACCGAGATCATGCACCTGCTCATCGCCCGGGAGGCGGTGGACGCGCACCTATCGGTGGCCGGGGACATCATCGACCCCGAGGCGTCCCCCGCGCAGAAGGCCCGCGCGGCGGTGCGGGCGGGCGGCTTCTACGCGCGCTGGCTGCCGACCCTGGTGACGGGGCCGGGCCAGCGTCCGGGCTCGTACGCCGAGTTCGGGCCGCTGGCCAAGCACCTGCGCTACGTCGAGCGGACCTCCCGCAAGCTGGCCCGGGCGACGTTCTACGCCGCCGGCCGCTGGCAGGGCGAGCTGGAACGCAGGCAGGGGTTCCTGGGGCGGATGGTCGACATCGGCGCCGAGCTGTTCGCGATGAGCGCCGTGTGCGTCCGCGCCTACTCCGACGCCGCGAACGGTGCGATGTTCGGCCGCAACGGGCGCGACCCGGGCCCGTCGGCGCTGCGCCTGGCGGACGCGTTCTGCCGGCAGGCCCGCCTGCGCATCGACGAGCTGTTCAGGGGGCTGTGGCACAACACCGACGTGCTCGACCGCAAGCTCGCCCGGCAGGTGCTGGACGGCGACTTCATCTGGCAGGAGGAAGGGGTTCTGGACCCGTCCATTCCTGGGCCGTGGATCGCGCACGCCGAGCCGGGGGCCGCCCAGAAGGAAAACGTGCACCGCACCATCGGGTGAGAGTCTCCAGACGCATTCGTCCCCTGCCCTGAGCCTCCGACCGGTGGCCGTCGCGCAGTGCCACCATATGAAAACCGCCTGACTGCGATCTTGTGCGCTCTGTCGCTATGTTGCGGAGCGCGGCGTGCACCGAGGTAGCCGGGTGACGCCGGATCATGGCCGGTGCGGTAGGGGCGCCGGTGGGGGACGAGTGCGAAAGGCCCATCCCGATGCTCAGTGTTGTCGTGGACGACACGCGGGATCCGGCATGGAACCTCGCTCTGGACGAGGCGCTGGCGCGCGCGGGCGTCCCGTCGCCCATGACGCTCGGCCCGGGCTGGGCGGGGCCGGGGCTGGCGCGTGACGCGGAGGGCGCCCTGCCGAGGGACGTCGTCCGGTCGGTGGTCGAGGCACCCGTGCTGCGCGTCTGGGAGAACGGCCCCGGCATCGTCGTCGGACGCTTCCAGGACCTGGGCCGCGCGGTCGACCTGGCCGCCTGCGCGCGCGACGGCGTGCGCGTGGTGCGCCGGGCCACCGGCGGCGGCGCCCTCTACACCGGGCCGGGCTGCCTGCTGTTCACGCTGGTGCGGCGCCTGCCTCCCACAGGCGGGCCCGCGGCCCGCCCCGGCACACGACCCGGTGCGCGTCCCGGCGCCCGCCCGGATTCCCGCCCCGACCTCGACGTGCTCGTGGCCAGGGCCGTCCGGCGGCTCGGGCTCCCCGCGAGGGCCCTGCGCGGCGGTGCCGTGCGCACCGCGCGGCTGCGCACCCGGCGCGCGGTGCTCACCCACGTCGCCGTGCGCGTCACGGAGGAATGCGTGCTCGGCGACCGCTACCTCGCCGAGGGCGAACGCACGGGCCAGGCGGGCGGCGGCTCGCTGACCGGGCACGGCGCCGAGGTGACGCCGGACGCCGTGCGGTCGGCGGTACTGGCCGCCGCCGCCGAGTCCTACGGCGACGCCTGCACGCGCCGTCCCAACGCCATCGAGCAGGCGTGCCGCGACCATCTCTACGCCGTCCGGTACGGCGACTTCTCCTGGCATCTGACGGGCGCGCCCGCCCGCCGCGGGATCTGCTGGGAACAGATCTGCCGCTGAGCACCCCCGGTGATCCCGCCCGATAACCATCCCGACGGCGCGCCGTGGGACGCGTCACGGGAAAAACGACGCGTCTACCGGTCCTGGTGTTGCACGATGGGTAGACTGACGCGACCTTGCGCCCGAGATTCGGTCCGCTCCCGGTCTTGACACGCGGACCGCCGATCCGGCGAACGCCAAGCCGAACGCCAGGCAGCGACGAACGCACTCAGCGAGCGGAAAGTATGCAGTCACCAGGTCACCACAACAAGTCCATTTCCGGCACCCTTCTCAAGCTCCTCGGCAGCGGGCCGGCCCCTTCGGGCGGCCCCGGCCGCACCGTCCCCACCGCGGGCGACGGCGAGATCGTGCAACCCGCCGCCGGAGAGGGGGCGCTGGAAAACCACCTCGGCGGCGACGAGGCGCGCAACTACCGCAGATACGAGTACGAGATGGTCGCCCCGCACGTGGGGCGGTCCCTGCTGGAGGTCGGCTCGGGTCTCGGGCACTTCTCCGAGCAGTTCGTCGGCCGCCTCGACTACCTCGTGGTGAGCGACAACGACCCGTACTGCGTGGGCGAGCTGCGCAAGCGCTACGACGGCGACGACCGGGTCGAGGTCATCGACCTGGAGCTGCCCGCCGAGATCGACATCCGGCGGCGCGTCGACACCGTCGTGATGATGAACGTCCTCGAGCACATCAAGGACGACGTGCAGGCCCTCAAGGACCTGGCGGCGGTGACCGAACCGGGCGGCCGCATCGTCATCTGGGTCCCCGGCTACATGCAGCTGTACGGCGACTTCGACCGCAAGGTCGGCCATGTCACCCGGTACACGCCCCAGACGCTGGGCCGGACGGTCCGCGAGGCGGGCCTGGTGCCGCAGGTGCTCAAGCCCATCAACCTGCTGGGCGGCATCGCCTGGTGGCTGGCGGTGCGCCGCGGCGGCGCCGGCTACCCCGACCCGCGGCTGGTCAAGATCTACGACCGGACGGTGATCCCGGTCACCCGGGCCATCGAGCGGGTGGTGCGCCCGCCGTTCGGGCAGACGGTCTTCTGCGTGGCGCGCGTCCCCCGCTGACGTCCGCCCGCCCGCGCGACGCCGCGTCGCGCCGACGCCCTGCGCCGGCCTCCCGAGCCGCCGCGGACGGGCCCGCCTCCCCCAGGGAGTCAATGCCGTTGGTTTTGGATATGCCAATGGGCACGTTGCGCGATGGCCGCAGCGCGTGCGCGCGTCCAGACTGGGTGACGGCCGGACGGGTCACGGACCGCCTCTCCGAGCGGAGGAGCGCCGCGTGCTTCCACGGACCGTGGCGCGAAGGCCAGCCACCGAAGTTCCCGTGTGGTCCGACGAACCGGTGGCGGGGGTCCGGGAGGGGAGGCCCCCGCCACCGGCTTCCCAGGGGCCGGACCCGGCGGCGCCGAGCCCGGGGCTATGCGCGGCGGGTGGCGCAGGCGGGCCGACCGGCCCCATCCTCCGTGCCGCCGTGCGTCCCGCCGTCGCCGGCGGGCCGGGCGGCGGTGAACAGGCCGAGCCGGTGCGCGGTGGCCGCGGCCTCGCCCCGGCTGGCGACGTCCAACTTGCCCAGGATGTTGGACACGTGCACGCTGGCCGTCTTGGCGGAGATGAACAGCGCCTCGGCGATCTCGCGGTTGCTGCGGCCCTGCGCGACCAGCCGCAGCACCTCCAGTTCGCGCGGCGTGAGCCCGAACGCCGCCGCGCCGTCCGCCCCCTCCGCGCCGCCGGCGCCGCGCGGCAGCCGGCCCCGCCGGAACAGGTCGTCGATGCGCTCGGCCAGCGGCCGCGCCCGCAGCCGCGCGGCCAGGTCGGCGGCGTGCCGCAGCCGCTCGGCCGCGCCCGCCCGGTCGCCCGCGCCGATGGCGGCCTCCGCGGCCCACACCAGCGCCTCGGCCTGCGGGTAGGGCCGCTTGATGGCCGCCCACGCCGCGGCCGCCTCGTCCCATGCCCGCCGGTCGAGCACGCCGCGCACGCGCGCCGCCTGCGCCAGGTAGGTCAGCCGCTCGGCCCGCTGCGCCGGACCGCGCACGTCCAGCCCGGCCGCCCGCGCCTCGATCAGCGGGAACGCCGGCTCGCCGGCCAGCAGCGCGTCCTCGTCCTCGCCCAGTTCGGCGCACGCGGCGGCGGCCAGCGTGAGGACGGGCCAGGCGTAGCGGGCGTCGTCCGGTAGGCCCACATGCTCCAGCACCGGGACGACCGACTCCAGCGCCTCCCGGTGGCGGCCCTGCGCCAGCCGCAGCTTGGCCTGCAGGCGCAGCGTGGCGAACAGGTCTTGGGTCTTGCGCCACATCACCTCGCGTGCCAGGACGAGCCTGGCCTCCGCCTCGGCCAGGTCGCCGCGCGCCAGGGCGATCTCGCCGGCGAGCACGACCAGGGAGGTGCGGATGGTCAGCGGCGGGTCCTTGTCGAGGGCCTGGCGCAGGACGGTGCGCGCCTCGTCCCAGCGGCCCAGCGACACCAGCGGCTCGGCCAGGTTGATGGCCAGGAACGTGCCCTTGGTCCGTGCCATGCCCAGTTCGTCGGCCAGCTCCATGCCGCGCCGGGCCACCTCGGCGGCCTCCTCGTGCCGCCCCGCGCCCTCCAGGAAATGCGACCGGATGACCTCGAGCCGCGTCAGCGGGGCGCTGCCGCCGGCCCGCCGCGCCGCCCGCTCGGCCGGCTCGGTCACCTCCAGCCCGGCCGAGTAGTCGATGTCGACGCACAGCAGCGTGAGCAGCGCCTGCGCCTCGGCCGCCGGGTCCTGGATGCGGCGGGCGATCGCCAGCGACTCCTCGGCGGCGGCCTGGGCCTCCTCGGTGCCGTGCAGCAGCCGCCCGTACTGCGCGAGCGTGGACAGGGCGCGGGCCCGCTCGGGACCCGGCGGGTCGGTGGGCAGCAGCCGCACCGCCTCCCGCAGGTCCTCGATGAACCCGGGACGCGCCAGCTCGTAGGACATGCGTCCGCGCCGCTCCAGCAGGCGGGCCCGGCGGATGTCGATGTCGTCGCCCCGCTCGGCCTCCAGCTCGCGCAGTGCGGAGGTGGCGAGCTTGATGCCCAGCTCGTATTCGCCGGCCTGCTCGGCGGTGGCGGCGGCCTGCTCCAGCACCTCGATGCGGCACGCGCCGATGCGTTCGGCGGCGTCCGGGACGCGGTCCCACAGCTCCAGCACCCGCGACAGCATGGACAGGCACTCGGCGTAGGCGACGGCCTTGCGGGTGTCGCCCGCGGCCCGCCACGCGCTGACCAGCGCCCACGTGGTGTCGTGCGCCCAGTACCAATGGTGGCTCAACTCCACCCACAGCCGGTCGGCGGGGACCAGGCCCGGGTCGTCCTCCATCGCCTGCGCGTACCGCGAGTGCAGCCGGCTGTGCTCGCCGGGCAGCAGGTCGTCGTGGATGGCCTCGCGGATGAGCGCGTGCCGGAAGGCGTACCCGTCGCCGTCCACGACCAGCACGTTGGCGGCGACGGCGGGCCGCAGCACGCGGGCCAGCCGGGCGTCGTCCAGGCCGGAGACGGCGGCGAGCAGGGCGTGCTCGATGCGGGTGCCGCCGCCGCTGGCGTCGCGCAGCACCTCCTGGGTCTCCTCGGGCAGCCGCTGCACCCCCACCAGCAGCAGGTCGCGCAGCGACTCGGGCAGCTCCGACGGCAGCGAGCCGTCGCTGTCGAGCAGCGCCTCGACGAACAGCGGGTTGCCCTCGCTGCGGGCGTGCAGGTCGTCGACGATCCGGGCGGGCGGCTCGCGCCCGAGGATCCCGGCGGCCAGCTCGGCGACGTCGGCGCGCGACAGCCGGGCCAGCTCGATCCGCCGGACCCGTTCGACCCGGTCCAGCTCGGCCAGCAGGCGGCGCAGCGGATGGGTGCGGTGCAGCTCGTCGGTGCGGTAGGTCAAGATGATCAGCAGCGGCGCGGTGCCGAGATTGCGGATCAGAAACGACACCAGGTCGCGGGTGGAGCGGTCGGCCCAGTGCGCGTCCTCCACGACCAGCACCACGGGGGCGCGCTCGGCCAGCCGCTCCAGCAGGGTCAGCACCAGCTCGAACAGCCGGGCGCGCTCCTCGCCGGTGGCCGCGTCGGTCTCCGGCTCGCCGAACTCGGGCAGCAGCCGGGCCAGGCCGGAGGGGTCGCAGCGCGGCAGCAGCTCGGCGACGCCGTCGATGCCGATGTCGCGCACCAGCTCCCGCAGCACGGCGGTGAACGGGGCGAACGGCAGACCGTCGGAGCCCAGCTCCAGGCAGCCGCCGACCAGCAGCCGGGGCGCGGCGGGGGCGTCTTCGGCGCCGCGCAGCCGGGCGGTGAACTCCTTGATCAGCCGGGACTTGCCCGCCCCGGCCTCGCCGCCGAGCAGCACGGCGCCCGGCGCGCCGGCCAGGGCCTCCCGCAGCTGCGCCAGCTCGGCCGACCGGCCCACCAGCACGGGACTCAACACGCGTGCGCTCACACGCCCAGCATGCCAGCCGGCTGCGACAGAACCCGATCGATTTTCGCCGGGTGAGATCGGGCGGCCCCGTCCGCGGTCGTGGCGCGCCCCGGCAAGTCAAGCAGTCGCTTGGTTGCGCATCGTCGGCGTGGAAGCGATGTGAAGGCCGTGTGAAAGAGCCCGTTCCTAATCTGGATTTGCTACTGCGAGGAAACGGTAAAGCGCTCCGGCGGGCACGGGGGCCGAACGCACCGCCGCGACGCGCGCGCCGCCGCGCGGGCAGGCTCTGTGGAGCGGAGGACTCGGGGGAATGGACCGCACCTATCCGCTGGACACCCATCCGCTGGACACCTATCCGCTGGATACCAATCCGCTGGACACCTATCCGCTGGACATCGCGGCACGCGCCGCCAACCTCTCCGAACGGGTGCAGGTGGTGTCCGCGCTGGGCACCGACGGCGAGCCGGACGGGCGGCTCGGCCGCAAACCCCCGCCGGACGCCTACGGCATGTGGAGGCTCGAACGCCTCGCCGGCAGGCTCGCCGTCCGGCGGCCGGACGACACGGCCGCGGGGCATGCCGGCTCCCTCCGGTACACGCGGCAGGCGCTCGTCGAGACGCTCACCGCCTACCGCCGCCACGAACGCGACCCCGGCGCCCGCGCCGCCCGCGTGCTGCGCGAGCTGCACCAGGCCTGGCTGCCCGCCTACGAGGCCGCGCTGAACGGCATCCGCGAGGCCGGGCCCGCCGCATCCGATGCGGCCCGGCGCGCGTCCGACGACCGCCACGGCCGCCTGGCCGCCGCGTGCGAGCCGTTCCTGGCCGAGCTGGCGCGCCGCCTCACCGGCCTGCGCGTCGCCGGGCTGCCCGTGCGGCCCCGCGTGGCCGACGACTTCCAGCGCCACCTGCTGGAGCGCTTCGAGCCCGCGCTCGCCCGCGCCGTCGAGACCGACGCGCGCGTCCACCTCGACCTGAACGGCGGCCTGGACGCCGGCGACGCCGCCGACAACCTGGCCTACCTCGACGAGACCTTCGCCGACGCCGCCGCCTACCACCGCTTCTACCTCGACTTCCCGGTGCTGGGACGGTGGCTGGCGCACGTCACCGCGCTGCTGGCCGACCATGGCCGCCTGCTGCTGACCCGGCTGGGCGCCGACGCCGACGCGCTGGCCGAGACCCTGTTCGGCGGACGCCGGATCACCGCGGTCCGCTCGGTGCGGCCGGGCCTGTCGGGGCCGTACGCGGGGGCGCGGTCGGTCACGGTCGTGGAGGTCGAGCTCGGCGACGCCCGCGCCCACCTGGTCTACAAGCCGCGCTGCGTGCGGGCCGAGGCCGCCTACCAGGGGCTGCTGGCCCGACTGCGCGACGACGGCGTGCTGGACTTCGCGGTGCGTCCCGTCCTGGTGCGCGACGGCTACGGGTACGAGGCGCTGATCCCGTCCGGCCGCGCCGCCGTGCCCGACCAGGCCGGGGCCGAGCGCGTGCACCGCGAGTTCGGCGGCCACCTGGCCTGCTTCTACGTGCTCGGCGGCGAACTGCGCCCCGGCACCGTCCTGGTCGCCGACGGCCGCGTGCACGTCGCCGACTGCTCGACCGTGCTGGGCGTGCCGTCCCCCGAGGAGGCCGGGGCGTTCGGCACCCTCGCCGACTCCGTGCTCGGCCCCGCACTGCTCGACTGGCCCGCGATCGCCGACATTCTGCCCGGCCTCCTGCTCGACGGCGCGCCCGTCCGCACCGCCGACCACACCGACGCCGTCCGGGACGGCTTCTGCCGCGTCCACCGGTGGTTCGAGCAGTGGCCCGACACCGCCGTCGAGTGCGTCACCGGGCTGTTCGCCGGCAGCCGCGTCCGCGTGCACGGCCGCGACCCCGGCGAGTACGCGGACCTGCTGCGCTCGGCCGCGCGGCCCCGCAGGCTGATGGACCCCCTCGAAGCGGACCTGCTGTTCGACTCCGTCCGCGACCGGGCCGGCGAGGGTCCCCCCCCTCCGGCCTGGGAGCTGGCGTCGCTGTGGCGGCTCGACATGCCCCTGTTCGAGGTCGCGGCCGACGGCGACCGCGTCACCCACGACCACCGGACACCGCTGGGCGCCCGCCTGCCCGCCACCCCCCTCGACCGCGCGGCGGCGCGTATCCGGCGGCTGGCCCCGGGCGACCGCGCCCGGCAGGCCCGCTACATCGCCGCCGGGCTCGGCCCGCACGGCCGCCTCGGCCGGCTCGCCGGGTTCGCCTCGGGCGAGGTCACCGACCCCGACTTCGCCGCCGCGGCCGTCGACCGCGCCGTGCGGATCGGCGAACGGCTGTGCGCGATGCTGCGCGGACCCGACGCGCCCGCCCCCTGGACGTCCTACCAGTGCACCCGCGACGGCAAGGTCGAGGTCGACGTGGAGGGCGACCTGTACCTGGGCACCGCGGGCATCGCCCTGTTCCTGGCGTACCTGAACGAGGAGAGCCCCCGGCCGCAGTTCCGACAGGCGGCGCGGCGCGCGCTCCAGCACGCCGCCGGGCAGTGCGGCCGCCGCGGCATCGGCGCGTTCACCGGCACGGGCGGCCTGGTCTACGCGCTCACCCACCTGTACGCGCTGTGGGGCGACCTGGCCCTGCTCAACCTGGCCGTCCGCCTCAGCCGCGATATCGCCGACCGGATCGACCGCGACCGGCACCTGGACGTGCTCGGCGGCGCGGCCGGGCTCATCCCCGTGCTGCTCGGCCTCGCCCGCGCCACCGGCGGCACCGCCGGCCTCGACGTCGCCCACCGCTGCGCCGACCACCTGCTGCGGCGGGCGAAGGCCGACCGCGGCACCCTGTGCTGGCCGCGGCCCGACCGCCCCGGCGCCCACCCCGGCCTGACCGGCTTCGCCCACGGCGCGGGCGGCATCGGCTGGGCGTTGATCGCCCTCGGCGCCAGCACCGGCGGGGCGGAGTACATCGAGGCCGGCCGGCGCGCTTTCGCCTACGAGGCGCGCCGCTTCGCCGAGGCGGCCCCGGACGGCGGCGACCCGCCCGGCAGGCCCCGGCACGGCAACGCCTGGTGCAACGGCGCCGCGGGCACCGGCCTCAGCCGCATCCACAGCTGGGACCTGCTGGGCCGCGACGACCAGTCGCTGCTGGACGAGGCGCACCGGGCCGTCACGGCGACGATGCGCGACTTCCCCCGCCTGATGAACGACTCGCTGTGCCACGGCCGCTGCGGCAACGCCGAACTGTTCCTGCGCTACGCCGAGCTGCGCGACCGGCCCGCGTTCCGGCTGGAGGCCGACGTCCAGGTGCAGACCCAGTGGCAGAACCCGATGCCGGAGGGCGACGGCTTCTTCCCCGGCCTGATGCTCGGCCTGTCCGGCCACGGCATGCACTTCCTGCGCCTGGCGCACCCCGACCGGGTGCCGTCCGTGCTGCTGCTCGACCCGCCGCCCGGCCTCACATAGCGGTCAGCCCGGGGTCGTCGCGCAGGATGGCCAGCTGGAGCCGGCGCAGCTCGCGGCCCGGCTCGACCCCCAGCTCTCGGCGCAGCCGCTCGCGGACGCTCGCATACGCCTGCAGGGCCTCGGCCTGCCGTCCGGACCGGTACAGCGCCAGCATGAGCTGCCCCCAGAACCGCTCGTGGAACGGGTGGCGGCGGATCAGCGCGCGCAGCTCGCCGATGAGCTCGCCGTGCCGGCCCAGCGCCAGGGCCAGGGCGTTGCTGCGTTCGACCGCGCGCAGCCACTGCTCGGTCAGCTTGGGCACCACCTCGCGGTGCAGCGACTCCGACGGCACGTCCGCCAGCGGCGGCCCCCGCCAGATCGACAGCGCCTCGGCCAGCGCGGCCGACTCGCCCGCCGGGTCACCGCGCCGGGCCGCCCGCCGCGCGTCCCGCAGCAGCTCCTGGAACCGCAGGTGGTCCAGGTGGTGCGGGGGCGCGGCGATGCCGTACCCGGCGGCCGTGGTGCGGATCATCGTGGACGCGGTGGGCTCGCCGCGGTCGAGCGTGTGCCGCAGCCGCGTCAGGCAGGTGTGCAGCGCCCCGCGGGCGTGCTGCGGCCGGTGCCGCCCCCAGACCCGCTCGACCAGCTCCTCGACGGGGACGATCTCGTTGGCGTCCACCAGCAGCGAGGCCAGCAGCACCCGCTGCCGCCCCGCCGGCACCCGCACCGGCCGGTCGCCGACGGTGACCTCCAGCGGTCCCAGAATGTGGAAACGCGACTCGTGCGTCAATGATCAACTTTCACCGAGTGTGTCCGTGGTTCCGCCCCGACCCCCAGGACACCCAGCAACCTAGCCAGTCATCTCACTCTCTGTAACGAGACCGGCGGGTCATGAATACCTCACCCCGCGGACGGGCACTTAGGGGGGCGCGCTCGCGCCAGCCGATCCGCCGCCCGGTCAGGCGGAACAACGCGGCGGCCGGCAGCAGGTAGCCGGGGACGAGCTCAAGCCCGGGGCCGTTGACGCGGGTGGGGCCGTCGCGAGCGCTTCCCGTCGTCGCCCTACGACGTCGAGGGGGTTTGCAAATCGTCGCCGGGCTGGGCGGTATCGCGTGATGCGGTGCGGATGACCTGGTCGAGGATCTCGCGGGAGTTGACCAGATCGTTGATCTTGCGGTCGATGCGGTCGCGTTCGGTGATCAGGTCGGCGACCAGGCGGGGGGTGGCGATCTCGGAGGGGCCGCCGTCCGCGTCGCGCATGCAGGGGAGCAGTTCGGCGATCTTCTTGCTGTGCAGGCCCGCGGCGTACAGCTCCTGGATGCGGATGACCCGGTCGACCGCCTGCTCGGGGTAGTCGCGCTGGCCGCCGGGGGTGCGGTCGGGGACGAGCAGGCCCTGGTCCTCGTAATAGCGCAGGGAGCGCGTGCTCACGCCGGTGCGCCTGGCGAGTTCGCCGATCCGCATGAGGGACCTCCCAGGCTTGAACTTCACATCGATGTCAACTTTTACCATGCCGGCATGGCTGACAACGAGCTCTACGACTACAGCCCGATCACCGAGCGTCCGACCATCAGCTGGCCCGGCGGCAAGAAGGTCGCCTTCTACGTCGGTCTCAACGTCGAGCACTTCCTGATCGACCGTCCGTCCACCAGCATCTGGCCCGGGACCGCCGACCTGGTGCCCGACGCGCTCAACTACGGGTGGCGCGACTACGGGGTCCGGGTGGGCATCTGGCGGCTGGCGGAAAGCCTGGACCGGCACGGCGTCCGGGCGAGCGTGCTGCTGAACTCCGATGTCGTCCGCCACTATCCCCAGATCGTCAAGGCCGGGGTGGAGCGGGACTGGGCCTGGCTGGCGCACGGGCGCACCAACTCGGTCCTGCACACCGGAATGGACCCGGACGAGGAGCGCCGGGTCCTCACCGAGATCGTCGAGACCATCGCGGAGGGGACGGGGCGGCGGCCGCGCGGCTGGATGGGCCCGGGGCTGACCGAGACGTTCAACACGCCCAGGCTGCTCGCCGAGCTGGGCCTCGGCTACGTGCTCGACTGGACCAACGACGACCAGCCCTACCCGCTGAAGGTGCCCGGCATGATCAGCGTCCCGTACACGGTGGAGTTGAACGACCTCATGCTGTTCGCCAAGGGCACCACCGGGCCGCAGTTCCTGCAGATCGTCAAGGACCAGTACGAGCAGCTGCGCGCCGACTCCGAGCACAGCGGACGCGTGATGGCGCTGGCCCTGCACCCCTTCGCGATCGGCCAGGCCTTCCTGGCGAAGTACTTCGACCAGGCGCTGGAATACCTGGCGGCGCAGCCGGACGTCTGGCTGACCACCAGCGACGAGATCGCCGAGCACTACCGCCGGACCGTGCTCGGCGAGGGCGCGTGACGGTCGGCGAGAGGGGGCGGTTTTGTGCAGGTGGGTCGCGTAGGCGATGCTGGGGGCGTGCCAACGGAGACTGTTGCCGGTACCGCGGGGCTGCGCGACTTCCTGCACGGCCTGCCCGGGGTGGACCAGGTCGGCGTGGAGGAGCGGGCCAAGCGCCTGGCCACGCGTTCGATCAAGACGTCCGCCAAGGCGCAGGCCATCGACGCGGCGATCGCGATGGTGGATCTGACGACGCTGGAGGGCGCCGACACCCCGGGCAAGGTGCGGGCGCTGTGCGCCAAGGCGCTGCGGCCCGACCCCGACGACCCGAAAGTGCCCCGGGTGGCCGCCGTCTGCGTCTACTCCGACCTGGTCGGGGTGGCGGTGGAGGCGCTCGAGGGCAGCGACGTGAAGGTCGCCAGCGTCGCGACGTCGTTCCCGTCCGGGCGGGCGCCGCTGGCGGCCAAGCTCGCCGACACCCGGGCCGCGGTCGAGGCGGGCGCCGACGAGATCGACATGGTGATCGACCGGGGCGCGTTCCTCGCCGGCGACTACGGCAAGGTGTTCGACGAGATCGCCGCGGTCAAGGAGGCGTGCGGGGACGCGCACCTGAAGGTGATCCTGGAGACCGGCGAGCTGGTCACCTACGACAACGTGCGGCGCGCGTCCTGGCTGGCGATGCGGGCGGGCGCCGACTTCATCAAGACCTCCACGGGCAAGGTGTCGCCCGCGGCGACGCTGCCGGTCACGCTGGTGATGCTGGAGGCCGTGCGCGACTTCCGCGCCGCCACGGGACGGCAGGTCGGGGTGAAGCCGGCCGGCGGCATCCGCACCACCAAGGACGCGATCCGGTACCTGGTGCTGGTCAACGAGACCGCCGGGCCGGACTGGCTGACCCCCCAGTGGTTCCGCATCGGCGCGTCCAGCCTGCTCAACGACCTGCTGATGCAGCGGCGCAAGCTGGCCGACTGCGTGTACCAGGGCCCCGACTACTTCACCGTGGACTGACGTGATGAACTTCGACTACGCGCCCGCGCCCGAGTCCGCCTCGATCGTCGACATCCGTCCGTCGTACGGGCTGTTCATCGACGGCGAGTTCACCGACCCGGCGGACGGGCGGTCCTTCAAGTCGGTGAACCCGGCCACCGAGGAGGTGCTGGCCGAGATCGCCGAGGCGGGCGCCGAGGACGTGGACCGGGCCGTCGCCGCCGCGCGCGCCGCCTACGAGAACGTCTGGGGCCCCATGCCGGGCCGGGAACGCGCCAAGTACCTGTACCGGATCGCCCGGCTGATCCAGGAGCGGTCGCGCGAGCTGGCCATCCTGGAGTCGATCGACAACGGCAAGCCGATCCGCGAATCGCGGGACGTGGACCTGCCGCTGGTCGCGGCGCACTTCTTCTACCACGCCGGCTGGGCCGACAAGCTGTCCTACGCCGGGTACGGGCCCGACCCGCGGCCGCTGGGCGTGGCCGCGCAGGTCATTCCGTGGAACTTCCCGCTGCTGATGCTGGCCTGGAAGATCGCCCCGGCGCTGGCGTGCGGGAACACCGTCGTGCTCAAGCCCGCCGAGACGACCCCGCTGACCGCGCTGGTGTTCGCCGACATCTGCCGGCAGGCGGACCTGCCGAAGGGTGTGGTCAACATCGTCACCGGCGCGGGCGAGACGGGCCGGCTGCTGGTCGAGCACGACGGTGTCGACAAGGTGGCGTTCACCGGCTCGACGGAGGTCGGCAAGCAGATCGCGCGGTCGGTGGCCGGCACGCGCAAGAAGCTGACGCTGGAGCTCGGCGGCAAGGCCGCCAACGTGGTGTTCGACGACGCGCCGCTCGACCAGGCGGTGGAGGGCGTCGTCAACGGCATCTTCTTCAACCAGGGGCACGTGTGCTGCGCCGGGTCCCGGCTGCTGGTGCACGAGCCGATCGCCGAGGAGCTGCTCGACCGGCTGAAGGCGCGGATGGCCACGCTGCGCGTCGGCGATCCGCTGGACAAGAACACCGACGTCGGCGCCATCAACTCGGCCGCGCAGCTGGAGAAGATCCGGATGCTGTCACAGGTCGGCGAGCGGGAGGGCGCGCAGCGCTGGTCCCCGCCGTGCGAGCTGCCGGACCGCGGCTACTGGTTCGCCCCGACGCTGTTCACCGGCGTCGCGCAGTCGCACCGCATCGCCCGCGAGGAGATCTTCGGGCCGGTGCTGTCGGTGCTGACGTTCCGCACCCCCGACGAGGCCGTCGCCAAGGCCAACAACACCCCCTACGGGCTGTCGGCCGGGGTCTGGACGGAGAAGGGCTCGCGCATCCTGTGGATGGCCGAACGGCTGCGCGCCGGGGTCGTGTGGGCCAACACCTACAACAAGTTCGATCCGACGTCGCCGTTCGGCGGCTACAAGGAGTCCGGGTTCGGCCGCGAAGGCGGACGGCACGGGCTGGAGGCGTATCTCAATGTCTGAGGCGGGGGGTGTGGGGGGTCGTCCCCCCACAGGGAGCATGTCTGAGGCGGGGGGTGTGGGGGGTCGTCCCACCGAGAAGATGTCTGAGCAGAGGCTGGCTGTCCGCAAGACGTACAAGCTGTTCATCGGGGGAGCGTTCCCCCGGTCCGAGTCCGGCAGGACCTACCCCGTGAACGCACCCGAGGGCCGCTTCCTGGCCAACGCCTCCCAGGCTTCGCGCAAGGACGTGCGGGACGCGGTGGGCGCGGCCCGCAAGGCGTTCGGCGGCTGGTCGGGGCGCACCCCCTACAACCGGGGGCAGATCCTCTACCGCGTCGCCGAGATGCTGGAGGGACGGCATGCGCAGTTCGTCGACGAGCTGCGCGCCGCCGGGCTCGGCGGGAACGCGGCGGCCCGCGAGGTGGACGCCGCCGTCGACCGCTGGGTGTGGTACGCGGGCTGGGCCGACAAGCTCGGCGCGGTCGCCGGGTCGGCCAACCCCGTCGCCGGGCCGTACTTCAACTTCTCCACGCCCGAGCCCACCGGGGTGGTCGGCGTGGTCGCACCCGACTCGCCGCTGCTGGGGCTGGTGTCGGTCGTCGCGCCGGTCATCGTGTCCGGCAACACGTGCGTGGTGGTCGCGTCCGAGCCGGCGCCGCTGCCCGCCGTCACGCTGGCCGAGGTGCTGGCGACCTCCGACCTGCCGGGCGGCGTCGTCAACATCCTCACCGGGCGGCGCGCCGAGCTGGCGCCGTGGCTGGCGTCGCACCTGGACGTCAACGCGCTCGACCTCGCCGGCGTGCCGGACGAGCAGGTGGGGCCGCTGGAGGAGGCCGCCGCGGGCAACCTCAAGCGCGTGCTGCGCCCCACCGGCGACGACTGGACCGGCGACCAGGGCACGCGGCGCCTGACCGCGTTCCTGGAGACCAAGACGGTGTGGCATCCGGTGGGCGTTTGACGCGTTTGAGCCGGACATTCTCGGAGAGTGTGCAAGCGGACGGTGTGTAGAGCCCGACCAACAGTGGAATAGTCCCCCCACAACTGATCATCACGGGGGGTAGATCAGTGGCTACCAGAACCGCATCGCGTACGGCGTCGAGCCGAGGTACGGCCGGTCGTACGAAGAGCGCCGCCAAGAGCGCCATGAAGAGCGCGACCAGTGCGGCCGAAAGCGCGACGCGCGGCGCGACCAAGCGTGCGAGCGGCGCGAAGACCGCCGCGAAGACGGCGGCCAAGCGCACCAGCGCCGCGCGCGCCACCGCGTCGCGGACCACCGCCACGGCCCGGCGCAGCACCGGCACGACCGCCGCGCGGCGCGGTACGACGGCGCGCAAGTCCGCGACATCCCGGGCTTCCACGTCGCGGGCCGGCGCGTCCCGGACGGCGTCGCGCGCCGCCACCGGCGCCAGCCGCACGCAGACCGCGGCGGCCAGCAAGGTGACCCAGGCGGCGACGCAGGCCAAGTCGGCGGCCACCCAGATGAGGTCGGTGGCGTCCAAGGCGTCCTCGTCGGCCAAGGCCATGACCGCCATGACCAAGGCGATGACGACCGCGACGAAGGCGATGGCCGACGCCGCCAGGGCGATGAGCTCCGCGGCCACGGCCATCACCAAGGTCAAGCCGCCGACGGCCGCCGGGACGACGGCCGGGCGCCGGTCCACCACGTCCAGGACGCGCGCCGCGACCACCGGACGCTCCACGACGGGACGCTCGACGACGGGACGCACCACCACCGGACGCGGCACGACCGGACGTGCCACGACGTCGCGCGCCAAGGCCGCCGGCACCGGCACCCGGCGCGGCACGACCGGCACCACGACCGCACGCCGGTCGACGGCCTCGTCGCGCACGGGCACGACCCGCAAGACCGCGGGAACGTCCAAGGCGAGCACGGCCAAGGCGGCCACGACGCGCCGCACCGCGACCGCCGCCAAGCCGCGCGCGACCCGCGCCCGGTCGGCCACCGCGGCCGAGAAGGCCGCGCCCGAGCGGCCTGCCGAGGAGACGACGACGGCGCAGACCTCGCCGTCCGAGCAGCCGGCGCCGCACGTCGAGCCGAAGTCCGACCTGGGCCTGCCGCACTCCACGAGCACCGACGGGGGGTTCCTGTCCGGGCTGGCCGACGGGGGCGGCTCGCGAGAGGGTGCCTGACCGGCAGCGTCGCCCCGTCTCGCCGTTCCGTGCGACGCGCCGCGCACGGCCCGCGGACGTGCCGCCGACGCCCGCGGCACGAGCCCGCGGGACGGGGCTTCGCCACCGCTTCCCACCCGGGGACGGGGGTCCCATGGACGAGAAGGACATCCTGGAGCGCATCGGCGACTACGTCGCCGAGGAGCAGCGGCTGCGCGAGCGGTACCAGCGGCGGGAGCTGAGCGGGGCCGAGGAGCACCGCCGCCTCCGCGAACTGGAGGTCGCCCTCGACCGGTGCTGGGATCTGCTGCGCCGGCGCCGGGCCCGCCGGGAGGCGGGTCAGGACCCCGACGACGCCGAGCCGCGCCCGGCCGGCGAGGTCGAGGACTACCTGCAGTAGGGCACCGCCCGCGGCACGACGGCGCGCGCCCGGCCCGATGTCGGCGCGCCCGGCGTCACATGCGCTCGGGGGTGGGCACTCCCAGCAGGTGCAGGCCGGTCTCCAGGGTGCGCAGGGTCGCCGCGCACAGCGCCAGCCGCGACGCCTTGGTCGCCTCGTCGGGCGCCTGCAGGACGGGGCAGTTCTCGTAGAACGTCGTGTAGGCGTCCGCCACCGAGAACACGTAGGCGGCCAGCTTGTGCGGCTCGGCCGACTCGCCCGCCTGCGCGACGGCCGCGCCGAAGCCCAGCAGCCGCAGCGCCAGCGCCCGCTCGGCCGGATGCCCGATCCGCACGGGACCGGTGACGGCGCTGGGGTCCACACCGCCCTTGCGGAAGATCGACCGGATCCGCGCCGCCGCGTACTGCAGGTACGGGCCGGTGTTGCCCTTGAAGGCGATCATCCGGTCGAAGTCGAAGACGTACTCGCTGTCGCGGGCCACCGACAGGTCGGCGTACTTGACCGCGCCGATGCCGACCGCCTCGACGATCCACGCCCGGGTGGCCTCGTCGAACGCCTCCTCGTGCGGCACCTCGTCGAAGGCCCGGCCGGCCCGCTCGACCGCCTCGTCCAGCAGCTCGGCCAGCTTGACGGTGCCGCCCGCCCGGGTGCGCAGGATCTTGCCGTCGGTGCCCAGCACGTTGCCGATCTGGGCGTGCTCGGCGCGCACCTCGTCGTTCAGCCAGCCCGCCATCCGGGCCACCGCGAACACCATCTGGAAGTGCAGCGCCTGCGGCGCACCCACCACGTAGATCATCCGGTCGGCGCGCTCGACGTCCACCCGGTACCGGACGGTGGCCAGGTCGGAGGTGGAGTAGTTGTAGCCGCCGTCCCGCTTGCGGATGATCACCGGCAGCGGCTCGCCCTCCCGGCCGGTGAACCCGGGCGGGAACGCGCACAGCGCGCCGTCGCTGAGCGTGGCGATGCCCTTGTCCTCCAGCTCCTGGACGGTCGGGCCGAGCATGTCGTTGTAGAAGCTCTCGCCCTTGATGTGGTCGTCGGTCAGCGTGATCCCGAGCCGCCGGTAGACGGAGTTGAAGTAGCGCTTGGAGACGTCCACCAGGATCTGCCACAGCCGCAGCGTCTCGGGGTCGCCCGCCTGCAGCTGGACCACCCGCTGCCGCGACCGCTCGGCGAACTGCGGGTCGCCGTCGAACTTCTGCCGCGCCGCCTGGTAGAACGCGGTCAGGTCCGACACCGACGAGTCGTCCCGCGCGGCGGCGTCCTCACCGAGGTCGAGCAGGTGCTCGATGAGCATGCCGAACGGGGTGCCCCAGTCGCCGACGTGGTTGTCGCGGACGACATGGTGCCCGAGGAACTCCAGGATGCGGGCGATGGAGTCGCCCACGATCGTGGTGCGCAGGTGCCCGACGTGCATCTCCTTGGCCACGTTCGGCGAGGAGTACTCGACGATCACCTTCTGCGGCGACTCGACCGGCGGCACGGCCAGCCGCTCGTCGGCCAGCATCCGGCCGGTCTGCTCGGCGATCCAGGTGTCGCTGAGCGTCAAGTTGACAAAGCCCGGCCCGCTGACCTCGACCTTGGCGATGACGTCGCCGGTGTCCAGGTGCGCCACGATCTCGTCGGCCAGCTCTCGCGGCTTGCGGCCCGCCTTCTTGGCCAGCGCCAGGGCGGCGTTGGCCTGCAGGTCGGCGAACTGCGACGGCCGGATGACCGGGTCGGCGTCCGCGTACGACGGACCGAGGACGGCGGTGAGCGCGTCCCGGACCCGGGAGGCGAGGACGAGTTGAGGATCGGGCATGGCCCAAGGTTATCGGTGCCGCCCCCGTGCCCCGGTAACGAATACCGGACGTGCCGCGGGTCAGGGGCTCGCGGGCGGCTCCTGGCCCTCGGCGACCAGTTCGTGGCGGCCGCCTTCGCCCGCCTCCTCGCCCGGGGCCTTCCCGGCGGGGTCGTCGCCGCCCGCGTCGGCGGCGGACGGCTCCGCCGAGGGCTCGGCGGCCTTGTCCTTGTCGTCGCGGTCGCTGTGCGTCCACCGGCCGAACCGGGACGTGCGGGTCGCCGCGACCTGCTCGCGGACCTTCTCCACGATGTGTCCGGCGGCCAGGTCGTGGGCGAGCGCGCAGGCCGAGGCGATGGCGCGGGCGTGCGAGGCGCCGTGCGCGATGACCACCGTGCCGTTCAGGCCGAGCAGCACCCCGCCGCCGTAGGTCTCCGAGTCGAACCGCTCGCGCAGGCCGAGCAGCCGGCGGCGCTGCAGCAGCGCGCCCACCCGGGCGGTGCGGGTGGCGGTGAGCGCCGCGCGGACCTCGGCGGAGGCCATCCGCATGGCGCCCTCCAGGGTCTTCAGCGCCACGTTGCCGGTGAACCCGTCGGTGACCACGACGTCCACGGCGCCGCTCAGCAGGCCGTCGCCCTCCACGTTTCCGGCGAATTCGATGCCGGGCTGGCCTCCGGCCAGCAGCTCGTAGGCCCGCTTGGTGACCTTGTCGCCCTTGCCCGGCTCGGCGCCGATGTTCAGCAGCCCCACGCGGGGCCGCGGCAGGCCGAGCCGCACCTGCGCGTAGGCGGTGCCGAACGCGGCGAACTGCACCAGCGTCTCGGGTTTGACGTCGGCGGTGGCGCCCGCGTCCAGCAGCACGGTGGGGCGCGGACGGGTCGGCAGCGTCACCGCGATCGCCGGGCGCATCACGCCCTGCTGGCCCTTGAGCCGCAGCCGCGCGGTGGCCACCACGCCCGCGGTGGTGCCCGCCGACACCAGCGCCGACGCCCGGCCCTGCTTGACCAGGTGGCAGGCGATCGCCACCGACGAGCGCGGCTTGCGCCAGCTGGCCAGCGCGCCCTCGTCCATGCTGAGCGCCTCGTCGGCGTGCACGATCGGGATCTTCCCGGCCATGCCGAGCCGGTCCAGCCGGGCCCGGATCCGCGGCGCCTGCCCGACCAGCACCAGCCGGACCCCGTGCTCGCGCACCGCCGCCACCGCACCCGTGATGATCTCGTCGGGGCCGTGGTCGCCGCCCATGGTGTCCACCGCCACAGGGGCGGGCCCGGCCCGCCGCGCCGTACGGTACGACGGCTCGGATCGGCCGGTCATGTGGGGCTCCAGGGTGTCTCCAGAGCGTGCTCCAGGCGTGTGCGGGCGTCTCCCGGGCGTCTCCCCGGCGCCGGGCGGGGGAGAAGGACGGGTGCTGCCGGGTGCTGCGGCGCCGCCCCGATGCCGGACGGCGATGACGGCAGCTCATCGCATGGTAGGCCGTCCGCCCGGATGCCGTGACCGCCGGGTCGCCTCCGGGCGCCGCCGTGTCGCGTCCGCGGCGCGGCGCAGGGCGCGCGGTTCGCAGGCGTCCCGCGGGGCGGCTTGCGGGGAGGGGCCCGGTCGCGGATCAGCCGCCGCTGGTGCGGCAGTCCTCGCCCAGGCAGGTGCTGTTCTCCACCAGCGGACGCCCGTCCACCAGGATCGTGAAGTAGTTCCGCCGCGTGCGCTCGTCGCCGGTGCCGATGACCTGCACCGGCCTGCGGTCGCCGGTGACGCCTTCGCAGCCGACGCGCAGCCGGTCCTCGGTCCAGCCGGGGATGTCGCGGCAGCGCAGCGCGCCCAGCAGGCCGATGCCGCGGGCGCGCAGCTCGTCGGCGGCGGTTCGCGGCAGGACCCGGCGCAGCTCCTCCTGGCTGCCGTACCGCGGCCCCCCGCGTCCGGCGAGCACCAGGTAGACGACGCCCGTGACCGCGCTCACCACCGCCAGGGCGGCGATCCCGACGACCATGGCTCTGACGCGCGCGATCTCCACGGCTGTGACGTCACCCGGTGGCGGCCGGACATGCCGGTCCGCGCCCGGATTTTCCCCGATCATGCGATGTCCTTGCGGACTCATCGCCGTCACCGCGTGCGCCCGCCCTGCCGATGTGCACGCCGATGAGCACGCCGATGAGCACGCCGATGTGCGCGCCGATGTGCCGGCCGTGCGGCGGCCGGTCAGGTGCAGGCGCGGCCCAGGCAGTCGGCGGTCATCACGCTCCGCCCGCCGACGGTGATCACGTAGTGCTCGCGCGGACGCCGCGTGTCGGCCTCGGTGGCGACGCCCGCCACCACGACGGGCGCCCCCTCGGCCGTACGGCCCGTGCAGCGGATGCGCATCACCGACTCGGGCCTGCCCGCCCGCGTGGTGCACGACAGGCGCCCCCGGAGGCGGACGCCGCGTTCGCCCAGTTCGACGGCGGCGCCGTCGGCGACGGCGTTGCGGTAGGCGCCCTCGGAGATGCGCTTCATCACGTCGCAGCCGCTGAGCGCCGCCACCAGCAGCAGCACGGCCGGCAGGACGGCGGTCACCCGCCGCACGCGCTGCCTTCCGGAGCGGCTCCGGCGGTGCCCCCGGGCCCCGTCACCTCGGCGACCGCGGCGGCGACGGCGGTCGGCTCGTCGATCATCACCATGTGCCGGGCGTCGCGGAGCAGCACCTGGCGTCCGCGCGGGCTCATCGCGGCCAGCTCCTCATGCGTTCTCCTCCACTGTTCGGCGCGGCGGGTGCGCAGGTCGCCCAGCGCGGTCAGCACCACCAGCGGGACGGGCGGGAAGGGACGGCGGCGGCGCAGCCGGTGCAGGTCGAGGGCCATCTCCCGGTAGGCGAAGTTCTCCGCGAGCACCGTGGCGACCACCGTGCCGCGCCCGTACACCCGCCTGATCAGGGCCGGGGACGCCACGTCGCCGCGCCGGCCGGTGCGGCTCAGCACGATCCGGCGCCCCGCCGGGCCGACGATCCCGGCGAGCCCGGTGGCGTCCAGCAGCCGGGCCAGCACCACGGTCAGCGGGGTCAGCGCGGCGGCCGTGCGGAGCAGCACGCGCGGGTCGCGTTCGGCGCTCGGATCGACCAGCACCAGTCCGGCGACCAGGTCCGGGCGCAGCCGGGCCAGCGCCTCGGCGGAAAAGGCGGCCATCGAGTGCGCCACCGGCACGACCGGCGTCCCGGCCGCCTCCGCCAGGTCCTCCAGGATCCGCAGGTCGCGGCGCAGGCTGGGCGGGGCGTGCCCGGCCGGGCTGAGGCCGAGGCCGGGACGGTCGAACGCGATCGTCCGGTGCCGCCCGGCGAGCAGGTCGACCACCCGCGTCCAGTCGAACCAGGCCCCGCCGAGCCCGCTCGTCAGCAGCGCGACCGGGCCGTCGGCGGGGCCGCGCACGACCACGTGGACCTGTTCGCCTCCCGCGTACTCGACCCTGCTCACCGCGCCGCCTTCGTCGGCTCCGGCGCCTCGGCGGGGAGCCGCGCGGCGCGGCGTTCCTGGGCCAGCGCCCACGTGACGGCCAGCAGCCCCAGCACCAGCACGGCGATCTGGCCGCGCTGGATGATCCCGAGCCACCGGCCCTCCACCATCGCCGCCATGGTGGCCAGCGCGAGCAGCGTCTCGACGGCCGCCAGCGGCAGCCCCCAGCGGGCCAGCGCGGGCCAGCGCCCGTACCGGCGGGCGGCGATCGCCAGTGCCACCAGCGCCGCCACCCCGAAGGCGATCACCAGGCTGCTGGTGACGGCGTGGAACTCGTGTGAGAACGACACGTTGCCCGACCGTTCGCGCAGCGCGCACCCCGACTCCAGGCTGGGCGCGCAGTCCAGCGGGAACACCGCGTCGCCGATGGCGCACAGCCCGAACAGGGCCAGCAGGATCCAGCCGGTGACGGCCCAGCGCAGCCCCCGGGCGGCGCGCAGTGCGAGGAGCGCCACGATCATCGTCAGTACGCCGGTGGCGAAGTCACCGCCGCTGTAGACGGAGTGGTACGGCTGGTCCACCGCCGACAGCTCGCTGACATAGCTGTTGATCACGTCGATGTCGGGGCTGAGCAGGTGTTCCAGCAGGAAGGTGTTGTAGGCGACGGCCGCCAGGCCGGCCAGCGGCACGGCGAGGGCCGGTACGCCCTGGTCGCGGTGGCGCTCCGGTGCGTCCACGTCCCCCCTTGTGTCGGCACGGCATCCGCGGCGGTGACGTTGCCCAGCATAGGGACGCGGGGGTTCGAGCTTTGGCACGACCCGTTATCGATCATGCACGGGTCGGCTGCGTTGCCCGGCGATGTCATAGTTTGTCAGGCTTGTGGTTGACCAGCATCTTTGTACCGTAAAGGGGGTACCTCTTTAGGATCCACGGGGGTTCGACCACCGGCACCGGCGGCGGGCCCCGTCGGGATCACCCATCAGACGACGCGCCGACGGGTGCGTTCCCCGCTGACAGTCAAGGAGTGCCAACACGTGACATTGGTGAACGACGCGGCTCCCGCGGTGCGATCCACCGGTCGCAAGTTCCGCGCCTTCACGGCCAAGCATCTCGACGAGCTCACCGCGCGCGCGGGGCTGACCCCTGAGCAGCGGCTCGCCACCCGGGCCGTGGCCACGGTCCTGCCCTTCCGGACCAACGCCTACGTCGTCGAGGAGCTCATCGACTGGTCCGCAGCCCCGGACGACCCCATCTACCGGCTGGTGTTCCCGCAGCCGGACATGCTCCCGGCCGACGACGTCGCGCACCTGAGCGACCTGCTGCGCCGCGACGCCCCCAAGGCGGAGATCGACGCGGCCGCGCACGCCGTCCGCATGCGCCTCAACCCGCATCCCGCGGGCCAGATGGAGCTGAACATCCCCAGCTTCGGCGACGGCAAGATCCCCGGGCTCCAGCACAAATACGACGAGACCGTGCTGTACTTCCCCAAACAGGGGCAGACCTGTCACGCGTACTGCACCTACTGCTTCCGGTGGGCGCAGTTCGTCGGCGAGCCCGACCTGAAGATGGCCGGGGACGACGCCCTCCAGCTGCGCGACTACCTCAAGGCGCACCCGGAGGTCACCAGCGTCCTGTTCACCGGCGGCGACGCCATGATCATGGGCGAGCCGGTGCTGCGCCGGTACGTCGAGCCGCTGCTGGAGCTGGAGCAGCTGGAGTCGATCCGCATCGGCACCAAGGCCCTGGCGTACTGGCCGCAGAAGTTCGTCACCGACCCCGACGCCGATGCCCTCCTGCGGCTGTTCGAGCAGGTCGTGGAGTCGGGCAAGAACCTGGCCTTCCAGGCGCACTTCACCCACCCGCGCGAGCTGGAGCCGCTGGTCGTCACCGAGGCGGTGCGCCGCATCCGCGACACCGGCGCGGTGATCCGCACCCAGGCCCCGCTCATCCGCACCATCAACGACGACGCCCGCGTGTGGGAGACCATGTGGCGGCAGCAGACCCGCATGGGCATGGTGCCGTACTACATGTTCGTCGAGCGTGACACCGGCCCGCAGGACTACTTCGCCGTCCCGCTGGCCCGGGCGGTGGACATCTTCCGAGACGCCTACAGCAACGTCGCCGGCATCTCGCGCACCGTCCGCGGCCCGTCCATGTCGGCCACCCCCGGCAAGGTGTGCGTGGACGGCGTCACCGAGGTGGCCGGCAAGAAGGTCTTCGTGCTGCACTTCATCCAGTGCCGCGACGCGAGCCTGGTCAACCGGCCCTTCTTCGCCGAGTACGACCCCGAAGCCGTGTGGTTGGACGATCTCAAGCCCGCCTTCGCCGACCGCTTCCCCTTCGAGGGGTGATACGCCTACCCCTGACGGGCCGGTTCACCCGAACCGGCCCGCCGCGGGAGCGCCGGTCCCTGAGCGCGGTGGGTGATCAGGCCATGGCTTCGGCCTCTTCGCGGGTGCGGACCGGGTCGGTGCCCGGTTTGTAGGTGGGCACGGTGGGGGCGCTGGTCGTGCCGGCGGCGACCCTGGCCTGCGCCTGGCGGAACTCCTTGATCGGGCCGATGAGCGACTGGGTGCCGTTGAACAGCAGCCGCAGGGCGGCGCGGCGGGCCTCCCGCTCGACGGGGTTGGGCGGCCGGTGCATGACCATGCGGGCGGCCCAGTCCGGGAGGGTGTCGCGGATGGCCCAGTCCATGAACGGGCCGGTGAGCAGCGTGGTGGAGGTGTCGCGCAGGTTCGGCCCGGTGCGGGCGGCATGGCCGGGGGTGACGGCCAGGCGGGGCAGGGCCTCCTTGAGGCATTCGAGGGTCTCGGCCTTGGTGGTGGGCAGGTCGGTGCCGCCGAGCGCGTGGCCGACGCGGACGAACTCGCCGTAGTAGCGGTCCAGCTCCTTCCCGCGCAGCGGACGGGGGTGGTAGCGCTCGTGGGCGGTGGCCAGCCCCCACACGACGGTGGCGTAGTTCCAGCGCAGCCACTGGGGGTCGTCGGCGTCGTAGGGGAGGCCGTCGGGGCGGGTGCCCTTGATCGTGTGGTGCATGGCGCGCACGGTCCTGGCGAGGCGTTCGGCGGTCGCGGTGGAGCCGTAGGCGGTGCCGATGAAGAACGACAGCGAGTGGCCGAACCGCACGGCGGCCCCTTCGGGGTCGATCTCGCCGGTCGGCTTGCCGTCGGAGTCCTTGGCGGTGAGCCGGGAGTGCTGGACGCCCATCCAGTAGATGCTGGGGTCGAGTGCTTCCAGGAAGGCCGCGCACGCCAGCCCGAAGGACAGCAGCGGCGTGTGGGAGTGCACGTACCACACCGCGCTGTCGGGGCCGAACCAGCCCGGGTCGCCTTCGGGGGTGGCGAATTCGAGTCCCCTGAAGAAGCGGGATCGCACCTGGGTGTCGAAGTGGCGTTCGAGGCGTGCGGCGAGGGTCCGGGCGAGCTTGTGGCGCGGCAGGGTGATCATGGCCGACTCCCAAGTCTGGCTACAGGTGTATCCAGAATAGGGCAATTCTGGCCACAGGTGTAGCCAGATTTGCGCGGATAGGCTGGGCCGGTGGCGAACGAGACGCAGACCGCGGCGACCCGCTGGGCGGGAGTCCCCCTGGCCGCCCGGCGCGACGAGCGCCGCGCCCGGCTGGTGGAGGCGGCGTTCGAGCTGTTCGGCACCCAGGGCGAGGCGGGGGTGTCGGTGCGCGCGGTGTGCCGCGCCTGCAACCTGCACGCCCGCTACTTCTACGAGAGCTTCTCCGACACCGGCGAACTGCTCGGCGCCGTCTACGACAGGGTCGCCGCGGAGCTGTCCGAACGGCTCCTGGCGGCGCTGGAGGCGGCCGGCGACGACCTGGCGGAACGCACCCGGGCTGGCATCCGGACCGTGCTGGACTTCAGCTCGGCCGACCCCCGCCGGGGCCGGGTGCTGTTCACCGAGGCCCGCGCCAACCCGGTGCTGGCCGCCCGCAGGCAGGCCGCCCAGACCGCGCTGATGGACGAGGTCCTGCACCAGGAGGCCCGGACGCGCCCCGCCGTCGATCCGCGGCTGGCGCGGGTGGGGGCCGCCATGTTCACCGGCGCGATGGTGGAACTCGTCCAACAGTGGCTGGCCGGCAGCCTGGGCGACGACCTGGACGCCGTCGTCGACCACGCCACCCTGCTGATGGCCCCCCACCTCCCGTGATGGCCTGACGGCGACACGGCCGGTGCCCCGCAGGCGTGCGCCGTCCTCTCGGCCCCCCGGCACGGCGAACCGGTGGGCGGCTGCCCTGGAGAAGTCTGGTAGGCCCTGATCGGCCCCCGAGTGGCGTGTCTTGCGCGTAGTGCCCGACCAGGGCCTGATAACCGCTGGGCGTCGCCTTCGCCGCGTCAGCGGAGCGAGTCACCTGACTTCTTCCAGGGGAAGGGACTTAACGCGATCTTGTGTTCCAGAGGCGGTCCTACGGCCCGCCGGAAGGCGGCGAGTCGACGCCGTCGGCGTGGCTTCCTGGTTCAGCGCGAAACGACTATCCAGGAGTCTCCAGTAGAGGCGGAGTCGCCCCCCAGGTGGCAGCCGAAGCGTCGTCGTGATCGTGGGGACTCGGCCCATCCTGGAGCACCTCCTTCGCCTGCCCGCTCGCGGCCACAGTCCTATCGAGCACGTGGCGGCACTCCGAGCGGCTGGTTCGACGCATCGACCGATGGAAAGAGTCTTCCGACGTCGTCCTGCCGCAGGCGTTCAGCAGTTGTTCGACCAGCGATGGCTGGTGATGTTGTCGTTCGCCCACTGCCCCTGACCCCGCTTACCGTCCCATGGGAAGTAGACGGTCAGCAGGGAGATGTAGAGGCCGTTGCGCACACACATGCCCGAGCCGAGGTAGTTAGAGCTGAAGTACAGGTCGACGTCGTCGTACGTGCCGGGATAGCCGAGGTTTGCCAGGGCGCTTGCCTTACCGTTCATGTTCACATTGGGACTGGACCCGGAGCAGGTCGACCAGTCCGGGTCGTCCACGCCGGAAGGCCAGCGGCACCAGTCGCCGCTGTGGTCCCTGTTCTCCCATGCATAGAAATAGCCGTCCACGGCCGCCGTGGAGATGGTGCCGGGTGAGTTTACGGTGGTCGCCTGTGCGATTCCGGGGGTGGTGGGTAGAGCCAGGGCCGTGAATGCCAGGGCCGTCGCTGCAATGGTGGTCTTGTTCACTTCTACTTCCTTCTCGGCTGGGGGGTTTCAACGTTGTGCGGGTGCACTTGCCGTTTGACGAGGTGGCCGTTTACGGGTGGGGATGGGGTGGGGCGCCGGTGGTCGGCACGGTGAGTGCTGGAGTGCATGGAGGACACCGGTCTGTGGAGTGACGATGACCGTGGTTGTGGACTGGCTGTCGGCGGGGGTGCTGGTGATCGCGGCGGCGCGATCACCAGCACCCGGGACACCGGCGCTGTCTGGTGCGGGTCTCAGCAGTTGTTCGACCAGCGGTGGCTGGCGATGTTGTCGTTCGTGGACTGGCCCTGGCCGTCCTTGCCGTCCCACGGGAAGTAGATGCCCGTCAGGTTGTTGAGGTACCGGCCGTTCCACAGGCAGATGTTCGAACCGGTGTAGTTCGGGTGGTAGAAGAGGTCGACGTCTTCGTACGCGCCGGCGTAGCCGCGGTTCTCCAGGGAGCTTGCCACGTTGCGCATGTTCAGGCTCGACGAGGACCCGGAGCAGGTGGACCAGTTCGCGTCGTTTCCGAACCAGCGGCACCAGTAGCCGCCGCGGTCCTTGTGCTGCCACGCGTAGAGGTAGCCGTCGGGAGCCGCCGCGGCGGCGGAGCCGGGCGAGCTGTGCACGGTCGCCTGTGCGGCGCCGGGGGCGGCGAACAGGGCCAGGATGGTGAATGCCGCGGCTGCCAGGACCGCGTTGATCTTCTTCATTCTCGTCTGCCTTTTCTCGTGTCGGCCGCTTCGGCCGGTCTCACTTGTTTCGGACGATGGAACGAGCGCGTTCCAGTGCGGCGACTTCAAGTCGCATCCTGGTGCGCACGTCGTCTGCGTACGTGCGCCGCAGTCGCTCGCCGTATCGCTGCTCCAGGCGCTGGGCCGTGCTGGACAGCCCGCTGCTCCTCGCGCATCCGGCCTCGGCGACCGCCGTGCGCACTTCGGTCTTCCGCGGTCGCGCCTTGCCCGGTTTCATGAACGAGGCGCGTGCCGCATTCGGATCGCTGTAGTTGAACCCCCTTTCCTTCATGCATCTGGACCACTCCTTGACCGACTTGGCGAATTCGGCATCGGCGGTGGTCTGTCTTTGCTGGAGGCTGGTGAGCGCCTCGGTGATCGTGGAGACGCGGAACCAGACCTTCAGGTCCCCGTAGAGCTTCTTCTGTGCCTGTGCGGTGCAGCCGTCGTCGATGCGGCCGACGGTCATGCCGTTCGGTGTCTTGACCTCCAGGCGACGCGCGGATCGCCTGCCGTGGAGGGCATCCAACGCGCGCTGCCGTTGTGCCGGAGACAGCCCGGCGAAGTACCGCCGGTTCGGGTCGGATGCCCGCAACCGTTCGCGTTGGGCCTGGATGTCGCTTCCATAACCGTGCCGGGAGGCCCACTCCACGTCGTCGACGACATAGGGGAAGTCGCGGTCCTCCGGCAGCGGTCGCCGGGGCACCACCCACGTTTTGAAACCGCGGGCCGCCATGCAGGAATGTGTCAGCAGCTCCTCGGCGTCGTGCAACAGGTCCTTCTCCTGCTCGGTGAGGGGCCGTGCGGCGCCGACGGAGGGCCGGCCGGGAGCGGTGTCGTACACCGTGTAGTAGAGGACAGGCCCCAGCGCGACCCCCGCCAGCATCGCGACGACGGTTCGCCGGCGCAACCGCATGCCGTTCTCCTTTCCGTTCGGTGTGCCCGCTGGGCCTCACTTTTCCGACACAATGCTCGGCTTCTGGTTCCTGGGTGGTCGCTTCAGGGGCGTGGCGCGGCCGAAATGACGGACTGATAGGCGTTGGACGATTTCCTGGTGGCTGCGAGGCGTCAGATGTCCTTTCCTGTCCGGGAGGGCGAGGCCGCCTTGCCGGAGCGCGGGATCTGGATCACCCGCCCGCGGCGTCGAACATCAAGATGTTTCCGCGGGGCACCGCCGCACAACCCTTTTCAGATATGCCTGAAAGGCGTGTCGCATCGGTTGTAGCAGGGGCGTCGTGGCGGGTCGTGTACGCGAGCGCGCGCAAGCGGCCGCGAGTGCGCAGGTGCGCACCACCGCGCAGGTGCGCACCTGTACAAGCCGATCGTTCCGGTCGAGCATGGCCGTGTGGAACGTCACCTGAAGCGGCACCTTCCGTATCCCTATGACCAGGACCTGTCGGGCGTGCTACGACGGCTCAACCGCCGCACGCCCGCCAGCCGCCACAGGCTGGCCAACGATCCGGTGACCGCCGCCTACCTGGCGGCCGGCATGCGGCTGATCGAACGGCATCTGGGGCCGCCCGCGGTGCGCACCCTCACGGACCCCGAGGACGAGACGACCATCGAACGTCCGCTGCTGAGCTTCCTGTCCCAGCGCGCCGTCGCCAAGGAGGTCGGGAACAACCCCGCCCCGTTTCCGCAGATCGGCAGCGTCTCCACGCTGCGATCGACGTGGAGGTGCCAGTCGGACTACATCGCCGACCTGCTGCGGTTCGGCCTGTGGGCGTACCACCCCACGCACTGCGACGCCGCGGAGGCCGCCGACATCCTCGACGACATCTGCGGCGGACCGGACTTCGTGCAGGCGATCCACCGGCTGGGCTTCTGGAACGTGCTGACCCTGGTGGACCGCCCCAGGTTCCGCCTCGAACTCTTCGCCATGGCCGCGGCCGACGGCGACGAGGTGATCCAGCAGGCGCTGACCGAGAACTACCGGGAACTGCTGGACCCCTGGACGGACATCTGCGCCGACCTGCTGGCCGCACGCGGCCTGCGGCTTCGTCCCGGGATCACGATCGAGGACTTCGTCGATCTCATCACCGCGGTGATGGAGGGCGTCGCCCTGCGCTGCCTCGTCGACCCCGAAACGCGTGTGATCGACCGGGCCAGGCAGCGGACCCTGGCCGGCACGGGCCTTCTGGCGCTGATACAGGGGTGCGTCGAACGAACCGACCAGGCCGACGGTCGGTCGTTGGAGGAAGCGGTCCACGACCTCATCTACCGGCTTCCCGTGGACGTGCCGCTGACCGCGGACGCGCTCGCCTGACCGGGCTCAGCGCCCGAGGCCGTCGTCCACGGTGGCGTTCTCCGGCGTGAGTTCCACACCGGCCGCGGCGGCCTGCTGGATGAGCAGAACGGCGAAGTCCTCGTCGACGTGGCCGGCGTCCACGAGGGACCGGACGAGCCGCGCCGTCAGTTCGACGACCGGCATGGGGACGTCCAGGGTCCGCGCCGCCGACAGGCCCAGGTCGAAATCCTTGTTCAGCAGCGGCGGGGTGAAGGTGGGCGTGAAGTCGAGGTTGACGAACGCGGGGGTCTTGTAGCGGGTGAACACCGAGCCCAGCACGCTGTTGTTGAGGAATTCCAGGACGGCCCGGCGGGGGACGCCGCCCTTCTCCGCCAGCACGGTGATCTCCGCCAGGCCCTGCGTCAGCACGCCCAGCAGCAGGTTGTGCGCGATCTTCACCAGGCGGGCGGAGTCGCCGTCGCCCATGTAGCTCACCGAGCCGCCGATGCGGGCGAGCAGGGGCGCCACGCGGTCGTAGGCGTCCCGGGGCCCCGACACGGCGATGGCGAGCCGCCCCGAGCGGACGGCGCCGGGGTTGCCGCTGACCGGCGCGGCGAGGAACGCCGCTCCCCGGTTGGCGCACGCCCGGCGGGCGGCGGCCGACGTCTCCGGCGACACCGTCGAGCAGTCGACGACGACGTCCGGCACCGGGCCGATGCCGGTGAGGAGCCCGTCGTCGCCCGTCAGCACGGCTTCGAGGGCCGCGTCGTCGCTGAGCATGGTGAACACGACCCGTTTGCCGCGCAGTTCGGCGGGTGAGCCGGCGAGGGCCGCGCCGCGGTCGCGCAGCGGCTCGGCCTTGGCGATGGTGCGGTTCCAGACGGTCAGGGTCGCACCGGCATCGGCCAGGCGTTCGGCCATGGCGGTGCCCATGCGGCCCGTTCCGATCCAGCCGACGTCCATGTCCGCTCCTTGTCAACGCGTTGGCGGCCAGGGGGTTTCGGTCTCGTTCACGAACCAGACGCCCACCGCGGGGATGTCGCCGTCGTTGTGGTAGCGGTGCGGCGTGACCGACGGGAACGACACCGAGTCGCCCGGCCGCATCCGGTGTGTGTCGAAGCCCAGCGCCAGGGTCAGTTCCCCCTGGATGAGGTACCCGTGCTCGACTCCGCCGTGGCGCATGAGCTTGCCGGACGCGGACGATGACCCGCCCGGGGCGTAGGTGACGAGCAGGAAGTCCACGTCCGTGCCGGGGACGTGCCCCAGCCGCTCCCACGTCACCCCCGACTCCAGCTCCAGCACTTCGCGTTCCCCGCGCCGCATCACCGGCCCGGAAGGGCGTGCTTCGGCTGCAACCGCGTCGGCGGGCCCGTCCGGCTGCGGAACCGCGCCGCTCAGGCAGACGCCGGCCGGCCCACGCGACGCGGCATCCGCAGCTGTGGGGGCGGTGTCGAAGACGTCCTCCAAGGAGATGCCCAAGGCCTGAGTGATGGCGAAGAGGGTGCTGACGGACGGCTGGCTCTTGCCCGTCTCGATCTGCGACACCATGCTCGCGGACACCCCGACCGTGCGTGCCAGGGTGCGCAGCGTCACACCGCGCTTGAGGCGCTCCTCGCGGATGCGCGCGCCGACCAGCGGAATCGACATTTTCCTCCCCCTCCAGGCAGAGCGTACAGGTGTTCAGTAGCACTTGACAGATATGTTCACTAGTACTTGATTGAAGGGGGCGGTTCCGGGGGCTCCCACCATCCCCGAGCAGGAGGCGACCATGACCCATCGCATGCTCCTCCGTGGTGGCCACGTGCTCACCATGGATTCGCACTGGTGGAGGACTCCAGCGACCGCCTCCTCGCCCGGCGTGACGGTGCGGCACTTGGTGCGCGGGGCGGCGGACGCCGAGTCCCCCGCCGCGCGCCGCCGGACACCGGCGCCGGGCCGCGGTCGGCGAGGACGCGGGCGCCGTGCACACCGGCTTTGCGGTCTGCGGACCCGCCGCCGCGGCCACGCGGGCTGCGTGCACTCGTCCACCGATCCGGGCCTCGGGCGCGTCCGCCGGCTGGAGACCCGGGCACCGCCCCCGCCGCATTCCTACAGATTTCGTTCGCAATTGGGAGCCGCTGCGCGGCAAAGGAGCAACCTTATGACGACCATCGTGATCGTGGGCGGCACGTCCAGCATCGGCCGCGAGATCGCCCGGTACCACGCCGACCGCGGCGCCGAGGTGATCATCACGGGGCGGGACGCGTCCCGCGCCGAAACCGCCGCCAAGGAGATCGGCGGCCGTGCCCGCGGCCTCGCCCTCGACCTGGCCGAACCCGGCGAGATCGCCCCCGCGCTCGCCGACGTGGCGCAGGTGGACCACGTGGTGCTGACGGCGATCGAACGCGACCGCAACACCGCCGCCGACTACCGGCTGGACGACGCGCAACGCCTGGCCACGCTCAAGCTCGTCGGCTACACCGAGGTCGTCCATGCGCTGCTGCCGCGCATCAGCCGCGACGGGTCGGTCGTCCTGTTCGGCGGCCTGGCCAAGGACCGCCCCTACCCGGGGTCCACGATGGTGTCCGCCGTCAACGGCGCCGTGGTGGGGCTCGTCCACACCCTGGCCGTGGAGCTGGCGCCGATCCGCGTCAACGCGGTGCACCCGGGCATCATCGGCGACAGCCCGTACTGGCGCGACAAGCCCCTCGACGCCGTCGTCTCCCGCACGCCCGCCGGGCGCCTGGCCACCATGGACGACGTGGTCGACGCGGTCGCCTTCCTGCTGCGCAACCGGGGCGTCAACGGCGTCAACCTCACCGTCGACGGAGGCTGGCTGCTCACCTGAGCCCGCCCGCGCCGTGCCGGAGGGTTGAGCCGGCGGGGGCCGGATACGGCAGAGGTGTCGCGGGCGGTGCGGCGCCGCCGCGCGGACCGAGGGGGGCGGACGGATGCCGCTGATCAATGTGAAGGTGATCGAGGGTGTGTTCAGCGAGGAGCAGAAGGCCGAGATCGTGCGGCGGCTGACCGACGCGATGGTCGCGGTCGAGGGCGAGAACATGCGCTCGCTCACCCTGGTGATCGTCGAGGACGTCAAGAGCGGCTCCTGGGGCGTCGGCGGCCGGCCGCTGACCACCGAGGCCGTGAAGGCCGTGGCCGCGGGCCAGGTGCCCGGCTGACCGGGCCCGTCCCGGGCCGCCGGACCGCCGGCGGCCCGGGACGACGACCGGCGCGAACAGGCGGCGGACGGCCGCACCCGGCCAGGCCCGGCGGACGGCGGAAAAGGCGATGACCGGGCCGCGGCGCGCGCCGATAATGGCGCGATGGTATGGGTGGCACCGGAAGTCGCACCGGAGCGCGGTTGGACACGGCACCTGACCGGTGACGAGCGCGAACTGCTCGACTCCTGGCTCGACTTCCACCGGCAGACGCTTTTGTGGAAATGCGGCGGCCTCACCGAGGACCAGCTGAAAATGCGCGCCGCCGAACCGTCGGACCTCACGCTCCTCGGCCTCGTCCGCCACATGGCGGAAGTGGAACGGGACTGGTTCCGCTACCGCTTCGCCGGTGAACGGCCCGGGTACCTCTACGTCTCCGACGACGACATGGACGCCGAGTTCACCGTCGACGGCGCCGACGCCGAGGCCGACTACGCCGCCTATCTCGCCGAGATCGAGACCGTCCGCCGGACGACCGCCGGATGCTCCCTGGACGAGACGTTCGTCGATCCGCGCCGCGGAGTGGAGATGAACCTGCGATTCGTCTACACGACCATGCTCCAGGAATACGCGCGCCACAACGGCCATGCCGACCTGCTGCGCGAACGCATCGACGGCGCCACCGGCCACTGACGCCCATGTGGAAGAACAGCGAGGGCCCGTCGTGACGTGGAGAGCCCCTCACCGGGGGCTCTCCACGTCAGGGAGCGGTCAGGAGCTCTCGACCCCGTACAGCGCGACGATCGTGGCGCGGGCCAGGGTGTGGGCGGTGATGTTGAACCCGACCACGGCGGGCGAGGCGTCGGAGTCCAGGCCCAGCGACTCGACGTCCAGGGCGTGCACGGCGAACACGTAGCGGTGCGGGTCGCCGGGCGGCGGCGCGCTCCCGCCGTAGGCCTTGATGCCGTAGTCGTTGCGGGCGTGCACGCCGACCTTGGCGTCCGCGGTGCCCGCGCCGGTCGGCAGCGAGGTGACGTCGGCGGGGACGTCGAACAGCACCCAGTGCCAGAAGCCGCTGCCGGTGGGCGCGTCGGGGTCGAAGCAGGTGACCGCGAAGCTGCGGGTCTCGGCGGGGAAGCCGGACCAGCTCAGCTGGGGCGACCGGTTGCCGCCGGTGAAGCCCCAGTCGTCGAACACGTGCTCCTCGCCCAGCCGCTGCCCCTCGGCGATGTCGTCGCTGGTCAGCGTGAACGACGGCACCTGCGGCAGGTAGTCGTACGGAAGGGGTGGCTTGGCGGCCATGCGACCTCCTCATCGGTTGATCCGTTTCCCGACCCCATCTGTACCAGGGGGCCCGCCGCGGGAGGGCGCACACGGCCCGCGACACCCCGCGGGGAACCCGGGAAGCCGGATTAGTCGTCCAATATCGGTCACTTCACTGGAAAACAAGTGACGTGGTGTGAGGGGGACGTCACGCTGTTCACCGAGCATTCGTCGTCCGTCGTGGGGGTGACCGCTCGTCCATGAACACAGAGGGACGCCCCGCGTACGCGGACCGGCTGGCGGGGTGGCTGGCGCGCACCGCGGACCTGGCGGCCGACCACGACCTGCACCACGTCGCGGTCGAGCTGCGCGAGCTGGTCCGGCGGGACGGCGCGCCGCCGCGGGCCGCCGTCCTGGGGCAGCCTTCGGTCGGCAAGTCCCGGCTGGTGAACGAGCTGCTCGGGGTCACCGCCGTGGCGGAGTCCGCGGTGTCGCGGCGCACCCGCCCCATCGTGATCAGGGCGGCCGCCGCGCCCGCCGGGGAGCTGCCGTCGATCGAGGACGCGCTGGGCGCGGACGCGCCGGCGCCGGCCCGCGACGTGGTCGAGCTGGAGCACCCGTGGCTGCGCTCCACCGGCCTGGAGATCGTCGAGACGCCCGGCATGGGCGGCGGGCCGGAGCATGTGGACGCGGCGTCCCGGCGGACCGCGCGGCACAGCGACATCGCCGTGGTGGTCGTCCGGGCGCGCGGCGGGATGACCGTCCCGGAGCGGGACCTGCTCGGCGAGCTGGCCGGCGCCCCGTCGGTCGGCGCGGTCCTGCTGCTGGTGTCGATGCTGGACGAGCTGACCGGCGACCGCGACCAGGTGATGGCGCGGGTCCGGGCGCTGGCCCGCAGGATCGACCCGCGGATCGAGGTGCTGCCCGCCGGCCCGGACCCGGGCGCCGAGCTGCGGGCGCGGCTGGGCGAGCTGGCCGGGGCGCTGAGCGATCCGGTGGCCCGCTCGATCAGGCTGCTCAAGACCCTGGTCGGCGCGTGCGCGGCGCTGGAGGCGCACGCGTCCGAGCGGCTGCGCGACCACGCCGGCGCCGCGGCGGAGCGGGCCGAGGCGCTGCGGCGGATCGAGCTGCAGCGCCGCGCCGCCGACGCCCGCTGGGCCGTCGTGGAGGTGGAGCTTGACCGGCGCCGCAGCGAGCTGCGCCGCCGCGTCCTGGCGCGGTGCGAGCAGGCCCGCGGGCGGGTGCTGGACGCCGCCGAGACCCGGCTGGCCGACGCCGAGGACCTGCGCGCGGCCTGGCGCGACGGGGTGCTTCCCGAGCTGGAGGACGGGCTGAGCAACGCCGCGCGGGAGGTCACGGAACTGGCGGTCGCCGAGTTCACCGACGCCGCCGAGCGGGTCGACGCCGAGCTGGCCGAGGTGACCGGGCCGCTTCCGCGGGACGAACTGCGGGAGGTCGTCGCGCGCGCGGACAGCGGCGGGCGCGGCGTCCTGGATCCGCGGCCGCGCGTCGAGGCCCTGGCCGCCGAGCGGCCGCAGGCCCTCGGCGCGGTGGTGCTGGACGTGTGCCGCGGCCTGCTGGAGGTCGTCATCCAGGCCCTGCTGCCGTTCGGCGCCGCACCGGAGGCGTCCGGCGGCCTGCTGGACAAGGGCCAGGCCGCGCTGCGGGAACGGCTGGTGAACCGGCGCCGGGCCGAACTGCTCGCCGCCGTGCGCGACGCGATCGACGACTTCTTCCGCGGTCTGCTGGACGCGGTGGACGAGCACGCCGCCCCCTGCTACGCCGAGCTTGTCGAGCGCGCCCGGCGGCACCACGAGGCGTGGTGGCGGGCGCGGCTGGACACCTGGAGCGACACGGCCGCTCCCTGGGCGCGCCTGCACGTCGAGGCGCTGCGGCTGAAGGAGGAGATGCAGGGGCGGCTGGTCGAGCTGACCACCGGTGAACACGAGGGGGACGCGCAGTGAAGCAAGGTCGCCAACCGCACGGCCCGCGGCCGGAGAGCGGATTCACGTCCTGGCAGGAGCGGCGGCAGGCGCTCGGTGCGCTACTGAGGGAGGCCAGGGCCGTGGCCGAGGAACTGGAGCAGGCGATCCGCCCCGATCAGCGGGCAGCGCACTCGGCCGTGCTGGGCCAGGCCGCGCAGGAGCTGGACCGCGAGTCGTTCCGCGTCATGGTCTTCGGCGACTTCAGCAGCGGCAAGAGCACGCTCATCAACGCGCTGCTCGGCGAGGACGGCCTGCTGCCGACCAAGGAGAACCCGACCACCGCGTTCACCACCGTGCTGCGCTGGGGCGAGGTGCGGCGCGCCGAGCTGTACCGCGGAGACCTCGACGACCGCGGGCAAGATCCCGAGCGGGTCACCGTCGAGGAGTTCCAGAACCAGGTCGCGCTGCGGATCGACGAGAGCGGTGAGCCCGTCGAGAGCCCCTACTCCGGAGCGGTCGTGTACCTGCCGTTCGAGCTGCTGCGGTCCGGCGTCGAGCTGATCGACTCGGCGGGCACCAACGAGAGCGCCGCACGCGAACGGGCCACGCTGCAGCTCCTGCCGCGGGTGGACGCGATCATCTTCGTCACGCCCGCGCGGGGCGGGTTCAAGATGCACGACCAGGAGCACTACCTGGACATGCTCCGCAAGCTCGGGCACGACGACATCTTCTTCGTGGTCAACCAGTTCGACCTCATTCGCGAGAGGGACCGCAGGGAGGTCCGGCTGCGCTGCGGCCACATGGTGTTGAAGATGGGCGGCCGGACCGACCGGCGGCTGTTCTTCGTCAGCGCGCTGGACGCGCTGGAGGCGGCGGACGACGCCGAACGCGAACGCTCCGGGGTGCCCGCCCTCATGCGCGAGCTCAGCGACTTTTGCCTGCACGAACGCAGTCGCATCAAGCTGCTGCGGCCCGCCGAGGCGCTGCGCCGGCAGGTCCGCGAGCTGCGCAAGCGCATGGCCGACCGGCGCAAGATGCTGACGCGCGACGCCGACCAGCTGCAGACCGGGCTGAATGCCGCGCACGAGACGCGCGGGCAGCTGCAGTGGACGCTGGAGCGGATCGACGAGGTGCTGCGGTCCTGGGCCGAGGAGACCGAACAGCAGCTCGCCGAGACCTTCGAGCAGCACATCCGGGAGCTGGTCGCCGAGGTGCCCTCCTGGCCGCTGCCCGGGCGGCCGAAGACGCACCTGACCGGCCAGTCCCGCACCGATCGCCGGCGCGCTGCCGTCCAGCAGATCGACGACGCGCTGGAGCGGCGGTTGCAGCAGGAGATACACACCTATGTCGCCGACGAGAACGGGCTGGCCAAGTTCCTGTACGACCGGGTCGCGATGCTGGATTCCACGCTCAGCCCGCTGCTGAAGAGCTACGGCGCGGGCATGACAGAGCTGCGCAGCGCGCTGACCGGCGCGGTGGTCCTCGACTCCGATGTCGCGCTGCCCGATCTGACCGGCCTGCTCAACCTTCGGCTGTCGGCCGAGGTCTACTCGAAAACCGCTCCCGTGCTGTCGTGGGGAACGGCGGGCGTGGGCGCGCTGACCAGCGCCGGTGCGGTCGCGCTCGGCGGCACGGGCGTGGCTCTGCCGGTCGTGGCCATGATCGCCGCCATCGCCATGCCCATAGGCCTGATAGCTCTCGGGGGCGTCGTACCGTTTCTGCGCAGCAAGCTGAAGGACAGGCAGCTGCGGGATGACAGGGTCGCCGTGTTCCAGGAGGCCATGAACAGCCGCGCGGGCGAGATGGCGCGCGCGTACGCCGCCCACTACGTCGACCTGCTGCGCGCGTCGATCAGCGGCATCCACGACAAGTTGCAGGACGAGCTGGAAGGCACCATCAGCGAGGCCGAAAAGATAATCGAAGACCGCCGCAACGGCTTGATCGAGGCGGAGGACGAGCAGCGAAAGTTGGACTCATGGGAGGATTCGTTCCTCGCCATCGAGGAAAAGGTGAACGCGCTGGTCCAGGTGGTTCTGAGCGACATGCGCTGATGCGCTCCCCGGCCTGCGGGGCGGAGCACCGTGGACGAATGCGGTAGCGGGGCCGACCGGGCGGCGCCACCCTCTGCTCGCGGGACGGGCGGCGGATCACGGCCGCCGGACACGCGGACGGGCCCGGGGGTGTACCCCCGGGCCCGTCCGTGATGACCGTTTGGCGCGCGGCCGGCTACTTGCCGGTGGCCTCGGTGTAGGCGGACAGGACCGTCTGCGGGTCGCCGTCCATCTTGATGCGGCCCTCGTCCAGCCAGATGACGCGGTTGCAGGTCTCCTCGATCACGTCGAGGTTGTGCGCGACCAGGAACACCGCGCCGGCCTGCTTGCGCAGCTCGTCGATCTTGGCCTTGCTGCGCCGCTTGAACTTGGCGTCGCCGGTGGCCAGGGCCTCGTCGATGAGCATCACGTCGTGGGTGCGGGCCGCGGCGATGGCGAAGCGCAGCCGGGCGCCCATACCGGACGAGTAGGTGGACATCGGGTAGTCGATGAAGCCCGGCTTGAGGTCGGCGAACTTGACGATCTCGTCGTAGCGCTTCTTGGTCTCCTCCTGGGACAGGCCCATGGCCAGGCAGCCCAGGATGATGTTGCGCGAGCCCGACAGGTCGCGCATCAGCGCCGCGTTGACGCCCAGCAGGGACGGCTGCCCGTCGGTGTAGACGGCGCCGCGGGCCGGGGGCAGCAGCCCCGCGATCGCCTTGAGCAGCGTCGACTTGCCCGAGCCGTTGGTGCCGATCACGCCGATGGCGTCGCCCCGGTAGGCGATGAACGACACCCCGCGGACCGCGTGCACCTCCTTCATCTGCGGCCGGTTCTCCCGCCGCAGGATGCGCAGCAGCGCGGTCGCCGCCGTGCCCTTGCCGCCGCCGGCGCTGTAGACCCGGTAGACGATGTGCAAGCCGTCCACCACGACGATCGGCTCGCGGGTGGGGTCGATGACCACCTCGGGTTGCGCACCGCTCACCGCGATCTTCTCTTTCAGCGCCTTAGCCACGGCCGTACCTCTCCTCCGCACGGTAGAAGTACCAGAACCCGCCGATGAAGGCGACGACGGCCCACAGGACCGCGTACAGCCACAGGCGGGCGTAGCTGGGGTCGTAGGGGACGAGGTCCTGCCGGAAGCTGCTGATCAGCGCGGTGCGCATCAGCTCGATGTAGACCGCGCCGGGGTTGGCCTCCAGGATGTGCCCGACCCAGGCGTGGCCGTCCTCGTTGAACCGGTGCACCATCTTCGGGATGAAGAAGAACACCCCGGAGAAGTACAGCCATGTCCGGGTGATGAACGGCAGCAGCTGCTGGATGTCGCGCACGAACGCGCCCGCGCGGGCGACGGCCAGGCTGATGCCCACGTTGAACAGCAGCTGGAGCATGAGCACCGGAACGACCAGCAGCCAGTGCAGGGTCGGCATCTCGCCGGTGGCCAGCACGATCACCAGCAGCACCACCATGGAGATCAGCAGCTGCTGCAGCTCCATGATCACGTAGGCGAACGGCAGCGAGGCGCGCGGGAAGTGCAGCGCCCGGATCAGCGACAGGTTGTTGCCGACCGATTTGGCCCCGGCGGTCAGCGACCGCTGGGTGAAGGTGAAGACGAAGACGCCCGTGATCAGGTAGGCGGTGAAGTTGTCGATGCCGCGGTTGGTCTGCAGCAGCACGCCGAAGACCAGGTAGTAGACGGCTGCGTTCAGCAGCGGCGTGAGCACCTGCCACAGCTGGCCCAGGCGCGAGGCGGAGTAGGTAGAGGCCGTCTTGGCCGACGCGAACGCCCAGATGAACGTTCTGCGCTGCCACAACTCCTGGACGTATGCGCGCAGCGGGGGGCGGGCGGCGCTGCGTGTCAGCCCGTGCCGTTTGGCGAACTCGGCCAGCGACTCACCGACCCGCCCGTTCACCTGGGAAGGGTCCGTGATGGTGCCGACCGGCTCGCCACCCGGGGAGCTGAGCCGTTCCGGGTGACTCATGCCGGGAAGCCTATTGCAGTCCGCCTCCTGTGCGGGACGATCGCACGCATGTAACCCCTGATTTGAGATCTTTGGGAATCATGTCGGACTCCTCGGGGATACCCCGGGCATGCAGGCGATTCACCGGAAGACGCCTGACCGGGCGGGTGCGCCGGCGGCGGGAGCGGCGGCCGACCTGCGCGGCGGTGGGGTGACCCGGCGGCGGATCGTCTTCCGGGGGCCGCTGTGGCGCGCCCTGCACCGGCTGGACCGACGGGCGTTCGACCGGGTCGCCGCGGCCCGGCTGCCCGGCCTGGAGTACGTGCTGCCACGCCTGTCGCGGGCCGCCGACCACGGGGTGTTGTGGTTCACCGCGGCCGGCGCGCTCGGCATGACGCGGCGGGCCCGGCTGCGGCGCGCCGGGCTGCGCGGCGCGATCGCGATCGCGGTGGCCGCCCCGGCCGTGAACCTGGTCGGCAAGCACGCCTTCGGACGCCGCCGCCCGGCCGCTGACCTGGTGCCGCCGATCCGGATCCGGTTCCGGCTGCCGACCTCGCCCGCGTTCCCGTCCGGCCACTCGGCGTCGGCGGCGGCCTTCGCGACGGGCGCGGCGCTGGAGGCGCCGGCCGCCGTGGCCGCGCCGATCGCGCTCACCGCCTGCGCCGTGGCGTTCTCCCGCGTCTACACCGGGGCGCACTACCCCGGGGACGTGCTGGCGGGCCTGGGCATCGGCCTGGCGGCCGGGCTCGGCACGCGGCTGATGTGGCCCGCCCGTCCGCCGGTGGCGCGGGCGGCCCGGACCGCCGCGGAGCACGTCGCGAGCCACCCGGAGGGCCGCGGCGCGGTCGCGGTGGTGAACGCCGGGTCGGGGTGGGAGGTGTCGCCGGCGTCGGCCGAGGTCCGGTTCGGCAAGCGGGAGCGGGTCCTGGCCGTGTTCTGCCCGCATCCGCACCGAGCCCCGCCCCGCCGCGGGCATGTTTGCCGTCCTGCGGTCGGGTAGGCGTCAGATACGCACATCGGACGATCTTGAGGAATGGCGTCATGGCGACCGGAATCCCACCCAGCGCGCTCAGCGACCAGGACCTGCTGCGGGAACTGGGGCACCTGTACGCGACCCGGATGGACGCCCTGCGGCACGCGGCCGCCCAGGCGTTCGGCGAGCACACCCGGCGGATGAACCAGCTGGAGACCGAGTACCTGCGGCGCAGACCGTCCCGCGAGGTCGATCCCGAACGGCTGCGCGAGGGCGCCCGCGCCCGCTGAACGGGTCGCCGCCACCGCGCCGGGGCGGCGCGAGCGTCCAGGTGAAGGGGGGATGCGTCCATGACGACCTTCGGCTACTTCCTGTCCTGCGAGGAGCACGGACCCGCCGAGCTGATCCGGCAGGCCCGGCTGGCCGAGGAGGCCGGGTTCGAGGCGCTGTGGATCAGCGACCACTTCCATCCGTGGCTGGACGAGCAGGGCCACAGCCCATTCGTCTGGTCGGTGATCGGCGCCCTGTCGCAGACCGTCTCGCTGCCGGTCACCACGGCGGCCACCTGCCCGACCGTCCGGATGCACCCGGCGATCGTGGCGCAGGCCGCCGCCACCAGCCAGGTGATGCTGGACGGCCGGTTCCGGCTCGGGCTCGGCAGCGGGGAGGCGCTGAACGAGCACATCACCGGCGCGCCCTGGCCGCCCGCCGCCGAGCGCCTGGAGATGCTGGAGGAGGCCGTGGAGATCATCCGGGCGCTGTTCGGCGGCCGCCAGATCACCCACCGCGGCCGGCACTTCCGCGTGGACACCGCCCGGCTCTACACGCTGCCGGACGCGCCCCCGCCCATCTACCTGTCCGGGTTCGGCCAGCGGGCCGCGTCGCTGGCGGGCCGCATCGCCGACGGCTTCATGACGACCAAGCCCGACCCGGACTTGGTCCAGGCGTTCCGCAGCGCCGGCGGGCACGGCAAGCCCATGCAGGCGGGTCTGAAGGCGTGCTGGGGGCAGGACGAGGGGCAGGCCGTCAAGACCGCCCACCGGCTGAGCCGCAGCGACTCGATCGAGAGCGAGGCCTTGCAGATCCTGCCGTCGCCGCGGCACTTCGACCAGATCGGCCGGCTCGTCACCGAGGACATGGTCCGCGAGAACGTGCCGTGCGGCCCCGACCCGGAACGGCATGCCGCCGCGATCCGCGCCTACGTCGAGGCCGGCTTCGACGAGATCTACATCAACCAGATCGGCGAACCCGACGGGTTCTTCGAGTTCTACCGCGACCAGGTGCTGCCCCGGCTGCAGTAGCGGACATTCCACGCGCGGACGGCCGGACGCGGACGGATGACCGCGGCCGGGTGTGCCGCCGGTGAAGCGCGGCACTCGGCTCGGTAAACCCCGCCGAAGTGCCCGGGCACGCCCCCGCGCGCCCGTGTAACGCTTCCCCGGTGCTTACGGGGAGGTGTGGCACGAGCATGGTGCCCGGACCACAGGCGGCGCCCGGCCCGCGGGCCCGGCGCGCGCACCGCGTCAGGCGTTCGCGGGGCGTCCGCCGTCCGCGCCCGCTGCGGCGCGCACGGGGCGTCCGCCGCGCCCACGCGGCCCGGCCGAGCCTGGCGGCGTGCGCGCGGCGCGGCTGGCCGTTCGTCGTGGCGGCGCTGGGCGCGGTCGCGGCCGCGCTCGGCACGTACCTGACCGCCGGGCTCGGCGCGCGGGCGGGCGACCGGGCGTCGGCCGCCGAGAACGCGACCGCCTTCGGCCGGGTGGGCGCCGCGGGCCGCGCGCCCGGCCCTGCCCCCGTCCGGGCCCCGGCTCCGCCGCCGCCCGCCGCACCGGGGATGATCAGCTCCTACACCACGCGGTTCACGCCGGGCGAGCCGCGGGTGCGCAACATCCAGCTCGCCGCCCGCGCCCTGGACGGCACCGTGGTGCGGCCCGGCCGGACGTTCTCGTTCAACAGGGTGATCGGCCCGCGCACCCGCGCGCGCGGCTACGTCCCGGCGCCGTCGATCAGGGGCAGCCGGATGGTCGCCGACGACGTGGGCGGCGGCATCTGCCAGGTCTCCTCGACGCTGTTCAACGCGGTGTTCGAGGCGGGCCTGCGCATCCTCCGCACCCGTTCCCACAGCCTGTGGATGCCGGAGTACCCGATCGGGCGGGAGGCCGCCGTCTCCTACCCCGACCTGGACTTCACCTGGACCAACGACACCCGCCACCCGGTGACCATCCGCGCCTCGTACACCGGCGACTCCCTCACCGTGAGCCTGTGGGGCGTGCGCCGCTACGACGTCCGCTCCACCACCTCGCCCCGCTACGGGTTCACCCCCTACGGCTCGGTCACCGGGCTGGGGCCCTCGTGCGTGCCCACGCGCGGCGCCCGGGGGTTCCAGGTCGACGTCTGGCGGGTACTGGCGCGCCACGGCCGCACGGTGCGCCGCGAACGCTTCCACACCACCTACGAGCCGCGGGCCCGGGTCCGCTGCCTCGGCCCCCGGCGCGGCGCCGACCGCTGACGATCTGCGGCGTAACGTGAGACGTATCGGGGGGAGGAGCCATGGCACTGCGCGAGGGAACGCACGAGTTCGGGCCCGACGACGGGCGGCTGCTGATCAAGACGAGCCGCAGCGGGCTGGGCCGCCGCGCCGGGCACGACCTGACGATCGAGGCGACCCGCTGGCGCGGCACCGCCGTCGTGGGCGGCGGCCCCGGCGACTCGTCGGTCGAGGTCGCCGTGGACGTGGACGGCCTGCGGGTGCGCGAGGGCACCGGCGGGGTGCTGCCCCTGTCGGACGACGACCGCGAGAAGATCGCCGCCAACATGCGGGAGATCCTGCGGGCCGGCGAGCATCCCCAGATCACCTTCCGGTCCACCCGGGTCGGCGGCACGCCCGAGCGGTTCACCGTCGAGGGCGAGCTGACGGTCGCCGGACGCACCGAGCCGCTGACCGTCACCGCCGCCGCGGACGGCGACCGGCTCACGGGCGAGGCGACCGTCAAGCAGACCCGCTGGGGCATCAAGCCCTACTCGGCGTTCTTCGGCGCCCTCAAACTGGCCGACGACGTACGGATCTCCTTCGACCTCACCCTCTGACCCGCGCCCCTCTGACCCGCGCTCAGCGCGCCCGTGCCCGGGGATGGGCGCGGGTGCACTTCTTGTGTCTATGGCTTGCGGCCGGGTCAGTCCCTGCCACGCGGGAACGTCCCGCGTCCGCGTACCCCGTAGATCAGCCCTTCGGCCTTCAGCACGTCGAGGGCGGCTACGGCGGTCCCGCGTGTGACGCCGAACTCCTCGGCTATGGCCCGTGCGGGCGGCATGCGCTTGTCCGCCGGGTAGGTCCCGTCCGCGATGCGGGTGCGGAGGATCTCGGCGATCTGCTGAAACAGCGGCGTCGGGCCGTCCAGGTCGAGCACCTGTACAACGCTAGTGACCTGAGGTGATAGCTAGACATAACCGGACCGCTGTACTTCGCTGGACCGGGCTGAACAACTTCGGAGGCTGGGGGTCCGAACACGAAGCGGCCCGCCCGGCGCTCGCGACGTCCGAACGAGCCTAGGACCGACCTGCACGGAGGTCAGCCCATGGCAGAAGAGCGTACTGGGACCGCGACAAACGCCGTATCGCGGCGGTGGACCGAACCCAGATACGACGCGGCGGGAAACTTCTCGCGGGAACCGGCCCCCGTCGTCTCACCTGGCGGTGGGGGTCTTCACGGCCCGGCTGTCAGTCGGTGGGCGGGACGGCGATGACGAATGTGCCCCGGCCGCGTGTTGCGCGGGTGAGTCCTTCCCGGCGCAGGATCCGGACGGCCGCTTCTGCCGTCGTCTGTGACACGCGGAATTCGTCCGCGATGTCCCGCACGCTCGGGATGCGTCGCCCGACCGGGTACGTCCCGGCCGCGATGCGCGCCCGTAGGACGTCCGCCACCTGCTGGAACAGCGGCTCGGGCCCGTCAAGGTCGATCTCTCCCACGAACGACAGATTAAGGCGGACCAAAACATGCCATGACAGAGGACCATTAGGGACAGCTAAAGACACAAGGGGACACTTGTGGTGTTAGGCCATAGATGCGGCCCGTCCGGCGTGCGCACCGCCGGACGGGCCTACGGACACCGACTGCGAGGGAGTCGATCTCCGATGGACGACAAGGCTACGGCGCGCGTGTCTCGGCGGTGGGACGGGCCGACGTTCGACGCGGACGGAAAGTACTTGGTCGCGAGGCTGAGGGTTCAGGTTCCGGCCCGCGAACACGCGGCGGGGATCGAGCCCGCTGTGTTCGGTCCGACCGAATGGGCGTGCATCGCCGAAACGGTCCGGCAGGACAGGCTGTGGGCCGAGTACCCGTTGTGGGCGGGGGACGGCGAGGGAGCGCGGAGGCGGCGGCAGTACCTCGCGGGGGGTGGTGCCTGATGGTCGCGTTCGCCGTGGTCGCGATGCTCGTGATCACGGCCGCGCTGCTGGCGGGGACCGTTGCCGCATTTGCCGTCGACCGGCGGCGGCCTCGGTACGTCGGCAGGCATCGGGCGATGTTCTAGGTGTGTTCTGTTGAGGGGCGGGGGCGTGGCGGGGACGTGGCAATCCTCCGGTGGTCCGCGCGAGATCGCCGGGGGCGCCCACGCGTAGGGCTGAGGCGGGGGTGGGAGGGTTGACTAGGGGAGGGAATGTGTGCTGGGCGGGGGGCGTCTGTTAGTACCCTCGTCAGCGTGAGTCGTGAAGGTGTGACGCCGCAGAGCGAAGATTTCTCCGCCTGGTACAACGAGCTGGTCATCAAGGCCCAGCTCGTCGACCGTGGGCCGGTGCGGGGGACGATGGTCATCCGGCCGTACGGGTACCGGGTCTGGGAGCTGCTCCAGGCGGACCTGGACCGGCGCATCAAGGACGCCGGGCACGACAACGCCGTCTTCCCGCTGTTCATCCCGGAGTCCTACCTCAAGCGGGAGGCCGAGCATGTCGAGGGCTTCTCGCCCGAGCTGGCCGTGGTGACGCACGCGGGCGGCAAGGACCTGGAGGAGCCGCTGGTGGTGCGGCCCACCTCCGAGACGGTCATCGGCGAGTACATGGCCAAGTGGATCGAGTCGCACCGCGACCTGCCGCTGCTGCTCAACCAGTGGGCCAACGTGGTCCGCTGGGAGATGCGGCCCCGGATGTTCCTGCGCACCACCGAGTTCCTGTGGCAGGAGGGCCACACCGCGCACGTCGACGAGGAAGACGCGATGCGCGAGACCAAGTGGGCCCTGGACGCCTACGCGGGCGTGGCCCGCGAGCTGGCCGCCATGCCGGTGGTGGCGGGGGAGAAGACCCCCGGCGAGCGTTTCGCGGGCGCCGTGCGCACCTACACCATCGAGGGCATGATGCGCGACGGCCGGGCCCTGCAGGCCGGCACGTCCCACTACCTGGGCACCAACTTCGCCAAGGCGTTCGAGATCCAGTACCAGGACGAGGACGGGCAGCTCAAGCTGGCCCACACCACGTCCTGGGGCATGAGCACCCGCATGATCGGCGGCGTCATCATGACGCACGGCGACGACAAGGGCCTGGTGCTGCCGCCCCGGCTGGCGCCCTACCAGGTGGTGGTCGTCCCGATCGGGCGCAAGGAGCAGGGCGAGCGCACCGCCGCCGAGGCCCGCCGCCTGGGCGCGGCGATCAAGGCGATGGGCATCCGCGTCCACGTGGACGACAACCGCCCCCAGCTCACCCCCGGGTACAAGTTCAACGAGTGGGAGATGCGCGGCGTCCCGGTCCGCATCGAGCTCGGCACCCGCGACCTGGACAACGGCGTCGCCACCGTCGTGCGGCGGCTGCCGACCGTCGAGGGCCAGGGCAAGGAGCAGATCCCGCTGGAGAAGGTGCCCGAGCTGCTGCCCGGGGTGCTCGCCGACTTCCAGGCGTTCCTGCTGGCCCGCGCCGAGGCGTTCCGCGACGAGCACACCGCCGCCGTCGACTCCTGGGACGACTTCACCGCCCAGGTCGCCGGCGGCTGGGCCAACGCGTTCCACTGCGGCCGCGGCGAGTGCGAGGACGACATCAAGGCCGACACCGCCGCCACCCCCCGGGTCATCCCCGAGCAGGCGCCCGAGGAGCACGGCGTGTGCGTCAAGTGCGGGCGTCCGTCGGCGTACGGCAAGCGCATCCTGTTCGGCAAGTCGTACTGATCGCGCACCTGATCGCGCACCGAGCCGTCCGCGGCGGGCTCACCGGTCGTCGCGGTCCGGCGCCGTCCCGCGGGGGACGGCGCCGCCCGTGACCTCGCCGTCGGGGCCTTCACCGGGGTCCGCGTGATCCTCACCGGTGCCGCGGGCGGCGCGGGCGGCGAGCGCGGCGCGGCGCGACAGCAGCGGCTGGACGAACCACGCCCACCCGCACAGCACGGCGACGGTCGCCGCCGTGACGACCGCCGCCGCGTCCGGCAGCAGCGTCTCCACGATCAGTGTGGTGGCGGCCGTGATCGACAGCGCCAGGGCGAGCGCGCCGCAGATCCCGAACCGGTTGGCACGCCGGATCAGCAGTGGCTTTTGGCCCAGCCGGAACAGGATCCGGTGCTGGGTGACCGGGGCGATGAAGCAGATCGACGCCAGCGCGGCCCCGAACAGCGCCACGTAGTACAGGACGCGGCCGGTCCCGTCCACCTCGCGGAAGCCGACCGCGAACGGCACGGTGAGCAGGAACGCGAACAGCACCTGCACGCCGGTGACCGCGACGCGGTAGCCCTGCAGCAGCTCCATCAGCTGCCGGTCGAGACGCTCGTGCTCGGTCTCGTTGCGGGGCCGCTCGGCGGGTGGAGCAAAAGGGATGCGTCCCATGAACGCCCAATTACCCGGTCATTGGACACTCAAGCGATACATCCCGGTTGAAGCAGGTCATACGGGGGTGGCGGGGCGTCAGTTGAGGCTGGGCGGCAGCACGCGGACGGCCAGCATGGACACGTCGTCGCGCAGATCGCCGTCGCAGAAGTCCAGCAGCTCGCTCTCCACGGTGCCGAGCATGTCCTCCAGCGGGGCGGCGGCGTTCGCGGCCAGCACGTCCATCAGCCGGTCGATCCCGAACTGCCGCCGCCTGATGTCGCAGGCGTCCAGCACCCCGTCGGAATGCAGGAACAGGGTGTCGCCGGCACCGAGGGCGACGGTGTCGCACCCGGCGTCGAAGTCGTCGAACAGCCCGAGCGGCACGCCTCCGCCGGTGACCGTGCGGATCACCCCGTCGGCCCGCACCACGATCGCGGGCGGGTGCCCCGCCGAGCCCAGCGACACCGTGACCCGCTCGCTGCCCTGCACCAGCGTGGCCAGCACGGCGGTGACGAACCGGTCCTCGTCCAGCAGCACCTCGTTGACCTCGGACAGCACCTCGGCGGGGCCGGCCTTGCGGCGCGACAGCAGCCGGACGCCGTGCCGCGCGGTCGCGGTCACCGCCGCGGCGTCCTCGCCCTTGCCGCACACGTCCCCGAGGACCAGGCCCCAGCCGTCCGGGGTGGGGAACACGTCGTAGAAGTCGCCGCCGACCTCGACACCGTCGGTGGCGCCGATGTAGCGCCCGGCCAGCACCAGCCCCGGGATGGAGGGCAGCCGCTTGGGCAGCAGGCTGGTCTGCAGCGAGTCGGCGACCTGCGCGCGGCGCCGGTACAGCCGGGCCGCGCGGATCACCAGCGCCACATAGCGGCCCAGGCGCTGCACCACCGACAGGTCGAGCAGGTCGAACGGGCCGTGCTCGCCGCTGACCGCCAGCGTGATCGTGCCCAAACAGCGTTCGCCGTCCTCCACCGGCACGCACAGCACCGAACCGGCGCCGATCTTGACGCAGACCGGCTGGCCGTCCGCGCAGATCCCCAGCATGCCCAGCTCCTCCACGTGGGGGTGCAGGGCGCTGTTGCGGCTGGTGTGGACGGTGCAGGGCAGGGTGTCGGCGGCGGGGGCCAGCTCCTCGATCAGGCGGGCGGCCTCGGCGGACGCCTCGTCCTGCGGCCCCAGCACGACCTGGCGGCGCAGCTCGGACCCTTCCGCGGCGCGGGCGCCCGGGTCCTCGGCCGCGGCCGCGCCGGGCTGCCCGGGTGTGTCGGGCACCAGATCGACGATCACCCAGTCGGCCAGCTCGGCGGCCAGCAGCCGGGCGCACCGCCGCACCGCGACCGTCTCGTTGAAGACCGGCTCCTGGAGCAGCAGTTCACTGGCGCTCGCCAGCACGTCCATCCGGTGCACGATCGTGGCCACGGCCTCGTCGCCGCCGGGCGCCGCCTCCGGTTGCGGCATGTGTTGCGGCAGGGCCGGTTGCGATGGCGCCGGGGCGGCCGCGCCGGGGACGCGCCGCCGGGCGCGCCGCTCCTGCTCCAGCTCCTGCTCCGGCGCCGCGCCGTCGGCCGGGGAGGCGGCCGCGACCACCATCGGGTCCGGTTCGCCGCGGATCCACACCCTGACGAGCGTCACCACCGCGTCCACCGGGCCGGCGCCGCCCAGGAACCGCACCTGCGCGCGGCGCCGCCGCCCGGTGCGCACCACCGCGGCGAGCTGGGACCGCAGCGCGGCCCGGGAGGGTAGATCGCAAAAGGCGGTGAACGGCTTGCCCGACACGTAGCCGGGGGAGGTGCCCAGCAGCGCCGCCGCCTGCCGGTTGACGCGGCGTACGCCCGCCCCGCGGTCCAGCAGGAACAGCGGGACGGGCGCGTCCTGGAACACCGTCCGCAGCACCCGCCGCTCATTCTCGGCGGCGGCCGAGGCACGGCCGGCCGCCGCGCCCTGGTCGGCGTTCAGGGTGTGCAGGGCGGTCAGTGCCAGGTCCAGCTCCACCAGGGCGGCGTCGAGGGTGGCCCGGGGGTCGGCCTCGCGCATGCCGGCGGCCTGGCGGAGCTCGGCGATCCGCGCCTCAAGATCGCTGATTTCGCGCGTCAGGCTCTCCGGTTCGAGCTGGTCGGGCATGGGCACTCCTGGTCTTTTGCGGCGGCATGACGGAAACGGGCCGAACACCCGGCGGCCGGGCGGCGAACCCGTTCTGTTACGGCCTCCGTGCGAAGCAGCCTATGCTCCCCACCGGCCCGCGGCCCACCGGACGATTTACAGAAGACCCTGGTCACCCACGATCCGCTGGGCCAGCGCGGTCAGTTTGACGTGCCGGGTCTGGGAGATGCGGCGCAGCTCGGCGAACGCCTGGTCGGCGTCGCAGCCCAGCGCGTGCATGAGGATGCCTTTCGCCTGGTCGACGATCGCACGGGACTCGACCGCCTCCTGGAGTTGCACGGCGGTGCGGTGCACCTGTTCGTATTGCAGGCTGTTGGAGAGGGCGGCGCTGCCCTGTGCCACCAGCAGCGCGGCCAGCGCGTGCTGCCCCCGCCCGCCGGGGCCGCCCGAGGACAGAGCGCGCGGCCGCACCCCGTACAGGCTGAGCGTGACCAGCACGGGCTCCTTGACGTGCGGCGTGGTGATGAAGCAGCGGATGCCGCGGCGCAGCATGTCCGCCGTGGTCTCCGGCCACCGGGTCTCGGCCAGCACCTCGTCGGACGTGACGGGCCGCCGGGTGTCCACGACCTCGTGCATGGGGCCGTGGCCGCGGGCGAGCTGCCGGTCGACGATGTCGGCCAGATCGGGGTGGCTGGCAGCGGACGCCAGCGGCTCGGGCCGGTCGCCCGGGGACTGGGGGATGCTCCAGCGGACGCCGGACGCGCCCGCGCACCCCGGCACCGTGCGGCACGCCAGTTCGGTCACCCGGTGCAGCGTGCCCACGTCGGACGACTCGCCGACGACGCCCAGCCGGGCTATCTCGAAGGCGAGCCGGTCGGTGAGGACGGGCTCGGCTGGCGGCACAACCCCGACGTTATCCGGTCGAACGGCCGATTCACACCCCGCACGGGACCCGGTCGCCGATGGTCGCTCAAGAGATACGGGACGTCCGGTGGGGGCCTGTCTCGGCGCATTACCCGAGGGGTGCGGCCGTATGCGCGGCGCGGCCGTCCGGTTGTCGCGGACGCGCCGCGCCGCGCGCTGACCGGCCGTGCCGGGCGCGGGCCCGGAGAACGGCGCTCGGGAAGCGGCGCTCAAAAGGCGAAGACCGAGCCGGTCTGCGACCGCAGCACGCAATCGTTGGGGTACTCCTTGCGGAAGTCGACCGGCCGTCCGTCCCAGGTGCCCTTGGCCGAGGCGATGACGGGCGAGTAGTTCATGGTGCAGACGGCGTCGTCGGGCCCGCGGTCCAGCCTGCCGCTGCGGCGGGTGAGTTCGGCGCAGGCCTTGGCCGCCCTCGGGTGGCTGCCGCCGTTCGGGTCGCAGCGCAGGGTGACGGTGCGGGTGCCGGAGGTGCTCTGCCCCGGATAGGTCAGGGTCAGGCGCAGCTGGCCGCGGACGCCGCGCCGGGCAGTCGTCGTGTCGGTGGTCGTGTCGGTCGTCGTGTCGGTCGTATAATCGGCCGCCTGCTCGGCATGGGCCGGCAGGACGGGCAGCACGGCCAGGGCGGCGCCGGCGAGTGCGGTGGCGACGAGATGCGGCATGGGATCTCCCGGTGTTGTCGAGTCGGTCGCGTGTCCGCAAGCGGACATGACCAACTGTAGTCAGGCGACCACGCAGCGCCCGGGAGGGTGCCCCTCAAACGGGCGATCCCGCGGTCACCGGGTGACCACGGGATCGTGAGATGGCGCGGGGCTCGCCGCCCGGCGGCGGGGCGCCGCTCATGCCGCGAGCGTGTGGGCGCGGCGGTGGCCGGCCAGGGCCTCGCGCAGCTGCTTGCGGCCCCGGTGCAGCCGGGACATCACCGTGCCGATGGGGGTGCCCATCATCTCGGCGATCTCCTTGTAGGCGTAGCCCTCGACGTCGGCCAGGTAGACCGCGTCACGGAACTCCTTGGGCAGCGCCCGCAGGGCCTCGACGATCTCGCCGTCCGGAATGCGCTCCAGCGCCTCGGACTCGGCGGAGCGGAACCCGGCCGAGTGCGTGGCGGCCTGGGAGATCTGCCACTCCTCCAGCTCCTCGGAGCCGGCGCGCTGCGGCTCGCGCTGCCGCTTGCGGTAGTTGTTGATGAAGTTGTTGGTGAGGATGCGGTGCAGCCACGCCTTGAGGTTGGTGCCCTCCTGGAACTGGTGGAAGTTCACGTACGCCTTGGCGAGGGTCTCCTGCACCAGGTCCTCGGCGTCGGCGCTGTTGCGCGTCATGCGCACGGCGCTGGCGTACAGGGGGTCGACCAGCGGCAGCACGTCGCGTTCGTAGCGCGCCGCGTCCGCGGGGCTGTGCTTGGCAGGCATGGTCGCAGTCGGCAAAGTCGCTCCCCGAAAGGTCATGACCCGGATGGGCCGGTTGCTCGCGCGCGGACGGTGCGCGCGGTCGGGCGGCTGACCGCCCTGTCAGAAGTTACGTTTCACCGTTCCGGCCGGTTCGGCGCCGGTGGTCGACGCGGTGCGGCGCACGTCGCCGCCAGCCGCGGCGGTCGGCTCCCGGAGGTGTTCTCCGGTGAGACCGGGCGAGCCGGACGGGGCCTCGGCCGCGCTTGGCGGGTGGGCCGAGGGGGTGCGCGGATCGGTGCGGTGCCAGAGCGACCCCGTCATCGGGACGTCGCGGGTCGCGCTCGATCGGCGCTGCCACTCCGTTGATGGCGTTCCCGGTAAATAAGACGCCAAACGCTAGCAGATCGGTTGCGTGGCGTCGGTCACATTTTGCGGTCTGTGTACGAAGCCCTTCTCAATCCAGGGTATAGGGCCGCGTCCGGTTCCCGCCAGTCCGGGCTGGGCGGGGGTCGGTTCACATGCGTCCTGGGCGCTGGCTCCCACCGAAGTTCCGCGGTCCGCAAGCGCGCGGCTCTCACAGACGGTAGCGTCCACTGTACCGCGGGTTGTCGGAGGTGGTGGCGCGCACCGCCTTCCAGAGAGGGGTCCGCGTGGTCATCGCTCGGGATCAGCTCGGGGCGTCCGGCGCACACGGCGGCGAGCCGCCCGCCCCGCGATCCAACACGCCGCCGTCCAGCACACCGCCCATGATCAGCACGCCGCCCATGACCGCGCAGCCGATCGACGCGCCGCGGCCGGACGCGCCGCGCCTGCTCGACCGGCACCTGCTGGGCGTGGCGCGGCTGGCGGTCGTCGCCCTCGATGCGCACGGCCGCATCACGCACTGGAGCCGCGTCGCCGCGGAGCTGTTCGGCGTTGAAGGGAGGCGGGCCGTCGGCCGCCCCCTCACCTGCCTGCTGCGTTTCCCGCCAGAGCACCGCGGGGCGTTCGAGCCCGGGGCGTTCACCCACGTGTGGTGCGGTACATGCCAGATGCCGCGCGTCGACGACGGCCGGATCGCCGAGATCGCCTGGTGGGTCTACCCCCTCCGCACCGACGCGCCGGAGGGCGTGCGGCTGGTCGCGATGGCCGCCGACATGCAGCGGCTGCGCGAGGAGGGCCCCGGCGTGAGCGTGGGCGACACGTCCGCGGCGGCGACCGACGAGGAGCTGCTGCGGCCGATGTCCGGGGTGCGCCTGGTGTGGGTGGAACCGGCCCTCGTGCCGACCGACGGCGAGGACCCCGCGGGGCTGGGGCGGCGGCTGGCCGCGCTGCTGCGCCAGTCGGAGGCCGCCGCGGCCGAACGCATTGCCTCGCGGGTGCTGGCGATGGGCCATCCGGCCGTCAACCTGTCCGTCACCGTGCGGTTGCCGATCGTGCCGTACCGGGATCTGCGGGTCCGGCCGCACGCCGCCGACCCCGAGGCGGCCGAACCGCAGCCGCCCGGCCGGGCGCGGACGCCCGTCCCGATAGCGCGACCCCGGCAGGGAGAAGAGGCGATGGCCGTGTGGGACCGGCTGGCATTCCTGGGCGAGGCGGGCGAGCACATCGGCAGCTCCCTGGACCATCTGCAGGCCTGCCGTGCGCTGGCCGAGGTGCTGGTGCCCCGCCTGGCCGACTTCGCCGCCGTGGAGCTGCTGGAACGGGTCGCCTCCGACGACGAGCCGCCCGGCCGCGTCGACGAGCACACCCTCATGCGCCGGGTGGCCGTCGTGCACGACGACACCGAACGCTGGATCGACACCGTCCCGCGGGGGCAGGCGCTGCGGCATCCGCCCGGCACCCCGTTCGTCGACGTGATGCGCACCGGACGCGCCGTGCACATCCGGCGGGTCACCCGCCGCCAGGCCGAGCGGATCTGCGCTGCGTTCGCCGCCCGCGACCTCGGCCCGCTGCTGGCGGGGCGGGCGCTGCTGGTCGTCCCGCTGATCGCCCGCGGCCAGGTGCTGGGCACCTGCACCCTGCTGCGCCGCGCCGACCAGCCCGACTTCGAACGGCTCGACCTCGCCCTGATCGACGAGCTGGTGCGCAACGCGGCGCTGTGCGTCGACAACGGCCGGCTCTACCGGCGCGAGGTGCGCCAGGTCCGCGAGCTGCAGCGGGCCATGCTGCCCGCCGATCCGCCGCGCACGGCCGGGGCGCGGGTGTGCTTCCGCTACCTGCCCGCCGGGCAGGCCGCCCAGGTCGGCGGCGACTGGTTCGACGCGATCCCGCTGCCCGGCTGCCGCCTGGGCATCGTGATCGGCGACGTGATGGGCCACGGCGTGACGTCCGCGGCGGTCATGGGGCAACTGCGCACCGCGGTGCGCACCCTGGCCGGGCAGGACCTGCGGCCCGACGAGCTGCTGCGCGCACTGGACGGGCTGGCCCGCCGGCTCGGCGACGACTGCCTGGCCACCTGCCTGTACGCGGTGTACGACCCGGTGGCGCGGCGCTGCCAGCTCGCCAACGCCGGCCACCTGCCGCCGGTGCTGGTGTCCCCGAACGGCGCCGGCTCGGTGCTGAAGCTGCCGCCCGGCCTGCCGATCGGGGTGGGCTGCGGGCCGTTCGAGACCGTCGAGGTCCCCGTGCCCGACGGGGCCCGCCTGGTCCTGTGCACCGACGGCCTGCTGGAACGCCGCGACCGCGACATCGAACGGGGCCTGGCGGAGCTGTGCGAGCGGCTGGCCGCCTCCCCGCGCACCTTGGACGCCACCTGCGACGCCGCGCTCGGCATGCTCGACTGCCCCGCCCCGGCCGACGACGTGGCCCTGGTCGCGGTGGGCCTGGACGGCTTCCCCGCCGAGCACGTGGCGTCCTGGACGCTGGACCCCGAGCCCAGCATGGTCGGCCGGGCCCGTGCGCTGGCGGCGTCCCGGCTGGCCGAGTGGGGCCTGACGGACGCCGCCGACACGGTGCAGCTGCTCGTCAGCGAGCTGGTCACCAACGCTCTGGTGCACGGCGCGGGCGCGGTGGGGATGCGGCTGATCAAGTGCGACTCGCTGCTGTGCGAGGTCAGCGACGGCGGGCACGAGCTGCCCCGGCTGTGCCACACCGACCCCACCGCCGAGTCGGGGCGCGGCCTGCATCTGGTCGCCCATCTGGCGCAGCGGTGGGGCACCCGGCGCGGCGACCTCGGCAAGATCGTCTGGTTCGAGCATCCACTCTGACCGGCCGTCGCGACAGGAGATTGTCGCTTCAGCGACAGATTCTGTGGAGTGTCGGTAGGTGGTGCGATCGTAGGGTCGGGTCGACGGCCCGCCGCGGGCGGGCCCAGCGGACTGGGGGCCAGGTGGGCGAGCTACTGACGCTGCCGGTTCCAGAGACCCTGCACGCCACGTACGTCGCCGGGCTGACGGCACCGGCCGCGGACCCGCGCGAGCTGGTGCGCGAACGGGTCGCCCGGCACGTCGCGCCGCCGCTGCGCGACCTGGTGCTGGGCATGGTCGACAGCCCGATGCTGACGCTCGACCAGCGTCCCGCCGAGGACGTCCCGCCGCCGCCCGCCCGGCTGCTGGCCGCCTACGGCGCCACCCGCGCCGACCTGGCCGCCCTCGCCGCCGCGTCCCACCTGCTGGTCGTGCACGCCGCCTACCGGCCGGGCTGGCCGCCCGCCCACGAGTGGGCCGCCCGCGCCGTGGCCGGGGCCGTCGGCGGGCCCGTCGTCGACGTCTTCACCCCGCAGATGCTCCCCGCCGACCGTCTGGAACGCTCCCTTCCGGGCCCGGACGGCGCCATCCGCCTCGTCGACTGGATGCTGCTCCCGCACACCGCCGGACGGCACGGCTTCTGGTTCACCACCAGGGGACTGGCCCGCTTCGGCCTGCCCGAGCTGCAGACCGAGAACGTCCCCCCTGCCCTGGTCGGCCCGTGGGGGCGGCTGCTCAACGGCCTCGCCCGCCGCCTGCTCGACCTGTGGCTCGCCGAGCTGCCCGCCGGAGCCCAGCCCCTCGTCGTGCGGCTGCCGCAGATCGTTTCCGTCGGCCTGCAGGACGTGGCGGCCGCGCACGGCGAGCGGGAGGCGCTGCGCCGCGAGGTGGCCGTGCGGCTGCGTCCGGACTCGGTCGACACCGGCGACGGCGAGGAGCCCGTGCTCACGGTGCTCGCCGCCGACGACGGCCCCGACCGCCTGGAGCACCTGTGCGCGGCCCTGTTCGGCCCGGCGCCCCGCCCGGCCGGGTGGTCTTGATCGCAACATCCGTCCGCCGCCTTGCCGTGGATCACCTCCGCACCGCAGGATCAAGACGTGAGATTCGGACCGCGTGACCGTCCCCGTTCCGAACCCGAGCCCGAGGGCCCCGAGGAGCCCGACACCCCTCCTGTGCCCCCTCCCCCCGCGCCCCACCCCGGCGACGTCCACGTGGCGGGGCGCAGCACCGCCCGTCCCGAGCCGCCGCCCGCCGACTGGGTCCACGTCCCCACGGACACCGCTCCGGCGGCCCCGCCCCCACCGGAACCGCCCCCACCGGAACCGCCCCCGGCAGAGCCGCCGCCCCCCGCCGAGCCGCCTGCCGCCCCCCGACCGCCGCTCACAGAGATACCCGGCGCGACGCCCGAGCCCGTCCGCCCGGTGATGGAGGCGGCGACGCTCCCGCCCGCGGCGCTGGCGGCGGAACCGCCCCGGGAGGCCGGCGACGCCGCGACCTCCGGCGCCGCGACCTCCGACGACGTGGCCGACGACGTCATGGCCGACCCCGAGCGGCGGGCGGCGCTCGCCGAGGACTTCATGGGCGAGTTCGTCGGCAGCGGCGCATGGCAGGCGATGCTCGCGGTGCTCGAAGGGGCGTTCCCCGGGCTGGGGCTGGCGGCGCGGCTCAACCGCGGCGCCGACCTGCTGTGGGAGGTCACGGACGTCCTCGACCGGGGCAGCGGCGTGCGGCTCGGCGTGCCGGTGTGGCTGGACGACGCCGGCATGGTCCTCGACCTCAGCGCGCACCGGACCCGGCGTCCCGACACCGAGCGGCCCCAGCCCCGAACACGGGCGTCCTGGCCGTATGCGGGGGCGTTCGTCATCGACACCCTCGACCCGCTGCGCTACCACCGCGCCGTCGGCGGGCCGCTGGCGCCCGGCGCCCGGTCCGGCAGGCCCCGCGAGGGCGCGCTGGCCACCTCCCCGCCCGGCGAGGACGACGACACCGGAGTGGTGATCGTCGGTGACCTCACCGCGGCGGGCGCGCGGATCCTGGACTCGGCGGCGCTGTGGCGCTACGCGGGACGGGTCGTGGCGGCCGCGCTGAACGATCCGGCGCGTCCCGACACCCGGGCGCGGGCCCGCCGCGCGCTGCGGGCGCTGCGGCGGGTGGTGGTCGTCGACCCGAACCTCGCCCTCGGGGTGTGCCTGCGCGTCGACGCCGCCCGCACGCCCCGGTGCCTGCTGGCGTTCAGCGTCGACCGGGCCGGGACGGGCGCGCCGCGGTTCCTGCGCCCCTAGCCCGCCGGTCGCCCGCGTCGGTCACTGGTCGGAGCACAGCCAGCTGAGGTCGCAGCGCCGCTCGTCGGGCAGGTCGCGCAGGCGCGCCGCCAGGTCCCACGGCTCGTCGGCGGGCCGTGCGCCCGCGCCGCCGCCGTCGGGCAGCAGGCCGCAGATCAGCGCGGTGGGCGTGCGGACCGCGGTGAACGCGCCGAGGCGCGCGACGCCGCCGCCGCGCAGGTGCGCCAGCTCGGTGAGCAGCGTGGCGAGCGCCGACGGGTCCTGCGGGTCGTACAGGCCCCGGGCGTAGGTCAGCAGCTCCTCGGCCAGCGCGTCGGGGCGCCGTCCGGACAGCTGGAAGGCGGTGCCCCGGTAGCCGCCGTTCGCCGCCTCGGCGTCGCGCCGGTCGCGCACGCGCACCCGCAGCCCGAACTCGGCCGCGGCGCGCTCGTAGGCCTCGGCCAGCAGCGCCTCGGCCTCGCCCCGCTCGCTGAGCAGCAGCCCGGTGACGACGCCCTCCTCGCGGGCGAGCCGGTCGAGCATCTCGCGCCGCAGCTCCCAGGTGACCTCCTCGACCGCGTCCAGCGAACGGGCCAGGGCGCGCTGGGCGTCCCGGTCGAGCTCCAACCCGGCCAGCTGCCCGGACAGCGCGGTGATCTCCTGGTCGAGGCGGTCCAGCCGGTCCTCGATGGCGCCGAGCCGGTCGAACATCTCGTGCACGGTGCCGGCGTCGGGCTCGGCGGCGACCGGCGGGGCGGCCGGGGCGGCCGGGACGTTTGATGGCGCGTGTGGCGGGAGTGCGGCGACCTGCGCGCGCACCGCCTCCAAACCCTCGGCGAGCCGCACGACCTCGTCGTCCAGCCGGCGCAGCTCGGCCTGCGCGCGCGGAAGTCTCTTGTCGGAGGCCAGGTAGAGCTCGCGACCGGCGATCGCGAGGCAGAGCAGCACCAGGATCAGCGTGGTCATCGGGCTCCTCGGAAGGGGCGGGCGCTCCCGACACTAACCACCGGACGCGGCGAGGTCAGCCGAACAGGCCGCCGAGCAGTTCGCCCAGGGCCTCGCCGATGCCTCCGGCGACCTCCCCGGCCACCTCGTTGGCGACCTCTCCGGCGACGCCGCGTGCGACGTCGGCGGCGGCGTTGCCGACGTAGTTCGCCACGGCCTGCCCGGCGGCGTCCTGGGCGAACCCGGCGGCGCCGCCGATCGCGTTGCCCATCGCGTCGAACCCGGCGTTCGCCGCCGCCAGTCCGCCCACGACGCCCGCGGCGGCCACCCCGCCGGCGGCGACGGCGCCCCAGTGCGGCTGGTGCTTGCCGTGGTACGGGGGCGGGCTATGCGGCGCGGGCGGCGGGTAGTGGCCCGGAGCCTGTCCGGGGTGGGCCGCAGGAGGGTACGGGTGGGGGCCGCTCGGGTACCCGCCGTGCGCCGGCGCGGGGCCGGGGGCCGGAGGAGGAGCTGGCGCCTGCGCGGGCGGAGGCGTGTTGTAGGACGGGGCCGGACCGTGGGGCGTGCCGTACGGCGGGGTGCCCTGGGGCGGGGTGCCGTACGGCGGGGTGCCCGGAGGCTGCGTCCCGTGTGACGGTGTGCCGTGGGGAGGAGTGCCGTGGGGAGGAGTGCTGTGGGGCGGTGCCTGCCCGGGCATGGGGGACGAGCCGGGAGCGGGCGCGGGCGGCGGGAACGGCTGGCCCGGCCCGTACGGCGCCCCGGGGGCGCCCGGAGCGTTGTAGGCGGCGGCCGCTGCACCGGCGCCATGGCCGCCCGGGGCCGCGTGGCCGGGCGGGGCGTTGTGCGCACCGGGGGCGGAAGGCCCCGGCGGGGGCAGCACGCCGTGCTGGTTCGGCTGAGAGGACGGCGAAGGCGGGCCGTAGGGCGAGGGCGCCGGAGAGCGCGCCGGGCCCCGGGCCGCGGCGGCCTCAAGCCACTGGCCGATCTTCGACGTCCAGTCGATCTCGGCGACCTCGCCGTGCGGGAACTGGAAGCGGCCGAACCGCTCGTCCTGCGACCCGTGCTGCCCCGACCGCGGGTCGGCGTCCAGCACCACCGCCAGCTGGCGCGGGCTCGCCACGAAGCTCAGCCCCACCTCGCCGAGCCGCCCCTGGTAGGCGGGCGGCGGAACAAGCCGGATCTGCTGGTAGAACGGCAGGTGCTGGGAGACGCCGGGCAGCTTGGCCTGCTCGAACGCGACGTTGCCGATCTTGAAGCCGAGGCGGGAGACGGCCGCCAGGACCCACTGCTGGGACTGCAGCGGCTCCACCGAGATGGGGTCGACGTCGCCCGGGTCGGGCTGGCCGACAGCGTCCACCTCGGTGCACAGGCCGATGGTGAAGCCGGGCAGCTCCCGTCCCAGCACGGTGGTGAACGGCAGCTCGTACGGCAGCGGGATGGAGAACGACAGCTCCCGCGCCTGGCCGGGCTCCAGCCGGAACGAGCGGGTCAGCGCGCCCCGGTAGACCTCGGGCCCGGCGGTCGGCTCGCCGTAGGGGTTGTCCATGCGCGGCATCAGTGCCATGGTGACGTGCCGGATGTCCACCGGCATGGCGCCGCCGCGCAGGTGCACCTTTCCGGCCACGGCGCCGCCGGGACGGCAGTGCGGCTCGTTCAGGATCGTCTCCACCGTGGGGCCGCCTGAGGGGCCGCCGGCCCCGTACCCGCCTGGCATCTGCCCATAGGACACTGGCCGATCCCCTCTCGCGACTGCGGTGCGGCTCTCCGCAACACTCCGACGAATCCCACGATGCCATTGGTTCACGCCGACGAGCGGAACAACAGGGACGAAAAACCCCGATTCGCCCGGCGGCGTCAGCCTTCGGCGCGTTCCTTGGCGGTGACGGTCACCGGCGCGTAGCCGAGATCCTCCAGCGGACCGCGGATCCGGGCGGCGTCGCCCACGGCGATGACGGTCAGCGCCTCGGGGGCGACGTGCTCGGCGTAGGCGCGGGTCACCTCGTCCGGGGTGGCGGCGCGCACCGCGTCCAGGTAGCGCCGCGGGTAGTCGGCGCCCAGGCCGCCGGCACAGGCGTCGGCCAGCTCGGCGGCCACCGCGCGGGAGGTCTCGTACTCGGCGGGGGCGCGGTCGGCGAGCGCGCGCACGGACGCGCCGCACTCCTCCTTGCTGACCCCGCGCGACACGATGCCGCGCAGCTCGGTGAGCGCGTCCCTCACCGCGTCCGCCGTCACCTCCGTGTGCACGGCCCCCTGGGCGATGAACAGCCCGCAGTAGCGCAGCCGCAGCAGCCCCGCGCGCACCCCGTAGGTGTAGCCCTTCTCCTCGCGGAGCACCGAGTTCAGCCGCGACGTCAGGCCGCCGCCGAGCACGTGCCCGGCCACCGTCAGCAGCGGCCAGTCGGCGTGCGAGCGGGACGGGACGGGGTGCCCGATGCTCAGGTACGTCTGCACCGAGCCGGGGCGGTCGACGATGACGATCCGCGGACCGGCCGTCGGCATGACCGTGTCGGCGGCGGGCAGCGGCCCGCCGGACGGCTGCCAGCCCTCCAGAGCGGCCGCGAGCGCCGCGTCGGCGTCGACCCCGGACAGGTCCCCGGCGACGACCGCCGTCGCCTCGGCGGGCGCCACAGAGCCGTAGAAGGCCCGCACGTGCGCGCCGTCGATCGCCTCGACCGTGGCCGGGGTGCCGCCGGTCGGCCGGGACGCCCGCGCCTCGGCGGGGAACATCACGGCGCGCAGTTCGCGCATGGCCCGGCTGCCCGGGGCGGCGTCCTCCTGCGCGATCTCCTCCAGCCGCTCGCGCGCGAGCCGCTTGACGTCCGCGTCGGCCAGCGCGGGGCCGCGCACCACCGACGACAGCAGTTCCAGGGCCGGGGCGAGCCGCGTCACCGGCACGTCCAGGGCGATGCGCAGCGCGGTCAGATCGGCGGAGGCGTACAGGCTGGCGCCCAGCCGTTCGAACGCGGCGGTCAGCGCGGTGCCGCCGCCGGGCTCGGTGCCCTCCAGCAGCGCGCGCGCCGTCAGGGTGGCGACGCCCTCGGTGCCGTCCTTCTCCCTGCCCGCGCCCGCCTGCAGGACCAGGCGCACGGCGGCCAGGCGCCGCCCCGGAAGGTCGCAGTGCAGCGTCGCGGGACCGCCCGGCACGCGTCCTTCCGTACCGGCCGGGAACGCCCACGCCGGGACCGGCCCGGGCACGGGGCGCGGCTGCAGGGCCGGGCCCGTGCCCGCGGCCCCGGCGGTGTTCGCGGCGGACTCGGTCAAGAGGCACCTCCGTACGTCAGGACGGTCCGGGCGCCGGGCGCCAGCCAGCGCCGCGCCATCGCGGTGATCTGCTCGGCGGTGACGGCCGCGGCGCGCTCGGGCGCGGTGAACACCCGTCCCGGGTCGCCGAACTGGGTGGCGTTCTGCGACAGCGCGTTGGCCAGCCCCGTCACCGTCTCGGTCTGCTCAAGGAAGCCGCGCTCGGCCTGCGCGGTGGCGCGGGCGGTCTCGTCGGCGTCCGGGCCCTGCTCGGCGAACCGGGCCAGCTCCTCGTCCAGCACCTCGGCGATCCGGCCGGTGTCCGGGCCGATCGCCTCCACCAGCGCCAGGGAGGGGCCCGAGGCCAGCCGCGTCACCCCGGCCCACACCTCCGTGGCGATCTGGTCGCGCCGCACCATCCGGTCGTACAGGCGCGACCCGGAGCCGCCGCCGAGGATGTCCACGGCGAGCTCGGCGGCCTCGACGTCGGCGCCGCCGTCGGACGGCAGCGTGAACATGGCGAAGTAGGCGGGGGAGGGCACCTCCTCGTCCACCGCCTCGGCCTTGACCTCGGTCAGCGGGCCCAGGTCGCCCGGACGGGCGGGCGGCGTCTGCGGCCCGGCGGGGAGGCCGCCGAAGTAGCGCTCCACCGCCGCCAGGGTCTCGTCGGGATCGACGTCGCCGACGATGGACAGCACCGCGTTGCCGGGGGCGTACCAGGTGGCGAAGAACTCGGCGCAGTCTTCGAGCGTGGTGGCGTCCAGGTCCTCCATGGACCCGATGGGGGTGTGCGCGTACGGGTGGCCGTCGGGGAACGTCAGTGCGCACAGCCGCTCGAACGCGGTGCCGTAGGGCTGGTTGTCGTAGCGCTGGCGGCGCTCGTTCTTCACCACGTCGCGCTGGTTGTCGAGGTTGGCCTGGGTCAGCGCGGCGGGGAGCGTCCCCATGCGGTCGGCCTCCAGCCACAGCGCCAGTTCCAGGTGGCTGACCGGGACCGTCTCGTAGTAGTTGGTGCGCTCGAACGACGTGCTGGCGTTGAAGGTGGCTCCGGCGCTCTCCAGGAGAGCGGCGTGCTCGCCCTCGGCGACGTTGGCCGAGCCCTGGAACATCAGGTGCTCGAAGAGGTGCGCCAGGCCGGTGCGCCCGGCCTGCTCGTGCCGCGAGCCCACCCCGTACCAGATGTTCACGGCGGCCAGCGGTACGACGTGGTCCTCGCAGACCACCACGCGCAGGCCATTGCCGAGCGTGTGCTCATGCAGCGGCTGTTCTGCCACGGAGCGCTCCCGTCCGGTCGATGGTCGGTCGTCGACGACAGCCCCGCGCGCGTCGGCGGAACCGGCCACGGCGGCGGGCTTGATCTCCTGTTCACCGTACCGGGTCGCGCGGGCCGCGGAGACGGGAGCGACCGCGGCGGCGGGCGGCCGTGTCGTGCCCCCCGGGGAAGCCGGATGCGGCCGTAGGGGAAAGGACGCGGCGGTAGCAGGGGAGAGGGGCGGTGCCGGGGCGTCAGGCGGTGGGCTGCGGGCCGCTCTCGCCGGTGCCGCCGGCGCGCTGGGCGGCCATCGCCGACTCGTGGGCCGCGATCGCCTCCTCCAGGTCGCGGTGCAGCACGAAGATCTTGGTGAGCTGGGTGACGTGGAAGACGCGGCGCACCCGGTCGTTGACGCCGACGAACGCCATGGTGCCGTCCCGGCCGCGCAGCCGGTGGTAGATGCCCACCAGCACGCCGAGGCCGGTGGAGTCCAGGAAGGTGACCTCGCCCAGGTCGATGACCAGGTGCACGCCGCCCTCGTCGATGATGTCCAGCAGCGTCTCGCGCAGCCGGGGGCTGGTGAAGACGTCGACTTCCCCGCTGATCTTGACGATGGTGAGGTCTTTCTCGACCCGGCGGTCGACGGCGAATTCCACCGCTTTCTCCCTGTTCGCTGAGATGGGCCCTATACCCCGCGTACGCGGGTTATCCCCAGGACCCTCGCTCCATACCGCCGCGGGGCGGTGCGGCCGGGAGACGGCCGGGCCCGTGCGGCTAGGGGCGGCGGAACAGCGCCCAGACCACCTTGCCCCCCGGCAGGGCCCGCCAGCCCCATCGCTCGCTGAACGACTCGACAAGGTGAAGGCCCCGTCCGGTCTCGGCGATGTAGTCCGGCTCCTTGCGGCGGGGGGCCGCGGGACTGGCGTCCATGATTCCGCACAGCAGCCAGGACCCTTGGTGGAGCAGCCGCAGCCGGATGGCGGTGGGGGCGGAGCCCAGGGGATCGATCGGGTGGTAGCCCGTCCCGTTGTAGGGACGGGGGGCCTCGTAGTGCGAGGCCCCGTAGCGGGTCTCGTAGGGGGACGTGCGGTAGCCCGTCACGTCCCGGCAGTCGCGGTAACCGTTCGTCTCGCGAAAGGGCGCCGCGCCGCGGTGGGGGGTGGGGTCGAGCCGGGCGGAGCCCTGGTGCGCGGTGCCGCCGCCGCTGTGCCGCAGCGCGTTGGTGACCAGTTCCGAGACCACGAGCCCTACGTCTTCGCCGAGCATCTGCAGGCCCCAGTCGTCCAGACGGCACATCGCGAAGTGCCGCGCCTCGGTGACCGACTCGGGCTCGGGCACGACCGTGAACGAGACCGCGCGTCCGGTGGGCGCCACCAGCGCCCGCAGGGCTTCGTCGAGGTACGGGGGCAGGTCCACGGATTCGGGGACCGGCGTCGACTGCACGGCATCGTCCTGTATGCCCGGCGACTCCACGAGGGGGGTTGCACCCCAACGTGTGTCGTCGTGCGCGTGGCGTGACGTCATTCCCCGGACCCCGCAGAGTGATCTCGTTGTGCAGCCGTGGCTCGGAAGTCTCGTGCGTTATCCTGCGCATCGTAGCGTGCTAATGCAAGGCCCAATGCACGTGCATCCGCACCGGAGAGCGAGACACAGGCGCCGCCGTGCGCCGAGGATCGGAGGTAGCCGCAGGACACCGACCCCAGTGGCACACTAAGTACATTTTCCGGCACTGCCGGAACCGCTGTCCGCCATGTAGCCGGGAGGTTGGGCGTGACTCCAGAGACGCCGGGAACCGGGTCCACGGTGCGTCGGATCCTGCTCGGCTCACAACTGCGCCGCCTGCGTGAGGCGAAGGGCGTGAGCCGCCAGGAAGCCGGCTATGTCATCCGGGCGTCCGAGTCGAAGATCAGCCGACTGGAGCTCGGGCGGGTCAGCTTCAAAGAGCGCGACGTTGAAGACCTGCTCACGCTGTACGGCGTCACCAACCCCACCGAGCGGGAGGCGCTGGTACAGCTCGCGCGGGAGGCCAACACCCCGGGATGGTGGCACCGCTACAGCGACGTGCTGCCCAGCTGGTTCCAGACCTACGTGGGCCTGGAGGAGTCGGCGACCCTGATCCGAACCTACGAGCTGCAGTTCGTCCCCGGACTGCTGCAGTCGGAGGGGTACGCCCGGGCGGTCATCCGGCTCGGCAACGCCGGCGCCCCCGAACACGAGATCGACCAGCGCGTCGGGCTTCGCCTGCAGCGGCAGGAGCGCCTCACCGGTCCCAACGCGCCCCGGCTGTGGGCGGTGCTGGACGAGGCGGCGCTGCGGCGGCCCATCGGCGGGCCTGAAGTGATGCGGGGCCAGTTCGAGCATCTCATCGAAATGTCGAAGCTGCCCAACGTCACCATCCAGGTCATGCCGTTCCGCTTCGGCGGGCACGCCGCCGAGGGCGGGGCCTTCACCATCCTGCGCTTCCCCGAGCAGGACCTGCCGGACGTGGTTTACGTGGAGAACCTCACCGGCGCGATGTACCTGGACAAGCGCGACGACGTCGACACCTACCTGCAGGCCATGGAACGCCTGTGCGTCGACAGTGCGACACCTGAGCGCACCGTCGAGCTTCTCGGTGACCTTCTCAGAGAGACATGATGCTCCCGACCGACAACGGCAACAGTCCCTCGGCGGCCTCCTGCGTCCCGGCCGCGTACAACGGCATGCCCGCCACCAAGCTGCACGGGGCCCGCTGGCTGAAGTCCCGGCGCAGCAACTCGCAGGGCAACTGCGTGGAAATCGCCGAACTCCCCGGTGGACGGGTGGCCATGCGCAACTCCCGCCATCCGGAGGGCCCGGCGCTGATCTACACGCGTCCGGAGATCGAGGCGCTGATCCTCGGCGCCAAGGAGGGGGACTTCGACAATCTGATCGCCGCACGCAACTGACGCCCGCGGCCCGGCCCGCGGGACCCCTCACGGGGGCAGTTGCAAGACCACGTCCTCCCGCTGACGTGGTCTTGCAACTGCCTCACCGGGCGGTCACCGGTTCATCCGCAGTTGCCGTACGGGGCGGCCGCTCCGCCGCTGCCGAAGCGCACGCACACTCCCGGGGCCTTCACGTACACCGGCCCCGCGTACCAGGCGTACGATCCGCTGTCGGTCACCTGCCCGCCGCCCTGGCGCTGGATCCACACCGACACCTGCGACCGCGTACCCACGTTGCGCGTCTTCATCAGGACGGCGCAGTTGTACCCCGAACTGTTGTAGAGCAGGTACGCCCTCCCCCCGGAGACGGAGAGGGAGCGCTGCACGTAGTAGCCGCCGCCGTGCGAACCGGAGTTGCAGACCTGCTGCGGGGTGTACTTGTTGGCGGGCTCCTTGGTCGGGCCGGTCGTGCTGCCGCCACCGCCGCCCGTCCCGGGGGTGGTCTGCCCTCCCCCGGAACGCCTCTGCTGCTGGCTCTGGCCGCCCTGGTCGGACTGCCCCTTCTTGCCGTTCGCCGTGCCGGGCGTCTGCTGCGGGGACCCGGACGCGCTGCCGGGGCGGTTGCTCGGGGCGTTGAGCCTGCTGCCGGAGCCCGCACCGTCTCCCTGGGTCTGCTCGCTCTGCGGGTTGCCGACGGCGGCGCTGTCCCCGCCGCTTCCCCCGCCGCCCGAACGGGTGGCCGCCCAGACCGAGCCGCCTCCCACCACGGCGACGACCGCGGCGGCCGCGATCAGGGGGACGAGGCGCTTGCCCTTGTGCGTCGTGCGGCCACCCCCGCTCGGCGGTGGGGCCGACGGGCCGAACGGCGGCGGCTGCGGCGTCGTCTGGGGGTTGGTCTGGGGGTTGGTCTGTGGGGTGGTCTGCGGATTGGTCTGGTGGGAGGCCGCCTCTTGGGAGGAACCGTTCTGCGGCGCGTACGGGATGGTCGGCGCCACGGCGCCGTCCGGGACGGTGGCCTGTGACGGGGTGGCCTGGGGCGCAGATGCCTGGGATGCGGGCGCCTGCGGTGAGTCCCCCTGGGCTGCGGGCTCCCGCGGTGCGACAGCCGCGGCCGCGCCGCTCGCCGCCCCCATTCCCGGCGTCGTGCTCTCCGTGGTCACTCCGACCAGACGCTCCTGGGCCTGGCGGGCCGTGGGCCGCTTGCGGGGATCCTTGGCCAGGCAGTCCGCGACCACCTCGCGCAGCGGGCTCGGCAACGCCCCCAGGTCGGGCTCGCCGGTGAGGATGCGGTGCATCACCGCGGCCATGTCGTCGTTGCCGAAGGCGGGATGGCCGTTGGCGGCGAACACCATCGTGGTGCCCCAGGCGAACATGTCGGAGGCCGGGCCCACCTCGTCCCCGGTGAAGTGCTCCGGCGACATGTAGGAGGGGGTGCCGACGTTCTGCGTCTCGCCCGCCGCGTCCAGCGCCCGGGCCACCCCGAAGTCGATCACCCGCGGGCCGTCCGGCCCCATCATCACGTTCTGCGGCTTGAAGTCGCGGTGCACGATGCCTGCCTGGTGGATGGCGATCAGAGCGGTCAGCGTGCTGATGGCCAGCCGTTCCAGCGCGCCCCCGGTGCGCGGCCCCTCCTCCTGCACCAGCCGGTACAGTGACCGCCCGGGGACGTACTCGCTGACGATGTAGGGCTGGTCGCCCGCCACGTCGGCGTCCAGGACCTGCGCGGTGCAAAAGCGCGCGACCCGCTTGGCGACCGCCAGCTCCCGCACGAACCGGGCCCGCGCCGCGTCGTCCACCGCCTCCCCGGAGTGCAGCAGCTTGATGGCGACGGGGTCGGCGCCGCCGGGCGGACGGGCGAGGAAGACCGCGCCCTGCCCGCCCTGGCCGAGGCGGCCGACGATCTCGTACTCGCCCAGCCGGGTCGGATCGCCCGGCCGCAGCGGACGGACGTCCGGCATCGTCTGGTCCGTCACACCACTCTCTTCCGTCGCATCGGACACAGTGCCTAGTCAGACTATGTGCCGATGGCGGCATGTGCTGCGGAAGACGGGCAGATGAGACCATCCGCCCCCGCCACGTGAACGCGCGGATGCGGTGCGCCACCGGCCGCGGCACGAGAACGCGGGAGCCTCCGGGACGACGGCGTGCGCCGCCCCGGAGGCTCCAGGTGTCCGCTACAAGTCAGGCCGGGTCGGGGGTTCGGCGCGGCTGCCGTCGCTCCGCCCGGCCGTTCTCACCCGGTGGAGCCTCCCGGTCGTGCTGCCGTTCCAGCCGCGCCGCCACCGCGAGGGCGCGCAGCGAGGTGGTCTTGATGTGCTTGTTGGAGCGGTTCGGACGCGGTCTGGGGATGCTGCTGGGCATCGTGGACCTCCTGCGACCTAGGAATGCGGTGGTACCCGCAACATCGGATCTTGCACTTGCTGTTGGTGTAACCCCACGATCGGCGCGTCTATTCCGAGTCTCCGCTCATATTCTCTCCGGCCGCCGCCGGCGGCCCGTCGTGGCCCCCGCCGGTGTGATGAGACCTACCTTCGCGCCTGTTCCCCCGGGGGCGGTGGCGGGTTATGTTGAGCGCGCTCGACGACGAGCCCGGGAGGCCGTCGCTCCGGGCGGCCTCGCGCCGCCGGATACCCGACTCCTGGGAGAACCGCAGTGTTGAACAAGCTGCTCGTCGCCAACCGGGGCGAGATCGCCGTACGGGCCTTCCGCGCCGCCTACGAGCTGGGCATCGCCAGTGTCGCGGTGTACGCGTACGAGGACCGCCTCTCGCTGCACCGGCAGAAGGCCGACGAGGCCTACGAGATCGGTGAACACGGCCACCCCGTCCGGGCCTACCTCGACGTGGACGGAATCGTCGCCACGGCGCTGCGGGTGGGGGCGGACGCGGTGTACCCGGGCTACGGGTTCCTGGCCGAGAGCCCCGAACTGGCCGAGGCGTGCGAGCGCAACGGGCTGACGTTCGTGGGCCCGCCCGCGCGGGTGCTGCGCCTGGCGGGCAACAAAATCGAGGCGGTGGAGGCGGCCCGGCGGGCGGGGCTGCCGGTGCTGCGGTCGGCCACCCCCGCGCCGGGGGAGGAGCTCGCCGCGGCGGACGAGGTCGGCTTCCCCCTGTTCGTCAAGGCGGCCGCGGGCGGCGGCGGACGCGGGCTGCGCCGCGTCGACCGGCGCGAGGAGCTCCTGGCGGCCGTCGAGACGGCCCGCAGGGAGGCGCAGACCGCGTTCGGCGACCCCACGGTGTTCCTGGAGCAGGCCGTCGACCGGCCGCGCCACATCGAGGTGCAGGTGCTCGCCGACGCAGCCGGGCACGTCGTGCACCTGCGTGAGCGCGACTGCTCCGTGCAGCGCCGCCACCAGAAGGTCGTGGAGATCGCCCCTGCCCCCCGCCTGGACGCGGCGGTCGTGCAGCGGCTCTGCCGGGACGCCGTGGCGTTCGCCGAGGCGATCGGATACGTCAACGCGGGGACCGTGGAGTTCCTCGTGGACGCGTCCGGGCGGCACGTCTTCATCGAAATGAACCCGCGCATCCAGGTCGAGCACACGGTCACCGAGGAGGTGACCGGCATCGACCTCGTGCAGAGCCAGCTGCGCGTCGCGGGCGGGGAGACCCTGGAGGATCTGGGGATCGCCCAGCAGAACGTCACCGTCTCCGGGTACGCGGTGCAGTGCCGCATCACCACGGAGGACCCCGCCAACGACTTCCGCCCCGACACGGGCAGGATCTCGGCGTACCGCTCCCCGGGCGGCGCGGGCGTGCGCCTGGACACCGGGACGGCCCACGCCGGCGCAGTGGTCACGCCCCACTTCGACTCGCTCCTGGTCAAGCTGACGTGCCGGGGCCGGACCCTGGAGGAGGCGGTGCGGCGCGCGCGCCGGGCCGTGACCGAGTTCCGCATCCGGGGCGTCGCGACGAACATCCCGTTCCTGCGCGCCGTGCTGGACGACGCCGAATTCCGCGCGGGCGGTGTCACGACCTCCTACATCGCCGACCATCCCGAACTGCTGACCGCCCGTTCCAGCGGCGACCGCGCCACACGCCTCGTGCGCTACCTGGCCGACGTGACCGTCAACAAGCCGCACGGGGACGCGCCCACGGACCTGGACCCGCGCGGCAAGCTCCCGCCGCTCGACCTGGAAGGCCCCGTCCCGGAGGGCTCGCGCGACCTTCTGCTGGCGCTCGGGCCGCGCGCGTTCGCCGAACGGCTGCGCGCCCAGTCGGCCCTGGCGGTCACCGACACCACGTTCCGGGACGCCCACCAGTCCCTGCTGGCCACCCGGGTGCGCACCTACGACCTGGTGGCGGCGGCCCCGTACATGGCGCGCATGACCCCGCAGCTGCTGTCGCTGGAGGCGTGGGGCGGCGCCACCTACGACGTGGCGCTGCGCTTCCTGTCCGAGTCGCCCTGGGACCGTCTGGCCGCGATCCGCGAGGCCGCGCCCAACCTGTGCATCCAGATGCTGCTGCGGGGCGCCAACACCGTCGGCTACACCCCGTACCCCGAGTCGGTGACGCGCGCGTTCGTGGCCGAGGCCGCCCGCACCGGCGTGGACATCTTCCGGGTGTTCGACGCGCTCAACGACGTGGAGCGCATGCGGCCGGCCATCGACGCCGTGCTGGAGACGCACGCGCTGGCCGAAGGCACCCTCTGCTACACCGCCGACCTGTCGTCGCCCGCCGAGAAGGTCTACACGCTCGACTACTACCTGCGGCTGGCCGAACGGCTCGTCGAGGCGGGCGTGCACGTCCTGTGCATCAAGGACATGGCGGGCCTGCTGCGGGCACCGGCCGCGCGCACCCTCGTCAGCGCGCTGCGCCAGAGGTTCGACCTGCCCGTCCACCTGCACACGCACGACACCGCGGGCGGGCAGCTGGCCACCTACCTGGCCGCCGTCGAGGCCGGGGTGGACGCCGTCGACGGCGCCGCGGCTCCTTTGTCGGGCACCACCAGCCAGCCGCCGCTGCAGGCGATCGTCGCGCACACCGACGCGACCGAGCGCGCCACCGGGCTGGACCTGGGCGCGCTCACCGCGATGGAGCCCTACTGGGAGGCGGTGCGGCGCCTGTACGCCCCGTTCGAGATGGGTCTGCCGTCCCCCACGGGGCGGGTGTACGAGCACGAGATCCCCGGCGGGCAGCTGTCGAACCTGCGGCAGCAGGCGGTCGCCCTCGGCCTCGGCGACAGGTTCGAGGAGATCGAGCGCCTGTACGCGGCCGCCGACCGCATCCTGGGGCGCCTGGTCAAGGTCACCCCGTCCAGCAAGGTGGTCGGCGACCTGGCGCTGCACCTGGTCGCCGTGGGCGCCGACCCCGACGACTTCGCCGCGCATCCGGAGCGGTACGACGTGCCCGACAGCGTCGTCGGCTTCCTGCACGGGGAACTGGGCGACCCGCCCGGGGGCTGGCCGCAGCCGTTCCGTGACAGGGCCCTGAGCGGGCGCCGGTACACCCCCGTGCGCGGCGAGCTCACCGAGGAGGAGGACAAGGCGCTGGCGTGGCCCGGCGTCCGCGACACGCTCGACCGGCTGCTGTTCCCCGGCCCCGCCCGCGAGTACCGCGAGGCGCGCGCCGCCTACGGCGACCTGTCGGTGGTGCCCACCGCCGCCTTCCTGTACGGCCTCCAGCCGGGCCGGGAGGTCGCCATCGACCTGGAGCCGGGGGTGCGCGTGCTGGCCGGCCTGGAGGCCGTGGGCGGGCTCGACGAGGCGGGCTTCCGGCAGGTCATCTGCACCGTCAACGGGCAGCTGCGCACGCTGTCGGTGCGCGACAGGTCCGCGGCGGCCGACGCGCCGCCGGTCGAGCGCGCCGACCCCGACGAGCCCGGGCACGTCGCCGCACCGTTCGACGGTTCGGTCACGCTGCGCGTGGCCAAGGGGGAGCGGGTCGCCGCAGGGGACGTGGTCGCCACCATCGAGGCGATGAAGATGGAGGCCGCCATCACCGCCGCGGTCGGCGGCACCGTCACGCGGCTGGCCGTGCCCGAGGTGTCCTCGGTCCGGGCGGGCGACCTGCTGCTGGTGATCTCCTGATCGGCCGAAGCGTCTGAGAGGCGCTCAGGCGGCCGCCGGTCGCCCCGCCCTTCCCTCGCTCCCGAGGGGCGGTCGGCGGCCGCTGGAGCCGTTCTCAGGCCCGGCTGCGGGCGGGTCCCGGCGCGGCCGGGCCATCACATCGGATGATCTCCGTTGCTGTGTGCCGGGCCGGTCCGGTCTCGGTGCCGTTCGCCGGATCGTGCGCTGGATATGGCCGTCTGTTCGCTTTCTTGGTTCTCTCTGGTCGTGTGGCTGGTCGTATCAGGTTTAAGAGGCCGAGGAAAGATGTCGATCTCATACCGGAAACGGATGACATCTGGGGTCGCGGCCTAGAAGACTGGTAAGTGCGCGATCATGCGGAAGAGAGGGCGGAATGGCGGCGAGGCGGTTCGGGGGTCTGGGGCGACTGGCGGCGGCCGGGGGCGCGGTCATGTCACTGATGATCATGCTCACGCCGGGTCCGGCGCTGGCGGGAACGGCCCCCGCCGTTCCGCAGACCGCGTCCGGTTCGCAGCGCGCCGCCCTGGATGCGGGCAAGCTGCGTGCGACGCTCGACGCCACACATAAGGCCGGGATGTACGGTATTTACTCGTCCGTCCGTGATGACGGGCGTTCCTGGAAGGGGGCGTCCGGAGTGGCGAACGTGCAGACCGGGTGGCCCGTGACGCCGGACATGCAGCACCGTGTGGGCAGCGTCACCAAGACGTTCACCGCCGCCGCCGTCCTGCGGCAGGTGGAACAGGGGCGTATCCAGTTGGACGCGCCGATCGGCGCCTATTTGCCGGAGGATGTTCCCGGGCAGCGCGGCCGGCAAATCACCGTGCGAATGCTGCTGAACCACACCAGCGGCATCGCCGACTACGTCGCCTCGGCGTTCCCGTCGCTCCAGGAACCGTCGTCCAGAAGCCTGGACAGGAAACGGTTCCGCACACTGACGCCCGCGCGCCTCATCAAATGGGGCCTGGACGCGCCGCCCACCGGAGCCCCCGGGGCCCAGTGGTCCTACTCCAACACCAACTACATCATCCTCGGGCGCCTTCTGGAGAAGGTCACCGGGATGAAGGCGGAGACATACATCACACGGGACGTCATCCGCCGTGCGGGGCTGAAGAACACCTATTTCCCCGACAGTCCGGTGATCTACGGCGCCCACTCGCGGATGTACGAATCGCTGTACGGGGTCCTCACCCCGCCGCGCGACTACAGCCTCTTCGACATGTCCTGGGCGGGAACCGCCGGGGCGCTGGTGTCGACCATGGACGACCTCAACCGCTTCTACCGGCGCCTGCTCACCGGCGGAATCGTCGGACCGGCCGCGCTGGCGGAGATGCGCCGCACCGTGCCCGTCAAGGGCGCCGACGGCACGGTGCTGATGAACTACGGCCTCGGCATCTACTCCGTGCAACTGCCGTGCGGCACGTTCTGGGGGCACGACGGCGCGGTGTGGGGCGCCGGGACGCAGACGCTGACCGGCGAGGGCGGCGGACGGCAGATCTCGTTCGGCTTCAACCTGATGAAGTACCAGCAGCTGAACGGCGAGGGGCGCCCCATGCCCCACCCGATCGACAACGCCATGGGCGCACACATGATGGAGGCCCTGTGCGGGGCCGGGACGCCGCCGCCCAACGCCCGCCTGGCGCAGCGGCCCGTGCAGCCGCTGCCGCTGCAGATGCTGGCGCCCCAGGAAGGCGGCTCCTGACTCAGGAAGGCGGCTCGTAGGCCTCCGGGTCGTGGGCGAGCACGGACCTCCCGCCGTCGACGGGGACGGTCGCGCCGTTGATGAAGGCCGCGTCGTCCGACAGCAGGTGCACGATCGCGGCCGCGACCTCCTCGGCCTTCGCGACGCGGCCGAGGGGGTGCAGCCGCGCCATCTCCGCCTCGATGTGCGCCGCCCCCTCGGGCCCCTGTTGGGCGAGGAACTCGTCATAGCGTTCGGTGCGCACCGAGCCCGGTGCCACCGCGTTCACCCGGATGCCGCGCGGACCGTACTCGACGGCGAGCGCGCGCGTCAGGCCCTCGATCGCCGCTTTGGCGGTGACGTATGGGGTGCACCCCGGCACCGCCTGCCGGGCCTGGTGCGAGGTGACGTTGACGATGGCGCCGCCCGTCCCGGCCGCCAGGAAGCGCCGCACCGCCGTCGTGCACCCGGTCAGGGGCGCGCCCAGGTTGACGGCGATGAGGTCCATGACCTCCTTGGCGGATGCCGTGTGCACCGAGGCGTCCCGGAAGACGGCCGCGTTGTTGACCCAGCCGGTGAGCGTGCCCGCCTCCTCGGCGAGGTCCGCGGCGCGTTCGGCGACGGCCTCGTCCCCGGCGTCACCGGTGACCACGCGCACGCGTGCACCGGCGGGATGGCTCTGCGTCCACGCCAGCGCCGCTTCGTCCAGTTCGACGGCCACCACATGGTCGCCGTCGGCCAGCAGCCGCTCCACCACCGCCCGGCCGATGCCCCGGCCGCCTCCCGTCACCACGAAGGAATCCGCCATACGGCCACCCTATAGGGAGGCGGAATCGGTGTTGCCGCCGCACAGAACGACGGCGACCCGCTCGTCCGGGGCGGGCCGGTAGGCGCCCGTGCGCAACGCGGCGACGGCCGTGGCGGCGGCGTGCTCGACGAGCAGCCGGTAGCGCTCCCACAGCCAGCGCCGCGCCTCCACGATCGCCTCGTCGGGCACCAGCACCGACCGCACCCCCGTGCGGGCCGCCACATCGAAGGCGATCTCGCCGAGGCGGGTGGCGCCGAGAGAGTCCGCCGCGACGCCGGACATGTCCACGTCGACGGGCGCTCCTGCCTCCAGGGCCCGGTGCAGCGTCGGGATGGCCTCCGGCTCCGCCCCGACGACGGTCGCGTGCCCTTGGACGGCGGCGGCCACCCCCGCCATCAGCCCGCCGCCGCCGACGGCGAGCACGACGGTGTCGACCTCCCCCGAGGTCTGTTCGAGCAGCTCCAGGCCGAGCGTTCCCTGACCCGCGCAGATCTCGGGCTGGTCGTAGGCGTGGCAGAACAGCGCACCCGTGTCGGCGCATCGTTTGGTCGCGGCCTCGTGCGCCTCCGCGTACCTGCTGCCGACCTGCACGACCCGCGCCCCGAGCGCGCGCAGCCTGGCCACCTTGACCGCCGGCGCCGTCTCCGGCACGTACACCTCGGCCGCCACGCCCACCTCGGCGGCGGCGTAGGCGACGGCGAGCCCGGCGTTGCCTCCCGATGCCGCGACCACGCCCGCCGCGGGCAGCGTCCCCCGCTCGGCCGCCGCCAGCACGCGGTTGAACGCGCCGCGGGCCTTGAACGAGCCGGTGTGCTGCGTGTGCTCCAGCTTCAGCCATGTGCGCGCGGCGCCGCCGAGTGGCTCGGCCGCCAGCACCGGGGTCCGGCGGACCCGGCCGGAGACGCGCGCGGCGGCGGCCCGAATGTCAGAGGGTTCGATCAATGGGGGGACCTCTCACGGACGACACTGACCTTCGGCCACCACGCTATGTCCTCCCGAGCCGCGTCCTCCCGAGCCGCCCCGGGCGTGCGGCCGTCCGGACGCCGCGTCGGGGAAGCCGCTGGTGACGCACGCCCTTAGTAGACGATTTGTCAACTAGTTGCTAATGGCGGCGCCGGGCATGTGGCGCCAGTCCATTCACTCGCGGCGGGGCGGGCGGGACAGTCGTCAGCGTCCACAGTCCAAGGCTGCCGAGACCCGCCTGTCCAAGGGGAGGCCCAGGCGGTTCGGCGGCCTCCCACCCCCTGGAGTGGCAATGAGAGTTCGAGCCGTTGTGGCCTCCGCCGTGACCGGGGCCGTGCTGACGCTTGCGGCGGTGGGCGCCGCCCAGCCGGCGTCCGCCGCGCCATGGCTGTGCCTGGCCTCGGAGGCCGACATCTACGCCGCCGCCCCGGCACGGGTCGACGGCGCCCCCGGAGACCTGCTGGCGTGCCGGCAGGTGACGCTGTCCGGCGTCAGCGGCGTCCGCGCGAAGGCGTGGAAGGTGCGCTACGTCACCAGCGACGTCAAGGGCGCCAAGACGGTCGCGACCGGATTCGTGGCGGTGCCGGAGGCCGCGTGGACCAAGGGCGGGTCGCGTCCGGTCGTCGCCTTCCACCCGGGCACCTCGGGCCTCGGCCCGCAGTGCGCGTTCTCCAAGCAGATGGCCGGGGCCTACGTAGACCACTACGAGGGCCCCAACGTCGCCGAATTCCTCAAGGCCGGGTTCGCGGTCGCCGCCGCCGACGGCGCCGGCTACATCGACGGCAAGGTCCACACGTACATGGTGGGGCAAAGCGCGGGCAAAGCCGTGCTCGACATCGCGCGCACGTCCCGCCAGATCCCCGGCGGCTCCCTGCGCACGGACGGCAAGGTCGGCATCGCCGGATACTCCGAGGGCGGCCAGGCCGCGCTGTGGGCCGCGCAGCTGGCCGCCTCCTACGCGCCCGAACTGCAAGTGGCGGGTGCGGCGGCCGGAGGCGTGCCGGGCGACCTGAAGGTGACCGCCCAGGGGCTCAACGGCGGCCTGTTCGCCGGGTTCGCCGCCGACGCGCTGGTCGGGCACAACGCCGCCTACCCGGCCATGCCGTTCGACGAGCTGATGAACGACGAAGGCGCCAAGGCGGTGCAGGACGCCAAGAACCTGTGCCTGTTCGGGACGCTCGGCCGCTTCCTGGGCGCCCGCGTGGAGAACCTCACCAAGGACAAGCTGACCCTCGACCAGATCTGGCAGCTGCGCGGCCCCGACGGCACCTGGGGCGAGCTGGCCGACCGCAGCAAGCTCGGCGTGGACATCGGCACGCCCGGCTCGGCCGCCAAGTACCAGATCGGCTTCCCGGTGTTCCAGTACCGCGGCGCCCTGGAAGAGATCATCCCGACCGAGACCGAGGACGCCACCCGCGCCGCCTACTGCAAGGCGGGCATCAACACCACGTGGAACTCGGGGTACTTGGGTGAGCACCTGACCGCCGATTGGCTCGCGGCGGGGGACGTCACCCGCTTCCTGGGAGACCGCTTCGAAGGCAAGACCGTCACGGGCAACTGCTGACCGGCTGTGGGGCGACCCATGTCGGGGGGGGTGGGTCGCCCCACAGTCCCAGGGGTGCTCCCTGGTGACGGGGGCGCGCCTCAAGGGCGACATAGTAAGGGGCATGCAGTCCGCGTTCCGTCGCCCCGGGTTCGTCTGCGCCGACCACGTGCTGGAAGTGCCGCTCGACCACGCGCACCCGTCCGGGCCCACCATCGAGATCTACGCGCGTGAGGTCGTGGCGCCGGGCAGGGAGGACGACGACCTGCCGTGGCTGCTGTTCCTGCAGGGCGGCCCGGGGCACCGGGCGACGAGGCCGGGGGCTGACCCGGGGGCGTGGCTGGAGCGCGCCCTCCAGGAGTACCGGGTGCTCCTGCTCGACCAGCGCGGCACGGGGCGCAGCACCCCCGCCAACCGTCAGACCCTCCCGCCAGACTCCGCCGAGGCTGCGGCGTACCTGCGGCACTTCCGCGCCGACTCCGTCGTCCGGGACGCCGAACTACTGCGCCGACAACTGATCGGGGATCGGCCGTGGAGCGTGCTCGGCCAGAGCTTCGGAGGCTTCTGCGCCGTCACGTACCTGTCGCTGGCACCCGAAGGCCTGCGCGAGGCTTTCATCACCGGCGGCCTGCCGAGCCTCACGGCCGGGGCGGACGAGGTCTACCGCGCCGCCTACCCGCGCGTGCTCGCCGCCAACGAGCGTTACTTCGAGCGCTACCCCGGCGACCAGGACGTCGTGCGCCGCATCGTGGACCATTTGCGCGAGCACGACGTACGGCTCCCCGACGGGGAGCGTCTGACGGCACGGCGGTTCCAAACCCTCGGGCACGGGCTCGGCAACTCGGTGCAGTTCGACAACCTGCACTACCTGCTGGAGGAGGCGTTCATCGGACGCGGACAGCTGTCCGACGCCTTCCTGCACAAGGTGCACGCGTCCGTGTCGTACGCCTCCCACCCCCTCTACGCGCTGCTGCACGAGGCCATCTACTGCCAGGGCGCCGCGTCGCAGTGGGCGGCCCAAAGGGTGCTCGACGAGTTCCCTGAGTTCGCCCTGGACGGCGACGGGCCGGTGCGTCTCGTCGGAGAGATGATCTACCCGTGGTTCTTCGAGGAGGACCCGGCGCTGCGCCCCCTGCGCGAGTGCGCCGACCTGCTCGCCGCCTATGACGAATGGCCCGCCCTCTACGACCCCGGCCGCCTGGCCGCCAACACGGTCCCGGCCGTTGCGGCCGTCTACCACGACGACATGTACGTGGACCGCGACCACTCGCTGCAGACCGCCGACGCGATCGCAGGCCTGCGCACATGGATCACCAACGAGTACGCCCACAACGGCCTGAGCGCCGACGCGCGCGTCCTCGACCGCCTCATCGCCATGGCCCGCGGCCAGGCGTAACGCGGCGCCCCGCCCGTTGTTGCGCGGTTGTCCGCGGTGCACAGGGGGCTCCGGGAGCCTCGGCCACCGCCCCGCGGCCGCCCGCACCGCCGTTCCGCGCGTTATCGCCGAACTGGCCGTCAGCCCGCCCCCGCTGTGGGACGCGCGGCCCGCCACAAGGGGGAGAGACCGCGCGTCCTACGGGGCCAGCGCGCTAGTAGGTGGCCCGGTGGCGGCCGACGTAGCCGCGCCTGCGGGGCCGCGCCTCCGCCACCAGCGCGGCACCCGCGACACCGAGGAACACCCCGCCCGTCAGGACCGACATGCACACCGCGAGCGCCGCCATCACGCGTCCTCCTCGCGGTCGTCGTCCGGCACCGCGGGGGACGTCCCCGACCATGTCAGGGGCAGGTTGCGGACCGTCTCCACGAGTTGGTCGTGTGCCCGCGTGAGCACCACCAGCGCTTCGGGCGTCTCCGCGTACAGCTGCGAGGCGCACCCGGCCAGGGCTTCGCGGGTGGACAGGCGGTGTCCCAAGCGCAGCGCGACGGTCCACACCATCCCGCCGTTCAGCTGCGTTTGGAACGGCGTCGCCCACCGCCCGGACGGCTCCCGCCACCCCGGCAGCGGGTCGCTCGCGTCGATACGTGGCGGGTTGCTCCCTCTGTTCTGCGTAGGCTTCTCCACAGGGGTTGACCTCCGTAGCAGGTCGATTCCTTAGGCCCGCCTGGTCGCGTCACCGACCGGGCGGGCCGCTTCTGTCTGTGAGCACCACCATACGCAACCTACGCAGTATCCGCAGCCACAGCAGTAAACGCGATTCCGGAAGCATTGTGCATGCGTCGCTAGCGTCGTAACCATGGTCGATCTCTCTGACCCGCGTCCGTTGCGGGATCAGATCACGGCGCTGATCTTGCGGCGCATCACCGACGGCACATATGCCGTCGGGTCGAAGATCCCCACAACCCGTGAGCTTGCTCGCGAGTGTGACGTGAGCGAGCGCACCGTGACGGAAGCGATCAAGGCGCTCCGTGAGAACGGCACGCTACGCGGCATTCCCGGCCGGGGTGTCTACGTACTGAAAAAGCCGGACAGCACCTGACAGAATGAAGCGCCAAGGCCCCGTTCGGCGCGCTACCGCCGCCCGGGGCCGTCCTGTCACTCCCAACGGTACGCCAGGGTGTCACCACGGGTTGACGCGTGTCTCCTCAATTCACCGGGGCTACGGGCAACCAGGTCAACTAGGGTTTGGCCATGGGCATCGACCTTGACGGCGCAGAGCCCCTATACCGCCAGGTAGCGGCAGAAATCGCACGGCGCATCGACGCGGGCGAGATCCTGCCTGGCCGCCGTGTACCGTCCGCAACTGAGATCTGCGACGAGTTCGGAGTGTCGCGGAGAAATGCGAACGAAGCGCTCGCCCTGCTTGGAAACGCGGCAGAGTGCGCAGCGTCGTCGGTCGGGGCACGTTCGCGATCGATCCGGCCGGGCGTGGCGACACATAGCGTCTTGTGCAGCGCTGCACAATCCGCGAGCGCAGGAGAGCCCCCGGGGCGGACCCGGGGGCTTACCGCTGTACGCCCACTTGTGAGATGCGGCGAATGTGATTGCCGACGGTCAGGCTGCGGGGGCGGGGCGGTAGTCGAGGACGATGGTGCCGGACGAGGCCATGACCGTCGTGCTGGCCAGCGTCCACTTGCTGAGCGGGGCGCCGTCGCGGAACATCTTCTGGCCCTTGCCCACCACGACCGGGTGCACCCAGAGCTTCAGCTCGTCCAGCACGCCGTACTCGATGAGCGAGTCGATCAGGTTCAGGCTGCCGAAGACGAGGATGTCCTTGTCAAGCCGCTCCTTGAGGGCGGTGAGCTCGTCCTTGACGTTCTCCCGGATGATGGTCGAGTTGTTCCACTCGGCCTTCTCCAGGGTGGTGGAGACGACGTACTTGGGCAGGGTGTTCATCCGGACCCCGTACTCGCCCGTCTGCTCCTCCATGTGCGGCCAGGCGGCGGCGAAGCCCTCGTAGGTGACGCGGCCGAGCAGCAGCGCGTCGCTGGCGAACAGCTGCCCGTGGGCGAACTTCAGGTGCTCGGGGGTGGTGTACTCCATCGTCCACTCGTGTGGGTCCTGCGCGACGCCGTCCAGCGACACGTAGTTCAGCGCGACGATCCTGCCCATGGCGGTTCCTCCGTTGCGTTTCAGTTCGGGTAGGGGTGCTCGCGGCGGGCGGCCCGCAGGGCGCGGGCCCACCACACGAGCTGTTCGAGCGTCAAGTTGACGGCGGTGTTGCATTCGGCCGCGGCCTTGGGCCAGCGCCCGTCGGCGGTGAAGTGCTCCCAGTAGCGGGGCAGGCTGAGGCCGTCGCGGATGGTGACCGCGTGCAGTTCGGCGAAGACCTGCCGCAACTGGGCGGCGGCGTTGAGGCCGCCCGAGTCCCGGCCGTAGGTGACCAGGGCGACGGGCTTGGCGCGCCACTCCTCGTAGAACCAGTCGATGGCCTCCTTGAGCGGGGCCGGGAAGCTCGCGTTGTACTCGGGGGCGACCACGGCGAAGGCGTCGGCGGCGGCCAGCCGGGACCCCAGCGCCCGCACGGGCGGCGGAACCGGCTCGTCGTGGTCGGTGAGTTCATGCGGCAGCCGCGCCTCGGCCACATCGACCATGTCGACGTCCAGGTCGCCGCGGCGGCGGGCCCGGTCGGCGAACCAGCCGGCCACGGTGGGGCCGAAACGCCCGCGGCGGGTGCTGGCGATGATGACCGCCAGCCGCAGCCGGTCGGTGCCTGGCATCTCCGCCTCCTCGGTGTCCCGTCGGTGCTGACAGGGCAACGGTGCCGGGAGGCGTTTACGGAATCCTTACGGCCTGTTTTCGGCCGGTCGGGGCGGCTATCGTGCCGCTCATGCGTTTCGGGGTGCTGGGGCCCCTGGCGGTGTGGACGGACGACGGCGCGCCGGTCGCGGTGCCCGGCCGGAAGGTGCGCGCGCTGCTGGCCGACCTGCTGCTGCACGAGGGACGTCCGGTGCCCGCCGACCGGCTCATCGACGACCTGTGGGGGGAGCGTCCGCCCCGCGACCCCGCGGGCGCGCTGGCGGTCAAGGTGTCGCAGCTGCGGCGGGTGCTGGCGGACGCCCAGCCCGGCGGCCGCGCGCTGGTGGAGACCCGCCCCGCCGGATACGTCCTGCACATCGGCGCGGACGGCCTGGACGCCGTGCGTTTCCAGAACCTGGTCGACCGGGCGCGGCGGGACGGCGACCCGGCCGCGCGGGCGGCGCTGTTCGGGGAGGCGCTGGCGTTGTGGCGCGGCCCCGCGTTCGCCGACTTCGCCGACGAGCCGTTCGCCCGGGCCGCGATCGCCCGGCTGGAGGAGCTGCGGCTGGCCGCGCTGGAGGACCGCGCCGAGCTGCGACTGGCGCTCGGCGAGCACACCGCGCTCGCCGCCGAGCTGGGCGACCTGGTCGCCGCGCACCCCCTGCGCGAGCGGTTGCGCGCCGTCCACATGCGGGCCCTGTACCGGTCCGGACGGCAGCATGAGGCGCTGGAGAGCTTCGAGGAGCTGCGCACCCGGCTGGCCGAGGAGCTGGGGCTGGACCCGGGGGCCGAGCTGGTCGCGCTGCAGCGGTCGATCCTGACCCAGGACCCCGCCCTCGGCGGTCCGCCCCGGGGCAACCTGCCCGCCCCGGCGTCCGAGCTGATCGGCCGGGACGAGGCCGTCCGCGAGATCGCAGAACGCCTGCGCCGCGACCGGCTGGTCACGCTCACCGGGCCCGGCGGGGTCGGCAAGACGCGGCTCGCGCTGGCCGTGGCGGGCCGGGCGGCCGACGCGTTCCCCGACGGCGCGTGGCTCGTGGAGCTGGCCGCCTTCGACCCGCCGCGCGCCGCCGGCGATCCGCTCGGCCCGCTCACCGACGTGGTGATGGCGGCGCTGGACATCCGCGACTCGCCGGGGCCGGGCACGCCCGCCGACCGGCTCGCAGGCGCCCTGCGGGCCCGCCGCATGCTGCTCGTCCTCGACAACTGCGAACACGTCGTCGAGCAGGCCGCCGAGCTGACCGACCGGCTGCTGCGCGCCGCCCCCGGCCTGCGCGTCCTGGCGACGAGCCGCGAACCCCTATCCGTGGCCGGGGAGGCGGTGTGGAGCGTTCCGCCGCTGGGCGTGCCCGGCCGGGACGCCGACGTGCGGGAGGTCGCGCGATGCGACGCGGTGCGGCTGTTCACCGCCCGGGCGTCCGCCGCCGCGCGCGGTTTCGTCCTGGACGAGCGGAACGCGGCGGCGGTGGCCGTGCTGTGCCGCCGTCTGGACGGCATCCCGCTGGCGCTGGAGCTGGCGGCGACCCGGGTGCGGACGCTGGGCGTGCACGGGCTGGTGGCGCGGCTGGACGACCGGTTCCGGCTGCTGGCCACCGGGCACCGCGGCGCCCCGCCCCGCCAGCAGACCCTCACCGCGATGATCGACTGGAGTTGGGACCTGCTGACCGAGCCGGAACGGGCGGTGCTGCGGCGCCTGTCCGTGCACGCCGACGGCTGCACGCCCGAGGCGGCCGAGGCGGTGTGCGCGGGCGCCGGCGTGCCCCCGGCCGACGTGCTCCCCCTGCTGATCCGCCTGGTGGACCGGTCCCTGGTCGTGATGACCGAACGCGGCGGCGACGGCCCCCGCTACCGCCTGCTGGAGTCGGTGGCGGCCTACTGCGCCGACCGGCTGGCCGAGGCGGGCGAGACGCGGCAGGTCCGCCGCGCGCACCGGCGGTACTACCTCGACCTGGCCGAACGCGCCGCGCCGGGACTGCGCGGCGGCGACCAGGCGCGGTGGCTGCGGCTGCTGGACGCCGAGACAGCCGATCTGCGCGCCGCGTTCGACGGTGCGGTGGCCGACCGCGACGCCGACTCGGCGCTGCGGCTGGTGAACGCGCTGGCCTGGTACTGGGTGCTGCGCGGGCGGTTCGCCGAGGCCCGCCGCAGTCTGGACGCGGCCCTGGGCCTGGACGGGCGCGTCAGCGTGCCGTATGCGCGGGCCACGGCGTGGAGCGTCGGCCTGGCGCTCATGCGGGGCGCCGCCGACGACGCCGACCGGCAGGCGGCGCTGCGGCTGTTCGAGCAGGTGGACGACCCGGTCGGCCTCGCCCACGCGCAGTGGTTCCTGGCGTTCACCGGCAGCGACGAGGCCGACCGCAGCCACGACGACGCGCTGCTCGACCGCGCCGAGAAGGGGTTCGCGTCGGCCGGGGACCGCTGGGGGGAGGGCGCCGTGCTCATCGTGCGGGCCAAGCGCGCCCATTCCGGCGGCGACCCGGCCCTGCTGGAGGACCTGGCGGAACGGGCCGCGCGGATCTTCGGCGAGCTGGGCGACCGCTGGGGGCAGTTGCAGGCGGCCGAGTGGCTGGCCGGCCTGGCCGACCTGACCGGCGACTATGCCCGCGCCGACCGGCTGCAGCGCGAGAGCCTGCGGCTGGCCGAGGAACTGCACCTGTGGCCCGACGTCGCCGGTCGGCTGGGGTGGCTCGGCTGGATCGCGGTGATGCGCGACGACCCGGCCCAGGCGCGCCGGTACGGCGAACGCGCTCTGCACATGGCGGTGGAGCACGGCTTCTCGGCCGTCTCGCTCGCCCGGCTCGTGCTGGGATACACCGCCTGCCGGGAAGGGAAGCTGGACGAGGCCGAGACGCACCTGCGCACGCTGCTGAAGGCGGCGCCCGCGGAGACCCCGCTGTACCTGCCGATCGTGCTCATCGGCCTGGGCCGCGTGGCGGAGCGGCGCGCGGACGCCGGCACCGCCATGGCGTTCCACCGCGAGGCCCTCGGCCACGCCGTCCGCTACCAGGGCCCCAGGGACACGGTCTTCTCCCTGGAGGGCATGGCCGCCGCGTTCGCGCTCACGGGCGACCACGCGGCGGCGGCCCGCTGCCTGGGGGCCGCCACGGGGATACGGCGCAGGAGGGGGCTGCGCCCGGGCCCGGCCGAACGCGCCGACATCGAAAGCGTCACCGCCGCCTTGCGACGGGCGCTCACGGACGCCGCGTTCACCGCCGAACACGACCGCGCCGCCCGCGACCCCGACGACGTCGTGCGCTCCGTTCTGGCGGCCGGAGGCTCAGCCGTCCAGGCGGACGACCTCGCGTAGGCGTTCGGCGACCTGCTCGGGGGCCACGTCGTTGATCCACGCGGCCATGCCCGACTCCGACCCGGCGAGGAACTTCAACCGGCCCGGCGCCCGGCGGATCGAGAACAGCTCCAGATGCAGGCGGAACCTGCCCTCGGCCCCCCGGGGCGCCTGGTGCCATCCGGCCACGTACGGCAGGGGCGCGTCGTCGTCGTAGTACGCGTCGCACGCCCGCAGCAGTGCCGGGTACAGTTCCGCCAGTTCGGCGCGCTCGTCCTCGTCCAGCCCGGGGAAGCCGGCCACGTGGCGCCGCGGGTACAGGTTCAGCTGCACGGGCCAGCGGGAGGCCGCGGGGACGAACGCCGTCCAGTGATCGCCGTCCACCACGATCCGGGTGCCCGCGCGCCGCTCGGCCGCCAGCACCTCCCCGAACAGGTCCCGGCCCCCGGGCCGCTCCAGCGACGCCAGCACCTGCCGCGAACGCGGCGGGACGAACGGGTAGGCGTAGATCTGCCCGTGCGGGTGGTGCAGCGTCACCCCGATCTCCTCGCCCCGGTTCTCGAAGCAGAAGACCTGCTGGACGCCCGGCAGCGCGGACAGCTCGGCGGTGCGGTCGGCCCACGCCTCGATCACCGTGCGGATGCGGCGCGGCGGCAGCGACCCCAGGGACGCGGTGTGGTCGCTGGAGAAGCACACCACCTCGCACCGCCCGTCGCCGGGGCGGCGCGCGAACAGCGGCTCGCCGTCCACCGGGGGCGGTTGCGTCCCAGGCGGGGCGGCCTCCGGCGCGGCGGCGAACGAGGGGAACCGGTTCTCGAAGACGACCACGTCGTAGTCGTCGGCGGGGATCTCCGACCGGCGCCCGTCCCGGCTCGGGCACAGCGGGCAGGCGGCCGCGTCCGGCAGGAACGTGCGGGTGTTGCGGTGCGTGGTGACGGTGACCCACTCGTCGTGCAGCACGTCGTGCCGCAGCTCCACCGACGGGCGCGACGGCGGCAGCGGGCGGGTGTCGGGCGGACGCGGCCCGGCGGCCGGCCCCTCGTCGAAGTAGATCAGCTCACGGCCGTCGGCCAGCCGGGTGACGGTACGGCTCACCCGGTCCGCTGCGGTGTCGGTCATCGCCCCAGGCACTCCCGGTGGTGTCGGCTCCCTCGGATCGACGATCACGACGGTACCGGCACTTCACCCGGATCCGGGCACCCGGCCCGTCGTCTCACCCCCACCGGGGTACGCCGTCGACCACGCGCACGGCGGCCGTGGGGACCGCGGCGTCGTCGTAGGGCGTCTCGGCCGAGGGCGGCAGCGGCCTGGGGGAGCCGGCGCCGAGCCCCCGGTGCACCGGGCAGCCGCAGCCCGGGTCCAGCGGTGCGGGGCATGCGCGCACCAGCTCCCTGACGGCGTCCATATCGACCCGCCACCACCAGTACTTGTCGTAGTCGGCGTAGTTGCCGGTGTCCCAGCAGTCGTGGGAGTGGTGCTCGACCACGCCGCCGCCGCACCCGGAGCACTCGCTGATACGGGTGTAGTCGTAGACGACGTCGTGCCCGGCCGCACCGTGGGGGACGCCGCGTTCGGCCAGCGACAGCACGACCGTCAGCCTGGGCCGGTCGCAGCCGCAGCGGGTACGGGCCATCCGGTCAGAACTTCCGGGCGCCGATGGCGCGCATCATGGTCGGCCACGTGCGGTGCATCTCGCGCTGCCAGTACGGCCAGCTGTGCGACCCGGGCCCGTAGAAGTCGGTCGTGACGGACACGCCGACCGACCGGGCCCGCTGCACGAAGTCCTTGGAGGCGCGCTCGACCTGGGTCTCGCTCAGGTAGCCGATGTCCCACGGCGCCTTGCCGGGCTTGTCGAGCGGCCCCTCCTTGCCGTTGCCGGACGACACGTACACCGACGTGCCGCGCAGCCGCGGCGCCAGGGAGGTCGGGTCGTGCGCGACCCAGTTGGCGCGGTCGCGCACCGGGTCGCCCCAGATCCGCTCCGGTGAACCGTTGCCGTTGCCGGAGTTGATGTAGAGCAGCAGCGCGGGAATGCCCGGCGACAGCATCGACAGCACGCCGCTGTAGGCGGCCGCGTACCGGAACATGCCCGGGTAGCGCGCGGCGTAGGTGACCGCGCCCTGCGCTCCGGAGGAGATGCCCATGGCGGCGCGCGACGAGCCCGCGTGGAAGTTGCGCTCCATGAGCTGCCGCACTTCCAGCATGTGGAAGGTCTCCCACTTGGGGATGCCGCCGCGGCCGTTGTTGTACCAGTCGGTGTAGGAGCCGTTGCGCCCCTCGGGCATCACCACGATGACGTCGTAGGCGCCGGCGTACTGCTCGATGTCGGTGCTGCGGGTCCAGGAGACGTAGGTGTCGTTGCCGCCGTGGAAGGCGTACACGACCGGCCAGGTGCGGTTGGCGGAGGCCTTCCACGTCTTGGGCACCAGCACGCGCACCTTGTGCGAGGTGCCGAGCGCGGGGGACTTGACGGTGACGTCCGCCTGCCGCTTGCCCCGCCACTGCACCTTGGTGATCTTCGCGCCGTCGTCGGCGGGGCGGCGTGAGTTGTCGCCCGAGCCCGTGCCGCCGCCACCGCCGCCTCCGCTCCCCGGGGACGACCCCGACGACGGCGTCGAGGACAGCGTGGGGAACGGGAGCACGCTCGCCGCGGCCGGGCTCTTGGCGGGACTGCCGGTCCGGCTCGCGCTGGGGCTCGGTGACGGGGAGGGCAGCCCGGTGCCCGCGTCCGCGACGGGGGTGGGCCCGGTGTAGCCGCGCGCCCCGACCTTCTCGTCGCCGCCCCACGGGCCCAGCACAAGAACCGTCGGCACCACGGCGACCGCGGTGAGGCTTCCGATGGCGATCAGCCGGTCCGTTCGCTTGCGCACGGCACCCTCCCATCGTGTCGCCCGAATATTACTGATCAGTTCAGATGTTGACGAGGATTTCCCGGCGATCGTCAAAGATCTGTTATCGGGGATTGCCGCGACCGCGTGTTCGCGCGCCGTTTCCGGTGCGCGTCCGCGCAGGCGGGCACGCGTGCGCAACGGGCCGCCCCATGGTGCGGGAAGGTCAGCCCCGGCGGCCGAAGGCGGCCAGCAGGCGGGTCTGCCGGTCGGCGCCCGGCCGGGTCGGCAGGTGCGGGCCGATCAGCCCGCCGGACCGGTAGGCCTCCTCGTTGCCGGCGAACCAGGCGGAGACGACGTCGACCAGCTCCGGGTCCAGCCGCTCGTCCCCGCCGGTCGCGTGCGCCACGTCCCAGGAGTGGATGACCATGTCGGCCACCAGCTCGCCGGCGTACTCGGCGCCGGGTACGTCCCCGAACGACAGGTGGACGGTGCGGGCGGCGGCGCTCGGGGCGGCGAACGCGTCGACGGCCTTGTGGGCGGCGGTGTCCCAGACCGCGACGGGATCGGCGCCGAGCACGTCGCCGGCCAGGACGTCGCCCAGGTCCGCGACGGAAAGCCCCGCCAGCAGCGGCGGCACCCACAGGTTCTCGACGGTGACGTGGTTGACCAGCTCGCGTACGTCCCAGTCGGCGCACGGCGTGGGCCGGTGCCACTGGTCGTCGCGCACGCCGTGCACGCGGGCCGTCATGTCGTCCACGGCGTGGCGGAAATGGTCGGTGATGGCGGTCATGGCGGACCTCCCCCGTTGGTCCGGCTGTGTGCCCTTCGTTCAGCATGTCACGCCGGCCCGGGGACGCCACCGGAGCGGGCTGCCGGCGGCGTCCCCGGAGGGCGGCGCGCGGTCAGCCCTTGGCTGCGGCGGACCAGAAACCGGCCTTGTAGGTCTCGGCCGCGAGGATGGCCTGGCCGGACTCGTTCGGGTGGAAGTAGTCCCAGCCGCTCACGTGCGACAGGGTGAACGGGTAGTCGAAGACGGCGTTGCCGTCGAACCTGCAGTTGGCGTACTCGCCGCACACGTCGGCCAGGACAGTGTTGAACGCGATGTTGCGCTGCCGCACGCGGTCGCGCCGGGCCTCGTCCGCGGCGGCCGTGGACGTGGGGTTGGCCAGCATCGACTGGCAGATGCCGAACACCGACCAGGCGGTGCGCGCGGTGGCGTTGTCCTTGCCGACCTGCCACAGCCGCTTGATGTCGGGGATGCTGGCGACGAAGATCCGCGCGTCGGGCAGGCCGTTGCGCAGCGTCGTCATCGCGGTGCGGAACCGGGTCTCGAAATCGGCGACCGATGTCATGCTCGACTCCGAGTCGGTGCACACGTCATTGGCGCCGATCAAGATCGTGACGTAGTCGGCGCCCTGCGAGACGGCGGTCTGCGCCTGGCCGTTGAGGGCGGCGACCTTCGCCCCGGTCGCCGCGTCGTTGTAGGCGGTGAGCGAGGCGTTCTGGGCCCGCAGCCTCAGGTAGTGGCTGTTGACGGTGGTGGCGGAGCCGGTCGACCAGGAGCGGCTCGGGCAGTCGACGTACCAGCCGCAGGCGTTGAACCCGCGGGTGATCGAGTCGCCCAGGGAGGCGATCCGGCTGGGGATCGGCACCGCCCAGGCGGGGGCGGACAGCAGCCCGAGGACGAGGGAGGCGACCGTTGCGGGCAGTGCGAGGAGGAACAGCAGCGATCGACGGAGACGGGGGGACTGGGCCACGGGGCACCTCCGCACGAGGGTGGGACGTGAGCGCGTGACGTGCAGCGCTGATTTGAGAGTGAGCGCTAGTGCCCCGCCGGACAATACTTGCGGGTAGCTTTGTCAATAAGCACAACAAATCCGCCCCGTGATGGGCAGAACCGGCCGCGCCGCGCAATTCTCGGCAAGTCCGCGCGACGCGGCCGGGCGTAACCCCCGGCGAAACCGCCCGGGCGAATTCGCCTCGGCGAACGGCCCGGACGGGCGGCCCTGCCGAAGGGAGCCGGGCAGCCGCCGGTCGGCTAGGAGCCGGCCGTGAAGGGCTCGGGCAGGCGGCCCTCGCGCACCATCTGCCGGAACATGCCCTCCATGACGTCCCGTTCGTTCAGGTGCGGGAACGGGATGCCGGGCACGTCGACGTCCAGGAACCGGCACAGCGGCTTCCAGCCCTCGCGCACGTCGAAGACCAGCAGCCGGTCGGCGGGGATCGCCTCGCGGACCCGTGCGACGAGCCGGTGGAAGCCGTCCAGGGCCGCGGCCTCCGGCAGGTCAGTGCCGAACCGCCAGCCGTCGAAGGTCTCCCGGCCGCACCGCTCCAGCAGTGGCACCAGCCGCCGCATGCCCTCCAAAGACGGCCGCACGGCGTCGGGCACCTCCTCGGTGTCGATCTGGCGGAAGGCGGCCTGCGAGGTGAGCCACCGGAAGCTGGTGTACCAGCGGCGCGGATCGCGGACGGTCAGCACCACCTTGGCCCGGGGGTAGGCCTCGGCGAGCTCCTTCCAGAAGAAACTGGCGGGCCAGTCCTGGCACGAGCGGTAGCCCGCCATCACCCGGTCCCAGTCCGGCGCCGCGCCGGACGCGGCCTGCAGCCACCGGTCGACGTGGTCGGGATGGGCCATGACCTCGAACATGTGGTAGCAGGGTCCGAAGCCCAACTGCTCCAGCGCGGCCTTCATGGACGCCGTGCCGGTGCGCGGGAGCCCCGCGCCGATGACGCGCATCATCGTTCCTGAAACTCCTTCCGCGGCACCGGCCTCGCCGCTCCGGGGCGCTTGGCGGGGACGACCGGTACCCGCCTGAATCTGTGCCCGGAACGGCGCGGCGGTCCACGGCGGAGTGAGCAAACGGTCAGCAACAACCGGTCGGCAGGACGCCGTCCAGGAGCATTCGAGGCGGATGTTCGAGCCGTGGTCGGCCTGGAGCATGACGCTGCGGGCGCTTCCGCCCGCCGGCCGGACGGCGATCTTGTCCTCGATGTCCTTGGCGCGCCGCCCGCGCACCCGTTGAACACCCACCGAGAAGACCAGACGGTGCCCGGACGGTTCGCCGATCAGGTTCCGGAGATGCCGTGGCGCAGTGCGGTCAGGCTGGGCTGGACGAGGCGTCCCAGCGGTCCGTTCGCGCGCAGTGCGGCGCGGGCGGCGTTGGCGCCGCAGGCGCCGTGTACTCCGCCGCCCGGATGTGCCGACGCCGACGCCAGGTACAGCCCCGGCACCGGCGTCTCGGGGCGGCCCAGCGCGCCGGGCACCGGTCGGAACACCAGCTGCTGGTGCAGCGCACTCGTCCCGCCGTTCAGCGCGCCGTTGCGCAAGTTGGCGTTGTGCAGCTGGAACGCGGGCGGGGCGATGACGCGGCGGTCGATGACGCGGTCGCGGAAGCCCGGCGCGTACCGCTCGATGAGCCGTTCCAGCCGGTCGGCCATGGCCGTGCTCTCGCGCTCATCCCAGACGCCGGTGATCCCGTCGGGGCCCGCGTCGCCCGTCACGCGCTGGGGCACATGCGTGTACGCCCACACCGACTCCGTTCCCGCCGGCGAGCGCGTCGGGTCGGCCGTGGACATCTGTCCCAGCAGGATGAACGGCTCGCCGGGCACCCTGCCGGTGGCCAACTCCGCGCAGCAGCCGGTCAGCGCGTCCATCCCCGACGCCAGATGCACCGTGCCGGCGCGCGCGACCCCCGGGGACGACCACGGGATCGGGCCGGACAGCGCCCAGTCCACCTTGAACGTCGCCAGGTCCCACTGGAAGCGGCGCATGTCGGCGCGCAGCGAGGGCGGCAGGTGCTCCCAGCCGACGAGCCCTCCGTACAGGGCGGGTGCCGCGACGTCGGCGAGGACGGCCCGGTCCGCCCGTACCGTCTCGCCGGACGCGGTGCGCACCCCCGCCGCGCGCCCGCCGGCCACGACGACCGAGGCGACCGGGGTGCCGCAGTGAACGCGGCCGCCCCGCGCTTCCAGCCGGCGCACCAGCGCCCGCGTCAGCTCGCCCCCGCCGCCCTCCGGCACCGGCCACCCGTACTGCTGCCCGATCATCGCCAGCAGCCAGCCGAACGCGGTGCCCCCCGCCGCCTCGGGGGACAGGTCGGTGTGCAGCGCCGCCCCGGCCAGCAGCAGCGGCCCGCCGGGCCCGGAGAACTCCTCCTCGCCGGCCCGCCGCACCGGCGACAGCAGGAAGCGCAGCATCCGCAGCATCCCCGCCGGCCGCAGCCGCGCCGCGATCGCCGCACCCGCCCGCAGCGGCGGGAACGGCCCGAACAGCGCCGCAAGGAGGTCGTCGCCGATGTGCTCCCAGCGCCGATAGAGCCGCGTCCACGCCTCCCCGTCGCCCGCGCCCAGCTCCTCCAGCGATTCGGCGGTGCGGTGGACGTCGCGTTCCAGCACGGCGCAGCGGCCGTCGGGCAGCGGGTGCGCGAGGACGGCCGGGGCGTGCCGCCACCTCAGCCCGTACCGATCCAGCTCCAGGGCGCGCATGACGGGGGACGCCACGCCCATCGGATAGAACGCGCTGCACACGTCGCTGACGTAATCGGGGTGCGCGCCGCGGTCGCTGCGCACACCGCCCCCCGGCTCCGGCTGCGCCTCCAGGACGTCCACCGACCAGCCCGCGTCGGCCAGCACATTGGCCGCCACCAGCCCGTTCGGCCCACTTCCGATCACTACGGTGTCGCTCATGCCCCACGCCCTACCCCGCGCTGCGTCGGGCTCTCGGGTGCGGGCTGGTGGCTGTCCGCTGGGTTCAGGGCGGGAGCAGGCCGATGGCGGCCTTGGCCATCCGGATCTTCTTGCTCGCCAGCTCCCGCGCCCGTTCGGCACCCTTGCGCAGCGCGGTCCGCACGTGGTCGGGGTCCTCGGCGAGTTTCAGGTAGCGCTCCCGGACGGGGGAGAGCGTGGCGATGACCGTGTCGGCGACGGCTTCCTTGAGTTCGCCGTAGCGGTCGAAGTCATCGGCCACACGCTGCGGGGTGTCGCCGGTGCACGCGGCCAGGATCGTCAGAAGGTTGGACACGCCCGGTTTGCGTTCGGGGTCGTAGAACACGTCGGTGCCGGTGTCGGTCACCGCCCGCATCACCTTGCGGCGCAGCACCTGCGGTTCGTCCAGCAGCCGCAGCACGCCGGCCTGGGACGCGGCGGACTTGCTCATCTTCTCGCCCGGCGAGGCCAGGTCCATGACGCGCGCGGCGACCGGCGGCGTGACGGCCTTCGGCACCGTGAAGGTGGGCCCGTACCGGGCGTTGAACCGCTCGGCCAGGTCGCGGGCCAGTTCGAGATGCTGGTTCTGGTCCTCCCCGACCGGCACCTCGTCGGTGTCGTAGAGCAGGATGTCGGCCGCCATCAGGATCGGGTAGGTCAGCAGCGAGACCCGGACATGCCCGCCGCGGCGCGACTTCTCCCTGAACTGGATCATGCGTTGCGCCTCGCCGAAGCCCGTGACGCACTCCAGCAGGTAGTGCAGTTCGGTGTGCTGCGGCACATGAGACTGGACGAGGAACAGGCACGTGTCGGGGTCGGCGCCCGCAGCCAGCAGCAGGGTCGCGAACTCCAGCGTCCGCCGCCGCACCTGCGCCGGGTCGTGCTCCAGCGTCATCGCGTGCAGGTCGGAGATGAACACCACCGTGTCCGTCTGCGCCTGCGCGGAGACGATGGGCGCGATCGCGCCGATGTAGTTACCGAGGTGCAGGTCACCCGACGGGGTGAACCCGGTGAGGCGTCGTGGCATCGTCCGATGGCTCCCGTGGAGGTCGGGACCGCCCTGGCCTGGCCACCGGACGCGGATCACGCGACGGCCGCCCGATCAGGGCGGCCGTGTGGTCAGAAAACGCGGATGAGTCGGTGCCGCCCCGTCAGGGGCGCCACCAGCCGAGACGACAGGAGCCCATCCGCATGCCCAACAGATTACCACCCGGCGTCCATGCCCACAGATCTCCTGAATGTGCGTGATTGAGCCGTGGAATCGTGCGCCCATTCCCGTGGTGGACGAGACGATTTCGGTGGTGGGGCGGCTCTCGCCAGTTAAGGCCGGGTTGCTGAGGGGGTGGGGGCTGGGGCCGGTGAGCTGCGGGAAGGGGCATGGTGCGATATCCGCATAAATGCGTATTGATTCGGGATTGTAGGGCGGGGACGGGGAGTCAAATATCGCTGCCAAGAGGTGGTGATGTCCATTTGCCGGTGAGGTCTGCCGGGTACGTTGACAGTGGGCACTCGCCTTACGGTCCGAAGGCGGACCACCTGGCGACATGATCACAGGAGCGTGAAAAATGACCGATTCGCGGGTTTCTCCGATCGTCTGGAGAAAGAGCAGCTACAGCAGTGACCCGAACCTCGCCGTGTGCGTCGAGGTCGCGGCCGTCGACGGTGCCCGCGCGATCCGCGACTCCAAGGACCCGGACGGTCCGCGGCTGTCGATGTCGGTCGAGGCCTGGCGGCGCTTCATCGGCTCGATCAAGAACGACGCCATCGAAGGCTGAGGACGACTGCGGGCGCGCGGATCGGCTACCGCCGCGCGCCCTCGCATGTCGGCCTCCCGGCCGGCAACATGCCGGTCAGCGCAGGTCCCATGCCCCGCGCTTGATCTCCTGGATCAGACCGCGCAATGCCGACCTCGGCATCACGAGCGTCACGGGCTGGGGGTTCTTGCTGTCACGAATCGCGGCCCACGAGCCGATCACGCTGAGACAGACGCATCCACCCGGCGAATCAGATCTCCTGCTCTTACGCCACGACGCTTGGTTCCACTCCCTTTGGCCGACCATTACCTCTTCCACTCCTCGGGAGCATTGCGGCGTTCGTAGATGAGGGGACGGCGTTGTCCGCGACGGAGCTCACCGACGATCGGCCGCCTGTTAGGCTCTGCTGCCTGTCGCTAAATACATGGAAGTCTCTGAAAATCAGACATCATAGTATATATTTCACTACACTGTACGCTCGATGCTGGACCGTGTCCAGATCGTGGACAGGGGCGGGGGAATGTGATCGGCGCTGAATCCTGCTCTTTACCCTATTCATGGGGCGTCGAAACATGGCAAGTCAAGGGCGGGCCGAGGCGTTGCCTCCCTGTCGTGCTACACGGGGATCGGATAGATATCGCAGTCGGCGCGCATGCCTTGCTGGGCGCTGAGCGTCGCCGGGTGGTTGGGGCCGTGCACTCGCCGGAGCCTGTCGATGGCTTGGGCGGTCAGGGTCTCGGCCTCCTCCACTTCACCCACGGCGTGCAGATCACGCGCATGGTTGAACTCACAGGCCAGCGCGGTCGGATGGTGGTCGCCGAGCACGCGCCGCGCTCGTGCGAGGGTCTCCCGGTCCCGTTCCAGCGCATCCTCGGGGTGTCCGAGCGCGCACAGATCGCTGGCCAGGTTGATCGAGCAGATGATGGTGCGCGGATGGTCCGGGCCGACCATGCGCGTCAGCACCTCCAAGGCGGCCTCGTCGAGCCTCCTGGCCTCATCGGTCTGTCCGTTCAAACGCAGCACGACGGCCAGGTTGATGTCGGCGGTCGCGGTATTGGGGTGGTCGGGGCCGAACATCTTCAAGAAGTTCTGCGCGGTCTCCCGCGTGAGCTTGATCGACTCGTCCAGTCTGCCGACCTGGCGGAGGTTGACCGCGTGGTTGAGCGCGGCGGACATGGACGACGGGTGGAAGGAGCCGTAGCGCGAGTGGTAGCGGTCCAGCGCTTCGGTCGACAGCTCTAGCGCCCGCTCGTGGTCTCCGGCCTTGCGCTCCATGACGGACTGGGCGCTCAGGGCCTCGGCCAGCCCGGCGAAGCTGTCGCCGAAGGTCGTCCTGAGGCGCTGGACGTTCCGTCGGGTCAGCTCACGCGCCGTCTCGTAGTCGCCGCACTCCATCTCGTCCCAGGCGATCGCCGCTTGGGACGACAGCGCTCTGGCGTGCGTCTCCCCGAAGATTGTGACGAGGTGCTGGTAGGTCTCGCGGTCCAGCTCGCGGGCCCCCCAGAAGTCGCCGGTGAGCCTGAGGCTGATGGCGTACAGGTGAGCCTGCTCCAAGGTGATCGGGTCCTCGGGCCCGTACATGCGGCGCAGCGTCTCGTGGTTCTGCCGGTCGTACTCCAGGGCCCGATCGAACTGCCCCAGGTACCGCAGGTCCGCGGCGACGAACCGCTGCGCCTCCAGGGTGCGCTCGTCATCGGCGCCGTGCGCCCGCTGCTGGACCTCGAAGACGCGCATGTGGTGCTGGTAGGCCTCCTCGAACCTGCCGTGAAGACGCAGGGCGCGGCCGAGGTGCAGTTCGGCGGCGAGGGTCTGGTCGTGGTCGGGGCCGAGCGTCCGGGTCCAGGTGTTGACGGCCTCCTCGGCCAGTTCCAGGAAGCCCTTGTGGTCGCCCCACTGGAACAGAAAGTCGATCTCGTTGAGGACGAGCTGGCGCGCCCAGACGTCGTCGGACTCGACGACGCGCGAGTAGAGGACGTGGGGGAGCAGGTCGGCGTACCGCTGCCAGTTGGTCGGCACCACCGGGTCCTCGGGGTCGAACTTGGCCATCAGCTGGTGGCCGCACCGGCGCAGCACCGCGGCCTCGTCCGGGTCGAGCTGGCTGACCAGCACCCGCTGCACCAGGCGGTGCAGCTGGATCGTGTTGTGCTTGTGGCTGATCTTGGCCAGCGCGTACTGGTTGATCGCGCGGATCGCCCGGCCCAGCCGGACCGGGTCGCCCAGGGCCTCCAGCAGTTCGGGTGGCCCCTCGACGTTGCGGGCGCCCGACAGCAGCCGCAGCGAGATCGGTTCGGGCGCGAAGAACGCGCAGACCTGCAGCAGTTGCAGCGCGGCCGGTTCGCTGCTGCGCAGCCGGTCCAGCGACACGTTCCAGGCCGCGGCGACCGGCAGCTCGTAGGGCGCCGGAGCCGAGTCGTAAAGCAGCTCGGTCGCCTTCTCGTGCTTTTCCTTGAACAGATGCAGATATTCGTCGACGGGCATTCCCGTCTCGGCCAGCCAGACCGCCGCCTGCGCGATGGCCAGCGGCAGGTCGCCGAGCACCTCGGCGAGTTCGTCGGCCGCCTCGTCGGAGATCTCCGGCCCGCGCAGACGCAGCAGCGCCTTGCTCTCCTCGCGGGCGAAAACGTCGACCTCAAGCGATTTGGCCACCTTCGTCCACGCCTGGTTCCGCGACGTGACGAGAATCTTTCCGGGGCCGTTGGTGGGGAAGAACTGCCGAACCTCCTCCAGCTCCTCCGCGTTGTCGAAAATGAGCAGCCAGTTGCGGTACGGGCGGCCCAGGCGCAGCGCCTCCCGCACGGCCGGCACCGCGACGTTGACCTCCTGGCTCACCGGCAGGTTCAACGCGGCGGCCAGTTCGGTGAGGTCCTGCTGGATCTGCCCGGGACGCTCGGACCGGATCCACCAGATCAAGTCGTAATCCGCGGTATGGCGGTACACGTACTCGATGGCAATCTGCGACTTGCCGACGCCGCCCATTCCGTGCAACGCCTGCGGCAACACGGCGGTGGTGCCCTGCGAAAGCCGCTCGTGCAGCTGTTCGAGCAGTTTTTCCCGTCCGGTGAAATTGATGTTCTGCGGGGGGACGTTCCCCCACACCGGGGGCGGGTCGGAAGGCTTGCGATCAGTCACCTGAGGAATATTGCGAATGGTCACACCGACTCCAAGTGGGGGAGGCTTGGCAACGTCCTGGGTGACGACGGCTCCATCCGCTGCGGCGGCGTCCAGCATCTGCGTCTGCATGGGGCCGTTCCTACCCGCGTCGTTGGCGTTCAGTGGAGGCGTCGTCGATCGTTGATCAACATTTGGTGTCGCGGCAGCCGACCCGAATCCGCCGGCCGAGCCGGGCAGCCGGGACTCCAGCTCCCGGGCGGCGCGCAGATAAGGGCCCGCCAGCGCGCGCAGCACATGCAGCGTCGGAACGGCGAAGGGCACCAGTTCGGCGCCGATCTCCGGCGGTTCGGCCTGCTCCGGCTCGGTGACCATGGCCATCAGGTCGCGCAGCCCGGCCACCCGGTCACCCAGATGCCGCCCCACCATGAGCAGCACCTGCGTGGTGTCGGAGCGGCGGCCGTTGGCCAGCAGCTCGTCCCGGACCCCGGGGACGAAGTCGAGCGTGACCTCCTCCGGCGCCTCGGAACCGGGGGCGCGGCCGGTGCCGACGCGGCGCACCAGGCCGCTGCCGACCACCTCGGCCAGATCCGACGGCCGCGACTGCGGCAGCATGGTCCGCTGGACGAGCCGCATGACGGGCGCGTTCAGCGGCGCCGCCGCCAGATGCACGGCCAGCGAGAACACGGTCGGGCTCACCGCCGCGCGGAAACGCCGGACGAGCTCGGACGCGGAGGCGGGCGGCGCCGCGGTGTCCTCGTCGTCGTCCGGATGCCAGGACGGAGACCGCCCGACCGAGCGGGTGTCGCACACCGCCACGGCGCCGAGCCAGCTGCCATTGGGTTCGGCCACGAAACGCGCCCACCCGGCGAGCTGACCGGGGTTCAGTTCGATGACCGGGATGTGCACCTGGGAGGGGCCGGGCGCCCCGGTGTCGTGGACGGCGGGCGGCCACGGTTCGTCGCCCACTGGCCGACCCGCGGGAAGACGCGGCGCCCCGTCGCCCCACGGCGCGGACGGGTAGCGCACCCGGTAGCTGCGGTTGGCCGCCGCCGGAGTCGACGCGTACAGCCGGGCGGGACGGGTGACCAGCCCGGTGCGCCGCCACTGGCGGCGGGCCAGCAGGTTGATCACGACCAGCGGGACCTGCCGCCCCCATCCGGCCAGCAGCCGCTGCGCGGTGCCCGAGTGCCAGGCGCGTCCGACGCCGTCGGTCAGCACGACCAGGAGCCTGCGTTCGCGCCGCCCCCGCCCGATGAGCCTTGCCGCCGGGCGGGCGGCGGACGGGCGGGCCGCCGGGCGCAGCAAGGGCTCCGCCAGGCCGGGCCGGTCGGTGTCGAGCAGGTAGGTGTGGATGGTGCGGAACGCGCCGACCCGGCCGACGCAGTCGATGAACGCGTCGGCCACCGGGCGGGTGAGCGCGGACAGCGGGCCGTCGTCGACGACCACGTCGATGTCCAGCCAGCGCTCCAGGGCGGGGCGCGTCTCGGGCAGCCACAGGTCGTCCTGGACGGCGCGGACGGCCGTCGCCTCCTCGTCCAGCTCCGGGGCTCCGTGCACGGACGGCACCGGTTTGCGGAACGGCCGCAGCGCCTGCTCGATGCGCCGCCGGTCGGGCAGCGGGTGCACCCCGGCGAACGGGTCGTCGTAGGGGAGGCCGCCGGGGCGGGGCACGCGCACGTGGCTGCCGTTGGGGCGCTCGCCCGGCCGGGCGGGGCGCGCGGGGGTGCCGAAGGCGAAGCCGTTGAGCGACGACGGGACGCCCGCCGGCTCCCGGGCGTGCTCGCGCGGAGGGGGCGCGTGGGCGCGCGCCTCGCCGTCGATGCCGAGCCGGCCCGCCGCCGTGTCGGGATCGGCCCCGCCGTCCGCGGGCCGTTCGTCACCGCCCCCGGCGGAGGGCCGCCCGCCCGGCGGCATCGCCGCAGAGGGGGACGGCGGGGGCTGCGGGGAGGCCGTGTCGGACGCGGACGCCGCGGCGACCATGTGACCGGCCAGCCAGATCGCGTCGGAGACCTCGAACCAGACAGGCCGCTGCCGCGGCGCGTCGGGGGCCTTGGGACGCGCCGGCGCTCGGGTGGTCGGTTCGTTCACTCAGCGGCCGCCTCGGGATTCAGGCGCTGCCAGAGCAGGTCCAGCACCCGCTCCCACTCGTCGCCGGGGAGATGCCGTCCCGAACCGGTCAGATAGGCGGCGTTGAGGAGCTGGTCCGCGGCGAGCCGGCCCTGGCTGCGGCGGTATTGAAGAAATCTGCGGACCAGTTGCCGGGTCCGCTCGTCGGAACGGTCGCTGAAATGCGCCGAGACCATATCGGCCAGGCGGGCTTCGTCCGGCTCCTTCATCGTGTAGAGAAGGCAGCGCCGGAGAAAAGCGGGAGGAAAATCGCGTTCGCCGTTGCTGGTGATGAAGATGAGGGGAAAGGCGCGGCAGCGCACATGCCCCCGCACGATCTCGGCGGTGCCGCCGGGGTCGGCGGTATGCACCGTCACCACGGGTTGGCGGGCACCGACGCGCACCAGCTCCGGTATCCGGTACTCGCCCTCCTCGAAGACGTCGAGCAGGTCGTTCGGCAGGTCGATGTCGCTCTTGTCGAGCTCGTCGATCAGCAGCACCCGGGGCAGCTCGTACGGCAGCAGCGCGGTGCCGAGCGCGCCGAGCTGCAGGTAGTTGCCCAGGTCGGTGTCGGCGGCCGCCCCGGCCTCGCCGCCGTCGCCGTCCTCGGCGCGGGGATGCGGCGGGCGCCCGGAACCGGCCAGCCCGCGGGCCGCGGCGGCGTCCTGCGCCCGGCCGATGGCGTCGTACTCGTACAGCCCTTCGCGCAGCGTGCTGCGGCTGCTGACCGGCCACCGCAGCACCCTGCCGAGCCCGAGCTCGCGGGCGACGCGGTAGGCGAGGGTGGACTTGCCCACCCCGGGCTCGCCGGTGACGAGCAGGGGACGGCGCAGCAGCAGCGCGGTGTTGACGATGTCGATCTCTTCACGGTCGGCGAACCGGGGCCGGTCGCTCGCCACCGGCCCGAGCCTGCGGACGAAGTCGCGCTCGTCGTCGGGCGGCGGGGGCAGCGGCGGACCCCCGTCGAAGGTGCGCCACGGGGGCGGCGGGGGCAGCGCGGCGGCGAGCTCGCCTTCGGCGAGGGGGCGGCCCGTGCCCCGGTAGATCCACCAGGCCGGGCGGTCGGCCGCCGACGGCCGCGGCGGTTGCTCCGGTGCACCGGCCGAACCGGTCCCGTTGCCGGAGGAAGGGGGCATGGACAGCTCGTCCGCCATCGGCAACGCCCTCCTGATGCGGCCCGCTGGTCCAGTCGGATTTATTGCGCGAATTGCACAAAGGCCTGATGCGGCGACCCGACTCTATCGTTGAGGATCCCCGTCTTGAGAGTGGTTGGCAAGATTTCCCGCGGTGAGGATCTTCTCTCCCGCGGGCCGGATAGCGGCGCACGCAGGCAGAAGCCGATTGTGTCCCGTTGCGAGATAAGTGCAGGTCTTGCGAGACCATCATCCTGGGGCGCGAAGAGTGTCTGCTTCGTCCAAAAAGTGGTGGGGGTCGTCCCAAAGCAGCGCGACCTGCGTGTCCGCACGACGGTTACGGTCGTCGGGCACCGGCATGGTCGCGCGCAGCCGCTTGATGTCGGCGGGCAGGTCGCGCAGGTCGCGCCGGTCGACGATCCGGCGCACCTCCTGCCGGATCTCGGCGGGCGGCTCCTGCGTCCGGTGCCAGAGCACCACGGGGATCCCCGCCCGCAGCGCCATCCACAGCTCGCTGCGCCCCGGCTCGCGGTCGGGCGGGCCGCTCAGCACGCACGCGACGATCTCGCGGCAGCCCAGCAGCCGGTGCCCCATCCGGCGCAGATGGGCGGGGTCCTCCGCGGTCGCCCAGTACGTCAGGCACTCGACCCCGTCGATCAGCACCTGCCAGCGCTGCCGCCACGCGCGGTGCATGTGCAGCGTGCGCAGCCGCTCCTGGCTGCGGATGAGGATCTCGTACTCGGTGCCCAGCGGCGCCGGATGCGGCGCGTCGGGCAGGTCGCGCGTCCACTCCTCGAGGTCCAGGTTGAGCATGTCCATCGGCAGGACGAACTCCAGCACCAGCGAGTCGTCCAGCTGGTAGGCCCAGCCCTCCTCGGCCTCGCGGATCAGCTCGCCGACGTGCCGGGGCACCTCGTCCAGCGGCACCACCCGGTCGTCGCCGGGTTCGGGGCGCCACTCCAGCGGATGCACCTGGCGCCAGTGCGACACGCGGCACATCACATGGCCGTCGACCAGGTCGTAGATCGGTTCGAGCTGGATGATGAGGTAGATCGGCTTGTCGGGACGAGCCTCCAGGGCCGGCATGCGGTCCCGCACGCGGTCGAGGTAGTCGGCCTGCGCGGTCGCCCCGTCCCGCCGCAGCTGCTCGGTCTGCGTCGCCAGCCAGTCGCGCAGCTGCTTGAGCCGCCAGGCGTTCTCCGAGGTGGTGGCCTCGGCGGCCTCGCGGGCCTGCATCGTGCGCAGCAGCATGGCGACGAAGATCAGGTGGGGGGACGGCCGGTCCGGCGCGGCGTTGTGGTCGAGCAGGGCGGTGAACGCGTCCCAGGCGTCGGTGAAGCGGAACGGGACGTGCGTGATGTCGCCGCCGGTCGCCGCGTAGTACAGCCGGGCCGGCGACGGCACGCGCAGCCCCGCCAGCAGGTCCTCCAGCTGGGACTCCATCGCCGGTTCCAAATGGTCGCGGACCGGGCTGACCAGCCTGCGCAGCCGCGTCACCGCCGTCGTCTGCCCGGCGATGAACTCCACCCCGCCGACCAGCAGGCGCATCCCGTCGGGGATTTCCCGGCAGGCCAGCACGAGGTGGTAGAGGTGGGACTTCGGGTTCGGCACTTCCGGCAGCATCAGCGGAAACCCGGACGCCTCGCTGATGTAGTGCACCAGCACCGCGCGCTCCGTCGACTCGCGGAGCGCCGGCACCTCGGTGAGCAGTTCGACGATCTCGGCGGTGGACTGCTCGATCTCCCCCGTCTCGGCGGACCTGTTGCGCAGGCTCTCGACCGCCCGCTGCGGCAGGGCCGACAACCTGCCCTCGTCCTCCACCATGCGTTTCTCCCCGGCATTCGGGCAGAGGTCCCCTCGCTCCGATCAAGTTAAGCACCGTTCGGAACGTCGGTCTGCGTCTCAGGACACAGTGAAATCCTCGGCCAGGTCCCAATACGGTCCCCCGATGTGTCAAGGGTAGGACGCGCTCCGGCGCGCAGACGACGGGGGCACCGAAATGATCACAGAAAGCTTGCCGGGAGCGTCGCGGCGCGTGCACAGTGGGAGTATCACCGCGCCAGGGAGTTCGAAGCGATGCGCGACGGCGTCGATCATGTCGGGGAAGCCCGGAGACAATGGCTTCCCTCCGGGCATTGCACGATCTTCGCCTGCGATATCGTCGGATTCGGGAAGCGGCCCGACGGCGTTCAGCGCAGGCTCCGCGAGGTCATGTACGGGGCGTTGAAGCGCTGCTTCGAGGCGTCCGGCCTGCCCTACGACGACTGCTACCAGGAGGACCGGGGAGACGGCGCGATCATCATCCTGCCGCCGGCTGCCGACCCGGCCCGCCTGGTCCACCCGCTGCCCGATCATCTGCGGGCCGAGCTGCGCAGACACAACGAGCTGTCGGTGCAGCAGGCGCGGATGCGGCTGCGCGTCGCGCTGCACGCCGGCCCGCTGACGATGGACGGCAACGGCATGGTCGGCACCACGGTGAACCACGCCGCGCGGCTGCTGGACGCCCCGGCGTTCAAGGAGGCATTCGCCGAGAGCGCCGCCGACCTGGCAATTCTTGCGTCGGACGAATTCCACCGCGAAGTGATCAAAGATGGGCTCGGCCCGATCGACCCGACCGAGTTCCACCGGATCGATATCCGGCTGAAGGAGACCGCCGCCGACGGCTGGCTGTGCATTCGCGAACCGGCGGGCGGGCGGCCGGCGGAGAACGCATCCGCGCTGGCTCCCGCGGGGCGGGAGGCCGAGCCGGACAAAACGGCGCCCGGGCCGGAGCCGGGGCGCGCGGATCCCGGAATGGACCGCCCGGCGCTGCCGCCGATCTTCGAGATCGTCGACCGGCTGCTGGAAATCCCGCTGCTGGCCTCGCCCGACGGCAGGGAGCAGATCGTCGGATCGCTGCGCCAGGAAATCGCCATACGCATCGCGCGGCGGCCGCAGCCGAACCTGGACGTGCATTCCATGGTGCGGACCTGCCTGGAGTTTCCGAACGGCCTGGAGGAGTTCCTGGCCGTCGTCCGGTCCCTCGCCGGGGACACCGCCCAGGTGAGGCGGCTGGAGCAAACCGTGGCCGCGCTCGTCCGGTCGCCGGACTGAGCCGCGCCGCCGCACACCGGCCACCTGCCCGATAACCTGCCCGGCCACCGGCCCGGCCATCTGCCCGGCCATCTGCCCGGACACTGCCCGGACACCTGCCCGAACGCCGCATCCGGGCCCGGCGCCGCACCGGCCCGCACGATTGGCAAGTGGTCAGCCACTATTGGCGAACCGTCAACAAATCGCTAATGTGGCCGTGCCCACATCCGGGTCGCCGCCGCGGCGGCGGTCGGACGGTGTGTCCCACGGCGTGTCCGGGGAGGAGGTGACGGCCATGGCGACGGTTCGGGTGCCGGCGCGGGTCCACGGCCTGCTCGGCGAGACCGGGGAGCTGTTCGTGGTCGCACTGGAGGGCCTGCGCCGCACCTGGGACGTGCGGGCCTGGTTCTGGGAGTTCGTCGAGCAGTCGCTGTTCCTCGCCCGCGTCACCAGCGTGCCGGTGATCCTGGTGTCGCTGCCGCTCGGCGCCACGGTCGCCTTGCAGGTCGGCCAGCTCGCCGCGCAACTGGGCGCGCAGTCGGCGACGGGCGGCGCGGTGGTCGTCGGCCTGGTGCGCGAGGTCGCGCCGATCGGGGCGGCCCTCATCATCGCCGGGGCGGGCGGTTCGGCGATGACCGCCGACATGGGCGCCCGCCACATCCGCGACGAGCTGGCCGCCATGGAGGTGATGGCGGTCAACCCGATCCACCGGCTGGTCACGCCCCGCCTGTGGGCGGCGAGCCTGGTCTCCACGCTGCTGGCCTCCCTGGTCATCGTCTCGGGAGCCGCCGGCGGGTTCGTGTTCAACGTGCTGCTGCAGGACGTGACGCCCGGCGCCTACTTCGACGGCGCGGTGTCCCTGCTGCAGCTGTCCGACCTGGTCGTCACGCTGCTGAAGGCGTGGCTGTTCGGACTGATCGCCGCCATGGTCGCCTGCTACATGGGCATGAACTGCGCGTCCAGCCCGGTGGGGGTGGGGCAGGCGGTGAACCGGGCGATCGTGGTCGCCTTCATGCTGGTGTTCGCCCTCAACTACGTGATCACGACGGTGTACTTCGTCGCGTTCCCGCCCCGCATCTGATGGCCGGCCCGTTCATTCCCCCGCGCGTCGCCGGCCGGGCGGCGGCGGTCGCCGCGACGGCCGCGCGGCGCAGCGGCGACCTGGCCCGGTGGCCGGTGTTCATCTACCGGGTGCTGCTGTACTCGCTGCGCGACCTGGTCTGGCACCGCCGGTACGGGCGGACCGTCGCGCGGCACGTCAGCGATGTCGTGGTGGGCGCCGGGGCCACCGTGGTCGGCGGCGGCATGATCTTCGTGATCTTCACGATGGCGTTCTTCGTCGGCACCGAGGTGGGGCTGCAGGGCTACACCGGGCTGCGGTCCATCGGCGCCGAGTCGTTCATGGGGCTGGTCGGGTCGTTCGCCAACGTCCGGGAGATCACCCCCGTGATCGCGGCGACCGCGCTGGCCGCTCAGTGCGGGTCGGCGTTCACCGCCGAGCTGGGCGCGATGCGGATCTCCGAGGAGATCGACGCGCTGGAGGTCATGGGCATCGGTTCGTTCACCTACCTGGTGTGCACCCGAGTGGTCGCGGCGCTGATCGCCCTGGTGCCGCTGTACCTGATCGCGCTGTTCGCCAGCTTCTTCGCCACCCGGTTGATCAGCACCGAGTTCTTCGACCTGGCACCCGGTGTCTACGACCACTACTTCCGGCTGTACCTGCCGACCATCGACCTGGTGTACAGCTCGATCAAGGTGGCGGTGTTCGCCTTCGCGGTGATCGCCATCCACTGCTACTACGGCTACTACGCCACCGGCGGGCCCGCCGGGGTCGGCCGCGCCGCGGGCCGCGCGATCCGGCTGTCCATCATCATGATCGTCACCCTGAACCTGCTGCTGTCCTACGTGTTCTGGGGTGCCGGAGCGACCGTGAGGCTGACCGGATGAACGACGAGATCCCGCTGCGCCGCGCGCTGCTCATCTCCGCGGTCACCATGGCGGTCCTGGCGCTCGGCGGATACCTGCTGATCGCCCGCCCGCTGCGGGCGGAAGGGATCCGGCTGACGGCCGAGTTCGGTCGCGCCGGGCAGGGCCTGGGCGACGACGCCCCGGTCAAGATCCGCGGTGTGACCGTCGGGTCGGTGGAACGCACCGAGCTCACCTCGGCCGGCCGCGCCCGCCTGACCCTGCGGCTGAACCCGGGGGTGCGCGTGCCGACCTCGGTGACGGCGTCCATCGAGCCCGCCTCGGCGTTCGGCCCCAAGTTCGTGAACCTGGTGCCGGGGTCGGGCGAGAACACCGGCCCGTACCTGGCCTCCGGCGCCGTGATCACCCGCACCTCCGCGGCCCAGGACCTGTCCGACCTGCTGGCCCAGGCGGACGCGACGCTGCACGCGGTCGACGCGACCGAGGTCGGCACGATCGTGCACACCCTCGCCCAGGGCCTGGCGGGGCAGGGCGGGCGGCTGCGCGCCACCATCGACCAGACCGGCACCCTCACCGACGTCGCCTACCGGCGCCGCGACGAGGCCCGCCGGTTCCTGGGCGACGCCGCCGACCTGACGGAGGCCCTGGCCCGCGCGGGCACGGCCGACGACGCCGTCTCCGTCGCCGGCGACGCCGACTTGCTCATCACGACGGCCGCGCAGGGACGGGACCGGCTCGGCTCGTTCGCCGACCGGCTCGCCGAGATCTCCGCGCTGGTGTCGCACGGCTTCGACAAGCGCGGCGGCCAGCTCGGCGAGGGCTTCCGGTCCGGGGAGCGCGCGGCCGCCGTCGTGTACGCCCAGCTCGGACTGGCCGGGAACGCGGTCCGGACCGGCAACGAGCTGCTGCCGCTGTACGGGGAGCTGTCCTCCCTGCCCGGCCCGCAGGGCAAGAACTACCTGCGCGTCCAGGGCCTGCTGCCCACCGACCCGTGCCGCCTGATCATCGGCCTGTGCGGTTCGACGGGAGGTCGCTGACATGACCGGATCGGCGCAGCGATCGGCACAGCGGGCGGGCGCTCTGGCGCGGGTGCGCCGCCGGCTGGCCGCCCTGCCCACGCAGGCCCGCGCCCGCATCGGGGCGCTGGTGCGCCTGGTCGCGTTCGTCACCGTCACCGGCCTGCTCACCGTGTACATCGGCGCGCAGATCGCCCGGGTGAGCCTTCAGGACGGCTGGTCGCTGACCGCCACCTTCGACGACGCCAGCGGCTTGGAGCGCGGCGACGAGGTGAAGATCGCGGGCACACCGGTGGGCCGGGTCGACGAACTGCGCGTCGTCGACGGCCGGGCCCGGGTGCGCCTCACCGTGAACCGGTCGGTCACCCTCCCCGCCGACAGCGAGGCCGCCATCCGCTGGCGCGACGCGATGGGACGCCGCGTCGTCTACCTCATCCCCGGCACCAGCCGGACGAAGATGAAACCCGGCGCGCACATCACCCGGACCCGGTCGGTGGTCGACGCCAACGCCCTGATCGAACAGCTGGCCCCGCTGACCAGGAGCGTCGATCCCGCCCGGGTCAACCAGGTGCTGGTGTCGCTGGCGCAGGCGCTGGACGGCAACGCCGGCGAACTGGACCGGCTGGTGGTGAACGTGGAGGAGCTGTCGTCCACCATCGCGGCCCGCCGCGCCACCCTGCGGCAGATGCTGGCCGACTACGCGACCGTCACCGAGATCATCGCCCGCCGCGACCGGCAGATCGCTTCCGCCGTGGACGACCTGGTCGAGCTGAGCGACGCGTTCGCCGACAACCGGCGGCTCATCGACCAGGCCCTGGTGGAGCTGGCGGCCCTGGCCAACACCTCCGACAAGGTGCTGGCGGGCAACAGCCGCGAACTGGCCTCCGTCATCTCCCGGCTGGCGCAGTTCACCTCCGGCGTGCGGCGCAACAGCGGCACGCTGGCGCAGGTGCTGAAGTCGGCGTCGCCCAAGCTCCAGCACATCTTCTCCTCCGTCGACAACGGGCAGTACATGGAGGTCGCAGCGCCCTGCATCAGCCTCGCCGCCCCGCCCTGCCCGTATCCGACCCGCCTGCCCGGCCCCCGCGAAACCGGCTCCAGCGGCAACAGCGGCGACAAACCGCGCGCTTCCGGAGGCGCCGCTTCCTCGGGGAACGGCGGCGTGGTCGCCCTCGACTCGTCCGATGCGCTGCGTCGTCTGCTGGTCGGAGGCGACTGAATGGCACTCAAATCGTTCCGCGACCGCAACCGGGTCGCCGTCGGGCTGGTCTCGATGGGGACGCTGCTCACCCTCGTCGTCGGTGTCTATCTGGTCGGCACCCGGGGCCTGCTGCAGAACCGCTACACCGTGACCGGCGTGTTCGCCGACACCGGCGGGCTGCGCTCCGGGGACGAGGTGCGGGTCGCCGGCATCCGGGTGGGCGAGGTGACCGCCGTCGACCCCGACTTCGCGCGGGGGCGCGTGCTGGTCACCTGGAAGGTGGACGCCGACGTGCACCTGGGGCCGGCCACCCGCGCCGAGGTCGAGGTCGCCAACATCCTGGGCGGCCGGTACCTGCGGCTGTCCGGCCCGGTCACCACCCCGTACCTGGCCGACCTGCCCCCCGAGCGCCGCCGCATCCCCCTCGACCGCACCGGCACGCCCACCACCGTCAACGACGTGCTGAACCTCACCACCAAGACCGTCACCCGGCTCGACACCCGGTCCATCGACCGGATCGTGAGCGAGCTGGGCGAGGTGAGCGAGCGCGACCGCGACCGGCTCGGCCGCGCCCTCACCGACCTCGCCGAACTGGCCGAGACCGTCGAGGAGTCCGACCCGCAGATCGACAAGCTGCTCACCAACGGCGAGCGCGTACTCGACCTCGCCCGGTCCAAGGACCGGCAGCTGTCCCAGCTGCTCACCAACGTGCGGATCATGCTCGACGAGCTGAAGCGCCGCCGCGACGAGCTGTCGACGTTCCTGGGCTCCGGGGGCCGGACCGTCACCGCGATGACCCGGTTGATCGACCAGCAGCAGCGCCGGCTGATCTCCGTCATCGACGACCTGAACCGCACCCTGGGCAGCCTGCGCCCCACGACCGACGACTTCAACGAGCTGCTCGCCTGGGCGGGCCCGACGCTCAGCGGGCTGTCGGCCATCGGCGGCCGGGGGCCCTGGCTGGACGTCGTGGCCACCGGGCTCGGCCCGCTGTCCCCCGAGGACCTGGCCGAACTGGCGCGGCTGTCGGCCACCAGGGAAGGAGGACGATGAGACGACTCGTCGCAACCGTGTGCGCGCTGGCCCTCACCGCGAGCGCGGGCGGATGCGCGGTGATCGGCGACGGCGACGGCACCTACCGCATCACCGTCTACTTCGCCAGGACCACCTCGCTGTACGAGAAGTCCCGGGTGAAGGTCATGGGCGCCGACGCCGGCACCGTCACCGCCATCCGCGACGAGGGCGACCGGGTGCGCGTCGACCTGGCCATCGACGAGTCGGTACCGGTGCGCCGGGACGCCAAGGCCGTGATCGCCTCGGCCAACGCGCTCGGTGAGCGGTTCGTCCGGCTGGAGCCGGCGTGGACACCGGGCCAGGCCAAGGCCCCGCCCGGCATGGTCATCCCGCAGGAGCGCACCGAACTGCCGGTCGAGATCGACGACGCGCTCGCCGCGTTCGCCAAGCTGAACCGGTCGATCGACCCCGAGCGGCTCGGCACGGCCGTGCAGCGCGGCGCCGACGGCCTGGAGGGCCACGGCGATGAGATCAACGATGCGCTGCGCGGCACCGCGTCCCTCACCCACAACCTGGCCGCCCACGACCAGCGGCTGGTCTCGCTCGCGGAGGGACTGCGCACGCTGGCCGCCGACCTCAACCGCCGCGACCGCCGCCTCGGCGAGCTCATCGACTCGTTCTCCACGACCAGCCGCGAGCTGGCCGAGGAGCGCACCCGCCTCAACCAGTTCGTCGAAGGGCTCGCCGCCATCCGCAAGAGCGAGGTCCTGGTCACCGCCTACCAGGAGACCCTGCCCAGCACCGTCTCCGACCTGTCCAACATCGTGATGACGCTCAAGGGCAACGCCGGCTCGTTGGAACAGGCCATCGACGCCCTCGGGAGGTTCGCCGACGTGGCCGTCCAGGCGTGGGACCGCAAGAACCACGTCGCCACCGTCCGCGTGCTCGTCCACGGCACCCTGCGCGCCTGGCTCCAGCCGCTGTTCACCGCGATGGGCTGGGGCACCGTCCCCTGCCTGCAGGGGAACACCGAACTGGCCAACTGCACCGACCCGCCCGGAAAGGACAAGCCGTGAGCGCCCGCACACCGCAGCACCGGCGGGCGGCCGGGGCCCGCGCCAGACGGTCCATCCCGGCCGCCGTTCTCGCCGCGCCGCTGGCGGTCGCCCTGGTGGCGGGGACGGGCGGCTGCTCCCTCCAGACGATCGGCGCGCCGCGCGGCGACATGACCCTCACCGCCACGTTCGACGACGTGCAGAGCCTGGTCGTCGGGCACAGCGTCCAGGTCGCCGACATCCGCGTCGGCACCGTCACCGGCATCCGCCTGGCCGGATACCGCAGCAAGGTGACGATGTCGCTGCGCGGCGACCGGCACATCCCCGTCGGCACCACCGCGACCATCGCCAGGACGTCGCTGCTGGGCGAGAACTACGTGCGCCTGGACCTGCCCCCCGGCCGCGACATGCGCACCGGGCCGTTCCTGCCGAGCGGCGCCGAGATCGCGCAGACGTCCGTCCAACCCGACCTGGAGCAGATCAGCCGGCGGCTCGGCCACCTGCTGGCCGCGCTGGGCGGCCAGGACCTGTCCACGATCACCAACGAGTCCGCGACCGCCCTCGACGGCAAGGGCCGCAAGATCAACACGCTTATCAAGAAGGCCGCCGACGTCTCCGACAGCTACGCCGCCGCCGGCCGCGACCTCGGCCGCGCCCTGGACAGCCTCGCCCGCATCGGCGGATCGCTGCACAAGGGCCAAGAGCAGATCGACCGGCTGCCCGGCAGCATCGCGCTCGCCACCGAGCGGCTGCAGGACGACCGGGCCCAGCTCAAACGGGCCATCCAGCAGCTGACCAAGCTGGCCCGGTCCGTCAACGCCAAGGTCCAGACCCGCCACGCCGAGCGCCTGGCCGTCCTGCTGCGCCGCGCCGACGCGCTGCTGGCCGCGGCCGTCCGCGGCGGCGAAGACCTCAAGGAGCTGGCGAACGCCGTGCTCGCCTTCCTGCGTGGGCCATCGGTCTCCTACAGCGGCCAGGGACTGCTCTTCATCTGGCTCAAGGGCTTCCTGCCGCAGCCCGGGACCGCCCAGCAGGCGACGCAGCACCGGCCGTTCACCGAGCTGATGGGGCCGCGCCGATGAGAGAACCCCGCATCCTCGTCAACCTGGTCTTCTTCGCCCTGCTCGGCGTGCTGCTGTCGGTGTGGGCGGTGCGCAGCATCATCCACATCGACGCCCTCGAACGGCCGTACCACGTCACCGCGGACTTCGCCACCTCCCCGGGGCTGACCTCCGACCTGGAGATCACGCACCTGGGCGTGCGGGTCGGCCGGGTCGGCGACGTCCGGCTGCGGCAAGGGCACGTGGAGGTGCGGTTCGACCTGAACCGCGGCACGCGCATCCCCGCCGGCGTCGGCGCCCGGGTGCAGCGCAAGTCGGCGATCGGCGAGCCTTACATCGAGCTGACCCAGCCGTCCAAGCCCGGCACCGGCGTGCTGAAGGACGGCGACCGCATCCCGCTGTCGCGCACCGCCGGAACCGTCGACTACCAGGAGCTGTTCGCCGGGCTCAACGCCACGCTGCGGGCCGTCGACCCGCGCGACGCCCGCACGCTGGTGCACGAGACGGCCACCGGGCTGCAGGGCCGGGGCGGCTCCATCCACGACATCATCGGCGACACCTACCAGCTCACCCGGACCCTCGCCGCCAACGCCGGGACGCTGGACGCGCTGTCGGCCGAACTCACCCGCCTCACCGCCACGCTGTCCGACCACCGCGACCAGATCGCCTCGGGCACCGCCGACCTGGCGTCGCTCACCGCCTCGGTGCGGCAGAGCCGCAAGGAGCTCGACGCCATCCTGGACGAGGGGCCCGGAGCGCTGGCCCAGGTGAACCGGCTGCTCCAGAAATCGCGGCCCGGGCTGGACTGCCTGCTCACGGCCGCCGCGACGCCGACCGCGCCGCTGCTCACCTCCGCCAACTCGGCCAAGATCCGGCACGTGCTGACCATGGTCCCCACCCTGCAGGCCCTGGTCGGCGACATCACGGCCCGGGACGCGTCCGGCACCTACGTGCGCGTCACACCCGTGATCACCCTGAGCGGGTCGCAGGCGGCCGCCGAGTACAACCGCCCCATCGCGCGCCCCGATGCGCCGGACGTGCCGCTGTGCAAGGCGACCGGGAAGGGCAAGGGCGGCGGCTCGGCGAAGGAGGCCGCCGGGTCGGCGAAGAAGGACTCCGGCTCCGCTCGCTCGGCGGGGACGTCCTCGCCGACCTCCGATCCGACCCTGTCGGCGAAGCCGGTGAGCTCCGTCGGCGAGCAGCCGGCGTCCTCGCGGTGGCTTCCGCTGCTGCCGCCGCTGATCGGCGTGGTCGTGCTGCTGGCCGTCGCCGCCCAGTTCGTACGTGCCCGTGTCCGCACCCGCAGATGACCCTCTTGGAGGTAGCAGTGCCAGCCGAGGTCACGACCGAGGAACAGCGCCCGCGGACCGCGGAACCGGACGCCGGGGAACCCGAGCGCGAGGAAGCGAAGGCCGAGGAGCCGAAGCGCGAGGAACCCAAGGGACAGGAACCCAAGGGCGAAGAGGCGAAGGCGAGCCCGGAGGACAAGGCCGACCCGGAGGAGGGGAGCGGCGCGGAGGCGAAGGCCGCCGAGACCCAGGAGAAGAAGGCGTCCGAGGGCCGGGAGAAGAAGGCGGCGGAAAACGCGGAGACGAAGGCGTCCGAGGACGCGGAGAAGAAAGCGTCCGAGGGCGCGGAGGGGGACGCGGACGAGGGGCGGGCATCCTCGTCACGCTCGCGCCGTCTGTCGTGGGCGGCGCTGGCCAAGGCGGCCGTCCTGGTCGCGTTGGCCGCCTCCGTCGTCACCGCCGGGCTGCAGTGGTACCGGGCCGACCAGGCCGCGCAGCGGGAGGCCGAGCGGCGGGCCGTGCGCGCCCGGGCCAGCGAGTTCGGGCAGGCGCTGCTCAGCTACGACCACCGCAACCTGCAGGCGGCCAGGAACCGCGTGCTGTCGATGGCGTCCGACGACTTCGCCAAGACCTACGACGCCGCGTTCACCGGCGGACTGGAGAGCGTCATCACCCGGCTCAAGGCCGACGCGACCGCGACCGTCCGCACCGTCTACCTCGGCGACATCGAGGGTTCGACGGCCCGGGCGATCGTGGTCATGGACTCGGAGGTGCACAGCTCCGCCGGCACCCGCCGGGTGCTGGGCTCCTACCTGGACATGCGGCTGACCCGCACCGGCAAGCGCTGGCGGGTCACCGAGGTCACCTCGATCGGCGCCGCCGACGAGACCATGACGGGCGACGACGGCGAGCAGAAGCAGGGCGGCGACACCCCGCTTCCGACGCCCTCCGCGTCCTCTTCCGGCAGGTGAGCGCGCCCGGCGGGGGCCGGTCGCGCCCGTGGCCGCCCGTGACCGCGCAGGTCCCGGCGCCGGTATCGTCGGATCGCGGGGACGGGGTGACGAGGGCGAGGACGCGATGAGTGTGCAGCGGGGGGACGGGGCGGCGCCGCGTCGTGTCCGCAAGGAGCCGGACGAGCGGCGCGACCAGATCCTCGCCTGCGCGCGCGAGCTGTTCAGCCGGCGCCCGTACACCACCGTGTCCAGCACCGAGATCGCCGCCGCGGCGGGGGTCAGCCGCGGGCTGCTGAACCACTACTTCGGCACCAAGCGCGAGCTGTACCTGGCGGCGGTGAGCCAGATGATGAGCGTGCCGCCGATCCCGGTGCCGCCGTTCGTGCCGGGCGTCAGCGTCGCCGAGCGCATCGACCAGAGCCTCGACGGATGGCTGGAGCTGCTGCAGCGCAACCGCGAGACCTGGATCACCGCCCTGGACCTGACCGCCTCGGGAGGCGACGCGGACCTGGACCGCATCCTGGAGGAGGCCCGCGACCGCGCCGTCGACCATATGACCGAGGTTGTGGGGCTCACCCCGCTGTCGCGGGAGCATCCGGAGATCCGCGCGGCGTTCCGCGGCTACTCCGCCATGGCCGAGGCCACCACCCGCGAGTGGCTGAAGTCGGGCCGCCTGTCCCGCGACCAGGTGCGTCTGCTGCTGCGGCAGGTCCTGCTGCACCTCATCGAGGACGTCGTCCCCGAGCTGGTGGAGACCGAGCCGGCGCGGCCCGCCGAGAAGTCCGCCGAGCCACCCGCCGAGGCGCCCGCCGGGCCGCCGCCCGGATGACGCGAGACCCGGCATTGGCCGCGGGGGTACGGGTCGCTAGTGCGGCCAACACCGGGAGTCCAGGGGCGTTCTCTGCTGGAACGTGCGGCAGGCCTTGCGGTACCGCACGCGGTAGGTCCTTGTTGACGGTTCTACACGAGTTATTGGCGCTTTGCCAATAGCAGGCCTACAGCGGGCGCTTGGCGAGGGCCCGGTCGAGCCGCTGCTTCGCGCGGGCGGCCTCCCGCGCCCGGTAGGCGATCGGCATGTACCGCAGGCGCTCGGGCAGCCGCCCGGTGGTGATGGCGATGGTCCGGCAGACGGCGCGCAGGCGCCGGTCGTCCGCGGGGCTCCACGGCAGCCCGAGCTTGTCGCGCGCCGCCGGGGGCAGCGTGCCGACGGTGATGAAGCGGACGAGCCGGCCGCCGGTGAGGCCGGCCGCCGCCGCCAGCGGCCGCAGCAGGGCGGGCGTCCCCGGCGGCACCCGCTCCAGCATGTCCAGCACGTCGTACGCCACCCGGTGCGGGACCAGGGTGTTGTCCACCATGTCGTCGAAGTAGGCCCAGTAGTCCGGGATCGACTTCGGCAGCATGCGCTCGGGGACCCGCAGGATGCGGCCGAGGTGCATGAACTCGTCGAAGAGCTGCTGCTCCTCCTCGGGCGTGAACGGGGCGGGGGCGAAGTAGCGCACGGCGGTCACCGAGGCGTAGTAGCCGGTCAGGTGCACCCAGGCCCACGGGTCGGCGGACAGCGCGTGGTGGGTGCGCCCCTCCTCGTCCACGGCGCTCAGCGGCTTGTGCATCTCGCGCAGCCGCAGCCCCTCCGCGATCGCCTCCTCGCCGCCGTAGATCCAGGTCTGCACCGAGGCGAAGCTGCGCGCCGCGCGCCCCACCGGGTCGACGCGGAAGCGCGACCGCTGGTCGACCACGGTGCCGATCGACGGGTGCATCACCTGCAGGACGAACGCGCTGTTGGCCGCGAGCACCGATGTGTGCAGCCCGACGGTGTCCCACAGGATCGAGCCGGGCTTGAACGGGACCGGCGCCGGCGCCTTCGCCCGTGCCTTCGTCCGGGTGCTCGCCAGCTCGGTGACGTTCGATTCGGTGGTGCCCGTGTCGTTGGTGATGGTCATGAGTCACTCCTCATGGCTTGTCGTCGGTGTCTGCGGACCGGTCGATGCCGCAGACCGGTCGGTGTCGTCAGACCAGTGGACGGCCGGTGCGGATGCGCCGGCGCACGTCCCAGATCAGCAGGTCGAACGGGAACCGCCGCACCACCGGCGGCTGGATGCGGATGAAGGCGCGCAGCGCGCCGATCAGCCGGTCGAACCGCCGCTGGTCCCGCTCGCTCCAGGGCAGCCGCATCTGTTCGCGGAACTCCGGCGGCAGGAACCCCGTGGTGACGAAGCGGTTGAACGGCCCGAACAGCAGGCTGACCGGTGCGGGCAGGAACTTCAGGTCGGCCAGGTCGCGCAGATAGCGGCGCACCGGCTCGTCGATGGAGATGTTCTTCAGCTCCCGCTGCCAGTACTCCTCGAAGGCGGCGCGGTCGCGCGGCCAGTCCTCCGGCCGCACCTGCAGGGTGGTGCCGAGGGGCGCCGACGCCCGGTAGAACCGCTCCCGCTCGGCGGGGTCGAGAGGGCCGATGAACGCGTGGTAGGTGTCCTCCAGCCCCCGGTACAGGCAGGCCGCGACCCACAGCTGCAGCTCGCGGTCGAAGGCGTTGTACTGCACCGGGCTGCCGGGGCGCGAACGGACCTGCGCGTGCGCCTTGTTCACCGCCTTGCGGTAGGCGGCCTTCTCCTTCGGGGTGCCCATGGTGGCGACGGCGAGGTAGCTGAACGTCGTCCGGGCCCGCTTGATCGGGTGGCGGTGCAGCTGCCCGCTCTCCACGGGGCTCTCGATCACTCCGTATCCGACCCCCGGCCGGGCCAGCTGCATGATCACGTTGGCGGCGCCGGCCAGCAGGGCCGCGCCGACGATCGCCTTGCGGTCGAACGGAACCACTTCGGTGGGAACCGCTCCGGTGGCGGGCATGGTGCCTCCGCTGATCTGATAACAAGCGTTTTCAGAAAGTGAAGGCCGCTCCGGCGGGTCTGTCAAGATGGCCGCATGGGTGCATCTGAGATGCGGGTCTACGGAGGCGTTACCGGTGCCGACCGCAAGGCCGAACGCCGGGCGCAGCTCGTCGAGGCCGGGCTGGACCTGCTCGGCGGCGCCGAGGGAGACCAGCTCACCGTGCGCCGCGTGTGCGGGCGGGCCGGGCTGACCCCCCGCTACTTCTACGAGAGCTTCGCCGACCGCGACGAGCTGGTGGCGGCCGTCCACGAGCACGTCGTGCAGACCATCGCCACCCGCGCCCTGGCCGCGGTGGAGGCCGCCGGGCCGGACGCCGAGGCCAAGATCCGCGCCGGGCTGGCCGAGCTCGTCCGCGCGGTGGCCGAGGACCGGCGGCACGGGCGGGTGCTGTTCTCGGTCACGCTCACCGACCCGCTGCTGGCCCGGCGCAGGGTGGAGTCCTCGCGGTTCTTCGCGCGCCTGCTCAGCGGGCAGGCGCGCCAGTCCTACGGCGTCCCCGACACCCCGGAGCTGGAGCTGGTCGCCCAGTTCATGGTCGGCGGCCTGGCGCAGACCCTGTCCGCCTGGCTGTCGGGCGCGCTGCGGCTGAGCGAGGCGGAGCTCGTCGCCGCCTGCGTGGAGATCTTCACCGCCATCGCCGACCGGAAGGCGCCCCCGCCGCAGGGCTGACCCCGGCCGCACGCCCCGCCTCCGCCTCGCTGTCCACCTCTCCTGCGGGCGGGGGCGCCAGCATCGGACCGAGCAGGGCGGCGGTCCGCGCCTCGGTCACCGACGGGCCTGCGGAGCGGGCGAGATCGGTGACGACGTTCAGCGCCGCGTGCACCCGGAACCGGATCGCGGCCGGCTCCTCTCCGGGGCGCAGCTCGGCGACCAGGCCGACCCAGGTGTCGACGTGCCGGCGCTGCGCGGCGCGCAGCCGCCGCAGGTCGGGCGGGGCCAGGTTCTCGCTCTCGGACACGTAGACCGCGGCCAGGTCCGCGTGCGCGAACGTGAGCCGCACGTAGGTGTCCACCAGCCGGTGCAGCGCCCGCCCCGGCGAGCCCGCGCCGACCAGCGCCTCGGCGGCGGCGTGCTCCAGACGGCCGGTGGCGCGGTCGTAGGCGGCGGCCAGCAGCTCGGCCTTGCCCGTGAAGTGCGTGTAGACGCTGGAGGCGGTGATCCCGGCGGCGCGGCCGATATCGGCCATGCTCACCTGGTGGTAGCCGTGTTCGTGGAACAGCCGCACCGCCTCGGCGAGCAGCCGCTCGCGGCGGGGGAGCAGTGCGAACCGGTCCGGGGGCCGGCGCGGCGGCGGCTCGGCGGGCGGCGCGGGCAGGTCGACGGCGAGCACGGCGTCCACGCAGTCCAGCAGGGTGCGCTCGGCCTTGGCCCGGGCCAGAGCCGCCCGGTGGGTGGCGGGGCTGGCGATCACGCTCAGCGCCGCGGCCACCAGCAGCGCGGCGTCCCGCCGCGACAGCCCGGGCCGCACCCCCAGCAGCAGTCCGCGCAGCGTGCGCACGGCGCGGTCGAACGGCACGGCCAGCGCCGCCTGCCGCTCGGCGTCGAGATGGCGGCCCTCCCACTGGTAGAGCCGGGCCACGGTGCGCCGCTCCAGGCCGTAGCGCACCAGCGCCCGCAGCACGGCCCGCAGGCGGTCGGCGGGCGTATCCCCCTCGGCGCCGGACTCGACGCACTCGGCGAACCGCAGGCCCAGTTCCCGCACGGCCGCGGCGAGCACGTCCTGCTTGGTCGGGTAGTGCCGGTAGATCGCCGGGCCGGTGATGCCGACCTCCCGGGCGATGTCCTCGATGCCGACGTTGTGGTAGCCGCGGGCGCAGAACAGCCGCGCGGCGACGAGGGCGATCGACTCCTTCCGGTCCTTGGGGCGTGGGCGCTGGCGGGGCGGCATGGCGCCGAGTGTAACCCGGGTCGGTGAACCGCCGAACACCTTCAGCCGCACTCGACTCGGCTCCTACCTGCGATAATGACACAGGAAGTAAGTGGCCATTCGGATCTATTGACAACCGAATAGCGTTCGGGTTGTGATGGTTGCCCCCGGCCGTCCCGGCGAAGGAGCAAGGATGATCACTGCAGCCGATGTGCACGCCGCGGTGGGCGCGCGAACGGTACGGGCCCTGCTGCGGCGCAACGCCGACGAGTACGGCGACCTGCCCGCCCTGACCGGAGCGGACGGCGCCACCCTTACCTGGCGGGAGCTGTACGACCGGGTACGGGCCGTGGCGAGCGGGTTGCGGGAACTCGGGCTGCGGCGCGGCGAGCGGATGCTCATCGGCATGTCCAGCCGTCCCGAGCACTGGATCGCCGACTTCGCCGCCGTCGAGCTGGGCGCCATCCCCTGTACCACCTACGCCACGCTGAGCCCCGCGCAGATCCACCAGATCGCGCTGCACAGCGCCGCCACCGTCGTGGTACTGGAGGGCCCCGCCGAACTGGAACGCTGGCAGCAGGCACTGGCGGCGATGCCGGGGCTGAAAGCGGTGGTGGTCGTCGAGGGCGCCGGCGGCGGCCACGTCCCCTTCGCCAAGCTGCAGGCGACACCGCCCTTCGACGGTCCGCAGGAACTGGTCGCGCTGGACGACCCGGTGACGATGATCTACACCTCGGGCACCACCGGAGACCCCAAGGGCGTCGTCCTCACCCACGGCAACGTGCTCTACCAGTGCGCCCTCCAGGAGCTCATCCAGCCGGTGCCGCCGCATCCGCGGACGATCGCCTACCTGCCGCTGGCGCACGTCGCCGAACGGGTGCTCGGCATGTACTTGCCGGTGTTCAGCGCCGGGCACGTCACGATCTGCCCCGAGGCCGCGCAGCTCCCGGCGACGCTGACGAAGGTGCGGCCGCACGGGTTCTTCGGCGTGCCCCGCGTGTGGGAGAAGTTCGCCGCCGCCGTCCAGAACGAGCTGTCCCGCCTGGAAGGGGACATGCGGGCGGCGGTCGACCGGGCGCGCAAGCTGGCCGCCGAGGCGTACCGGATCCGGGCCGACGGCACGCCGCTGCCCGACGACCTGGCCGCCGCGCTGGCCGACGCCGACAAGCTCGTGCTGCGCCCGCTGCGCGAGCGGCTCGGGCTCGCCGAGGCGCAGCGGCTGGGCAGCGGCTCGGCCCCGATCCCGCCCGAGGTGCTGGAGTTCTTCGGCAGCCTCGGCATGACGATCACGGAGGTGTGGGGGCTGTCGGAGACCACCGGCGCCGCCACCACCACCTACCCCGACCGCTACCGCGCCGGAACCGTCGGCGTGCCCGTCCCCGGGATGGAGGTGCGGCTCGCCGCCGACGGCGAGGTCGAGGTGCGCGGGCCGCTGGTGTTCCCCGGCTACCTGCAGGCGGACGGGCGCATCGAACCGGCCGTGGACGCCGACGGCTGGCTGCCGACCGGCGACCTCGGCACCTTCGACGCCGACGGCATGCTGCGCATCACCGGCCGCAAGAAGGAGATCATCATCACCTCCAGCGGCAAGAACATCGCCCCCAGCCGGATCGAGTCGCTGCTGCGCCGGCACCCCCTGATCGGGCATGTCGCGGCGATCGGCGACCGCCGCCCCTACGTGACGGCGCTGGTGGCGCTGGACGAGGAGGCCGCACCGGTGTGGGCCGCCGCGCACGGGCTGTCCACCACCGACTTCGCGGAACTGGCCGCGGACCCGCGGATCTGCGAGGAGGTCTCCGCCGCCGTTCGGGAGGCCAACGAGGCGCTGTCCCGCCCCGAACAGATCAAGGCGTTCCATCTGGTCGACCGTCCGTGGACACCGGACGGCGGCGAACTCACCCCCACCCTCAAGCTCCGGCGGGCGGTCATCGAACAGCGCTACGCCGCCGAGATCGACAGGCTCTACGCGAAAGGGCGGTCCTCGTGACCACGCTGACCGACGAGCAGCGCGACTTCGTCGACGCCGTCACCGACTTCTGCCGCCGCGAGGTGGGCGACCGCGACCGGTGGCTCAAGCTCACCGACGGCGGCCGGGAGCCGCACAACGCGGAACTGTACGGGAAGCTGGCCGACCTCGGCTGGCTCGGGGTCGCGGTGCCGGAGGAGTACGGCGGCGCCGGCCAGGGCATGGTCGACCTGGTGCTGCTGCTGGAGACCACCGCCTACTGGCAGCTGCCGATCGGCGGCTTCGCCACCTCGGCGATCACCGCGGCGTCCTACCAGAAGTTCGGCACCGAGCAGCAGAAGCGCCGGGTGCTCGGCGACTTCCTGCGCGGCAGGGTGCTGGCGGTCTCCATGTCGGAGCCGGGCGCCGGGTCGGACGTGGCCGGGCTGACCTGCAAGGCCGAGCGGCACGGGGACGGCTGGCTCATCAACGGCCAGAAGACCTGGTGCTCCAACGCGCACATCGCCGACCACATCCTGCTGGTCGCCCGCACGTCCACCGACGGCGGGCGGCACGACGGCCTGACCATGTTCTCCGTCCCCGCCGGGGTGGACGGCCTGACCGTGCACGGCATCGAGACCATGGGCGGCCGCGAGGTCAACGACCTGTACTTCACCGACTGCCTGCTGCCGGAGGACGCGGTCGTCGGCGAGGTCGGGCAGGGCTGGCGGCAGCTGATGGCCGGGCTGAATTTGGAGCGCATGATCCTGGCCGCGATGATGCTGGGAACCGCGCGCCGCGCCTTCGACGACACGGTGGCCTACGTGAGCGAGCGGCGGCAGTTCGGCCGTCCGGTGGGCTCCTTCCAGGCGCTGCGGCACCGGATCGCCGACCACGCCACGGAGCTGGAGTGCACCCGCCTGCTGGTGTACGACGTCGCCCGGAAGATCGACCAGAACCCGGAGCGGATGCTGCCCCGCGAGGCGTCCATGGCCAAGCTCAAGGCCACCGAGGTCGCCAAGGCCATGGCGCTCGACGGCATGCAGATGATGGGCGGCTACGGCTACGCCACCGAGTACGGCATGGAGCGGCTGCTGCGCTCCACCGTCGTGTCCACCGTGTACGGCGGCACCAGCGAGATCCAGCGCGACATCATCGGCAAGACCTACGGGCTGTGACCTTCGGGCCGCGACCTTCGGGCCGCGACCCCCGGGGCGCCCCGGCCGCCTGCGCCGGGGCGCTCCGCTCACCGCTGCCGGGCGACGGTCTCCATGTCCAGGTCGGCCATCCGGACGAGCCGGGCGCCCAGGTCGATGAGCGCTCGGCCGACGGCCAGCTCGTCGCCGATCTCGGGGACGTTCCGGTCCCGCGGGTGGCGGCGGGCGTGGCCGAACCCCTCCACCTTCGTGGAGGTCGACGACGTGAGAACGGCTCGGACGCCGGTGTCGTCGCCGTGCTCGTTGATGTAGACGTCCACGGACCACTGCTTGGTCTCCACGGCCTTCGCACCTCTCCTCTTCGCGCGAGTGCTCCTTTCAGCCTTGCCGGTGACGGCGCTCCCGGCCGGGTGCGATGGGCACCGGACGCAGGGACGAAGGTCCTTGCGTCCCGGTGTCCCGGCGTCCCGGCGGGCGGTGACCACCGCCGCAGCGGGTAAGGACCTTGGCCCGCGTACCAGCGCGCCCGGGCCTGCCTAGCGTCGTTTGCGGAAGGGCCCTGGGTGAACCGGGAAGGAGCCAGGACATGACAGACCCCGCCCTCACAGACCCCGTCCTCGTCGGCACCGACGGTTCCGACAGCGCCCACCGCGCCGTGCTGTGGGCGGCGGACGAGGCCGTCCTGCGGAACCGGCCGCTGCTGATCGTCCACGCCCTGGACAGCGCCCTGTACGCCGCGCCGCTGTTCGCGGCGCCCCAGGCGGTGGACGCCCTGACCGACGCGGGCCGGCGGATGCTCGCCGAGGCCGTGGAGATCGCCCGCGAGCGGCGGCCCGAGGTGCAGGTGAGCACCCGCCTGCTGACCGGACGCGTCAGCGGGGCGCTGCGCGAGCTGTCCCGGGAGGCGTTCGAGCTGGTGCTCGGGCACCGCGGGCTGGGCGGCTTCAGCAGCCTGCTGCTCGGCTCCACCGGGCTGACCATGGCCGGGCACGCCGCCGGGCCGGTCGTGATCGTGCGCGGCGCGCCCGGCGCCGAGCACGGTGAGATCGTCGTCGGGCTCGCGCTGGAGCGGGACGAGGACGAGAGCGAGACGCTGCGCTACGCCTTCGAGGCGGCCGCGGCCCGCGGGGCCCGGGTCCTTGCGATGAACGCCTGGGAGGTGCCGGCGGCCTACGCGGAGGCGAACCGGGCGCTGGACGACCGGCAGGTCGAGGAGAAGATCCGCTGGCGGCTCATCGAGGCGCACGCCCCCTGGCGCAAGGCCTACCCGGACGTCGAGGTGACCGAGCGGGTCGTCCGGGAGCACCCGGTGACGGCGCTGTGCGACGCCTCGCGCGAGGCGGACCTGCTCGTCGTGGGCCCCCGGCGCCACCGCGGGCTCGCCGCGCTGGGCCTCGGCTCGGTCAGCCACGGCGTGATCCACCACGCGCACTGCCCCGTCGCCATCGCCCGCGCCCGCGCCGACTCCTAGACACCGCATCTCCCGGACACCCGCGCCGGCTCCTGGACACCGCATCTCCCGGACACCCGCGCCGGCTCCTGGACACCGCATCTCCCGGACACCTGCGCGTCTCCCGGACACCTGCCCGGGTTTTGAACACCTGCGGAAGCCCCTGGACACCTGCGAGGGATTGCGGACACCGCGTCTTTTACAGGCCCGCCGTCGGCTCCTGGACACCGGCGCCGGCTTTCAGGCGTCGGGACGGTCGCGCAGCATCGAGGTCACGCGGGCGGTGCAGATGCGGCGGTCGCGCTCGTCGGTGACGACCACGTCGTAGGTGGCCAGCGTGCGTCCTGCTGACACCTTGGTGGCGACCGCCGTGACCACGCCGTCGGACACCGTCCGGTGGTGCGAGATGTTCAGCTCGATGCCCAAGGCCATGCGCCCCGGGCCCGCGTGCACCGCGGCGGCGCAGGAGCCCACCGATTCGGCCAACACGCAGGACGCCCCGCCGTGCAGCGTCCCGTAGACCTGCGTGTTGCCCTCGACGGGCATCCGGGCGACGACGCGTTCGGCGCTCGCCTCGACGATTTCGATGCCCAGCCGGTCGTCGAGGACGTTACGTCCCACGCCCAGCATCCGCGCCGTCGCCGCCGGATCCATGGCCATCACCGCTCCTTCGTCTCACGGATGCGCTGGCGCGCGTCCCCGTGGACCAGCGTGCGATCGGCCGTTATCCCAGTCAATCCCTGGATTTCGTTGCAGACCCCTAAGCGTTGGCTTAAAGAAGTCGGCGACCAGCGGACTGGCCTGGGCGCGGCTCGGTGCTCATCAGATGTCCTTCCCGGAGGGGGCGGGGGTGTGCGGTCGGGCGGCGGGCCAGTCGCCCCGGCGGAGGGCCGCGTGGACCTGGCGGGTCAGCTCGCGGGCGACGATCTCGACGGCGGGCGGGGCGCGTCCCGTCCTGGGGGTGGCGAGGACGACCGAACGCCACACGTCCGGTTCGCTGAGCGGGGCGGCGCCACCGCCCCAGCGCACCGGGATCCATGAACGGCCATGATGGTACTTCGGCCGGGGCGGTGGCGCCTCCGGCCGCGCAGCCCGTCTCCGGCCAGGCTTCCGGGAGGTCGCCGCATGACCGCGCAGCCGCTGTCCGGCATCACCGTCGTCACCGTCGAGCAGGCGGTGGCGGCCCCCTTCGCCACCCGCCAACTGGCCGACCTGGGCGCCCGGGTCATCAAGGTCGAACGCCCCGGCGGAGGCGACTTCGCCCGCCGCTACGACACCGCCGTGCACGGCCAGTCCAGTTACTTCGTATGGCTGAACCGGTCGAAGGAGTCGCTCACCCTGGACCTGAAGTCGCCGCGCGGCCGGGAGGTGTTGGAACGGCTGCTCGGCAGGGCCGACGTGTTCGTGCAGAACCTGGCGCCCGGCGCGGCGGCCCGGCTCGGCCTGGACGCCGCCTCCCTGGGCGAGCGCCACGCCTCGCTGATCCGCTGCACGGTGTCCGGCTACGGGTCGACCGGGCCGTGGGCCGACCGCAAGGCCTACGACCTGCTCGTCCAGTGCCAGACCGGGCTGGTGTCGCTGACCGGCACGGGCGAGCAGACCGCCCGGGTCGGCGTGTCCGTCGCCGACATCGCCGCCGGGATGTACGCCTACTCGGGCATCCTCACCGCCCTGTACGTGCGCGCCACCACGGGCGCGGCCCGCGCCGTCGAGGTCTCCCTGTTCGAGGCGCTGGCCGAATGGATGAGCCAGCCCGCCTACTACACCCGCTACGGCGGAACCCAGCCGCCGCGCATCGGCACCCAGCACGCCACCATCGCCCCCTACGGCGCCTACACCGCGGCCGACGGGCGGCAGGTGCTGCTGTCCATCCAGAACGAACGCGAGTGGGCCGCGCTGTGCGAGCGGTTCCTGGAGCGCCCGGACCTGGTGGACGACCCCCGCTTCGCCACCGGCCCCGCCCGTGTGGCGCACCGCGACGAGCTCAACGCCATCGTCGCCGAGCGCTTCCGGCGGTCCGGCTTCCGCGAGGTGATGCGGCTGCTGGACGACGCCGGCATCGCCAACGCCGGGGTGAACGACGTCGCCGACTTCCTCGACCACCCCGTGCTCCGGGAACGCGGCCGCTGGCGAGACGTGCCCACCCCCGGCGGCACGGTCTCGGCGCTCGTGCCGCCCGTCGACATCGACGGCGCCGAACCCCGCATGGACGCCGTCCCGGCGCCCGGCGAGCACACCGAGCGGATCCTGGCCGAACTCGGCTACGGCACCGCCGACGTCGACGCCCTCAGAGACGGCGGCGTCATCTGACCCGCCCCGCACCCGGCAGAAGGAGCAGCACACCATGAGCACCCTGGACGTCCTGACCGAGGACGAGCGCGCCGTCGTCGCCACGGTGCGCGACTTCGTCGACAAGGAGGTCAGGCCCGTCGTCCGGGACCTGGAACACGCCGGCGCCTACCCCGAGGCCCTGATCGAGAAGATGAAGCAGCTGGGCGTCTTCGGGCTGGCCATCCCCGAGGAGTACGGCGGCACGCCCGTGTCCACCCCCTGCTTCGTGCTCGTCACCGAGGAGCTGGCGCGCGGCTGGATGAGCCTGGCCGGGGCGATGGGCGGCCACACCGTGGTGTCCAAGCTGCTGCTGCACTTCGGCACGCAGGAGCAGAAGCGCCGCTACCTGCCGCGGATGGCCACCGGCGAACTGCGGGCGACCATGGCGCTGACCGAACCCGGCGGCGGGTCCGACCTGCAGGCCATGCGCACCGTCGCCCGCCGCGACGCCGACGGCTACGTGGTCAACGGCGCCAAGACGTGGATCACCAACGCCCGCCGGTCGGGGCTGATCGCGCTGCTGTGCAAGACCGACCCGGACGCCCGGCCCGCGCACCGGGGCATCTCGATCCTGCTGGTCGAGCCGGGCCCCGGCCTGACCGTCTCCCGCGACCTGCCCAAGCTCGGCTACAAGGGCGTGGAGAGCTGCGAGCTGGTCTTCACCGACCACCGGGCGCCCGCCGAAGCCCTGCTGGGCGGCGCCGAGGGCGCCGGATTCGCCCAGATGATGAAGGGCCTGGAGACCGGACGCCTGCAGGTCGCGGGCCGCGCCCTCGGCGTCGGCCGGGCCGCGCTGGAGGACGCGCTGGCCTACGCCCGGGAGCGCGAGACGTTCGGCAAGCCCATCTGGCAGCACCAGTCGATCGGCAACTACCTGGCCGACATGGCGACGTCCCTGACGGCGGCCCGCCAGCTCACCCTGTACGCCGCCCGTGAGGCCGACGCGGGCCGCCGCGTGGACATGGAGGCGGGCATGGCCAAGCTGTTCGCCTCCGAGACCGCCATGCAGATCGCGCTGAACGCGGTCCGCATCCACGGCGGCTACGGCTACTCCACCGAGTTCGATGTCGAACGCTACTTCCGCGACGCGCCCCTGATGATCATCGGCGAGGGCACCAACGAGATCCAGCGCAACGTGATCGTTCGCCAGCTCGTCGCGCGCGGCGGCCTGGACGCCTGACACCGCCCCGGCGCCCGCCCCGGTGGCGGGGAGGGCTCGGGGGCTCAAGGGGTGGCGGGCACCAGGGTTGCCTCGCCGCTAGTCCCTCCTTGCCGCCATCGGGTAATCCCCTACCGGCTGTGCACACATGGACCATGTTCGGTGACCCTTGCGGGCGGTTTTCGGTGGACCACTGGCCCGGCGCTGGGCCTCCGTCCCGGCGGGCATGGCACGCCTTAGGGCACGTCAGCCCATTCAGGCACTGCCGCCACACCGGTTCCTAGGGGAGCGGCGTAGGGGTTGTTCAGGGGTACCCCTGGCCGACCCCCGCTGTTAGCGTCATCAACGTTTTGATGGAAATCCCTGTTCGGGCTTCTATCACCTTCTTGGGGGGCTTGAAGAAGGAGCAAAAAGGCGCGAAGAGAAACCGTCAGTCCATGCGACCGAGGTGCCGACCCGGAACACCCGCCATAGCATCCCGTCAACGTTTCGGGCGGTGAACCGCGCACTCGGGTGTGCGTGCATTCCTTCTGCAAGAGTAAGAGTACGGCTCGCCAGAACGGCCTGTAGAGGCTCCCCCGTCGCCGGCGTGTCGGAGTTGTTCGAGTTTCCGTTGCGTGTACCGGTATGCCGGGCGCATTCCCCCGGACCGGTGGGCGCAGGCCACCCCGCTGTACACAGGTGAGATCGAATCGTAGGGGAGTCATAGTGGAGGGGCACCGGAACATCGACCGCGAACCGGTCGTCTACGTGGAGATCAGCAAACTGGCCGGCGCCGACTCGCCGCGGACGTCCGGAGAGGACGCCGAGCACGTGGAGGTGCTGGCCGCGGCGCAGACCGAACTGCCGCCCATCATCGTGCACCGCGCGACGATGCGGGTGATCGACGGGCTGCACCGGCTCAAGGCGGCCAAGCTCCGCGGCGAGGACCGGATTGCGGTCAGGTTCTTCGACGGGGACGAGGCCGACGCCTTCGTGGTGGCGGTCGAATCGAACATCTCGCACGGTCTGCCACTGTCGCTGGCCGACCGCAAGCGCGCGGCGGAACGGATCATCAAAACGCATCCGCAGTGGTCCGACCGCATGGTCGCCTCCGTCACCGGCATCGCCCCGGGAACGGTCGCGGACATACGCAGGCGCACGGCGGGCACGGTGCCGCCGCAGACGGTCCGGATCGGCCAGGACGGCCGGGCCCGTCCGATCAACGGCAACGAGGGGCGCCGGCTGGCGTCGGAACTGATCGCCAAGAACCCCGACCTGTCCCTGCGGCAGATCGCGCGGGCCGCGGGGATCTCCCCGGAGACGGCGCGCGACGTCCGCAACCGGATGCGGCGGGGCGAGGACCCGCTGCCCCGCCGCCGGAGCAACACGGTGAGCCTGGCCAGCCGGCGCGCCGGCCACGGGCACGCCCTCGGCGACCCCCGGCGGGCCGCCGTCCGCACGGCGCCCCGGGACCGCGCGGCCGTCGTGGAGCGGCTCAAGGCGGACCCGGCGCTGCGGTTCAGCGAGACCGGCCGCAACCTGCTGATGCTGCTCAGCATGCACACCCTCAAGGCCGCCGAGTGGGACGAGATCATCAACAACGTGCCGCCCCACTGCAGTGGCATCGTCGCCCAGCTGGCCCGCGACTGCTCGCAGATGTGGTCGGAGTTCGCGATGAGGGTGGAGCACCAGGTCGCCAACATCGTCTGACGGCCGGAGGGTGGCCTCCGCCGCCTGTCGGCGGGGAGGCCACCGGTTCGCCGTCCCGCAGGGACCGCCGCCCATCAGTACTCCCTGCGGTGGAAGACGACCGCCGCGGCGGCCAGGGCGACGGCCGCGGCGGCGGCGAGCAGCCCCAGCCCGGCCCACGGCGGCAGGGCGGGCTGCACCGCCATGATCTGGGCGCCCGCCGTGACCGGCCAGTACGTGCGCGCCAGATCGTCCAGCGGACTGGGGAGCAGCGGGCTCAGCGCGGGCACGACGAGCGTCGCGACGACGAGGACCACGAGGGCCGCCGCGGTCGTCCGCACCAGCACCCCCACCGCGAGCCCCGCCAGCGCCACCAGGGCGAGGTAGAGGCCGGCGCCCGCCGCGGTGGGGAGCACGCCGGCGCCCGGCAGGCCGCCCGGGCCCGCGTCCGCGCTGCGGGCGAGCAGCAGGGCGGCGGCGCTCGCGCCCCCGCCCACCAGCAGCGCGACGAGCGCGCACACCGCGGCCTTGGCGGCCAGCAGGCGGCCCCGGCGCGGCGTGGCGGCCAGGCTCGTGCCGATCATGCCGGTGGTGTGCTCGGAGGTGACGGCGAGCACGCCGACCAGCCCGAAGGCGATCTGCGCCAGGTAGTAGGCGCGCAGGCTGGGCCGGACGGCCCCGAGCGCCGCGCACTCGGCGGCCACCGCCTCCCGGCAGGGGGCCCGACCGGCCAGGACGCCGAAGACCGCGCAGAGCACCAGCACCGCTGCTGCGGCGAGCACCGCGTCGCGGGCCGAGCGCAGCGTGCGGATCTTCGTCCACTCCGCCCAGAGCGCGTTGCGGAAGGTCGCCGACGCGTGCCGCGCCCCGGAGCCGGCATCCGGGTGCACACGGGTGGCGCACATCAGGCGGCCCTGCCGGCGCGGTCGCCGTCGGCGCCGCTTTGGACCAGTTCCAGCAGCACCTCCTCCAGGGACGGCCGCAGCGGGGTGAGCTCGTGCAGGCGGACGCCGCACGCCGCGGCCAGGCCGTGGATCTCGGCGCCGTCCATGCCGGACACCACGAGCGTGCGGCCGGTGCCCTGGCGGACGCGGGCGCCCGCCGCGGTCAGCCGGTCGGTGAAGAACCGGTGGTCGTCGCAGCGGATCAGCGCCCGCTGCCGGGCGGCGCACCGGGACAGCTCCTCGGCGCTGCTGTCGGCCACCAGGCGGCCCCGGTCGAGCACGATGAACTGGTCGGCGATCCGCGCCATCTCGCCCATCGGGTGGCCGGTGACCAGCACGGTGCGCCCCTGGTCGGCCAGGCGCCGCAGCAGGGTGCGCAGCCAGGCGACGCCCGCCGGGTCCAGCCCGCCGATCACGTCGTCGTAGATCAGCACCTCGGGGTCGCCGAGCAGGCTCGCGGCGATGCCGAGCCGGCGGCGCATCCCGGCCGACAGCACGCGGATGGGCCGTTCGGCCATCTGCTCCAGGCCGACCAGCCGGAGCGCCTCGCCCACCCGCCACCGGGGCAGGCCGTTGCTGCGGGCCAGCCACAGCAGGTGGTCGCCGGCCCGGCGGCCCTCGTGCGCCGCCCCCGGGTCCAGCAGCGCGCCCACCTGCCGCATCGGGCTCGGCAGGTCGGCGTAGCGGCGGCCGGCCGTGGTGGCGGTCCCGCTGGTCGGCGCGGTGAGTCCGAGGATCATGCGCAGCGTGGTCGTCTTGCCGGCGCCGTTGGGGCCGATCAGCCCGGTGATCCGGGCGGGCCGGACGGTGACGGTGAGGTCGTCGACCGCCCGGACGGCGCCGTACCGCTTGGTCAGACGGTGCAGCTCGATCATGTCCCTCCCCTCGACGTGATCTGGTCGTCGCGACGCCGCGGGCCCGCCGCGGCCGTCCCGGGCGGCTCGGCCGCCCCCGCCGGTGCGGACGCCTGCGGGCAGCCCGGTGGTCCGGCCCGCAGCCGCCGCACGAGGTCGGCGCGGCGGGTGACGCCGAGCTTGCGGTAGATGCGGGTGAGGTGCTGCTCTACGGTGCTGATGGTGACCAGCAGGGTGTCGGCGATCTGCCGGTTGGTCCGGCCCTGGACGACCAGCGCGGCGACCCGCCGTTCGGCGTCGGTCAGCCCGGCGGCCGGATCGGCGGGCGCCGCGATCGTGTCCCGCGCCGGCGTCGTGAGCGGGAGCATCTTGTTGTGCGCGGGCACGCGGGCGGCGCCCTGCGCCTTCTTCGGCTCCGGCGCCGCCTTGGGCGCCGTCTCCGTCTTCGCCGCGCTCTTTCTCTTCGGCGCCTCGCCGAGCGCCTTCCGGGCCCGGCTGAGCTCACAGCGCGCGAGCGACAGTTCATACCGGTCGTCGCACCGCTCCAGGACGCGCACCGCCTCCTCGAGCAGCTCGCCGCGGCGCCGCGGGTCGGCGGCGGCCAGCGCGCGCACCCGCAGCGAGACGCCCAGCGTCCGGCCGGTGCGGTGCCGCGCCATGGCCAGCTGCTCGTCGGCCAGCTCCGCGGCCCGGTCGGTCTCGCCGAGCTCCAGCAGCGCCTGCGCCGCGTCCGTGCGCCACGGGACCAGGCCCGGGACGTCGATCCGCCAGTCGCGCATCCGCTCGCCGCAGGCCTCAAAGTCCGCCAGGGCTATCTCCGGATGCCCGGTCGCCAGGTGGAACCGGCCGCGCGCCCGCAGGTAGTGCAGGCCGCCCAGGGTGTCGAACATGGCGTCGGGCACCGCGATGCCCAGGTGGGTGGCGGCGTCCTCGTAGCGGCCCATCGCCGTCGTCGCGTACACCGACGCCGCGATGGGCACGCCGATCGCCACTCCCCAGCTCGCCGGGGAGATCCGCGCGAGCGCGGTGCGGGCGTGGTCCGCGGCGGCGGTGAGGTCCCCCTGCCGCACGCAGATCAGCGCGCGTGCGGCCGCCAAGGTCGCGTGCCACAGCGGTTCGTGCCGGGCCGCCGCCTCCTCCAGGAGAGGGTCGCACCAGCGCGCGGCCGTGTGCGGGTGGTCGTCGTAGATCAGCGCCGCCAGCACCGCCAGCACCGCCCCGGGGGATGTCTCGGTGAGCCGGGTGCCCTGCATGAACTGCTCGGCGGTGCCGGGGACGTCGAGGTCCGTCCGGCCGGTCAGCACCTCCCGCAGCGCGGCCGCGGCCCGCAGCCGCCGGTTCTCCAGGCCCGGCACGACATGCCGCGCGGCGGGCCGGTCGGCGGCCGCGCCGTCCGCCGCCTCGGCATACCCCGGGTAGACGCACGACAGCAGCAGCCGCGTGGCCGTCAGGAAGCAGGCGGACCAGTCCAGCGGCGCCTCCGCCCGGCCTGTGAGCGGGCCGAGGACCTCGGCCGCCTCGCCCGGCCGCCCGTGCCACATCAGGTAGCCGGGCAGCCTGGCGGCGTGCCGCCCGTTCAGCCGCTTCGCCCGCACCGCGTCGACGAGCCCGGGCAGCAGGCGCTCCACCGACCCCGGGTCGACGAGCCATTCGACGCGGGCCATCGCCATGGTGATCTCCGCCCGCCGCCGGTCGTCCGCGCAGTTCTCGCGGGCCAGCCGGAGGCAGACCAGGGCGGTGTGCGCGGCGCCGTCGGTGCGGGCCTGCTCGGCCGCCTCCACCAGCACCGGAACCTTCCAGGACTCCTCGTCGGCCGGGTGGAGGTCCTTCTGGGCGGGTCCGGTGGCGTCGGGGTCCGTCGGGGCGGCGGGCCGGCCGGCGGCCTCGGCGGCGGCGATGAGGTGCTCGGCGACGGTCCGGGGCGCCGCGCCGCGGTCGTGCAGCAGCCTGGCGGCCCGCTCGTGCAGCACCGCGCGCTCCTCGGCGGTCATGCCTTCGAGCACGGCCGCCGGGACGGCCGGGTGACGGAACCGGCCGGCGTCCAGCAGCCCCGCGGCGTCCATCGTGTCGATCATGTCGGAGACGTACTCGGCGTCCAGCCCCAGCAGCGCGCCCACCAGGACGGGCGGGCACGGCTCGCGCAGGACCGCCAGGGCGCGGGCGACGCGGTGCATCTCCGGGCCGCCGCGGTGCAGACAGTGCAGCGCGACCCGGGGGAACGCGTCGCCCACGGCGAGGTCGGCCGCGTCCCGCACCGGGCCGTCCTGCGGCGGGACCCGCTCGTCCTGCAGCAGGGCCTGCACGAGGGCCGGGTTGCCCCCGGTGACCGCGTCGCAGACCGGGGCGAACTCGTGCGCCTGGCGGGGGGCGAGCCTGGTTTTGAGCAGCTGGATCTGCCCGCGGCGCGACAGCGGCTTGACGCGCAGCCGCCAGTAGTGCGGCTGGCTCTGCAGGTCCGCGTGGAACCAGGGGTGCTCGCGGCGGGGGCCGATGCGCTCGGTGAGCACCATCACGATCGGGGCCGCCCTGAGCCGGTACGCCGCGTAGGACAGGAAGCTGAGGGAGGCGGCGTCGGCGTGGTGCACGTCGTCGAGGCCGATGACCAGGGGGGTGCGCGCCGCCATGCCGAGCAGGACCCTGCACAACTCCTGCAGGACGGGCCAGGTCGTCTGGGCGGTGGTCTCGGGCTGGAACTCGCCCCCGGCGAACGCGGCGGTGCCGATCTGCTCGTCCAGCAGCCGCCTGGCGTCCTCGCGTCCGGGGGGAAGCTCCACCCCGCGGAACAGCTGCCGCACCACGCCCAGCGGGGACCGCTGCTCGGCGTGCGACGCCGTCGCGCCGAGGTAGACCGCGCCCGCCGCGGCGGCGTGCTCGGCGAGGGAGTGCAGCAGAGCGCTCTTGCCGGACGCCACCGTGCCGCCGACGACCACCACCTTCCCGTGGCCGTCCAGCGACTCGGCGAACAGGCTTCGCAGTGTCGTCAATTCCAGTTCTCGCTCGATCAGATTCATGTGCGCGCCCCGAGGAAGTGGAATCAACCTGCTAGTCGGCGGTGGGGTGGACGGTTCCGCTCTCTCGGCCGGTGTGCGACATTCGAGGTCCTCCTGGTGCCCGGTCGGCTCGGAAGGGGAGACGAAGCGAGCCAACCACTGGCGATGTCACAAGGCGGTAACGTGACGTTCGTCTCAGTGGACGCCGGGGCGGCGGGGGCCGTCCGGGGGCGCGCGGGCCTCGGCCGCTGCGCGAGGCGGGCGGGCAGATGGCAGGGTCCGGACAGGACGTTCTCCATCGGTGCGGATGAAGACGCAGGTCACCCCATGGAAACTACTCTCTGCATACAGATGCTAGCTGATGGTGATTTGATCCGTCGTCGGTCTGATGCGAACGTCATGAAGGACCGGTCGTCGACGCCCCCTGCCATGCGTACCTGAGCACGACTGTGGGACGCGGCAGTGCCGGACCGTTGGGGCGCGGACACGGAATGCAACCTTTGCGGGGGGATCGCCGCATGCGCATTGTGGAGCGGACGGGGGAACTGCTCACTTTGCAGAATCTGCTGGCACCGGATCAGGAGCGGCCGGGGAAGGTCGTGCTGATCGAGGGCGCCGCGGCCACCGGCAAGACGACGCTGATGCACGCGTTCGCCGGACGCGCGGTCGAGGCCGGGGCCGCCTTCCTGAGCGCGTCGGCGTCGCGGGCGGAACGCCAGCTGCCGCTGAGCGCCGTCAACCAGCTGTTCCACGATCCCGCGCTGCCGCCCGCGGAGATCGAGCATGCGGACCGGCTGATCCAGGACGGGTCCCTGACGGTGCGGGCGCTCGGCGTCCGGGCGGCGGGCGGCGCGGCGGGCGAGGCGGTGGCCCAGGTCCCCGCGCCCATCCTCAGCAGGCTGACCGCGATCGTGCTCAAGGCGGCCGAGCAGCGGCCGCTGGTCATCGGGGTCGACGACATCCACCACGCCGACGACGCGTCGGTGCAGTTCCTGCTGTACCTGGCCCGCCGGATCGGCAGCGCCCGGGTGCTGCTGGTGCTGACCGAGTGCCTGCGCCCGACCCGGCCGCACTCGCTGCTGCACACCGACCTGCTGCGCGAGCCGCACTGCCGGCGGCTGCGGCTGCGGCCGCTGTCGGAGTCGGGCGTGGCCGAGCTGCTCGCCGAGCACGTCGGCGCGGCGATCGCGGAGCGGCTGGCGCCCGAGTGCCACCGGGTGACCGGCGGCAACCCGCTGCTGGTGCGCGCGCTGATCGAGGACCACCGGATGGCGGAGCCGACCCGGCCGGTCAGCCTGATCTTCGGCGACGCCTTCCGGCAGGCGGTGCTCACCTGCCTGTACCGGGCGGAGGCCACGACGCTCGCCCGCGCCGTCGCGGTGCTGCCCGACGGGGTGTCCGGCGGGCTGCTCGGCGAGCTGGCCGACGCCGACGCCGCGTCGGTCGTCGCGACCTGCCAGGTGCTCCAGGCGGCCGGACTGCTGGACGCCGGGGGGGTCCGGCACGAGGCGCTGCGGGCGGCGGTGCTGGGCGGGATGCGCCCGGACGAGCGGACCGCGCTGCACCTGCGCGCGGCCGAGCTGCTGCACCGCCACGGCGCGCCCGCCGCGGTGGTCGCCGAGCGCCTGCTGGCCGCCGACCGGGCCGGGGGGACGTGGGCGGTGGCGGTCCTGCGGGAGGCGGCCGAGCAGGCGTTCGCCGAGGGTCGGGTGTCGGACGCGACCGACCTGCTGCGGCTGGCGCTGCGCGAATGCGGCGACGACGACCAGCGCCCGGCCGTCCAGCTGGACCTGGCCCGCGCCGAGTGGCGGATCGACCCGGCGATCGCGGCCCGGCACCTGCCCGACCTGGTCCGCGGCCTGCGCAAGGGGCGCCTGCCCGCCGGCGGCGACGCCACCCTGGTCAGCTGGATGCTGTGGCTCGGCCGTACCCACGACGCGCTGGAGATCCTGACGGAGGTGTCCGGCGGCGTCGCCCTGCCGCACGCCGGCCCCGGGCGGCGGGCCGAGCACGGGCCGCGCACCGAGCCGTCGCCGTGGTGGCTGCCCTACGCCTACCCGGGGCTGACCCGGCTGGAGGGGCTCGGGGACATCCTGCGCCCGCCGGGGGACGCACCGGACACCGCCGTCCCGGTGTCTGTCGCACCCTCACCGCGCACCGAGGCGATGCTGGTGAACGCGCTTGCGCGGGGAGCGGTCCAAGAAGCGGTCCAACGGGCCGAGCAGCTCCTGGAGGAGGCGGGGCCGGCGTTCCGGTCGCCGCTGCCGATCGCGGCGATCGCGGCCCTGGTCTACGCCGACGAGCTCGACGCCGCCGAGCGGTGGTGCGACACCCTCGGCAGGTCGACGGCCTCGTGGCCGCCGCAGGGCCGGGCCCTCCTCATGGCCATGCGCGCGCTGGTGCACCACGCGCGCGGCCGCCTGGAGGCCGCGGTGAAGTGCGCCCGCGAGGCCCTCACCCTCATGACACCCAAGGGCTGGGGCGTGGTGATCGCGATCCCGCTCGCCACCATGGTGGTGTCACTGACGGCGGCCGGCCGGTACGAGGAGGTCGAGGAGTTCCTCGACATGCCGCTGCCGGAGGGGCTGTTCCACAGCCCGTTCGTACTGCCCCACCTGCAGGCCCGCGGGCGCTACTACCTCGCGATCAACCGGCCGAAGGCGGCGCTGGCCGAGTTCCAGACCTGCGGCGAGCTGATGACGGCGTGGGGGTTCGACGGCCCCGGGCTCGTGCCGTGGCGCACCGACATGGCGCAGGCCCATCTCGTCCTCGGCGACCGCCAGAACGCCAGGAGGCTCGCGGCCGAGCAGCTGCGGATGCTGTCGCCCGCCCAGGCCCGCACGCGCGGCGCCACGCTGCGCACGCTCGCCGCCGCCTCCGACGTCGACCGGCGCACCGAACTGATCACCGAGGCGGTGGAGCTGCTGGAGCGGTCGGGCGACCGGCTGGAGCTGGCCCGCGCGCTCGCCGATCTCAGCGAGCTGTACCACGCCACCGGCCAGGAGCGGCGGGCCCGCGCCGTGGAGCAGCGCGCCCGCGCGCTCGCCGCCGAGTGCGGCGCCGGCGAGATCGGCGGCACGCTGTCGCCGCGCCCGGCCGGGGAGGACGAGCGCGGCGAGGCCGCGGGCCCCGACCTGCTGCACGGCCTGAGCGTGGCCGAGCTGCGGGTGGCCGCGCTGGCGGTCGACGGGTACACCAACCGGCAGATCGCGCGCCGGCTGCGCGTCACCACCAGCACCGTGGAACAGCACCTGACGAAGGTGTACCGCAAGCTGCAGATCAGCCGCCGGACCGACCTTCCGGTGACCCTGCTGCTGCAGTCGTCCCAGGATTTCCCGGCGTAGCGGCCCCGGGGAAAGGCCGCCGCGCCGGGAACGGTACCCCCGATCGGAATTGAACCGACAACATAACCCTTTTAAGGGGTTCGCCTCTGCCAATTGGGCTACGGGGGCGGAACGATTCTAACTTCGGCCCGGCGGGATTCTCCATGTCCATTGTCGGAGATTGCGGAGCGCGGCCGGCCGGGGTCTTGTGGGCAGCAGCGGACCGCGGGGAAATCCGGCCTGGTACGGGGCCTGCGGGGGCTCGTCCAAGTGTGCAGAAACTCTGCTTGGACGCGATGTCCGGACCCGGCCGTGAATCGATCGGCTTGCTGCGGCAATCCCCGCCGTCCGGGCCGTGCGGCACCGCCGTCCGACCTTGTCGGCCGTTCCGCCGCGTGCAATCCTGACCGGGCCGAGGACACTCCGCAGTTCAATGCCACACAGGTCCGCCATGCCCGGACGGAGCAGCGAAATCATGGAAAACGCTCGGACGGTCGCCTCGTGAGCGGGGGGGACATCGATATCCAGCAGGCCGGGGCCCGCGCGCTCGACGGCGCGCCCGGCGACGCGCTCGACAACGCGGCCGGCACCGCACCCGGCAGCGTGCCCGGCAGCGTGCCCGGTAGAGCGTCCGGTGACGTGCCCGGTGCCGCGTCCGCCGACCGTGGCAAGCCGGAGCCGGCGGCCGCCGCGGCCGTGCTGCGCAAGGAGGAACTGCACGCCAGCGTGTCCAGCCCGCTCCTGGACACCATGAACTTCCTCAACGAGATCACCCTGCGCTATCCCGAGGCGATCTCGTTCGCGCCCGGCCGCCCCTATGACGGCTTCTTCGACAACGAGCAGATCTTCACGCACATCCGCCGGTTCCTCGACCACCTGGCCGCGCAGGGCGGCACGCCGCAGGACGTGCGCACCGCCGTGTTCCAGTACGGCCCGACCGCCGGCCAGATCCGGGACGTCCTGGCCGACTCCCTGCGCGTGGACGAGGGCATCGACGTGCCGCCCGAGTCGCTCGTGGTGACGGTCGGCGCGCAGGAGGGCATGCTGCTGGTCCTGCGCGCCCTCCTGGGCGGCCCCGACGACGTGCTGCTGGTGTCCAGCCCCTGCTACGTGGGGATCACCGGTGCGGCCCGCGTGCTGGACGTCGCCGTCACGGCGGTCGAGGAGCGGGAGGACGGCGTCTCCTGCGACGACGTCGAGGCGGTGATCCTGGCCGAACGCGCCCGCGGCCGCCGCCCGCGCGCCTTCTACGTGGTGCCCGACCACGCCAACCCGTCGGGCAACACGATGGATGTGAAGAGCCGGCACGCGCTGCTCGACCTGGCCGCCCGCCACGACATCCTCATCCTGGAGGACACCCCCTACCGGCTGGTCAGCCCGGGCACGCCGCTGCCGACGCTGAAGGCCCTGGACCGGGAGAAGCGGGTCGTGCACCTCGGCTCGTTCTCCAAGACGCTGTTCCCCGGCGCCCGGGTCGGCTTCGTCATCGCCGACCAGCCGGTCGCGGACGCCGACGGCCGCGTCGGCCTGCTGGCGGACGAACTCGCCAAGATCAAGAGCATGGTGACGGTGAACACCTCCTCGCTCAGCCAGGCCGCCGTGGCGGGCGCGCTGCTGGCCTCGGACGGACGGCTCTCGGTGCTCAACGCCGAAGCGGCCGAGTACTACGGGCGGGCCATGCGCGCGGTCCTCGCGGGGCTCGACCGCAGCATCCCGGCCGACCGCCGCGCCGCGCTCGGCGTGCGCTGGAACCGGCCCACCGGGGGGTTCTTCCTGCGGATGCAGGTCCCGTTCCGCGCCGACAACGCGGCGCTCGCCCGGTCCGCGCAGGACTTCGGGGTGATCTGGACGCCGATGTCGTACTTCTATCCGCAGGGCGGCGGCGAGCACGCCATCCGGCTGTCCACCAGCTACCTGACCACGGCGGAGATCGAGGAGGGCACCGCCCGGCTCGCCCGCTTCATCGAGGCGCAGAGCGCGGCGTCGCGATGACGGCCCCCTTAGAGACGCAGCTCGGCCACGCCCCGGAGGGCAACGGCCACGCCAACGGGCGGGCCGCCTCGGACGGGCGAGCGAGCACCGGCGGGCGAGCGAGCACCGGCGGGCGAGCGAGCACCGACGGGCGGGGCGGCGCGGACGGCCGCGTCAACGGCAACGGCCGCCGCCCGCAGCCGGCGCCGCCGTCGATGGACGTGCTCCGCCGGCGGCATGCCGGGCTGCGCTCCCGCATCGTCGGCGGCGACCGGGCCGCCATCGAACGGCAGCACCGGCTCGGCAAGCTCACCGCGCGGGAACGGCTCGACCTGCTGCTGGACGAGGGCACCTTCGTCGAGACCGACCTGTACCGCCGCCACCGGGCCGCCGAACTCGGCATGGCGGACCGCCGCCCGTACACCGACGGCGTGATCACCGGCTCCGGCGAGATCTTCGGCCGCCGGGTGTTCGTCTACGCGCAGGACTTCACCGTGTTCGGCGGGGCGCTGGGCGAGGCGCACGCGGCGAAGATCCACAAGGTGATGGACCTGGCGCTGGAGAACGGCGCGCCGCTGATCGGGTTGAACGACAGCGGCGGCGCCCGCATCCAGGAGGGCGTGATGGCCCTGGACGGGTACGGGGGGATCTTCCGCCGCAATGTGCGGGCGTCCGGGGTGATCCCGCAGATCAGCGTGATCATGGGGCCGTGCGCGGGCGGAGCGGCGTACTCGCCGGCGCTGACCGATTTCACGTTCATGGTGCGCGGCACCGCGCAGATGTACCTGACCGGCCCGGACGTGGTGGAGGCGGTCAGCGGGCACCGGGTGAGCCATGCCGAGCTGGGCGGCGCGGACGTGCACGGCGAGCGCACCGGTGTGGCCACGTTCGTGCACGACGACGAGGAGACGTGCCTGGCCGAGGTGCGGTACCTGGTGTCGCTGCTGCCGTCCAACAACCTGGAGGAGGCGCCCGCGCTTGCGCCGACCGGGGCGGCCGACGACGAACGGCCCCGGCTGGCCGAGATCGTCCCGGTGGAGCCGAACAAGCCCTACGACATGCACCGGGTCGTCGAAGAGCTGGTGGACGGCGGGGAGTTCATCGAGCTGCACGAGCAGTGGGCGCGCAACGTCATCTGCGCGCTGGGCCGCATCGACGGCGAGGTCGTCGGGGTGGTGGCCAACCAGCCGATGGTGCTGGCCGGGGTGCTGGACGCCGACGCCGCGCAGAAGGCCGCCAGATTCGTACGGTTCTGCGACGCGTTCGGCATTCCGCTGGTGACGCTGGTGGACGTGCCGGGCTTCCTGCCCGGCGTCGAGCAGGAGCACGACGGCATCATCCGGCACGGCGCCAAGCTGCTGTACGCCTACTGCGAGGCGACGGTGCCGCGCGTCCAGGTGATCCTGCGCAAGGCCTACGGCGGCGCGTACATCGTCATGGACTCCCGGTCGATCGGCTGCGACCTGTCCCTGGCCTGGCCCACCAACGAGATCGCCGTGATGGGCGCCGAAGGCGCCGTCAACGTGGTCTTCCGCAAGCAGCTGGCCGCCGCCGACGACCCCGACGCCCTGCGCGCCGAACTGATCGCCGAGTACACCCGGCAGCTCATGCACCCGCTGTTCTCGGCGGAGCGGGGACTGGTGGACGACGTCATCGACCCGGTGCGGACCCGCGCCGCGGTCGCGCGCGGCCTGGCCATGCTGCGGCGCAAGCGCGGACCGGCGCCGCAGCGCAAGCACGGCAACGTGCCCCTGTGAAACCCCTGTGAACTCTTTCGGGAAGGTGGCTGCAGTGATCAGATGCGGTGTCACAACGACCGGCTGCGACCCTCGACCGGCGGCGTCATGACCACCGCGGCGGACGCGCCTCCGCTGGAGGCCATGGAGACGGACCTGAGCACCGCCCGCGAGCGGCTGGCGGAGGCCGCCCGGCACGTCGAGGACCTGGTGGCCGCCGCGCCGGACCCCGCCGAACGCGAACCGGAGGTGCGCGAGCGGATCGCCGCCGCGACCGGCGCGGTGCGGGCGCTGCGGGCGCGGTTCATGGACGTGCACGCCGACGCGGTGTACGACGAGCTCACCGACGGCCGCGCGGTCGAACTGCGCATAGCGGAACTGGTGGAGGCCGCCGCGACCGCCTTCCCCGGGCTGGTGCCCACCCCGGAGATGATGGCCGTCGAACGGTCCCGGCCGCAGGCCGCCAAGGAGGGCCGGGAGATCGACCAGGGCATCTTCCTGCGCGGGGTGCTGCGGTCGCCGGTGGCCGGTCCGCACCTGCTCGACGCGATGCTGCGGCCGACGCCCCGGGCGCTGGCGCTGCTGCCGGACTTCACCCGCACCGGCCTGGTGGAGACCACGTCGGTCCGGGTGGAGCGCCGCGACGGCGTGGCGTATCTGACGATGTGCCGGGACGACTGCCTGAACGCCGAGGACGAGCAGCAGGTCGACGACATGGAGACCGCCGTCGACCTGGCGCTGCTCGACCCGGCCGTGCGGGTCGGGGCGCTGCGCGGCGGCGAGATGCCCCACCCCCGCTACCGCGGCCGGCGGGTGTTCAGCGCGGGCATCAACCTCAAGCGCCTGCACGGCGGCGGCATCTCGCTGGTCGGCTTCCTGCTGCGGCGCGAGCTCGGCTACATCCACAAGATCGTGCGGGGTGTGCGGGTAGAACAGGACGCCTGGTGGCAGTGGCCGGCGGTGGACAAGCCGTGGGTCGCCGCCGTGGACTCCTTCGCCATCGGCGGCGGCATGCAGCTGCTGCTGGTGTTCGACCATGTGATCGCCGCGTCGGACGCCTACGTCAGCCTGCCCGCCGCGCAGGAGGGCATCGTCCCCGGCGCCGGCAACTTCCGGCTCGGCCGGGCCGGCGGGCCGCGGCTGTCCCGCCAGGTCATCCTGGGCGGCCGCCGCGTGTGGGCGACCGAACCGGACGCGCGGGCGGTGGTCGACGAGGTCGTCGAGCCGGCCGAGCTCGACGCGGCGCTCGAACGCAGCGTGCGCAGCCTGCAGGGCCCGGCGGTGCTCACCAACCGGCGCATGCTGAACCTGGCCGAGGAGCCGCCGGAGGAGTTCCGCCGCTACATGGCCGAGTTCGCGCTGCAGCAGGCCCTGCGCATCTACGGGCAGGACGTGCTGAACAAGGTCAGCCGGTTCACCGTCCGCCCGTCATGACCGGCCCCGGCGGCGCCGACCGGGTGCGCTACGAGAAGAAGGGGCACCTGGCCCGCGTCACCCTGAACCGGCCCGACGTGCTGAACGCGATGGACCTGCGGATGCACGAGGAGCTCGGCGCCGTGTGGGACGACGTCGAACGCGACGACGACGTGCGGGTCGTGGTGCTCACCGGCGCCGGAGACCGGGCGTTCTCGGTCGGGCAGGACCTCAAGGAACGCACCCGGCTCACCCGGGAGGGCGCGCCGCCGACCACCTTCGGCAGCCGCGGCCAGCCGGGCTGGCCGCGGCTCACCGAACGGTTCTCCTTCTCCAAACCGGTGGTCGCCCGGGTGAACGGCTACGCCCTCGGCGGCGGCTTCGAACTGGCCCTGGCCTGCGACATCATCATCGCTTCCGAGCGGGCGGTGTTCGCGCTGCCGGAGGTGCGGCTCGGCCTGGTCCCCGGCGCGGGCGGCGCGTTCCGGCTGGCGCGGCAGCTGCCGCTGAAGATCGCCATGGGGTATCTGCTCACCGGCCGCCGGATGAGCGCGGCGCAGGCGCTGCGGTTCGGGCTGGTCAACGAGGTCGTCCCGCACGAGGAGCTGGACCGCTGCGTCGAGGCGTGGACCGACGACCTGCTGCGCAGCGCCCCGCTGTCGGTGCGGGCGATCAAGGAGGCGGTGCTGCGGTCCGTCGACATGCCGCTGGAGCAGGCGTTCGCCACCCGGTTCGTCTGGGAGGAGCGGCGCATGCACAGCCGCGACGCCGTGGAGGGGCCGCGGGCGTTCGCAGAAAAACGCGATCCGCAGTGGTGCGGATATTGACATCGCGGTGAACGATAAAAGATCAGGGGCGTGCCCGACCGGCGCGCCCCTCTCCTTTTCCGGGCGGTGTCCAAGTATCGAGGACGCGCGGTTGGACACCGCCCCGCCGTCGGCTCCCGCACCCCGCCACCTGCACCGTCGGCCCCCGGAGGTGCGAAAACCGCCGACGCGTCCGACCGGCTGAAACCCGGGTGGTAGACAGCGGGACCGTAGAGCAGAATTCCGGTTCGGGACATCCGAGCGAAATTCCAATCCGAGGAGTGGTCGTGGCCAATCCGTTCGACGACGAAGACGGCACGTTTTACGCCCTCGTCAACGACGAGGGCCAGTATTCGCTGTGGCCGACGTTCGCCGAGGTGCCGGCGGGCTGGGAGATCGTCCACGGCGAGGACACCCGCCAGGCGTGCCTGGACTACATCGAGGAGCACTGGACCGACATGCGTCCCAAGAGCCTGATCGCGGAGATGGAGCGCCAGGCGCCATGATCGGCGGCCCGGGACCGGTCATGACCATCCGCGGGTTCGGGGAGGACACCGACTCGACCCGCCGGCGCGTCACCCCCGGCACGGCGCGGCGCGCCCTTCCCTACGCCCGGCCGTACCGCTGGACCATCGCGGCGCTGCTGCTGCTCACCTCGCTCGTCGCGGTGGCGCAGGTGGCGAGCCCCCTGCTGCTGAAGATTGTGATCGACGAGGGCATCATCCCCCGGGAGAAGGCACTGGTCGTCTGGCTCGCGCTGGCGGTGGCCGGTCTGGCGCTGCTGGAGGCGGTGCTGACGTTCACCGAGACCTGGCTGTCGGGGAAGATCAGCGAGGGGCTGGTCTACGACCTGCGCACCCAGGTGTTCGACCACGTCCAGCGGCAGCCGATCGCGTTCTTCACGCGGACGCAGACCGGGTCCCTGGTCAGCAGGCTGAACACCGACGTGGTGGCGGCCCAGCAGGCCGTCACCACCCTGCTGTCGCAGTCGGCGTCCAGCCTGCTGTCGCTGATCCTCGTGCTCGGCACGATGTTCTACCTGTCCTGGCAGATCACCCTGCTGGCGCTGGTGGCGCTGCCGCTGTTCCTTCTGCCCGGTCGGCTGGTGGGCCGTCGGCTGCAGGGCCTGATGCGCGAGTCCATGCAGTTGAACGCCGAGATGGGCACGCTGATGCACGAGCGCTTCAACATCGCCGGCGCGCTGCTGGCCAAGCTGTACGGGCGCCCCGACAGCGAAAAGCGCCTGTTCACCGAGCGCGCCGGACGGGTTCGCGACATCGGCGTCGTCACCACGGTGTACTCGCGGATGCTGCTGGTGTCGGTGACCCTGCTCGGCTCCCTGGCCACCGCCCTGGTGTACGGGCTCGGCGGCGTGCTGGTGGTGGACGGCTCGTTCCAGCTCGGCACGCTGGTGGCGCTGGCCGTGCTGCTGACCCGGCTGTTCGGCCCGATCAACCAGCTGTCGTCGATGCAGGCGAGCGTGATGACCGCGCTGGTCAGCTTCGACCGCCTGTTCGAGGTGCTGGACCTCAAGCCGCTCATCGCGCAAAGGCCCGGCGCGGTGGCGCTGGACCGCTCGCGCGGCGCCCCGGACATCGAGTTCGACGCGGTGTCGTTCCGCTACCCCAAGGCGTCGGAGGTGTCGCTGGCCTCGCTGCAGGGCTACGGCGCCCCGCCCGAACGCGGCGACGACGCGCTGACCCTGGACCAGATCTCGTTCCGCGTCCCGGCGGGCACCCTGACGGCGCTGGTCGGACCGTCCGGTGCGGGCAAGACGACGATCACGCAGCTGGTGCCGCGGCTCTACGACCCGCTGTCGGGGACCGTGCGGATCGGCGGGCACGACGTGCGGGACCTGACGTTCGACTGCCTGCGCGACACCGTCGGCATGGTCACCCAGGACGCGCACCTGTTCCACGACACCCTCCGGGCGAACCTGCTGTACGCACGTCCCGACGCCGAGGAACGGGAACTGGTCGAGGCGTGCAAGGCCGCGCAGATCTGGGACCTGATCGCCGCCCTGCCCGAGGGCCTGGACACCGTGGTCGGCGACCGCGGCTACCGCTTCTCCGGCGGTGAGAAGCAGCGCCTGGCGATCGCGCGGCTGCTGCTCAAGGCGCCGTCGATCGTGGTGCTGGACGAGGCCACCGCGCACTTGGACTCCGAGTCGGAGGCCGCGATCCAGCAGGCGCTGAAGACCGCGCTGCGGGGCCGGACCTCACTGGTGATCGCGCACCGGCTGTCCACGATCCGCGACGCCGACCAGATCCTGGTCGTCGACGCGGGCCGCATCGTCGAGCGCGGCACGCACGAGGAGCTGCTGGCGGCCGACGGGCTCTACGCCGAGCTGCACCGCACCCAGTTCACCCGGCAGCCGTCCCGCAACGGCGCCGCGCCCGCGCCCGCCGGCCCCGGCTACGGCGACCCCCCGAACGGCGCCGGGCTGCCGCCGCTGGAGGGGGTGCCGCCCGGCGGCATGATGATGCCGCCTCCGATGCAGGGTCCGCCTCCGATGCAGGGTCCGCCTCCCGGCGGGCCGCCCATGCAGGGACCGCCGATGGGCCCGCCGCCCGGCGGGGGCCCCATGCCCGGCGGCCGTCCGCCGCAGGGATCGGGCTGAGGAGGTGCCGGGGTTGGTCGCCGACTTTACGGCCGGGACGCTGCTGGAGCTGGCCGCAGCGGGACGCCTGGCCGCCGAGTACCCGCTGGTCTGCCGGATCGTGGCGGCGCTGGCGCAGCAGGAGCAGGCGCAAGGCGAGCTGGTGCGCGCCGGACGCCTGCTGGAACGGGTGGACCCGGCCGAGATCCAACGGCTCCACCCCGACCTTCCGGGCGTCTCCGTCGGCATCACCGGGCACGGCACCCTGTCCGGGCTCACGCCCCCGCTGCGGGCCGAGTTCGCCCGGCACGGCCTGGTCGCCCGTCCCATGGTCACCGGCTTCGACGGGTACGTGCGGGAACTGGGCGACCCGGACAGCGAACTGTCCGCCGCGCGGCCCGACCTGGTGCTGTGCGTGCTCGACCCGGCCATGGTGTTCGACGAGGTCCCGCTGCCGTGGACGCCGGAGGACGTCGAACGCGCCGCCACCGCCAAGGTCGCACTCATCGAACGGCTCGCCGAGCGGTACACGGGCACGGGACGCGGCACCCTGGTGCTGAACACGATGCCGCTGACGCGCCGCCACACCGCGCAGCTCGTCGACTGGCGTTCCAGGGCGCGGCTCGGCGCGGTGTGGCGGCAGGCCAACGCCCGCCTGCTGGCGCTGGCCGAGCAGCACCCGTCCGTCGTGGTGGTGGACCTGGACCCGCTCGTCGCCGAGGGCGTCCCGGTCGGCGACGACCGGCTCGGCACCTACGCCAAGGCCCACCTCACCGACGACCTGCTGGCCGCCTACGCCCGCGAGATCGGCCACCTGGCCAGAAACCTCGTCGGCCGCACCAAGAAATGCCTGGTGCTCGACCTGGACGACACGCTGTGGGGCGGGGTGCTCGGCGACGACGGCGTGGACGGCATCGAGCTCGGCGGCGGCTACCGGGGCGAGGCGTTCCTGGCGTTCCAGCGCGTCGCCAAGCAGCTCGGCTCGCAGGGCGTGCTGCTGGCCGCCGTCAGCAAGAACGACCCCGACCTGGTGGAGCGCGCGCTGCGGGACCACCCGGCGATGGCGCTGCGGGACGCCGACTTCGTCCAGGTCGTCGCCAACTGGCGGCCCAAGCATGAGAACCTGGCCGGCCTCGCCGACCGGCTCGGCCTGGCCGTCGACAGCTTCGTCTTCGTCGACGACAGCCCCTACGAACGCGGCCTCGTCCGGCGCGAACTGCCCGGCGTCGCCGTCGTCGACGTGGACGGCGAACCCGCCCTGCACGCCGCGCGGCTGCTGCGCGACGGCTGGTTCGACCAGCGGGAGCTGACCGGCGAGGACCGGGTCCGCCCCGCCCGGTACCGGGAGGAGGCGGCCCGCAAGGGGTTCCTCGACCGCTTCGACTCCGTCCAGGACTACCTGCGCGAACTGGACGTGCGGGTGCGGGTGGGCCCGGCGACCGAACCGGAGGCCGCCCGCGTCTCCCAGCTGACGCTGCGCACCAACCAGTTCAACCTGACCGGCCGGCGGCTGCAGCCCCAGGACGTCCGGCGGCTGCTGCACGACCCCGACGCGCTCGTCCTTGCCGTGCACGTCGCCGACCGGTTCGGCGACAGCGGCCTGGTCGGCGCGGTCCTCGCCCGCTGGCGCGGCGACCTGCTGCACATCGACAACTTCCTGCTCAGCTGCCGCGTCTTCTCCCGGTCGGTCGAGGAGGCGTGCCTGAACTGGGTACTGCGGCACGCGCGGGACCGCGGCGCCGCCGCGGTGCTCGCCGGATACCGGCCCAGCAGCCGCAACGGCCTGGTCCGCGACTTCTACCCGCGCAACGGGTTCGTCCCCGAGGGCGACGACGGGACCATGCTGACCTTCCGGCACCCGCTCACCGAGATCGCGCCGCCGCCCGCGCACATCCGTCTCGTCGAGGTCCATGAAGCGCCGTGACACACCCGCTCGGGGGGAACCATGAACAGTGCCGTGGAATTCGTCGCGCTCCTGCGCGCCGAACTGGGGCTCCCGCTGACCGAGGACGACCTGGAACGCGCGCTGCACGAGCTCCCCGGCTGGGAATCGGTGCACCTGCTGTGGCTGGTCACCATCCTCGAACAGCACACCGGCCGCCGGATCAACGTCGTGGACCTGCTGGAGGCCCCCAACCTGAGGCACGTCTACGACCTCGCCGCGGACGAGCAGGGGGTGCGCGATGCCCGCTGAGCACCGCCTTCCGCTGTCGGCCGCGCAGTACGACCTGTGGCTCGCCCAGCGGGTCGGGGCGCCCAGCGCCACTTACAACTCCGGCGAGTACCTCGACATCCGCGGCCCGGTGGACGAGACCGCGTTCGCCCGCGCCGTCCGCGCCGCGGTCGCCGAGGCCGACGTGCTGCACGTCCGGATCGTCGAGGACGGCGAACGGCCCTGGCAGATCCCGCACGCCACCGGGGACATAGACCTTCCCGTGCTCGACGTCAGCGGGGAATCCGACCCGGAAGGCGCCGCGCTCGGCTGGATGCGCCGCGAACTCGCCGCACCGGCCGACCCGCTGCGGGACCGGCTGTTCGCGTTCGCCCTGTTCCGCGTGGCACCCGACCGGTACTTCTGGTACCAGCGCTACAACCACGTGGTGATGGACGCCTACGGCTGGTCGCTGATCGCCCGCCGCGTCGCCGACGTCTACACCGCGCTGGTGCGGGGCCGCGAACCGGCACCGGCGCGGTTCGGCTCGCTGCGCGACCTGCTGGAAGAGGAACGCGCCTACCGCGACTGCGCCGACTTCGCCGCCGACCGCGCGCACTGGACCGGGCGGTTCGCCGACCGGCCCGACCCGGTGACCCTCGGCACCGGCGCGGCGCCCGGCGAGTTCCGCCGGGACGCGGTGCGGGCACCGCTCGGCGAACGGCTCCGCGACCTGGCGCGGCGCGTCGGCACCAACTGGTCCACCGTGGTCACCGCCGCCACGGCGGCCTACTTCGGACGGCTGGCCGACGGCGGCGACACCGTCTTCAGCCTCGCGATGACCGGCCGCATCACCCCGCTGTCCGGACGCACTCCCGGCACGCTGGCCAACGTCCTGCCGTTCCGGCTGGACGTGCCGCCCGGCGCGACCCTGCTCGACCTCACCGGGCGGGCTCGCGACGTGCTCCGCGACACGGTGCGGCACCAGCGCTACCGGGGCGAGGACCTGCGGCGGGAACTCGGCTGGCCCGCCGGGCGGTACTTCGGCCCCGTCCTCAACATCATCGGCTTCGAACGCGTGCTGGACTTCGCCGGCGCCCCCGCCACCGCCCACGACGTGTCCATCCGCCCGGTGGACGAGCTGTCGATCGTGGTGCGCGGCGGCGACGAGACCTCCATCGAGTTCGAGACGAACTCCGCCCCCGAGGCCCTCGCCCACCGCGAGCCGTTCGTCCGCTTCCTTGAGGCCGTGGTGGCCTCCCCGGACCTCCCGGTGGGCCGCGCGTCCCTGCTCGACCGGGCCGGCCGCGACCTGGTGGTGACGGGCTGGGGCGGCACCGGCGGCACCGGCGGCTCGCTGGTGGACCTGTTCGAGGAGCGGGTTGCTGCGGTGCCGGGTGCGGTGGCGGTGGTTGATGGGGGTCGGGTGTGGTCCTTTGCGGAGTTGGACGGGTTTGCTGAGCGTGTGGCTGGGGGGCTGCGTGGTCGTGGTGTGGGGCGGGGTGGTCTGGTGGGTGTGGTGTTGGTGCGGTCGGCTGAGTTGGTGGGGGTGTTGTTGGGGGTGTTGAAGGCGGGGGCGGCGTATGTGCCGGTGGATCCGGCCTGGCCGCGGGCTCGTCGTGAGGCGGTGTTGGCGGGTGTGGATGTGGTGGTG